>NZ_CAKPUG010000001.1 GCF_934191625.1 uncultured Lactococcus sp.
ACCATGTCAAGAATAAACTGTGTTTTTTTCCACTTTTTTTCCTTTCGTTCGGTTTAAGCCCTCTGTTGTCACGTTTTAGTGTCTATATTCTTTGGATTTTTATACTTGATTTTTCTATTTTATGATATTATTAGCACATGGAAGAAAAAATTTATCAGCTAAATATAGAAGATATTAGTAAAAATCCTTATCAACCACGTAGAAACTTTGATCGAGTTAAATTAAAAGAATTAGCACATTCTATAGAAGTTAATGGTGTACTACAACCTGTAATTGTCCGTAAAAGTAATCTTTTTGGCTACGAACTTCTAGCAGGGGAGCGACGTTTACGTGCTTCAAAACTGGCGAAGCTTAGTAAAATACCCGCAATTATTCGTTCTTATACTGATAACGATATGATGGTACTCTCTATTTTAGAGAATTTACAACGTGATGATATGAGTCCATTAGAGGAAGCTGCAAGTATAAAGAAGATTATAGAAAAAAGTTCAATGACTCATGATGAAGTCGCGCAACATCTCGGCAAATCGCGCTCCTATATTTCAAATCTATTGAGAATTTTAAAACTCCCTCAGGAAATACTTACTCTATTAGAAGATAAAAAAATTAGTTTAGCTCACGCTAGAACGCTTCTTGCGGAAGAAAATAAAGAAAAACAAATTTTCTTAGCTCATAGGACTATTGAAGAAAAACTAAATGTCCGCCAACTTGAAGATATTATTTACCAAAAAGAACAAATTAAAAAAACGAGTAATAAAAAAAACATTAAAAAAAACATTTATATAGAAGAAAAGGAAAAAGAACTTGCAAAAAGTTTAGGAATAAGTAATAAAATTTCATATAATGAAAAGCTCCAAAAAGGGAAACTTGAGTTGACTTTTGAGAGTTTAGAAAAGCTTGAAGAAATCCTGATTAAACTCACAAAAAATCCACAGTAAATTTACTGTGGGTTTTTTATCCCAAATTTTACTCACAAAAATTTAGTTTTCCTTTTTTGTGGAAAAGTTTAAAAACGCTAGATATAGCCCTTTCTTCTTGTGGAAAACTTTTTCTCTATCCACATTATCCACAGTTTTGGGGAAAGTTTTCCACTTCTGTGGAAAAACATAGTTTTTTTTTCAACAGCGGTGGATAAATAGTTATCAACATGGTATAATAGGTTCTACTTAAATTTAATATATTAGAGGAAAAATATGGCTCTCCAAAAAGAAAAAAAAGAATTTTGGACGAGAGTAAAGGAATTAGCGAAAAAAAATATCAAACCGCAGTCTTATGATTTCTTCATTGAGCCTGCTCAACTGTTAGAAATTGAAAATGATGTAGCTACTATTATCGTGGGGGCGAAGTTTCATAAAGATTTTTGGCGGAGTCAGGAAGGACTAATCAGTACAGCTGGGTTTGAAATTTTTGATCGTCCAATTCGTTTCAATTTACTTTCAGAAGAAGAAGTTTCAGAAAAATTAGAACAAGAAGTCAATGAACAAGACGGGCTTGATGAACCACCTGCTATAGCAACTCCAGACTTCACGCGCTTAAACCCAAAGTACATTTTTGATAATTACATCCAAGGTGAAGGTAATAAATGGGCAAAAGCTGCTGCATTTGCTGTTGCTGATAAACCAGGTGATGTCTATAACCCCCTCTTCATATATGGTGGTTCTGGACTCGGTAAGACGCACTTAATGCACGCTATTGGGAATGAAATTCTAAAGGATAATCCGCATTCTAAAGTGAAGTACGTGTCTGCAGAAACTTTTGTCAATGACTATGTCAATGCGACACGTAAAGGACAGATGGCAAAATTTGAAGAAACATATCGGAACTTAGATATACTTCTTCTTGATGACGTCCAATTCTTTAGTGATAAAGAAGGTACCCAAAACGAGTTTTTCAATACTTTTAATACGCTTCATGATCGTGGTGCTCAAATCGTTCTGACATCAGACCGTATACCGCAAGAACTCAATAAACTTGAAGAGCGTTTAGTGACTCGTTTCTCATGGGGATTAACGACAGATATCACTGCACCTGACTATGAAACACGTATGGCCATACTCCAGACCAAATCTGAGAGCAGTAATTTAGAATTCCCTCAAGAAACTCTTAGTTATATTGCTGGCCAAATTGACTCCAATGTCCGTGAACTTGAAGGTGCACTTAATCGGGTAGAGTTTGTTGCGAAAACAAACAACCAAACGGTAGTCAATATTGATACCGCCAGTGAGGCACTGCGTTCTCTTAAAAGTAATACACAGCAACCTTTGTCGAATTTGACAGTCAAAAAAATACAAGACGAGGTTGCAAAATACTATCATGTATCAACAGCTGATCTTATTGGTCCTAAACGTCCAAAAGAAATTGCATTCCCAAGACAAATTGCAATGTATTTAATTCGTGAATTATTGGCACTCAGTCTTCCCGCTATTGGCAACGAGTTTGGTGGGCGCGATCATACAACAGTCATGTATGCGCACAAGCAAATAACGGAAAAAATGAAGAATGACATCGATGTGCAAAAAGACATTGATGCAATTAAGCGTCTGTTTCAATAAAAAAGGACCTGTGGAAAACTATAAAAGATTTCCTTGAGTTATCCTCTACTTATACACAGTGGAAAACTTAGTAAAGTTCATGTTTTAGAGCTTATCCCCATACTCACAAGACCTACTACTATTACTAATATATTTATATAAACAAATAAAGAAAAGGACTATCATGATAAAATTTTCAATTAACAAAGTAGCTTTTCAAAATGCACTAAAAATTACAAAACAAGCAATTGGCTCTAAAGTTACAATTCCTGCCTTAACTAAATTAAAAATTACAGTCACTGCTGAAGGTATTACACTGACAGGCTCTAATGGACAAATTTCAATTGAGAACTTTTTACCTGCCTCTGATAAAGATGCTGGAATGAATATTTCTGGTACCGGAAGTATATTATTGGAAGCCTCTTTCTTTGAAAGTGTAGTAAGCCAAATGCCAGAACTTACTTTAGAATTTGAAGAATTAGACCAAAAACAAGTATTACTCACTTCTGGTAAATCAGAAATTACCTTAAAAGGGCAAGATGCCGAAATTTATCCGCGTATTCAAGAAATTTCACAAGAAAATCCTCTTAAAATTAATGTTGGTTTCCTGAAAGAAATTTTTACAGAAACGGTATTTGCTGTAAGTACGCAAGAAAGTCGCCCTATTTTTACTGGTGTACATTTGGTTTTATCAGATAAGAAAAACCTGAAAGCTGTGGCGACAGACTCACATCGTATGAGTCAACGCTTGCTTGCTCTTGAAAACGATGGTTCTGATTTCGATGTTGTTCTTCCTAGTAAGTCTATTCAAAGTTTTAAAAATGTCTTTACTAATGATGAGGAAGAGCTAGATATTTCCTTAGCTAATAATCAAATCCTCTTCCGTAATGAACGTATCAGTTATTATAGCCGATTAATTGAAGGAACTTATCCTGATACGAACCGCTTAATTCCTAACGAAGCTGATTATAGTTTAAATCTCGTCTTTGATGTTGCTGCTTTACGTCGTACTATGGAGCGGGCTCGTCTCTTATCAAATGCAACAGCAAATGGTACTGTGAAGCTTACTGTTTCAGGGGATTCAGTAATTACAACAGCTAATTCTCCTGAGGTGGGGAGTGTTCATGAAGAGTTGACAGCAATTGAAAAAACAGGTGAGGATATTGCAATAAGCTTTAATCCACAATATCTGATTGACGCGCTTCGTGTCATAAAAGAACCAGAAGTTCGTATCCGTTTCATTTCAAATGTTCGTCCTTTTACACTTCTTCCTAAAAATGATACCGACAGTTTTGTACAGCTTATTACACCTGTCAGAACAAACTAAAAAATGTTAGAATAGACTTAACGAAAGTGAGGTCTATTTTTTTATGGAAATCATTTATACTGAAATTACAGAAGATTTAACTCAATTTCTTTTAGGGCGTGCTCAGAAGTCATTGAAGGAAGAAAAAAAGGTTTATTATATTGTTCCGTCTTCAATGTCTTTTGAAAAAGAGAAGGAAATATTAGAACGCATTTCATTAGGTGCAGATACAGCAGTTTTTGACCTCTTAGTTACACGTTTTAAACAGCTTCCTTACTATTTTGATCGGAAAGAAAAAAATATAGATGAAAAAGTCGAACTCAGTCAATCTGGATTGAGTATGCTTTTTCGTAAAGTGTTAAAGTCCTTTTCCAAAGAAGAATTACCACTCTATTATAGTTTACAAAGTTCACCATCTTTCCTTGAAATGTTGGTAAACTTACGTGCAGAATTAGTTACGGCTAATTTAACATATGAAGATTTACCAAAAAGCCCTAAAAATGCGGAATTATCAGCAATTTTAAGGCGTTTTGAAGATGAATTAAGTCTCTCCTATGCTAATTTTTCAGAATTTCAACATTTTGTACAAAATATAAATGAGGGCAAATTCAATCATGTGTTGCAGGATGCTGTAATTATCATTGATGGCTATACACGCTTTACTGCTGAGGAAGAAAGCTTTATTTCTGCTATTCATTCTGCAGGTTCAGAAATAATTATTGGGACTTATGCGAGTTCATCAGATTATAAGTTGACAGATTTTTCTTTATCGATTTACTCTAATGCTTTAGAGATGATTCAACGTTTTCGTAGTAAATTTGCTGCGAAAATCTCGCCTTGTTCCCATAAAAAAAAGACAACAGTTTACGATAAATTGACACGTTTGGTTGAGCAGGAAACTAACTTTCTTCGAGAAAGAGAAAATATTGAACTAGAGACCAAAGATAAAGATCATTTCGAGATCTGGGAAACTGAAAACCAGATGGCCGAAATCGAAGCCGTTGCTAAAGATATCAGGCAAAAGATAGCTCAAGGAGCTTTATTTAAAGAGTTTACGATCTTAGTTGGTGATGTGGAAACTTATGCAATTCCCGTTCAAGAAATTTTTGATTTATATGAGATTCCTTTTTTCTATGCTCAAGAAGAAGCGATGAGTCAGCATCCCTTAATTATATTATTGGAAAGTCTCTATGCAATAAAAAAGAACAATTATCGTACCAATGACGTCGTCAATCTCCTTAAAACGAAGGTTTACAGTGGTGTAAACTTCAGTCAAGAAGCATTGGATTTCTTTGAATACTATGTGAACAAATATAAAATTCGAGGTAGAAAAAAGTTTGCTACAGCTTTTGAGGAAAGTGAATTTTTGGAACTTGAGCGGGTTGAAACTTTAAGGGAAGAGATGCTTGGTGAAGCATCTGCTCTTCAGCATTTTTTGAGAGGCAGTTCAGAAAAAACGGGAGCCAACTGGCTTGAACAATTTCAACTTTTTCTTCAAGACGGCAAGGTTCTGGAAAATATGAATCTCCTTTATGATCAAGCTGAGTTAGAAGAAAATCATGTCTTAGCAGATAAATACGAACAGGTTTGGAAATTACTGCTTTCTAATTTAAAGGAGTTTCAGGCCGTTTTTGCTGAGCAAAAAATGAAAGTACTCGAATTTCTTGAGTTGATATTAGCAGGTTTGAAAGGAGCAAAATATCGTCAAATTCCAGCAAATGTTGATGTTGTCAATATCAAGGACTATGAACTTGTAGAGCCAAGAACTAATAAATATATATATGCTATTGGTTTAACCATGGCTAACTTTCCTAAAATAAAGAAAAATTCAAGCTTGCTTTCAGATGAAGAACGTGCGACTATTAATCAAAATGTAACGCATCATGATTTTCGTTTTATTGAACAATTGAATGTGACAAATACTAGTAAGAACACCTTTACAACTGTTTCTTTAATCAATTCAGCAACAGAAAAACTCGTCCTTTCTACCCCTCAAATTTATGCGAATGCACAAGATGATAGTTCTGCATTGTTGCAGTTATTTATTGCACATACAAAATTAGGAGAAAGTATTAAACGTGAAGTTTCTTCAGTTAATCTCCTAGAGACAGTAACACATATCGGAAATACACGTTCCCTCATTACCAATATTGGAAAGATTGAATATTTGCTAGCTCAAGAAGATAGTGATGGAATAGAGGATAAACGTAGTTTTTGGTCCAGTTTATTCCGTATTCTTATTAAAGAAAATGCCGATTTTCAACGTTTGATTTACAATCTTGATCAAGATATATCTCCTGTTTCTTTAGCGCCTGAGACTGTAAAAGAAATTTACACTGATAAAATTCATGCCTCTGTAAGTAGTTTTGAACGTTTTTATAATTGTGAATATCAATACTTTTTAGAACAGACTTTGGGATTAGAAAGCTTTGAAAATATTGATTTAAATTCAAAAGTAGTTGGTAATTTCTTCCACGAAGTTTTTGAAAAACTTTTAACAAAACCGAATTTGTCTAGTGAAAACTTCGATCTGTACTTGGAAAGTGTTTTACAAGACGTTGACACTTCCTATGCTCGCTATTTTACACAAGATTCTACAGCTCAATTTACGTGGGCAAATCTTGGAGAAATCGTCAAGCAAACTTCAGCTGTTTTGAAAAAAGGCTTGGAAAATGATCAAATGAAAACTTTAGCAACCGAGAGTGCTTTTGGGTTGCCTCAAAGTGAACTTGGTAATTTTTCTATTGATAATATTAATTTACGAGGAAGAATTGACAGAATAGATCAATTTTTTGATGATAGTATTGGTGCCGTTGATTATAAATCAAGTCAACATAAATTTGATCTTGCTTCAGCATATGATGGAACAAGTCTGCAGTTTCTCACTTACTTAGATGTCCTCAAGCAAATGAATGCTGATCAAAAGCTTTGGGGAGCTCTTTATCTGCAGTTGAAAAATGAAAGTATAAACCTTTCTGAAGTTGATTATTTAGGTGAAATAGCAACTTTACTAGCAAAAAAAATGCGATATGAAGGTCTTATTCTGGAGGAGTATCAGGACAAAGTAAAACAGGAAATTGATGTTGTCAATATCAATCGAAATAACATCTATAGTCAAGAGGAGTTTGAAGGACTTATCAAGCTTAATGAAAGCCATTACGTTCGTGCGGGAGAACGATTACGTGAAGGGGAAATAGCGATCAATCCGGTGATGACAAAAGAAGGAATCGATAAATCTGGTAATGTACACGGCTGTCGTTATTGTCCTTTAAAATCAATTTGTCGTTTTGAAGCAAGTAGACATATGAATGAGTACGCGCGTGAAGTTGGTCAAAAAAGTCGTAAAGAAATTCTTGAAGAGTTGAAAGGAGGTCCAGTAAATGACTGAAGTAAAATTGACACCTGAACAGGAAGAGGCAATACACAGCCAAGGCCATAATATACTCGTTTCAGCAAGTGCTGGATCAGGCAAGACTTTTGTCATGGCGAATCGTATTGTTGAAAAAATAAAAAAAGGTATCGATATTGAGAGTTTGTTCATTTCTACCTTTACTAAAAAAGCTGCAGCAGAGCTACGACTGCGTTTAGAAAAAGACTTGAAAAAAGCAAGTTATAATTCAGATGATAGTGTAAAAAAACAACGAATAAAACGGGCTCTACAAAAGTTGCCCCATGCAGATATTGGGACAATGGACAGCTTTACACAGAAGCTTTTGCGCGAAAATTTTAATCGTGTAGATATTGATCCGAATTTTAGAATACTAGCAGATCAGACAGAAAGTGATCTCTTGAAGCAAGAGGTCTTTGAAGATCTTGTCGAGCAGTATCTTTCAGAGCAGTCAGAAATTAAAGAAACAGCAAAGATAGATAAAAAGACATTTGAAAAGTTGGTAAAAAACTTTTCAAGAGATCGAAACATTAAAGGTTTTCAAAGCGTAGTTTACACTATTTACAATTTTGCTTCAGCAACTGAACATCCTGAAAATTGGCTGAAAAACGAATTTCTTAAAGGCTTTGATGTTTATCAAAAATTCTCTGATTTGCCTGAATCTTTTTCACAAGATGTCGCCTTGCAACTTGAAACTTTTATTTTAGATTTACATAAATCTCTGGCGGAAAAAAATCTGACGGGGAAAACATTAGAAAAAGCACAGATTGTAGTCGATAATCAAGAATATCTTCTTGAAAGTTTAGTGCGGAGAGATTTTATTCAATTTACAGAAATTTTTCGTTCGCTTGACTTCTCACGTTGGTCATTAAAGAAAGATGAAATTTTAGCAGAAAGTTTTAAGTCTGTGATAGGAACAAAAACGGATCCAGGTTTGGTACGTGATTTTCTAGAAAAGATAAAACATTTGTCAACGATTGAAAAATATCAACCTGAAGCAAAAGTTTTAGCTGAAAATCTTCAAAAATTTGTTCTAAATTTTTATCACACTTACCTCGAACGTAAACGTTCGGAAAATGCATTTGATTATTCGGATATTGCTCACTTTGCAATTAAAATATTAGAAGAAAATACAGATGTCGCAACGGCTTATCGTAACAAATATAGTGAGATAATGATTGACGAGTACCAAGATACTAGTCATGTGCAAGAGGCGATGTTGCGCCTGCTGAGTAAAAACGGAGATGGCTCTAATAATCTTTTCATGGTTGGAGATATCAAGCAATCGATATATGGATTTCGATTGGCAGATCCTAGTTTATTTCTCGAAAAATATATAGCCTATGCAGATGTAGCGAATCCTCATCAACTGATTCGTCTTAAAGAAAACTTTCGTTCACGCGGCGAAGTTCTTTCCTTCACAAATGAGGTATTTAAACATTTGATGGATAAAGAAGTGGGGGAAATGTTTTACGGCAAAGAGGAGGAATTAGTACAAGGAAATCTTGTAGACTATCCGAACCAATCTGAAGAAGAATTTTACCCTGAACTCTTACTCTATGAAGAAGATAATTTGGAAGAAGATTCGGACCAAGTAAGTGATGGCGAAATAAAAATCGTCGCTCAAAAGATTAAGGAACTAGTTGCTTCTGATGAAAACTTAGAATATAAAGATATTGCTCTCTTGGTGCGTTCAAAATCTCAAAACAATAAAATTGAAGACATTTTGAAAGCTTATGATATTCCGGTTGTTTTGGATGAGGGACGCGTAGACTTTTTAAAATCTCTTGAAGTAACCTTAATTTTGGATGTCTTACGTGCGATAGATAATCCCCTTTACGATATTCCTTTAGTGGCCACTCTACGTTCACCAATGTTTAATTTTACAGAGGATGAGCTTACAAGAATTAGTTTAGCTGCTGGCTCTGATACTCGTTTTTGGCAGAAGTTGCAGCTTAGTGATGGAGAACTGATAGACAAAGCCCTTAAAACAAAGATTGATTCCTTTTTGGAGAGGTTTACAGGGTGGCGTAAACTTGTAAATGAAGTCACTATCCATGAACTTCTATGGAAGATTTACACAGAAACTTATTATATGGACTATGTTGGGGCGCTACCAAATGGGGAGATGCGTCAAGCCAATCTTCATGCTCTTTCAGTAAGGGCTGAATCCTATGAAAGTTCAGGCTATAAAGGGCTTTTCCGATTTATTAAGATGATTGATAAATTTATGGAACAAAACAATGACCTTGCTTCTGTGAATATCAAATTACCCCAAAATGCTGTAAGAGTGATGACTTTTCATAAGTCTAAAGGACTAGAATTTGATGTTGTTTTTCTTATGAACTTGCAAACGAAATTTAACCAAAAAGATTTAAGAGACTCGGTGATACTTACACGGGAAAATGGTTTGGGAATGAAGTATACTGCTGATTTAAAAAATGAGGCAGCGGTAGAAACAGAGTTTCCCTATGCTTTAGTTAAGATGGAAACCTTACCTTATCTTGTCAATAAGGACTTGAAGCGAAATGCAATGCTCTCAGAAGAAATGCGTGTCCTTTATGTCGCTTTTACGAGAGCGAAGAAAAAGCTCTATATGGTCGGTAAAATTAAACAAAAAGAGCTGGAAAAATATGGGGAAGTTAAATTAGAAAAAGGAATTTTACCTAATAAATTTCGTCAAACGTCAAACGGCTATCAACATTGGCTTTTAGCACTTCAAAAGGCCTATAAGTTACCTATGAAATTTAAAGTAGTCAAGGCGGCTGATTTACAAGGGATTGAGAAAAAGTTTACAGTTTATCCCGACTTTAAACAACTAGCAGAAGAGGCGAAAAAATTTGATAAAATAATGGATAGCTTATCAGATGTAAAACAAGCGCGAGCTATATTAGATTATCAATATCCAAAGTTAGCAGCAACGAAGCTTTCAAGTATACAGACCCCCAGTCAAGTAAAAAAAAGAAGTTACGAAAAGCAATTAGAATTGGGAAATGTTTTGCCTTCAAGTGAATATGTAAGGGTGAAACAACTGGAAATGCTCGATCTCGGCCCACATAAAATTACTGCTGCTGAAATAGGGTCAGCTACTCATAGTTTTATGCAGTATGCCGATTTTTCCCGACCAAACTTATTTGATTTCCAAC
Organism: uncultured Lactococcus sp.; assembly: GCF_934191625.1. Taxonomy (GTDB): domain Bacteria; phylum Bacillota; class Bacilli; order Lactobacillales; family Streptococcaceae; genus Lactococcus. Next base: position 10,372 of record NZ_CAKPUG010000001.1, read on the forward strand.
AAACATTGGATCAAATGAATCTTAGGGAGGAAGTGAAAAATAAAATTGATATACCCAAAATCCTGACTTTATTTGATACAGATTTTGGTAAATTATTGGTTGATAATGTGGAGCGTACAACCAAAGAAGCACCTTTTTCTATGCTGAAAACGGATGAAGTCGCTCAAGAACAATATATTGTTCGGGGAATATGTGACGGCTTTATAAAATTAGAGGAAAAAATCATCTTGTTTGATTATAAGACGGATTATTTTCGGAATACGACACAGATTGCAGAAATTAAAAAGAATTATGAAGTTCAGATGGAACTCTATGCAGATGCTTTAAGAAAGGCCTATCATGTCAACCAAATTGACAAATATTTGATTTTATTAGGAGGTCCTCGGAAAGTCGTTGTAGAAAGGATGTAAAATGTTAGATTACCAATTAGGATCAGTTGTCGAAATGAAGAAACCACATGCGTGTACAATCAAATCAACAGGTAAAAAAGCAAACAGTTGGGAAATAATTCGCATGGGTGCAGATATTAAAATTAGATGTACGAATTGTGACCACATTGTTATGATGAACCGTAATGATTTCAATAAAAAAATAAAGAAAGTTGTGACAAAGTAGTCACAACTTTTTATTAGAATTTTTTAAATCCTTGATAGATTATGCTTTTTTGTCTTTTTTCATGATTTACGGTATAATTGGGTGACTATAAAATTTGACGGAGAAATGAATAAATATGGCTTTAACAGCAGGTATTGTCGGCCTTCCTAATGTCGGAAAATCTACTCTTTTTAATGCAATTACAAAAGCGGGAGCAGAAGCAGCAAATTATCCTTTTGCAACCATCGAGCCTAATGTAGGTATGGTTGAAGTTCCGGATGAACGTTTGACTAAAATCACTGAATTAATTAAACCTAAAAAGACAGTTCCTACAACTTTTGAATTCACTGATATCGCAGGTATTGTAAAAGGTGCCTCTAAAGGTGAGGGATTGGGAAATAAGTTCCTTGCAAACATTCGTGAGGTTGATGCAATTGTACACGTGGTTCGTGCTTTCGACGATGAAAACGTGATGCGAGAAAACAATCGTGAAGATTCATTTGTTGATCCATTGGCAGATATTGAAACAATTAATTTAGAGTTGATTTTGGCCGATTTGGAATCAGTAAACAAACGTTATGCGCGTGTGGAAAAAGTCGCGCGTACGGTTAAGGATAAAGATGCAGTAGCAGAATTCAATGTTTTATCTAAAATCAAGCCTGTTTTGGAAGATGGAAAATCTGCACGAACAGTAGAATTTGATGAAGAAGAACAAAAAGTTGTCAAACAGCTTTTCTTGCTTACAACAAAACCTGTCCTTTACGTTGCGAATGTAGGTGAAGATGAAGTAAGTGCTCCAGATGACATTGAATATGTAAAACAAATTCGTGAATTTGCAGCGACTGAGAATGCAGAGGTTGTTGTTATTTCAGCCCGTGCTGAAGAAGAGATTGCAGAACTAGATGATGAGGACAAAGCAGAGTTTCTTGAAGCTCTTGGTTTAGAAGAGTCTGGTGTTGATAAATTAACGAAAGCAGCTTACCACTTACTTGGACTTGCAACATATTTTACAGCTGGCGAAAAAGAGGTACGTGCTTGGACATTCAAACGTGGCATGAAAGCTCCTCAATTAGCAGGAGTTATTCATAGTGATTTTGAAAAAGGGTTTATTCGAGCTGTAACCATGTCTTATGAAGATTTAATGAAATATGGTAGTGAAAAGGCCGTTAAAGAAGCAGGACGTTTACGTGAAGAGGGTAAAGAATATGTGGGACAAGATGGAGATATCATGGAATTCCGCTTTAACGTTTAAGGGGCTTCCCAAAGCTTTAAAATTTATGAACCACACAGTTTTACAGTAACAAAAAAGAGCTGATTTGTATAAATCAGCCTTTTGCTATTTTTTGGAAAGAGGAGAAAAAATGACAAAAATGATTGTAGGACTCGGAAATCCTGGTGACAAATATGAGAAAACAAAGCATAATATGGGCTTTATGGCTATTGATTTACTTGCGAAAGATTATGGTGTAAATTTTAGCATGGAAAAAACCTTTATGGCCGAAGTTGCTTCTACTTTCGTGAATAGTGAAAAAGTATTTCTTGTCAAGCCTCAAACATTTATGAATGAATCAGGACGCGCCATTCAACCTTTATTGACTTACTATAATATGGATCCTTCAGATTTGACGGTCATTGTTGATGATATGGATTCGGCTGTTGGACGTGTAAGACTCCGGCAGAAAGGTTCATCAGGTGGTCAACGAGGTATTAAATCAACAATCACGCATTTAGGAACAGAACAATTCAACCGAGTAAAAATAGGGATTGGGCGACCAGAACACGGAAAAACAGTAGTTGCACATGTCTTATCTAAATTTGATAAAGAAAATGTAGAATTTGCACAGAACGGCATAAACAAAGCTGTAGAAGCAGTGAAATTCTATCTTGAAACAAATGATTTTTCTCAAGCAATGAATAAATTTAACGGACAATGAAAATAAACGAATTTTTTGATCAAAACCATGATTTACAATCATGGCAGAGAAGTTTTGCAAAAGCAGAACGTACGCTTTTAACTGGTCTTTCTGGAACTGCACAGGCGATGGTTATGGCTAATGCTTATGAAAATAATCCGGATAAGTACGTAATAGTTACCGATAATCAATACCATGCCAATGAGCTCTATGATGAATTGTCTCATCTTGTTGAAGGTGAGAAGGTCTATCAATTTTTTTCAGATGATAATGTTTATGCTGAGTTCGCGATAGCAAGTAAAGATCGTACAGCATATCGCCTTGAAGCTCTGAATTTCCTGCTTGATCCAAAGCATACAGGTTTTTTAGTTGTCCCTTTCATGGCTTTACGTTCACTACTGCCGCACCCAGATAATTTTCAAGAAAACTATCTTCTCCTGACTCAAGGTGATGAATTTGGGATGGAAAATCTACTTCAAATTATAGCTAGCGCAGGTTACGAGAAGACACAACGCGTGATGGTCCCCGGAGAATATTCTCAGCGTGGTGATATTATTGATATCTATCCCTTAGATGCTGCTCAACCTATAAGGCTGGAATTTTTTGGCGATGAAGTTGATACGATTCGTGCTTTTGATAGTGACACACAACGTTCACTCGAAAATATGGAACAAGTAGAAATATATCCGGCAAGCGATTTTATTTTAATGCCTTGGGAATTTGATCAAGGTGTAAAGAATTTAACTACTCAGCTAGAAGATGTAACAGATCCTACTGCTCAATCTTATTTTGAAGAAGTTATTTCAGCAGCTAAAAATCATTATTATCATAAAGATTTGCGCAAGTTTGCAGAATATTTTTACGAAAAACCAGTCTCTCTTTTGAATTATTTTCCCCAAAATATACAAATTTTCATTGATGATTTTCAAAAAGTTAATGAGGCTAATAATAAAACAGAACAGGAACTTGCAGAATTTATTGTTTCGGAAAAAAGTATGGGACGTTCTTTTGAAGGACAGAGCTATCTTTTGGATGTAATTTCTAAGTTGCGTTCTCACAAACCAGCAACTTTTTTCTCCAATTTTCAAAAAGGTTTAGGGAATATAAAGTTTGATGCTTTATATAATTTTAATCAACATTCAATGCAACAGTTCTTTGGACAAATGGAACTTTTTTATACAGAAGTTGACAGATTTGTAAAGCAAGGGTTTACAGTTGTTTTAGCTGTATCATCCGAGAAACTGCGTACGGAGATTCAAAAACTAGATTTAGCGATTCAAGAGATGTCCACTGATGAAATTCAAAAAGGAAAAATAAACCTTTTGAATTTAACTCTCAATAATGGGTTTAATTTTATTGATGAGAAACTAGTGGTTATTACTGAATCAGAAATTTTTGGTAAAGCACGTAAGAAAAAAACACGCCGCTTAAATATCACAAACGCAGAACGTTTAAAAGATTATAATGAACTTGAAGTTGGTGATTACGTTGTCCATAAAAATCACGGAATTGGAAAATACTTAGGTATTGAGACCATTGAAGTATCAGGAATGCATCGTGATTACTTAACAATTCAATACCAAAATGGTGATACGATATCGGTACCCGTTGACCATCTGAATCTATTAAGTAAATACTCTGCGGCAGAAGGAAAAACGCCCAAGATAAATAAGCTTAATGATGGACGTTGGCGTAAGACTATTTCGACTGTAAGTAAACAAGTTGAAGATATTTCTGAGGACTTGATTAAGCTTTATTCGGCTAGACAAGCTTTAAAAGGCCATGCTTTTTCTTTGGACGATGTCAACCAGGAAGAATTTGACAATGGCTTTGCTTACCCAGAAACGGCAGACCAGTTGCGCTCAATTAGTGAAATCAAAAAGGATATGGAACTTGAGCGACCGATGGATCGTCTGTTGGTAGGAGATGTTGGCTTTGGTAAAACAGAGGTTGCAATGCGTGCGGCCTTTAAAGCAATCAACGACAGCAAACAAGTGGCTGTTTTAGTCCCAACTACAGTTTTAGCGGAACAACACTATAATAACTTTATGGAACGCTTTGTAAACTTTGGTGTAAACATTGCTGTTTTGAGTCGTTTCCAAACCAAGGCTCAACAAACGGCGATTTTGGATAAGTTAAAGAAAGGTCGTGTGGACTTAATCATTGGTACCCATCGTCTTTTATCCAAGGATGTCGAATTTCTTGACTTGGGCTTAATGATTATTGATGAGGAACAGCGTTTCGGTGTCAAACACAAGGAACGTTTGAAAGAATTAAAAACACAGGTTGATGTTTTGACACTCACCGCAACACCTATACCGAGAACCTTGCATATGTCAATGTTAGGTATTCGTGATTTATCAGTCATCGAAACGCCTCCAACAAACCGTTATCCTGTCCAAACATATGTAATGGAGACAAACTATGGTGTGGTGCGTGATGCTGTACTCCGAGAAATCTCTCGTGGGGGCCAGGTTTATTATATCCATAACCGAGTAGATAGTATTGAGCAAAAAGTTTCACAACTAGAAGAACTGATACCAGAGGCAAAAATCGGCTACATTCATGGACAAATGACAGAAATTCAATTAGAAAATACCCTGATGGATTTTATAAATAACGAATATGATGTCTTAGTGGCCACGACGATTATTGAAACAGGTGTGGATATTCCAAATGCCAATACGCTTTTTATAGAAAACGCGGATATGATGGGGTTATCACAACTGTATCAATTAAGAGGACGCGTGGGCCGAAGCAACCGAGTCGCCTATGCTTACTTTATGTATAAACCAGAAAAAATCTTATCTGAAGTCTCCGAAAAACGCTTAGAAGCCATCAAGGGCTTTACGGAACTGGGCTCAGGCTTTAAAATTGCAATGCGCGACCTTTCAATTCGAGGAGCGGGTAATTTATTGGGAGCAGAGCAGTCTGGCTTCATTGATTCTGTTGGATTTGAACTTTATTCGCAACTGCTTGAAGAAGCTGTCCATAAGCGCATGGGTGGTGACAAAGTTAAGACAAAGACCAATGTGGAAATTATGGTTGGTTTAGATGCTTTTATCCCAAGTTACTATATTGGGGACGAAAGACAAAAAATTGAGATTTATAAACGCATTCGCCAAATAGATACTCGAAAAAACTATGAAGAATTACAAGACGAGTTGATGGACCGTTTTGGAGAATATCCGGATGAGGTTGCCTATTTATTAGAAATTGGTTTATTGAAAACATTTGCTGACAATGCCCTCGTTGAAAAAATTGAAAAAAATAAGTTTGATGTTGTACTTATAATGGCAAAATCAGCTAATACTATGTATGACCCACAGGAGTATTTTGAAGCTTTATCTGAAACGAACTTAAAAGCAAGTGTCGGTGAAAAGTTAGGAAAAATGAATTTCCGATTTAAAATTGAAAATCGAAAAGATGTTGTCCTTCTCCGCGAAATCATGAATTTTACGGAAAAACTTTCAGAATTAAGAGATAAACACGAAAAAGAGTAATGTTTCATATGAAACATTACTCTTTTTTAGGAAAACTCTTTATTTAAAAGCCTTCATTGCCTCTATAAATAATTTCAAGTGATTTTTCAAAAGGCTTGAAGTGTGTTATAATAACCACTATGAGATTAGATAAATTTTTAAAGGTTTCTCGTCTGATAAAACGTCGCCCTGTAGCTAAAGAAGTTGCAGATAAAGGACGGATTAAAATCAACGGAAAAATTGCGAAATCTTCAAGTGATGTTAAATTCGATGATGTCATTGAAATTCGCTTTGGGAACAAGATTGTAGAAGTAAGTGTCCTCGAACTTAAAGAATTCACGCGTAAAGAAGATGCAGAAAAAATGTATAAAATTTTGAGTGAAACACGGATTACTGCTGATACTGAGCTTTAAGATAGCGATAAATTTTTCGGAGGAAAAATGGACAAACAAATTATTCATTTGAAAAATGATTATACGACTGCTAATAAAATGGAAAAAACACCAAATCCTCTACCTCGACGGAAACATCTGGGTATTATTTTGATTGGAGCCATGCTGTTGTTTAGTTTAGCAACCATCAGTGTTGTTCAATCTTATCAAAATTTGCAAAAACAAATTGCTATGGAAGCTCAAGCAGCACAGAAAAATGCGGCATTGGACCACGATTTAGCTCTTAAAAGTTCAGATATTAGTAAACTCAAAGATCCAACATTCTTAGCAAAATATGCGCGTGCTAAGTTAGATGATTCCCAGGAAAATGAGAAAGTTTTTAGCATACCAGAACTTGTCAATGGTGGGATAGAACCATGATTGGAAAAATAAAATCAATCAGTAAATTTGGACTTTTTGTCCTTTTTTCTGATTCAAAAATAGGTCTTTTAAGATGGACAAACATACCTCGAAGACAAATGAAGTTCAAAACAGGCGATCTTATTGGTGTAGAAGTTTTAAAGGAACGTGAAGATGGGAAGGTAGAGCTTTCTTTTATTGAAAAAGATTTTAAAGAAACATTTGGGAGTTTTTTGGAAGAGACTGAAGACCGGCTAAGAGATTTAAAAACAAAAAACGGTAGTCTTAGAAGTTTATGACGACAAATATATGATGATAATAGAGTTCAACGTCCTACAATGTTTCTTCCAACGTTAAATATCGAAGATTTTACAAAAGAACGTAAGATTTATGAGGATGTTGCGCGTGAAAGCTTTGGTATGCTAGGGACGTACGCCTGATTTTATTGCCACAGGCATTGCTGTCCTTTTGAAAGCAAGTATAAGTAGCCCATTGATTCAGGCTGAAAAACGTGCACTTCTGCTTAATCTAGCTTGGGATATAACGGGCGAATCTTTTGGACAACGTCAAAAAACTTATGAATTTCTGCACGGCGGTAAACCAATGTGGATTAAGAATATGCACTGGAAAAATGCAGACTTAAGTAAAGCATACGATATGATTGATAAGGTTTTAGAAAATGCAAAATCTGAAGAATAAAATGAATATAGCTGTTTGGTTGGTGATGATTATAATGGTCATGCCAGCCTTTTTTATCGTGCCACAGAAGGGTCAAAAGGCCAGCCTTGAACCTAAAGTAAAAAGCTTAACGCAAAGCAAAGAAAATTATTATACAAATATACCTTCTCGAGCTGTTACGCTTACTCAGATAGTTGCCTATAAAGATCCAGCTATGAAACAAAAAGCTGGTGTAATTCCGAGGCAAAAACAGCTTGAAATTAAGAGTTTAAAAGAAAATGTCTTTGAATTATCCAATCATACTTTTGTCAAAGCCAATCCAAAAACGATAGGTTCTGATGTGTTACTGAGCAAAGAGGAGAAAAAGATAACTGTTTATACAGCAAAAATATCTGATGTGTTTTATAGCCCGTTTACGACTTATGACAAGGAAGTTTACACAAAAATTTCAGGAGGACAAAAACTACTCACAAATCAAGTTGCCAAAACAAATTGGGGTACTTATTATGAAGTTAACTTTAATGGTGGCCAAACAGGATGGATTAGCAAAGAAAACTTGAATTTTGAAGATCCTAAGATGCTTCATGCTCAAGAAATATTGCAACAGAAATATAATGATTCCAAGTATTCTATTTACATTAAGCAACTGGATAACTCGTTTACAATAGGTGTAAACCAAGATCAAAAAATGTATGCAGCTAGTTTATCGAAACTTCCGATATTATATTGGACGCAAAAACGTTTAAATGAAGGGCAAGCAACTTTAAGTGACAAATTGCAATACAATACTGCTATTAATACTTTTAAAGGTTCATTTGAAGCTGGCGGAACGGGGGTATTACCGACTATAGCAGATAATAAAGCTTACTCTTTATCCGAAGTTATTACACGGACAGCAAAAAACTCGGATAACGTGGGAAGCAATCTTTTAGCCTACTATGAAACAGGGCAATTTTCTCCTGATTTTCGAACTGGAATTACCAAAATTGCAGGTGAAGTTTGGGATCCGGTTGAGCGTGAAGCTTCGGCCCAAATGACTGGAAGAGTTCTTGAAGCTCTTTATAATGAAGGAGGATACTCTTTCAATGCTCTATTTGATACGCAGTTTGACGATGTTAAAATTCAGGCAGGGTTACCTAAAGATGTGCGTGTCGCCCATAAAATTGGTGCTGCTGATGCTTACAATCATGATGCAGCCATTGTCTTTACAAATAAACCTTATATTTTAGTTGTGGAAACAAAAGGTGGCAGTGACAAAATCATTTCCCAAATTTCCAAAGATGTTTATGAGGTGCTCAAATGAATAGATTTCTAAAACTGGTACAAGAAAAGGAGTTTTTTAAGCAACACAGACGTGTCTTAGTTGCCTTATCAGGTGGAAAAGATTCAATGACTCTCTTCAATTGGCTTTATACTTACCGAGGTGAACTTGAAATTGAGTTGTTTACAGCACATGTAAATTATGGTTTACGCGATGTATCAGACTGGGAAGAAGAACAGCTGAAGCAAAAGATGAACGAACTAAATATTGATTTAGAAGTTGCTCATTATACTGCTGATGAAAAATTCAGCGAGGAGGCTGGCAGAAGCATGCGCTATGATTTTTTTAGAAAAGTCATGAAAGATAAAAAGTGTACAGCTTTAGTTACGGCACACCATAAGGGTGATCAAGTTGAAACAGTTCTCATGCGTGAAATAACAGGCCGACGTTTACGACATTTGACTGGCATTTCTGAACGTCAGCCTTTTGGCTCTGGTGAATTAATTCGTCCTCTTCTCAGTTTTAGTAAATCTGATTTCGATGCAGAAGAATATTTTGAGGATGCAACTAATGCAGGAACGGACTACTTGCGCAATCGCGTACGTAATCAATATATACCGGCTCTCACACAGGAAAATCCTCAGTTTTCAGAGGCAATTATAGACATGTCACAAGAAATTTCCTTAGCTTTTTCAGTTATTAAAGATAAGATAGCAGAGTTGGAGATTATCAAGAACGAAATTAATCTCAAGTCCTTCCTCGAACAATCAGGAGCTTTGCAATATTTTATACTTCAAGAATATCTCGAAAAATTTCCTGACCTGCAGGTTTCCAAAGCTAAATTTTCAGAACTATTATGGATTATCCGGCGACCGCAGCAATACCGTTCGGAGCTGTCAAATGCCTATTGTTTTGTTAAAAATGATAAGTATTTCATGATTGTCCCGAATAAACCTTTACCTAAAAAAGAGCTCGTAATAAGGGAGGAGGATCCGGAAGATGCGAGTTTCATGCGGGTGGATCTTCCGATCAAAGGCGAAATTATAATAAGGCAACGTCAGCCAGGGGATTATTTTTTAATTAATGGGCATCATAAAAAATTGCGGAAATTTTTTATTGAACAACATGTACCATTAGAAAAACGCGAAAATCTTTTAATTTTAGTTGAGAAAGATATCTATGCTATCACTGATTTAACTGTTTCAGATTTGAGTAAAGCCCTTAAAAATGATAAAATGAAAAGGACGCTGTGGGTTAAACCCACTATAAGAGAGGATATTGATAATGCTTGAAAAAGACATAAAAAAAGTACTCATTTCAGAAGAAGAAATCCAGAGTAAAACGATTGAACTTGGAAAAATTCTTGCTGATGAATATAAAGACAAAAATCCATTACTTCTAGGTATTTTACGTGGCTCAGTTCCCTTCCTTGCGGAATTAGTTAAACGCATGGATATCCAATTGGAAATGGATTTCATGACCGTTTCAAGCTATCATGGCGGAACAGAGTCTTCCGGTGAAGTAAAATTACTTCTTGACGTGGCTACTCCTGTAACTGGACGAGAAATTATTATTGTTGAAGATATCATTGATACGGGCCGTACTTTGAAATATCTGAAAGAGCTTCTTGAGCATCGCGGGGCGACAGTTAAAATCGTAACACTTTTGGATAAACCAGAAGGACGCGTTGTGGAAATTGATGCAGATTATACTGGTTTCACAATTCCAAATGAATTCGTTGTTGGTTTCGGACTTGATTTCGATAACCACTATCGTAACCTCCCTTATGTCGGTGTATTAAAAGAAGAAGTTTATAACAAATAAAAAAACTCATACCAAAGTATGAAAAAAGCTCATGATAGGGCTTACTAATAGCAAAAGATGCGTAAGTATGCTATAACTAAGAGATAAAAAAATAAAAGGCAAAGAAGAAAATATGAACAATCCAAATCCTAACAACAATAAAAACGGAGGCTTTATTAAAAGCACTCTAGGTTGGGTCTTGCTTGTAATCGTCATTGTTTTCGGTATTAATGCTTTCTTTAGTGGCAATCAATCTAACGTTGATAAAATCAGCTACTCTACATTGATGAGTGACATTAAAGATGGTAATATTAAATCACTGAAAATGCAGCCTAGTGATAGTCTGTTTACAGTTTCTGGCGAATACAAGGAACCTAAATCTGTAGAAGGTAACAATAACCTTCCATTTTTACCAGGCAACAATTCTAAAGTAACGAATTTCCAATCGCTTATTATCCCTACAGATAGTGTGATTAAAGGTGTCCAAACAGCAGCAGAGGAAAAAGGTATCCAAGTTAGTGTCGTTCCAGCTTCAACAAGCGGCATGTGGATTCAAATTCTTTCATATATCTTACCAATGCTTCTTATGGTCGGCTTTTTCTGGCTAATGATGGGCGGAATGGGCTCACGTGGCGGCGGTGGAGCCGGCAACCCAATGAGCTTTGGTAAATCACGTGCTAAGCAACAAGATGCTAAAACTTCAAAAGTTCGCTTTGCAGATGTTGCAGGGTCAGAAGAAGAAAAACAAGAACTTGTCGAAGTTGTTGATTTCCTCAAAAACCCTAAAAAATATCATGATCTTGGTGCGCGTATCCCAGCTGGTGTTCTTTTAGAGGGCCCTCCAGGAACAGGTAAAACTTTGCTTGCAAAAGCTGTTGCCGGTGAAGCAGGTGTACCTTTCTATTCTATTTCTGGTTCCGACTTTGTCGAAATGTTTGTCGGTGTCGGTGCTAGCCGTGTACGTGACCTTTTTGAAAACGCGAAGAAGACAGCTCCTTCTATCATCTTTATTGATGAAATTGATGCTGTGGGTCGTCAACGTGGCGCTGGTCTTGGTGGTGGTAATGATGAACGTGAACAAACACTTAACCAACTCTTAGTTGAGATGGATGGTTTCCAAGATAATGATAACTCTGTTATTGTTATCGCAGCGACAAACCGCTCAGACGTTCTCGATCCAGCCTTGCTACGTCCAGGTCGTTTCGACCGTAAAGTACTTGTTGGTGCCCCAGATGTTAAAGGGCGTGAAGCTGTACTGCGCGTTCATGCTAAAAATAAACCACTTGACTCAAGTGTTGACCTTAAAGTTGTTGCACAACAAACCCCAGGATTTGTTGGAGCCGACCTTGAAAATGTCCTCAATGAAGCTGCTCTCGTGGCCGCACGTCGTGATAAAAAAGTTATCGATGCTTCAGATATTGATGAAGCACAAGACCGTGTTATTGCAGGACCAGCTAAGAAAGATAAGAAAATCTCTGAACGTGAACGCGAAATGGTAGCTTACCATGAAGCAGGGCACACAATCGTTGGTTTGGTTCTTTCAAATGCAAATACTGTCCATAAAGTTACGATCGTTCCACGTGGTCGAGCTGGTGGATATATGATTGCTCTTCCTAAAGAAGATCAATTCCTCCTTTCAAAAGAAGATATGCAAGAAAATCTTGCAGGTCTCATGGGTGGACGTGCAGCTGAGCAAATTATTTTTAATGCTATTACAACAGGCGCTTCAAATGACTTTGAACAAGCAACACGCATCGCTCGTGGCATGGTCACTCAATACGGTATGTCAGAAAGACTTGGTACAATCAGTTACGAAGGCAGTCAAGCTGTATTTATTGGGCGTGATTACGGACAAACAAAAACTTATTCTGAAGCTACAGCACAAGCAATTGATGAAGAAATCCGTGCAATTACGAAAGAAGCTTACGATAAAGCTGTTGAGATTATCGAAGCTCACCGTGAACAACATAAAGCTATTGCGCTTGCTCTTCTTAAATACGAAACATTGGATGCTAAACAAATCATGTCTCTTTACAAGACAGGTAAAATGCCAGATGATGTTATTGAACACGAAAATGAGCCTGTAGAAGCAAAATCATTTGAGGAAGTCCTTGAAGATGCAAATAAAGCTCAAGAAGAAGCAGCTAATGAAAACAAAGAAAATGAAACAGTCGAGTAAGACTGTTTTTTTCTAATCTCGGATATTTATAGTCTAAATATCCGAGTTTTTCTTTGACAAAAAAGAAAAATATGGTATACTAATATAGTTGTCACTTAACAAGTTCTATCTAAACACGAATTTAAAAGAAATTATTTTGAAAAAACACAGTTTATTCTTGACATATTTCTAAATTAGTGTATAATAGAAAAGTACTGTTCGAGAGGGCAGCGCACTAATAAGATGGTCCGTTGGTCAAGGGGTTAAGACACCGCCTTTTCACGGCGGTAACACGGGTTCGAATCCCGTACGGACTATTTTTGGAGGATTACCCAAGTCCGGCTGAAGGGAACGGTCTTGAAAACCGTCAGGCGGGTAAAACCGTGCGTGGGTTCGAATCCCACATCCTCCTTTTTATTATCGCGGGATGGAGCAGCTAGGTAGCTCGTCGGGCTCATAACCCGAAGGTCGTAGGTTCAAATCCTGCTCCCGCAATTAATTCATAAATTACATTTTTGGCTCGGTAGCTCAGTTGGTAGAGCAATGGATTGAAGCTCCATGTGTCGGCGGTTCGATTCCGTCTCGCGCCATTTGCGGGTGTAGTTTAGTGGTAAAACCTCAGCCTTCCAAGCTGATGTTGTGAGTTCGATTCTCATCACCCGCTTTATTTTTTATGAAACCATAAAAAATATTTTTCAAATATGAGGGAGCATAGCTCAGTTGGTTAGAGCACTGTGTTGATAACGCAGGGGTCCGAGGTTCAAATCCTCGTGTTCCCATATTTGGTATTCATTGCATAGGAGATACACCTGTTCCCATGTCGAACACAGAAGTTAAGTCCTATAACGCCGGAAGTAGTTGGGGGTTGCCCCCTGTGAGATAAGGTAGATGCCAAGTATTGCGGATTAGCTCAGTTGGTAGTAGCGCATGACTGTTAATCATGATGTCGTCAGTTCGAGTCTGACATCCGCAGTTTCTAGACAATCTAAGGATTGTCTTTTTTTATTTTATATCTTAATGATGAAACCGCTAACTCTTTTACTTGAAAAAGACTACGGAACATGTTAGTATAGGTATATAGAAAAGCACTGGAATGTGCGAGTTTACTCAAATTTTTGACCGACTATATTTGTATTGCATAGGGGTTCAAGAGACATTCGATAGCGTTAAGACTCTGAATTAAGTAAGAGCAGCTGATCTGAAGCGAGAACACCCACCTGGCTTCTTGGCGGGTTCAATACTGGAGTAAACATACGGCATTCAATCAGTGTTTTTTTTGTGCATTTATAAATATTTTTTATGATTAAAATTATTCTCTTGGTAGCCCGAGTTGTTGACTTAGAAGGCTATAAAACGTCATTAGGAGCCTCTTTAACTGTCTCGTGTCCTTTTTTACTACAATCTACCAAAGCTTGTAAAATGAGCTTATATGGAGCTTTGAATGAGGGGGAAAACATATGCAAAAATTCTTGCATTTTTTACTGAAAGTGCTATACTAATAAAGTAAGTTATTACATGTGAATAGCCTCCTTAGCTCAGTTGGTAGAGCAGTAGACTCTTAATCTATGGGTCGCAGGTTCGAGCCCTGCAGGGGGCACTATAAAAAAACAGTCTCATCCTAAAGATGAGACTGTTTTTTTATAATGAATTAAGATGATATAAGATGTTGAAGCCTTTAATAATAGTAACGTTATCTTGCTTATCTGTGTAACAGCCTTAGCTGTAGGTGTAATAGGATAAGTCCCTTGACAAAGATAGTCCTCTGGCTTTACAATATAAGAATGAAGAGTGTTGAAACCCGTGGGCTTGTCCTGTATACTAAAAATTATCGTGAAAAAGATAAATTGGTCAAGATTTTTACTGAGTCTTTTGGCAAGCGTATGTTTTTTGTTAAAAATTTTGCACGCTCTAAATATGCCAGCAGTTTACAAAACTTTACAGCTGCAAGTTTGATGGGCACAATCAATGATGAAGGCTTTTCCTTCCTTGATGATGTGAGTGATGTTGTAACTTACAAGCATATCAGTGAGGATATTTTCCTTAATGCTCATGCTTCTTATATTATCAGTTTAGCTGATGCAGCAATTCCGGATAACCAATATGATTCTTCTCTTTATGCTTTCGTGATTAAGTGTATGGACTTATTGGATCAAGGTTTTGATAAAGAAATTATTACCAATATTTTTGAAATCCAAATTTTAAGTCGTTTTGGAGTTGCTCTAAATTGTACGGAATGTGCTTTTTGTCACAGTAAGCAAGGTCCTTTTGATTATTCCTATAAATTCAACGCTTGCCTTTGCAAAAATCATTTTGATGAGGATATGCGTCGCTTACATCTGGATCCTAACGTTCTTTATTTGGTCAATCTCTTTCAGGAAATATCTTTAGATCAACTCGAGAAAATATCTGTTAAAAGAGAAATGAAAGAAAAGATACGTTTATTTATTGATGGTATCTACGATGAATATGTCGGTATTCATTTGAAATCTAAAAAGTTTTTAGATGGAATGAAAGAATGGGCCGACATAATGAAAGAATAGAAAAAAGCATTCACCTGAATGCTTTTTTTATTCTTTTAAACGTGAATAGGTAATCCATCAGCAATTTCAGCTGTATCCATAATTGCTTCACCAAGTGTTGGGTGAGGTTGGATAGTCAATGAAATGTCTTTAGAAGTCAATCCATTTTCGATCGCTAAAGCTAGGCCCGAAATCAAATCAGAAGCACCAGGACCAACGATTTGAGCACCAATAACGGCTCCTTCTTTGTTCTCTGTAATTAAACGAATGAAACCTGTCGTATCATCCATTGAGATAGCACGTCCATTAGCGGCAAATGGGAATTTGCTGATTTTTACTTGGTCCATGCGATCTTTTACAGATTCAGGTGTTTCACCTACAGTAGCCAATTCGGTTGTTGTATAAGCAACAGCAGGAAGAGCGATATGCAAGTCAACAGCATCTTCTCCGCCTGCAATGGCAGCAGCAGCAATCTTGGCTTGGAAAGATGCTTTGTGAGCGAGCATTGGTCCAGGAACAACGTCTCCGATAGCATAGATATGTGGTACAGAAGTTTGGAAGGATTCATCAACTTCGATAAGGCCACGATCTGTGAGTTTAACATCAGTGTTATTAAGTCCTAACATGTCCGTATTTGGACGGCGTCCTACGGATACGAGCAAGTAATCCCCTGTAACAGTTTGTTCTTTACCATCTACTTCGAAAGTTAAAGTAACATCTGTATCTGTTTGAGTAGCTGATTTTGCCATGGCTGAAGTAAAGATTTCAGACCCAGCCGTTTTGACGCGGTTAGCGATGATGTCTGACATTTCTTTATCAAAACCATTCAAAATGTGATCTAGGCCTTCAACAATAGTAATTTTAGACCCTAACATGCGATAAGCCCCACCAAGTTCAGAACCGATAACACCACCACCAACGATGATTAAATGTTTAGGGATTTCCTTGAGGTTAAGTGCTCCTGTTGAATCAATAATGCGTCCGCCGTAAGGGAAGTTAGGAATTTCAATTGGACGTGAACCAGTAGCAATAATCGCATTTTGGAAGTTCAACAACTGGAAGCCGTCTTCTTGCTCCACGTTAATTGTTTCATTATCGATGAATTCAGCTGTTCCTTTAATCAACTCAATTTTATGCTTTTTCAGAAGCATTGCGATACCGCCAGTGAGCTGCTTCACAACTTTTTCATCTTTCCATGATTGAGCAGCTGCCCAATCAAGATTTACTTCACCGTTAGAAAGACCAAACGGACTTTTGCCTGCTTCTTGTTTAAGAGCGTCTTGATAGTGATGACCCACGTTAATCAAGGCTTTTGAAGGGATACAACCAATATTAAGGCAGACCCCTCCTACGTTATCTTTTTCGATAACAACAACTTTTTTACCGAGTTCAGCCGCGCGAATCGCCGCAACATAACCGCCAGGGCCTGAACCGATGACAACTGTATCTACTTCAGTGGCTTGTGCACCAACAACCATAATTATTCTTTCCTCTTTTCTTCTTAAACTTCCATGAGCATGTAAGCTGGATCAGCCAAAAGACTCTTAAGATAGTTCAATGAACCTTGTCCGAGCATACCATCAATGAGACGGTGGTCATAACTTACAGAAAGCTTCATGTTTTGACCAACTGCTAATTCACCTTCAGCATTAACGATTGGTTCTTTAACGATTGAACCAAGACCGAGAATCATCACATCAGAACCATTGATGATTGGTGTGAACCAAGTACCACGAGCAGAACCGATATTTGAGATTGTGATTGTTGATCCACGCATTTGGTCTGGTTTGATAGAACCTGTACGTACTGCTTCAGCAAGTTCAGAGATTTCTTTAGCAATAGTGAAGATTGATTTCTTATCTGCATTTTTAATAACAGGTACATAAAGTCCACTTGGCGCATTTACAGCGATACCGATATTAACATCATTATGGTAAACAATATCTGTACCATCAATAGAAGCGTTAATTTCTGGGAATTTCTTAGCTGTAGCAGCCAAGGCTTTAGTAACGTAAGCAAGGTAAGTAAGCTTAACATCTTGTTTAGCTGCAATTTCTTTGTACTCTTTACGGTGAGCGACAAGTTTAGAGACTTCTACTTGGTCAAAGTTAGTAACTGCTGGAATATTTGCATTTTGTGTGCTCATCGCGTTAGCGATAGCTTTACGTGTTGGTGTCATAGGTTCACGATGATCACCTTCGGCTGTTTGTACAGGAGCTGGAGCAGGTTTAGGAGCAGCAGGTTTAGCTGCATCGGCTTTAGAAGCTGGTTTAGCCTCAGCGGGAGCAGCAGCTTTAGGAGCTGAAGATCCAGAAGCAAAGGCTTTGACATCTGCCAGTGTTGTATGGCCATGACGACCTGTAGATTGAACTTGAGTTAAATCAATACCATGCTGACGCGCATAGTGACGTACAGATGGCATTGCAAGTACACGTCCGTCTGCAGTCGTACGTGTTGTAGCTCCACCTTCAGCTTGAGGAGCAGCTGCCGGAGCAGTATCCGCAGCTGGTGTTGGATCCGCTTTAGGATCTGGTGTAGCAGCTGCTGTAGATCCATTACCATTGTATTCGATAAGTGGAGCGCCAACTTCAACAGTTGTTCCAGCTTCAACAAAGAGTTTTGTAACTTTACCAGAGTAAGGAGACAAGATTTCTTGCATTAATTTGTCGTTTTGTACTTCAGCAACAGGATCGTCTTCTTTGACCTCGTCTCCAACTTTTACAAGCCAGTTGGCGATATCGCCTTCATGCATGCCTTCACCAATATCAGGCATGGTGAAAATTTGAGCATCAGCTGAAGGAGCTTCGGAAGGAGTAGCGGGTGCCGATTCAGTAGCATCAGCTTCACTTGAGCCGTCTCCATCATATTCGATAAGTGGAGCACCAACTTCAACAGTTGTTCCAGCTTCAACGAAAAGTTTTGTTACAGTACCAGAGTAAGGGGACAAAATTTCTTGCATTAATTTGTCGTTTTGTACTTCAGCAACAGGATCGTCTTCCTTAACGACATCTCCGACTTTTACAAGCCAGTTGGCGATATCGCCTTCATGCATGCCTTCACCGATATCAGGCATTTTAAAAATTTCAGTCATAATCTACTACCTCTTTCACTTTTTTCACAATATCGTCTGCTTTAATTGCCCAGTCATTTTCGGCTTGAGCAAATGGGAAGATAGAATCTGGCCCAGCTACACGGCCGATAGGTGCTTTAAGTGACAGAACGAAACGTTCTGAGATTTCCGCCATAACGTTAGCAGCAATTCCTGCTGTACGTTGTGCTTCTTGAACCACAACAACTCGTCCAGTTTTTTCAACTGTTTCACCGATTGATTTGATATCAAGAGGAGAAACGGTACGCAAATCAAGAACTTCAGCGCTAACACCTTCTTTTTCGAGTTGTTCAGCAGCCTTAATAGCTAAAGGAACTGTTCCACCGTAAGCGATAATCGAAACATCTGTACCTTCTTTAGCAACCACTGCTTGGTCTAAAGGTGTTGTATAGTAACCTTCTGGAACTTCACCCTTAACAGAACGGTAAAGGTGCAAGTTTTCAAGGTACATTACAGGGTCGTTATTTTCAATAGCTGCCAAAAGGAGACCTTTAGCATCAGCCGGATTCGAAGGCATAACCACACGGAGTCCAGGAATTTGAGCGAAGAGACCTTCAATAGAATCAGCATGCATTTCAGGTGTTTTAGTACCGATACCATAAGGCGTGCGGATAACAATTGGGTTATGACGTGTGTTGTTAAAACGGTAACGTGTACGAGACATTTGTCCAGCAATTGAGTCAAAAACTTCGTAAACAAATGTACCAAATTGGATTTCCATAATAGGGCGGAAGCCTTGAGTTGAAAGTCCAATTGCTAAACCACCAATACCAGATTCAGCCAAAGGAGTGTTGAAGACACGGTCTTCGCCGTGTTTGGCTTGGAGCCCGTCAGTTGCACGGAATACCCCACCATTTTGTCCAACGTCTTCACCAAAGACCAATGTGTTTTCGTCACGCTCAAGCGCCAAGTCAAGCGCTTCTGTGATTGCTGCAATATAAGTTTTTACTGCCATGTTTACTTGCCCTCACTTTCAAATTTTGCAATTTGTTCTGCCATTACTTGGCTAGGTACTTCAAGTGTGTTTTTCAAGAAGCTTGAGATTTTTTGTTTTTCAACATTATTTGCTTTCTTGATGTCTGCATCGATACGAGCATCAAGTTCTGCGATATAAGCTTCTTCTTGAGCATCATCCCAGATACCTTTTTCAGTCAAGTAAGTACGCATACGGAGCAATGGTTCTTTTGCCCACCAAGCATCAAGTCCTTCTTGGCTACGGTAACGAAGTGGATCATCACCAGCTGTTGAATGAGGCTCCAAACGGTTAGTAAGAGCTTCAATAACTACCGGTCCATTACCAGCAACAGCCCAAGCACGAGCTTCTTTAGCTGCCAAATACATAGCGATTGCATCGTTACCGTCTACAACGATAGATGGTGCACCAGCTGCCCAACCTTTAGCAGCCAAGTGAGGTGCTGCTGTTTGGAGTTCACGTGGTGTAGAGATAGCATAACCATTATTTTGAATAAAAGCAACAAGTGGTGCTTTATAAGCCGAAGCAAAGTTGATACCTTCGTAAGTATCACCTTGAGATGAACCACCATCACCTGTGTAAACAAAGGCAACTGCATCTTTTTTACGTTTTTTAAGACCCAAAGCAACACCAGCTGCTTCAACATATTGAGCACCGATGATGATTTGTGGGAACCATGATTTTACTTCCGCACCTTCGTCTGTTGTATATTCGTTACCTAATTGATGACCACGCGACCAAAGAAGCCCTTTCCAAATTGGCCAACCTTTAGCGTAAATTTGTGGCAAATCACGGTAACCTGGGAAAAGCCAATCTTCATCAGTGAATGCAAAAGCTGAAGCCATTTGTGAGGCTTCCTGACCAGCAGTTGGTCCAAAGAAACCCATACGTCCTTGTTTAGCAAGCTTCATGCAACGGATGTCGATTTGACGGCTAAGAAGCATATTTTTAAAGAGTTCTACTAAATCTTGATCTGAAAGATCGGCACGTTTAAGGCCTTCTTCGTCAACGATTTTACCATTTTCATCTAAGATTTGAAGCGTTGGAAATGCGCTATCTTGTAATTCTAATTGTTCTTTGAAATCGAGGATTTTTGTGCTGTTTGACATAAATATCTCACTTTCTTCTTCATTCTTGTTTTTAAACTAATTCATCAGCTCTAAAAAGCTGTGAAAGTTCGTTGTTTTCAATTGTTCCAAAATACTGACCTGCTTTATTTTTCTCTAAAACTTCATAGACAGCATCTGGATTAAACGGAAGACCGATAAAATCTTGTTTGATATCACGCCAGTCACGGACACCAAGGAAATCCCCCAAGAAATTAATATCAGTAATCAGACCATTATCAACATCAACTTGGATATCAATTGATCCACCAGTAAATTTAGCATGGTTGTTGAAACTAAATTTAGGGCTTTCACCATAATTCCAATCCCAAGTTGAAAATTGTTCATCACGTGCAGCTTTTATACCAGCCAACTGTTCATCGCTCAGAATATATTCACCATCTTTACCTTGGTCCGTCAAATAGTATTTGAGGGCTTCAATAAAAGTATCTAAGTTTAAGTCAGGGGCGAAATCTTTAATGTTCCCGACACGTGCCCGAACAGATTTAGCCGCTTTAGAGACAAACTTTTCGTCAGAGACATTCAGTGAACGGATCATGGCCTCCACGTCAGTATCCCAAAGTAAAGTCCCATGGTGCATAAGATATCCACCAGCGTAACGTTGAGCGTTCCCCGAAACTTTTTTACCCGAAATTTCTAAATCATTTCTTCCGGTAATTTCGGCTTCAATACCAAGGGAACGAAGTGCATCATACATGGGTTTCACGAATTGATGAAAGTTGACCTGGGCTGAACTGGCTACGGGGACAAAAAATGTAAAACAAATATTGCCCTTATCATGATAGACAGCACCACCACCAGATACGCGACGTACAACTTGTACATCATGTTGATCAATATAATCTTGGTTTATCTCAGCAAAAGTATTTTGGTTACGACCAACGATCACAGCGCGCTTATTTTGCCAAAGAGAAAAAACCGGCTCGTCTGCTTTCAAATTGTTTAATAACCAAGAATCCATCGCAATGTTTGTATAGGCATCCTGCCCGAGATAATTGATATATTGCATAGATTCTCCTTCCATTAAAAATATGTGTAAAATGTCTTTGACATTAAACACATATAGTCTCATTATATCCCTTGTGAATTAGAAAGTAAAGAAAAATGACTCCGCTATCATAAGTGATTTTGATGCTATTTCTTTGAAAAATTTGTGAAATTATTTGTACCCAAAAAAAACATACCGAGGTATGTTTTTTATGATTTTCAACTATTTTATAAGTGTTGTCTGATTTGTAGTGCTTTTTCAGGAAAATCTGTAAAAATTCCTGCAATATTATGCTGGAAGGCATAGCGCATATCTTTTTCTGAATCCACACCCCAAAGACGAAGGATTCGACTATCGGATGCTAGAAGTTCGGGATATTTTAAAACATACTTTTTTTTCAAATGGAGACTAGACATGAATTTCTCTACTTTATCTAGACTGACCCTCTGTAACTTTTTACCTGCAAGATAGGCAATTTCTTCTTTTACACCGAGAGCGTTAAGTTTTCGAAGTGTAGTGATATTAAAGGAAGAGTAGATAATTGTAAAAGGAAGAGGTTCCTGAGCGACCAACTCCACTACTTTTTCTTCAATCCTAGGATAATTAATAATATCGGTTTTTAGTTCGATATTTAAGAAGCCCCTGAAATTCTCACCCTTTAGTAGATTTAGAACTTCTTTTAATGTAGGAATACGTTCTCCCTGAAAGCGATCATTAAACCAAGAACCAGCATCTAATTGCTTGAGCTCTGTCAAACTTAAGTCACGGACACGACCTTTTCCTGAGGTCGTTCGATTGACTTTCTCGTCATGGATGACGACGAGTTGATTATCTTTAGACAGATGGACATCAAGTTCA
This sequence comes from uncultured Lactococcus sp., assembly GCF_934191625.1. GTDB lineage: Bacteria > Bacillota > Bacilli > Lactobacillales > Streptococcaceae > Lactococcus. The sequence continues at coordinate 32,626 of NZ_CAKPUG010000001.1, forward strand.
ATACCATCTGTTTTGACACGAAGAGCTTCTTGGAAGGCTGCTAAAGTATTCTCAGGGCGATTACATTTCGAGCCACGATGAGCAAAGATAAGACAAGTATTGTCCTTTTCTATAGAACTTTTTTTCTCTAAGTCCATAACTTTTCCTTTTAAATATTATATTCTTCCTCGATAGCAGCGACAAAATCATGCATAATTTTATCTCTTTTCTCGGCTAGTTTTTTAGCATGCGCTGTATTCAATAAATCTTTTAGTAGAAAGAGCTTTTCATAAAAATGGTTGAGTGTTGTGCCTTGATTTTGATGATAAGTACTTTTATTTTCGAGTTTTTCGGGTAATATTTGTGGATCATAGAAGGTACGACCTTTAGCCCAGCCGTATTCTAAAGTACGTACAATTCCCCACGCGCCCATCGCATCAATACGATCTGCATCTTGGACGATTTGACCATTGATATCGAGTTCTTTTTTCTCCAAAAGATTAGCAGAATAACTCATATTGTCAATAATGTAAAAGACTTTGTCTTGTTTCTCTTTTGGAAAGCCTAAAGAGGTTAAGAAGATTGCAACGTCTTTCTTTTGTTGTGCGACATCAGAGCAGATTTTTTCATCATAGGTATCGTGTAAGTAAGCAGCAGCAATAACTAAATCAGAATCCGCAAGGGGTTCAGTAGGGAGAATTTGTTTTGCCAGCTTGACAACACGATTGATGTGATCAAAACCATGTCCGTCATTATTGTTTTCATGGATTTTCTGAGCATAGGCAGCAATTTTTTCGTGAGTTGTCATAGGTGAGTTGTGTTTTTTATTTAGCATCAAAGTAATTAATACCCATAGCTGACTTAACTTCAGATAAGGTATTTGCAGCAACTGCGCGTGCTTTTTCAGAACCCGCTTGAAGCATATCATAAACTGCGCCCATGTCTTTAGCGAATTCAATGCGGCGTTCACGAATTGGAGAAAGTTCGCGGTCAAGAATGTCTAATAAATAGCGTTTTGTTTTTACGTCTCCTAAACCGCCAGCTTGATAATGTTCTTTCATCTCAGCGATAGTAGTAGCATCTTCCTCACGTCCAAAGACATCAAGGTAATGGAAGACCATATTGCCCTCAATTTTACCTGGGTCCTCCACCTTGATGTGGTCAGGATCGGTATACATACTCATCACTTTCTTTTTGAGTGTATCCATGTCGTCAGCAAGATAGATACCGTTTCCAAGTGATTTAGACATTTTTGCATTCCCATCAAGACCAGGAAGGCGACCTGCAGATTCATTTTCTGGGTAAAGACCTTCAGGTTCAACCAAAACATCACAGTTGTATGCATTATTGAAAGAACGAGCAATTTCGCGACATTGCTCAATCATCGGTTTTTGGTCGTTTCCTACAGGAACGAGATTTGCTTTAAAGGCTGTAATATCTGCGGCTTGAGCGATAGGATAAACTAAGAAACCAGCTGGAATAGATTCACCAAAGGCTTTTTGTGCAATTTCTGTTTTAACTGTAGGATTACGTTCAAGTCGTGCCAGAGAGACTAAATTCATGTAATACATTGAAAGTTCAGCTAACTCGGGAATTTGGGACTGAATAAAAATGGTTGATTTTTCTGGTTCAAGACCAGCAGCTAGGTAATCTAAAGCAACATCACCAACAGATTGAATAATTTTTTCTGGTTCTTTAGCGTGATCGGTGAGTGCTTGCTGATCAGCAAGAAAAACAAACATGTTATATTTTCCTGTATTTTGTAGAAGTACACGATTTTTAAGTGAACCAACATAATGTCCAATATGGAGTTTACCCGTAGGACGATCGCCAGTTAAGATTGTAGGTTTATTCATGATAGTAGATCTCCTTTTGATTTACGATTTTTATAACAAAAAGGCCCGTAAAGCATTGTAAAAATACTTTACGGGCGTTATCACGCGGTACCACCGTAATTCGAAATTCATTAAGAATTTCCTCTAACTCGTCATGGAAACGAGTGCTTTTTTAACGGGAGCAGCCGTGATTTATATTGATTAAAATCATCTTGTTATTTATCAGCCCATTCACTTTTCTGAAAACATTGGCTTGCACACCCGCCAACTTCCTAAAGAATTCGGGGAAAAGTTACTCTTCTGATAGTTCAAATTCTACATTTATTTTCAAATAATGTCAAATAAGTCTAAGGCCAATCCCTTGAAAAGGCCATAAGAAAACCCTATACTGAGAATATAGGCAAACTAACTATTTATAATATTAAAAGGAGAAATATATGGCAAATGTATCTACCGCATCAGCGCAATGGCAAGGAGATTTAGAAAATGGTTCAGGAACTATTAGTCTAGACTCTTCACAAGTATTTACTGACACCCCTTATAATTTTGAAGCACGCGCAGAGCACTCGGCATCAATAACTACACCCGAAGAACTTCTGGGTGCAGCACATGCAGCTTGTTTCAGCATGGCCTTCTCTTTACTTTTAAGCGAAAAAGGTTACAAAGTTAATAATATTTACACTCAAGCAGATGTAACTTTTGCGGTAACTGCTGATGGTCCTGCAATTACAAAGATACAATTGAAGAACCAATCTAAAATTGCTGGGATCTCTGATGACGAATTTCAAAAGTTAGCAAAAGAAATTGAAGCAACATGTCCCGTTTCTAAAGCTTTAGCTTCAGTTCCAATTGAGCTTGAGGCGGAATTAGTGCTTTAAGCTAAAATTATTAACATGTGGAAAGATGCCTCCGTATCTTCCACGTGTTTTTTTGTACAAAAAAAGTTGTAAACATGTGCATAACTTTTTGATTAAACAGGAATAGACTATCAACAAAGTGTCAACCAAGTTTACATGGGATAGATAGTTTTAGGTTACAAACATAACGTTAAGAAGTAAAGTATGTTTATGTGTGTAAGACAAGTTACTTTATATTTTCGTTTGGGTTACTCGGGGGGACTTTTCTACTAATTTATAGTAGAATAAAGAGAGGAATTTCGCAAACCACACCATAATAAAAGAAAAGTAAACCTTCTAAAGGTTTACGCCCTAGAAATGAGGGAGGTGCAAGTATGCAAAAAATGAAAACAAACAAAAACGATGTGCTTAAAGAATTGGCACAGTTGAATCGTGACGAGCTTTTTGAACGTTTAAACACAAGCTTTACGGGTTTGAACGCTGAACAGGCTGAGGAACGCTTAGACGAATACGGACCGAATGTGGTTGCAAGTCAGCAACCCATTCCCTGGTATATTATACTGCTCCATGCTTTTAAAAATCCATTTGTTTTTGTTCTTGCTTTTTTGGCAGTTGTTTCTGCATTGACAGGAGATATGGAGGGCGCACTTTACATGTTGCTCATGGTTACCGTATCTGCTGGTGTAAGTTTTGTACAGGAATACAAGTCCCAAAAAGCTTCAATCGCTTTACATGAGATGATTGAAAATACCACAAATGTTAAACGAGGGGCAGAAAATTTTGAAATTCCCATGGATGAAGTTGTCCCAGGAGATATCATTCAACTTCAAACGGGAGATATGATTCCAGCAGATGCCATTCTGCTCTCACATCGCGATTTATTTATCAATCAGGCCTCTTTAACAGGTGAATCTTTCCCAGTGGAGAAGCGTTTACCAGAAGATTTAGATGAAGATGAGCAAATTGATTGGGAAGTTACTTCAGCACTCGATGCTCCAAATGTTCTCTTTATGGGAACGGATGTCTTATCAGGAAATGGTGAGATTTTAATTGTTAAAACTGGAGCTTCTACCATGTTTGGGGATATTGCCAGTAAAGCCACAGCAACAAAGGTTGAATCTGCTTTTGATAAAGGATTAAGCCGTGTAAGCCGACTTCTATTGACCTTAGTGGCGATTATGTTCCCTGTTGTTTTAGTTTTAAACTGGGTAACCAAGGGCGACTTCGAAACGTCATTCTTCTTTGCCATAGCTGTCGCTGTCGGCCTAACACCTGAAATGCTACCAATGATTGTCAATGCCAATTTGGCTAAAGGTGCAGTAGCACTGAGTAAAGAAAAAGTCATTGTAAAAAATCTCTCCGCTATTCAGAATCTTGGTTCGATGGATATACTTTGTACAGACAAAACAGGTACAATTACAGAAGACCGTGTCGTTATGGTTGAATATGTGAATTCACGTGGCAATAAGGCAGATGAAGTACTAAACTCAGCCTTTATCAATTCTAACTTCCAAACGGGTTGGAAAAATCTAATGGATGTTGCTGTCATAGACTATTTCAAAAAACTGGGCCGTGAATTACCAGATGAAAATATTACAAAAGTAGACGAGATTCCCTTTGATTTCTCACGCCGCCTTTTGTCTGTTGTTGTAAAAACTGACAATAAAAACTTAATGGTCACTAAGGGTGCAGTTGAAGAGATGCAAGCAATTTGTACACATGTAATGGAAGACGGAAAACGTGTGGAAATTACAGAAGAGCGACTAGCAGAGATGAAAGAAGTTAATCGGGAAATGAATATGCAAGGCATGCGTGTCCTTACTATTGCTGAGCGAATCATTTCCGATGATGAATTAGAAGATTTTGACTCTGCCAGCGAGCGTGATATGACGCTTGTCGGCTTTATCGGTTTCCTTGATCCAGCCAAAGAATCTGCTGCCAAAGCAATTAATAGTTTACAAAATCATGGTGTAACTGTAAAAGTGTTGACAGGTGATAACGCCATTGTCGCGCAAAAAGTTTGTGAAGATGTGGGTATTCCGGTTGACCGTTATTGTATCGGCAGTGAGATTGATCTTATGGATGATGAAGAACTGTTCAATACAGCTATGGAAGTACATCTCTTTGCAAAATTAAACCCTATGCAAAAGGCACGTATCATTGAACTTATTCGTAAGGTTCATACTGTCGGATTTATGGGTGATGGCATAAATGATGCCCCAAGTTTACGGGCGGCAGATATTGGTATTTCAGTTGACACTGCAGCCGATATCACTAAAGATGCCTCAAACATTATTCTGTTGGAAAAAAGTTTACAGGTCTTGGAAACTGGTGTAACTGAAGGGCGTAAAGTCTTTACAAACATGATGAAGTATATACGTATCACTTTATCCTCAAACTTTGGGAATGTCTTTTCAGTTTTGGTAGCCAGTGCCTTCTTACCTTTCTTACCAATGCTAAGTTTACAAATTTTAACTTTAAATCTGATTTATGATATGAGTCAACTTTCAATCCCATGGGATAATGTTGACGATGAAGACATTGCGCGACCAGTTAAATGGCAGACTAAAGGCCTTGCCCGTTTTGCTTTTATTGTTGGACCCGTATCTTCTATCTTTGACATTATCACTTTCCTGGTATTGTGGTATGTCTTTGGTTTCAATACAGTTGCTCATGCTAATCTTTTCCAAGCTGGGTGGTTTGCTGTCAGCTTAGGTACTCAAGCTTTGGCTTTCCATATCTTACGTACTAAGAAAATACCTTTCTTGCAAAGTCAGCCTTCAATGCCAGTCATTCTTTCGACCATTGGTGCATTCGTGGTAGGCTTTACACTGATTTTAGGTTCATATGGCTCAATTATTGATTTGGCTCATTTACCCGTTAAATTTTTCTTCTATTGGGGCCTAATCATCCTCGCTTATCTCTTGTTGTTGCAGTTAGTCAAAAATGTATACTATAAGAAATATAACTAATAAAAAAGCTTTACCTTGATCAAGGTAAAGCTTTTTTATTAGTTTGTGCTTTCGAAATGTTTCACTAATTGGCCAGTAACATCTGTTTCTAGCATCCGGTGGATTTGGCGAATCGTTGAAACAATTGCTTCAGGACTAGAATTCCCATGTGCCTTGATAACAGGAGCTTTGACACCTACTAAAGCTGCTCCGCCTGCACTATCTGTACTCATCGTGTCCTTGAGTTTGCTGAGTTCCTTTTTCACGAGAGCTCCACCAACTTTAGTAGTAAAGCCTCCATTCATGATGCCATTTTTAATTTGACGCATCAGAACACTAGCAGTACCTTCGATAGCTTTGAGGACAGCGTTTCCCGTGAAACCATCAGCAACAACAACATCAGCTTCCCCGGTTAAGATATCACGCGATTCAATATTACCGATAAAATTAATATCTTCAATATTTGAGAGCAAAGCATGTGTTTCTTTGATCATGGTTGAACCTTTAGATTCCTCAGAGCCATTGGAGAGAAGCGCTACACGAGGATTTTTAACACCACGTACATTGGCTGCATAGTAGCTCCCTAAAATAGCAAAGTCAGCCAGATGTTCAGGTTTGTTTTCGGCGTTTGCACCTAAATCTAACATATCGAAGCCAGTACCATCGGCAGTAGGGAGCGTACTCATAAGAGCTGGACGATCGATTTGTTTGATACGGCCGACAATAAATAAGCCAGCAGCAAGAAGGGCTCCGGTATTACCGGCAGAAAGAACTGCATCTGCTTCACCATCTTTGACTGCTTTGACAGCGCGAACGAGAGAACTGTCCTTTTTCTTGCGTATTGCTTTGACAGGTTCATCATGAAAGTCGATAAGCTCAGTTGTTGCGATGATTTTTACATTCTTTTCATCTTCTAAATGTGTTTTAATTGCGTTAGGTTCTCCGTAGAGCTGAAACTCAATATTTGGAAATTCTTTTTTTGCTAAATTAATTCCTTTAACGATTGACTCGGGTGCATAGTCGCCACCCATAGCATCAATTGCGATTCTCATAGTGTATCCTCCGATAATTTCTCTGTTCAATTATAACGAAAATCTCTGGTTTTAGCCAATATGATTGAGGGTGAAAACACTCAAAAGAGTATGAGGCAAAGCTCATACTCTTTATTAATGTGTCAAAATGGCTTCAAGCTCAGTTAAGACAGCCGCTTCACGATTGTGACCGATAACCTTATCGGAAATTTCCAATATCTCAGGAATCGCATTCTCGACGGCTACAGCAGTTCCAGCCATTTGTAGCATCTCTAAGTCGTTGCTTTGATCTCCAAAAGCTGTGAGTGCTTCCGGACTTGATTGGAGGTGTGTAAGCAAGTGAGAGAGACCTGTAGCTTTGCTGATTCCTGCTGACATGATATCAATAGAGCGGAAACCTGTAGTTGTTGCACGAATGTCGGTCATTTGTGCATTAATCCAGTCTTCACATTCACGGATTTGTTCTGGTGGAAATTCCACACAAACTTTTAAGATTTCATCCTCAATATCATGGACGGATTTTACCAATTTTAAATCGGAATAATAGAGATTAGCAAATTCGACAAATTGCGGGTCGGCTGTTTGGAGTGCATAAGCTCCATTTAGTCCTGAAAAGAGGACAACATCACGATGCATATGAGGATTTTGACGTACAAGTTCAACGAGCTTGTCAGCCTTATCTTGACCCAAGATGCTGCTGTAAAGAATATTGCCTTGGTATTTAACCAGTGCTCCGTTTTCCGCACAGAAGGCAATTTGATCTTGAAACTCATCAAAGAGTTCTTCTAAAGCTAAGAGTTGACGTCCACTTGCTGCACAAAAAAGATAGTTTCTTTTTTTAAATTCTTTTAAAATATCACGTAGACGACTTTTATCGTAGGTACGGTTTTCGTCGAGAAAAGTGCCATCCATATCTGTCGCAAATATTTTCAATTGATTGCTCATCTTGTCCCCTTATTAAAAATACTCCGCTTCAAGATAGTCTTGGCGGAGCAACAATTTATTCTTTTAAAATTTATCTTAATCTTCAGACCAAAGTTCCTTCACTTTAGCTTGGACTTCATCATTTGCCAAGAAGTCATCATAAGTTTCTCCAATACGGTCAATAACACCGTTCTTAGAAATAACTACGATATGATTTGCTAATGTATTGATAAATTCATGGTCATGCGAAGCAAAGATAATGCTACCTTTGAATTTTTTAAGACCATCATTAAGTGCAGAAATTGACTCCAAGTCTAAGTGATTGGTTGGATCATCAAGAACTAAAACATTTGCACGTTGCAACATCATTTTAGAAAGCATAACCCGAACTTTTTCTCCCCCTGAAAGGACAGAGACAGATTTGAGTGACTCTTCGCCTTTGAAGAGCATACGTCCCAAGAAACCACGAAGATAAGTATTGTCATCCTCCTCTTTAGTCAAGACAAATTGGCGGAGCCAGTCCAAGATAGATTCGTCTGTCGCAAAGTCACGGCTGTTATCTTTTGGTAGATAAGAACGTGAAGAAGTAACCCCCCATTTAATTTCACCAGTATATTCGATATCGCCCATCAAAGCACGGATTAAAGCAGTTGTTTGGATATCGTTTTGACCGATAAAAGCAGTTTTGTCGCCAGGAGCTAAAATAAAGCTGATGTTGTCGATAACTTTTTCGCCGTCGATTTCAACGGACAAATTGTCCACGCGGAGTAAGTCATTACCGATTTCGCGTTCTTGATCAAAACCGATGAAAGGATATTTACGAGAAGAAGGTACAAAGCTTTCAACTTCGATTTTATCCAACATTTTCTTACGCGAAGTAGCTTGTTTTGACTTCGAAGCATTGGCCGAGAAGCGGGCGATGAAGTCTTGCAGCTCTTTAATTTTTTCTTCAGCTTTACGATTGGCATCATTTTGGAGACGGAGTGCCAACTCAGAAGATTCTTTCCAGAAGTCATAGTTACCTGGATAGAGTTTGATTTTACCGTAATCGAGGTCTGCCATGTATGTACATACATTGTTGAGGAAGTGACGGTCATGGGAAACAACGATAACGGTGTTTTCGAAGTTAATCAAGAATTCTTCCAACCAGTTGATCGCTTGAATGTCCAAACCATTGGTTGGCTCGTCCAAGAGAAGAACGTCTGGTTTACCAAAGAGGGCACGAGCCAAAAGGACTTTAACGTGTTCGCCAGAGGTCAAGTTTGCCATGAGATCATAGTGTTGCTCAGTCTTAATACCTAAACTTTGAAGCAGTTGAGCTGCTTCAGCTTCGGCTTCGTAACCACCCATTTCACCAAACTCCGCTTCGAGTTCAGCAGCACGCATACCATCTTCATCCGAAAAGTCTTCTTTCATATAGATAGCATTTTTTTCTTGAGCGATAGCATAAAGTTTTTCGTTACCCATCATGACAACATCAAGTGGTGTTTGATCTTCATAGTCATAGTGATTTTGACGTAGGACAGACATACGCTCGTTAGGACCCATTGAAACGTGTCCAGTTGTGGGTTGGATTTCACCATCCAAGATTTTTAAAAAAGTTGATTTACCGGCACCATTGGCACCAATTAAACCATAGCAGTTTCCTGCCGTAAACTTGATGTTCACGTCATCAAAAAGCTTGCGGTCAGAAAATTGTAATGAAACATCAGAAACTGTAAGCATGGATATAATTTTCTCCTAGAGTATTTTGGTTTATAAAAGGGAACTTTTATAAAGGTTATCGCCTTATTCTATCATATTTTCAGTCTTTTTGAAACAGCATTATTTTCAAGATGGCCTCAAAGTAAAAATAAAAAAAGAAGCGTGTTTCGACTATAGGAAAATTTTTGATAAAATTGGCTTAAAAAGTATCAAGTATTGCATGGAATACTCTGATAAACTTGAAGCATGGAGGAAGTCACAAATGCTCAAACCCTTTAATGAAGTCATGGATTATATCGAGGAACATCTGACCGAAAGTATTGAGAGTCAACAAATTGCTCAGATTACCTTAGTGTCAGATTATCATTTCAGACGTATGTTTTCCTACCTTACAGGGATGTCTTTATCAGAGTATATCCGTAAACGTCGTCTATCTGAAGCGGCAAAAGCATTATTAACAGGTATATCTGTAACAGAAGCAGCTTTTCTGTATGGTTATGATAGTCTCGAAGGTTTTTCACGCGCCTTTAAAGAATGGTCAGGTATATCTCCAAAATCAATCCAAGAAGGTAATTTTGTACCGACTTTTTCCAAAATCAACTTTCAAATGACCATGACGGGAGGAAAAAACATGGATGTAAAAATTGAAAAGAAAGCCGCTTTCAAGCTTATTGGCACTGAAAAACGTGTTAAACAGCAGTATGAAGGCATTAACCAGGAGATACTTGAATTCACACAGACGATCACAGATACACAGCGAAAAAATATGCGTGCTTTGGGCGATTTGCCCCCTCGCATGCCTCTCAATATTTCTTATGATGCGGATGAAACACATCTGACTCATATGATTGGATTTGCAAGTACGCAAGAGAATAGATTTGAGGATCTTGTACAAGTGGAGGTACCTGAAAGTCTTTGGGCGATTTTTTCTAGCAAGGGGCTTTTTCCTAAAGCGCTTCAATCCACTTGGGCAGATATTTTTAGCCAATGGTTACCAAGCTCGGAATATGAATTGGTAGATCTGCCCCAAATTTCGTTTACGGACTGGCTAAGTAAAGATGAAGAAAAATATTCTGAAATCTGGTTAGCTATTAAGAAAAAACAAATTTAGAATTTTAGTTTTAGTTTAGTGTGGCTTTAGTCTAACTTAAGCCATATTGATTATAATATCTTTATTCCAATAAAATTTTTCATAAAACCTACTCCTAAATCAGAAAATGTCTGAGCTACCTCAGGCATTTTTTGTTTTCATTAGTGTTGGAGCAACTCGAGCTACAAACCATCCTAGCCTTCATTTGTGATATAATGATGAAGAAATGGATATAGAACATTATAAAGATTTGGCTCTTCAGAAAAAAAAAGAGCACAAAAAATTTTTGGGTAACTTAAAAAAAAAAGCTCCTAAGAACTTAGATTATATAGTAAAAGAAACACATGATGAAGTATTTGCTGAAATCGATTGTACCGCTTGTGCTAACTGTTGTAAGAGTTTAGGACCACTTTTTACAGAAGCCGATATTACCCGTATTTCGAAGTATCTTCGTATGAAAGCGGCTGATTTTGAAACGCAATATTTACATGTAGATGAAGATGGTGACAAAGTTTTTCAAACGATGCCTTGTCCTTTTCTTGGAAGTGATAACCTTTGCAGTATTTACGAGGTTCGTCCTAAGGCCTGCCGTGAATTTCCCCACACAGATCGAAAAAAGATTTATCAAATTAATAATCTGACTTTAAAAAATACCGTAACTTGTCCAGCAGCCTATCTTTTTGTTGAAAAGTTACGGAAAAAAATTGAATAAAAAGCCCATTGGGCTTTTTATTTGTAGTAATTTTTAATCGCTTCTAAGAAATATTCAGGAAGTTGGGCATGCTTTTTATCGTAATTACTGCGGAAACGTGGGTCGTCAACATACATTTGGCCCAAGCCAATATGCGCTTCTGGATTGATTGTTTCTTCGGGCCAAAAGAGTTCTAAAATTTCTTTGTGAAGGTCGATGGCTTGGTGGGCGAGATTATTGTCTTTATTTTCATAAGCTTCTTCCAACATTTGAATCATTTTTTCGTGGGAGTTTTGCCAATGTTTGATTTTGGCTTGGTCTGCTTGAGCATATTTTTGATAAGAGTTATCAATGCGTTCATTGCCCCATTTTTGACGGATTTCTGCTCCATATTTGTCTTCGTTTTCTTTTAGTTGTGTACTTTTGAGAAGTTCAAACTCTTGTTCATTCATGTGGTAATCTCCTAGTTCTAATTTGTGTTTCAGGTGTTCGATCAATTTTTCAAGATGATTGAGTTGGTCATTTAAACGTGTCAAATGTTTCCTTAAAGTCTTACTTTCATCCTGATTTTCTGACAAGATATTTTTGATTTGATTAAGCGGTAAATCCAACCTCCTTAAGCTCATAATATAAAAAATTTGGGCAACATCTTGTTCAGAATACAACCGGTAATCGTTTTGGTCCCTTGTAGGGGTTAGAAGACCAACAGATTCCCAATGGCGTAAAGTTTTGGAGGTTAAACCTGTCATTTTGGTGATAGCTTTAATATTTTGCATAACACTCCTTTCGTTGATGTTACTATTATATAACTTGACCTTAGGTCAAGGTCAAGGGAAATAAAAAAAACTCATAACAATATGAGTTTTTTTATTTCTATTAGTGGAAGATATGGCTCTTTTGAGTCATTTCCGTAATCTTTTTAGATGTTTTTTCGAGATGCGGGAAGAATATAAGCCCCGCGACTAAAAAGACAATAGAGACTGCTACGAGGATGATGATGGCGAGCCAAGCATTTGGCCAATATATTCCCCCTGCAGACTCCCGTAAGAGGTTGACAGCATGTGTAAACGGTAAGTAAGGATTAATAGCTTGGAAGAACTTACCGGAAACTTGAATAGGGTAGTTCCCGCCCCCACCGGAAATAGAGAGGACCAAGATAATAATAGCAATCCCTTTCCCGATATTTCCAAACAAAGCTACTAGAACATATACCATAATCATAAAGGTTATAGCAATCAGTAAGGCAAATAAGACACTGTAAACAGGATTACGCACATCTACACCAAGTCCGAAATAGTTTCCGAGGGTAACGATAAGTGCTTGTCCTAGCCCAACCACGATGAAGGTAAGCATACGTGCAGAGAACTGTTCACGTTTGGAGTAGAGCTGTTTATCTTTACCTTCTAAGTGGAAGCCAGTTACAGCAAGACTAGAGAAGAGGACAGCGCCGACCCATAAACAAAGAGCAGTGTAGAAAGGAGTGCTAGCAGATCCGTTATTTGCGATTGGATAGATAGCATTTTCCTGGACCTCTACAGGTTTGGTCAAGAAGTCACTTTCTTTCGTTGCATCCAGTTTTAGAAGTTTTACAATTTCACCTAAATCAGCTTCCTTTTCACCTTTGCGAATAGCATCAGCAGCTTTACGGATTCCTGTTTTGATTCCTGGCCAGTCATTGACGATCAGATCATTTGCTTGGTTCAAGGCTTTTTCAAGATCAGGCATTTTTTGGTTGACTGTACCCAAAGTTTCTGTTAAATCTTTACGAATACCAGGGTAATCATTTTTGACAAAATCAGCGGCTTTATCAAGTTTCTGCTCAACCACTGGCAGTTCATTTTGATAAAGTGAAGCACCTTTATTAATCGCGTTGACAATTGTGTCCATGTTGCCATTAAGCATAAGGTTGGCGTCGTGAACTTCTTGCTTGATTGCAGGCATCTCTTTTTGATACTTTTCAAGCAAAGTAATCGCATTAGAAACCGTCTTACTTGTTGAGCTGAGCAAGGATTCAAAATCAATAGCTTGGGCTTTTGTTAGGAGACCTTGGGCATTTTTGATGGTTGCGATGAGTTGGGTGAGGACATTTTGAATTTTTGTAGTTATATCTTGAACATCTATTTGGCTAACAAGTCCAGAAATGTTCTTTGCGAGGGCATCTATCTGGTCTAAATATGCTTCTATAGAAGAAATATCTCCAGCTTGAACAAATTCATTAACCTTACCTAACTTTGTACTAATATCACCTAATAGTGTACTTAAATCGTTTAAGTTGTTAATAGTGGTATCAAATTCGTTGTTTCCTGCACTTTCTTGCGCTTTTTGTAGAAAATCAATGAGATTTTCGATTGCTTGTTGTTGTTGCGGAACACTTGCTTGATAGGCTTTGATTAGACTGTCAATTTTTGCTTTTTCATCATCAGTGAGTTGGCCACCCTCAATAGCCTGCCTAATAGTAGTAACAATAGAAGAAGTACTGTCAGCCACATTTTGCAAAGCTTTTAAAGTTACTTCTACGCTACTTGTAATACTTGGCAAAGCACCTTGAAGCTGGGTTGCACCATCCAAAGTAGTAGAAGCCAGGTCATTGGCCTGGTTGCCAAGTTTGCGAATGTCTGGCAAGGCAGTTTGGACTTGTTGAATGATGGTTAAGCCTTGTTTGGCTTCTTGGATACCTTCATTCATTGTTTGCTCAACAGAGGCAAAGTCATTGTCAATCATTGCAATCTGCTTACCAGCATTTTGAATTTCAGGTATTTTTTCTTGTAAGGTCATGATAAGTGCAAACTGACTTTTCACGGTTGGCATGCTGTCGTCCAATTGGACCACTTTTTGACCGAGTGCATCAACTTCAGGCAAATAGTCAATAAATTCATTTGCTTTAGCGAGTTTCGCTTTCAAATCAGGCATCTTGCCATGCAAATCCACGACTTGTTGGGTGTATTGGTCAATTGTACCTAAATTATCGTTGGTAGATAAGATAGTGTTTTTAATTTTCTGGATGCTGACCATATTTTTATCAAGGTCATATCCAATGTCATTAAAGGTTTTAAGTAATGTACTGCTTGCCGTTTTAATAAATTCTTCGGAAATTTGACTTTGTAATGAAGACGCACCCTTTGAAGTAATTTTCGGGGCAATAGCATTTATTTTTTCATTAATGGAATAAACAATTTTAGGTTTCTGGATATCACCTGTGGTGAAGCTAAGTAAATTTTTAGAGAAATCCTCTGGTAGGTAGATACCTGCGTAGTATTTACCAGATTTGACTCCCTTATCCAACTCCTGTTTAGAGTCGACGAACTTCCAGCCGAGCTGTTTATTTTCTTTGAGATTTTTCAGGACTTCATCACCAATATTAATTGATTTGTCTTGAAATTTCTCTGTTTGGTCATCGCTATAAACCGCTATTGGGAGCTGTGAAGTATTCGCATAAGGATCCCAAAGGGCTTTAATATTAAACCAAGCATATAAAGATGGAATAAACATTAAAGCAATCACTAAAAAGATTGCTATTGGATTTTTAAAGATACGCTTCCAATCCAGAATAAATAGTTTCCCAGTATTTTTTATATGTTTCACATATTCTCCTCTTTTTATAAATCTAAGGCAGTTTTAATTTTTATTATCAGTTAATCAGCGCCATCAACAGATCGGAAATTTGTTCTGGCGTTTCTTTCCGCTTGCGACGAATCCAAGCTTGAGTTAAACCGAAAATCGCATGGGCATAATAAGTTGTGGTATAGATACTCTCCAATTTGTCCAGTTTTTCACGCTTGGGATTTTGAGGCAGGATTGAACGTGCCAAAATATTTTTCAGTTGTGCCTGCATGAACTGATGGATTTCTTTACTGCCATTTTCTGAAAATAAAGCAGCATAAATCTCGTTGTTATCAAGGAACTCATAAGTTTCTAACATGGTTTTATGAAGATCGCCATTATTTTTTTCAAAGACATACTCGATTGTGTTAAACAAAGTTTTTTGGTAATGGTCAATCATATCATACTTGTCTTGGTAATGCGTATAAAAGCCACTTCGGCTAATTTTAGCTACCTTCACAAGTTCAGTTGTTGTGATTTGGTCGAACGATTTTTCCTGTAAAAGCTGTGTTATAGCATCGCGAAGTTTTGATTTTGTACGTTCTTTTCTATTCTCCATAAATCCTCCTCTATTACTAAAATATAAAAGAACATCGTGTCTATAATTAGCAAAGATTTTCATTGCAACCCTTATTGAGTTTACGATATGCAATTATAGCACAAAATGGACGGAGCGTCTATAATTTTGCGTTCGAATTCTGATTTTTTAGAAGAAAGGGATTTCATAAGAAGCTATTATTAATATAGAAGAAAAGAGCAAAAAAAACCGCTGAAGCGGTTTTAAACTAATCAGGAAATGGATAACTTATAATAGAGAGAGAATCATAAGTTTGGAAATATAAAGTACGACTACTTAAGTCTACGGCACTACGATAAACAGTATAAGTATCTGAACGCCCATCAGACTTGGGAACAGTTACTGTATTTAAAATATGCCAGATTTCACTGATATTCTGCTGCTCATCAGCAGGTAGAATCGCACGTTCTTTAAGTATAGTGGCACGGATAAAGCGAGATGTTGGAGTAAACCCTCCGGGAAAAACGGGCTTGCCACTGAAATCTCCCGTTGATATACGGTTAGGAGCGAGGGGCTCGGGAGTTAGATCCATATATTCTTGTAACTTAACGATTTCACGCTCAAATTTGGGGGCATTGGTTACTACACCAATTTTATTTTCAATAATTTCAAAACTCCCATTGCGGGGTTCAATATTTATCATGCGACCAGTTGGATCAACAGCTGAAAAGTGTAAATCACTTCGGCCAAATTTGTAATGCGAAAAGGTGTCACTCATGAGTTGGACACTTTCAAGTTGGTTTATTAAATCAGCTACCGAACGACAGTTTCCTAAAGCCCAAGTAACAAATTCAAAGGGCGCGAGCTGTATTTTTCCCTCCTGCGGATGTTCAGCGTATTCGGAGTGGTTAGAAAAAGTAAGCTTTTGAACTGATAGTCCAAAATTATTGACGCCGTCTGAGATATCCGCATGTAAATCAGGAATATTCCGCCCTATTCCTAGTATAGTATAAGCATTGGAGATTTTCCTATTGTTATAGACACTAAGCCATTGGTAATTTTGGGGGAGAACCAGGGCTTCAGGGACAAAGCTATGCCAATCCATCGTTCTTGCAAAGAGAATGCTTCCGTTAGCAGCATGCATTTTTATACTTGTACACATAAGACTATTCTAGCAAAAAAACACACCCATCTTCTGATAAACGACTTATTACTAGTAAGAAGAGCTTCTCCCTTTTTCTTAGAGATAAGAAAAATTAGAGTAAAAACCGAACATTTAAGGATTTAGTTTCGTATAAGGTTAACTCGCTCTTGAAACCCTATTTTGAAAGTGATAAACTGT
The DNA here is from genome assembly GCF_934191625.1 of uncultured Lactococcus sp. GTDB lineage: Bacteria > Bacillota > Bacilli > Lactobacillales > Streptococcaceae > Lactococcus. The sequence goes on from NZ_CAKPUG010000001.1 coordinate 49,147, forward strand.
CTAAAGCAAATAAAGCCAGACAGAGATCTGGCATTTGGAGGAATTGAATATGAGAACACCCACAACAGCGCAGCCAAAGGCTGTAAGTAGCTATCAAGTTAAAGTAGGAACCTTAGTTTCTGCTGGCTTTGGTTTAGAAAACATGGACATCATGTTTCTCTCGTTCGCGCTCTCGTCAATTATTGGTGAATTTGGACTGACAACAACAGAAGCTGGTGCAATTTCTACAGTAACTAACTTAGGAATGTTACTTGGAGGAATTCTTTTCGGTATCCTGGCAGATAAATTTGGACGAGTAAAAATGTTGTCCCTTTCGATCCTTATTTTCGGTTTGGCAACGGGGGCGATTTATTTCTCGCACAGTATAACTTCTCTCTATATTCTACGTTTCATTGCCGGCATCGGTGGGGGCGGCGAGTATGGGGTCGGTATGACTATCCTTGCGGAAAATTTTAGCAAGAAAAAACTAGGTCGAACTTCATCAATTGTTGCCGTTGCGGGCCAAGTTGGAGCCATGTGTGCAGCAATTTTGTCAATGAGCATTTTACCTGCTTATGGTTGGCGCTTCTTATTTTTGTTTGGTCTTGTGCCAGTGGTTTTGACCGTCTTTATTCAAAAACACTTGAAAGAGAGCGATTCTTTCAAAGCTGTAAAAACCGAAAATAAGGGGAAAATTTCCGACTTATTTAAAACCCGTCAGTTGACACACCAAACTCTTGTGTTGATGTGGATGGCTATCGTGCAAATTGCTGGTTATTTTGGTCTAATGAACTGGCTGCCTACAATTATGCAGAAGAAGCTTAATCTCACAGTTGCCGGATCCTCCTCATGGATGATTGCGACAATTATTGGTATGTCTTTAGGTATGTTAACTTTTGGGCAAATTTTAGATAAACTTGGTCCGAAAGTAGCTTTTGGTCTTTTCCTTATCGCTTCCTCCTTAGCTGTTTATGTCTTGACTATCCCAACAACACTAGCATCACTGACTTTAGTTGGTGCTGTCGTTGGTTACTTTTCAAATGGGATGTTTACAGGATATGGTGCAGTAGTTTCTCGTTTATATCCCCCAGAAGTACGTGCCACAGCAAATAATGTAATAATGAATACAGGGCGTTGTATTGGAGGGTTTTCTTCTATAGCAATTGGATTCATCTTAGCACATTATTCAATTATGACTGTTATGCTTTTTATCTCCGTATTATATATTTTAAGTTTATTAGCGATGCTTACGGTGAAAAACTTACGTGCAAACAACTATTGGTCGCTATAAGTATTAACAAAAGATTTCTCAGCTGAAGCTGAGAAATCTTTTTTTTTATGGTTTTATGACCTGATAGGATTATATTAAATTTTTTGTTAGTCTATTTCTTTTCATTTACCCAGTTCAAAATTTATATTGAAGTTTATTGTGCCAAAACTGAAGAAATTTTTTGAAAAAAATGATAATGAAATGAGATTATGGTTTGCATTTAGGATTATTTTTAATATAATTAAGTTACATATGTGTAATACAAAAATAATAAAAGTAAACAAGAATTAAAGTAAGACTTTCTAATGTATAGAGCTCTATAATTTATTGTGCTGAAACACGCTTTTAAAATTTTTACATAGATTTCATATGGGTACTCATCAGTAGTTTAAAGGGGCATATAGCTGTCAATTTCTTCATCGCTCTACGTTTATCACATACTATGCGTGAAGTTCGATAAGAGAGGAGGTAAAGTTATCAGGGATACAGATAAAACAGACGCGCCTGTGCAAGGGCAAGCTAGCTTAAGCCGCATAACCAGCAATACTATCCAAGAAAAAGAGACAGCTAATATTCTAGTTAATAAAGATAGTGGGGCTCTCAATAACACAGCGGATATTTGCGAAGGTTTAAACGGTAAGGAGGCCGAGGAAGTTTCGACGATTGCAAATATGCCCCCTTATACTTTTGTAGATTCTCCGAAAGATGCAAAGCATTATAAGACCATGGTGGTAAATAAAATTACGGTTTCTACAGCATCACGTTCAGAATTTTATAATACTTGCAGTGACAGGTCAGAGTATGGCAAGAGTGAGGGAGGTGTTGCACGTAAGGAAAGCGGCAAAAGCAAAAAGCTTTTGAGCAACGTTATCTTCTATGCTGTCATCGTCGTTTTAATTTTCTTTCTAGAGTCAACTCTTATCGCACAAGATGAAGCGACAGAACCACGGAATATCGCTGGTTTTTCGCCTATGACTATCCTTTCTAACTCCATGCGGAGTGTCTATCCTAAGGACACTTTTATTCTGACACGTCAGGTAGATCCTAAAACGCTGAATATTGGTGATGATATTACCTTTATCACTGAATCACAGAGAACTGTAACTCACCGGATTGTGGGTATAGAGGAAAATCATTTACGCACAAGGGAAAGGGGGTTTGTAACCAAAGGTGTAGATAATCCTCGAGAAGATAAAGATATGGTACATGCGCGAAACGTTATCGGGAAAGTTGTATTCTCCAGTCATTTTCTAGGGCGAGTTTTATTATTTATACGTAATAATCTAATTATCTCAGTCGTCATTGCTGTACTTGTCATGCTTTTACTAGATGAAGTAGTGAAGTTCTTAATCATGGCTTTTAAGGACAGAAAACGTAAGACAAAGCGCCAACTCAGAGGTGTCACTGCAAAGGAGGGGTTGACTCATGAAGTGGAAGTGGGTTAAAGCCGTGGCTAGGGTAAGGACAAAAAAAGCACATATCTTGCCGATATTGATACTCTCCTCTCTGGCTCTATATTCAGCAGGAAGCTATGCATGGTATTCCACAGGCCAAAGTGCGCTTAATACCACACGCTATGAAGGATTTCCTGGCGGACGTTTGCACGATGACTTTGAAGGTCTTGATCATATTGGAAATGGCAGAGGTCGTGCGAATAAAGATATCTATGTAGAAAACTATTCTTCAAATAAAATCCTCGCCCGCGTGCGGCTCACTGAATACATGGAGATAGGTGAGGGAGCAGGGCTCTACACCTTGGATAATGAAAATAACCTGATACCTCGCCCAGAGAATCATGCCCAACCGCTTAGCGGTGCTGATTTGGCTAATGCCCAACTAGATGATCGTAGCACTTGGGCGGTAGTTCGACCTGAAGGTTTACTCTCGGATGAGGCAACTCTATCAACCATACGTGAACGTGTGACCCTCCATCTAGGCGATGATAATAGTCGTCCCAAGATTTTTATGCCAACTTTTAATCAAAATAACCAAAATGCTGAGTCCAATACTACTGGAGTCGGGCTTGAAGTTGAAACATGGGAGACAAACACCAATCTCAATCTTGATGACCCTGAGCTTGTTCTTGAGAAGCTCGGTAGCCATGATATGTGGTCTGACGGGCAAAGTCATACCTCGACTTTACGGACCTGGGATGCGACATCCCATCAAGAAGTTAGAGAAGAGGGAGTGACCCACAAGGCAAAGCCTACTGTAAAATCAGAGCGAAATGGATATATGACTATGAAGAACTGGGCTGAAGAGAATTATCCATTGGGAAATTTTTGGGTACATGATAAGGATGGTTGGGCTTACTGGGCAGGTTTTCTCCCAAGTCTTGAAGCAACAAGCCTTTTGCTAAATAATCTTGATATTAATTTTGCCAATCAGGAAACTTATTATGCGATGAATGTGGAGTCGGATCTGGCAACACAAGAAGATTGGGGGAACAACTGGAAAGGCGTTTCTAGCTCAGCAGAAATATTGCTGAAAAAAATCACAGAATAACGGTAATCATATTTCACACAATATTTTTAAACTAGAAAGAAGGAACACATTTGGAAACAAAAAAGAAAAAACTCCTAAAAATCGGTGGTCTAGCGGCGACACTCCTCCTCCTGGGTGGAACCTTTGCCTTTACAAACTTTGGGCAACGTGCCCTTAACTTGACGGAAGGTGACAACCGTCCAAAACATGGAGGTCGTCTGCATGACTACTTCCATGATGGCGAGGAAGGGTCAGGAGGAGAAAATAATAACAAAGATGTCTTTGCGGAAAACTTTGGTGAAAACCCCTTGTTTGTTCGTGTGAAGTTTACAGAACTGATGACGCGTAACGGTGTGCCGATGACCAGCACAAACGTCAACGATCCTTCAGCTTCAGATGCAGCATCTTTGGTGCCTGCTGGCTTTAAGCCAGAGGATCCACTTACGTGGCCAACCTGGAAAATACGTCCTTCCTCTGAAGATAATGCCCTTGATGCTGCAGAACAACGTCGTCCTGAGGTAGGGGCTGGAGAAGCTCACCCATGGGATGAGTATTTCCGTCTTAACTTTGGACAATCAGCGAATGGAGATAACCGTCCATGGTATATGCCAACCTTTAACTTAGACCCTAACTCATACAGAACAGCAACAGCAGGTGTGGGGATTGATATGGACAAAGAGCAAGCAACGCATCCGGGAGATGGGACTGCAAACTATTGGGATCGAGACGGCGTAGCGACCTCTATTATGCCTTCTGAGCCTAATGAGTCACTTGAACAGCATACTACACGTCAAGTCCTCAGTTCTGAGAGACCTCCAATAACTTATTCGCGCTGGGAAACCCTCGACCACCCTGTTGGGAACTTTTGGATCGTGGACGAAGCGACGGGCTGGGCTTACTGGGCGGACCTCTTGGAGAGCGGTGAAGCAACAAGCTTCTTACTTGACTCCAAAGCGCCTCAGTCAGGGCGTGATGAAATCAAGACAGAATGGGCTTATGAGCTTCACGTGATCGGAGAGTTTGCTGGGACAGGAACCATCACCGAAAGTGATCCTCTTCAGGGGGAGCCTTATACTGAAAGATTCTGGCATCCTGACTATGGCGACCCAACGAGTGAAGCACATGGTAGTGTAATCATTGAGGCAATTAATAATGCTCATCCTTAAGCGGACAAATTAAAAATAACCAGAAAGGAGGATTCCCTTTGAACAAGTTCAAACGTATGAAAGATCGATTGACAGTGAGAATGGGGATTCTTCTTTCTGCACTTTTATTACTTTTTCTGTCGACGGCCCTAGCTGGCTCATGGGCATGGCATAGTGATACTCAAAATGCTCTTAATATGGGGCGGCTTAGCGCGGAGGCGCGTGAGATTCACCTGCTAAAACGAGAAATTGATGTAGAGGGGCAAAAGACAGAGCGTCCAGTTCCGGGAGCTCAGTTTCTTCTTTTTGAAATCCCGGCTCATGATCAGGACAATCCTGTTCAAATTCATAAGGGAGAGCAAAGTACCTTCACGACAGATGACAAAGGTCGCATCACAGTGACGTTACCACCAGGAAGGTATTATTTTCTCGAAATTCTTCTGCCAGATGGTTTTGGTCCTGATAGAGATGCACAAAATCATCCGCTCCGTCGATATGATTTTACTGTCTATCCAGAGAGCACAAATGATAAACCTATCGTTACCGTCTTTAACCGGAGACTTTCAGGGGATTTGATCTTGGAGAAGCGCTTGGAAAACGATGATGGAAAAGCACTCTCTCAGGCACAAAAAGAACAATTTTTCGAGTTTCGTGTGATTTTCTCAGATGGGGGGACATATTATTATCGCATCAATGGCGAGGGGGATGAGCACCCGTTAGTATCAGGAAAAACACTGCGACTTCGTCATGGTCAAAAAGCTGTTTTCACTAGAATCCCTATTGGGGTGCACTATGAGATAGAAGAGATAGGGGCTGAACCAAGTCTTGGCCATCATGCTTCGGGAAATATCCATGCTGAACCCTCTCATGCTTCTTTTGTCAACCGTGCCACAGTCCGCAATCTTATTTTAGAAAAAGAAGTGGTTAATTCTGATGGGAGCACTGTGACAGAAGAACAAAAAGAAATTGACTTTGAATTTGAAATCAATCTCTCAAATGTTCCAGAAGATGCGCATTTCCGCTACACTACAAACCGTTATCAGATTGATACGCTTCCTGATAATGATGATCAAGTGCGCGAGGGAGTAATTTCCGATGGGGGCAAGATTGTGTTACGACACGGTGAGGTCTTGACGATTCATGAATTACCTGTGGGAGCTGTTTATAAGATTAGAGAGTTATCAAAGACAGGATTTGTGTCGAGAACACAGCTTGTTGAGGGGCAAATCGTCAAAGGCCATCCAAGTACTTACCTCTTTATTAACGAGTACCAAGTAGAAGGTTATGCGCCTGTACTGGGCATACTATCTTTTGCAAAGGAAGTCATTTCCGATGATCCAGCAGATAAAAAAGAATATTTTGAGTTTCGTGTGATTTTTAGGCCGAATGAGGGTGTTTTCTCTTATCGTATTATTAACATAGAAGACGGCGAAGAAGTGGGTGGTCGCGAGGACTTTCAATCTGGAGAGGTTATTCGTTTGCGTCATGGTCAAAAAGTTATCTTTGATGAGCTCCCGCCAGGACTAACTTATCGTATTGAGGAAATTGTCACTCCTGAATACTTTGAGACACTGAGCAGTCTGGAGGGGAATGTTTTAGATGGAAATCAGGGAAGCGAGGGTGAAGAGAACAACTTACCCCATCTCTTTGTCAATAGTGATATCCCCGAGGGGAAAGCGCAACTTATACTTGAAAAACGGGTAGAAGGCGTTGGTTATGACCCCCATCAGGAATTTGTCTTTGATCTTTACATTAATGATGTTAGACAGGATAAGCCGATTCGTTTGAGAAGCGGTGAGAGTTCCGCACCAATTATACTTGAGCTTGAGGACAGTTGGCGTGTTGTGGAACGTGATCTTTACAATAATGGATTCAGCCAAGAAGGTCTTGAAAATGGATATGGGACAGTTGAGATGGAACATATCGGTCGAAATATCTTTGTGCGTCAGACAAACCACTATGTAAGGTCGACTATTGATTTATCTGGTGTTAAGACCTGGCAAAAGCCGGAGGGGATAGATTTACCTGAAAAGATTAGGATACAGCTTCTATGGGGGGAAATGATACTCCGGGAGATAGACGTGCTTGGACCTGATTGGGCTTATAATTTTTCAAGTTTACCTAAGTTTGACAATGAGGGAAAGGAGATTTCTTATAGAATACGTGAGGTACCTATTTCGGGTTGGAAATCAGTAACCAATCCTACAGATTTCAATCTGCATAACATATGGATTGCACCGATAAACTTGAGTTTAGAGGTTGAAAAGCAGCTAACAGGTGATGAAAGCCCCGAAGATGAGACTTTTGAGTTTGTGATGAATCCAGGAAATCAAGTAGCGAGGGTCACCAACAGCGGGCGTGTACATTTCCCACAAATTTCATTTAATCGCCCAGGAACTTTTGAATTCACCATTCATGAGGCGCGGGGCAATAGTCTTGGTTGGACCTATGACAGCACAGAGTACAAGTGGTTTGTAAAGATAGAAAAAGCCGATGATGATTCACTGCGAGTTAAGGAACAATGGTTGACTAAAAATGGGGAACGTATTGACGGTTTGAAAGCAACCTTTGTTAATAAGTTTGACCGATCAGCTTTGATTAAGGAGACGCTGGATATTCCAGTGAAAAAAACTTGGGAACACAAGGAGTTGACTCAGGATCTTCATCCGAAGGAAGTTATTGTGAAGCTTATGGCGGGAGAGAAAGAAGTCGGACGCCGTCAACTTAGCCAGAGCGGGAAATGGCAAGCTGTATTTCGGGAAATGCCCCGGTATGATGAAGAAGGACGTGAGATTAACTATCAACTACACGAGCTTCCTGTCAATGGTTACCGCTCCGAAGTTAACGGGAAAGCTCAAACAGGATTTCAAGTGCATAACACTTACGTGGGGATGAAGATACCACCGAGCAAAACACCAACACCGGAACCGCCAAAAACCAGAGATCCTTTACCTGAAGTAGGAGACACATTCCGGATTACTGTTATTGTTTTAGGATTAGCCTTCTTACGGATTGCTTATATCTTGTATAGAGAAAAAGGAAGACACTGAAATTTTGTTGTGCAAATAGATCGAACTCAAATAAGGAATAAAAATAGCAAAGTATATACTCAGCTATCATTTATAAATATAAAAAAGCATTAGGTCTCAGCCTAATGCTTTTTTATATTAAACATAGATATTTATTTATAAGAAATCAAGTTTATTACTTAACTCGCCCTTTTTCGGATGTACTTTCATCCACTTTATCTTTTACTTTATCTACTTGTTTTGAAGTGAATTTTCCTGTACTTTGAGCCGCATCAACCACGCGATCTTGAACAGTAACTTCGTCCTGTCTTTGTTGCTCTTTTGTCTTAATATCTGTTACAGTAACGTTCACTTCAACAACGTCTAAGTCGGTCATATTTGCGACTTCTTTACGAATGACCTCTTTGATTTGATCGTAAATATCAGGTACATTTTTACGATATTCTGTAATGACTTTTAAATCTACAGCAACTTGAGTTTTTCCGACTTCCACATCAACACCTGAAGTTACATCATCAGTGTTCACGAGTTTGCCTGTTAAGTTAGAGAAGAAACCACCTTCGACAGAGAGAAGTCCATCAACAGATTCTAAGGCTAAACCTACAATCTTTTGAACAACTTTATCTTCATAAGTCAATTCACCATTGATGGTATGCTCATGATTTTTAACATCCATTTTGTCATTTTCTGCCATTGTACCAAACGATTTTAAATTTTCTTGTACCATTAAATTCTCCTTTTATTTATAATCTATTTCCGATTTTTTAGTTGTTCAATGATTCCTGTCTTTTGTAAAAATAAACCCGCCATTATGCCTAAGCTTATTAAAATTAAGAGAAGAATCATTTTCCAAAATCCAATTGTGAAGATGGCAATGGCTGCTATACCACCGATAATGCCTCCAATAATTGGATATCGATATCTCTCTAGATATTCCATTGACACCTCCTATATGACACGTGAGCGTTTTGAATTCGCTTCTTTATTTATAGCATTAACTTCAACTTTAATTTTAAGGGGTTGCTCTATACCAAAGAAAAGTTTTAAGCTCTCAACTATTTCCTGTTCCAATACTTGAGCCTTCTCTGCTATATCTACTCGAGGAATAATTTCGCCTTTAACATCAACATCTATTCTATTTTTATGTAGAATTACATCAATATTAGGTGACTTGAGATAATCATTCTCGATAACTTTTTCACGAACAAGTCCCTCTATAGCGGAACGTTTTAAATTAAGCTTTCCTCCATGTGTTGAGAGTGTAAAGTCTACATAGGTTCGAGGGTAGAATGCAACAATGATTAAAGCTAGGATTAAGATAATCGCTAAGATAGCATTGCCCCAGAATAAATACATAGGCATATATTCCCCAATATAGGGAAGTTGGCTTGAAGTGTTTATTATGTCATTGTACTCCACGATATTGTAATAATCCCAAGCTACAGGTACTACAATAGAAAGCAAGAGGATGTCAAACACTATAAGTATAAATTTCTTTCCAGCTGACACAGGGCCTCCTTTCTAATTGCTCTAGTTAAAAAATTAATGATTCATTTTTGATAGGACAAAGGAAACAACAGCAACTACGATTACTGCACCAATAATTGAGGGGATTAAAGCCATACCTGCCAATGATGGTCCCCAGCTTCCGAGAAGGGCTTGACCAACAGCAGACCCGACAAGTCCTGCCAAGATGTTAGCGATCCACCCCATGGACCCTCCTTTAGTAATAACTCCTGCAATTAAACCAATAATGGCTCCAATAATTAACGACCAAATCATAAAATTCTCCTTTTCTAATTTTTTGTAGTTTTTAGTTACATATGCGACTAATAATAATGTATCAAATATCTATACCAATTCCAAATAATTTGCTTATATTTTATAATGTTCTGAATATTGTGCTTTTAATTACTTCACACGAACGCTCTATAGGTGGCTTTAGAATCCATTTCTATATTAATTTATGTTTATTTTAAAAAGTATTTTTTATTGATGAATGCTTAACTAAAAATTTTTGTAATCATTTTTATATTTATTAGTTTAATTAAAATGCATATTACAGTACACTTCAAAGTCTCCTTATAACTTTCTGCTATAATAGATTTTATAAAATGCCGCAACAGGTGAGCTTTTCAGACCCTATAATATGATTAAAGTATTGAGGGAGGGTGAGGAAATAAGCTTTTAGAAAAAATAAAAATATAAGATATACCATAATTATAGGAGAAAGAGTTGAGCAGAAGAAAATTTTTAATTTTTTTATCCATTTGTCTTACAGTAACTACCACAGGTTGGTTTATTTATCTGGTTTTTATTTTGCATGATTATATTACCTTTTGGATTGGACTCATTACAACCCTTATATATGGTGGAATGTTAAGTATTAGACTAATAAATTTTAACCGTATTTCAAAATGGGATGAGATACCTGAGGAGATGCAAAAAAAATACGATGGTTTTACAACGCGGCTTCTTCAACGGGAAAACATAAATCTCTTTATACTCCTGAGTTTTCTCTTTAACCTTTGTGCAAGGCCAGTCATGATAAGATCTAATCTTTTTTTTGCTTGGTTAATCTTTATTCTTTTGATTGGACTTTACTTGTTACGTGAATTAGAACAAACAACCTATCTCGAAGAACAACTTCCTCAGCTAAAGAAAAATAAACTTGTGACGATACTCATTTATACCTTAATTATGGTTTTTGCTTTTATACTTTCACAGATGAATAGCTATTCTGTGAATGAAATGCAACCTCTACCTCTTGAGTCATCTTTTGGAAAAGTCTTCACTCTTTTTCTTGTGGGTAGCCTGTGGCTCTTTCTTGTGTACTTCACATGGAAAGAATGGACAACTCAGCGCTTTTTTAGATATCTTCAATACTTTATTTTAGCTTTTTCTCTTGTTTTTTTTGTTGGCCGATTTGCAATTTATAATATCCAACATCATGCGGTTTACTATGCTAGTCAAATGAAGCATGATAAGTATAATGATCCAGTTTTAATCGCAATGATGGATTTTGCTAGAACAACTGATTTTCCAAATACAGTTACTTATGAGCAAAATTATGATAGAGATGTAGCAGAAATAAAGTCTAAAAACTTTGGGGGGTATGCACTTTATTATAATGACAGTCCTTATCATTCGGTTTATAATTCTCAATATTCCTTCCAAAGTGATGAACTATTTATGCAAATTTCAGATAAAGGATGTTTTGAAATTTATACTATGTACCCCCTTAATAAGCCTGGATATAAAATTTTAAATGATGAGGAATGTTTGCGTTCCATCCAAGCATGGGCAAAGAAAACAGAACAAGAAACACTCAAAGAAAATGGAAAGCCGATCTTAAATTTACAATTACTTTATAATAAACTGTATCAGAATAAGTTTAAATAAAATGGTTCAGAATCTTCTTCATTATGACCCTAAGCCTGGTGCCTGCTAAAAATCTTTGATGCATAATAAGCTCAATAACTACGTAGAATTTAAAGCTATTAGTAAAGACAAAAATAAGTTTTAAATAGAAAATTTATTCTGATATCAAGGGCTCATAACTTAACAGTTGTGAGTTCTTTTTTATTTTTATCTACTAGTCAAAGTGTCCATCTTAAAGTGTTACCTCAAGCGAAGCATTTATAGTATTATAGTGCGAATTTTTTGTACTATAATTAATTAATTATTTCTTTTTAAACGCATAACTTTAAAAAGAAGAGGAACTCCGCAATAATAAAAATACCGAGGTGGTCATATTCTTCTCGGTATTCTTATTATTTATAAAGCATATTATTTTCTACTAAGATTTTGTATCTTGATAAAGCTTTTCCAGTAATCGTGTTAAGTCATCCCACTCTTCCTCTGAGAGCTGAGATTTGTTTAATAAAATTTGTGGGAGATCATATACTTCTTCGCGTACTTGTTTTCCTAATTCTGTAATGGTAAGCAAGACGACACGTTCATCCTCATTACTCCTCTCTCTTTTCACTAAACCATGCTGCTCCATACGTTTGAGCAGTGGAGTCAAAGTATTGCTGGCGAGATCAAGTTCCTCACCTATTCTTTTAACAGATATTTTTCCTAAGTCATATAAGCTGACTAAAATTAAATATTGAGGGTAGGTTAAATGATGTTTTTCTAATGAAGGAGTATAAAGCCTTTGGATGGCTCGAGAAGTGGTATATAGAGAAAAGCAAAGGTGATCACTTAAGGGCGTTAAATTTTTATTTTGAGTCATATTAAACCTTCTAGCTACTTGTTTTCCATTAGTATAAACTAAAACATAAAATTGCTCAAGTCTAAATCCTTGACGATTAAATCGTGAACGATTATAATAAAGACATAAACTTAATAAAGGAGAACTTAACAATGACAAAACGTATTTCACTAGAAAAAGAAGCAATTGATTTTAGCGAGGCCAATGCCCCTCATCCTCGTATCTACGAATTAGCACCAAAAGATGGACGTGAGTTACTTGAAAAAGTCCAAGAGTCCCCAGTGCACAAATACAATGTTGATATTGAAGATACATTGATGAATACGGGCGAATTTGGACAAATTAATGTTCGCTTTATCCGACCTACGGGCAATTATGCTAAGCTCCCTGTTATTTTCTATATTCATGGAGCAGGATGGGTATTTGGTAGTGCAAAAACACATGATAAATTGGTACGTGAACTTGCAGTAAGAACAAATTCTGTTATTGTTTTTCCAGAATACAGCTTATCTCCTGAAGCAAAATACCCAACGGCTATTGAACAAAACTATGCCATCTTACAACAGTTACCAGATATCGCAGAAAGTAAAGGATTGGATATTCATCGCTTAACCGTAGCCGGCGATTCTGTTGGCGGTAATATGGCAACGGTCATGACGATTATGACCAAACAACGTAGTGGCCTACCTATTAACCAACAGTTGTTGTACTACCCTGTAACAGATTCTAATTTTGAAACAGAATCTTACAATGAATTTGCGGAAGACTACTTTTTAACAAAAGAGGGCATGCAATGGTTCTGGGATCAATATACAACAGATGAAAAAGAACGTGCACAAATTACAGCCTCTCCATTAAAAGCTACGCTTGAAGATTTGAAGGGCTTACCTTCTGCGATGATTTTGAACGGAGAAGCCGATGTTCTACGTGATGAGGGAGAAGCATATGCAAGAAAATTACGTGATGCTGGTGTAGAAGTGACACAAGTTCGTTTCCAAGGGATGATTCATGACTTTGTGATGGTCAATAGTTTAGACCACACGAATGCTACTCGAGCAGCTATGGTTTTATCTACGGAATGGGTTAATCGTAAAAATAACCAATAATCTACTGTTAGGACAAGAAAATCTTCTTCAGTAGAAGATAATTTGTATGTATAATTTACTTTTCTCAAATAAGGAGAATGCAATGAAAATTAAATTTGATGAAAAAACCGCTGAAAAAATTAAAAAGTTAGGCTCAGTAGACTTGGTCTTTGACTTTGATCACACGTTGAGTGAAAAAAATACGGAAGTAGATGCTTGTGCAGGTGGCATTTCTCGCTATAGAATTGTGGCTGTGGAAAAAGGAAATATTCCAGAAGAATTTGATGCGACGATTGAATCTGAATTTGGTCCTATTTATTATAAGGGGTATGGGTCTTATTTCTTTCAAGATGAAATGTATACTGTTTTTAATCCCTCTTATAACTTAATCGAACTACGCAGTACAGCTGAACGTTTGAGTGCTAACCTCTTAATTGTAGATTTTCGTGGAAAAAGTAAAGCGAATTTTTAACTAGAAGTAATTATTTAGATGTAAACTTCTTAACAGATTACAGAATATAAAAATAGTAAAAAGCTCATAACTTATAGTTTTGAGCTTTTTACTATTAATCCAATAGAAATAATTCAAAGAATGCGCTCAAAATCCTTTCTATTTCAAACGGAAGCGAATTAATTTCATTGGATAAAAATTATTTCAATACTTATAATATCTTTGACTTTAAATGGAGTACTTTTGTAATTTACTAATTCTTTATGTAGAATGATAGTATACTTTATATAAAAAGAAGAGGTAATTAAAGTTAGACGTCAGGAACTTATAATCAGAAATATTTGATAATATTTTTGATGAAATTTATTCTAAATTGTATTTTATTCAATATGTAAGTAAGTTAGTTAAAACTTTTTGGAGGGAAAATGTCAAATAGATATCTTGAAGGGTTATTTAGTAAAGACGGGGTCCGTAAACTACTTTTATTAAAATTCCTTTATAACAGTGAAGAAGCAGTAGGAATAGAGGAACTTGTTTTTGAACTCGGCTTAGATAGGAGGAGTATATATAAGCTGATAGGAGCGCTTAATGACCTTATTCAATCTGAAAAACGAGTACCTGAAATAGAATCTGTATCAAGGGGACAATATATTTTTAGAGGAAATAAGATAGATTATTTTCGATTAAGAGGACAGATTGTAAATGATGAGCCAATGATGAACTTGGCTAAAGAATTTCTTACAAATGAAGAAGTGGATTTTTCTAATTTTTGTATAGAAAACTTCATGAGTGAAAGTACACTACGAAAATATATAAGAAATGCGAATAAATTAATTAACCCACTAGGTTTAAGCATAAGTATACGAAAAAATAAGATTCGAATACTAGGAAATGAGGCGAGTATTCGTTACTGCTTGATCAGTTTCTTCTGGCGTTATTTTCAAGGTGTATTCTGGCCCTTTAAGAATGTTGAGCAAGAAGCATTGCACCGTTTCATTTCATCTTTTACACATGTTTCCGAAGAAATTAGCTATGGTAAAAGACTACAGATGAACTATTACTGGGCTGTGTTTATACAAAGATCTCAGATAGGGTGTGAAATATCAAAAACAGATCTCCCTTCCTATTTTGAAGCACTCCTTACGAACAACGAGTATTTTAAACGCTTTTCAAAGCAGTTTACATTGAAGTATAAGCTTAATCCTCAAGAAGTTAAATTTGCCTTTTTTATTTTGTATACTTTCCCTGAAAGCTATAAATATATACAAAATACATCTGAAACTTTAAGTGTTTTAAAGAGTGAGTCACCTCAGAGTTATGAAAGTATCCGGGAATTTCTTGTGTTTGTAAGAGAGAAGCACCCCGACTTTGAAATTATTTCTGAAAAAAGAGCTCGATTTGTAGCGATGCTCATTTCAGGGAGAATATTTGTAGATATCTTCAAAGATATTTATTTTAATTCTTCAGCCCTCACTATATTTACTTATAGCGCCAATAATTATCCCCATTTTCTGCCAAGTATTAAAAAACATATCGAAGAAACTTCGCCTCAACTTTCAGAAAATACAATGAAGTCTTTAACTTTGCGGTATGCCCAAGCTTATGCTGCAGAGTTTTCACCACGGGATTTTGAAGCAAAACTTCTTATCTTATTAGATACAGATTTCCCCCTCTATGTGGATGTCATTATGCGTAAACGATTGGACCATCTACTCTCTCCGCTTTTTAATTACGAATGGGTCAGTCTGAAAGAAAAAGTAGTCCCTGATTTATTGCTAGCTACAGGAACAACTGATGTAAGATTTTCAAAGGTACCTAAGGTATTTCTAAATGCAGAAGTATCCGAACAAGACAGGAAGAATATTCTTGAAGTGTGTGAAGAATTAATACGTAAAAAGAATAAACTATAAAAGAGTTGTAATTTATATATAAAAAGACAAATATCTAATTGATACTTGTCTTTTTTACTGTGAAAATTTTTATTCCAAAATAAAGCATAATTAATTGAAAAAAGTACTTATAAAGTACAAAAAAAGAAAAAAGCAATAACGAAGTTAAATGAAGATACAAAAATAAATTTATTATAATCTGTTTTATGACTGATATTAAGCCATTCACCCTTTAATTTTAAAGTCAGAAAAATTAGTGTTTTGTTGAAAGATACCCTTTACAAATACCGTTATTATAAGGTTTGTACTAAATATGCTATTGAAGTAAAAAATAAAAATAGTTAAAATAGATATCATGAAGGCCATTATACATGACTTCGAAGTTTTAATATTTTTCATTAAAACACTAATTTTATATAAAAAAGATAAGAAAATAATAAGATAACAAAAATACAAAGGAAATAAAAATGAAGAGAAGCAGATACAAATTCAAAAAAACATGTTTAATATTTTTCATAAGTACCTTTATTCTTGGAAATATGTCTCCAGGGCTAAATCCTATTATTTTTGCAACTACAAATGACTACAAAGATAATCTTGATTTAAAAGTACAGGATGAGAGCACTCCAGATGTTAGCATTGAGCAGCCTACGAAAGAAGATAAAATAGAAGAAAAAAGTAAAGCTTCAGGGGTTCAGGGTACTTGTGAATGGGAGATTGACTCAGAAGGAGTCCTTCATATTGGAGGAGGAAATCTAGAAATGTTTCAGGCATCTTCTGTTTTCTGGGGATGGGAAGACTATGCTACTTCAGTAAAAAAAATAGTTTTCGAAGGAGAAGCTATTGGTGCACGGAGCTTAAAAAGTCTTTTTAGGGGTATGAGCTCACTGGAATCAATTGAGAATTTGAATTACCTTGATACTTCTAACGTGAGATACATGGCTGGGATATTTGCTGAATTAAGTTCTTTAACAACATTGGATCTTTCCAGTTTTGATACTTCTAATGTGGAAGACATGAGTAGTATGTTTTATGATACAAGTTCTTTAACAACATTAGATCTTTCCAGTTTTGATACTTCTAACGTGACAAACATGACTAGTATGTTTAATGGTGCAAGTTCTTTAACAACATTAGATCTTTCGAATTTTGATATGTCAAGAGTTATTTACTCAAAAAGTATGTTTAGTAAAACAACTTCTCTATCACAACTTAAACTCGGATCAAAAGTGAAATTTATGGGAGATGAAGCAATACCAGAAATTATTGCCACTGACGTTTATACAGGGAAATGGGTGAATGTAGGAAAAGGTAGTGTAGAGTTACCAGAGAAGTCAAAAAAGTGGACAAGTGCGGAGTTGCTCGCAAATTATGATGGTTCAAAAGATGCAGATACTTATGTGTGGGAAAAAAACTTACAATTAGAGGTACAAACAAGACCCCGTGAGATTCTTTTAGGTACAAAGATATCAGATATTGATCCTAATGATTTTATTGAGAGCGTCAAGCTGGGTGATGTCAATCTATCCAAAAATGAATATATAGTAAAAATAAAAAATAGTCCAGACACTACACAAATCGGAAGCCCGGAATTCAGTCTAGAAGTTATTCCAGAATATGATGCTTCTCTTGCACAAAATGTTACAGTTCGTTCTAGTGTTATGTGGGGAAGCACATTAGTAGTTAAAAATAATGGATTGAATGCTGTTGATGCTTCAGTGAGTCTTTTACGCAAAGAAGGAAAACCATATCTCAACGCAAATAAAGGATCAGGTTTTTCAAAAACAACATTAACGTCGAGGTCAACTTTCAGTATCTACAGAAATAATACTTCAAATCGGGTCTTATTTTTTAGTTATGGAACAGTTGGTCAATATCCTCATGAATTAGCATCGAAGTGGAATGCTATTTTTGAAAGCAGTAACTTGCAATATGGAGATGTAGTGGTTGGCTATGTTAATAAGTATAACGGCGGTGCAAACTGGAAAGGACAGAACACCTTTATTTCGAGAAACAATACACTTATAACAGAAACAGTAGGTTATGATGAAGCTTATTATGAATTAACCCCATCAGGTTATCGCCTCCTCCGTTTAAATCAGCTTACCGTGAATAATAATCAAAAAGTGAAGCTAAATACGAGTAAAGAAGAAATGAACAAAAATATTTCGAACTTTATTAGCCTGCCTGAACAGATTGAGAATCCTAATCATTACAGAATGGAATTTGAAAGTGTAGATACAGCTTCTTCAGGAAATAAAAAAAGCACTATAAATGTATATGAAACTCTGGAGAGCGGTGGAGAGTTTAAAACAGCATATGAAGTGGCTTATTCGGTAAATCCAGAGGTGACTGAGTCCTATTATGATATAGATGGAAAGCAGATCGAACAATCTCAAATCACCGAATTTGAGTACGGGAAAGAATTTACACCAAATCCTGAAAAATATATAGAAAATAAGGGTGAACTTTATATCTATAGAGGATGGGTAGATACCCTTCCTGGAACTGAGAATATTGTACCTCAAGAAGGAGTGCCTGAGGCTACAACAGCAGAGAAGAGCTATTACTATATCTATGATAAAGCAGATAAATTTATCAATGTTACCCTCCCTACAGAAGTGGTATTTGGTACTTTTGAGAACAATAACAAGATATCGTCTAAGGCATATGAAATAAAAAATAATTCAGATGAAATTCCAATTGAGATCAGTTTGGAACAATTTGACAAAGTGAAGTCGGATATCAAGCTCTTATCCTCTGATACACCAGATCCAACACAAGAAGAGGCGAGTGCAAAGCTGAACCTATGCGTGGATAACGAGGGTGTTATTCCAGGTTTGACGGAAGATACTCCAACACAAAGCATAACGAAGATAGATACGAAGGCATCACGTACCATTAGTCTAGAGGGGACTTACTTTGGCAATATGAGGGATAAAAATATTCTTGATTATAAGATGCATTTGAAGTTTAAAGCGACTCAAGATAACAAGAATTAAGGAGAGAAGATCATTAAAGAGAAAGAAAGAAAAAATGTAAAAAAATGGATCATTCTACTTTTGTTATTTCTTTTTGCACTGGGAGGCTTCTTTGCATATAAGACAATGAAATCTTCCCCTACAGAAATTGTGGCTGGTTCTTATCTCCCAGATGCTAAAAATGCGAAAAAAATGTCAGATAAAGAGAGAAAAAAGGCACAAGAGAAAGAAGTGGATGAGTCCAAGTTCACATTGAGTATTTACCCTGAAGCAACATTTGAAGATGGAAAATCAACTGGGGCCATTTATATTAAAAATGATGTTAAAAATGCGTATCCGATTGCAGTACAGATAGTGGAAGATAAGAGTGGGGATATTATTTATGAATCTGGTGCTATTGAACCCGGATATGAAATCACTGAAGGTGAACTGAATAAGCATCTTAAAAAAGGAAACTATAAGTGTACAGCAAAGGTTTCAATCTATGACCCCCAAACAAAGAAATACAAAGGGCAAACAGCAGCTGAAATAGAAGTTGAAGTGAAAAACTAAGGAGAGAGATGTTATTTATTAAACTCAGAGTGCTTTTGTTATGAAAAACACTCCAAATAAACAACACCATCGAAATTTAAAGGTCAAAGAAAGAGGAAGAGAAGAATGATTAACAAAAAAGCAGTAGCAAGTGTTTTAACAGGTATGGTAGCTCTTGGCATTTCAAGCCCAGTATTTGCGGCAGAAGGAGATTATCAAACTATATCAGGAAAAGAAGGGCAAACAAGTGCAGAGATTACAACTCGAGGAAACCTAGGAGAAATTGATCCGACTGACCCGGAGACACCACTTCCAGAAGGGGATGACCGTTGGATTAAGGTCACTTTGCCAACAGCTGTTGTCTTTGAATCTGAAGATCAAGAAACAATCACATCACCAAAAAACTATGAGATTAAAAACGAGTCCGGTCGTCCTGTAAAGGTAGATGTGGCATCCTATAATATCACTGGGGGAGATGGCGTACCCGCCTTGACTGAATTGAATATCAAACGTTCTGCAGGTTATCAAGGAAATGAAACTGTAAATTTGGTTTCTGGTACAGCTTCTGTAAAGAACTATGCTATTAATGAAGAATTTGTTCGTCTTGCCAATAACGAAGGAAACTTTGGTAGTGTGAC
Source organism: uncultured Lactococcus sp. (assembly GCF_934191625.1). Taxonomy (GTDB): domain Bacteria; phylum Bacillota; class Bacilli; order Lactobacillales; family Streptococcaceae; genus Lactococcus. Next base: position 68,845 of record NZ_CAKPUG010000001.1, read on the forward strand.
AGGGACTGGTGCTAATACAACAAACTTTGAATTTACAGGTAAAGTAGATAAAGATGCGTTGTCAGATAAGAGCAACTATGTAGAGTCGAAATTGAACTTTAAGTTTACAGCATTACGTATGGATGGTCAAACTGTTGAAGAAGCGGCCGCAATAAAATAAACTCATGAAAGCAAGGTGAAGTTTGAAAAGAGCAGTGCATATTTTTCTAATCCTAATCATTGCTTATCTTAGTGTATTGCCCATAGCGACTCAAGCCAGTACCAATGCAAATTCAACGATGCAGGTGGTAGGGAATCTAAACCTTGTTAAAAATGAAGTCCCAGAAGAAGATGAAGAAAATTTTTTAGAAGAACAAAGAACAATTCTAAAAGAAGAAAAGCTACCACCTACTGGAACAGAAATACAAGAAGATCTATTTTTTATAGGTATTCTCTTGATACTATTAGCTATGCTTGTAAAAGTACAAAATAAGAACCTGAAATAATGTATAGGAAATAAAAAAAACAATGATGAAACTTTATTTTCGATATCCATGTCGATCAAGCATTAAGATTATAAAATACTTGAAAGGCACTGATATCAGAGTAGAACTTCTTGATATTAGTGAAATATCAAGGAGGGATATAATGTATCTCCTTCAACATTCCAACAATGGATTTAAAGATTTCTTAAAGGATAGAAAATATATAACTGATGAACTAGAGATCAAATTTAACCTATTAGAACATTTAACATTTGATGAAGCAGTAGAATATTTACTTAGAAATCCAGAAATGTTTACAACTCCAATAGTTTTTGACAGGGAAAAAGATTTTATAAGTTTTCATGAAGAAATGCTTGATTAATTTATGATTGTTAATTATAGAAATTGAGAATATACCCACAAAGAGTTCATATACACGTACAAAACCAATAAAAGATCAGTTAGGCTAACCTAACTGATCTTTGTTTTTGAGCTAAAATATCCGTGGAATGATGATCTTACTCTCGTGATTCTTTCATGCGTTTATCGAGATTTTTGATTGACCTCAATTCCCTCGGTTATTGGACTATCTTATAATAATTGAGGTACAATTAACCAAAGCAGAAATCTCTTAGGGAAAGGGAAGTGAAAATGTTTCTGCAAATCTTCGGGACAATAGCTGCACTTATGGTGGTGAGTGTATTCTTTATTATAGCTTACGTACCAAGTTTGTCATGTTATCCAGTTGGAAGAATATAAAAAAACGTGAGTAGCTTTTATGTCTATTTTGATAGAGAGATTTAATGCTAAATTTTTTGAAAGATAAGAAAAAACCAGTACTAATACAGCACTGGCCTTAATTACCCATATGTTTTTATTTCTCAAAAATAGAGAAAAGGTAGTTATTCAACTGATTTTTATTGAGATATAATGAAACTCAGAATTTCAAGTATCGCTCTATATCAGTTTTCTACATACCTAATGAAAGGTAATGAACTCTTATTTAACTTCTTTAAAAATTACGTGTTTACGAAGTTTTGGAGAGTATTTTTTCAATTCCAAACGGTCTGGGTTGTTACGTTTGTTCTTTTGAGTAAGGTAAAGACGTTCACCAGATTCTTTGTGTTCAAGTGTAATATTTACGCGCATAACTGTTCCTTTCTGACTTTTTTACTGTTTTTATTTAGCGTCTTTTACTTGGCGGCCTTTGTAGTAGCCTTTAAGTGAAACACGGTGTGAGTGACGGTAGTCACCAGTAGTTTCGTCAAAAGTAACAGTTGGAGCTGTCATTTTGTAGTGTGTACGACGTTTGTTTTTCTTAGATTTAGAAGTGTGACGTGCAGGTACTGCCATGGTTTGATTCCTCCGTAGATTTTTTCGTTTTGGATAAGCCCAAAAACGTACTTTACTATAATACACTAATCTTATTCAAAAAGCAAGCTTTGTAAAGTATTTTTACTTGACGTTTGTCTATATAGATTATTATTGAAAAATTCTAAGAGAAGCAAGTGACAAACACTTTTGACAGTTGTTACATTGGGATTCTTTTATTTTTTTTGCTAATATATAGTTAAGAATGTTGTAACTTATAAAATAAAAGCTCAGTTCTTCGGAATCAAAGTGCGACAAGGATTATTTTTCTATCCCGGGCAAATCAGTGTTCGATGAAAACTATTTGGAGTCAAACAGGGCAAAGTTTCAGGAAATTTATTTTATAAGGAGAAGACATGAAAAACTGGCAAAAACTTGTTTTAGTATTTTTCATAGCAGCTGCGTCTCTTTTGGCTCAGTTTGTTTTTACTGCACCTTTGGTAGCACGATTTATTATCACTGTTGCAGGTGGTATTTTAGCTCTGTCAATGTTTATTGAGATGGTTAAAACGCTACGTAAAGGAAATTATGGAGTTGACTTACTCGCAATTACTGCTATCATTGCAACGCTATTGGTAGGAGAATATTGGGCCTCATTAATCATTATTTTAATGTTGGTTGGAGGTGAAACGCTTGAAGATTATGCAGCGGGACGTGCTAATCGTGAATTGTCTGCCCTGTTGCAGAAAACACCAGATATTGCCCATGTCATGCAAGAGGGTAAAGTCGTCGACATGGACTTAGATGATGTTGAGATAGGGGCACATCTTTTGATTAAGCCTATGGAAGTTGTACCTATCGATGGGGTTCTTCTTTCAGAAGCAGCTATTCTGGATGAATCCTCGGTGACAGGTGAAACTAAACCAAATGAATTACAACAGGGGGATGAAATTCTTTCAGGCGCAATTAATGGCAACTCCAGCATCGAAATCCGTACAAGTGTTGCTGCTAGTGAATCCCAATTTCAAAAAATCGTTGCTCTCGTTCGTGAAGCAGAAGCAACGCCAGCAAATTTTGTACGTTTAGCAGATCGTTACGCTGTGCCATTTACGATTATGGCCTATATCATTGCAGCTGTGGCTTATTTCATCTCTGGTGACCCTGTCCGCATTGCAGAAGTATTGGTGGTTGCAAGTCCTTGCCCTTTGATTTTGGCTGCGCCTATCGCTTTTGTCTCAGGGATGAGTCGTTCATCAAAAAATGGTTTTTTAATTAAAAATGGAACCATCATTGAGAAACTTGCAACAGCCAAGGCAATTTTCTTTGATAAAACGGGAACAATTACCGATGGTAAAATCGAAGTAGATACCATTGTTCCAGCAGAAGGGATATCGCAAGAAGAGTTACTCAATATTGTTTATACTATCGAAAAATCTTCCAATCACATCTTGGCCAAGGCTGTTTCAAGCTATGCAGAGTCACATAATGTTGAAAGCCTTGCATTAGAAAGCCTCAGTGAGGTTGCAGGTTTAGGTGTGACAGGGCAAATTAATGGTCAATTGTTTAAAATTGGGCGAGCAAGTTTTGTTGGCGCACCAGATGGGTTGGATTTTGAAACAGCTTTTTATGTGTCACGTGATGGCCTATATATCGGGGCGGTAACCTTCTCAGATACTTTACGTGCCAATGCTCCCGCTGTGATTAAAGATTTACGTCAAGCAGGTTTTGAGAGCATTACGATGCTCACAGGAGATAATGCTCGTGTTGCCGATAAAATTGCAGCCCAAGTAGGTATCAGTGAAGTTTACAGTAGTATGTTACCAGAAGAAAAGCTTGCCAAAATCCAAGCTTCAACTATTCATCCAACGATTATGGTTGGTGACGGTGTCAATGATGCTCCAGCTTTAACGCTTGCAGATGTTGGTATTTCTATTGGAACAGGGAACAATACTGTTGCGAGTGAGGCAGCTGATATTGTGCTTCTGAAAAATGATTTGTCTTCTGTGACAAAAGCAGTTCATATTAGTCGTGACACATTGACTATTGCCAAACAATCCGTTTTAATTGGAATTATCATTTGTGTCATCTTGATGTTAATTGCTGCTACAGGGCTTATCCCAGCAATTATCGGTGCTCTTTTCCAAGAGGTTATTGATGTTGTTTCAATTCTTTATGCTTTAAGAGCCTTAAAGGGATTTAAGAATAAGTAATAAAAAATCGTCAATTTTGACGATTTTTCTTTTGGTTTTCTATCCATTTCTTACGTTCATTTAAAGCCCATTCGTATTTGCCCATCTTATCAGGCTGGAAATAATCAGCTTTTCGCAGCTTATCGGGAAGATAATCCTGCTTCACCCAATGATCTGGGAAGTTATGCGGGTACTTATAGCCTTCACTTCGCCCAAGATCCTTAGCTCCCGCATAGTGGCCATCTTGTAAGTGTGGAGGTATAGGAAGATTTCCGTGTTTTCCTAAATCTTCTATTGCAGCATCCAGAGCCATATAAGCGGCATTGGACTTGGGAGAAAGCGCAAGATCGATAACGATGTTTGCTAGCGGTATTCGTGCTTCAGGGAAACCTAACTTTTCTGCAGCTTGTAAACCTAGCATCGTATGTACAGCGGCTTCTGGATTAGCAAGACCAATATCTTCATAAGCCATCACTGTCAATCTTCTGGCCAGACTTTGAAGGTCCCCACCTTCAATTAGGCGCGCAGCATAGTGTAAACTTGCGTTTACATCAGATCCACGAATTGATTTTTGCAAGGCGCTAAGCAAGTCATAATGAGCATCGCCATCTTTATCAAAACTTAGTGCTTTACGTTGAAGCGAGTTTTCCATATCTTCCAGAGTTACATGATGGTTTTCGGAAGATAAGACGGCAAGTTCTAAAGCGTTGTAAACTGCGCGTAAATCACCGTTAGTTGAGTGCGTGAGGAAGTAAAGAGCATCATCGTCAAGAGTAACGGGGAAGTTAAAACCTCGTTCCGTATCTTCAAGGGCAAGGTTTACAGCTCTCTGTAAATCATCACTTTCTAAAGGTTTTAACTCAAAAATCTGCACACGACTTCGGATGGCAGGCACAACACTAAAATAAGGGTTTTCCGTAGTAGCGCCGATTAAGATAATTTGACCATTTTCCACTAGAGGCAGGAGAAAATCTTGCTTAGGTTTATCCAAGCGATGAATCTCGTCTAAGAGAAGGACGAGTTGACCAGAAAATTCTGCCTCAGCAGCGACTTCCTGTAATTTTTTCTTGCTATCGGTTGTCGCATTAAAGCTACGAAAAGCGGCATTCATTGTACCAGCGATAGCTGAAGCAATGGAAGTTTTACCAATTCCAGGAGGCCCATAAAGAATCATGGAAGTTAAAAGCTTTGTCTCGACCATTCGGCGAATAATCTTTTTAGGGCCGACAAGGTGAGATTGACCGATAATCTCGTCAATATTACGTGGCCGCATTCGGCGAGCTAAGTTTTGGTGTGTCATATTAAAGGTTTTCTCCTTACTAAAAGGTTTTCTCCTTACTACCTAGAGATAATAGGCGTAAATCAAGCTGTCAACATAGACACCATCAATGAAATATTCTTTTTTGATTCGCCCTTCAAGTTCAAAGCCGAGACGCTCGTATAGAGCTACTGCTGAAGGGTTACTTGACATTGCATTGATGGTGATCTTTTCGTATTTCTCAGCACGGGCTTCATGGATAAGGTGTTGAATAAGTTGTGTTGCCACACCTTTTCCTCTTGCTTCTTTTACAGTCATTACACCAAAAGTGATAACGTGCGAACCAAACTCAGATTTATTGCGGGGGCCGTAATCTAAAACTCCCAAAAGAGTGCCCTCTTCTTCTGCAATAAGATAACGTGTCCCTTTCAATATTTTCTTCATTATTTTTTCAGCGGAGCTGTTGATCACAAAGGGTGTGGATTTTAAAGTCCAGTTTTGATTTTCGATTTTAGCTACATAAGCGAAGTCATGGGGTTCGATAGGTCTGATTTTCATATATTTCTCTCTAGAGATAATTTTTATTTCTGTTATAATTATAACAGAAAAGTATTATGACGTTTTAACTCCTAATTGCTATTTTAAATTGAAGCATCGGAGAGTAAATTACTTGAAACAGAAAAAGAGGTATAAAATGGCAAAGTATGGTTTTTTAGATATTTTAGATGAAGAATTGAGCAAGAACTTCAGTTATGATTTTGAGATAAATTGGGACAAAAGAAATTTCGCTGTCGAAGTTAGTTTCCTTTTGGAAGCTGCGAATCCAGAAGGGGTTGTTCTCTCAGATGCAGATGGAGTCGTATCGGAAGAAAATGTTCTTTATGAAGATGCTGTAATCTTTTATAATCCTAATAAATCGAAGTTTTCAGAGGAAGATTATTTAGCAGGAGTGGCTTATTCAGACAAAGGATTGTCTCGTGAGTATATTGCTTATTTTGTTGCGTTTTTACAAGAAACAGCAGATGAAGGTTTGGATGCTTTGATAGATTTCTTAAATTCCGATGAAGAAGAATTTATGCTTAAATTTGATCAGGAAAAATTTGAAAAAGGGTTGGAAAACCTTGAGGAGACAACTTTTTTCAAATACCCACGTTATTAATGTAAAGAGAAAGCAGGCGATATAATGAACAATTGGAATAGCATTACTGTGCGTATCATTCGTGCAGCGGAAGAAGCTACTAGCAATATTTTAATTGAGGCAGGTTCAGCGGGGGTTGAAATTAACGACAGTGCAGATTATCTTAATCATAGGGACCTTTTCGGGGAAGTGCTTCCTCAGGTAGAACAGTCAGAAATGGTGGAAGTGACGGCTTATTATCCGGAAAATATGCCAATTACTGAGCTTAAGTCAGATATTGAACAAAAGATAAATGCTTTAGCAGGAAGTTTTGATGTGACTGATGTTGAAATACGTACAAATAATCTTGCAGAACAAGACTGGGCAGATGCATGGAAAAAGTATTTTGAACCAGCTCGCATTACGCATGATTTGACGATTGTCCCTAGTTGGACAGATTATACTCCTCAAACTTCAGCCGAGAAACTAATTCGCCTTGATCCCGGGATGGCTTTTGGTACGGGTACACATCCAACGACAAAAATGAGTCTTTATGCCTTAGAACAAATACTTCGCGGAGGTGAAACAGTATTAGATGTTGGTACAGGCTCTGGTGTGCTTTCTGTAGCTAGTGCTTATCTTGGTGCAAGTGAAGTACACGCTTACGATATTGATGAAGTTGCTGTACGGGTAGCACGTGAAAATATCGCGCTTAATCCAAATACGGATAAAATTTCTATTTCAGCCAATAATTTATTAGAAGGTATTGAACAGCAAGCAGAAGTTATCGTGGCTAATATCTTGGCTGATATTCTTGTGCTTATGACTGAAGATGCTTTTCGTCTCGTCAAAGATGAAGGTTATTTGATTATGAGTGGTATTATTGCTGATAAGGCAGATAAAGTTATTGCATCCGCGGAAAATGCTGGTTTCTTCCTTGAAACGCGTATGACTCAGGGTGAATGGAATTGTGTAATTTTCAAAAAAACAGAAAACCGTGAAGGGGTAATAGGCGGTTAAGCTATGGCAAATCAATATTTTGTGTTTAAAATACCACCCGAAATTGGTGAAGTCTTTACGATTGACGATAAGGCAGCTGCTCATCACATTTTTACAGTAATGCGTATGAGTCCAGGGCAAAAGCTCCAGCTGGTTTTTGAAGAGGGGCAAGTGGGCCTTGCCGAAGTTATTTCTAGCGAGCTATGCACGGTACGTTTATTAGAGGTGCTGGATGTGCAAACGGAACTCCCGGTTCACATTACTGTAGCACTTGGTTTCCCTAAAGGTGATAAATTAGAATTTATCAGTGAGAAGGCAACTGAATTAGGTGCAAGTGCGATCTGGGCTGCCCCCTTTAAATGGTCTGTGGCCAAATGGGACGGGAAAAAGCTTGTAAAAAAGAAGGAGAAATTAGATAAAATTGTTTTAGGAGCTGCAGAACAATCTCGCCGTCAAATATTGCCAGAAGTTCGTTTTTTTGAAAAGCTGACTGAGCTTGTTGCTACATTTTCCCAATTTGACCAAATCTTAATTGCCTACGAAGAATCTGCTAAAGCAGGAGAACAAGCGAAGCTGGCTCAAAGCATGGCAAAATTAAAACCGGGGCAAAAAGTTTTGTTGCTTTTTGGACCGGAAGGAGGCATTGCACCGGAAGAAATTACTTTATTTAAGGAGGCTGGAGCTAAACCTATAGGGCTTGGGCCACGTATTATGCGTGCAGAAACTGCACCACTCTATGCTCTATCTGCTTTTTCAACTTATTTTGATTTATTAAAATAAACCGAACAAAAACTTGAAAACTTGAGGTTTATGGTCTAAAAGGATAAATTAATAGGCAGAAATATGATAGAATAGTAAAAATATATCAAGGAGGAAAGTGGAGCTACTTCACAGGAAATAAAACATGCCCTCAGAACCAAATCTTACCGGAGATCAAGTGGTTAAACTTGCCTCCGCATACATGAACGAAAAAGATATCTTGCTGGTGCGTAAAGCTTTACAATGTGCTTCGATAGCTCATGCTGAACAGTACCGTGCTAGTGGAGAGCCTTACATTATCCATCCCATCCAAGTGGCGGGGATTTTAGCGAAACTACAGCTTGATGCAGCAACTGTGTCGGCAGGCTTTTTGCATGATGTTGTTGAAGATACTAACTTTATACAGTCAGACTTAGTGGAGCTTTTTGGTGAAGAGATTGCAAATATTGTTGATGGAGTAACGAAGCTTGGTAAGGTAGAATACAAATCGCATGAAGAACAGCTTGCAGAAAATCACCGTAAGATGTTGATGGCCATGAGTAAGGATATTCGAGTTATCTTGGTCAAGCTTGCAGACCGTCTTCACAATATGCGTACCCTTAAAAATCTCCGTCCAGATAAGCAAAAACGGATTTCAAGTGAGACGATGGCGATTTATGCGCCATTGGCACACCGCTTGGGTATTGGAAGTATTAAATGGGAGCTTGAAGACCTGTCTTTCCGCTATCTTAATGAAACTGAGTTTTATCGTATCCGTGGCTTGATGAATGAAAAACGTGCAGCACGTGAAAATTTAGTGGAAGAAGTTATTGAAAAGCTAAATGAACGTATGAAAGATGCACAAGTTGAGGCTGAGATTTATGGACGTCCAAAGCATATTTATTCTATCTATCGTAAAATGCATGATAAGAAAAAACGCTTTGATGAAATTTACGACCTTATTGCTATTCGTTGTTTGACAAACTCGACAAGTGATGTTTACACGACTCTTGGTTACATCCATGATTTATGGAAGCCGATGCCTGGACGTTTTAAAGATTACATTGCTAACCCTAAAGCCAATGGTTACCAATCGGTCCACACCACGGTTTACGGCCCTAAAGGGCCAATGGAGTTCCAAATCAGAACCCATGAAATGCATCAGATTGCAGAATATGGGGTTGCGGCGCACTGGGCTTATAAGCAAGGGCGTAAAGCAAAGGTTGACGTACATGAGATTTCGGAAACTCTGAACTGGATTAACGAATTAGTGGAACTTCAAGAGCAATCAGGTGATTCTGCTGAAGAATTTGTTAAGGCAGTTCAGGAAGATATTCTCGGTGACAAAATTTACGTGTTTACACCGACCGGAGCAGTACAGGAATTGCCAGCTGGATCTGGTCCGATTGATTTTGCATATGCTATTCATACGCAAGTCGGAGATCACGCGACAGGGGCGAAAATTAACGAGCGAATGCAACCTCTGAATTATGTTCTGAAAACAGGTGATAAAGTAGAAATTATTACTTCCAAAACGTCATTTGGACCAAGTCGTGATTGGATTAAACTCGTTAAGACCAATAAAGCCCGCAACAAGATTAAACAATTTTTCAAAAGTCAAGATAAGGAACTTTCTATCCATAAAGGTCGTGAAATGCTACAAACTGAACTTGCAGAGAATGGTTTCACACCCAACCAATATTTGGATAAGAAGCATCTGGACGAAGTGCTTGAAAAATTAAGTTATCGTGATAGTGAAGCCCTATTTGCTGCAGTTGGTTTTGGAGAAATATCAGCAACTTCTGTATTTAATCGTTTGACAGAAAGCGAGCGCCGTAAAGTTGAGAAGGAAAAGCTAAAAGCTGAATCTGAACAACTGATGAAGGGTGAAGTCAAACGCGAAAATAAAAATAAAAATGTCATGAAAATTCGCCATGATGGTGGTGTGAGTGTTTCTGGCGTTGACAGTATGCTGGTACATATCAGTAAATGTTGTAACCCTGTGCCTGGGGATAAGATTGTCGGCTATATCACTAAAGGGCGAGGAGTTTCTATCCATCGTGCAGACTGTAAAAATGTCCGCAGTCAAGAAGATTATGAAAAACGGCTGATTGACGTAGAATGGGATGATTCACAACATCTTACTAAAGAATATGTAGCAAATATCCACGTATATGCATTTAACCGTCCAAATCTTCTTAATGATATTGTCCAAGTATTGTCGAATACAACAAAAAGCTTGATTTCAATCAATGCACATCCAACAAAAGATAAAAAAATGGCCAATATCCATCTTTCGATTGGTATAAAAAACCTATCTGATTTAACTTTGATTGTTGATAAAATTAAAATGACACCAGATGTCTATAGTGTCAAACGAACCAATGGTTAATATAAAAATAGCAAAAAACTATCCCAAAGGATAGTTTTTTTGTTAAAATTAAATTATGAAAATAGTAATCCAAAGAGTTAAAGAAGCTTCAGTAAAAATTGAAAATGAAATCAGAAATCAAATCCAATCCGGACTATTACTTCTTGTGGCAGTAGAAGATGCAGATACAGATTTTGACTTAGATTATGCCATACGTAAAATCAGTAAAATGCGTATTTTTTCAGATGAGAATGGCAAGATGAACTTATCTGTGCAGGATATTTCAGGTGAAGTACTTTCTATTTCACAGTTTACACTTTACGCAGACATTCGTAAAGGAACGCGCCCCAGCTTTTCGCAAGCTGGGAATCCTGCTCATGCCGAAGCGATGTATCTTAAGTTTAATGAAAAGCTCAATCAGACTGTTACGACTAAATCAGGAGAATTTGGTGCAGATATGGAAGTCAGCTTAATTAATGACGGACCAGTAACAATAATTATAGACACAAAAAATGCACGAAAGTAGAAAGCGGACTCAGAAGGATGACAATAAAAAACATCATTTTTGACCTTGGCGGAGTAATCCTTGATCTGGATTTTGAAAGAATGGCTCAACAATTTTACAAAATGGGTATTCAGGATTTTGAAGATTATTTCACCTTGAAAAAACAAGTAGACTTTTTTGAAGATCTGGAGCTAGGACAAATTACACCGGCAGAATTTTGTGAGCGTCTAAGAAAAGAAAGTAAAGTTGATATAGATAATGTCTCAATCGAAAATGCCTGGAATCTTATTTTGTCCGATTTTAGTTTAGAGCGGATGAATTTTCTTGAGAACATTTCTTCAAAGTATAAACTTTTTCTTTTCTCAAACACGAACATTATCCATGCAAAATGTTTTGAAAAAAGATGCTTTGAGCAAACAGGAAAGACTTTAGATTCTTACTTTGACCAAGTGTTTTATTCACATGGTTTACACTTAAGGAAGCCTAATGTGGTAGCGTTTGAAAAGGTTTTGGAACACTCGGGTTTACAGGCTTCGGAAACTTTGTTTATAGATGATAATGCAGCAAACATAGCTGCTGCACAAAAGGCAGGAATCCAAACGATTCATCTCCAAAAACCACAGACCATTCTCGACCTTGGTCTCGAACAGGAACAAACTTATCGATAAATAAATAGCTCCGAGAGGAGTTTTTTTGTTTTTCTGACTAGCTAAATTGAACTAAATAGTATAAAATTTATAAAGCTAAATATTTTTAGGAGTATTCTATCAGTTATGTTTTATATATTTTTACGCGGTTTGGTTCGCTTTTTACTTTTCATATTTAATGGTAAGGCTACATATCACCATACGGAACGCATTCCCGACAAGTCTGAGAACTATATTTTGGTTGCGCCACACCGCATGATTCTTGATCCTGTTTACATGGCTTTTGCGACCCGTCCCAAACAGTTTATTTTTATGGCAAAGAAAGAACTTTTTAAAAATCCTTTCTTTGCTTGGTGGATTAAAAAATGTGGAGCTTTTCCGGTGGATCGCGAAAATCCAGGGCGAGAAGTTATCCAGTATCCAGTGAAAATGCTAAAAAAATCAGATAAATCTCTCATCATGTTTCCAACGGGATCACGTCACTCCAACGAACTAAAAGGTGGTGTAACGATTATTGCAAAAATGGCTAAAGTTCGTATTGTTCCTGCTGTTTATCAAGGTCCTTTGTCAATGAAGGGTATTTTTAAGCGCGAAAAGGTACAATTGAATTTTGGGGAGCCTATTGATATCTCAGATATTAAGAAAGCAAATGCAGAAGGTATCGAAGAAGTAAACCGCCGTCTGGAAGCGGCATTCGCCCAACTTGACAAAGAAATCGATCCAAATTACAGATACATTGCTAAATAATACAGCTGTATTTATATTTTTGAAGTAACTATTGGAAAAAACCTTTAAAAATGCTAAAATTAAGGAAATATCCCTTATTGGATAGTAAACGGAGAATACATGGCAAATATTATTAAAAAATTAGTAGAAAACGACAAAAAAGAGCTAAAAAGATTACATAAAATGGCTCAAAAAGTCGAAGCATACGAAGATGAAATGGCTGCCCTTGCAGACGAGCAACTGCAAGCCAAGACAGAAGAATTTAGAGAGCGTGCAGCTGCAGGTGAGAGCCTGGACGATATGTTGTACGAAGTTTTTGCTGTCTGCCGTGAAGCAGCAAAACGCGTGCTCGGACTTTTTCCTTTCCACGTACAAATTATGGGGGGGATTGTCCTCCATAATGGTGATGTGCCAGAGATGCGTACCGGTGAAGGTAAAACTCTGACAGCTACAATGCCCGTTTATCTAAATGCGATTTCTGGAAAAGGAGTACACGTGGTAACAGTCAACGAGTACTTGACCACACGTGACGCAACAGAAATGGGTGAATTATACAACTGGCTAGGCTTAACAGTTGGACTTAATCTTAACTCGAAGTCACCAGAAGAAAAACGTGAAGCATATAATTGTGACATCACTTATTCAACATCGGCAGAACTCGGTTTTGATTACTTGCGTGACAATATGGTCACTCGTTTTGAGGATATGGTACAACGTCCTCTTAATTACGCTCTTGTCGATGAGGTTGACTCAATCTTGATTGACGAAGCACGTACCCCATTGATTATTTCTGGTCAAGCAGAAGGTTCTTCTGCGCTTTATTATCGTGCAGATCAGTTTGCAAAAACTTTAGTTGGTCGTGAAAATTATGAAGAAGGCGATGACTATAAGATTGACTTGCAATCTAAAACTATTTCACTCACAGACGAGGGTATTGATAAGGCCGAACGTTTCTTTGATATTGAAAACCTTTATGACATGGAAAATGTCGCCTTGACTCACTTTGTGGATAATGCGCTTCGTGCTAACTATATCATGCTTCATGATATTGATTATATGGTTGATGAACAACAGGAAGTTTTGATTATTGACCAGTTTACAGGTCGTACAATGCCTGGCCGTCGTTATTCGGATGGTTTACACCAAGCGATTGAGGCAAAAGAGGGTGTGCCGATTCAAGATGAATCTAAAACAATGGCTTCAATCACGATTCAAAACTACTTCCGTATGTACAAAAAGTTGGCAGGTATGACTGGTACAGCGAAAACGGAAGAAGAAGAATTCCGAGAAATTTATAATATTCAAATTATCCCAATTCCAACCAACCGTCCAATCCGTCGTGTGGATCATCCAGACTTGCTTTACCCAACACTTGAAGCAAAACTGAATGCTGTCTTGGATGACGTTAAGACACGACATGCTGAAGGACAGCCTATCTTGATCGGTACTGTGGCTGTGGAAACCTCTGAGATTATTTCTAAAAAATTAGTCGAAGCTAAAATCCCACATGAAGTTTTGAATGCTAAAAATCACTTCCGTGAAGCCCAAATCATTATGAATGCTGGGCAACAAGGAGCTGTAACCATTGCGACTAATATGGCCGGTCGTGGTACTGACATTAAGCTTGGCCCTGGTGTTAAAGAACATCCAAATCCAGAATATCAAGGTCTCGCCGTAATCGGTACTGAACGTCATGAAAGCCGTCGTATTGATAATCAGCTCCGTGGACGTTCTGGTCGTCAAGGAGATGCCGGTGTCTCACAATTTTATCTTTCACTTGAAGATGACTTGATGAAACGTTTTGGTTCTGAACGCGTTTCGGCCTTCCTTGATCGCATGCGTATTAGTGGGGATGATGCAGTCATCAAATCTGGTTTGATCACACGTCAAATTGAAGGCTCACAGAAACGTGTCGAAGGAAATAACTATGATTCACGTAAACAAGTATTGCAATATGATGATGTGATTCGGGAACAACGTGAAGTTATTTATGCCCAACGTCATGAAGTGATTGTATCAACTGAAGACATGACACCAGCTTTGTATGGCATGTTCAAACGTACGATTGATCGTCAAGTTGATGGACATGCGGCAACGGGAGATATCCAAGAAGAAGCAAACTTGCTTAATCTTTATGAGACTGTAGAAAATACTTTACTTTCAGCGGAAGCTGTTAGTATTGAAGATCTTCGTGGAAAAAATCCACAAGAAATCAAAGATTTTCTTTTTGCTAAAGTTAAAGAACATTATGCAGCCCAAATGGAGCGTTTAGGCGATAAAGAACGTCAAATTGATTTCCAACGTGCTGTTATTCTTCGCGTGGTAGACAACAATTGGTCTGAACATATTGATCATCTAGATCAAATGCGTCAGTCTGTAGGCTTACGTGGTTATGCCCAAAATAATCCGATTGTGGAGTATCAAGAAGAATCACATAAAATGTTTAATAACATGATTGGGGCTATTGAGTTTGAAGTAACCCGTTTGATGATGAAAGCTCAAATTCATCCGCAAACAGCTGTTCAAGAACAAGCACCGCGTGTAACCGTAACAGCTTCACAAGAAAACTTGACAAATGTCGGTCAGACCTCTGCTGAAAGTATTGATTTCAGTAAAGTGGGACGTAATGACATGTGCCCATGTGGATCAGGGAAAAAATACAAGAACTGCCATGGTCGCGTTCACACAGCGTAGACAAAAAAGTGATAAAATAGATGAAACACCCTAATTTAGGGTGTTTCATTTTTCTAAGTTAGATATAAAAAGATATCAGTAAGTTGAAAGGAGAAAGATGTCTTTCAAAATAATAAGCCCAGAAATAAATGTTGACGCAGTCAAAATGCTGGGCCACCTTGACAGCGCACAACATCAGAGAAAAAAAGCAAGAGATAAAGAATTAGAGGCGATTATCAAAGGGGAAGATTCACGTCTTTTGCTCATCATTGGACCATGTTCCTCTGATAATGAAGAAGCGGTCTTAGAATACGCGCATCGATTGGCTAAACTCCAAGAAAAAGTTAAAGACAAAATTTTCATGGTAATGCGGGTTTATACAGCGAAACCGCGAACAAATGGAGAAGGCTATAAAGGTATCATTCATCAACCGGATGCATCAGGAGAAACAGATTTAATTAATGGTATTCGTATGGTACGAGATCTTCACTATAAGGTAATAACACAAACTGGGATGACTACAGCAGATGAAATGCTCTACCCGGAAAATCTTCCTTTAGTAGATGATTTAGTTTCCTATTATGCAGTTGGCGCGCGTTCAGTTGAAAACCAGCAGCATCGTTTTGTGGCTTCCGGTATAGATGCCCCAACAGGGATGAAAAATCCAACTTCTGGCAACTTAAAAGTTATGCTTAATGGAATCTACGCGGCTCAGCAAGAACAAGACTTCCTTTTTGGACGCGCTGAAGTACAAACTGCAGGTAATCCTTTGGCCCATGCTATTTTGCGTGGTGGGCAGGATGAACATGGGAAAAATCTTCCCAATTACTATACAGATAATTTACAGGAAGTGATTGAGAATTATGAAAAAATGGGGCTAAAAAATCCCTTTATCATTGTGGATACCAACCATGACAATTCTGGGAAAAAATATATGGAGCAAATTCGCATAGTGCGCCAAACTTTAGTCAATCGTGATTGGGACGAAAAAATACGACGTTATGTACGAGGCTTTATGATCGAGTCGTATTTAGAGGACGGGCGTCAAGATTTACCAGAAGTTTTTGGTAAATCGATAACAGATGCTTGTCTCGGTTGGGATAAGACAGAGGCACTAATAGAGGAAATTTATCGCGCAGAAGCATAAGCATATTAAGCATTGAATAAAAGAGCCACAATCCCAAATATAATTTAATGAAAAAATGATTGCAAACCTTTTCACTTTGTAGTATAATGTTAAAGTATAGATATGCTGAATAAAAAGGCATTATCGAATAAAAATTGAAATAAGGAGATTCCAAAAATGGCATCTAAAGAATTCCACATCGTTGCAGAAACTGGTATCCACGCACGTCCAGCTACATTGCTCGTTCAAACAGCTTCTAAATTCACATCAGAAATTAACCTTGAATACAAAGGTAAATCTGTAAACCTTAAATCAATCATGGGTGTTATGTCACTCGGTGTTGGTCAAGGCGCTGATGTAACTATCACTGCTGAAGGTGCTGATGCTGATGACGCATTGAGCACAATCGCTGAAACAATGGTTAAGGAAGGTCTTGCTGAATAATGACATCTATGCTTAAAGGTATCGCTGCATCATCTGGTGTAGCCGTAGCAAAGGCATACTTGCTTGTTCAACCTGATTTGTCATTTGAGACAGTGACTGTTGATAATATCGAAAATGAAGAAGCTCGTCTTGATGCAGCTCTTGCTGCCGCTCAAAGCGAGCTTCAAATCATTAAAGATAAAGCAGTAGATAGCCTCGGAGAAGAAGCCGCAGCCGTATTTGACGCACACATGATGGTTCTTGCAGATCCAGATATGACAGCTCAAATCAAAGCTACTATTGAATCTAAAAAAGTTAACGCTGAAGCTGCCCTTAAAGAAATCACTGACATGTTCATTGCTATCTTTGAAGGTATGGAAGATAATGCTTACATGCAAGAACGTGCTGCTGACATTAAAGACGTTACAAAACGTGTAATGGCAAACCTTCTTGGTGTGAAATTACCTAGCCCAGCTTTGATTAACGAAGAAGTAATCATTGTAGCTGAAGACTTGACACCATCAGATACTGCACAGCTCGATAAGAAATACGTGAAAGCCTTTGTTACAAACATTGGTGGACGTACTTCTCACTCAGCTATCATGGCACGTACGCTTGAAATCCCTGCTGTATTGGGTACAAACAATATCACTGAACTTGCTTCTGAAGGTCAACTTATGGCTGTATCAGGTTTAACAGGTGAAGTTGTTCTTGATCCAACTCCAGAGCAACAAAGTGAATTCCATGCAGCAGGCGAAGCTTATGCGGCACAAAAAGCCGAGTGGGCTGCTCTTAAAGACGCTGAAACAGTAACAGCTGATGGCAAACACTTTGAGTTAGCTGCGAATATTGGTACACCTAAAGATGTTGAAGGTGTAAACGATAATGGTGCAGAAGCTGTTGGTCTTTACCGTACAGAATTCCTCTATATGGATGCTCAAGACTTCCCAACTGAAGAAGATCAGTATGAAGCTTACAAAGCAGTTCTTGAAGGTATGAATGGTAAACCAGTCGTTGTTCGTACAATGGACATCGGTGGTGACAAAACTTTGCCATACTTTGACTTACCAGAAGAAATGAATCCATTCTTGGGTTGGCGTGCTCTACGTATCTCACTTTCTAACAGTGGAGATGCAATGTTCCGTACGCAACTGCGTGCACTTCTCCGTGCGTCAGTTCATGGTACACTTCGTATCATGTTCCCAATGGTTGCATTGGTTACAGAATTCCGTGCTGCTAAGAAAATCTACGACGAAGAAAAAGCTAAGTTGATTGCCGAAGGTATTCCAGTAGCGGAAGGAATCGAAGTAGGTATTATGATCGAAATCCCAGCAGCAGCAATGTTGGCTGACCAATTTGCGAAGGAAGTTGATTTCTTCTCAATTGGTACAAATGATTTGATCCAATACACAATGGCTGCAGACCGTATGAATGAACAAGTTTCATACCTTTACCAACCTTACAATCCATCTATCCTTCGCCTTATCAACAATGTTGTTAAAGCAGCGCATGCAGAAGGTAAATGGGCTGGTATGTGTGGTGAAATGGCTGGTGATCAAACTGCTGTACCACTTCTCATGGGTATCGGACTTGATGAATTCTCAATGTCAGCAACATCAGTTCTCCAAACACGTTCATTGATGAAACGTTTGGACTCAACTAAGATGGAAGAACTTTCAAACAAAGCTCTTACTGAATGTGCAACAATGGAAGAAGTTGTAGCACTTGTTGAAGAATATACAAAATAAAAAAAGCGCGAAGAAGTTCGCGTTTTTTTGTGTTTGAAGAAGGAAATAAGCCTCTAAATTTTGCGCCTTTTTGATCTAATTTATGAACAACAAAATAAAAAAGCCTTCAAAGGCTATTTTATTAGAAGGGAAGTCCTTTAGAAAATTTTCCTAGTTTTTGCTCCGTTGTTTTTTCGATTTGAGTAAGAGCGTCATTTACAGCATCCGCTACTAAATCTTGCAATGTTTCAGGATCTTCAGGATCAATCACATCAGTCTTGATTGTCAAGTTTGTTAATTTACGGTCCCCAGAAAACTCAGCGATTACTAAATCTTGTGCTGCTTTACCAAAAAAAGTTGTGTTGGCAATTTCTTCCTGTGAAGCTTGCATTTGTTTTTGCAATTTTTGTG
This sequence comes from uncultured Lactococcus sp., assembly GCF_934191625.1. GTDB lineage: Bacteria > Bacillota > Bacilli > Lactobacillales > Streptococcaceae > Lactococcus. The sequence continues at coordinate 87,530 of NZ_CAKPUG010000001.1, forward strand.
CTTGCTTCATCATGTTTTGCATATTCATCATCGTTGTTTATTATCTCCTTATTACAAGACATAAGCGCCTTGCTTATTGCAAATATATAGTATCTTTGTGTCATTATTATACCATTTTTACACATAATTTTGAAGCAGCTGAAGAAATAAAAAAACGCCTACTAATTAGACGTTTAAATAATATGCGGAAGGCGGGACTTGAACCCGCACAGCCAAGATAGGCCACAGGATCCTTAATCCTGCGCGTCTGCCAATTCCGCCACTTCCGCGAATTGGTACTTTAATATAATACCATTTTAAGAAGGAGAATGCAAGAATAAACTGTAGTAGGATGTTTTCACTCTGCAAAATAATCAACTATTATAGTTTTTCAAGAATTTTGCAATAGATTGACGGTAAAGTTGAGGATTTGTTTCAAAGGACTTAGCATGTGCAGCACCTTTAATCAAAAGCATTTCTTTTGGTGTCCCCGCCTTGACAGAACGGTAGTTTTCCTTAAGCATTGAAGTGGGAACATATGTATCTGAATCGCCGTGTATAAGAAGAATAGGCCGTGAGTTTTGAGAGAGTGCTTGTGTAGCACTTGCTTCTTTTAGAAACCAACCTTGACGTACTTTATTCATAGCGGATAAACTGTAGACAAGAGGAAATGGGGGGATATTGTAGGTTGATTTGGCTTGGTAGGTGATTTCCGACCAAACATCAGTATAGCCACAGTCTTCAATAATACTGTTTACAGAGTTGGGTAATTCTGCTTCACCAGAAGCCATCATAACAGTTGCAGCCCCCATGGAAAGACCAAATAAAGTAATGCGACTTTCAGGATTTTCTTGCGTTAATTTTTTTGACCAAGCAATAACGTCTTCCTTATCGTAGTAACCATAAGTGATGAGTTGGCCGTCTGAAGCCCCAGCGGCACGATTGTCAGGCATAAGCACATTATAGCCTAAATCATGAAAGAGTTGCCCATATTGGCGCATAGCTTCTTTATTTTGTCGGAAGCCATGGACGACAATAACCGTTTTATTCGTTGTTTGCGCTGCAGGAATGTACCAAGCTTTAAGATTTAAGCCACCATTTTCCATAGTAAGAGTTTTTTTATTCAACTTATCAAATTGAGTAACCAGGGAATAGTTTTTACTTGATGCTTGAACTTGGCCTACGGGATCATCATTTCTGACATAGGCAACAGAGTAGAAATAATAAGTAATTCCTAAATCAACGAGTAACAGAAGGCCTATAATACTTGTTATCCACAGAGTGAAAATTTTATTTTTGCGTTTTTTCATCGCATTATTATACCAAATTTTTTGAGAAAAATTGGAATAATATTACTTAGGAGATGGGTCATTTTACCATTGAATATAATTTGACATGAAAAAACCTTCCCACAAGAGCCAACAAATGTGTGGGAAGGAAAAGGAGTAGTCGGGAACCAAAGGGGATTGATTCTTTGAGCCATTATATTTAGGGAAGCGAAATGAAGATCACTTTATTGGCTCATGGCTACATCTATCTTTTATTTATCTTTATTCTAACATGGTTTTGAGCTTATAAATAATGATATGCAAGTTAAAATAAATAATGGAAAAAGCGCTTTCTCGGAAAAAGGTGACTTTTCCTCTAGTTTGTGTTAAAATAATGGAGATAATTTTTAGTATGGGAGAGAGTGGCTTGGCTATAAAAAAGACCTATCGTGTAAAACGCTCGAAAGACTTTGAACAAATATTTTTAGCGAAAAATAGCTTTGCCAATAAGAAATTTGTTGTATATAAACTTGATACTGAGCAACAGCATTTTCGTACAGGGATTTCAGTAAGTAAAAAGATTGGAAATGCGGTCACACGAAATCGTGTGAAGCGGCTCATTCGGCATGCAATAGCAGAATTTTCTTCTCATTTGGCAGATGAAGATTTTGTGGTTATTGCACGTCCAGGAGTCGAGAAACTCAGCTTTGAAGAAGTAAGAAAAAATCTCAAGCATGTATTGAAATTGTCTAAAATTTATAAAGATGGAGAAAAGAATTGAAAAAGAAAATAACTTTGCTTTCGATGGCAAGTGCTTCTTTACTCTTATTGGCTGCCTGTGGACGTTCTGAGGTCACACAAAATTCAACAAACTTTTGGGAACAAATAGTTTATGGATTTGCTCAGGTTATTCGTTTCTTGTCATTTGGCGGTATGACAGCTGTTGGTATTATTTTATTTACCTTGGTTATTCGTGCGGCACTATTGCCTTTGATGAATATTCAAATTAAGTCTAGCCAAAAAATGCAGGAAATTCAGCCTGAAATTAAAAAAATACAAGCGCAATATCCAGGTAAAGATGTGGATTCGCGTCGGAAGGTTCAAGAAGAAACGCAAGAACTTTACGCTAAAAACAAGGTTAATCCTTATGCAGGCTGTTTGCCACTCTTAGTGCAAATGCCAATATTGTGGGCTTTGTATCAAGCTTTGACCCGTGTAGATTTCTTAAAGCACGGTACCTTCCTCTGGTTTAATATCGGGGATAAAGACCCAACGTTCATTTTGCCAATCTTGGCAGCACTCTTTACATTTGCTAGCTCATGGTTGACGATGAAATCAGCCCCTGAGAAAAATGCCATGACAAGTACCATGACATTTGCTATGCCTGTAATGATTTTTGTTTTTGCAATCAATGTCGCAAGTGGTGTTGCTCTTTATTGGGTAGTGTCAAATGGCTTCCAAGTGCTACAGACTTTGCTTATTGCCAATCCTTTCAAAATTATTGCGGCGCGTGAAGCCAAAGCTCAAGCGGAAAAAGATAAAGTAAAAGCACGTGAGAAGGCACTGAAGAAGGCTTTGAAAAATAAAAAGTAAATCAGGAGATAGGAGTTTTTAATCATGACTATTTTTACTGGGAGAACAGTTGAAGAAGCAATAGAGCGCGGTTTATATCGTTTAGGTGTAAAGCGTGAAAATGTGCATATTCATGTAAAACAAAAAGAAAAACGTGGCTTTTTAGGATTTGGTAAAAAACGAGCCCTCGTAGATATAGAAGAAATCAAAGAAGAAACCATTCGTAAAGCTGATCGGTTAGCTGAACGTGGCGTTGAAGATATCAATCTTGGGGTGCCAAAAGCGCAGTCTGCCATGGAAGCTACTCTTGAGTTAAGCCAAATTGTCAAAGCTGTGCGTGCAGCTGAAAAAGAACAAGAAGGTGAATTAACTCCAGAAGAACGTGAAGTTATAATTGAAGAAGTTAAAGCAGATATTGCTCAAAGCAAAGACCCGATTGTACAAGTTGAGATTCCTGAGAAGGTAAAAGAAAAAGCCAAGGCTGTACCGATGGAATTAACTGCTGAGGAAACAGCTTTTGCGGATAAAATTTCAACTTACTTAACAAATATTACTTCGGAAATGGGTATCGCCATTACTGTAAATGTAGTAAAAGAAGGGTCCTTGATTGTTTTTAATTTAAATTCTAATCAAGATGCTTTACTCATAGGTAAACACGGGAAGATTTTGCAAAGTTTACAAACTTTGGCTAAAGCTTATGCTAACAGCATTTTGAGTACGCGAGTAAATATTGCTGTCAATGTTGGCGATTATCATGAAAAGCGTAAAGCATATATTACAAGCTTGGCACACCGTGCCGCAGAACGTGCACGCTCTGGCGAAACTGTTTATATTAATGATTTACAGTCGAATGAACGTAAGATTGTACACACAATTATTTCGAAAGAAGAAGGTGTTTCTAGCCATTCTGAGGGTAACGAATACAATCGTTATATCACCGTCACAAAAGAAATTTGACATTTGCGAGGATTTGGTGTAGAATATTTTAGTATGCTTTAAGCACAGAAATGAAAGAAAGGAACACCGCAAGAACGGTGGAGCTACTTTCCCAAGTGAAGTAGCCCAGGGATTTAACAAATGAAACGTACTTACCAACCACATAAAAAACCTCGTAAGACTACTCACGGATTCCGTGCACGCATGGCAACTAAAAACGGACGTCGTGTACTTGCAGCTCGTCGTCGTAAAGGACGTGCTTCACTTACAGTTTAATTGTAAAAAAGATGCTCACCCTCGGGTGAGTTTTTTCTTTTGGAAACTTCCTTCTTGAAAAGAAATTATAAAAAATAACGCTTAGAAAAGTAAAGCGTTTACTTTTATTGTGATATAATGAATTTATTGTAAAAGAAGAGGAGTTTTTGTTAATGAAAAAAATTCAGATTGCTGATATGCAAGCTTCACAAATTATCTTGGGCTGTATGCGTATCATAGAACCAGGAAAGAATCCTGTCAAAGTTATTGAGACAGCTTATGAAAATGGTATTAACTTTTTTGACCACGCGGACATTTATGGAGCTGGACAGTGTGAAACGGTTTTTGCTGAGGCTTTAGCGCAAACCTCCATTCGACGAGAGGATATTTATCTCCAATCTAAATGCGCTATTCGCCCGGGTGTAGCCTTTGATTTCTCAAAAGAACATATTATCCGTTCCGTAGAAGGCTCATTACAGCGGCTACAGACTGATTATCTTGATACTTTACTCCTACACCGCCCCGACACTTTAATGGAACCAGAAGAGGTCGCAGAGGCCTTCTATGAGTTAGAGAAATCGGGAAAAGTTCGTTACTTTGGCGTTTCCAATCAAAATCCTATGCAGGTTGAGTTACTTAAAACAGCAGTGAAGCAGCCATTACTCTTTAATCAGCTTCAGTTTGGATTGAAGCATACAGAAATGGTTGATGCAGGTCTCAATGTGAATATCTCCAATCAAGCCAGTCATATGCAAGACGGTTCAGTATTAGAGTACTCTCGTATAAACAAGATGACGATTCAAGCTTGGTCTCCTTTCCAGCATGGTTTTTTTGATGGTCCTTTTGTGGGTAATGCCCAATTTCCAGAATTAAACAAAAAACTTGAAGTATATGCGGAAAAATACAATCTTACACCTTCAGGTATTGCTATCGCTTGGATTAATCGTCATCCGGCACGTATGCAGACGATAATTGGTACGATGACAGAGTCACGAATCGAAGAAGTAACGAATGCAAGCGATCTTGTTCTTAGTCGTGACGAGTGGTACGACTTGTACATGGCAGCCGGAAATATTCTCCCTTAAAACTGTAAATTTATTGTTTAGTATTGAGCGACAAATGGTTCTAAAAGATCCTGCTGTAGGGGCTTTTGTTCCAGCTACTAGACGAAATAGATTGAATTAGTGTCCGAAATGATGTATAATTAAAGAGCATTATTAGAAAAAATTAATTAAAAGGATTTTTAAGCAATTTGCTTGAACCTACCCCAAAGGAGGTACATATTATGAGTTTTACAGATGAAACAGTCCGCTTTGAATTTGATGATTCAAGTAAAAAAGAAATCGGCGAAACACTTGTAAATGTTTATCGTGCACTTGATGCGAAAGGTTACAATCCTATCAACCAAATGGTAGGTTACGTTTTGTCAGGAGATCCAGCTTATATCCCACGCCATGACGATGCACGTAACAAAATCCGTCGTTTTGACCGTGATGATATTGTTGAAGAATTAATTAAAGAATACTTAAAAGCACATGGTGTACAACTTTAATGTACAGTAGAATTTTAGGTTTGGATGTTGGTACGAAAACGGTTGGTGTAGCTGTAAGTGATTTATTGGGAATGACGGCTCAACCTGTTGAAACTATAAAGATTGACAGTGAAGCTGGGGAGTTTGGTTTTGAACGCCTAGCAGAGCTAATTACAGAATATAAGCCTTCAAAGATCGTGCTCGGTTTACCCAAACATATGAATAATGATGAAGGTATTCGTGCAGAAGCTTCAAGAAACTATGGTGAAAAAATTACCGAAATGTTTGATGTTGCTGTAGAATACCAAGATGAACGCTTGACGACAATGCAAGCAGAAAAAGTATTGATTGATGGTGGTGTCCGTCGTAAGGACCGTAAAAAATCAATTGATAAGCTCGCCGCTGTCTTGATATTACAAAATTATCTGGATGCGCACAAATTATTTTAGAAGTAGGAAGTATTATGTCAGAACATACACATGACCATGACCACGAAGATCGTTTTATCACACTTATTGATGATAACGGTAATGAAAGCCTTTTTGAAATCTTGATCACAATTGATGGTCAAGAAGAATTTGGCAAAAATTATGTCCTTGTTATGCCTGTTGATGGAGCAGAAGATGATAATGGTGAAGTTGAAATCCAAGCCTATTCATTTACTCAAAATGAAGATGGTACTGAAGGTGATTTACAACCTATCGCTGAAGATTCAGATGCTGAATGGGATATGATTGAAGAAGTTTTTAATAACTTTATGGAAAATCAAGACGATGAAGTTTATTGATAAATCAAGAGGTAAAACCTCTTTTTTTATTGCATTAAAAATGAAATATTATGAATTATTACATAAAATTTTTAGCGAAAATTGAGTACTTCGAAGAAATTTGTTATAATTTAGTGATTACTCTTTGAAGGAAAAATAAATGAAAAAAAGATATGGTTCACGTTCACAAAGGCATGAACATGAAAAACAATCGGAGGAACTCGAAGAACTCGAGGATCTTAAAGCTAATGAAGACTTCGAGCTTCCTGTGGAAGAAGCTGGTTTTTATTCACGTCGTCATAAAACAGAAGCAAGTTTTGTTCCGACTAGAGAAAAAACGCCGCGGCTCATGCCAGCCGACTGGTTGTTTATTGCGCTAGTTTCTTTAGTACTTAGTTTCAGCTTTTATGCTTTCCCTATATTTAATCTTCAACCAACAGGTGTGCAGTCTCAGTACCTTTACTCAGGAATGGCGATGCAGGCTGGGCTAGTACCTTATAATGATTTTTGGGGCGCAGGTGGGATTGTCTTTTATCTGATTAATTGGGTGGGACATTTTGGCCAAACTACATGGCTGCTTTACCTTTTCCAAATTTTGGCTTTATTTATGAGTGGTGTGCAAGTCTATCGTTTGATTTCACAACGCACACGTAGCCGTTTAGCAGCGCGTATTATTACAGGGTTCACCTTAGTTTCGATTGCCGGTTTAGCTCAAGGTGGCACAGCACCAACCTTAATTGCTCTGCCATTTGCATTATGGGCGTTGCAATTCTTAGATCTTTATCTACGTCAAGATGCACGTGATGAAGCTTTTATTGTGTTTGGTATGACGGGAGCCCTTGTTCTTGTTATCTCACCAATTATGGCGGTTTTATGGTTACTTTCATGCCTCGCCTTGCTTATCTTTAATATTCAGAATAAAAGAATTGGTCGTGGTTTTTATCAACTTTTAGCAATTTCATTTGGTGTATTGTTGATAGGATATAGTGTTGCCTTTTATTCCTTAAATGCACAAGTACTATATACATCCATCGAACAGTCTATTATCATCCCGCTTACGACATTAGGCTTTACTGATAATTTGGGAATGTCACTTCTGAAAGCACTAGTTTTTATCTTGGTATTTGGACTTGCAGCCAATTTTATACACGGTGTGCGGAATATTAAGCGTTCGGGTCAAACATTTATCTGGCAACTTTTACTCTTATTTGGTTCAATTCTTGTTTTAGGCTTTGTGGTATTTTCTCAAGTATTTGAAAGTTCAAACTTGCTTGCCATTCTGCCCTTACTCTTATTATTCGTTAGTGATACCATACAAGATGCGGTGGATCAACGCCAGAATATCTTACAAGATTACATGAAGGCAAAGCTTTTTGCGCCTATTTTGGCTTTACTTTTTGTGATAGGGGCTCCTATCGTTACGCAAACGATGCATCAACAAGTGTTTTCAGAAGAGCAGCAAGTTGCACAGTTTGTAAAAGCGGACACAACAAAAGAAGATAAGGTATTGGCTATAGCAGCGGATAAAAATATAAATCTGCGAGCACAGCGCGTGGGAGCTATAGATGCTTTTCCTAGCCATTATCCGGTAAGATTCCATCAGAACTTTGACTTGCTTTTTGCTAATGCAGGCAATAAGTATGTTGTGGTGCAAAGTGGACAGGATCTGTCGGATACTGTACAAGAAACACTTAAAGATTCTTACAAAAAAGTGGAGGTTGGTAACGTTAGTCAATTCTCTGTATACAAAAAGAAATAAGATATACATAAATGTATATCTTATTTTATTATAATGAAAAAAGCGAATTTTCTGACTATTTCTGTTGTTTTTTGAATTTTTTTGTGTTATAATTCATTAAGAGTTTATTTAGAAAATAATATAATAGGAGAAAACCGTGGCTACTTTACTAGAAAAAACCCGCAAAATTACGTCAGTTCTGCAAGATGGAGTAACTGATTTAAAGCAGGAGTTACCCTATGATAACATGACAGAGCGTTTAGCCAACGTTATTGACTGTAATGCTTGTATCATTGATACAAAGGGGAAACTTTTGGGCTATTCATTGCCATACGAAATTAACAATGATCGTGTTAATGAACTTTTCCATGTACAAAAGCAATTGCCAGAAGACTACGCACGTGCAGCTATACGTATCTATGATACTTTAGCAAATATTACTATTAACGAGCCTTTGTCAGTATTTCCTGCAGAACTTTTAGGCGAGTATCCTAATGGTTTGACAACATGTGCACCTATCTATGGTAGTGGTATGCGCTTGGGGACCTTTATCTTATGGCGTACAGATGGAAAATTTAGTGATGATGACCTCGTACTTGCAGAGCTTGCGACAACAGTTATCGGTGTTCAACTTTCCAACCTTAAGCTTGAACAAATGGAAGAAAATATTCGTAAAGACACGATGGCCAATATGGCAGTCAATACACTTTCATATTCAGAAATGAAAGCTGTAAAAGCAATCCTTGAAGAACTTGATGGTGAAGAAGGACATGTTATTGCTTCAGTCATTGCCGATAAGATTGGAATTACACGCTCTGTTATCGTTAATGCGCTGCGCAAGCTTGAATCTGCTGGCGTTATTGAGAGTCGTTCATTAGGAATGAAAGGGACTTACCTCAAAGTTCTCAATCAAGGTTTATTTACAAAACTTGAAGGCCGTAACTTCTAATCTTAAAAGTAATAAAAACTTCTCGTAGAGAGAGGTTTTTTGTCTGTGATAAAGGCAGTAGGCTGTAAAGTCTAGCTGTATCAGTTTTGAAAGATTTTTGCTATAATTGAGAATGAAAATCTTTAATAGTTAGGGAAAATAACATGAGCAAGATTACAAAAGAACAAGTGGAGCGTGTGGCAATTTTGTCAAAGCTTAAATTTGAGAAAAATGAACTTGATGCTGTGACGGATAAACTCGATAGAATTATCGAAATGGTGGAACAGTTAGAAGAAGTCAATACGGAAAATGTAGAATTTACGATGAGTGTTGCGGATAACTTAAACCGTATGCGCGATGATATAGCTGTACCAGGCGATGAACGAGAAGAATTAATGCGCAATGTACCAACGAAGCAAGATGGCTTTATTAAGGTACCTGCAATGTTAGCTGATGGAGGAGATGCATAATGGCATTGAATGATAAAACAATTAAAGAGTTGCATGACCTCTTGGTGAAAAAGGAGATTTCAGCTGTTGACTTGACACGTGCGACCTTGGATGATATACATGCACGTGAAGCAGCAATGGGCAGCTTTATTTCTGTATTAGATGAAAAAGCGCTAGCCCAAGCCGCTGCTATTGATGCGCGTGGGATTGATGCAGCAAAAGTTACTGACGGTATTCCCTTAGCAGTTAAAGACAATATTGTTACCAAAAATATTGAAACAACTGCGGCAAGTAAAATTCTTTCTGGTTTTATCCCACCTTATGATGCAACTGTCGTTGAAAAGCTTTATGATAATGGTATGGTTATTATTGGTAAAGCCAATATGGACGAATTCGCAATGGGGGGCTCAGGGGAAACTTCTTCTGTTAAGCCAACATACAATGCGTGGGATCAAACAAAAGTACCTGGTGGTTCATCTTCAGGTTCAGCTAGTGCTGTTGCGAGTGGACAAGTACGCTTGTCATTGGGATCCGATACAGGTGGTTCGATTCGTCAACCAGCTTCGTTCAGTGGTATTGTGGGTCTGAAACCAACTTACGGACGTGTTTCTCGTTATGGTTTAATCGCTTTTTCTAGCTCACTTGACCAAATTGGTCCATTTTCAGCTACTGTTGAAGAAAATGCCGAGCTTTTAAATGTAATCTCAGGTAGTGATGCTAAAGATGCTACAAGTTCAGAAGTAACTGTGCCAGATTTTGGTTCGAAAATTGGTCAAGAGATTAAAGGGATGAAGATTGCTTTGCCTAAAGAATACTTTGGCGAAGGTATTGATCCAGCGGTTAAAGAGCAAATTATGACGGCAGCGAAACACTTAGAATCTTTAGGTGCTATTGTTGAAGAAGTGAGCTTGCCCCATAGCAAGTATGGGGTAGCAGTTTACTACATTATCGCTTCTTCAGAAGCGAGCTCAAATCTCCAACGTTTTGATGGAATCCGTTATGGTTATCGTGCGGAGGACATCGAAAATCTTGAAGATGTCTATGTGAAGTCACGTTCAGAAGGCTTTGGCGATGAGGTCAAACGCCGTATCATGCTGGGGACCTTTAGTCTTTCAGCAGGCGCCTATGATAAGCATTTTAAAAAGGCTGGACAAGTGCGTACACTGATTATTGAAGACTTTAACAAAGTATTTGCCGATTACGATTTGATTCTTGGCCCAACAGCACCATCAGTTGCCTTTGGTTTTGATGAAAAATCAAAAGACCCTGTTCAAATGTATCTTTCAGATATCTTAACAATTCCAGTCAATCTTGCGGGATTACCAGGGATTTCGATTCCAGCAGGTTATGTTGAAGGCTTACCTGTTGGTATGCAATTGATTGGTAAACGTTACGATGAAGAAACAATTTATCAAGTTGCAGCAGCTTTTGAAGCAACGACAGACCATCATAAGAAAAAACCAATTATCTTTACAGAAGGAGGGGCAAAATAAGATGAACTTTGAAACAGTCATTGGACTTGAAGTCCATGTTGAGTTAAACACGAACTCCAAAATTTACAGCCCAACTCCAGCGGAATTTGGTTCTGAACCAAATGTTAATACCAATGTTATTGATTGGGGAATGCCAGGTGTCTTGCCAACATTGAATAAAGGTGTTGTAGTGGCAGGGATGAAAGCTTCTCTTGCTATGAATATGTCCATTCAAAAGAGCATGCATTTTGATCGTAAAAATTATTTTTATCCTGATAATCCTAAAGCTTACCAAATTTCGCAAGCAGATGAACCTATTGGTTACAATGGCTCTATCGAAATTGAGCTTGAAGATGGCTCAAAATCGACTATCCGTATTGAACGTGCACATATTGAAGAAGATGCCGGTAAAAATACTCACGGAACAGATGGCTATTCCTATGTTGACTTGAACCGTCAAGGTGTGCCATTGATAGAGATTGTTTCTGAGCCCGATATGCGAAGTGCTGATGAAGCGTATGCTTATCTGACAGCTTTACGTGAGCTAATCCTCTACACAGGTATTTCTGATGTGAAAATGGAAGAAGGGTCAATGCGTTGTGATGCCAATATCTCTCTGCGTCCTTATGGTCAAGAAGAATTTGGTGTTAAGACGGAAGTTAAAAACATGAACTCTTTCAGTAATGTCAAGAAAGCTTTAGCTTTTGAAATTGATCGCCAAGCGAAGATTCTTCGTGCTGGAGGTGTAATTCGTCAAGAAACACGTCGCTTTGATGACAAAACAGGTGAAACTATCTTGATGCGTGTTAAAGAAGGTGCTTCTGACTATCGTTACTTCCCAGAGCCTGATTTACCTCGTATCGAAATTTCTGATGAATGGATTGAGGAAGTGCGTGGGGAACTTCCTGAGTTTGCAGCAGACCGACGTGTACGTTATGTTGAACAAATGGGACTAAGCGAGTATGATGCACGTCAACTTACAAGCTCTAAAGACGTTTCAGACTTCTTTGAAGCTGCTGTTAAATTAGGTGGAGATGCTAAGTTAGTATCCAACTGGCTTCAAGGTGAAGTAGCACAATATTTGAATACAGCTCATCTGGAGCTTAAAGATATACAACTCACTCCAGAAAACCTCACTGAAATGTTACGCTTGATTGCGGATGGGACAATTTCATCGAAAATTGCGAAAAAAGTTTTCCTTGAATTAGCTAAAAATGGTGGTTCAGCAGAAGCTTTTGTCAAAAAGGCCGGTTTGGTTCAAATCTCTGATCCAGATGTCCTCTTGCCAATTATTCATGAAGTATTTGCTAAAAATGAACAATCAGTTGCTGATTATCGTGGCGGTAAAGAAAATGCTGCTAAAGCATTAGTTGGTCAGTTAATGAAGGCAACGAAAGGACAAGCTAATCCGACAGTAGCGCAAAAACTGCTCTATCAAGAATTAGATAAAGACTAATATAAAAAAATCGTTCAATTTAGAACGATTTTTTCTTGTGTATTTTCGCGGTTAAAACGGCGCACCATTCGAATGGTTGTGGGAATCAGAATAGCGGTTGACCCCAACCAAGCAGCTGGGTTGGATGAAATAATCACGGTGTAATTTAAGAGGTTAACCCCGATGATAGCCACTGCAGCACGCATGACCAGCTCTGCTACACCACAAATTGTGGGAATACGCGCATTGCCCAACCCTTGTAGCGTAGAGCGCGTGACAAAGAGTATAGCAAGTAGCCAGTAGAAACCACCATTCACAACATAGTAGTGTCTAGCCATATCGATAACGGCTATTTGGCTCGGTGAAATGAAAGCAGTCGTGAAGTAGTAGTTCAAACTTATCAAAAGAATAGCGAAGCCGATAGCCCAAGAAACAGCTATAAGTAAAGCTTGGAAGAGTCCTTGATTTATTCGACGATATTTTCTTGCACCATAGTTTTGAGCTCCAAAGGTGGCCATAGCAAGTCCGATAGACATCATGGGTAACATGGCGATTTGATCTATTTTAGATACAATAGCTTGTGTCGCGACAGCATTGGTTCCCATCGTATTAAGCGCAACTTGAAGCGTAATAGATCCGATAGCGATAATACTTGATTGAAAGCCCATAGGAATACTCAGGCGTGCATGTGTCCGTATTTCTTGTGCATCGTAAGCAAGGAGTCTTCGATTAAGATGCAGCTCAGGTACTTTGCGCTTGATATGTAAAACCAGGTAAAGAACCGATATACATTGGGCTAAAATGGTTGCTGCACTTGCTCCCGCTAAGCCTAAATGGAGAACGAGGATAGCAAAATATTCAAAGCCGATATTTAAAATACTGGCAACGATAAGAGCATAAAGCGGTGTCTTAGAGTCTCCCAAGGCACGAAGAGCATTTGAATAATAAGCATACAGTGTTGTCGCTGTCAGTCCACCTAACATAATACTTAAAAAAGTATGGGCGCCTTCGTAAATTTCGGCAGGCGTTTGCATAAGTTGCAACAATTGCCCCACAAATAGGACAGACAAGACACTGAGGAAAAGTGAGATAGCTATAGTGAAATATAGCCCTGTCACAAAGGATTTTTTGACAGCATGTGGGTCTTTGGCGCCAAAGCGTTGTGCAGTAATAATCGTGAGCCCTGCTGTCATTCCTTGAGCAAAACCAACGATTAAGAAGTTGATAGAACCAGTGGCACCTACCGAAGCAAGCGCATTTTTCCCTAAAGTTTGACCTACGATTAGTGTATCTGCAGTATTATAGAGCACTTGAAAAAAGTTTCCTAAGAGTAGGGGAAGGGTGAAGGTAATTAAACCTTTGAGAATGTTTCCTTTTGTTAAATCTTTCATAATATTCCTAAATTATTTGCTTTATACATTGTAAACTTTTTATATCTATAAAACAATAGCCTAATTGCTTTTATTAGGAAGTTTATACAAAAAGAAAAAGCACCTTAAAGGTGCTTTAATTACCAATTATTTAGTAACGTTGATTGCTTGAGGACCACGTGGGCCTTCTTCAAGGTCAAAGCTAACTTTTTGGCCTTCATCAAGAGTTTTGAAGCCATCAGTTTGAATAGCTGAGAAGTGTACGAATACATCGTTGCCTTCTTCAGTTGTAATGAAGCCAAAACCTTTAGTAGCGTTAAACCATTTTACAGTTCCTTGTGCCATTTGAATACATCCTTTCTTTAGTTTGGTAAATCTTATCGTCGGAAAGCGTGTAACAAAAAGCACAAACGTTATCTTGAAAAAAACTTACAGCTTTATGATACCATATAAAGTATGGAAAAGAAAGCGCTAATTCGAAAAGAAATGATAAATTTATTGAAAAGTTTTGATTTTGCTGACAAAAGCCAACAAAGTCAGAAAATTATTTCAGAGCTGCTTGCCTCAGATCAATGGAAAAGCGCAAAAACCGTGGCACTCTATATGCCACAAGAGTTTGAATTTGATTTGCAACCTCTTTTTGAGCAAGAAGATAAACAAATAGTTATACCAAAGACTTTAGCTAATCGTCACATGATTTTTGTCAAATACGATAAAAATGACTTAGAACGGACAAAATTTGGTATACTAGAACCTAAGTCTGAATATGAAGTTATACCAGATTTGATTTTGGTACCTGGTCTGGCTTGGAATAAGGAAGGCTATCGGATTGGGTTTGGTGCAGGATATTATGACCGTTATCTGGCAAGCTTTTCTGGACAGACAGTGAGTCTATGTTATAATTTCCAGCACAAAGACTTTCATCCAGAACCTCATGATATAAGCATAGGAGAAATATTTACTTATGAACATTGACATGATAAAAAAAGACTTTATGAAGCATAAAGCAACTTATATTTTATCACTTTTAACCACGATGGTTTGGCTTTATCAATTTTTACGTTATGGTTTAGCTGCAACCTCTGCAATCAATCTATTTAATACAGGTGCACTATTTCCACCAGCTATTTTAGCTGATCCAACCCAAATATGGCGATTGGTTACACCAATATTTGTTCATATCGGATGGACGCATTTTCTGATGAATACTCTGACCCTCTTTTTTATTGGTCGTCAGGTTGAAGCTGTCTTGGGTAGTCTTAATTTCAGTTTGATATACATTCTTTCAGGAATTTTTGGTAATGCCGCAACCTTTATCTTTTCGCCTAATTCCTTATCCGCCGGAGCCTCAACTTCGATCTTTGGACTTTTTGCAGCTATTGCGGGAATAGGTTTCTTTACCGGTCATCCAATGCTTAAACAGATTGGTAAAACATTTACTATTTTGATTGCTATCAATCTTTTCTTCAATGTATTTAATTTGAGCTCGGTTAATATTTGGTCTCATATTGGAGGCGCAGTAGGCGGACTTCTTTTAGCTCCTGTTTTTCCGCCCAAATATTTTAAAAATTCTGTACCAATGCAAAATAGGATTTTATCAGGAGTAACGATTGTGGTCCTATTTGTCGTTTTTCTACTTTTGCCGTTTATAAAATAAAACGCTTAAAAATAAAACAAGTAACAAGGAGAGATTATGAAAACACGCGGATTTGAAATAGTAAGTAAATATAAAAATGAAAATCTGGAATTACCCGTACGTGCAACCACACATGCGGCAGGATATGACTTATCTGTAGCTGAAAATATTACTATTAAACCTGGTGAAATCAAACTAGTTTCGACAGGTTTGAAGGCGTATATGCAAGCAGGAGAAGTCCTTTATCTATATGATCGCTCTTCAAACCCACGCAAAAAAGGGTTGGTAATGATTAACTCAGTAGGTGTCATTGATGGCGATTATTATAATAATCCTAGTAATGAAGGGGAGATCTTTGCACAGATGAAAAATATTACGGAGTCGGCAGTTGTCTTGGAAAAAGGCGAGAGAATTGTCCAAGCCGTCTTTATGCCTTTCTTGGTTGCTGATGGAGACGAAGAAGTAACTAAATCTACTCGTACAGGTGGTTTTGGTTCCACAGGAAAATAGGAATATTGCCTCTCTTTTGATTTAAAGGTAAAAGTAAGAAAGTACAAAAACTACCGCTTGAGCGGTCTTTTTTGTGCTATAATGGTAAAATGAATTCATTGCGCATTATTCACTTGAACGATTTGCACTCGCACTTGGAACGATTTCCAATGATCGAGCGTTTTTTTGCGGAAAAATCAGTTGGACATCCAGATGTTTTACGATTTGACTTAGGTGATAATGTTGACCGGGTACATCCTTTAACTGAGGCGACTGAAGGTCAAATTAATGTTACTTTGATGAATAAACTGGAATTGACTGCCGCAACCCTTGGTAACAATGAAGGATTAGGTTTAACTCATGAAATGTTAAGCCATCTATATGATCAAGCAAGCTTTGACATGGTGCTTTCAAATATCAAGAATATGTCTTTTGCCCATGGACCAAAAATTATAGAGAGCAGTTGGGGGTTGCGTATTGGAATCATTGGCTTAACAGCTCCTTATCTAGCCTATTTACAAGCAGGTTGGGATATTGTTGATCCTTTAGCTAGCTTGGATCAACTCATGCCACTGGACTGTGATTTTACAATACTTTTGAGTCATTTGGGCAAAACAGTTGATGAAAAAATTGCCAGAAAATATGATATCGATTTAATTATAGGTAGCCATACGCACCATATTTTTGAACATGGGGCGGAGATAAATGGTACATTACTTGCAGCTGCCGGAAGATATGGTGAACATATTGGTGAAGTTAATCTCACCTTTGATGAAAATAAAAAGGTAATTACTTCAGAAATTTCCACGATTCCTACCAATACGCTGAAAAGAGAAAAAAGTGATGCCTTGCAAATCAAAGCTTGGGAGATGAAGGGACGAAAAATGTTACAAGGTATGTCTGTCACAGAAATACCACATAGCCTGACTAATGTTTATCCAGATTATAATGCAAGTCATTTTATAGCAGAGTTGCTTGCCCGACATGGTAAGGTAGGTGCTTGTATTTTCAATACCGGACTCTTAGTTACAGAAGCATTGCCAAGCCAACTTACATTAGATGATTTACATCAATTTTTGCCCCACTCGATGCGATTAGTACGGATTACGATGACTGGTAAGGGACTCAAAGAAGTTTTACGTGAGATGCTGGATGTTTCTGCAATGCTTTCTGGCCAAAATATTCGAGGTATGGGTTTTCGAGGTAAGAGATTTGGTCAGCTTATCTTTCAGGGAATAAGTTTCGATGGAGGAAGATTTTATTATAGAAATACTAGTCTAAGGGATGCTGAGTACTATAGCATAGTTGTCCCTGATCAGTATCTCTTTGCATGGTATTTCCCTTTATTGAAAAAGCAAGAGAAAACAGAAATACTCTTTCCGTATTTTCTACGTGAAATAGTAGCAAATGAATTAAAAACGAGAGAATGAACAAAAAGAAAGGGAGAGGAAAGTGCCAAAAGAAGTTGATGAATCAAAATTAAATTATAATCGTTTTCCTGGTGAACGGGTTACTGCTACAGAAAATATTGTAAAAGTAGGTGGTAAGACATTTCATTTGGTTTACAATTATCGTGAAGGATTTGATGCTGAAAAGCTGGAACAACGATTTAGTGATCTCTTTGATAAGTATGATTACATCGTGGGAGATTGGGGCTTTGAACAGCTCCGTTTAAAAGGTTTTTTTTCAGTGAGCCGAAAAAAAATGCAGTCTGAAAATAAAATTGATCGACTCGAAGATTATATTAATGAATATTGCAATTATGGCTGTGCCTATTTTGTTTTACGACGTGTGCGCTCACAAGATGAAGCCTATACATCGGAACGAGTATTTGAAGATAAACCTCGTCAACCTAAATTTGAAAAGCCACGGCGGCGTAACAATCGAAATAAAAATCGGGTAAATCAGGAAAAGCAAAAGAAGAATGAGAAAAAATCTTTTGAGATTCGTGACAAGTCAGGAAAGCAACCCGGTAAAATAAAACAAAATGAGAAAAATGAGAAAAAACCTTCCTCTAAATCTAATTTTATAATACGAGAACGTTCAAAAAAATAAAATAGACAAAAATATAAAAAGTGTCTAAAAAGTTATTGAATAATATGCAAAAAAAATTCCTTGAAAATTTTTTTGGGGAAAATGTCGGAGATATAATGGAAAAACAAACAATTTATGGCTTAACACGTGATCAACTTATTGATTGGGCGATTGAAAATGGTGAAAAAAAATTTCGTGCAACCCAAGTATGGGATTGGCTTTACCGAAAACGGGTTCAAACGTTTGAAGAAATGACAAATCTATCAAAGGATTTTATTGCAAAGCTGAATGCACATTTTATTATGAATCCTTTGGAGCAAGTTGTCGTACAAGAGTCAGAAGATGGAACGGTTAAATATCTTTTTATGTTACCAGATAAAATGATGATTGAAACGGTGTTAATGCGTCAAGCCTATGGCTTATCTGTCTGCGTAACGACACAGGTTGGCTGTAACATGGGCTGCACTTTTTGTGCGTCTGGTATTCTAAAAAAAGAGCGTGATGTGACAGCGGGGGAGATAGTTGCTCAGATTATGTTAGTTCAAAAGTACTTTGATGAAAAAGGGCAAGACGAACGCGTATCACATGTTGTAGTGATGGGAATCGGTGAACCTTTTGACAACTATGTAAACTTGATGAACTTTTTACGCACCATCAATGATGATAACGGTCTTGCTATTGGTGCGCGTCATATTACAGTGTCAACCTGTGGTTTCATGCCCGCAAAAATTAAAGAGTTTGCAAATGAAAACTTACAAGTCAATTTGGCTATTTCTTTACATGCACCAAATAATGAATTACGTACAAGTTTGATGCGTATTACACGTAGTGCGCCACTAGAGAAACTTTTTGAGGCGATAGATTATTATACTGCCACAACAAATCGCCGTGTAACTTATGAATACATTATGCTTTCTGGAGAAAATGATACTCCGGAAATTGCGCAAGAATTAGCTGATTTAATAAAACCACGAAATAAACTTTCGTATGTCAATCTTATTCCATATAATCCTGTTGCAGAGCACATCAAATATGAACGTTCCACACGAAATGATACTGCAAAATTTTACGATGTGCTCAAGAAAAATGGTATCAATTGTGTTGTCCGTCAAGAGCATGGTACAGACATTGATGCCGCTTGTGGACAGCTAAGAAGTAAACAAATTAGAAAAAATAAAGAAAAGTAATAAAAAGATAAAAGAAACCCGCGCGAAGGCTTAACCTTGGTATTGCTGGTTTCTTTTTGTATATTTATAATTTTTTATAAAATGAAAGCGCATTATTATAATGGCGTTGAATTTGCATTCAAAAAAAGATTAGACTATAATAAAAGGTGTTGAAAGCGCTTTTACAATTTTAATATAGTTTTATATAAAAGAAAGGATGCTCAATCTCATGGAAAAAGCAATCAATGTCAACTCAGAAATCGGAAAACTAAAATCAGTTCTCCTTCATCGTCCAGGTGCTGAAGTCGAAAATATCACACCAGACACAATGCATCAGCTCTTGTTTGATGATATCCCATATTTGAAAGTTGCTCAGAAGGAACACGATTTCTTTGCTCAAACATTGCGTGATAACGGAGCAGAAACAGTCTATATAGAAGATCTTGCTGCAGAAGTTTTTCAAACTGAAAGTGTTAAAAAAGATTTCTTGGCTCGTCTCTTGCATGAAGCTGGTTACCGCCCAGGACGTACACTTGAAGGTTTGACTGAGTACTTATCAAGCATGGATACAAAAGCAATGGTTGACAAGATTTATGCAGGTGTTCGTAAAAATGAATTGGATCTAAAACGTACAGTTCTTAGCGACATGGCTGGTTCAGATGCTGAAAACTATTTCTATCTCAATCCATTACCAAATGCTTACTTCACTCGTGACCCACAAGCATCTATGGGTGTAGGGATGACCATTAACAAAATGACTTTCCCAGCTCGTCAACCGGAATCTTTGATTACCGAATATGTAATGGCAAATCACCCTCGCTTCAAAGACACTCCAATTTGGCGTGATCGTAACCATACAACACGTATCGAAGGTGGTGATGAACTCGTATTAAACAAACACACAGTAGCTATTGGTGTTTCTGAACGTACTTCATCTAAGACAATTCAAGCATTAGCAAAAGAATTGTTTACAAACCCATTGTCAACATTTGACACTGTCCTTGCTGTTGAAATACCACACAATCACGCAATGATGCACTTGGATACTGTCTTTACAATGATCAACCACGATCAATTTACAGTCTTCCCAGGAATCTTTGATGGTTCTGGAAATATTAATGCTTTCATTTTACGCCCAGGTAAAGATGGAGACGTGGAAATTGAACACTTGACAGACCTTAAAGTTGCCCTTAAGAAAGTTTTGGAACTCTCAGAACTTGATTTGATTGAATGTGGTAATGGCGACCCAATCGTTGCACCTCGTGAACAATGGAATGATGGTTCCAATACATTAGCTATTGCTCCGGGTGAAATTGTTACTTACGATCGTAACTATGTAACAATCGACTTACTTAAAGAACATGGTATTAAAGTACATGAAATTCTTTCAAGCGAGTTAGCACGTGGACGTGGTGGGGCGCGTTGTATGTCTCAACCATTGTGGCGTGAAGATCTTTAATCAGTTATTTACTTTATATTTGCTTGGTTTACAGCTCTGTCAACCTCGTTGACACCTTATTGCTTATAGCACAAGCAAATGTCCTTATTTCAAAAAATAAAAAAATTATATTTAGGAGAAAATTAAATGCAAGCACCAAAAATTAACTCAGTTTTCCAAGGCCGTTCATTTTTAGCAGAAAAAGATTTTACACCTGCTGAAATTCAATATCTTGTTGACTTTGCAATTCACTTAAAAGCATTGAAGAAGAATAACATTCCTCATCACTATCTCGAAGGAAAAAATATCGCCTTACTTTTTGCTAAAACTTCTACACGTACACGTGCAGCATTTACAACAGCAGCTATCGACCTTGGTGCTCACCCAGAATACCTCGGTAAAGATGATATTCAACTTGGTATCAAAGAATCTACGGAAGATACAGCACGTGTTCTTGGCTCAATGTTTGATGCAATTGAACGTCGCGGTTTCTCACAAAAAGAAGTTGAAGATTTGGCGAAATACTCAGGAGTTCCTGTATGGAATGGTTTGACTGATGATTGGCATCCAACTCAAATGATTGCTGACTACATGACAATCAAAGAAGAATTTGGTTACCTTAAAGGTCTTAAACTTGCTTATGTTGGTGATGGTCGTAATAACATGGCTAACTCTCTTATTGTAACAGGAGCTATGCTTGGAGTTAGCGTAACTATCGTAGCACCGGAATCACTTCAACCTTCAGAAGAAGTTATGGAAATTGCGCGCAAATTTGCAGCTGAGTCAGGCGCAAAACCAGAAACAACTGCAGATATTGAAGCAGGGGTTAAAGGCGCAAATATTATCTATTCAGACGTATGGGTTTCAATGGGTGAATCAAACTGGGAAGAACGTGTAGAACTTCTCACTCCATACCGTATTACAATGGATATGATGAAAATGACTGGAACTCCAGATGAAGAACTTATCTTCATGCACTGCTTGCCAGCCTTTCATGATACTGAAACTGAGTACGGTAAAGAAATCAAAGAAGAGTATGGTTTGACTGAAATGGAAGTTACTGACGAAGTGTTCCGTTCTAAATATGCACGTCAATTTGAAGAAGCTGAAAACCGCATGCACTCAATTAAAGCAATCATGGCAGCCACTTTAGGTAACCTCTTCATTCCAGACGTACCAAGCATCAAATAATAAATTTTTGAATTTGATTTTTTCCGGATTTGACAGACTTTCCACTTCCTAATACCGGTGGGAAGTTTGCACAAATCTGGAAAAAATATTTTTGGTTCCCTCTATAACTCTTGTTTTGAAAAAGTCACACTACATATAATTTTATAAATGGAGACTTTTTTAAAGCATATGACTTTATGAAAAAAATAGGAAGTAATATGGAAGTAGAAAATAAAAAAGGAATAGGGCTCATGGCCCTCGTAGCAATTATCGTATCTGGAGCCATTGGTGGCGGGGTATTTAACCTCTCGAACGACTTGGCAAATGGAGCTACACCTGGTGGTGTGGTCATTTCATGGCTTTTTATTGGTTTTGGTATTCTTATGCTCGTTTTGAGCTTAAATCATCTCGTTGTAAATAAACCAGAACTCTCTGGAGTTTCAGATTATGCCCGCGCAGGATTTGGGGATTTTGCTGGATTCTTATCCGGTTGGGGTTATTGGTTGTCTGCTTGGGCAGGTAACGTGGCCTTTGCTGTTTTAATGATGACATCAGTCAATTATTTCTTTCCTGGAGTTTTTGCCAATGAAGATGGCTCTTTGACCTTTTTATCAGTCATTGTTGTTTCAGTCGTTTCATGGTTGCTAACTGCGCTTGTTATTCGTGGTGTTGAAGGAGCAGCAGTAATTAATGCTATTGTTCTCATTGCTAAATTAATTCCTATCGCAATTTTTGCGATTGTTGCGATTGTTGTGTTTAGAGCAGGGGTCTTTACAGAACATTTTTGGCAAAATGTTGCCATCAATGCAAATGGTTCAGCGGCCTTTACTCACATGACCACATCAGGATTGATTGGGCAGATTCAAAGTTCCTTGATGGTTATGATCTGGGTCTTCGTTGGTATTGAAGGTGCTGCAATGATGGGTGACCGTGCTAAGAAAAAATCAGATGCTGGTAAAGCTTCAATTATTGGGTTGTTCACTTTGCTTGTAATCTATATCTTGCTTTCACTTTTACCTTTTGGATACTTAGATCAAGCACAGCTTGCAAGTATGCCACAACCAGGTATGGTTGGTATTTTACGTGAGATGGTGGGCCCTTGGGGTGGTAATTTGATGGCCATTGGACTTATCATCTCACTACTCGGAGCTTGGCTATCTTGGACCATGTTGCCAGTTGAATCAACTTCGCAGTTAGCTTCCCAAAAACTCTTACCTGCTTGGTTCGGAAAAGAAAATAAAGCCGGCGCACCTGTTAATTCATTGCTTTTGACTCAAGGTTTTGTACAACTCTTTATCATCATCACGTACTTTGCTTCAGATGCTTATAATGTCTTTGTATACCTCTGTACGGCAGTAATTATGGTCTGCTACGCTCTCGTTGGGGCATACCTCTTAAAAGTCGGCTTAGCTGAAAAATCAACTAAAAATATTTTGATTGGTTTCTTTGCCATGGCGTTCCAAATTATTGCGCTCTATCTGAGTGGCTGGCAATTTGTCTGGATGGCTTCTATACTGTATGTGGTTGGTTTCGTCCTCTATATCCGTGCAAAACGAGAAAATAGTAGAACCATTTCAACAGGTGAATGGATTGCTATCATTATCTTCACTCTTGCAGCTTTACTTGCTCTTTATGGCTTGACTGCCAATCAGTTTGGTTTGAGAGAGTTACTTGGTATTTAAAAAGAAAATGTAGAGTAAAATTTTTGATTAATCGAAAGTTTTATTCTTTCAAGCGTAAAGTAAGCGCTTTAATAATATGAAATAGGAGAATATAATTATGGTTAGACGTATTGTAGTTGCTCTTGGCGGTAACGCCATTTTGACAGATGATCCAACAGCTCAAGCACAACAAGAAGCGCTTGAAGTTACAGCCCGTCAATTGATCCCACTCATTAAGGACAATGATGTAGAAATAGTTGTTACGCATGGTAATGGTCCTCAGGTTGGTAATTTACTTTTGCAACAACTGGGATCAGACAGTGCTAAAAATCCTGCGATGCCTCTAGATACAGCTGTAGCTATGACTCAAGGCCAAATTGGATACTGGATGACTCAAGCCTTTACTAAAGCTTTAATCAAAGAAGGCTTGGAACGAATTCCAGTAGCTTCTGTAGTTACTCGTGTCGTCGTGGACAGTAATGATCCTGCATTTGAAAGTCCAACAAAACCGATTGGCCCGTTCTATGATGAAGCACAAATGAACAAAATGTTGGAACAATATCCAGATTGGAAATTTGTCGAAGACTCAGGACGTGGGTATCGTCGTGTCGTTGCCAGTCCAAAACCAGAACGCATTGTAGAAGCAGAAGCCATCAAGCCCCTGTTAGATGCTGCAGTTTTAACTACTGTATCAGGTGGCGGCGGCATTCCTGTAGTTGAGAATGAGGATGGCACATACACAGGTGTGGAAGCTGTTATTGACAAAGACTTCTCAGCAGCTAAGCTTGCAGAACTTGTTGATGGTGATGAGTTGGTCATCTTGACAGGTGTGGATAATGTTTTCGTCAATTACAACAAACCAGATCAAAAGAAATTGGAAAAAGTTACTTTGTCTGAAATTGGTGCCTACTTGGAAGATGGGCAATTTGCTGCAGGCTCCATGAAACCAAAAGTTGAAGCAGCTATGGCTTTTGTAGAACGTACCGGACGTGCGGCAACAATTACTTCCCTTGAAAATCTTGAAGATTTCTTGGCAAACGGTTCAGGAACAACAATTGTTGCGGATTAAAATTTAAGAGGTCGTGTTTTGCGCGGCCTTTTTCTTATATGAGGAGGCTGAATGAGGGACTTTAAAGAAGTGCAGAAGTTAATGGCTCAGCTCGAAATTCCCTATAAAATTGTCGAGCATCCGGCCAGTCATTCTACAGATGAATCTGACCAATATATAGAAGGTCATGAAGGTTGTAGGTCGAAAACCTTAGTTTTGGCTAATAAAAAATCCACGCAATTCTATATGGTTATTATGGACGATAGTAAGCGTGTCGAAATGACGAAACTGGGAGAGCTACTTGGGGTAAAACGACTTCATTTTGTATCAGAAGAACGTTTAGAAAAGATGCTTGGCTTACAGCCCGGTATTGTATCAATCTTTGGTTTAGTGGACAATAAGCAGGAGAATCTACATGTTTATTTTGACCGCGAAATGTTAGAAGAACATAATATTATGACTTTACATCCCAATGACAATACAAAGACAATCTTCTTTCCGATGGAAGATTGCTTTAAAATACTGAACGCACAATGCTATACTTATACTATAATTGATATTTAGGAGAGCACATATGAAGATAGATGGTTTTGGAGTAGAAGAATGGCTTAATGTATGGGAAAAAGAAGCAGTGTATGACATTGCACAATCAACGATTTCATCCATGACGTTGCAAGAAATATTGAATCTGGAAGAAGATGATGGGCAAGGTTTCATGTCTCACTTAATGCAGGAAAAATTTAACTATGGTTGGATTGAGGGCTCTCCTGAATTTAAGCAAGAAGTATCCAAGCTTTATACGAAAGTTCCAACAGAAAACATTTTGGCAACAAATGGCGCAACGGGTGCCAATCATTTGGTCTTGTATGGATTGATTGAGCCGGGAGATCATGTGATTGCAGAGTATCCCAGCTACCAGCAGCTTTATGATATTCCACGTTCTTTAGGAGCCGAAATTGAGTTTTGGCACATTTATGAATCAGAAAACTGGTACCCGCGCTTGAATGAGCTCCGCCAGATGATTCGTCCAAATACAAAGATGATTTGTTTGAACAATGCCAATAATCCGACAGGTACAACCTTAAACCGTGCCTTTTTGGAAGAGGTCATTCAGCTGGCCCGAACAGTAGGTGCTTATGTCTTGGTTGACGAGGTTTATTTGCCTCTTGATGATTCGGAAGACTATGCCCCAATTGTTGACTTGTATGAAAAAGGTATATCAACAAACTCACTTTCTAAAACATATTCTGTACCCGGTGTACGTCTAGGTTGGGTAGCTACGCAAGATAAAGCGTTAGCCGATGAGTTTCGTAAATATCGCGATTATACAATGATTTGTTGTGGGGTCTTTGATGATGCCCTAGGGACTTTAGTCTTAAAGCATCGGGATAAAGTACTGGCGCGGAATAAAGAAATCGTCACTAATAATTTGCAAATACTGCGGGAGTGGGTAGAAAATGAACCACTAGTGTCAATGATATATCCCAAAGCCGTGTCAACAAGTTTTGTAAAATTTGAAGAGCTTGATCCAGCCCAAACGGAAGAATTTTGTGTGGCTTTGCTTAAAAATAAAGGAGTCCTTTTGGTACCGGGGAATAGATTTGACCTCCCAGGTTATGCACGTTTAGGTTATTGTACGAATGAAAAGACATTACGCAAGGGCTTGTCTGCTTTGTCTCAATTTTTGCGAGAATATAACAAATAGGATAATAGAGGGGATTTACCCCTTTTTTGTATACTAAAAATATGCAAATTTGGTACAATAATGAGAGGAGGATATTCATGGATTTTGTAAAAATTAATAAAGAGCGTCACGCTGTAAAAACTTTTGATGGTAAAAAAATACCAACAGTAGATGTAAAACAGATTATCTCTGCGGCAAGTTTAGCACCTTCTGCGCATAACATGCAACCTTGGCATTTTGTTATCGTTGAGAGTGAACAAAAACGTCAAGAACTTCTATCAGTTGTTAATGGAAAAAATGGACAACAAGTGAAAGAAGCTGGAGCAGTCATTGCTATTTTTAGTGATACCAACCTTTCAGAACGCTCAAGTGAAATTGCACGAACTGGTGCTGGAGAAATGGATAGTGAACAACTGCAACGTTTCAATAGTCGCTATCCACAAATGTTTGAAAATATGGATGAGATGATGGAGGCAAGCTATTTATCACTAAATATCGGTTTTGTGACGATGAATCTCATGTATGTTATTAAAAATAGAGGTTATGAAGGGAATGTTATTCTTGGTTTTGAACGTACCGAGCGTGTGAACGAAATTCTGGAAGTTGATAAACGTTTTCGTCCAGAGCTCTTAGTTGTATTGGGCTCGTCAGAAGTAAAAGGCCAAGCAAGTTACCGCTTGCCACAACAAAATATTATTGAAATTCGTTAAGAATTATTAAGAGAAAAAAGTGAGTCGTTTATATCGAAATTTAAGGTGGATTTTGCTAGAATAAGAGAGATATAAAAACGATAGATATTAGGTAGTAAGGGGAAAAAGTGCTAGATTTTTGGCAGGACTATCCTGAAATTAAGGAAAAACTTATCGCAGTACAAACTATGATGACAGAACGTTTAGCGGTAAATAATACAGATATACGTGACGCATTACAAAAGTTTACGACGCGCGGAGGTAAAATGGTTCGGCCAGCGCTTTTTTTTCTATTCTCTGGCTTAGTTGACGAGAAAATAGAAGATGAAGAACGATTGGTTAAAATAGCAGCCAGTTTGGAGTTGTTGCATTCGGCCACATTGATTCATGATGATGTTATTGATGATTCTCCATTACGGCGAGGATTGCCAAGTGTTGAAGCACAATTTGGTAAGGATGTTGCAGTATACACAGGTGATTTTATTTATACGGTTTATTTTGAGTTGCTTTGTGAAACAATGGCTGCGACACCATTTTTGCCGCGTAATGCAAAATCGATGAAAAAGATACTTCAAGGCGAACTTACACAGATGCAATCAGCTTTTAATGCAGACAACAGCATTAGACGCTATCTTAAAGCTATCAGTGGTAAAACTGCAGAATTGTTAAGTTTAGCCTGCCTAGAAGGAGTGTATTTTTCTGGTGGTGATAAGCAGATGCAACGGTCTGCACGAAAGATTGGTTTAGCAGTAGGCTTGGCTTTTCAGATTTATGATGATGTACTTAATTTTACCGTCGGTTTGGAAGAAGCTGATAAGCCAATATTGACGGATTTTCGTCAAGGAATTTATACTTTGCCCTTGTTGCTGGCAAAGGAAGAAGCGCCTGAAAAAATTATGCCTTATCTGGAAGCGCCGCAAGGCTTAAGTCGTCAAGAATGTATTCAATTTTCCGAACTGGTCACTGACCTAGGAGGTATTACAGGAAGTCTCTTCTTAGCTAAACATCTTACTGATCAAGCGCTACTGGAAATAGAAAAATTTCCCGAATCTCGAAACCGTGCAATTTTGATGGAAGTTACTCAAACCTTATTACAAAGAAATTATTAAAAATGAATTTTAAAATATTTACTGAGCTTATTGAGCTGAAAGCCAAAACAGCGAGCGTCTTTCCTTTTATACTGGGAGTTGCTTACTCACTTTATCATTATCAACTAGCCAATTTTGGACCATTACTCATCTACTTTGTAGCTATGTTCTTCTTTAACTGTTTTGTAGATATCTGGGATAATTATAATGATTATCATAAGGCTGTAGATACAGAAGATTATAAGAAAAACACCAATATTATTGGTCGAGAAAATCTCTCGCTTACCTTGATAAAGGCTTTGCTGCTCTTTTTCTTCTCTATTTCCTTAATTTTGGGATTAATTGTGGCATGGCTGGTGGGTTGGCCTGTATTTTGGTTAGGTCTTTTTTGCTACTTTATAGGGATTTTTTACTCTGCTGGTCCAAAACCCTTATCAAGCTTACCTGTTGGTGAGCTTGCAAGTGGTTTAACGATGGGCTACTTGATTTTCCTTATTTGTGTGTATATCAATACGAGTACAGTTTTTATTTGGAATTTTACAACTTTAGCTTCAACCTTTCTTGTAGCCTTACCAAGTACCTTGTTGATTGCAAATTTGATGTTAGCGAATAATACTTGCGATTTGGAAGAAGATGAAGGCAACCATCGTTACACTCTTGTACATTACATCGGGAAAAAGAATGCTTTGCGCTGGTGGACATTTGCTATTATATTGGCATATATTTCTATCGTTGTAGCAGTAGTCCTCAGACTAATCTCTCCGCTTATGTTACTGATGTTTGTACTTTTACCTTTTATCGTTAAACAAGCACATCCTTATCTGCAAAGACAAATAAAAAGTGAAACATTTATTGCTTCAGTGAAAATATTGATGGTCTTCTCTCTATTGCAAGCCATACTCATGTTGCTTGCTTTAGCTGTCTGAGAGTAAATAAAAAAACTCTTCCTTTTTCGGAAGGTTTTTTTTATTCACAACAGTCTTTTTTTGAGGGAGTTTCTAATGCGGTCACACCCTTTACAGGACAGGTTGTGGTTGTACAGTCTTCACAAGCTCCTTTGCTTCGCACTGTTTTACGTATGGAAAAGAAGGTTGCAATTAAAATAAGTGATAAAAGAATGACACTAGCTAAGTTCAAGAGAAAGTTCCTCCTTGCTCGATGTATATTTTGGATGACGGAAGATAAGATAAAGACTAAAAACTAAGAGAAGTGCTGCAAGGAAGGTACTGATGTTAATTGTCTGTGTATAAAAGGCAGAGCCTAGCTGATAGATGATAAAGCTCATACTATAAGCCACAGCTGTTTGAAAGCCTACAGCACGTAAGGTCCATTTAACTTCGCCCATCTCCTTATAAATCGCAGAAATCGCAGCAATACAGGGTGCACATAACAGATTGAAGACAAGTAAAGAATAAGCAGCCAGTGGGGTATAGTTGTGCTGTAGAGCGGCCCAAATAGATCGACCGTTATTTTCTACCTCAGCCCCTTGGGCGTACAGTTGGCTCATAGTCCCGACGATAGTTTCTTTGGCAATCAGACCGGTTAAAGTGGCTACTGTGGCTTTCCACTCTCCAAAGCCTAAAGGAGCAAAAACAATACTCAAGTACCCTCCAATCGTTGCTAATATTGATTGACCAGGTTCGACTTGGTGCAAAGTGAAACTATAGTTTGACAGGAACCAGAGCGCCACATTGAGGGCAAAGATGATTGTTCCGGCACGCTTAATAAAGCTTAGTCCTCGATCAAATGCATATTTAAAGACAGTCGGAAAGTGAGGCAGATGATAAGTGGGTAACTCCAAGATGAAAGCTGAAGTATCGCCTGCGAACATTTTCGTTTTTTTCAAAATAATTCCTGAAAGTATAATCATGGCCATACCTAAGAAGTAAGCACTAGGAGCGACCCAACTGGTCGAGTGAAAAAAGGCACCCGAAACTAAAGCGATAATGGGTAGCTTAGCTGAGCAGGGCATAAAGGTGGTTACCATGATGGTAATTTTTCGGTCTCTTTCTTGTTCGATTGTACGTGTGGCCATAATTCCGGGTACACCACAGCCAGAAGAAATCAACATGGGAATGAAAGACTTACCAGATAAGCCAAATCTTCTAAAGATACGGTCCATCACAAATGCAACGCGAGCCATATAACCTGAATCTTCTAGAAAGCCCAACAGGAGGAAAAGGACAAAAATTTGTGGGACAAAGCCTAAAATGGCTCCCATACCGGCTAAGACACCATCGAGAAGGAGTGACTGAACCCAAGGTACGATTGCCAAGCTATCCATTGCTTGGTGTAAAACATCAGGTAGGAAACTGCCAAAAAAGTTATCATTGAGCCAATCACTGGCAGGTGTACCGATAACCTGTATTGCTAAAAAGTAGACCAGCCACATGATAAGGATGAAAATAGGAAGGCCCAACCATTTATGGGTAACGATGCGGTCGATTTTGTCTGTTATATTTAGTTGTCCTTTATGAGTGCTTGTAACAACCAGACGGACAATTTGGCCAATTAAATCATAGCGCTCGTTGACGATAATTGATTCACGGTCGTCGTCCATAATTTTTTCGGTAATCGTTACGATTTCATCTAATTCTTGTTGTTGTGCAGGAGTAAGAGAGGCCAAAGCCAAGCTATCACCTTCAAAAAGTTTGATTTGTTCAAAATGATTCTTTGCTTGGGGGCAAATCGCCTGAATTTCAGCCAAAGCACTTTCAAGACGGTGGTCATAATCTAAAGGAGTAACTTCAAGAGGTTGACAAGCTTTTCGAATAGCTTCGTCTAGCCCTTTCTTCTTTAGAGCACTGGTTGGTACGACTGGTAACCCTAAACTGTAAGAGAGTTTTTCGATATCAATCTGTTTCCCTTGATATTCCAGTAAGTCGCTCATATTTAAAGCGATAACGATAGGGATATTAAATTCCATCAGTTGCAGCGTGAGATATAGGGAGCGCTCAAGATTCGTTGCATCTATAATATTAAGAAGTACATCTGGTGGTGTCTCTCTGAGATAATTTCGTGTAACCTGTTCTTCTAAAGTATAAGGAGAAAGAGAATAAGTTCCTGGCAAATCTTGAATAGCGATGCTTTTATTTTTTTTATAACGTCCTGTTTTACACTCGACTGTTACACCTGGCCAGTTTCCTACTTGCTGATTACTACCAGTTAATATATTGAAAATGCTTGTTTTCCCACTGTTTGGGTTACCCAGTAAAGCGATTTTAGTCATCTGTATTTCCTTTTATTCTTGGACAACGATTTTTATTTTTTCAGCATCTTTCTTTCTTAAAGAAAGAGAGTAACCACGCAGATGGAATTCCATAGGATCTCCGAGAGGGGCTAGCTTATGCACAGAAATACTGGTTCCCCTCGTAATTCCCATATCCATAAGTCGACGCTTTATTTCTCCTTGCCCATCAAGCATTCGGACCACGCCACTTTGGCCAATATTCAATGATGAAAGAGGTACAAGCTCCTCATTTGATTGTTCATCTTTAATCAAAATAGTATTGAGATAGAAGTTACTCAAGGCTAAGCGTGTCTGGTCAATTTTTAAAAGAGCATTTTCCCTGTCTTTGGAAATTAAAACAACTTCCTTATCTGCAACAAAACCAAGTTCTCGAAGTTTACCGGCATGCTCCGTTTTTAATATTTTACTTACATAATATATTTGGCCAATGCGGGCTGTATTCAGTGTTTTCATGCATACTCCTTTAATATAATGTAAAAAGTATTTGACATTATATTAAGTATAACACGAATTACTTGTAATTTCGAGAAAAATTGTGTATGGGATTCGACTAATAAAAAGAATGTTTCACGTGAAAACAAAAAAACTACCTCTAGAAGGTAGTTTTTTTTGTTTTTATTCTACAGAGAAAATGTATGGGTAAACAGGTTGCTTACCATCATGAATCTCTACTTCGAGTTCAGGATAACGTTTCTCAAGTTCTTTAGCAATACGTTCTGCATTTGATTTCTTACCGTCTTCGCCAATGTAAATAGCTGCGATTTCGCTGTCTTCATCAATCATTTTTTCAAAAGCTGCAAAGATAGCATCGTTCATTTTTTTGGTTGAAGCGACAATTTTATTGTTAACCATGCCAAGTGTATCTTTTTTGTGTATGTCAATACCATCAATATTAGTGTCACGAATAGCTTGGGTCACTGAACCAGATTGTACGTCTGCCAAAGAAGCGGTCATATTTTCTTTGTTTTCTTCAATTGATTTAGTTGGGTCAAAGCTAAGCAAGGCAGTAAAACCTTGAGGAACCGTTGCTGATTCAATCACTTCCACAGGAATATCGGAAACTTCAGCGGCCGATTTGGCAGCCATGAAGATATTTTTATTATTCGGTAGGATAATAACTTTTTCAGCGTTAACCGCCTCAATAGCTTTGAGAATATCTTCTGTTGATGGATTCATTGTTTGTCCACCAGAAACGACATGTTGCACACCCATTTCACGGAAAATGTCAGCAAGTCCGTCACCAGCAGCGATAGCGATCAAGCCCCAGTCAGATTTAGAAGTAGAAGTGCTGATGTTGTTTGTTTTTTCTTTTTCAGCGACACCTTCGTTTTGGAGACGCATATTATCAACTTTAACCTTAACGAGACGTCCGTATTTAAGACCTTCTTGCATAACCAAACCAGGATCTTCAGTATGGACATGGACTTTAACGATTTCTTCATCATCAACAACTAAAAGTGAATTACCGATTCCAGCCAAGTAAGCTTGGAAGTTATCATGATCGTAACTTTCACGTGCAGTTGGGCCTTGGCCTAATTCGACCATAATCTCAGTACAGTAGCCATACTTGATATCGCTTGTGGAAGCTCCAGCAACGCTTAATTCAGACTCATGTTCAAGATTAATCATACGGTCCATGGCTCCTAAGCCTTGCTCCGGATTTTCAGGAACGAATTCACCATTGAGAGCCATCAAGAAGCCCTCATAAATATAGACCAAACCTTGACCACCTGAATCGACGACACCAACTTCTTTAAGAACAGGCAACATATCTGGTGTTTTGGCTAAAGCAATTTTAGCTCCTTCGAGAGCAGCTTCCATAATAGCTGTTGCATCATCTGTCTCATTAGTTTTGCGATGTGCAAGTTCTGCCGCCCCGCGAGAAACAGTGAGGATTGTCCCTTCAACAGGTTTCATTACCGCTTTATATGCAACTTCAACTCCGTTTTGCAAGGCATTAGCTAAATGGATACCATCAAGTTCATCATAGTCTTTAGCATACTGTCCAAAACCGCGGAAGATTTGACTTAGGATAACCCCAGAGTTACCACGAGCACCCATGAGCAAACCTTTGGAAAGGATTTGAGCAACTTGTCCAACAGTTTCGGCTGGTTTTTCAGCGACATCTTTGGCACCGTTTGTGATTGTCATTCCCATGTTTGTTCCTGTATCACCATCTGGGACAGGAAAGACATTCAAAGAGTTGACATATTCAGCTTGTTCGTTAAGACGGCTTGCTGCCGCCTGAATCATTTCTTGAAATTTACTTGCGTTAATATTTGACACTAGTCTTCGACCACCTTCACATTTTGTACATATACATTGACTTTAGCTGCTGCAATGCCAAGTTGATTTTCCAGATTAAAACGGATACGTTCTTGGATGTTTTTGGCAACTTCGCTAATTTTAACACCATAGCTGACAACAACATAAACACCAATGATGGTTTGGTTATCGGTTGTCGTTACGACAACACCTTTAGAATAGTTTTCTTGTCCGAGGATATTACGGAAATTGTCTTTTACAGCATTTTTACTTGTCATGCCGACAACGCCGAAAATTTCAGTAGTGCTTGCACCTACAACAGTAGCGATAACATCTGTTGCAATGTCAACATTACCATGTTGAGTATTAATAGTAACGGTCATTTTCATATGCGTGCTGTTGAATCATACAGCACTTTCCTCCATAATAATTTATGTATCACTTCATTTTATCATAATTTTGTAAAATAGAACAGTTGTTTTATTGGTTTTTTGGTCAGTTTAGCCTTGTAAGTGCTTTAGAAAAGATCATGAAAGGAGGGAGTTTTAGAAGGTAAAAAAACCAAAGATCAATCGTTAGTTACGACCTTTGGTTTTTAAAGTATGAAGAAGGAAAAATAAAAAAAGACCAGTAAAAAAGATTCACTAGCTTTCTTTATTTTATTCAATTATACACGCTCAACGCCTGCAGGCAATTTTTTCAATGCTTTAGCTGAAGCCCATACAGTTTTGAGTTCACCGTTTTCAAGAATTTGAACTTTTTGAAGATTAGGTTTAACTACACGTTTAGTTTGGTTCATAGCGTGTGAACGGTTATTACTTGATACAGTCTTACGACCAGTAAAATAACATTCTTTTGACATGGTTTGGTTCCTCCTTAAAAATTTTATGCTTTTTTTTAAAGAGCATCTCTAAAAATTCAGATCTGAAACACAATTCTTACAGAAACCCTCAAAATAACATACCAAATTAGTATAACATTTTTTTATTAAAAAAATCAAGTTTTATTTCCAAATTTCACCAAAAATTTTATATAATAGGAGATATGGAAAATCTAATCGAGCAACTTACTGCAAAAAATAGCGAATATGTACATAACGTAACAAAGCAATTGATGCTTTTAGGAAAATCAGACGAGGAAATCAAAACCATTCTCGCTGAAATCTTACCTAAAATCATCGAAGGCCAAAAGGAAGGTATTCTGGCCCGCAAATTATTGGGAGCACCTGTGGAATTTGCAACACAGTATAAGCCAGAAGAAGAAAAGGTAAGCCATCAAGAAACAGTAAAAAATGAATCACCTTTTTTGATGTGGCTAGACAGTGCCTTACTCTTCTTTGGCGTGATTTCAGTGGTGATGGGTCTTATGGGTCTCTTCCAACCACAAGCTAGTGTTTACGGCCTCTTGACAACGCTGGCTTCTTCCGCTCTAGCTGGTTTAGTTATGTACTGGATGTATAAATACTTCTACAGTGCACAACGACCACAGAAAAAAGGCAAGGGTTTTGCGATGTTGGCTGTCGCGATGGTTGCATGGGCAGGTGTATCTGTCTTAGTGGCCCTCTTACCAAAATCGATCAACATTGTCCTTGCTCCTTATATTACAATTATTCTTGGGGGAGTTGTAATGGGAATTCGCTTTCTTATTCAACGAAAATTCAATGTCCAATCTTCAATGGCACGTCAAACAAAATAAACCGCTTTACCTCGTCCTTCTTGTGACGGGGTTTTATTTCGAAATTGTAAGGTGTTTGCTTCGCTCATAATGTTAGGATAGAATAAGAATTAGGAGAGAGCTTATGCCATTTAAATATGAAGGTTTGTCACAAAAAGAAGTTGAAAAACGTGTAAAATTAGGCCAGGTCAATATCGCAAAGAACGAGAGCAGTAAAACATACGGAAAGATTTTTGCGAGTAATCTGCTGACTTTTTTTAACTTAATCAATATTTTTCTTTTTATTTTAGTACTTACTGTAGGCTCCCATCGAAATGCGCTTTTTATCATTGTCGTTGCTGTAAATGCAGGGATTGGTTTATATCAAGAAATTAAAGCACGTCGCTTGCTAGACAAACTCTCTTTACTGAATACAAGTGAGGTAAAGACTTTTCGCCAAGGAGAACAGGTGGAGTTAAAGCAAGAGGAGCTTGTACTAGATGATATTATTCTTCTCGGGCTTGGAGATCAAATTCCATGTGATAGCCAAATCATCGAAGGACAATTGGAGGTGAATGAAGCTTTGCTTACTGGTGAGGCTGATGCCTTAACTAAAAAAGTAGATGCAGAATTATTTTCGGGCAGTTTTGTCACAAGTGGAGCAGCTGTTGCACGTGTTATTCATGTGGGAAAAGATAATTATATTCATCAATTAGCCCATGAAGCTCAAAAAATAAAGAAACAGAAACGTATGTTGCGTGACAGTTTAGCAAAAGTTGTACGTATCGTGAGTTTCATTATGATTCCCTTGGGGATTTTGCTTTACCTCAAGCTATTTTATGTCATTGATACGGGGCACAAGCAAGCTGTACTAGGTACAGTTGCTGCTCTTGAGGGGATGTTCCCTCAGGGATTGATTTTATTGACTAGCATGGCTTTAACATTGGGTGTTATTAACCTCGTAAAGCAAAAGGTACTGGTTCAAGAACTTCATACGATTGATGCGCTTGCACGTGTGGATGTGCTATGCTTGGATAAAACTGGAACCATTACGACGGGTGAAATGAAAGTGGAACAGGTTGAGAGTTTGGCTGGGTACTCTGAGCAACACATTGCCCAGGTGATGGGAAATCTGCTAGAGAATCTTCCGGATCAAAATATAACCGCTCAAGCCTTAAGAAAGTATTTTGCTCCATTAAATGATTACAAAGCTTCTCAAGTACGGCCTTTTTCTTCTGAAAGAAAATACAGCGCAATCGAGTTTACAGAAGGTACTTTTTATTTGGGTGCTTGGCAATTTTTATTTCCGGAGGGAAATGTTGCCTTAGAACAACACGCGCAAAAGTATGCCGAGAAGGGCTATCGTGTATTAGTCTTGGCCCGCTCCAAACAAGCGCTTGATAAAGAACGGCTTCCCGCAGACTTAACTGCAGAAGCACTTATTATTCTTTCTGATATTTTACGTGATGATGCCAAACAGACCCTGGCCTATTTTAAAAAGCAAGGTGTACGTTGTAAAATTATCTCCGGAGATGATCCTGTGACAGTATCGGCAATTGCAAAGGCCGTTGCCTTACCCGATGCCGAGCAGTACATTGACGCTAGTCAAATAAAAACAGAAACAGAACTAGAGCTTGCAGTAGAAAATTTCCAAATTTTTGGTCGTGTTTCTCCACAGCAGAAAAAAATGATGGTGCAATTCCTTAAAAAACAGGGCCATACAGTAGCGATGACTGGAGATGGTGTTAATGATATTTTGGCCTTTAAAGAGGCAGACTGTTCGATTGCTATGCGTGAAGGAAGTGAAGCAGCGAAGCAAACGGCTAATCTTATTTTGATGGATAATAACTTCTCAGCAATGCCCTATATCGTTAATGAGGGACGCCGTGTAATTAATAATTTAACACGTACAGGCTCCTTGTTAATGGTTCGCATGATGTTTTCGATAGCTTTGACTGTTTTGACTTTATTTGCGGGAAGTATCTATCCTTTCGAGCCCATTCAGCTTACTGTTTTGACCGCATTTTTTGTAGGGATTCCCTCATTTTTCTTGAGTTTTGAATCCGATTTTTCAAAAGTTGAAGGTGATTTTTTGCGGACTTTATTTGAGCGTGCATTTCCTGTTGGCTTCAGTATAGCAGTGGGCGCAATGCTTATTGGTATAACAGGGAGTGCCTTAGAAATTTCACATCCTGAACTTGCAATGATGACTGTTCTCTTTTCTGCATGGAACTATGTTTTGATGCAACGTAAGATATTTTGGCCTGTTAAGCGTTATCGTTTATGGGTTTTCGCAATCACACAACTCTCGTTTTTCGTGGCTTTAATTTGGGGTATAGATTTTCTTAACTTGGCGTGGCCGAGTCCGCTTCATTTTGCAATACTTATCCCATTTCTCATTGTTGCACCTCTTGCACAATATTTACTCACAAGGGGAAGTCTACTCCTATTTAAAAAATTATAATTGAAATATATGAAATAAAGGGTACTAGAGTATTACTTCTAGTATCTTTTACTACCGCCTCAGGCAGAATTAGAGTGAAATAAAAGTAAAAATATGCTATAATTATGCTGATTAACTATAATAAAATAGAAGAAATAAAGTGAGGAACCTCATGAAAGGGATTATTTTAGCAGGTGGATCAGGAACGCGTTTGTATCCACTGACTCGTGCAGCAAGTAAACAATTGATGCCCGTCTATGATAAACCAATGATTTATTATCCATTATCTACACTGATGTTGGCTGGAATCAAAGATATTTTGATTATCTCAACACCAGAAGATACACCGCGTTTCCAAGAACTCTTGCAAGATGGTTCTGAATTTGGTCTAAATTTGCAGTATGCTGTTCAACCAAGTCCAGATGGTTTGGCTCAGGCCTTTATCATCGGCGAGGACTTTATTGGTGATGATTCAGTTGCTCTTATCTTGGGTGACAACATTTACCACGGACCAGGTATGTCTAAACTACTTCAAGCAGCCGCAGCTAAAGAAAAAGGAGCAACGGTATTTGGTTATCAAGTACCAGATCCAGAACGTTTTGGTGTTGTCGAGTTTGACAAAGACATGAATGCTGTTTCGATTGAAGAAAAACCTGAAGTACCAAAATCTGACTATGCTGTAACAGGTCTTTACTTCTATGATAATGATGTTGTTGAGATTGCTAAGAATATTAAGCCTTCACTACGTGGAGAATTAGAAATTACGGATGTGAATAAGACTTATCTTGAACGTGGAGACCTCTCTGTCGAACTTATGGGGCGTGGCTTTGCATGGCTTGATACAGGTACACACGAAAGCTTGCTTGAAGCAGCGCAATATATCGAAACAGTCCAACGTATGCAAAATGTTATGGTAGCTAACCTTGAAGAAATTGCGTGGCGTATGGGCTACATTTCGGAAGAAGCCGTACGTGAACTTGCACAACCGCTTAAGAAAAACGCATATGGTAAATATTTACTTAAATTGGTAGGTGATAAATAAATGACGGATAATTTTTTTGGAAAAGAACTTGCAGCGCGTAAAATCGAAGCTATTCCAGGTATGTTAGAATTCGACATTCCGGTTCATGGTGATAATCGCGGCTGGTTTAAAGAAAACTTTCAAAAAGAAAAAATGCTCCCACTTGGTTTCCCGGAAGAATTTTTCGCAGAAGGAAAATTACAAAACAACGTTTCTTTCTCACGTAAAAATGTTTTACGTGGTTTACACGCAGAGCCATGGGACAAATACATTTCTGTAGCAGATGGTGGACGTGTTCTAGGCTCATGGGTAGATCTCCGCGAAGGTGAGAGTTTTGGGCATGTTTATCAGACAGTGATTGATGCCAGCAAGGGGATTTTTGTTCCTCGTGGTGTTGCTAATGGCTTCCAAGTTTTAAGTGAAACCGTTTCTTACTCCTACTTAGTGAATGATTATTGGGCCTTGGAACTTAAGCCAAAATATGCCTTTGTCAATTATGCTGATCCAACTTTAGGTATTGAATGGGAAGACCTAGCGCATGCTGAAGTGAGTGAAGCTGACAAAAATCATCCATTACTTGAAGATGTAGCTCCTCTGACCGCAGATTTACTCGGTTAAAAATGAAGGCAAAACATCTCAAAAGTAAAAAAATACTAGAGTTTTGGCAAGTGAGTAAGGAAAATGAGCAACCTGTATGGGTAAAGAAGTTCTTTGCTTCAGGTGGTTTTTCTTGGTTAAATGATAAAACATTACATATTATTAATACTGGTGGCTTGATCAAAATCAATGCTAATCAAGATGAATTTCTGGTGTTTAATGGCAAATATTTAAAAATTGTTACCGCGCAGAAATTCAAACAAGACTATCGCTTGCAATAAAAATATACTAGAGGAAAGACAATGACTGAATTTAAAAATATCGTAGTCACTGGTGGTGCTGGATTCATCGGTTCCAACTTTGTACACTATGTTTATAACAATCATCCAGACGTGCATATCACTGTTTTGGACAAATTAACTTATGCTGGGAATCGTGCGAACATTGACATGATTCTTGGTGATCGTGTAGAACTTGTGGTTGGTGATATTGCTGATCCTGAAATTGTTGATCAAGTTGCTTCTAAAGCAGATGCTATTGTGCATTATGCTGCAGAAAGCCATAACGATAACTCCCTTAAATCACAAGATGAATTTATCCAAACAAACTTTATCGGGACATATACTCTGATTCAAGCAGCTCGTAAATATGATTTGCGTTTCCACCATGTATCTACAGACGAAGTTTATGGAGATTTGCCTTACCGCGAAGATTTACCAGGACATGGTGAAGGTGAAGGTGAAAAATTCACTGATAAAACACCTTACAATCCATCAAGTCCTTACTCTTCGACTAAAGCAGCATCGGATTTAATTGTTCGTGCTTGGGTACGTTCGTTTGGTTTGAAAGCGACAATTTCAAACTGTTCAAATAACTATGGACCTTACCAACACATCGAAAAATTCATCCCACGTCAAATTACAAACATTTTATCAGGAATTAAACCAAAACTTTATGGCGATGGTAAAAATGTGCGTGACTGGATCCATACAGAAGACCATTCTTCTGGCGTTTGGACAATTTTGACCAAAGGTCGTATGGGAGAAACTTATCTTATTGGAGCCGATGGCGAAAAAAATAATAAAGAAGTTTTAGAAGAAATCTTAACGGAAATGGGTCAAGCACCTGACGCTTATGACCGTGTAACTGATCGTGCTGGCCATGATTTACGCTATGCTATTGACAATACAAAGCTGCGTACAGAACTTGGTTGGGAGCCTAAGCATACAGATTTTGAGTCAGGCTTGAAAGCAACGATTGATTGGTATACTGAAAACCAAGACTGGTGGAAGGCAGAAAAAGCTGCTGTTGAAGCGAAATATGCTGAAAGCCAAAAAGTTCTCTAAGATAAAGGAATAAATATGATTTTAATTACTGGTGGAAATGGACAACTTGGTACCGAGTTACGCCATCTTCTCGATGAACGTGGCGTAAAATATTTTGCAGCAGATGTCAACGAGCTTGACATTACAGATAAAACAGCTGTGGATGCTTTCTTTGACAAAAATAAACCTGAATTGGTTTATCACTGCGCTGCCTACACTGCTGTAGATAAAGCTGAAGATGAAGGCAAAGTCCTCAATGAAAAAATCAATGTTGACGGTACACGTCATGTAGCTGAGGCTGCTGCACGTGTTGGAGCAACACTTGTATATATTTCAACGGACTATGTTTTCAACGGTGATTTACCTGTTGGGCAAGAGTGGGAAGTTGATGCGCCTAAAGGCCCTGTTTCAGAATATGGACGTACAAAATTACTCGGGGAACAAGCAGTTGAAGCTTCTGGTGTCAAATTTTATACGATTCGTACAGCTTGGGTTTTTGGTAGCTATGGACCTAATTTTGTTTTTACCATGCAAAATTTAGCAAAAACGCATGATACTTTGACAGTGGTAAACGACCAACATGGGCGTCCTACTTGGACCCGTACATTAGCAGAGTTTATGGTATATTTAGTTGACCAAAAAGCAGAAGCGGGTTATTATCACTTGACAAATGATGCTGCACCTGGCGAAGATGTGACATGGTTTGATTTTGCCAAAGAAATTTTGAAAGATACAGATACAGTTGTAAAACCTGTAGATTCAAGTAACTTCCCATCTGCCGCGAAACGACCATTTAACTCAACGATGAGTCTTGCTAAAGCGAAAGCTATAGGATTTAATATTCCGACATGGCAAGAAGCCCTGGCACAATTGCTAGTTAAAGGTGACTTAAGGGAAAATAAAGATAAAGTCAAAGGCGAAACAGCAAAATAAACAAAGCATCCACAAATTTAGTAGATGATAAAAAACAGCGGAATTCTGTCTTTAAGGCAGAATTCTCGCTTTGAGAGGTTAAAAGTTTGCGATTGCAAACGTATGAAAACATGAAAAAACACATTTTTATTATTGGTAGCCGTGGGTTACCAGCAAAATATGGAGGGTTTGAGACTTTTGTAGAAGAGTTGGTTAAACACCAAAGTAATCAAAATATTAAATATCATGTGGCTTGTCAAAGCGAGAATTCAGGTATGGAAGCTGTGGATGGACACTTTGATTATCTAGGGGCAGATTGCTTTGTCATTAATGTACCGAGTATTGGACCAGCGCGTGTGATTGCTTATGATGTACTGGCAATTAATGCAGCCCTTAAACAAATTAAAGAAGAACAAATTATTGAGCCAATCTTTTATATATTGGGAAATACAATAGGGGGTATAATCGGGCACTACGCTCATAAAATCCATAAGATTGGCGGGAAGGTTCTCGTAAATCCAGATGGACTTGAGTGGAAGCGAACCAAGTGGCCAAAACCTGTACGCCGCTATCTCAAGCATGCGGAGAAAAAAATGGTCCGTTGTGCGGATATGATTATCAGTGACAATCAAGGTATACTTGATTATTTACGTGCAGAATATGGCCAAGTTAAGAGTGAAGTCATTGCTTATGGCACTGAGAAGTTCAATTCAAATTTGACAGAATCAGAAACTCTGGTAAAATATAAAACTAGTGATTATTATTTGGTTGTAGGACGATTTGTACCGGAAAATAATTATGAATTACTCATACGACACTTTATGGAAAGTCGTACAAAGAAGGATTTAGTGATTATTACTAATCACGAAGGAAATCCTTACTATGAAGAACTTCGTGCTAAGACAAATTTTGACAAAGATCCACGAATCAAATTTGTGGGCACAGTTTATAATCAAAATGAATTGCGTTTTATCCGCGAGCGGGCTTTTGCTTACTTGCATGGTCATGAGGTGGGTGGAACGAATCCAGGTCTTCTTGAAGCCATGTGGTCGACTCCAGTCAATGTCGTCCTAGGTGTAAATTTTAATCGGATGACTGCGGGAGATTCCGTCATCTATTTCGATAAAGAAAACCTTTCAAACGTGCTTTCTGAAGTTGAAAAAATAACAACTGTTGCACGGCAAGATTTACAAAACAAAGCAAGACGACTTATTGAAGAAAAATATACATGGGAACACATTTGTGCCCAATATGAAGCCTTATTTACAAAAATAAGCGACTGAAACCGAAAGAGGCCTCTCAACATGCCCAAAGTTAATATTTTAATGTCAACTTATAACGGTGAAAAGTTTGTCGCTGAGCAAATTGAAAGCATTCAGAAACAAACTTTTCAAGATTGGAACCTGATTATTCGAGACGATGGATCCAAAGATGAAACCGTTAAAATAGTCGAGCATTTTGCCAGTGAAGACCATCGAATTAAAGTAATTAAAGCTCAAAACGTTGGTGTAATTCAATCTTTTTATCAATTGGTGAAAACTGACATTGCTGATTACTATTTTTTTGCTGATCAAGACGATTACTGGCTACCGGAAAAATTGGATATTATTCTGGCAGAAGCAAAAAAGCATAATAGTAATATTCCGACGATGTACTACACAGATCTAAAGATTGTTGATAAAAATCTTAATATCTTATCAGAAAGCATGATTCGTAGCCAATCCGATCATGCTAATACAGAACTAGTTCAAGAACTCACAGAAAATACTGTTACTGGTGGTGCTAGCATGATTAATCATGCTTTAGCAGAAGAATGGCAAACCACTGAGGATGTCATCATGCATGACTGGTATTTAGCTCTTCTAGCTACAGCAATAGGAGAATTGGTTTACATTGATTTACCGACACACCTTTACCGCCAGCATGATGCGAATGTGCTGGGGGCAAGGACTTGGACGAAGCGGATGAAAAAATGGTTACGACCACATCTTTGGTTTGAAAAGTATTGGTGGCTTATTGAATCTAGTCAAAAGCAAGCTCAAAAACTTCTGACAGAGAAACTGGATAAGTTGTCCTTTTCGAACAAGGAGCTTATTCAAGCCTATGTTAATTTGCTCCATATGCCCAAGGAAAAGCGACGTCTAACACTCAATCAGTACAAGTTACGAAAGAATAAAAGTTTCCACACTAAAATCTTTCGTACTCTGATTCTTACAAAATTTGCATATAAAGGAAAAAATAAATGAATTTCTTCAGCCGTAGAAATCAAATTCTACTTAAAGAACTGATTAAAACAGACTTCAAACTTAGATATCAAGGGAGCGCTATTGGTTATTTATGGTCAATCCTCAAACCCGTAATGCTCTTTTTGATTATGTATCTTGTATTTGTACGTTTCATGCGTTTTGGTGAAGGAACACCTCACTTTGCCGTGGCTCTGCTCTTAGGGATAACCATTTGGAATTTCTTCGGTGAAACAACGGGGATTGGAATGCTCTCGGTCGTTAGCCGAGGGGATATGCTTCGAAAAGTGAACTTTTCAAAATCAGTTATTGTTTTCTCAGTTGCTGTCAACGCTTTTATTAATTTGATGATTTCACTTGCTGTAGTGACTGTCTTTGCCTTAATTAATGGCGTTCAGATGTCCTGGACAGTTGTTTTTGTCGTTCCACTCTTGCTAGAACTTATCCTTTTTACTACAGGGATTTCCTTCATACTCGCTACATTTTTTGTCTATTTTAGAGATTTGGGTCCTATTTGGGAAGTTGTTATGCAAGCTGGATTTTATGGTACGCCCATCATTTATCCCATCACCCAAATTTCGACCAATCATCTTACTGTAGCAAAATATCAAATGCTGAACCCGATGGCCCAAATTATTCAAGATATGCGCTATGTGCTCACTTTTAGTAATAATACGAATCCGACCTTATGGCAACTTTGGGATAATTCATTCGTAATTGCTATCCCTTATGTTCTTTCCGTCCTTGTTTTTGGTTTAGGATTGTGGGTATTCAATAAAAATTCGAATAAATTTGCGGAAATTGTTTAAGGAGGAAAGAATGTCAGAAGTAGCAGTAAAAATAGATCATGTAAGTAAATACTTCCGCCTCCCCACTGAAGCAAGTACGAGTCTACGTACAACTTTGGTCAATCGCATGCGAGGCATTAAAGGATATAAGGAACAACATGTTCTCAAAGATATTGACTTTACCGTTGAAAAAGGTGACTTTTTTGGAATTGTTGGTCGTAACGGTTCAGGTAAATCAACACTTTTAAAGATTATCTCTCAAATATATACACCAGAAAAAGGAACGGTTACCGTTAATGGGAAACTGGTCAGTTTTATTGAGCTTGGTGTCGGCTTTAATCCAGAACTTACAGGTAAAGAGAATGTTTACCTTAATGGCGCAATGCTTGGCTTTTCCACTGAAGAAATCGATCAGATGTATGATGACATTGTTGAATTTTCTGAACTTCATGAATTTATGAACCAAAAGTTAAAGAATTACTCGAGTGGTATGCAAGTGAG
This sequence comes from uncultured Lactococcus sp., assembly GCF_934191625.1. Lineage (GTDB taxonomy): Bacteria > Bacillota > Bacilli > Lactobacillales > Streptococcaceae > Lactococcus. The sequence continues at coordinate 132,330 of NZ_CAKPUG010000001.1, forward strand.
ATTGGCTTTTTCTGTCGCAATTAAGGCTAAAGGTGATGTACTTGTTCTTGATGAAGTCCTTGCTGTGGGAGATGAAGCCTTTCAACGTAAATGTAACGATTATTTCTTAGAACGCAAAGCATCAGGTAAAACAACAATATTAGTCACTCATGATATGAATGCTGTACAAAAATATTGTAATAAAGCTATTTACATTAAAGAAGGGGTTGTTGAGAAAGGGAATATTCAGGATATTACCAATAAGTATTCTGAAGATAATCTTGCTAGAAATAATACAACTGTTGGAGAAGAAGAAACAGTTGCGGCAAAAATTGCAATCGAACCCTTATCTCCTCTTTCGCTTTCAAAGCCAGAAGATAAGTTTATTGCAAAATTTAATGTTCAACTTTTTGATAAAACATTGAATAAATCAGATTTGTTTATCTCCTATAGTTTACATGATGTGAAGCGTGGTGGAGTAGTGTATGACAGTGGCTCAATGCCAATGCATATGGTAGATATTGTGGAGATTCCAATGAAGAATTTCCATAATACTGAGTTCGGTTTAGTAGCAACTATACGATTAAAGCAACGCGTGGCAGAGGATGGCTTTGTTGAAACAGAACTTCTTACTGCTTCGCCAATGCTCAGCTTCGTTTACCGTGATTCTTCAGATAAACGCACTTACGGACTTTTAAAAGAAATCAAATGATCCCAAAAAAGAAAATCAAACTATATTCATGGAAAGCACCTGGTGGTAAACCTAACTTTGGTGATGAACTTGGTCCGGAAATTATCCAAAACCTCTTCTCTTACATCGAAGTGGTTTATGAACCAGATATTAGAAAAGCTGACCTGCTCTCTGTTGGGAGTCTCTTACATATTCTACTTGATTTAGAATATAATCGACCAATAAAAAAGGTCCATATCTGGGGCACTGGTACAATCTACCCCCTTCAAGCAGAGGTAGGTTCTATCAAAGAGACATACCCTTTACATAAATTTTCTGACCTTAATTTCTCAAAGATAAAATTTCATGCGGTACGTGGAAAGCTTACGCAAGAAGATTTGAAGTTACCCCCACTTCCACTCGGAGACCCAGGACTTCTGGTTAATAAAGTTTATCAAGAGAGCCTAAACAAGGAAGATAAAATAGGGATTATTCCTCACTTTGAGGAAGCAGACCATCCTTTTATTCAAAAATTGGCTACCGATCCTAGGTTTAAAATTATTGATGTATTGCGTGCCCCGCAAGCAGTAATCACGGATGTCACCTCTTGTAAACTTGTTTTTTCTTCTTCACTTCATGGGCTAATCGTGGCCGACAGCTTTAAAATTCCTAACCTGCACATGAATCTCTCAGACAGACTTGTTGGGGGGGATTTCAAATTTGAAGATTATTATTCAGCAATAGGCAAAGAGCATAAGTTGGCTGATTTGGACTTGATGTTAAATCAAGATTACCATGAACAACAAATTATTGAATATCTTCCTATCCGCTGCTTAGAAGAAAAACAAGAAGCTTTATTAAAAGCCTTCCCGTATAGAAGAACAAACTACATTTATTCATTATTAGCTAAACTAAAAATCATTTCATAAGGAGAAAAAATGAACACGACGGACAATAGAAAATTAAAACTCCCCGCAGAGAAATTCTTTATCATCGTTGTGCTCATTTTTGGTGTACTCTCAACTTTTCTCACACCACCGATGACGACTGGCGATGAAGGTTATCATCTTAGTTATGCCTATAATCAGTTTTCATCAAAACATCCAGAAGTGATGTCCAAGCCAGCGCTTCGTGTTATAGAGAATGAAGCTATTGGTGGTGTTACAGGTAGTACGGCAGAAATCAGTATCAAGGATACAATATTTAAAAAAGTAGACTTAGAGAATGACGGTATTCGCTTGAATATCGTGAATAATGGGAATAGTTTTGCACCTATAAACCTTATGCACCTCCCGGCTTCGATTGGTGTACTTATCGCACGCTTCATCTATCCAAGTATTGGTGTGATGGACTATGGGGGTAGACTTGCCAATCTCTTGTTCTTTGCCCTTTGTTTTTACTTCATTATTAAGAAAAGTAAGCAAGGTAAGTGGTTATTGGTCATGCTTTTTACCGTTCCTTACCTTATGAAGATTGCAAGTCCAAGCTATGATATCTTTAGTTTTATCATATTCGCAATGTTTGCACTCAACTTTTTAGAACTCACGCAAATCAATACTTTTAAAGAAATGAGTAGAAAGCAAAAGCTTTATAGTTTAGCAACGATTCTACTCCTACTTTTAGCAAAGAAAAATTATATTTTCTCTCTCTTTGCCTTTATTGGATTGCCAATGGTCTATAAACCCGTTTTTATAGTGATCAAGAAAATGAAGAAGCAGACAATGATTGTTTTGTCTACATTAATGGTTTTCTTGGTCATCGCTGTTCTTGTTCTTTTCAATGAAAAACTTGGCTTGATTCACTTTGCAAAAGTATTTTTTAATAACTATTTAAACTTTGTAACAATGGGGACGAATGCGCGAAGAATGTGGATGATTACCCCCATGAATCTTCCAGATTTTTTCAATATTATTTGGATCCTATTATTCTGTTGGGTCGCAATGGGAGAATTCAGACGCGTTTATCCTAAGTGGACAGTTTGGAGCTCAGGTATCACTTATCTTGTTAATTGGGTGGGTATATTTGCTGGTATCTATGTTGGGCGAAAAACAATGATTGCATTTGACGAGCTTTCAGGACGCTATCTACAACCCTTTATTATCTTCTTCCTCCCAGCTCTGCAAAATTTAGGAGCAAAGTATAATATTCAACTTTCAGAACGAACAGTCGCAAATATTGCAAAAGTCTCTACAATTACGATAATGGTTCTTTATCTGTTTATTGTTTTTTATCGAGGATTTATTCTAAGAGTAAAACCAACAGGAGTTGTTTAAAAAAGGAGTAAAACACCCTATGAATAACAAGGTTTCTGTTGTAGTCACTTGCTACAATCACGAAAAATATATTGCAAAATGTATCAAAAGTATCTTTGAGCAAACATATCAAAATATTGAGCTTATCGTTTTTAACGATGGCTCTACAGATCGTTCAGGAGATATTATCTCATCATTGCTTCTAGAGTCTCCTTTTAAAGAAACAAAATACTTTTCAGGGGCTAATCAAGGTATAGTAAAAGTAAGAAATGCAGCTCTAGAAAAAATAACAGGTGAATATCTGTTATTTGTGGATAGTGATAATTTTTTAAATAAAGATCATATTGAAATTTTACTTAGAGAATCTAAGAATCATGGTGATGCAGATATTGCTTATTGTCAGCTCTGGGATTTTGAAGCGCAACGTAATATTTTGCATGACGATCTTGACTTTATTTTAGAAGATGAACTCGTGCAAAATGTAATTGATATGTCTTCTTTGGTAAAAACAAAGGCTATAAAACATGCTAAATTTGATGAGAACTTAAAAAGTTTAGAGGACTATGATTTTTGGCTTAATTTGATTCTCAATAATAGTGCGAACCCCTTTTTTGTAAGAGGGACGAAATTAAATTACAGAGTTTTAGAGTCTTCACGAAGTCAAAGAGATGATCTCAATCGCTATTATGAAGATTATCTTTATATTTTGAAGAAGTATAGAGCTCTACTGGGAAAAAAATACGATCAAGCGATTAAGCAAAGTCTTATCATAGCATCACAGAATTATAGAGAAATGAATAAAGTGGCTGATGAGCGACTTCTTTTAATACGTGACTTAGAACAAGGACTCCAACATAAAGAGTGGCAGCTACAAGTTCAAGAGAAAAAACTACAAGATATTGTCTCTTCAAGTAGCTATAAATTAGGAAATTTTATTATACATAACACGAAACGTACACTATTTGTCTTAAAAAGACCAAAGCTATTATTAAAAGCTCCTAAAAAAATATATCATAAATTAATGGGAAATGTTCATCCTCTTCTGGGAATACGGAAAGCTTTACTTCGTCCCTTGCGCAACAAAGCGCGTGCGAAAAATAACTACCAAGATCCGAAGCGAGCACTCGTCTATGTGGTGTATGCAGATGGTAAAAAACTTCAAGAATACAAAATTATCTTCTTGAAAGCACTTGCTAAATTGTCTCATGAGATTATCATCGTGGAAAATGGTTCCCTCATTCCAGAGGATAGGGATATTTTGGAGGACTTTGGTCGCGTAGAAGTTCGTCCTAATGAAGGATATGATACCGCAGCTTTTAGACACGGAATCCTTACACTGGCAAAAGATTCACTTTCACAATTTGATGAACTGTTGCTTGTCAATGATACAAATGTGGGACCTTTTGTTGACCTAGAATCTACATTTGAAAAAATGGCTTCGCAAAAACTGGATTTCTGGGGAATTTCATATGGCGAGCCCCAAGCAGATTTTACCGGATATAATAAGTATAAAACGATTCCGATTCATCTTCAGTCTTACTTTCTCGTTATTGAAAAAAGTATGTTTACCTCTCAAGAATTTATAAAATATTGGGAGAAAATGGACGATACAAATTCCAGAAATAAAGCTATTGGGAAGCACGAAACAGTTTTTACAAAGCATTTTGAATATTTAGGTTTTAAACACGCAGCTGTGAGTAATAATAATGGTGATAGTGCAATGTATATTCACCCGCTGACCATGCTAAAAGATTTTGATGTTCCTCTTGTAAAATATACAGCGTTTTCAAATTACACAGATGATAAATTTTTATGGCAAGGTATTTCCCGAAAAACGCAAGTTCCTGAACTGATTGAATACATTAAAACTTACACAACATATCCAGCCCATGTTATTGATGAAATGATGGAAGAAATTAAGCGTAAAAAGCCTCAAGAGCATATTTTGATTATTGATGGTGTAGAAAATGCTATTCCTCAATGTACACGCTATCGTGTCGAAAATAAGGCAGCTCAATTAAGGTCCCTTGGTTTTGATGTGTGGACAGTCAATGCTTCAGATTTTCAAATGGGGTATGCTGAAAATGCGAGCCACATTATTATCTATCGTACAGGCTACTCTGAAATATTTGAACAACTTTGCCATCTTGCTAAAAAGTATAATAAACCTATTTATTACGACATCGATGATCTTGTAATAGATACAAAATATACGGATTTATTATCCTATACCCAAGAGCTTTCAGATATTGAAAAGTATGAGTATGATAGCGGAGTGAAATCTTATGGAAAAATGATGGCCTTGTGCGATAGCGTTATTACAACTACGCAAACTTTAAAAGAAGAGTTGGAAAACTATAGCTCTGAGGTGATAATAAACAGAAATCTTGCCAGTGAAGAACTAGTAAGTTTAAGTCAAGAAACACTCAAGGATTATACTCAAGTTTCTTCGGTAATTAAGATAGGGTATTTTTCTGGCTCAATTACACACAACGAAAATTTTGAAATGATTAAACCTGCAATAATGCAAATTCTTGAAAAATATCCACAGGTAGAACTGCACTTGGTTGGCTATATTGATCTTCCTCAAGACTTACAAAAATACGCAAAGCAAATCAAAATGAATGACTATGTGGATTGGAAAGAGCTCCCTAGATTAATTAGCCAAATGGATATTAACCTAGCACCCTTGGTTGATAGTGTTTTCAATCGTGCAAAATCAGAGATTAAATGGCTCGAAGCTGCGCTTGTAAAAGTGCCTACTGTAGCTAGTCATTTGGGATCATTTGAAGAAATGATTAATGCTGATGTAACAGGAGTTTTGGCTCAACCCGAAGAATGGTACGAAAAACTACAAACACTTATCGAGCAGCCTGATAAACGACAAAAAATTGCGGAAGCAGCTTATGGCTTTGTTTTAGACAAATGTACAGTTAAAAACCATACAGATGAATTTACAAAGAGCATAAGTAGCTAATTAAAAAATTTGTAGAGAAAGTGTTAATATAGGGCTTAAAAATCCTACGATAATCACTGGGGACAAGCATTATACTTTAAAGGATAAGGAAATAATAATGAAAAACATTTTATTCGTCTCTCCAACAGGCACTCTTGATAATGGTGCCGAAATTTCAATTTTTTATCTGATGGATACGCTTGTTCAACGTGGCAATAAAGTTATAAATGTTGCCCCAGGTTATCAGGGTGAAGATAAAAAAAGTTACAAGGATAAATTTGAAGTTTCTGGTATTGAAACACATATTCTTTCAGCAGGAAAATGGTGGTGGGAGGATGCTCCAGGTGGGCTTCCGGAAGATGAGAAGGTTCGTGCTTTCTATTATCGGGAAAATATCGCCCAAATTAGAAAACTCATTCAAGAAAATAATATTGATCTCGTCGTGACGAATACAGTCAATATGTTTCAAGGGGCTGTTGCCGCAGCCTGTGAATCAATACCACATTTCTGGTTAATCCATGAATTTCCCGAAAATGAGTTTGCCTATTACTTAGATAAAATAGACTTTATTGAAGAGTATTCAGAAGAAATTTACAGTGTAACAGGCCTCCTCAATCAAAATCTGAACTCTCTTTTCCAGAACAAAGAAATCAAAAATTTTATTCCTTACAGCGAAGTGGATATCTCACCTTTGAAAAAAGGAGAAAAAATCCGTTTTGTCTCTGTTGGTCGCTTGACGGAGCGTAAAAACCAAATGGAGCTTTTACAAGCTTATCATAAGTCTGGAAAGACAGATGTGGAGCTTCTTTTGGTTGGCGCTCAAGATGAGGATTATAAAACTAAGTGCTTGAGTTACATCAAGAAGCATAACCTGAAGAATGTGAAGTTAACAGGCCACCTTGAACAGCCTTGGGAAGTACTCACAGACAAAGATATCTTTGTGAGCTCCTCAGCTCTAGAAACCTTTGGTTTGGTCTATATCGAGGCTTTACTCAAAGGCTTACCAGTAATAATCTCGGATAATCCAGGCTATGAATCTGCATATAACATCTTCCAAGAAGGTAAAAAATATCATCTCGGAAATATTGAAGAATTATCTGAAATATTATCAAGAAGTTTAACGGATTTTGAGGCAAAAAAGGAACACAGTATCAATAAAATTCCGGAAGTTCGGGAAAAATATTCTTTAGAATTTGTTTACAAAGAGTTTATTGAAAGTGCAGAGAAAGTACAAGGCAATAGAAAAAAAACTCTCCGACATATAGAGAAATTGGTCACTTTGAATACGGAACGTTCAAATCCACCGAGCTCGAAAATAAAAAGAATCGTTAAAAAGGTTCTTTTGAAAATTAAGAAATGATAACGATGAATATAACTATCTCTTTAGTAGCTTACGCACAAAAATTCACAGAAACTGAATCTTTCGATTCGCTCCTTAAGATGAGCGAGTCCATCAAAAAAAAGCTTAATATCATTGTTTTTGATAATGGAAGTACAGATTATTCCGATGTCGCCCTACCTTCTGGTTTTCATTCACTCACCTATATCTATAATAAGAACAATGAGGAGCGGGGGACACGCATAGCATATGAGACTTCGCTCAGCCATTCGAACGACGAATGGCTAATGCTACTCGATGATGATACCTCACTTACAGAAGAGTATCTGTGTCTTTTGCTTACTGAACTAGAAAGCACGGATAGAGATAGAGAGATAGTTGCCTACTGCGCAAAAATATACGATGATATAACACAAATTTCCCCAACGGCAAGTGAAACTCTAGACATGCTCTTATTTCCAAAGGAAGCAGGAGTCTACGAACAAGATATTTCAGGGATTTCTAGTACTTTGACATTGAGAAAATCTTTTATTGAAGACATAGGTGGTTTTTCCAAAGAGTTTCCCCTCGATTATTTAGACCATTGGTTGTTTTCTCAGATTATTTCTAACAAAAAAAAGGTGAAAGTCTTAAATTGTCAGTTAAGTCATCAGCTTTCAGTTCAAGATTTATCAAGTTTGTCAGAGGAAAGATTTTATAGCATTTTTAGTAGCGAATACAGGTTCTATAAAGCCTATAAACCTGAGTTGTTCTGTCAACTTAATAAAAAATATGTTAAAATGGTTCTAAAAGGTTTTTTGAAAAAAGAGTCTGGAATCAGATGGAAGAGCTTGATTAAAGTGATGTTAAGAGTAAAAACCAACAAACCCGAGGGTAAGAGAGGACTTGAATAAAGTTGATTAATGAAGCAAAAATTCTTCTAATCATTCCTGCGTATAACGAGGGAGAAGGCATTGCAGAGAACATACGAAAAGTAGAGCAGTATAGAGCAAACTCTCCTTATAATTTAGATTATGTAGTCATTAATGATGGCTCTACTGATAATGAAGAAGAGGTTTTAAGAGAGAATAATATCAATCATGTTGAGCTCATTCAAAACCTTGGGATTGGTGGAGCTGTGCAAACAGGCTATATGTATGCAGATAAAAATGGCTATGATATTGCAGTGCAATTTGATGGAGACGGCCAACATGATATTGAATCGCTTCCTCAACTTGTTGATCCGATTCTAAAGAACCAAGCGGATTTTACGGTTGGTTCCAGATTTCTCGATGACAGCAATTCCGAATTTAAGTCTTCAAGAACACGGCAAATTGGGATCAAAGTGCTTTCAGCTTTGATACGTTTGACTTCAAATATCCGTATAATGGATGTTACCAGTGGGTACCGTGCAGGTAATCGTAAAGTTATAAAGCAGTTTGTGAAGAGATATCCACGTCAATATCCCGAGCCAGAAAGTTATATGCATCTTTTTGCGAAAAATATTCGAGTGAAAGAAGTCGGTGTAAGGATGTTTGAGCGTACAACAGGAACATCTAGTATTAACCTTTTAAAAGGTGTGAATTATATGATTAGTGTTTCATTATCTATTTTAGCAGCATCATTAGTAGGAAAAGGGAGAAAATAATGCCTGTACAACTAAGAATATTAGCAATAGTTCTCGCAGTTTCATTCTTTTTCTATACGATTCACCTTGTCAGAAAAGATAAAGCAGAAATTAGACATATGTTGAAATGGTTGGTTTTAGCACTAATTATTTTGTTTGGATCGCTCTTTCCCGAGGTGGGAAGTGATGTTGCACATTTTTTTGGTATTGAAACTTTAACAGCATTATCTTTGTTTATCCTGGTAGGGATTTTATTAACTATTGTTTTGAAATATCAGATGTCACTTATCTCTGCGGAAAAACAAATAAAAAATTTAGTTCAAGAAATATCATTACTAAAGAAGAAACTAGAAGAAGTGGAAATAAAGCATGATTCAAAATAATAATATTTTAATTACTGGTGGTGCGGGATTCATTGGATCCTCTCTAGCAAATAGACTTCTTCCCACTAATACGATTACTGTCATTGACGACCTCTCTATGGGGGATTTTTCTAATTTAGAACTATCAAAAAATTTAACAAAAATAGAAGGTTCGGTAACGGATAAGTCCTTGCTTGAAAAAGTTCTCGGTGAAAATGATTTTGATTATATTTTTCACTTTGCAGCAGTGGCTTCCGTAGCAGATTCTGTTGCTCGTCCCTACGAAACTCACCAAGTAAATTTCGATAGTACGATGACAATATTAGAAATACTCAGAAGAAATAAAAAGTCATTGAAACGACTAATTTTTTCTTCAAGTGCAGCGGTTTACGGTGATGAGCCCACTCTGCCTAAACAAGAAGAAAGTATTATCCGTCCTCTAACACCTTATGCGGTGGATAAATTTGCATCAGAAAAAATGGCGATGGTTTACAATGATTTGTATAAAATACCAGTCAGTGCAACCCGATTTTTTAATGTTTATGGACCAAATCAAAATCCTAGCTCCCCTTACTCGGGCTTTATTTCTATATTAGTTGATCGTTTAAAAAGAAAAGCTCCTTTGACAATTTTTGGTGACGGTGAGCAGGCGCGTGACTTTGTTTATATTGATGACGTTCTGCAAGCGCTACTTCTTATTGCGACTTCGGACCAATCTCTTGGTCAGGTTTATAATGTGGGTACCGGCAAAAAAACTACTTTGAATGATTTAATTCAACTCTCTCAAAGAAATTTGGGTCAAGAATTGGATATCGAATATGTTGAACCTAGAGAAGGAGATATCAAGCTTTCAATTAGTAGTATCCAAAAATTAAAGGAAATAGGATATAGTCCAAAGTATAGTCTCGAAGCTGGGATGAATGAATACTTAGATTATGAATTTCATAAAAGAAAAACGAGTTAAAAACAGAAATATTTTTCACAGCCATAAGTAAAGAGTTCATATAGTGATAATAACTCTCATATTTTGGTTATGATTTACATATATCTTATATTTCACACAAGATTTTCCTAACACTCTGAATTCCGTTGTTACACTACTTGTGAGAGGAAGTATTTGGTTAGTTTTAATTGTGATTTTCTTATACTTACCTGGCGATTTAAAAAATATAAAATAATTGGTGAAAAATAATGAATAAAACAGTTGCGATTTTTAATGGATATTATCTCCCACATTTAGGCGGGGTGGAACGATATACTTATAATATTAGTAAAAAGTTACATGAGCGAGGGTATAATGTCATTATAGTAACGACTCAACATAGTAATGATTTGCTTAATGAAGAGATACAAGAAGGGATAAAAATTTATCGTCTTCCTGTCAAAAACATTTGGAAAAATAGATATCCATTTTTGAAAAAGAATGCTTTATATCATTCGTTAATAAAGAAAATTTCAGCCGAACCTATTGATTATTATATTGCCAATACTCGCTTCCATCTACCTGCCATACTGGGTACTGAGTTAGCAAAGAAAAAAGGGAAAGAAGCGATTGTTATCGAACATGGGTCATCTTATCTTACGCTTAATCATCCTATCTTAGATTTCTTTTTACAGAAAATTGAGCATGGATTAATCAAAAAAGTAAAGAAAAACACTTCCCTTTTTTATGGTGTCTCCAACGAAGCTTCAGAATGGTTAAAAACGTTTAATATAAACGCAAAAGGTACCTTGCCTAATGCAGTTTCTATTGAAGAATATCATAATCAAAAAATTGAAAAATCCAAAGAGAAGATTGTTATTTCCTATGCTGGGCGGTTAATTCCACAAATGAAGGGTGTTGAAACTCTGCTCTCAGCTTTTGAAAAGCTTTCAAAAGAAAGAGAAGATCTGGAATTGATTATTGCTGGAGATGGTCCACTTTTAGAAGATGTCCACACGCAGTACCAGCAAGAAAATATCACATTTTTAGGACGACTTCCTTATGAAAAAGTTCTCGAATTAGATGCAAAATCTGATATTTTCGTACTAATGTCTCGGAGTGAAGGGTTCGCAACAGCAATGCTTGAAGCAGCAATGTTGGAAAATGTTGTAATAGCAACTCCAACTGTTGGTGGCGCACGCGATATTATGCCAGATGAAAGTTATGGTTTTATTATTGAGAATAGTGAAACTGCCTTACTTAAGACATTGAAAAATATTATTGCAGATAAAGAAAAGATGAGAGCCATACAGAAAAAAGTATCTAAGAATGTAGTAGAAAACTTTACATGGGAGCAGTCAACAGATGCTTTTGTGAAAGTTTTCAAAGAATTGGATGAGAAAAAATGAAAGAGATAACTCAAGAGGAACTTCGAGAAATACAGCTTGATCAGCTGGCTTATATTGATGCTATTTGCCGAGAAAATGGTATTGAATATACTTTGGCTGGGGGATCTTTAATTGGAGCGATGCGCCATGGGGGCTATATTCCATGGGATGACGATATTGATATCGAACTTACAAGGGAAAACTATGAGCGCCTTATTGATGCTTTGATGGAAAAACTTCCAGATGAGAGATATGCTCTGCTCCATTATAAAGTAAGAGAAGTCTACCTGCCTTTTGCAAAATTATATGATACACGTACAACATTTGAAAGTAAAATTGATAATTTGAATAGAGGCACTGGGGTATTTTTGGATATTTTTCCAATGGATATTTTACCAGATGATGAGCAAGAACGAAAACACTTCAAAAAAGAGTTCATGAAAAAAGCTGTACAATTAACGGCTTCGAATCCACATGGTGTAGATTTTGCTAGTGCCAGTAGAAAGCTCTATTTTTGGGGTAAACTAATTTTGTGGATGCCGCAACACCTCAAATATCGTGGGAAATACCGTACCTTAGCTGAGCAATTAGATCTCTTTATGCAAAAATACAATCATACAGATAATAATTTAGTTTCATATCTGTATACTGGTTATAAAAATGCAATTTTTCCTAAAGAAATATGGGAAGAATATGAAGATGTAAAATTTGAGCATTTGATTTCTCGTAAATTGAAAGATCATGATGCTTACCTCTCACGTCAATATGGTGATTATATGAAATTACCCCCGGAAAATGAGCGAGTGAATCATGAATATTACAAATGGTTTTGGAAGTAATAGAAAGATACAAATATATAAATGAAAGTAGAACAATAAGTATGGATAATTCTTTAACAATCATTACACCAACTTATAATAGGGCTTATACACTAGAAGCTCTTTATCATAGTCTAATTCAGCAGACTGATTTAGATTTTTTGTGGTTAGTTGTTGATGATGGGAGTACAGATTCTACTAAGGAACTGATCAGTCAGTTTATTGAACAAAATATAATAAAAATTCGATATATCAAGCAGAATAATCAAGGTAAGCATATAGCATGGAATACAGGGGTATCCAATGCTAACACCGCTATTTCATTTATTTTAGATAGTGATGACACTTTGGTAGAAGAAGCAGTTGAAATCATAAAAAATGACTGGAAGCTTGCACAGAAAGATGATCTGATAGGAATAGCCTACCTTTGGGGAGCAGGAAACAGAGAAAAGGTTGTGGGAAAAGAGTTTCCTAAAAATTACATGATTGATACTTTAAACAATGTTAAATACAATCTTGGTATTGATGGCGATAAGGCAATTGCATACGATACAGAAAAGTTAAAAAGTGTACCTTTCCCGCAAATACCTGGTGAAAGATTTTTAAGTGAAGGTGTCGTATGGAAACAACTTTCCCATAAAGGAAAGATGCTATTTATAAATAAAATTATATATATCGCAAACTACGCAGAAGATGGATTAACGAAAAGCGGCTCCCGAGTATTACTTATTAAAAATCCTATAGGGTTGATGTTGAATTGTAAGCTAACAATGACGAAAGAGTTTACATTAAAGGTGAGAGTGAAGTTTGGTTTATTATATATAGCCTATGGCTTTTTTGCGAAAAAGAAAGTTGGGGAAATCATTTCTGAAAGTGAGCAGCCGCGTCTTATAATGCCGTTGATTCCTTTTGGATGGCTCATTTACCGAGTATGGGGATATAAATATAAAGATAAGCTTGCAAGTTGAGAATAATGATATATCACAAAAAAATTAAGCTTTTGGAGAAAAGATAAAATGAGACAGGTGAATGTTTCGGGATATTGGCGGACAAATTTGGGAGATGACCTTTTTTTGGAAGTTCTTTGTAAAAAATATCCTCAAGTGCAGTTTAGAACAGAAATTGATAAGGAAAATAGCAAAGTGTTTGAAGAAATAGACAACTTGACTATTGAAGAAACCAAATCAGAAAAGGGAGCTACAATTACACGATTCATCCAAATGCTCTTAGAAAAGGTGAGAGGCAAGAAGAGAATAAGTATTGAAATCGGTGGCTCTATCTTCATGTTCAAAAAAAAGGAAAATGTGTACAAGAGCCTCTCGTATATAAAAAGAAGAATTACTGCCTTTTGTTCAGACTCTCTCTATATTTTAGGGTGTAACTTTGGTCCCTATGATCTCCCAGAGCAAGTACAGGCTTATAAGGAATATTTCAAAAAAGTTGATGATATCTGTTTCAGAGATTATCAGTCTTACAAATTATTTGAGGAACTTCCTAATGTTAGGTTTGCACCGGATATTGTATTAAGTTTAAATACTTCTCATCTAATTCAAAGAGAGGTTCTTGAATTTGGAGCTCCATATGTTGTATTTTCTACCATCAATTTAGAAGATAAAAAAGATCCAGGTATTTCTGATATCTATTCTATGATGGAACGCTATGAAGAATTTTTATTACAAAATATAAAGGCTCAAATCAAATCAGGCAAAAATGTTGTACTTTTCTCCTTTTGTGATTATCAAAAAGATGATAAAGTTAATCAGCGTCTGTTTGATAAACTCACTGAGGAAGAACAAAATAAAGTGGTTTTGTATAGCCATAAAAATATAAATGATTCTTTACTTGTTATAAAAGGAGCAGAGAAATTAATAGCCTCAAGATTTCATGGTATGATTTTAGGCTGGGTATTTTCAATTCCAACGTATGTCATTTCGTATAGTAAAAAGACAACAGATGTAATACACTCTTTTGTGGAAAACCAAACCTATATCTCTCTTTCAGACATAAACCCTTCTTCAATTGTGAAAGATGATGAATTTTATAAAATTGATAGTGAAACTTTGAAAAATCTTAGTTCTCAATCTGAGCAGCATTTCCAAGCATTGGACAAAAAGTTTAGTACATGAATTAGGAAAGAGAGATAAGTTTGAAAAAAATAACATTAGAGCAAATGAAAGACGACTTTTCTAATACTTTGGATGATAATATACTTAAGGAGATTTCAAGTTATTCTTCAGATAATACAGATGCGATAAACTTTTATCTAAAATACAACAACTTAGGAATAGAGATTGAGAAAAAGGAAAAGATACTAAAACTAGAAAAATTTCCAAAAGTATCTTTTTTATTGACTTCATGGAATAGAAGTACAATGCTTGTTACTACTATAAAAAGTATAGTTAACCTTGAGTACTCTAATATAGAAATAGTTATTGTAGATGATGCTTCAACAGATGATACAAAATATAAAATTGAAGAAATAAAAAAAGAATATCCAATGCTTCCATTATTATTCATTGAAACAGAAGGTAAAAGAGGACCTGGACTAAATAAAAGAATGGGTCTTGATAAAATAACAGGGGATTATATTGTTTTTATGGACGATGATGATTTCTATATTGATTCTGCATGGCTAATTGATGCTATGCAAATATTTCAGAATTTTCCTACTGTAGCCTCTGTTTATTTTAATTCTTTCATATTAAATGAGGAGAATAAAAAATTAATATATTCTGAAAAAAATAGAATGAGCACTTTAGGGCTGGTGAGATCTGAGGTTATAATAGATAAGTTTAACTTAGAGATTAAGAAGCCTAATTCTACATTTCCAGCAATTTTTGATTTTAAAAAATATCTCTCAGCTGGTGCAAAAGATATGAAAATTCTTAACGATACTCAGATTTATTTAAGAGGTATTTTAGCAGGAGATGTATATATTTCTGATAAAGTAATAGGAGTTTATCGAGTACATGGTGGCTCTATAGGGAAAAAATTATCCTTAGATTTTATTATTGACAATTTAAAAGAAAAGCAAAAGATTGCTCATCATTCCTCTAAGTTGATAAAAGATGGGATGAAATGGCTTTATAAACAATCATCTATTACTCTATTTTATTACGTGCAATCAAGCGAAGTAATTGAATGGAGCAAACTAATTAAATTTTTAAGAGAATTTCCTATAAAACACAAATTGGTGTTGTTTAGTCAGATGTTGTTACGTAGATTTTATTATCTTTTAAAACAAACGAGGAATAAAGTATGAATAAAACATCTTCAAACCAACAAATGATTATTAATCTAGGAGCGGCTATTGTTGTATTCTTAGTGAATGCTTTAATCAGCTTTTTCCTTTCTCCTTTCATTGTTAGAGAGTTAGGAGCAGAAGCAAATGGCTTTGTTCAATTAGCGATGAATTTTGTTTCTTATATAGCAATCATTATGGCTGCATTAAATTCCATGTCTTCTAGGTTTATGACGGTAGCTTATCATTCGAAAAATTATACCAAAATGAATGAATATTATTCTTCTACCTTTGCAGGAAATAATATAATTATCTTGATATTGCTTGTTCCAGTTACATTAGGGATTATTTTTTTGGAACATCTAATACAGATTAGCCCTGAGCTGGTTTATCAAGTTAAAGGTCTATTCTTTTTAGTTTTTGTTAATTATTTTGTTTCAACAGGAACGCCAAATTGGGATGTAGCTTTTTTTGCAACGAATAAGATTTACCTCCAATCTCTAGGGACTATCATTTCTTATGTGGTAAGAGCTATTACCATCATTATTCTATATGCTTTCTTTCCTACGGAAGTTTGGTATGTAGGTCTCGCCTCTATTTTTGCTACACTTGTATTACAAATGTGGTTATATATGGGAATGAAAAGGGAATTTCCAGAGGTTAAATTTAGGTTAAAATATGTAAAAATATCAGCAATAAAAGATCTTGTGTCAAGTGGAATCTGGAATTCAGTGAGCCAATTAGGTTTTACACTTTCTAATGGCTTAAACTTATTGATTACAAACATATTCATTGGATCAACTCAGATGGGTATCGTATCATTATCAATGATTGTACCTACAGTTATTACTTCTCTTCAACTTGCTGTTTCTAACACATTTGCTCCTAATCTAACGATACTATTTACCAAACGTAAAATATCAGAGATGGTCACTGAAATTTATAAAGCAGGAAAACTTACTCTAATTATTATAGGGCTCCCACTAGCTGGTTTTATAATATTTGGTAAACCTTTTTTCCAACTTTGGTTACCAACTCAAGATGCCACCCAACTTCAAATACTATCTGTCTTAACAATGGTAAATTTGGTTCTTATCAATGGTAGTCAGGCCTTATTACAAATTTTTGTAGTGATTAACAAAAATAGACCAAGTGCGTTAAGTGTCGTAATTGGTGGGATAGCGACTGTTCTTATTACTCTTTTAGCTTTAGTAACTACAGATTGGGGTATTTATGCTGTGGTTGGGGTGAGTTCAGTTATATCTATGTTACGGTATTTAATATTTGTCATACCATTTTCAGCAAAATACTTAGGATTAGAATGGTACAAATTCTTTCCATTGGTGGGTTATTCTGTTTTAACTCTTATAGTTAACTTAATTGTTGGCTGGATAGTGAGCTTATTTATAGTAATCAATAGCTGGATGACTTTAATTATAGCAGCAGCTATCTTTGCGGTAATTGCAGGATTAGTTTCATGTTATATTGTATTTAATAAATCAGAGAAGAAATACATCTTGTCTGTTATAAGCTCTCGATTAAGATAAGTACATATATCTTACTCTTAATGAAAGAGTTTTTGTAAAAATAATAGTAGCTTGAAAATAAAATTTTAATTTAGTGTTAAAGGGAGATAAAATGAAAACAGTCTTAGTTGCAGGAACATTTGATATCATTCATGAGAGCCATATTGATATGCTTAAGAATGCGCGAAATCTTGGAGATCGCTTAATTGTTATGGTATCAACTGATGAATTTAATTGGAATGAAAAACAAAAACGTGCTTATCAAGAATATAATACTAGAAAATATATTTTAGAGGCGATACGTTATGTTGACTTAGTAGTTCCTGAGCAGTCATGGGATGATAAAGCTCTCTATATCGATATGTTTGATGTGGATATATTTGCTATGGGTGATGATTGGCGTGGTAAATTTGATGGCCTAAAAGAACAGTTTCCAAATTTGAAAACAATGTATTTTCCACGAGGAAAAACTTCTTCTTCTAAAATAAAAAAAGATCTTTGGGAAATGTATCAAGAAAAAGAAGGATAATTGTAAGGCATAAACGGAGAACCCATGTTAGAAAAAAAATTACTAATATTGAAAAGAAAGGCGCCATACTTTATTTTTTGTATGGCTTTCGGAGTGCTTTTCTTTAGCATACTATCCACACCAGTAAAAACATCTGCAAATCAAGAAGAAAAGGTACTTACAAGAATCAATGTAAGCAATAATGGTACCCCTCTCATAAATACCTCTTTTAATGCCTTGAATGTCGAAGTTGCTCTGAAAAAGATTGAGACAGGAGAATTTCCACAAAAATTTCTTGAAGGAGGAGCATGGAAGTCATTTTTGCAAAATGCACCTGAGTGGATGAAAGTTCAAGGAAATGAGGTTATTTTTGCAAATGGCTTGAAGTTTGGACCAGGTATTCAGCTTAATGAAAAGGATGCTCGTACAGTTATCAATAGTATTTTGGTTTCTAATGGGAAGCCTATTATTTCTGAACTAAATTTGGAGACAGAAGATATTCCTGAATCTCCCGTTGCATTTTATCAACCCGGTAAGTATACAAATAAGTTCACTAATCAAGAGGGAGTCGGTGAAACTTATCTGTCCAAAGGTCTAACGGCTATATTAGATGCTCGGTCAAATTATATTAAGCTCATTGACATTAAAAATGCAGGTCAGACTTTTACTATAGATTTAGAGAATACAAGTCCTGATCTAACTTTTAAATTAGAGAGTGCCACTGCCAAAGAAAAAACAAATTTTGGTCAATATGTAATTTCTTTAAATCAGGATCTGGTATATCATCTTTTAATTAAGAAAGATTTGTTGAAGAGCACAGATTCTGTAACTCTATCTTTACCAGCAAACTCCCAGTTAGTTGTTGATACTATTGAAAGTTCGAACCCAGATGTGACAATTACACCCAATAATCTTGCTTTTGATATTACTACATCAAATAGTCCCACTTCAATTGTTGCTGCCACTATAGGATTTGCTGATGATTTGAACCAAGATATAGAAGTTGTTATCAAAGGTCATATGAATAAAACCATGATTTCCGAAACGAACTCTCCTAATCTTAATTTAGGTATCAAAGCTACAACGAATCAAATAGGGAATGGTGTTGAGTTAGCAACATCACCCACTCTAGTTACATCTGGAATTAACTTTGCAATGATTGATGGTCAAAAATTGTCTTTAGAATCTGGAGCTGAGTATGTTTTAGGTCGTGAAGTTGAAGGAAAGAAAGAAATTTATATGCCCAGTGGTTCTTGGAATGCAGTAGATCAATTAAATAAGGCTACTGCAACTAAGGGAGAAGTTCTCAAAGGAGGGCAGCGATATATAATTGGGTCTGAAAATAAGGATATTCCCTTAGCTCCAGCACGCTTTAATTTTGATTTAAAGCAGAATCAAGATATAAATAAATCACTCATCCAAATATTTGGCTTAAGTAAGGGGGATAAGTATTTCCTCTATCAAACTAAAGCTGCGCAAAATCATGAGGCAGACTCTAAAATTAATTATTTCAATGTGGATTACATTAATCATGTGTCTAATAATGGTTCTTTCTTAAGTGAGAGTACGATATCCAACTCACAAGTAGAACTGCCGACACTGAATGGTAAATTCCCAGATTTTTCTGCAGGTGTCAACGAATATAATCCATTATTGATTAGTGAAGCCCCATTGAAACAAACACAAGTAATGAAAAAGTTTGTGATTACTCTTTTCATTTTTATTTGTATAAGTATTGCTGCTGTTTTCACTGTTACTAAGTTTTTATAAGGAGATTATATGAAAAGGTTAGAAATTGATAGATTTGAGAAAAATCTCCACAAAATTTATTTCGCAGTAGCAGTTGTAATTGGGATTGTTCTTTCTATAGGGATGCCATTATTCAGTGAACCTGATGGACAATGGCATTACTCTGTGAGCTCCAATATTGCAGGGTTAAGTAATGACTTATCAGCCTATGGAGAACCTGTGGGTACTGGGACGGGAGTACAAAAGTCTGCTTATCAACGTGAAAACTGGTTTGAAAAATACTTTGAAAATCAAATTGTAAGAATGCCGATAGAAAACATTCCAAGAACAAATTCAGTACCACCTGTACTAAATTTTAATTTTTTGGGGCATGCAATTCCCGCTTTTGGAGTGTGGTTAGGCTATCATATATACCCTTCGATTGGTGTTATGATTGTCGTAGGACGTTTAGTGTCAAGTTTGATTGCAAGTTTTGCTATCTGTATGATTATAAAGTATGTTAAACGTGCTAAGCTATTGTTTATGGCACTTTCTTTAACACCAGTTATTACGGCCACTACAGCAAGTCTTTCCTATGATACACTTTCTTATATTGCAGCATTATTGATTTTCATGATTACAATTAATATTTATGAAGCGAAATTCATGAATTGGAGGTATGCAGTAGCGATGCTCCTTACCTCAGCTTTTGTAATGATTGGAACTAAAACTAATATAAAGATTTTAATTGGCCTATTTCCACTCGTCATTCTTGCTTTATTTCTTCAACAACGCAAAGAGCTTGGAAAACCTTCGCTTATTAATCTTTCTCGTAAAAGACTAATTATTTTTAGTGTCGCAGGATTAGGGGTGCTTTTACTCGCTTTAATTGGAGCCTTTATCCTCAAGCCTAGCTTACTCTTCTCTGTTTATCGGATTGTTATTAATTTCACAGTGAACTTAGCACCAGGTCTTTCAACAAATAACATGTTTATTGGCCTACTTGCTTCCCTTTATCCAGGTTATAATTACATGCCTTACTGGGTTGCAGGGGCCTGGTATATTCTTATCTTACTTGCAATGCTTGTAGAAGATAAATTTGTTAATTCAAAATTATTAAGCATAGGAGCCTTAGGGATTTTTGTAGCTAATTTTATAGGAGTTTACCATGGATTTTTAACATTTCTGAGCGGGGGCTATAGCCCTGCGCCTAATACTGTTGTTGTGGGATCAATTTATGGTCAGCAGGGAAGATATTTCACACCATTCATACCTTTACTTGCTCTAGGTTTAGCCAATACATCTATTAAGTTGTCAGTTATATCTAAACGCTCAGTTCTATATTTAACTATTGGCCTGGCCTTTGTATCTAACTTTATTTTAATTTTTGCAACTTTATTTGGAATACATTATCTATAAAAAAAACTGCGAATAATATCGCAGTTTTTTTTTATTTTAAAGTATTGTAGAAGCGATTAAGGAATGCGGCCATTTCCCCACGTGTAATTGGAGCATCAGGTCGGAAAGTAGTAGGTGTATAACCTGTGGTGATACCTTTAGATTTTAACCAATTAATATCGTTTTTGAATATATTATTGTGAATATCTGTAAATGAAGAGGTATAGGTGCCTGAATTAGGGGCCTTACCCATTGCTTTCGCCGTGCGGTGCAAGAAAGCAGCCATTTGTCCGCGTGTTACATTGCCATTAGGGTTGTAGTGAGGTGCCGTTCCATTTGAAATGTTTGCGGCTGTTAACCAAAGGATTTGGTTTTTGTATTGGCTAACATCAGTATAAACATTAAATGGCGGTGTATAAGCTGGTGCTCCAGCTAAACGATGAAGAAATACGGCCATCTCTCCCCGAGTAACATAGTAATCAGGTTTATATGTAGTAGGTGTGTAGCCTGTTGTGATTCCCACCTGATAATTCCAGTTGATATACTTTTTATAAATAGATTGAGAAATATCTTTAAATGGAGAAGGATTTGGGTTTTTCACAGGGAGATTAACAAATTTCACTGTGATTCTTGGTAAATCTCCACTGAAAATATTTGCGTAGTCAATGCTGACATCTAAAGGACTACGTCTACTGAAGTTTGTAAAGTACATTTGACTTGTATACTGCCACGAACCAAACTGTGTGTTTTGAAGATTAGAAGCACTAGGTTTTCCATACAGATACTGGGCAATCCACATGTTTTTTGCTCCTAATTTACTTGGCTCCATTTGTCCAACACCATCTACAGCCCATGCTCGTGATGCATAGTGACGCGTACTTACAAAACCTTGCTTTTTCAGCTGATCAGCAAAGTTTTGTGAGGCAACTGTCCAATCCCAGTAAGGCATGGTTCCTACACTATCTTTTGGAACATACTCCGCATCGTTAATCATGACAGTACTTGTTGAAAGACCGTACTGTTTAGCAACATTTGCAAAGAAATTAGCTTCTGCTCGTGCAGTATTGTTTACAGTTGCTTGAGCCGTTTTACCTGATTCTGAGAAATGTGAAAAGTGGTAAACAGCAACAGTTAGTCCAGCATTTTTTGCCATTTGAATTTGGGATTTAGCTGCAGGATTAATATAAGTTGTACTCTCTGTTAGTTTAACAATAACTGTCTTAACCCCTTGTGCTTTAAGTTGATTGAAATCACTCTGTGTCATCCAATCTTGCCAAGAAGCAATATCTACAGCATCTTTACGTGGTAAACTGGTATCATTAGATACAAGGTCAGATGGAGCATTTCTTAAACTGGCTGGGGCTGCTTCCGCATCGTCGACAATGGCGCGACGTACTCTGCTAGAAACTTTGGGCGTCTCAGAATCTTCTGGAACGTCTTCCATTACTGTCTGTCCTTCTTCATTGACAGGTGCTAAATTTCCTTGAGCATCAATAGGAGCGGTCATTGGATTTTCTTCGGTTTGTACTTCAGCGTAATATCCCATTGGATGATTGTCCACAGGGACTTCAGCAGTATCTGCGTGGGCTGCATGAGCAGCAAGCGCGATGAAACATAAACCGGTAAATACGGCTGCTTTTCTTAAATTGATCATTATTTCCTCATTATTATTTCTTTATTTACACATCTTTTATTTTAACAAAAACCTTAACTCAATTAAAGCCTTTTACGAAAAAATATTGACAAATATGGTGAAAAATCATTGAAATCCCTAAAAGATAGTGATAGAATAGTAAAAATATATATTTGGAGGATGATTTTAATGTCAAATTGGGAAACAAAGTTTTTGAAGAAGGGTTACACTTTTGATGATGTGTTATTGATTCCAGCGGAATCACATGTACTGCCAAACGAGGTGGACATGAGTACCAAACTAGCGAAGAACTTGACATTGAATATTCCGATGATATCTGCTGCAATGGATACTGTAACAGATAGTAAAATGGCTATTTCAATGGCGCGTCAAGGTGGACTTGGTGTTATCCACAAAAACATGAGTATTGCTGAGCAAGCAGAAGAAGTGCATAAAGTAAAACGTTCAGAGTCTGGTGTTATTACTGACCCATTCTTCTTAACACCAGAGCATAAAATTGAAGAAGCTGAGAACTTGATGGCTACTTATCGTATTTCCGGTGTACCAATTGTTGAAACTTTAGAAAATCGTAAGCTTGTGGGTATCTTAACAAACCGTGACCTTCGTTTTGTTTCAAATTACAATCAAGAAATCAAAAATGTTATGACTTCTGAAAATTTGATTACAGCTCCAGTAGGTACTTCATTGCGTGAAGCTGAAGAAGCCCTTCAAAAACATAAAATTGAAAAATTACCATTAGTTGACGATAGTGGTAAGCTTGCAGGTTTGATTACAATTAAAGATATTGAACGTGTAATTGAATTCCCTAATGCCGCAAAAGATAGCCAAGGTCGTCTTTTAGTTGCTGCAGCTGTTGGTGTAACCTCTGATACTTTTGATCGAGCTGAAGCTCTTTTTGCAGCTGGTGCTGATGCTATTGTCATTGATACTGCGCATGGACATTCAGCAGGTGTATTACGTAAAATCAAAGAAATTCGTGAACACTTCCCAGAGCGTACATTGATTGCAGGGAATATTGCTACCGGTGAAGGTGCACGCGCACTCTTTGAAGCCGGTGTAGATGTTGTTAAAGTGGGAATTGGCCCAGGATCAATTTGTACCACACGTGTCGTAGCAGGTGTTGGTGTGCCCCAAATCACTGCCATTTATGATGCAGCAGCAGTAGCGCGTGAATATGGCAAAACAATCATCGCTGATGGTGGAATCAAGTACTCTGGTGATATCGTGAAAGCTTTAGCAGCAGGAGGAGATGCAGTAATGCTCGGCTCAATGCTTGCGGGTACAGATGAATCACCAGGTGAATTCGAAATCTTCCAAGGACGTAAATTTAAAACATACCGTGGCATGGGCTCACTTGCAGCAATGAAGAAAGGTTCAAGCGACCGTTACTTCCAAGGGTCTGTCAATGAAGCAAATAAATTGGTTCCTGAAGGTATCGAAGGTCGTGTTGCCTATAAAGGTACAGCGACCGATATCGTTTTCCAAATGGTTGGTGGTTTGAAGTCAGGTATGGGCTACACTGGGGCAGCTGATATTCTTGCTTTACATGAGTCAGCACAATTTATCGAAATGTCAGGTGCTGGTTTGAAAGAATCTCACCCACACGATGTTCAAATTACAAAAGAAGCTCCAAACTATTCAGTGCAATAAGCGAAAAGGCAGAGACAATCTGCTTTTTTATTTTACATATTCAGTTGACAAACCTATAGCCATTTGATAGAATGTTAGGAGTGCTCTTTAAGAGTAAATACGAAAATGAAATGGGGTGAAATCAATGTCAAAAACTATCGTTCGTAAAAATGAATCGCTTGACGACGCTCTCCGCCGTTTCAAACGTTCAGTAACAAAAGCTGGAACTCTTCAAGAGCTCCGCAAACGTGAACACTACGAAAAACCTTCTGTAAAAGCTAAACGTAAATCAGAAGCTGCACGTAAACGTAAAAAATTCTAATTGAAAATTTTGAACCTGCCTTTGGGCAGGTTTTTTTTTATTACTCTTGCCTTTATTATTAAGCGAGGAGGGATATTAGGTAAAAAGGAAAATTCAGCGTAAAAACTCTGCTCATTTTTTTCAAAAAAATTGTGATAACTTACTAACTTTAACGTGTTAATAAGTAAGCTTAGTTAAGGAGGCTAATGATGATACAGGTTTTGGTAAAAAACCTTTTACAAAAAGCAGTAGATGAGATGGTTCACGATCTTTATTTGATAGCATTGAAAGAAAAGTATTCCCTGTATTTCCGCACAGCAACAGAAAGGAGGTTTGAAAGAGCACTTTCCCTTGAGGAAGGGCAAGCTCTGATTGCACATATGAAATTTTTGTCTGGCATGAATTTAGGTGAGAGTAGAAGGGTGCAATTGGGAGCTTGTACCTATGTTTTGGATAAAGGTGAGCAGCGTTTACGCTTATCTACTGTCGGTGATTTTTACGGTCAAGAAAGTTTGGTTATACGTCTTTTGCATCATCAACAAAATCAACTTCATTTTTGGAATTCAGAGATTTTTAACAGTATTATTGGTGGAAGAGGGCTTTACCTTTTTTCGGGTCCTGTAGGCTCAGGTAAGACCAGCCTCATGTACAAGTTTGCAAGAGAGCATTTTAAAGATCAGCAAGTTATTACTATAGAAGATCCAGTGGAACTCGTGCAAATGGAATTTTTACAGCTTCAAGTTAATAAAGTAATAGGGAATGATTATGATGCGTTGATTAAGCTCTCACTTCGTCATAGGCCAGATTTGCTTATTGTTGGTGAAATAAGGGATAAACAGACGGCCAAGGCTG
Organism: uncultured Lactococcus sp.; assembly: GCF_934191625.1. Taxonomy (GTDB): domain Bacteria; phylum Bacillota; class Bacilli; order Lactobacillales; family Streptococcaceae; genus Lactococcus. Next base: position 157,459 of record NZ_CAKPUG010000001.1, read on the forward strand.
TGCTCCGTGCAAGTTTAACCGGGTATACAGTGTTTTCCACTGTTCATGCACGCTCAATATCGGGTGTAATTGCACGCTTAAAAGAACTTGGCTTAACGGATTGGGAGTTGCAATCCAGTCTACAATGTGTAATTTACCAGCGATTAATTGCAGGAAAGGGATTGCTTGTTTGTGAAAAAGAAAAGTTTGAAAAGTGGCAACCAAACAAATGGAATGACCAGATTGATCAGTTGGCTGCAGCTGGATTTATCTCAGCTGTTACAGCTGCGCGCGAAAAAATTGAGTTTAGCGAAGCAGATTAAACTTGTTCAACTTATGAATAATCTTTTTAAAAGTGGCTTTCATCTTTCTGAAATTATTGATTTTCTTGAAAGATCGGGACTGACGGAAGCGTACTTTATTTCTAAAATGCGTGAAGAGTTACTCAGGGGACGAACTTTCTCCGATATTTTGTCGAAACTAAAATTTTCTGAGGATGTTGTGACTCAACTCTCTTTGGCTGAGTCACATGGGAATATTGAATATACATTAGGGTTGATTGAACAAAAGTTGAAACGAGTACTAAGCATCCGGAAAAAGCTTGTACAAGTTGCCACCTACCCGTTGGTGCTATTGACTTTTCTCATCTTTATCATGTTAGGTTTGAAAAATTATTTGCTGCCTCAATTGGACGAAAATAAAGGATTAGCAATCTATGTTATACAGAATCTTCCGACCGTCTTTCTATGGGGGCTCTTAAGTTTATTCGTTCTTTTTTATTTGTGCAAATACTATTGGAAGAAAAAAACAGCTCTAGAAGCCATGAGACTGTTGGTTAAACTACCTTTAGTAGGGCGCTTTGTTCAGCTTTATTTGACAGCTTATTTTTCAAGAGAATGGGGAAACTTAATAGCTCAAGCAGTCGATTTACGCCAGATTTGTCTTATTATGCAAGGTCAAAAAAGTCGTATATTCAAAGAATTTGGTTTTGAACTTCTTGAAATGTTAGAGAGGGGCCAGAAGTTTGAAGAAGTTCTTCGATTTTATCCAATATTTACTAAGGAACTTGCACTAATCGTGGAATATGGCGAACTAAAGTCCAAGCTAGGAAAAGAGTTAATGGTTTTTTCCGAAGAAAGTTGGTCGCTCTTTTTTGAAAGGATTGAAAGAGCAATGCAACTTATCCAGCCGGTAGTTTTCTTGTTTGTAGCTTTATTGATTATTTTAATCTATGCTGCCATGTTACTACCTATATATAATAATATGGGAAATTTACTTTGAAAGAATGAGGAGGAAGAATGACAAAAAAGAGGCTTAAAGCTTTTACATTAATTGAAATGCTTGTTGTTTTGCTTATTATCAGCGTTTTACTTTTATTGTTTGTACCAAATTTGGCTAAAGAAAAGAAGAATATCCAAAATACGGGGCAAACAGCAGTTGTTAAAGTTGTTGAAGGTCAAGCTGAGCTTTATCAGCTTGATAAGCAGGATAGTCCTAGTTTAGGAAAACTGGTCACTGACGGTTTAATTACACAAAAACAAGCCGACAGCTATAATGATTATTATGCAAAAAACCCTAACGCAAAACGTAATGTACCGAATTAAAGGCTTTACTTTATTAGAAAGTTTGCTGGTATTCTTTATCTGTTCATTTGTTCTTTTTATTTTCTCCAATTCCGTAAAACAAAGTGTAAGGATAGCACGTGCAGAGATTTTTATTTTACAATTTGAACGTCTTTATAAGGATACGCAGCGCATGGCGGGATTAAAGAGGCAACAACAGACATTCGGTGCAAAGAAGGGTGCATTATATAGTCAGCAAGAAATTCTGAAGATTCCAGAGGAGGTTGAAATAAATGATTTCTCTATTACTTTTGATCAAAAAGCAGGTAATTCAAGCTTACAAAAAATCACAATATTTCTTCCTTATCAGAAAAAAACAATCTCTTATCAGTTGGAAATTGGCAGTGGGAAATATAAGAAAAGGATCACTTGAGGCTTATCTTTTGTTGGAAAGCTTGCTAGCTATGGGTTTACTTGTCTTTTTTGCCATGGTTGTTTTAGAACAAGTTATTCAGGTTAAAAAGCAGACGGAGAAGGAAAATAGAGAAATAGAGGCTCTAAATGTTGCACATATGGCGATAGATACTGGGAAAAAATATTTAAAACTAAATGGTGTGGAGATTTCAATTGAAGAAAACACTTCACAAATGACTGTTCGTGAGTCAGGAGAGGTATTGATTGTTCTTGAAAAAAATTAATGTTACAGCTTTTACTCTCTTGGAGACACTTCTTGCTTTACTTGTAATTTCAGGTAACTTTTCCATCATTCTAGGTATGACTAAAATTTTTCATGAAGAAGTCCAACGGGCAACGATAGATAATACCCAAGATTGGCAGCTCTTTTGTAACCTACTAAGAAGTGAACTTGAAGGAGCAAGCTTGGATAAGGTAGAAAATAATTATCTATATGTACGTAAACACGTCAACTTAAGATTTGGCCTTTCATCCCAAGGAGATTTTCGGAAAACCAATGCTAATGGACGAGGTTATCAACCCTTAATCCATCACTTAAAAAGTGCTAAGATTAGTCAAGAGGGGAAGTGTATAAAAATTACTTTGTCTTTTGAAAAAGGAGGAAATCGCACATTTCATTACAAGTTCTCAGAGAAAGAAGCGTAAAAGCTAGTATTTTGCTCTACACACTGGTAATTTCCCTTCTTTTCAGTTTGCTTTTACAGTATTATTTCCAAGGAGCAATTAATGCGAGAAAACAACGTTTATTACAACGTGAGCAACTCCAAAGGGAGTTAAAAGAAAAGATTAACCAGCGTGAAAAATCTTATCAAGTAAAAAACTAGTTAACTGGTAGTTAACCAGTTGACTTCATTTTAGTTTTATATTATACTAGCTTTATGAAAAAATATACTCTACTGTTACTTATCCCAGTCTTGCTTTTATTGACAGCTTGTCAAAAAACAGCAAGTGAGAAACCGCAAATTGTGACGACATTTGAACCGATGTACGAGTTTACCAAAGCTGTTGTTGGTGATAAAGTTGACATCGTTAACATCGTTCCAGCCAATCAAGAAGCGCATGATTTTGAGCCAAGTGCAAAAGACATGACTCTATTGACAAATGCAGATGCCATTATTTATAATTCAAAATATCTTGAAAAATGGGCACCTTCGGTAAAAAATAAAGGTATTAAAATAGAAGCAAGTACTCCTGTAGAAAAAATTGGTGATGACCCACATACATGGGTAAGTCCTAAGGCAGCTCTACTTGAAGTCCGTTACATCGCAGATGAATTATCAAAAAAATTCCCAGAATATAAGGAAGATTTCACTAAAAATGCTGACGAGTATATTGGGAAGTTGAAAAAAATAGATCAAGATTTTGATCAATTGAAAAATGCTAAGAATAAAACATTTATCACACAACACGAGGCGTTTGGTTATCTAGGTCGTGATTATGGTTTGACAACGATTGCCATTACAGGTCTCGATCCTGAAGCAGAACCTTCAAGTGCGACATTGATTAAACTAAAAAATGAGATGCAAAAAGCAAATTTAAATACTGTCTATTTTGAAGATAATTCTAACAGTAAGTTGGCAGAAACTTTAGCCAGGGAAGCAGGAGCCAAGTTGTTGGTGATTAACCCTGTTGAAGGCTTGACTGATGAACAAAAAAAATCAGGTGAAAGTTACCTGACTATTATGGAAGAAAACCTAAAATCACTGAAAGAAACAATTAAATAAGACTTAAGCTTATTTTAAGAAGCGTCCACTATAATAAAGTCCTTCCTAAAAAAATCTTTTCATAAAACTCCTAAGGCCTACTTTTCTAAAGTAGGCTTTTTTTAGCTTGATGGAAAGTTTGGCTAGATGCTGTAACTTCAATTAATTCTTCAGTGAAAGGATGAATGAAATATATTTTTTCTGCATGAAGCATCATACGCTGCTTTTTTATCGGAGAATGATAGAGTGGGTCACCAATAATAGGGTGTCCTTCACTGGAAAGGTGTACTCGTATTTGATGCGTGCGGCCAGTATCAAGGGTGCAGCTCACAAGGGAGTACCTGTGTCCTTTTTCGAGAACAGTCACATGAGTAATGGCCTGTTTCCCGTTTCTACTGGTGACATATTTTTTGCGGTTGTGTCGGTCTCGTCCGATATTTTTATTAAGGGTTAAGTTTTTTTCGTTAAAATAACCTTGTATAACGGCCAAATATGAGCGATGGATTTTATTCTCTTCAAACATTTTACCCAGTATGGGCAGAATCAATTGGGTCTTGGCAAAGAGGACTGCTCCAGAAGTTTCCTTATCTAAGCGATGAACGACATATACGGGGAGCTTCAGGCGGGCAGACACGTGGTTTTGTAGGCCCATTTCTTCGACAGTATTGCCATGAGTTTTCATGCCTTCGGGTTTATTTACAATCACAAAGTGTTCATCTTCGTACAGGATATCGGCAAGTTGGGGGTCTCCTGTGAGAACCTCCAGCTGTTTGAAATCATCGTCGTCAAAAATAAGGGTAACTTCGTCCAGGGGCTTTACAGAATCCTCCCAGTTTGCCAAACTACCGTTAAGGAAGATATGTTTCTTATTTCGTAAAAGATGTCTTTGCTTGCGGGGAATGAGCCAAGTGTGCTCCAGTAAATGCGAAACACTTTGCTTTTTAATTTTTTTTGGTAAAATTAAACTAAATTTCATATAGAATATTGTAACACAAAGACTTTTTTGTTAGAATAGGCAAAATATAGAATGTAAAAGGATTTTTAAAAAATCATGTCAGAAAAAGATCAAAATTTTAGTCGACGCGCTAAAAACAAAAAAACATCTAAAAAAACAGAAAATAATGAGATAGAAGAAAAAGAGCTGAAAGAAGCGGAAATACCGCTTGAAGACCTTAAAGGCATAAAAAAATATTTAAGAATGATGGCGCCTTATACAGAAAAAATAAGGCAATTTTTACGTCCAGTAAAACGTTTTTGGAAAAAGTATAATTTAACTAAAATAACGATTATTGCTATTTTGGTTATGATTCTTGCTGTTGGTTCTTATTTGTTCTATTTGGCAAAAACGGCCAATGTATCCATTTTGCAAAAATCCATTGATGCACAAACGCAAATTGTGGATAAAAATGGTGATGAAGCAGGTTTACTTTACGGGAGTAAAGGAACAACAGTTAAGTTTGATGCCATCAGTGACAATATAAAAAATGCCGTTATCGCAACTGAAGATCGTACTTTTTATAAGAACCATGGGGTTAATCTGAGCCGTTTTAGCTTGGCTGTTGTTACTCTTGGTCGTTTTGGTGGTGGTTCTACCATCACGCAGCAGTTGGCCAAAAATGCATACCTTACTCAGAAACAAACGATTGACCGTAAAGCTCGGGAATTCTTCCTCGCTTTAGAAATCAATAAACATTACAGTAAACAAGACATTCTTACAATGTATTTGAATAATGCTTATTTTGGAAATGGCGTATGGGGTATTGAAGATGCCAGTAAAAAGTACTTTGGAGTGTCAGCGAATGCAGTGACTGTAGATGAGGCCGCTACGCTTGCGGGTATGCTAAAAGGACCAGAAATTTATAATCCACTTTATCAAGATGGGAAATATGCGACACCGCGACGGGATACGGTGCTGCAGAACATGGTCAGTGCAGGCTATCTCACGCAGTCAGAAGCAGACAGTTATGCATCGGTTAATCTGGCCTCTCGTGTAAAAGATACTTATGTTTCTCAGTCAGAAGCCTACAAGTATCCAAGCTATTTTAATGCTGTAATTGCGGAAGCAGAGCGCAAATACGGCCTTAGCTTGCAGGACATTATGAATGACGGTTATAAGATTTATACAACTCTGGATCAAAACAAACAGGCAGGAATGCAGGTCACTTACGACAATGCCGCACTCTTCCCACAAGCTGCAGATGGTACACATGCACAATCTGGTTCGGTGGCAATCAATCCGAAAACAGGCGGTGTTGAAGCCCTTGTCGGTAATGTCACCTCGGAAGATCATAACAGCTTCCTTGATTTCAACTATGCCACACAATCGAAACGTTCGACAGGTTCGGTTATCAAACCGTTAATTGCCTATCTGCCCGCAGTTCAAGCTGGTTGGCCAATTGATAAAGTATTGGAAGATAAACCAACAACTTATCCAGGTAATTGGACACCGCAAAATTACAGTGGCGAGTATCTTGGTACCGTACCAATGTACCAAGCTCTAGCAAACTCTTACAATATTCCTGCTATTAATACTTATCGCGATATCACTCCAGAAAAAGGAAATGCAGTTGGCCGTGAATTTGGCTTAAATCTCAACAAAAAAAATGAAAATGATACTTTATCCACCGTTCTTGGTTCTGGTGTAGAAACAAACCCTTGGGAAATGGCCCAAGCTTTTGCAACTTTCGCTAATGAGGGCGTCATGAACAGCGCGCATTTGATTACTAAAATTGAAAATGCAGCTGGAGAGACAATAGCAACAGCCAACGTGACACAGAAACGAATCATGACCAAAGAAGTAGCAGAGAAGATGAATTCCATGATGTTGGGTACGTTTACCAACGGTTCAGCTTGGAATGCTGCACCGGCAAGCTACGCTATGGCAGGTAAAACAGGGACAAATAATACAACTGACCAATGGGTGGTAGGTTATACACCTGATATTGCGATTGCGCTCTGGATTGGTTTCCCAAATGAGACAAATGAGCAGCAACAGCTAGAAGGCTCTTCTGAGGGACAACCTTCAGTTATCTTCCGGAATATAACCAGCTATCTGCTTCCGTATACCGAGGGCACTGCCTTTACAGCTGAAAATGCCTATGCTATGCATAATATCGCACCAATAACTCCAGCTTGGACAGCTTTGCGTGATCAACAAGATGCAATTGTTTATCAAGAACAAAGTGCACAAAATAGCTCAGGGAATATGCCACAAACAGAAGACTCTAGCAGTGATTCTTCTGAAAAAGGCAGCGGATTTGATTTCCAAAAAACAGTAGATGATGCTAAAAATGCTACTAAAGATGTTTGGGATAAAATTACTGGTTTTTTCGGTAGGTAAATTGTTCTAAAACATCATGAAAAGTGATAAAATAAGGGTAGTGCATAGGTGAGAAAAAGAGTCATGGCACGACTCTTTTTCTTGCAAATATATGTAAAAAATTATTGAAACAAAAATATAAAGAGAATAATAAAAGTGAAGCTTACTTTTTAGAAGGAGGACAGTCTTGGAAGCAAAAAAACGCTACGTAACAGGTTTTAATGGCTTACGTACCCTCGGGGTTCTTGCTGTCATTTTGTATCATCTTTACCCACAGAAAATTCAAGGTGGATTTTTGGGCGTTGTTCTCTTCTTTGTGTTGTCCGGCTACTTAGTCACGGATTCACTACTTCGAGAATATATAAAAACTAAAAAGATAAGACCGCTTAAGTTTTGGGGGAAGAGAGCCAAACGTATTTATCCCATGCTCTTAGCTGTTTTCTTGATTGTTTCACCATATTTGTTTTTCTTCCAACAAAATCAAATGAAGGGTCTTAGGTCAAACTTCCTTTCAAGTATTTTTATGGTGCAAAACTGGTGGCAGATTCAGCAAGGGTCCTCCTACTTTGCTGATGCTGCAGGGGAATCTCCTTTTAAGCATATATATTATTTGGCAATTGAAGGACAATTTTTCGTTTTCTGGCCGCTCATTATGATCTTTTTAGTGAAGGTCATTCGGAGTAAGAAGCACAGTTTTCTTCTGACAAACTTTTTAGCCCTTCTCTCACTGATTCTGATGATTGCTCAGTATAAGGTTGGCCAAGATCCTACGCGTGTCTACTATGGAACAGATACTCGAGTCTTTAGTCTCTTGATGGGTGCAAGTATGGCTTTCATTTGGCCCATGAATAAAATGCCCGCCAAGTTGAATAAAAAAGGTCAAGCTTTTGGACGCAACCTACTATGGGGTGTTCTTGCATTGACATTCGTCTTGTATATTTTTATGCCGGCACAAAGTCCAGTTACTTACTACGGTGGCCTTTGGTTTGTCAGTCTCTTGACAATGCTATTAATTCTTTTAGTAGTTCATCCTGGTTTGAAAGCAAATAAAATATTTTCAAATAAAATTTTTGATTATATAGGCTCACGATCATATGGGATTTATCTATGGCAATTACCGGTCTTTGCCTTAGTAGCTGCCAAAGTTGTTAATCCGACAAGTTGGTATAATGTTATTTGGCAGTTGGCTCTGATTTTTGTCTTATCTGAGTTTTCATATCGCTTTATTGAACGTCCGCTAGTGGCTTATGATTACAGTAACTTATGGCCTTGGGTGATGACAAAAGTAGAACAGGTCAAGCAGGAAAAATGGCGCGCCTTACCACTCCGCGGAATTCTAGTAGCCCTGTTAGTCCTTGTTTCACTCGTAATGATTCTTACCTCACCCAAATCACCCCATGATCAACAGGTACTAGAAGCTCGAATTATGGAACAACAAAAAGCGCTTGAAGCTGCAAACTTAAAAGCTGCGAATGCGCGTGTTAGCACGCCACTGAAGACTATTGCAGAAAAATATGGCGTTGATCCAGTGGTTGCTGAAAGAGCAAGCAAAATGCAAATCTTTGCAGTTGGTGACTCTGTTATGGTTGCGGGGTCAACTAATCTTCAAGAAGCCTTCCCAAGAATGACTATAAAAGCTGTGGTTGGTGAGCAAGTAGATGGTGGCGCAACTATCTTGGCTGAGAATAAAGAAGCAGTTGAAAAAGCAGATGCTGTCTTAATTGGACTCGGTACAAACGGCACACTGACTGTTGGTAATACAAATTATGTGGAAAAAATTATGGAAGAAGTTGGTGATAAACCTGTCTTCTGGATAAATAATCAAATGCCGCGACCTTGGGAAAGTAATAATAATGAACAATTAGAAGCGATGGCTAAAAAGTTCCCCAACTTAACGATTATTGATTGGCATGGTCTATCGGTAAACCAAAGTTCATGGTTTTATAGTGATGCCATTCATCCTAAGGATGAAGGAGCAATTAATTACACACGCCTCATCTTAGAAAATATGACAAAAAAATAGAGAGATTTGTATTTTTCTCTTAGTTCTGCTAAAATAATACCATGTTAAAAAAAGCAGGATTGGCCTGTACTGTGTGCGGTTCGAGAAATTATTCTCTTCAACTGTCGGGTACAGCAAAAGAAAAACGTATAGAAGTCAAAAAGTTTTGCTCACGCTGTGGCAAACATACTTTGCATAAGGAAACGAGATAAGTTAAATGTTTAAATTTATTGGAAGTGTTGTCAAAGAAATGAAGTTAACCACGTGGCCGACCCGTAAGCAGTCTGTCATTGATTTTTTCATGGTCATTGAATATACAGTTTTCTTCCTCATCTTTTTGATGATCTTTGACTGGGTAACACAAAATGGTATCACAAGTGCTGTACAGCATCTGCTTCCATTTGTACGTAATTAGTGATATAATAAAAGAAGAGGCGAAAGCCTTTTTCTTATACAATCCGTTCAGAACATGAACTCATAAATTTGAAATTAAAAAAATAAAAAAACAATAAAGAGGTACTCCAATGGACGAAAGTACATTAACAAGTTTTGACCAAGGTTGGTTTGTTATCCAAACTTATTCTGGTTATGAGAAAAAAGTAAAAGAAGATTTGCTTGAACGTGCAGAACTTTATAACATGGCAGATAAAATTCTTCGTGTTGAAATTCCGACAGAAACAGTTCGTTCAGAAGTGAACGGTAAGATGAAAGATGTCGAAGAAAATCTCTTCCCAGGTTATGTTTTGGTAGAAATGAACATGACAGATGAAGCTTGGTTTATCGTTCGTAATACTCCGAACGTTACAGGTTTCGTTGGGTCACACGGTAACCGTTCAAAACCCACACCCCTTTTTGAAGAAGAAATCCAAGAAATCCTTATCGGTATGGGTAAAGTCGTACGTGAAATTGATTTTGATATCTTTGTGGGTAAACGTGTACGTATCATTGATGGAGCCTTCTCAGGATTTGAAGCACCAATCACAGAAGTCCTAGGCGACGATAAGATCAAAGTTATGGTCGATATGTTTGGGCGTGAAACACCAGTAGAACTTGATTTACATCAAATCGAAGAAGTTGAAGGATAAAAAATAAGAGCGTATCGTTAAGGGTGCGCTCTTATTTATTAGGGATATGAAATCTACAAAAGAAATATTAAAATTTGCACTTCCAGCCGTTGTTGAGAACTTTCTGCAGATGTTGGTGGGGATCAGTGATACTTTTTTAGTCACTCGAATTGGGCTCACTGCTGTAGCAGGCGTGTCACTAGCGAACAATATTATCACCGTTTATCAGGCCGTTTTTATTGCTTTAGGGACGATTTTATCAAGTTTCCTTGCACGCGTAATGTCCAAAAAAATGGTGAATGCAGGGGTAAAACTCACCACATTACTGGGAGGGATTATAGGGATCTTTACAGCTCTTTTTGCCCAACCTCTCGTGCACTTTTTTGGCGGACGTGGGGAAGTAGCGGCTTTAGGTCAAGCATACCTTCTTGTGGTTGGGGGGACAATTATTTTATTGGCCTTAATGACAAGTTTTGGTGCCATTATCAGAGCAAATGGAGACAGTCGCACACCTATGTATGCCAGTCTCTTTGCCAATATTTTAAATATCATTCTCTCAGCCCTTTTGATATTTGTTTTTCACATGGGAATAATGGGTGCTGCCTTAGGAGCAACCTTTTCAAGGGGCGTAGCACTGCTGTACCTCTGGAAAAAACTCAAAGACAAGGATTTACAACCTACCAAAAACTTTTTCACTGAAAAAATTAGTAGAGAGCTGATCTTTTTGACAATTCCAGCCGCTGGAGAACGTTTGGCGATGCGTCTAGGAGATTTGGTAATTATGGTGCTCATCATTTCTCTGGGGAATCGGGTTTTTGCAGGAAATGCGATTGGAGAAAGCATTACCCAATTTAACTATATGCCGGCATTTGGTTTAGCTACCGTAACAGTTATCTTGGTGGCCCAAGAGTTTGGACAAGATAACTATGTAGCGATTCAAACATATATTAAAAGAACCTACTGGCTAGCGACAGGAATGATGTTGAGTATTGGTTTGCTTCTTGTCTTAGTTTCTACAACTTTAAGTAAACTATTTACGGCTGATACAATCGCTATAGCTTCGAGCAATACAGTTATTCTCTTCTCTTTTTTGGCAACATTTTTTGTTACCGGAACGACCACTTATACAGCGGCTTTTCAAGGAATAGGTAATGCAAAACTTCCTTTATATACAACAATTATCGGTATGCTTATTATACGTGTGGGACTTGGTTATATCCTAAGTCAAACATTTACCTTTGGATTAGAAGGAATCTGGTTTGCCGTTCTCGCAGATAATTTTTTCCGCTTTATCTTTTTAAAATTTAATTTTGATAGGAAAGTTAAAACTTTTTTTACATGATAAAAACCTCTATATAAATATAGAGGTTTTTTGTAAATTTATTTTGAAAGTTCTTTTTCTTTCAAAAGATCTCGGATTTCGCGCAAGGTCTCTAATTCATCACTAGAAACAATTTCTTCTTCTTCTTTTTTAGGGAAAAGTTTATTGATAGCTTTAATAAAGATGAAGATGACAAAAGCGGTAATCAAGAAGTTCAAGACATCATTTAAGAATGCACCGTAGGCAAAAGTTGCGCCTGCAACTTTAACTGACATTTGAGTCAAAGCACCATCTTGAACGAAGAGACCGATAAGGGGGTTAATAAGGTTATTTACCAAAGAGGTAACTATCGCAGTAAAAGCAGCACCAATAATTACACCAACTGCCAAATCTAAAACGTTACCACGCAAAATAAATTCTTTGAATTCTTTAATCATAAAATCTCCTATATATATTAATATGTATTTATTACTATTATATAGTATTTCTAAAAACATGTGAATTATTCTGTCGCAAAATATTAACTGGGTTAAGGGGGCAGAAGTAAAAAAAGATAATTCCGCCGAGTAAAAAAAATAAATAAAATGGCTTAGACCCTTGACAAGACAAAGTCGCTTTGATAGAATAGACAGGTGCTGTAAAAATTACAGTATTAGCGACGAAGCGAGAGGTTGCGACACACCCGAAAGTATTGCCATACTTCTGTGTCGGTTTTCCCGCTGAGCTAGCCTATTAACAAATAGACGAAGGAGAAAAAATGGCAACTAAAAAAATCCGTATCCGCCTCAAAGCATACGAACACCGTATCCTTGACGCTGCTGCTGAAAAAATTGTAGAAACTGCAAAACGTACAAATGCAGAAGTAAGTGGTCCAATCCCACTTCCAACTGACCGTAGCGTCTACACAGTTATCCGCGCGACTCACAAATACAAAGACTCTCGCGAACAATTTGAAATGCGTACACACAAACGTTTGATCGATATCATCGAACCAACACAAAAAACTGTTGATTCATTGATGAAACTTGATCTTCCAAGTGGCGTAAACATCGAAATTAAATTATAAGAAAGGTAATTCTCATGTCAAAAGGAATCTTAGGGAAAAAAGTGGGAATGACTCAAATCTTCACAGAAAACGGTGAATTAATCCCCGTAACTGTGATCGAAGCAACTCCGAACGTTGTGCTTCAAACAAAAACTGTCGATACAGACGGTTATGAAGCTGTTCAAGTTGGTTTCGATGACAAACGTGAAGTTTTGTCTAACAAACCTGCCAAAGGTCATGTAGCTAAAGCTAACACAGCTCCTAAGCGCTTCATTCGTGAATTCAAAGGAATCGAAGGCTTAGAAGTTGGATCAGAAATTAAAGTTGATACTTTCGAAGCTGGAGATGTCGTTGATGTTACCGGTACTTCTAAAGGTAAAGGTTTCCAAGGACCAATCAAACGTTGGGGACAATCACGCGGGCCAATGGCTCACGGTTCACGTTACCACCGTCGTCCTGGTTCAATGGGTCCTGTTGCGGCTAACAAAGTTCCTAAAGGTAAACGCCTTGCTGGACGTATGGGTAACAAAAAAGTTACTGTACAAAACCTTGTTATCGCTCAAGTGCTTCCAGAACAAAACGTTATTCTTGTAAAAGGTAACGTACCTGGATCTAAAAAATCATTGATCGTTATTAAATCAGCGATCAAATCTAAATAATAAGGAAAGGAGATAGATTATAATGGCAAAAGTATCATTATTTAAACAAGACGGCACACAAGCTGGTGAAGTAACACTTAACGATGCAGTATTTGGTATTGAACCAAACGAAACTGTAGTATTTGATGTCGTTCTTTCACAACGTGCTAGCCTCCGTCAAGGTACACACGCTCATAAAAACCGTTCACTCGTATCTGGTGGCGGTAAAAAACCATGGCGTCAAAAAGGAACTGGACGTGCCCGTCAAGGTTCAATCCGCTCACCACAATTCCGTGGTGGTGGTACTGTCTTCGGTCCTAACCCACGTAGCTATGCTTACAAACTTCCACAAAAAGTGCGTCAGTTGGCTCTTAAATCAGCTTACTCACAAAAAGTTATCGACAACACACTCTTGGCTGTTGACGAATTGAACTTCTCTGCACCAAAAACTAGCGAATTCGCTAAAGTTCTTGAAGCTCTTTCAATCGAACGTAAAGTGCTTGTTGTTCTTCCTAATGAAGGTAACGAATTCGCAGAACTCTCTGCTCGTAACCTTAAAAACGTGAAAGTATCAACTGCTAGCTCAGTAAGCGTACTTGATCTTGTAAACACTGACAAAGTTCTTGCTACTCAAGCAGCTCTGTCTCAAATTGAGGAGGTTCTTGCATAATGTCTCTTTATGACGTAATCCGTAAACCAATTATTACAGAAGCTTCTATGCAAGCAATGGATCAAAAGAAATACACTTTTGAAGTAGATGCTCGCGCACACAAACTCCTTATCAAACAAGCTGTCGAAGCAGCATTTGAAGGTGTTCAAGTTGCATCTGTAAACACAATCAGCGTTAAGCCTAAAGCTAAACGTGTTGGTCGTTACACAGGTTTCAGACCTGGCTACAAAAAAGCAATTATCACTTTGACTGAAGGTTCAAAATCTATTGATATCTTCGGCGAAGACGCAGAATAATAGAGGAGGAAAATCGTGGGAATTAAAGTTTACAAACCTACCACAAACGGTCGTCGTAACATGACTGGTAGCGATTTTGCAGAAATCACTACAAGTACTCCTGAAAAGAGCTTGCTTGTAAGTCTTAGCAAAAATGCTGGTCGTAACAACCTTGGCCGCATCACAGTACGTCATCACGGTGGCGGACACAAACGTAAATACCGTTTGATCGACTTCAAACGTACAACTGATAACGTAAAAGCTAAAGTTGCTACAATCGAATACGATCCAAACCGTTCAGCTAACATTGCCCTTATCGTATACGAAAATGGTATTAAATCATACATTCTTGCACCTAAAGGTCTTGAAGTTGGTATGACAGTTGTATCTGGTCCTGAATCAGATATCAAAGTTGGTAACGCATTGCCACTTGCTAACATTCCAGTTGGTACTTTGATCCACAACATCGAGATGAAACCTGGTAAAGGTGGACAACTCGTACGTTCAGCTGGTACATCTGCACAAGTACTTGGTACAGAAGGTAAATATACACTTGTTCGTCTTCAATCAGGCGAAATGCGTATGATCCTTTCAACTTGTCGTGCTACAGTTGGTACAGTTGGTAACGAACAACACAACTTGATCAACTACGGTAAAGCTGGTCGTACACGTTGGCGTGGTATCCGTCCAACAGTTCGTGGTTCTGTAATGAACCCGAATGATCACCCACACGGTGGTGGTGAAGGTAAACAACCTGTTGGTCGTAAATCACCAATGACTCCATGGGGCAAACCAGCTCTTGGTCTCAAAACGCGTAACAAAAACGCACGTTCTAACAAGCTTATTGTTAAACGTATCAACGATAAATAATTTTGCCGCATGAAACAAGTTTAACTTATATTTATTAAAAAGTTAAACTTGCATTTGCGAAAGATATTTTATTGAGATGCCTTCTCGGCGTCTTGCTAAAATTGATAAAACTTGTCAACTTTAGTAAGATGTCGAGAAGATGTCTATATAAATCATCCGCCAACCTGGCCCTAGTAGCCAGCGTGGTATCAAATTTAAAGGAGAACTCAAAAACATGAGTCGTAGTCTTAAGAAGGGGCCTTTCGCTGACGAGCATTTGATGAAAAAAGTCGAAGCTCAAGAAAACGCCGAAAAGAAATCAGTGATCAAAACTTGGTCACGCCGTTCTACAATCTACCCTAACTTTGTAGGACTTACAATTGCTGTTTACGATGGTCGCAAACACGTTCCTGTTTATGTTCAAGAAGATATGGTTGGACACAAATTAGGTGAATTTGCACCAACTCGTACATACCGTGGTCACGCTGCTGACGACAAGAAAACTAGACGCTAATAGGAGGAGAACAAAATGGCAGAAATCACTTCAGCTAAAGCAACTGCAAAAACAGTTCGCGTTTCACCTCGTAAAACTCGTCTTGTTACAGACTTGATTCGTGGTAAACGTGTTGCGGATGCAATCGCAATCTTGAAATTCACACCGACTAAAGGTGCTGCAGAAGTTCTTAAAGTAATGAACTCAGCTATCGCTAATGCAGAAAACAACTTTGGTCTTGAAAAAGCTAACTTGGTAGTTAGCGAAACTTTCGTCAACGAAGGACCAACAATGAAACGTTTCCGTCCACGTGCGAAAGGTTCAGCTTCACCAATCAACAAACGTACTAGCCACATTACAGTAGTAGTGGCTGAGAAAGAATAAGGAGGTAAAATCGTGGGTCAAAAAATTCATCCAATTGGTATGCGTGTTGGCGTTATTCGCGACTGGGATGCCAAATGGTATGCTGAGAAAGAATATGCGGATTACCTTCACGAAGATTTGGCAATTCGCCAACTCGTTCAAACAAAACTTGCTGATGCTTCAGTTTCACTTATTGAAACTGAACGTGCTGTAAACAAAGTAATCGTTACTTTGCACACTGCAAAACCAGGTATGGTTATCGGTAAATCTGGTGCTAACGTTGATGCACTCCGTGCAGACCTCAACAAACTCACTGGTAAACAAGTTCACATCAACATCGTTGAGATCAAACGTCCTGACTTGGATGCTCACTTAGTTGGTGAAGGAATTGCTAAACAACTTGAAGCACGTATCGCTTTCCGTCGTGCTCAAAAACAAGCTATCCAACGTGCTATGCGTGCAGGAGCTAAAGGTATCAAAACTCAAGTATCTGGTCGTTTGAACGGTGCGGACATCGCCCGTGCAGAAGGATACTCTGAAGGTACAGTTCCACTCCACACATTGCGTGCGGATATCGACTATGCTTGGGAAGAAGCAGACACTACTTACGGTAAACTCGGCGTTAAAGTTTGGATCTACCGTGGTGAAGTTCTCCCAACTAAAAAATCTGTGAAAGGAGAAAATTAATCCATGTTAGTACCAAAACGTGTAAAACACCGTCGTGAATTCCGCGGTAAAATGCGTGGCGAAGCTAAAGGCGGTAAAGAAATCGCATTCGGTGAATTTGGTCTTCAAGCGACTACTTCTCACTGGATCACTAACCGTCAAATCGAAGCAGCCCGTATTGCTATGACTCGTTACATGAAACGTAACGGTCAAGTTTGGATTAAAATCTTCCCTCATAAATCTTACACAGCCAAAGCTATTGGTGTGCGTATGGGTTCAGGGAAAGGTGCTCCTGAAGGTTGGGTATCACCAGTTAAACGTGGTAAAATCATGTTTGAAATTGCTGGTGTAAGTGAAGAAGTAGCACGTGAAGCTTTGCGTCTTGCATCTCACAAACTTCCAGTCAAGACTAAATTTGTAAAACGAGGTGACGCAGAATGAAATTGAACGAAACAAAATCACTTCTCAAGGATCTCCGTGCTTTGTCAATCGACGAATTGGCTACACGCGAAGCTGAATTGAAAAAAGAATTGTTTGAACTTCGTTTCCAAGCTGCAGCTGGTCGTCTCGAAAACACAGCGAAACTTGACGAAGTGAAGAAAACAATTGCACGTGTTAAAACTGTGCAACGCGAATTGACTAAATAGATCGGGAGAAATACATAAATGGAACGTAATCAACGTAAAGTTTATCAAGGCCGCGTGGTTTCAGACAAAATGGATAAAACTATCACAGTTGTCGTAGAAACTAAACGTAACCACCCAGTCTATGGTAAACGCATTAACTACTCTAAAAAATACAAAGCTCATGACGAAAACAATACTGCCAAAACTGGTGATATCGTACGTATCATGGAAACTCGTCCTCTTTCAAAAGACAAACGTTTCCGCTTGATCGAAATCGTTGAAGAAGCTGTAATTATCTAAGCTAACTAGGAGGAAAAAAGCATGATTCAAACAGAAAGCCGTTTGAAAGTTGCAGATAACTCTGGTGCCAAAGAAATCTTGACTATCCGTGTACTTGGTGGTTCAAGCCGTAAATTCGCTGGTATTGGTGATGTTATCGTAGCTACAGTAAAATCAGCTGCCCCTGGTGGAGCTGTAAAAAAAGGTGAAGTTGTTAAAGCTGTTATCGTTCGTACTAAATCTGGTGCTAAACGTCCTGATGGATCTTACATCAAATTTGACGAAAACGCAGCAGTTATTATCCGTGACGATAAAACACCTAAAGGAACACGTATCTTTGGCCCAGTAGCTCGTGAACTTCGCGAAGCTGGTTACATGAAGATTGTTTCTTTGGCACCTGAGGTTCTCTAAAATTTAGAGGATGTCGTAATAGTAGGATTCTCTCTTGCTATTGATGTCAATCAACATAAGGAATATTATTCCACATTTATAAATCCACTTCTATCATAGATAGAAATAGTCCCCTACATGTAGGGTGCCCCGAGGGCGTAAGAAAGGAATATCAAATGTTTGTAAAAACTGGAGATACTGTAAAAGTTATCGCAGGTAAAGACCGCGGTACAACAGGTAAAGTAATTAAAGCTTTGCCAAAAATGAACAAAGTCATCGTTGAAGGTGTTGCTATCATGAAGAAACACCAAAAACCAGACGCTGTTAATCCAAACGGCGCTATCCTTGAAATCGAAGCACCTATCCACGTTTCTAACGTACAAGTGCTCGATAAAAATGGTGTAGCTGGTCGTGTTGGCTATAAAGAAGTTGACGGCAAAAAAGTTCGTTTCAACAAAAAATCAGGCGAAGTCCTAGACTAAGACGGGAAGGAGAAAGAATATGACTAATCGTTTAAAAGAAAAATACTCTAACGAAGTAGTACCAGCATTGACTGAAAAATTCGGTTACACTTCAATCATGGCAGTGCCAAAAGTTGAAAAAATCGTGCTTAACATGGGTGTTGGGGATGCTGTAAGCAACTCTAAAAACCTTGACAAAGCCGTTGCTGAATTGGCTTTGATCTCTGGTCAAAAACCGTTGATTACTAAAGCTAAAAAATCAATCGCGGCTTTCCGTCTTCGTGAAGGTCAAGCTATCGGTGCGAAAGTAACTCTTCGTGGCGAACGCATGTACGAATTTTTGGATAAACTCGTAACTGTTTCTCTTCCACGTGTACGTGACTTCCACGGTGTATCAAACAAAGCGTTTGATGGACGCGGAAACTACACACTTGGTGTGAAAGAACAATTGATCTTCCCAGAAATCTCATACGATGATGTTGATAAAGTACGTGGTTTGGATGTTGTTATCGTAACAACTGCGAATACTGACGAAGAATCACATGAATTGCTTGCTAAACTTGGCATGCCGTTTGCTAAATAATAGGATAGGAGAATAACTAATGGCTAAGAAATCTATGGTTGTTAAAAACCAACGCCCTGCAAAATTCTCAACGCAAGCCTACACTCGTTGCGAACGCTGCGGACGCCCACATTCAGTTTACCGCAAATTTAAACTTTGCCGTATCTGTCTTCGTGAATTGGCTTATAAAGGTCAACTTCCAGGCGTTAAGAAAGCATCTTGGTAATTTGAAATTAATATAAAAGGGCATTTCAGAAGCTTAGCTTATTGCCCATGCAATCTCCACGGGGGATTGTGGTTCTAACATATAAAAATACTTTCTCATTTGAGAAAGTTTTTTTATTTTCTAAATTTAAAAACGTTACAATATTATTTCTTAATGAAATTAAAATAAGATATACTTAAAATATAAGTAAAAATATTTAGAAGTATAAATTAGAACTGGAGATTTTATAATGACCATCTACGATATCTTTTTCTTATTAGGCGGTTTAGGGCTTTTCTTATATGGTATGAGCTTAATGAGTGATGGTTTAAATTTGATTGCCGGTTCTCAAATGAAAAAAATATTGCAGCGTCTGACACGTAATAAATGGATAAGCGCATTTTTAGGATTTAGCATTACAGCTGTCATACAGAGTTCGACTGCAACAACAGTTATGGTTTTAGGCTTTATTGATTCTTCCTTGATGAATTTGAGTCAGGCCGCTGGCATTATTATGGGTGCTAATGCGGGTACCACCTTAACAGGGATTTTATTTACATTTAATATTCAAGATATTGTTCCCTTTGTTATTTTTATAGGCACGATAGCTACACTGTTTATGAAAAGAAAAGCTTTCAATCATATGGGGATGATTTTGCTAGGATTTGGACTCTTATTTTTAGGACTAAATCTAATGAGTGCTTCTATGGTTCCTCTAAGAGAAGCGCCTCTTATGGCGGGACTATTTACCCATACGCAAATGCCACTTGTGGGTTTATTGGTTGGTTTTGCTGTTACAGCTTTGATTCAAAGCTCTACTGCTTCAGTAGGTATTTTACTGACAATGGTTGCTGCAGGAATTGTAATTGATTTACATCAAGCTATATTTATTCTATATGGTTTTAATGTGGGAACTGTGGTGACAACTCTCCTCGCATCACTTCGGGGAAATAAAACAGCCAAACAAGCTGCGATGGTTCATGTTTGGTTTAATGTCATTGGGGCTTTTATCTTTACAGTTTTGACTATTTTACCCTTCGGCTTTGTCAATCTTATTCAAAACACTTCTGAAAATATAGCACTCCAGCTTGTTTATGCGCATATTGTTTTTAATGTCGCAACACTTTTTATTTTATTGCCCCTCTCGAGGTTTATTATTCAGCTAGCTGAAAAGAGTGTAAGAAAGACAGCAGACGATATCATGCAGCTCAAACTAAAATTTATTGATCGACGATTACTCCATACGCCGGAAATTGAAGTAGAGCATATTCTCAAAGAAGTTCAAAGAACTTTCGAGCTCGTACAGGAGGATTTTGTCGTAGTGACAAATGTTCAATCTAGGGAAAAAGATGACGCAGTTCTTCCACACGAAGATTTGGTTAATTACTTAATAAAAGAAATTAACCGTGCACTTGTCAATCTTAATACAGTTGAGTTAAAGGATAAATATGCTATTTCTGTTGGAATGGCCTATAAAATTATAAATTATTTGTCTCAGATTGAGTCATATATAAAAGATATCGCATTGACACTTAAGAGGTACGATTATTCAGAAGAGGAAGTGGATAAGGAAAAAAATGAATTGGCCATTAAGTTGGTCATGGAGTCTATCGTCCCACAAATAGAGAGGATGCTCGACCAAGTTTTTACATTCTTTAAAGATAAAAAATATCAGGAGGAAAAATGTATACTCCAAGAGGTTAAAAGGTTAGAACAGGATATCATTAACCTTACTCAAATCAATAGAGATTTACTGCGATCAGATTTTAACGATATACGGATTCTTAATAATCTACGAAAAATAAGTACCGATATCATTCATATCGCAGAAGTATTGGATTATGAAGTGTAATAAAAGGCATTTATTCCTTTTTTTTATAAAAAAAGCAGTACAATTAGTACTGCTCTAAAATCAAATTTTAACAGATTGAAAAGAGAATTGTAATCATTTTTGTCATAATTTTTTTTGGTAGTGGACTTTGAAGTCGCTCCTCTTTTCAATATGTTTTAAATTGATTGGGTGATTAACTATGCCTTCATTATACTACAAAGGCAGTGATAGATGAAATGAATCTTTTTTATGTATATGATTATATATATTAATGAATATATCCGAGTATTGATTATATTTATTAATCTATAGAATTAAATAGATTCATTTTACAAATCAATAAGAAAGCTCTACAATGTTTATGGAAAAACATAGTCTTTACAAAGGAGAAAAAATGATTACTATTTATTATCGTAACTCTTGTTTATCCAGTAGAAAAGCGATAAATTGGCTAAATGCACACCATATTCCTTATCAAAAATATGCAATAGATTGTGTGAGTTGTAGAGACTTATCTTACATGCTTCGTTTAACCGAAAATGGTGTTGACGATATAGTGAAGTCTACAAAGCGTTGTACGGAGGAGCTTCACCATAAAATTCTTCAGATTCAACAGATGCATTTTAATGAGGCGGTAGTTTATCTCAGCAAGAATGTTGATGTATTACAGACGCCTCTGATTGTTGATCATAACAAATTTTTAGTGGGTTATCACTCCGAAAACATAAGGCAGTTTGCACCCAGGTATTATCGGACACGTAGTATTTTTCAGCCTCAGTATAAACGTCATTTTAATTAAAAAAAATAATGTTATTTATTAAATTAATTCATTTTACAAATGTCAAATTAAGGATTAATATAGAGATAGAGAAATAATACAGAAGGAAGTGTAAATATGCAAGTAACAAATAGAAAAGTCGTCGTTGTCGGAACAGGATTTGTAGGTACAAGCATTGCTTACTCAATGATTAATCAAGGAATTGTTAATGACCTTGTCCTTATTGATGTGAATCAGGAAAAAGCTGAGGGCGAAGCTCTGGACCTCCTTGATGGAATTGCTTGGGGACAAGAAAATGTAAATGTTAAATCTGGTGGCTATGAAGAATGTAAAGATGCAAATGTTGTTGTCATTACAGCGGGGATTAATCAAAAACCAGGACAAACACGCTTAGAACTCGTAGATACCAATGCTAAAATAATGCAATCTATTGTGGGTGAGGTAATGAAAGCTGGCTTTGATGGGGTCTTTGTTATTGCTTCTAATCCTGTAGATGTTCTGACCTACTGTGCATGGAAAGCTTCGGGTTTACCAGCTTCTCGAGTTGTCGGAACAGGGACAACCTTAGATACGACCCGTTTTCGTAAAGAACTCGCATCAAAACTTGAGATAGATCCTCGGAGTATTCACGGTTATATTATTGGTGAACACGGGGATTCAGAAGTTGCAGTATGGTCGCATACGACAGTTGGTGGTAAACCCATTCTTGAATTTATCGTGCAAAATAACCGATTAGAAGTTTCAGATTTACAAACTCTTTCAGATAAGGTTAAAAATGCAGCTTATGAAATTATTGACCGTAAAAAGGCAACTTATTATGGTATCGGTATGAGTACAGCAAGAATAGTAAAAGCTATTCTTAATAATGAACAAGCAGTACTTCCCGTTTCATCATACTTAGAAGGCCAATATGGTGAAGAAGGTATCTTTACTGGTGTACCATCAGTCGTAAACCAAACCGGTGTGAGAGAAATTATCGAATTAAATATTGATGCATATGAACGGAAAGCTTTTAAAAATTCTGTCAAACAGTTGCGTGAGGTAATTCAGTCTCTAGAAAGTCAAGAATGAATCTAGTCATAGGAAAGAATGGGTTGTTGGGACAGGAACTTTGCATACAGCTCGATGCAGAAAAAATACCTTATTTGGCTACAGGCTCTCAAGAGCTTGATATCACGGATAAAGCTGAAGTTGATACTTATTTTTCCCTCCATCAACCAAAAGTTATTTATCTTTGTGCTGGTTATACTGCAGTTGAAAGAGCAGAGCAAGAAGAGCAACATTTAGCTGAACAGGTTAATGCTTTTGGTACAAAAAATGTTGCCAAAGCTGCTGAGAAGATAGGTGCTACATTACTTTATGTTTCTACCGATTATGTCTTCAGTGGCGACTTAGCTCTTGGGGAAGAATGGGAAGTAGACGATATCCCACAACCGCAAACGTACTATGGTTATACAAAAATGTTGGGTGAAAATGCTGTTAAGAAATACATAACAAAATATTACATCATTCGAACAAGCTGGCTTTTTGGGAGATATGGAAATAATTTTGTCTCTACTATAAGAAATAAAGCCAAAAATAAAAATAATCGGGTAATTAAGGTGGTCAATGATCAATTTGGTTGCCCAACGTGGACGAGGACGTTAGTTGATTTCATGACATACTTGGTGCAGCATAAACCAGAATACGGTATTTACCATCTGTCTAACGCAAAAGCTGAAACAAAAAACCTTTCCTGGTTTGAATTTGCATCATATATCTTGCGAGATGATGATGTTAAGATTGTGCCTCTTACTACGGCTGAGCTTGCATCAAA
Organism: uncultured Lactococcus sp.; assembly: GCF_934191625.1. Classification (GTDB taxonomy): domain Bacteria; phylum Bacillota; class Bacilli; order Lactobacillales; family Streptococcaceae; genus Lactococcus. The sequence goes on from NZ_CAKPUG010000001.1 coordinate 180,830, forward strand.
GGTAGAACGCCCCTACAACTCAACACTGAGTTTAAAGAACACAAAAGCTATTGGTTTTTCAATACCCACCTGGGAAGAGGCTTTAAATACCATGCAGAAGCAAAAAGAAGAGGGAGAATAGAGGATGGAAATTCTTATTATCTGTCTCTTATTAAGTTTCCTTGTCTTTCAAATATTTTCTTTTTCCAAAACCTCGGTTCTTCAGGAAAAAGCGAAGAGAGAAAAATAAGTCTTTAGTCAAAAAAATGTCACTTAGAAAAAACACAGCTATATTTCAGTAGCTGTTTTTCTATTTATCTAAAATTAAATAGAGGAAGAAACACCCGAGCCTATTGACACGATAGAAATAATTTGATAAACTATATAAGTTCGGTCTTTTTAAAAAGACCTCATTAATTTGAAAGTGGGATTGAACAAACCCAAACTACAAATAAGGAGAAATTACATTATGGTAATGACAGACCCAATTGCAGACTTCCTCACACGTATCCGTAACGGAAATATGCGTCGTTTCGAAGTTGTTGAAGCACCTGCTTCAAAAATCAAACGTGAAATCGCAGAAATCCTCAAAGCTGAAGGTTATGTGAAAGACGTTGAATACGTTGAAGATAACAAACAAGGTGTGATCCGTGTATTCTTGAAATACGGAAAAAACAATGAAAAAGTTATCACTAACTTGAAACGTATCTCTAAACCAGGTCTTCGTGTTTACGTTAAATCTGACGAAGTACCACGCGTACTTAACGGACTTGGTACAGCAATCATCTCAACTTCTGAAGGCGTTGTAACTGACAAAGCTGCACGTTCTAAGAACATCGGTGGTGAAGTTCTCGCTTACATCTGGTAATCTCTTACCTCTAAGCAGAAAAGTACAATAATTGTGAAAACAGGCAGTAGAAATACTCTTGATAATTTAACAGAAAAGGTAAAAAAACATGTCACGTATTGGTAATAAAATCGTTGTTTTGCCAGCTGGTGTAACAGTTGAACAAAACGGCGCAACAGTAACAGTTAAAGGCCCTAAAGGCGAATTGACTCGTACATTTGCAGAAGCTATCACAATGGAAATCAATGGTTCTGAAGTAACATTCAAACGTCCAGATGATTCTAAAGAAATGAAAACAATTCACGGAACTACACGTGCAAACTTCAACAATATGGTTGTTGGTGTTAGCGAAGGTTTCCGTAAAGAACTCGAAATGATCGGGGTTGGTTACCGTGCACAACTTCAAGGTTCAAAACTTGTATTGGCTGTAGGTAAATCTCACCCAGATGAAATCGAAGCACCAGCAGGAATCACTTTTGAAGTTCCAGATGCTACACACATCAACGTATCAGGTTCAGACAAAGAAGTAGTTGGTCAAACAGCTGCTTACATCCGTAGCCGTCGTTCACCAGAGCCTTACAAAGGTAAAGGTATTCGTTACGTTGGCGAATTCGTACGTCGTAAAGAAGGTAAAACTGGTAAATAATCTTTTTGAGATTATGATCCGTCATTTGGTGAATTTAAGTTTGCCAAAATTCTGTAAATACAGAAACTTCCCGCTTGCATTTTTTGTAAGAAAATCGATGGCAGAAACTATCGAAATATAAAATATTTAAAGAGGTAGAATTGTGATTTCTAAACCAGATAAAAACAAACTCCGTCAAAAACGCCACATTCGCGTTCGCGGAAAAATCTCAGGTACTGCTGAGACTCCACGTTTGAACGTTTTCCGTTCAAACACAAACATTTATGCACAAGTTATTGATGACGAAGCGGCTGTAACACTTGCATCTGCATCATCACTCAAATTGACTGGTACTAAAACAGAACAAGCTGCTGAAGTTGGTAAACTTGTTGCAGAAGCTGCTAAAGCTAAAGGTATTGAAGCAGTTGTATTTGACCGCGGTGGTTATCTCTATCACGGACGTATCCAAGCACTTGCAGAAGCTGCACGTGAAGCTGGATTGAAATTCTAAGGAAAGGGGTAATCATTAAAATGGCTAGAAACGAAGAAGTTAAAGAATTCGAAGAACGCGTTGTTGGAATTAACCGCGTTACTAAAGTTGTTAAAGGTGGACGTCGTCTCCGCTTTGCTGCACTTGTTGTAGTTGGTGACCGTAACGGTCGCGTAGGTTTTGGTACTGGTAAAGCTCAAGAAGTTCCAGAAGCAATCCGTAAAGCTATCGAAGCAGCTAAGAAAAACATCGTAACAGTTCCTATGGTAGGAACTACTGTACCTCACGAAGTACTTGGTGTATTCGGCGGTGGTAAAATCCTTATCAAACCAGCTGTAGAAGGTTCTGGAGTTGCCGCAGGTGGTGCCGTTCGTGCCGTCCTCGAACTCGCAGGTGTTGCTGACGTAACATCTAAATCATTAGGTTCAAACACAGCAATCAACGTTGTTCGTGCAACAGTTGAAGGTTTGCAACAATTGAAACGCGCTGAAGAAGTTGCGGAACTCCGCGGCAAATCAGTAAGCGATTTGGCATAAGGAGGATATCATGGCTCAAATCAAAATTACATTGGTAAAATCACCAATCGGCCGTATCCCTGCACAACGTAAAACTGTTGTTGCACTTGGCCTTGGTAAACTTGGTTCATCAGTTGTGAAAGAAGACAATGCAGCACTTCGCGGCATGGCTAATTCAATTTCACACTTGGTAACAATTGAAGAAGTTAAATAATAATTAAAAAAGTTCAGATTATCTGGACTTTTTTTCTGAGAAAATTGTAAAAATTTTCAAGATGTCGAATTAAATAAGTAAAAATGTACATTAAATTTTAAGGTATAATTGTTTTTAAATGTGAAAGGAAGAGAAGAATGAACAAACGAATTTTTGCACTTGCGACAGTGGCACTTGCATCAGTAATTGTACTTGCAGGCTGTGGAGGACGCAATACAGAAAGATCGCAAGGAAAAACAGACCTTAATGCAGCCTTAGTTTTAGGTAATGATGGGGTTGATGATCGCTCATTTAATCAATCTGCTTGGGAAGGACTTCAAGCCTGGGGGAAAGATAACGGGCTTTCAAAAGGAAAAGGAATTAACTACTTCCAATCTAACTCTCCCGCTGAATTTACTTCCAACTTTAATTCGGCCGTTTCAGGTGGTTATGATCTCGTGTTCAGTATTGGCTTTGTCTTGCACGAAGCAACTTCTCAAGCTGCACAAAACAATCCTGATACAAAATTTGCTGTTATCGATTCTGTAATTGAAGGTAAAGATAACGTAGTTTCTGCAACTTTTGCTGACCAACAGTCAGCTTACCTTGCAGGTGTTGCAGCAGCAAAAACAAGTAAAACAAATCATGTTGGCTTTATTGGTGGAATCAAGTCAGACGTGCTTGCCGCTTTTGAATCAGGGTTTACAGCAGGTGCAAAATCAGTATCACCAGATATAAAAGTAGATGTCCAATATGCGCAATCTTTCACAGACGCCGGCAAAGGCAAAACAATGGCTTCTGCAATGTACGCGAGTGGTGCGGATGTGATTTATCAAGCAGCAGGGAGCGTCGGTACAGGCTTATTTACAGAAGCTAAAAATTTGAACGAAACTCGAAAAGAAGAAGACAAAGTCTGGGTTGTTGGGGTTGACCAAGACCAAGAATACTTAGGTGGTTATACATCAAAAGACGGTAAAAAATCAAACTTTGTTCTTGTTTCAACGGTTAAAGAAGTTGGAAATGCAGTGAAGGATATTGCCAATAGAACAGAAAAAGGAAAATTCCCTGGTGGCGAAAATCTTAAGTATGATCTTTCTAATGGCGGTGTAACACTTGCGCGAGACAATGCTTCAGATGAGGCTTGGAAAGCAGTTGAAGCAGCCAAAGCTGATATTGTTTCAGGAAAAATTGAAGTTCCAGCAAAATAAAAGAAAAAGGGTATGAAAGACATACTCTTTTTTATTTTTATTTTGAAAAAGAAAGAGCTATGGAATGATTTGCTTTTTCAGAGTAATTTTAGTAAAATGGAAAAGGTTTAAAAGCCAAAAATTACAAAAGTACAGGCGAGTTGAACTCCATCCTTCCTTAGAGTGGAGCGAGGCGGCAGCATTGTACAAAATAAGGAGAAAACATGAAACTTCATGAAATGAAAGCTGCTGAAGGCAGCCGTAAAGTACGCAACCGTGTAGGTCGTGGTACTTCATCTGGTAACGGTAAAACATCTGGTCGTGGACAAAAAGGTCAAAAATCACGTTCAGGTGGTGGCGTACGTCCTGGTTTTGAAGGTGGACAAACAGAATTGTTCCGTCGTCTTCCAAAACGCGGCTTTACTAACGTAAACCGTAAAGAATACGCAATCGTAAACCTTGATACTTTGAACCGTCTTGGTGATGGTGCTGAAGTTACAGCTGAAACTCTTGTAGCTGCTAAAATCATCAAAGATGTTAAATCTGGTATCAAAGTTCTTGCTAACGGCGAATTGACAGTTAAAAACCTTAAGGTTAACGTTGCTAAAGCATCTTCTGCTGCGAAAGCTGCTATTGAAGCTGCTGGTGGTTCTGTAGAACTTCTTGAAGCAAAATAATTCAATTGGCGGTTGATTTTCAACCGCTTATTTTATAGGGTTAATATTTAAGAAAGTTTAGAGGGAAATTATGTTTTTCAAAACTCTAAAGGAAGCTTTCAAAATAAAAGATGTAAGAGCACGGATTATCTTTACCATCTTTATTCTGTTTGTCTTTCGATTAGGTGCGCATATCACAGTACCGGGGATCAATGTTGAAAACTTGAATGCCCTGAGTGATTTACCGTTCTTGAACATGATGAACTTGGTATCTGGTAATGCCATGCAAAACTACTCATTGTTTGCCATGGGGGTATCACCTTACATCACAGCATCAATTATTGTTCAACTTTTACAAATGGATATTTTGCCGAAGTTTGTAGAATGGTCAAAGCAGGGGGAAATAGGACGACGCAAGCTTAATCAAGCCACACGTTATATTACTCTAGTTTTGGCTATGGCTCAATCTATTGGTATTACCGCCGGTTTCCAAGCTATGAGTTCGGCAAATATCGTACAAAATCCTAACTGGCAAACTTATTTAATGATTGGTGTCATTTTGACAACAGGATCAATGGTAGTGACATGGATGGGTGAACAAATCAATGAAAAAGGATTTGGTTCTGGTATTTCTGTTATTATCTTTGCAGGTATTGTTTCAGGTATCCCAAGCGCAATTCACGAAGTCTATACAGAGTGGTTCGTAAATGTCCGTCCGAGTCAAATTCCAATGTCATGGGTAATGGTCGCTATTCTGGTTGTTTCTTCAGCATTGATTATTTACTTCACAACATTTGTACAACAAGCAGAACGTAAGGTTCCAATTCAATACACTAAGCTGACACAAGGTGCGCCGACAAGTTCATACTTGCCACTTCGTGTAAACCCAGCAGGTGTTATACCAGTAATCTTTGCAGGTTCTATCACAACAGCTCCAGCTACGATTTTACAATTCTTACAACGTGCTCAAGGTAACAATGTTAGCTGGCTAAATAGCTTACAATCAGCCCTTTCTTATAATACATGGACTGGGATGTTACTTTATGGCTTATTGATTGTACTCTTTACCTTCTTTTACTCATTCGTACAAGTTAATCCAGAAAAGATGGCAGAAAATCTACAAAAACAAGGTTCATATATCCCATCGGTTCGTCCAGGTAAAGGGACTGAAAAATATGTTTCAGGACTACTTATGCGCCTGGCAACAGTCGGAGCTCTTTTCCTAGGCTTTATTTCGATTCTTCCAATCGTTGCCCAAAACATTTGGGGATTGCCAAAAATCGTTGCCTTGGGAGGGACATCGCTCTTGATCTTGATCCAAGTTGCTATTCAAGCTGTTAAACAACTTGAAGGTTATCTTTACAAGAAAAATTATAAAGGATTTATGGATAATCCAATTGAAAGCTAAAAAAATCTTGCTTTGGCAAGGTTTTTCTTTATTTATCGTAAGAAATGCGGTAAAATATTAAGGTATAATTCATATTATGTTGTCTGTATTCTCACAGATAAGAGTTGCAGCATCAATAGTAAAACTTGTAAAAAGAAAACGGGAGAAAAAAATGAACTTGTTAATCATGGGATTGCCAGGTGCAGGTAAAGGTACTCAGGCAGAATTTATCGTTAAAAATTACGGGGTTAAACACATCTCTACAGGAGATATGTTCCGTGCAGCAATGAAAAACGAAACAGAGATGGGCAAACTTGCTAAATCTTATATCGACAAAGGAGCTTTGGTTCCAGATGAAGTAACAAACGGTATTGTCAAAGAACGTTTGGCACAAGACGACATCAAAGCTTCAGGATTCTTACTTGATGGTTATCCACGTACGTATGATCAAGCAAAAGCATTGGACAAGATGTTGGTAGAACTTGGAATTAAACTTGATACTGTAATCAATATTGAAGTAAATCCAGATATCTTGGTCGAACGTTTAAGTGGACGATATATCTGCCGCACATGTGGTGCAACTTATCACAAACTGTTCAAACCTACAAAAGTTGAAGGCACATGTGACGTATGTGGTGGACACGATCTTTATCAACGTGCCGATGATGCCCCAGAAACAGTCAAAAACCGTTTGGAAGTTAACATTAAAGAATCAGCACCTATCTTGGAACACTATACAGAACTTGGTTTAGTTAAGTCTATTGATGGTGGACAAGCAATGGAGAAAGTAACAGAAGATATTCAAGCTGTTCTTGGCTAAAAACAAAAAAACACTGAAGATCACTTCAGTGTTTTTTCTTTGTGTACCTATCTCCGGAAAAGACGTTTTAATAAGGAAACGATTAAAAAGAGTGCAACAAAGATTAAGGTAATTGCAGAACTTGCAGGTGCATTGAAGTAGTAGGAAATTATCAATCCACTGTTCATACCAATAAAGCCAATAATGACTGACCAGATTAGTACTGTCTTAAAGGATTTTCCGATAAGCATAGAAACACTAGCAGGTAAAACCATAATTGCGGAAACCAGTAGGGCGCCACAGGCTGGAATCATCAATGCAATCGCCAAACCCGTAACAATATTAAAAATCATTGACATGGCCCGGACAGGAAGACCATCTACCAAGGCCGTATCTTCATCAAAAGTCATCACATAAAGTGGACGGAGGAAGAAGATAAAACCTGCAAGAACAATCAGAGCAATGATGTAGAGCATCACAACCTGCGGGGAAGTGATAGTTACAATTGAGCCAAAAAGGTATTGGTCGATGCTGATACTGGTCTTACTGCCTGCTACATTGATAATAAACATGGCTAACGCAAGACCAGCTGACATTAAAATAGCAGTTGCGAGCTCAAGGTAATTTTTATAGACAGTGCGGAGAAATTCCATAAAGATAGCGGCAATAATGACGACAATTAAAGTTGTCCATGTAGGATTTAAACTAAAGAGGATACCAAATGCTACACCTGCTAGAGAAACATGTGAGAGAGTATCAGAGAGTAAAGATTGTCGGCGCAGAACAAGGAAAACTCCGAGGAGTGGTGCAAAAATTGAGATGGCCGTTGTTGCTAGTAATGCGTTGCGCATAAAGTCATAAGAGAGGATTTCAAGCATTAATTTTTACCTCTCTTTTCTTTTTTATATTAGGATTACCATGAACTTCAAAGCATTCAAATTTACCGTTTTTGTCTCGAGCAAGGTGAATATTTCGGTCCATATATTTTTTAACAGAATCGGGGTCATGCGTAACCATGAGAACACTTTTGCCATGCTCATGTGCAGCATGAGCCATGAGCTCATAAAAGGCTTCTGTGGTCACATCATCCATTCCGACAGTTGGTTCATCCAGTACAAAAACATCGGGGTCAGAAGCAAAAGTACGCGCAATGATGATACGTTGCTTTTGTCCACCAGAAAGTTCTCCAATCTTTTTATGACGGAAGTCCCACATACCTACAGCATTAAGGGCAGCTTCTACATGTTCTTCATCATGAGCATTAAGCTTGCGGAACCAACCTTTGCGTGGGTAACGGCCAGATCGAACAAATTCATGAACAGTTGAGGGAAAACCCGCATTGAAGCTTGAGATTTGCTGTGGAACGTAGGCAATACGTAAACGCCGATTCTGTATGTCATGGCGTGCAATGATAACTTTACCAGACTTAGGTTTCAAAATCCCGAGCGTTATTTTGATTAACGTTGACTTTGCAGCTCCGTTTTCTCCGGTCAAAGTTACGAATTCCCCCGGGTTAACAGAGTAACTCACATCCTCTAAAACAGGGTTATTATCATAATAAAAGCTTACATTTTGAACATCAATATAAGACATAATTTTTTATTTACTTTCTAAACTACTTAAATTTTTCACTGAGTTGATGAAGAAAGTCTTGGATTACTTTTTGTTCATCTTCTGTATATTTCTGCGTAAGTTGCTGGTAACTGTCTAGTGTTGCCTCGTGATGTGCAGCGTGCTCGCGCGCAATAGGAAGTGCTTTTTTAGTTAAATTCCATAAAACAACACGTTCATCAGTCTTACTTTTCGTAGGCGATATAAGTTCTAAATCCTGTAATTTTTTTAAAGCTTTGGTGATGGCAGCAGGGGAAACTGAGAGAGTTTCTGCCATCCGAGCATTAGTTGTAGGTTCTCCATTCAGGAGCATCAGGAGGTGTTCTTGAGTGGACGTTAATTTGATAACACTCTGGCACTTCCCGAGAAGAATTTCGTGCTTATTTTCAGCGAATTGCATGACTTGTGATAAGAATTGATCAATTTGATTTTCTAAATTTGTATGCATAACCCTCTCCTTTCGTTTACTGGTTAATAATAACACGCTGCTTGTTAAAAGTCAACCAGTTAATATTAAAGAAGAAAGAAAAATAAAGGAAAAAAATAAGGAGAGGGCTTGTCATTTGTTCACTAGTGTGCTATAATATATCAGTCCGACTTTTTAGATACACTTGTATCTTTCGGGGATTTTTAAGGAGGTACTTTTGCTTGGCAAAAGATGATGTTATCGAAATTGAAGGTAGAGTAGTAGATACTATGCCGAATGCGATGTTCACTGTTGAACTTGAAAATGGTCACAAAGTTTTGGCGACGATTTCTGGAAAAATTCGTAAGAATTATATCCGTATCCTGCCTGGCGACCGCGTGCAAGTGGAAATGTCACCATATGATTTGACACGTGGACGCATTACCTACCGTTTTAAATAACCTGGACATTCATTGAGTGCGAAAGCACAGTAACCATAGAAAGGAAGACACAATGAAAGTAAGACCATCAGTTAAACCAATCTGCGAATACTGTAAAGTAATTCGTCGTAACGGTCGTGTTATGGTAATTTGCCCTGTAAATCCAAAACATAAACAACGTCAGGGATAGAAAGGAACTATTAAATTATGGCTCGTTTTGCTGGAGTTGATATTCCAAACGAAAAACGTATTGTTATTTCTTTGACATACGTTTACGGTGTTGGACTTCAAACTGCTAAAAAAGTGCTTGCTGCTGCAGGTGTTTCAGAAGATGTACGTACTAAAGATCTTACATCTGATCAAGAAGACGCAATTCGTCGTGAACTTGACGGCTTGAAACTCGAAGGAGATCTTCGTCGTGAAGTAAACCTCAACATCAAACGCTTAATGGAAATTGGTAGCTACCGTGGTATGCGTCACCGTCGTGGACTTCCTACACGTGGACAAAACACAAAAAACAATGCACGTACTCGTAAGGGTCCTGCTAAAGCTATCGCTGGTAAGAAAAAATAATCTAGAAAGGAGTTAAAATGGCAAAAATTACTCGTAAACGTCGTGTGAAAAAGAATATTGAAACTGGTATCGCCCACATTCAATCAACTTTTAACAACACTATCATTATGATTACTGACGTTCATGGTAACGCTCTTGCTTGGTCATCTGCAGGTTCTCTTGGTTTCAAAGGTTCTAAAAAATCTACACCATTCGCTGCACAAATGGCATCTGAAGCTGCTGCTAAAGCTGCTCAAGAACAAGGGTTGAAAACAGTATCTGTTACAGTTAAAGGTCCTGGTTCAGGTCGTGAATCTGCAATCCGTGCACTCGCGGCTGCTGGTCTTAACGTAACTTCTATTAGTGATGTGACTCCTGTACCTCACAATGGTGCACGTCCTCCAAAACGTCGTCGTGTATAATCGTTAGTGAGTTGCAAAATCACTTTACTTTTCTTTTAGAGGAGACTATACATGATTGAGTTTGAAAAACCAAAAATTATTAAATTTGACGAAACAGAATTTTACGGTAAGTTTGTAGTAGAACCACTTGAACGTGGATATGGTACAACTTTAGGTAATTCTTTACGTCGCGTTCTCTTGTCTTCATTGCCTGGGTCTGCTGTTACTTCAATTCAAATTGAGGGAGTTCAACATGAATTCGCAACTATCCCTGGTGTACGTGAAGATGTAGTCCAAATTATCCTTGCTATTAAAGGACTTGCGATTAAATCTTACGTTGAAAATGAAAAACAAATTGAGCTTGACGTTACTGGACCAATGACAGTAACAGCAGGTGACATTTTGACAGATAGTGATATCGAAATTGTCAATAAAGACCATTATCTTTTCTCTATCGCAGAAGGTCATTCTATGCGTGCTGTGATGACAGTAAATAAAGGTTACGGATATGTTCCTGCTGACGAAAACAAAGTCGAAGGTGCACCTATCGGTACAATTGCTGTGGACTCAATTTACACACCAGTTAGCAAAGTTAACTATCAAGTAGAACCAGCTCGTGTAGGTGGTGATGCATCTTACGATAAGTTGACTTTGGAAATCACTACAAACGGCACAATCGTTGCTGATGATGCTTTGTCTCTCTCTGCGAAGATTTTGACAGATCACTTGAACTTGTTTGTTGACTTGTCAGAAACAGCTTCAGAATCTGAAACTCTCGTGGCCAAAGAAGAAGTTAAAACAGAACGTGTCCTCGATAAAATTATCGAAGAAATGGACTTCTCAGTTCGTGCTTACAATGGTTTGAAACGCGCTGGAATCAATACCGTAGCTGATATTGTGGAAATGAGTGAAGCTGACATGATTAAAGTCAAAAACCTCGGTCACAAATCAGTAGAAGAAGTCAAGGTTAAATTGACTGACTTGGGCTTGGAGCTCAAAAAACGAAAATAATACAGGAGGAAAAAAATGGGTTACCGTAAACTTGGACGCACATCTTCACAACGTAAAGCTATGCTTCGTGATTTGACAACTGATCTTATCATCAACGAAACTATCGTTACAACTGAAGCTCGTGCTAAAGAAATCCGTAAAACAGTTGAAAAGATGATCACTCTTGGTAAACGTGGTGACTTGCACGCTCGTCGTCAAGCAGCAGCTTACGTTCGTAACGAAATCGCTATTAAAGATTTCAACGAAGAAACTGAAACTTTCCCAACTGCACTTCAAAAATTGTTCGACGATATTGCTAAACGCTACGAAGGCCGTAACGGTGGTTACACTCGTATCTTGAAAGTTGAACCACGTCGTGGTGATGCTGCCCCTATGGCAATCATCGAGCTTGTTTAAGAGAGTTCGGATTTAAATATTATATAAGATTACTTATTGAGTGTTATGATGATGGCGCTGTGTTTGAGTTGACGTATGAACGTTGAGTAGCACTGCTTAGTCTAGCTCTGTCTACCGAGAGTCCAATTTCGGTAGTTCACTCAATATGTTTTTTTTTTGCATTTTTATAATAATATTGGTCTCTTATATTGGAAGAGGCTTTTTTTGAGTGTGAGAGTAAAAGAATGGAAAGTTCTGCACCTTGATATGATATAATCAAATCAAGGACTACGTACTTGGAAGAGAGCGTAGCGTCAGCTGTAGTTTAGAACGAATATAAGCAATACAGGGAGATGCTTTTTGTTAAGGGTGTATTAGGAATTTAGGAAAAAAGGGATAATATTTGTGAAAAAATATAAAAAAATACTTATGCTTAGTGCTTTAGTTTTATCGTCTACACAAGGAACCTTAGCAGGTGCCAGTGAATTTATAGCAACAAATGAAGACAGTAGTACTCAAATGCCGAGTGCGTCGCAAGAAGAGGAAGAGGCTGTAACTAGTTCAGATGATAGTTCTGAAAATAGCGCTATTCCTGAAAGCTCTCTTGAAGAAAGTATTTCTGAAAGTGTCAATCAAAGCGTGGAACCTTCAGACAAAGAAATGGAAGAAACAACGACTACTCCAGAAAGCACAACTGAAAAGCCGGTAGAAAAAAATGTTGTGGAGAACGAAGGGAGCAAGGATGGAGTTGCTCAAGAATACTTTTCACGGAAAGATCTCCCTAGAGTTGGTATTACCCTTAAACAATTACCAGTAAAAAATTCAGGGCTTCCTTTTAGAGATATCTCACAGTCAATATTCAAGAATAATATTAAATGGATTTATGGACGTGGTATTACAACAGGTTATACACCAACTACTTATAACCCTAATGCAAAAGTAACACGTGGAGAAATGGCGGTATTTCTACACCGCCTCGCAGGAGCACCGGGTTATAAAGCACCTTTCAATGTTTATACCGATGTTAAACAATATAAAAACCAAATCCTTTGGTTAACAGCTACGACCGTCTCTAATGGTACAGCGCCTCACTATAATCCTAATGGCAGAGTGACACGTGGACAAATGGCGGCCTTTCTGCATAGGATGGCAAAAGTGTCAGGAAAAGCCTCTTCTTCTGCCAAATACAATCTAAAATTCTGGGATGTTAAAAATCACATGTTTAAAAATGATATCGGATGGCTAAGTTCCAAAGGGATAACAACTGGTTATACAGCTACATCATTTAAACCAGAAGCGGATATCACACGTGGAGAGATGGCAGCATTTCTTTATCGCTTCTATAGTGTTGTGGTGAATAATCAGAAGCTTCCTGCGGCACCTCAACCTTATGCTAATCAACCAGTCTATTATTCTCAGCTTGATGCAAGATGGAAGAATAATAGATTAAATGGATCTAATGTAGGGATCTCTGGGTGTGTACCTACGAGTTTAGCAATGATTTTACGTGGCAGTTATGGACAGAATGTTGATCCAGGAATTGTTGCTAAAAAAGCGAATGCGATAAGTCATGAGAGCTTTGGGCTCTCGGGTAAGGATTTAATCAATACAGCCAAAGCTTATGGTCGTAGTGTAGAAGTTATTGGTAATATCAACCGTGCAGAAACTTTGCTGAGAGCAGGATATCCTCTCATCTTCTATATTAATGTGGGTATCGGACATGCTGTGGTCGTTTCTGACTATGATAGTGCAAGTGGGCGAGTAAGTATTAACGATCCTTATGGCAAATTATTCTATCCGTCAGGAAAGACGACTTTACGTGAATTATGGGGACGTCCTAGTCAAGATGCGATGGATTGGAATGCAGGTCGCCCTGTATTTGCGATTAAGTAGGAGAAAACCATGAAAAAAATATCAGTATTAACTCTAATCGTTGTCAGTGCATTTGGTTTAGCCGGATGTGAAAAGAAGGAAACAAAAAATCAATCGCAAAAGGATTCCAGTACGGCGGTAGTAAAAAGTAAAGAAAGTACAGAAAAATCAGATACAGCAACCTCAAAAAGTAATGCAAGTACAGAGCAGCCCAAATCAGAAAAACCACAACAATCAACAAGTCAAGCGACTACTAGTACAGAACCTTCTAAAGTATCGCCAGACCCCCAAGCTCCAGAAGAAGACCATACAATAAGGACTGAATCAGGGAGCACAACGGACTTGGGTCAAGCGCGTATTGCACTTTATGAAGTAGGTATTGATTCCCATAGCATGTCGGATGATGAAATTTTAAATATTTGGGAACGTTCAAACAATAAAGAAGAATTTATAAAAAATGTAAAAGAATTTCTCGGCCAATAATCTTCCAATAAATGCAATAAAATGGTAGTATCACCATAACTACCATTTTTATTATGTGCATTAATATCACGAAGAAGAGGTTAAGAGCTTGAAAAATTCTTTTAAGGGAAAAGAAAACAGTTGGTGAAGTCCACCTTTTGATATGATATAATCAAATAATAGACAAAATAAAAAAGCCTTGAGAGGCTAAAAATTTAGTCATGCCACTGAATGGAATCGAACCATCGACCTCCACCTTACCATGGTGTTGCTCTACCGACTGAGCTACAGCGGCTATATCTGTACTTTGGCTTAACGGAAAGAGTTGTAGATGAATTATTGCGCTGTAATTCTAATTACTGATTAGAAGGGGCTACTAAATCTACTGAGTCAGCATAGCTGACTCACAGTTAAACCATAATTATTTTAACAAAAATACGAATAAAAGTCTATAAGAATAATAGAAAAGAGGGCATAAAAATCGCTAAAAAAAAATCAACTTTTCTTTGCCAAGAATGTGGTTATAAATCTGTAAAAAAACTAGGACGCTGTCCTAATTGTGGTGCTTGGGGATCTTTTGTTGAAGAAGTAGAAGTCCAAGAGGTAAAAAATCAAAGAGTGAGTCTAACAGGTGAACACTCTAAACCCTTAAAACTGGATCAGGTTGAGCTTTTTGATACTCCACGAGTGGAGACGGATTTAGATGAGTTTAACCGAGTCCTCGGTGGTGGTGTCGTTCCAGGAAGTCTTGTGCTTATTGGTGGTGATCCAGGTATTGGTAAATCTACTCTACTGCTTCAAGTATCTACGCAGCTTGCTTCAAGAGGGCGAGTTCTTTATGTGAGTGGAGAAGAGTCTGCTCAACAGATTAAATTACGTGCGGAGCGTTTAGGTGACATTGATACAGATTTTTACCTTTATGCCGAAACAAATATGCAAAGTATTAGAAATGAAGTGGAACGTCTACAACCAGACTTTCTCATTGTAGATTCGATTCAAACTATCATGACACCTGAAATCCAGAGTACCCAAGGTTCAGTCAGTCAGGTGCGCGAGGTTACAGGTGAACTGATGCAGTTGGCTAAAACTAATGATATTGCCACCTTCATTGTCGGACATGTCACCAAGGAAGGACAACTTGCAGGACCACGAATGCTGGAACACATGGTTGATACCGTCTTGTATTTTGAGGGAGAACGTCAAAATACATTCCGAATTTTACGGGCGGTCAAAAACCGTTTTGGATCAACAAATGAAATTGGGATTTTTGAGATGCAAGGTAGCGGCTTAGTAGAAGTAAATAATCCGAGTGAAGTTTTTCTTGAGGAACGTTTGGAGGGGTCTACTGGCTCTGCTATTGTCTGTTCTTTGGAAGGTACCCGTCCAATATTAGTTGAAATACAAGCATTGACTACACCAACCATGTTTGGTAATGCAAAACGTACAACTTCAGGGTTGGACTTTAATCGGGTAAGTTTAATCATGGCAGTTCTCGAAAAGCGTGCAGGCTTTCTTTTGCAACAGCAAGACGCCTATTTGAAATCTGCAGGAGGCGTGAAGTTGGATGAGCCTGCAATTGACTTAGCGGTTGCTGTAGCAATTGCTTCTAGCTATAAAGAAGAGCCTACAGATGCTCGTGAATGCTTTATCGGTGAAATTGGGCTAACTGGTGAAATCCGTCGAGTAACCCGTATGGAACAACGTCTCAATGAAGCAAGCAAATTAGGTTTCAAAAAAGTTTACGCGCCTAAGAATAGCTTGGCAGGCGTAGATATACCAGAAAATTTGACAGTGGTCGGTGTAACGACTTTAACGGAATGTTTGAAAAAAGTATTTGGTTAAAAAAAAAGCTTTGTGAGTCAATATGTCATAATCGTAATGGGACAAACAAGTATCTTGTTATGATGTGTGATATAATTGACACAGAGCTTTTTAGTTATAAAAATTTGAGGCTGTGTACAGAAAGGAAGTCTTATGCGTCGTTGGATAATTCATATTCTCATGGGTATTGTGGGTGCCTCTTTAGGTATCGCAATTCTCCCTTGGGTTTGGCACCTCTTTAGACAAGAGGGAAATGCTTTTAATCAGGAAATTGTAAATGGGTTAATTGGAGCAATTATTTTTGTTATTTTATCATTCTTTATGTCCAATTTACTGATGCGAGCTTTAAAAAAACTAGATCAAAAAATCACGAGAGTTAACCTTTCAAAAATGGTATTTAATTTTATTGGTGCCATTTTAGGTCTGACAGTAGGGGTTCTTTTAACCATTCCTCTCTCTTTGCTCGGCGTTCCCGTATTGAGTAATATCATTTCTTTTGTGCTGATTATTGGTCTGCTTTATCTTGGCTATACGGTCTTTGATAAACGAGGAGATGAAATCTTTAAAATCGTTTTCCGTAAGCGGAAAGAAGTCGCTGCTGTGGACAAATCTCTGGTAAAAGAAGAAGTTCCAGCTCAACATGCCATGATTTTAGATACAAGCTCTGTCATTGACGGACGTATTTTGGATGTTCTAAAAACAGGCTTCATCAGTGATAAAGTGATCGTACCTAATTTTGTACTACTCGAGCTTCAACTTATTTCAGATAGCGCTGATCCATTGAAGCGTGCTAAGGGCCGCCGTGGTTTAGATCTTGTAAATTCCTTAAAAGAATTTGACAATGTAGAAATTTCTACCAAAGACTATAAGGATATACGTGAGGTTGATACGAAACTTCTTCGCTATGCTAGCGAAATCGGTGCGAAGTTAGTTACAAACGATTTTAATCTGAACAAAGTAGCCGAAATCCAAGGTGTAATTGTCCTAAACATTAATGATCTTGCAAACGCAGTTAAGACTCAATTGGTGGTGGGAGAGCAGATTGAAGTAACAATTATTCGTGAAGGTTCTGAACGTCAGCAAGGTGTAGCCTATCTGCCAGATGGTACGATGATTGTCATTGAAGATACTGCCAAAATGATTGATAAAAAAGTTTTGGTTGAGGTTGCAAAAGTACTGCAAACAAGCGCAGGACGTATGATTTTTGCTGAACTTGTTAATGAAAAATAGTTAAACAATATAAGGAGAACTATGTACTTTAAGCGTTTTTTACAACTCTTTCTTATCTATGTGCTGGCAGCACTTGTCCTTGTTAATATTGTTTCGACAAATTTTTTGCAAAATAAAAGTCTGACATTCCTCCTCGGTTTACTTATCTCATATGTAGTATTAACCTTGCCTTTGGTCTTTTTGACTTTGTTGAAAACCAAAAAAAAAGCAACGAGCGTTGGTGCTCAAGGTAAGGGAGGTGAAGTGCGACGTATTTTAGCTTTCCTTCCAGGATATATTGCCTTGAGTTGTCCCACAAAAGAAGGACAGTCAGCTACAACGATTATGAGTTTTATCCAATCGGTCCATCAAGAAAATGTATTTTATATGGTTGCTGAGAAACATGCTCGGAAAGTTCAAAGTATTAAGGAAAATCCGGCTGTATCTTTTACTACATGGTTTGATAGTTTAGAAAAAGGTGAACGTTTGTCCTCAAATAACGTGAGTGCTGAAGTATTAGAAGAAACTACTGCAAAAGAATGTGTCAAACAGGAACCAAACATACTGAATTTACATGAAAATGCGGCGAATATGGCAATTATTAAGCTTACAGCCAAGTCATTGCTTCATGAAAATTTTAAAGAAGGCAGTCGCATAATAGAATTTAATTGAAGTCTTTGAGGACTTCTTTTTTGTTACAGAGAGGTCCAAAATACGTATAAGTTCATAGTTGCAATAAAACTTTAGAAATGTTATTCTAATTATGAAGGCGGTTACATTTGCGCTTTTGTCGTATTGTTGTTTCAATTGAAAAGGGGAAGAGCCCCGAAGCATATATCTAAATGGAGGGTAAATTTATGAAAATAGGTGTTCCAACAGAGATCAAAAAACATGAATACCGTGTAGGACTTGCACCAGAATTTGCTGCAGCTTATGTTGCTGCTGGGCATGATGTCTATATTCAAAAGGGTGCAGGAGAAGGTTCATCATATCCAGATGAACTTTACACAGCAGTTGGCTGTAATATTTTACCAACTGCTGAGGATATTTATGAAACAGCAGATATGATTATTAAGGTCAAGGAACCACTTGAACCAGAATATTCGTTAATGCGTGAGGGGCAAATATTTTACACCTATTTCCATTTGGCAGCTGATAAAGCTTTGACAGAGGCTGTCTTAGATAAAAAAATTGTCGCTATTGCCTATGAAACCATCCGTGACCGTAACGGTGCACTTCCAGCGCTTAAACCCATGTCCGAAATTGCAGGGCGTTTATCTGTTCAAGAAGGTGCAAAATATTTGGAACGTCCTTTTGGCGGACGCGGCGTACTCCTTGGAGGAGTCACAGGCGTTCTGCCTGCCAACGTCCTTGTACTAGGGGGTGCCGGCGTTGTTGGGCGTAATGCCGTAGCAATGGCTGTTGGTATGCATGCAAATGTTACAGCAGTAGATGTAAATTTAGATGCTTTGACTGAATTAGACAAACTATATGAAGGCCGTGTAAATACGGTTTATAGCACTGATCACACTGTAAAGGACCTTATTTCTAAAGCTGACTTAGTGATTGGAGCAGCTCTTATTCCAGGAGCAGCAACACCTCAGCTTATTCGTCGTGAACACTTGCCATTAATGAAAAAGGGAGCTGTTATTGTTGATGTAGCAATTGACCAAGGTGGTACTTGCCAAAGTTCTCATGTGACCTATCATGATAATCCGGTCTTTGAAGAAGAAGGAGTTATCCATTATTGCGTGGGAAATATGCCAGGAGCTGTTCCTGTCACTTCCACAGCAGCCTTAAATAATGCAACACTTGCAAATGGCTTAGCTATAGCAAATATGGGATACAAAGAAGCCTTAAAAGCTAACCCAGGACTCAAAGAAGGACTAAATGCTGATCATGGAAAATTGACATGTAGGCCTGTAGCTGACTTCTATAATATGGAGTACACAGATATTGATGAAGTAATAAGTAAATAAAAAAACGCTGCAATGGCAGCGTTTTTTTATAAAGGTAGAACCATGTTATACCATGTTTCTCCTGCAAGTTGTGAGTCTGATATACCCTTTGAAACAAAGCCATAACGTTCGTAGTAAGGAATAAGACTCTCTACACAAGTTAAGCTGATACCTTGTCTGCTTTCTTCAGCTGCAGCTTCTTTCATCAAATCTAGGAGGGAAGTAGCAATACCAAGACCTTGATATGCACTATCAACAGCAAGGCTAACGATAATTTGAAAGCGGTCAGTCGGAAGACTTGCTTCTGTTTTTTCAAACATATCGTCTGTCAGATAACATTTATCAGAAGTTGGACCAACGAGGATGCCGACCACTTTACCTTCTTCATTACGAGCGACAAAAAAGCGCTCAGGAATGACTTGGATACGTTCTAACATTGAAGCGCGTGAGAGAACTTCATCCGCAGGGAAAGAAGTTTCCTCAATGTGCATCACATCATCAATGTCTGTGATTTTTGCTTTGTCATATGTAATTTTAGTCATATCTCCATTCTAACATGGCTATCCATATCAAGTCAATGAAGCTTGTGTTTCTTTAATTACAGTATGATTTTATAATGACTCACTGTTAGAAACATTGCTTATAATATGATAAAATAAAAAGGATCTAAACTAACAGGAGAAAACTATGTCTAATAACATCCGTGTGCGTTATGCACCATCACCAACAGGGCTTTTACATATCGGTAATGCCCGTACTGCACTTTTTAACTATCTTTTTGCGCGTCATTATAACGGCGACTTTATTATTCGTATCGAAGATACAGACCGTGAACGTCACGTGGAAGATGGGGAACGCTCACAACTTGAAAACTTACGTTGGCTGGGGATTGACTGGGATGAAAGTCCAGAAACACATGAAAATTATCGTCAATCTGAACGTTTGGAACTTTATCAAAAATATATTGACCAACTTTTGAGTGAAGGCAAGGCTTATTACTCTTATAAAACGCCAGAAGAACTTGAAGCTGATCATGAAGCACAAGAAGCAGCCGGAGTTGCACCTCATTATGTCAATGAGTATGCAGGGATGTCAGAAGACGAAAAAGAAGCGTACATCGCAGAACGCAAAGCTGCAGGAATTACACCGGTTGTTCGTATTTCAGTAAATGAAAGAGCCATTTACAAGTGGACAGATATGGTTAAAGGCGATATCGAATTTGAAGGTGGGAACATCGGCGGTGATTGGGTTATTCAAAAACGCGACGGTTACCCAACTTACAACTTTGCTGTAGTTGTAGATGACCATGACATGCAAATTTCACACGTTATTCGTGGTGATGATCACATTGCGAATACGCCGAAACAGTTGATGATTTATGAAGCTTTAGGCTGGGAAGCACCTGTCTTTGGACACATGACTTTAATTATTAACTCTGAAACTGGGAAAAAATTATCTAAACGTGATACCAATACGCTTCAATTTATCGAAGATTATCGTAAAAAAGGTTTCATGGCAGATGCTATTTTCAACTTTATCGCACTCTTAGGTTGGAACCCAGGCGGGGAACAAGAAAAATTCAGTCCAGAAGAACTTGTGAAACTTTTTGATGAAAAACGATTGAGCAAATCTCCAGCAGCTTTTGACCAAAAGAAACTGGAATGGATGGACAACGAATACATCAAGCATGCAGAGTTTGAACCTGTCTTCGAATTGACAAAACCTTTCCTTGAAGAAGCTGGTCGTTTTGATGCGCGTGCAGAAGAACTGGTTAAACTCTACAAACCACAAATGAAATATGCTGAAGAAATTTTAGAGTTAACGGATCTCTTCTTTGGAGAATTTCCAGAACTCACAGAGGAAGCACGTCAAATGATGGACTTAGAAACGTCACCAGTTGCGGTAGGCGCTTTCCGTGCAAAACTTGAAAACTTAGAAGATTTCACTGCTGAAAATATCTTCCCACTTTTCAAAGAAACGCAAAAAGAAACAGGAGTTAAAGGAAAAAATCTTTGGATGCCAATCCGTATTGCTGCTTCTGGCAGTATGCACGGTCCAGAGTTACCAGAAACAATTGCTCTTTTAGGTAAAGAAAAAGTTCTTGAACATATGGCACAATTTTTATAAAAAGATAAAAATAAAAAAACGTACGAGTTAATACTCGTGCGTTTTTTTATATGAATGAAATTAGACGTTTGTTTTTTTGTGGATATTCTAAAGCCGTAATCAGCTGGTTATAAGGTATAATATCCACCTCTTGATTGAGGAGTAAGCGTCCATCGACAACCAATTTAGCTAAAGTCTGCATACTATTTTGCCACTCTTCTAGACTGAGTTTTGCATTCCAATGACGCAGATGAAAAATACCAACGTCGATAGGCAATTCAGCTATTCTCCCCCAATCTACTTGCTCCCCCGAAAGTAGGCCGATAGCTTGGAACTTCCCACCCGAACGTACGCAAGCAGCTAAATCTGTTCCTTCTTGTCCACCGACGCAATCGATAGCAGCATCAACTACAAGATTATGTAAGTCTGTTCGTAATTCCTCTGCACCATATTCTTTTAAAAGTTGATGTTTTTGACTGTTGCGTGTGATGGCGATAAAGTCGAACCCTAGTATCTGGGAAAGTTGAGCAAAAATTTGGCCAATGGAAGAACCAGCTGCATTTACAGCAAGTCTTTGCCCAGGTTTTAACGCAAGTACTTTTGTACATAGAATCCAAGCTGTTAGTGGATTGATATAGAGTTGACTGGCAGAAATTGAATCGAGAGTTTCTGGAAGAAAAAAAGCATATGAAATTGGGCATTTAACGAAGCTCTGCCACGTACCTTCTCCTTCTAAGGGAAGAACACGTTGGCCGATTAGTTTATCCGAAAGGGCGCTGCCAACACCTGCCACAACTCCCACGCCTTCATAACCTGCAGTGGCAGGTAGATTTATTCTGTGGGCATAAGCTCCCGTTATTGGAATTAAATCGGAAGGATTGACTGGTGCATAGAGCATCTTTACAAGAATTTCTCGGGGATGTAAACTTGGTTGACACCTCTCCTTAAGCTTTAAAACCTGATGAGGAGAGCCATAGCTTTCATAGACAAATGATAGGTACATAACTTTATTATAGCAAAATAGCACACTTTGGGAAGTTTAAGGCAGATTAAACGGAAAGAAACATTTTAGGTAAAGCTGTGGGAAGTCGGCAAGAAAACTACCAAGACTTCCAATAGTAATTAAAGAAAAGGTTTTGACAAAAAGTAAACTTATGTTAAACTTAATGTGTATAATGTGTCTTTTGGATTAAAGTTGTGTAATAGTTACTTTAAATCGTTAAATAATTTAAAAAGGAGTAAAGTTGGATGAAAAGTAAGAGACTCTACAAAGTCGTACGTTTACTTATGATTATTTCCCTTGTGGTTCAGGCATTGCTACCAGCATTAACTATAGCAGAGACTGTAGACAAGGAAGAAAAAAACGGTCGCACGACTTTGAGCAATGCGCAGTGGGAAGATGAAAAGAACCCCCAGACTGTCATTATAGAAGGAAAGGTTGAAAAGGGGATTTTTGAAAATGAAGAACCTGAAACTATCGTTCTGAAGGGCGCAGAGTTTGAAGATGTGACAAAAGAAGAAGAACTCTCTGGACTTACGGAAGGTAGCTATAAGCTGGAAGACAATAAGGTAGTTTTAAACTTGACGCAGGAGAGTGAAGGAACGTTTGCTCTGAAACTTCAAGTCGCCAAGGATTCCTTAGTCAACGGCAAAGAGATTGCAGTTACTCTAAGGGATCAAGTATTCACTCTTCCGATTAAGATTGAAACACCAGAAAAAGAAAAACCTATAGATGATGAGGAAACATCAGATAAGGAAGCAGAGACAGAAGCTGAAAAAGAAAAAGTTGACTCTAAGAAACAAGTGGGAAACATTACAGATAAAGAACGTGGTTTGCCTTTTACGATGACACAAACTTTGACTAATGGCTTCCCTTGGGACTTCGTAAATAACAGTAAAGTGTCAGATCCTGACACAGACGGTATGGCAGACATGGGCTTCTCTGATACCCTTGGCGCTCATGATGGACGTATCTGGACAGACAAAACAGTCCGTCATGATCTTGGGAGTTTGGATGATGACCAGTTTGAGGTCACACTTTCAGCCTTAGCTCAAAGTGCACCGATACGTGCAGGTTACCAAATACCAGCGGATACTGTTTTTACCATTGATGTTTCTGGTAGTATGACACGAGTAGATGCGGGTGCTGGCCGCTCACGTATCGCTCTTCTGGTTGATGCACTGAATGAAGCCATTGGTATATTACAAGATGCTAATCCGCTCAACCGTGTTTCTGTTGTAGCTTATGGTGGTCGTACGGGCGGTTATGCGCGTGTGGAAAACATTTTGACTCTCGGACGCTACAATCCAAACACCAATGGTGCTTTTTTCACCATGACAGGGAATTCCAAAGTCAATGTTGTCGCAACTGCAGTAGCAGAGTCAGGTGTATCTGGTTCAAATCCTCAAGTTAAAGTTAAAGAATTTATTTCTCAAGGCTCTACCCCAACTCAGTGGGGGATTCGCGAAGCCAGTCGTATTCTGGAAAGCGTAACTGACCAAGAAGTTGAAGTTCCTGTGACAGATGAAGATGGAGAAGCGTTAGATCCAGTAACTGTAACACGTCGTCCTAACCTCATACTAATGACAGATGGTGAGCCAACCATGGGGCGTCCAGACTTCGCCTTTGACGCCTTAGATCCAGTAACTGTTGGTCCAAATGGGAATCTCCTCGGAGCACCTGGTGAGTTTTACGGAGATGGAAGTTACGGAGAGCAAGGTCTGGCAGTAATGACAGCCTTGACAGCAGCATATCGTGGCAAAACAGTTCTTAATCACTACTTCCCAAGCGGAAACGTCGCAGGTAGTGCTGAAGATCAACCAGTTGCTGATGTCGGTTTCTTTAGTATCTCTCTAGGGAAGCAAGATACAGAAGCTGGTCAAAACTTGATTAGTGCAACTTTGAATCCTACCTCAGAGAATACAGATAAGGTAGGACCAAATGTCCGTCATCAGATGGGCTTGACAGGTACGACAGCTGGGCCAACAGCAGCCACTCCAACTATGACAACGCTCTTTAATAACTTTATTAATAATGGCTCTACAGGTAATTTTTCTGCACAATTTAGACAAGCTTGGAGCAATTATCAATGGAAAAATACAGTTAACATTAGAAATAACGCTCCTGATGTAACACTTGCAGCAGCAGATATTGACTATGCGGATGAGTTTTTCAGGGCGGATGATTTGCAGACCTTGCGCGATGCTTTTATCTCGATTACCAACAGCATTCAGGATACAGGAAACAGCTCAATCTTTGATGGAAATGGTGACGGCACAGACCTAGGCTCAAGCGTTCTTGATTTCTCAGATGTCTTGGGCAAATACATGACCTTTGACGGTCTGACAAACATTGAGTTTCCAGCACCAGATGGTGGGACATTTACTTATAATCTGGAAAATGTTGATGCACACCGTGATGAATTTATCAAAACATTAACAGCGCAAATCCGCCTACCTGATGGTAATTCTATTGATAATACAACAGCAGGAGAAATACTGGATAATCGTGTAGAAAATGTGATTACTTACTACACAGATGACCGTGGTCGCTATATCGGGCTTGCTGATACTGGAAGTGCGGCTACAAAAGTACAACTTTATCCTGTTTGGGGAGAGATACAAAATCAAGTTGATCCTGCAGCAAATAATGTGAGTGGACTCCTCTTTAGCGTGCATACTGCACTGCAAGATATCACTTTTACATCAGACTATGGTTCAATAGAACATAAGTCAGGTTACAGAGAACTTCAAGCTAAGGATCAGTTTGTGCATTGGAGCATTCCCGCTACTCTCATCCCTGAACGTACTGTTCAACAACAGGAAGATGGCAGCATCAGCATCACAGGGAACACATCTCCTATTCGTGCAAGATTCAATGTCGGTTTAGATGAAGCCAGATTAGAAGAAGACTTCAGAGCAGGCGTAAATGTTCCGACAAACTTCTTCTCCAATTACTGGGATAATGACGCAAACAGCTCTTTTGCAACATTTGAGCCATCCAATGAGAATCCGTTCTATCACCTTGATGGTGCGAGAATCGTGCCAAAAACTCAAAATCTTACAGGTTCAAGATCTTATGTTAGCAAACAAATCGTAGAAGCAGATCCAACAGGAGATCCAGATGAGCGGATTGTCACTAATCTACTGGGGAATAACGGTACCTTTGCCTTAGAATATTATGGACAAATCAGATTGGAAAAAGAATTCATCTTCCTTGATGAGGATGGAAACCGTGTCAATCTAAATGGTGAAATACCGGATGACGTTTATCTTAATCCATTGGAGTTCACGATTACTGGTCCTAGAGATTTCAAGGAGACCATTACTTGGAGTAAAGACACATTTACATTAGAAAATGGCAAATGGTATTTTAACTTACCAAAAGATCTTCCAGCGGGTGTTTATACGATAAAAGAAACAGGCGGAGATATTGAAACAAGTGCGCCAGGTTATACACATATGCCGGGAGAGTTTGAACAAACTGTTACAGTTACACCAGGTGGCACAGGTACAGCTAGCTTTGTCAATGTTTATGTACAACCTCAGCTTGCCTCTCCATCGTTACGCATTATGAAATTCTTCCATGGCTTGCCAGCAGGTACTTATCCTGAAGATTTTAAAATTTTGATAGAAGGTCCTGTGGGTATAGATCCACAAGCAGGCGAGGGTATATGGACACTCAATCCAGCTACGAACCGCTATGAAGTAGAAGTAAGTTTAGAAGAAGCTATCGCAGGAACATCTTTCATCGGTGTAGCCGAAGGGGAATATCGAATCAGCGAACTCAATGCGGATAATGTGAAAGGCGCAGGTTATGTTCTCTCGAACAGCGTATGGGCTTACCGTCAACTTGGTGCTACAGGAAACCCAGATAATGCTGACAGTGGGCAAGGGTTGGATCCTGTCAACGTAACGATTGGAGCAACAGATGATGTAAGCTTTAGATTTGATAACTTCTATCAAAAGCTAGGCTCTCTAGAACTGACGAAAACTTTTGAAAATATCCCACTTGATCGCCTCCCAGAAGATTTCCATATTATCCTGACTAATGAAACGACAGGTGATGAAGTAAGAATATTTACCAGAGAAGAACTTCTCAGCCAAGTACCGCTCCGTGTGGATGAGTTGACACCAGGCAGATATAGCCTCAAAGAGTACAACTATGAAATAGAGGGTTGGGAACATCTCGGCGTAGCTGATATTGATGGTACAATCAACCCAGGTATACCGCGTCCAGAATTTTATTTCAATATTCCGGGAATTATCGGAAATAATGATATCGTTGCTCATCTCTACAATACATATACATATACTGCGGAACCAATAACACCGCCACTTCCTCCAGTTTACCCACTTCAGCTGATTAAAGTTGACCAGTATGACAATCGTGTCGCTGGTGCGGAGTTTGATCTGGAAGTCTATGATACCTCAAAAGACGAGTGGAGAATTCTTGTCGAAGGTCTTCAGTCAAATAATGATGGTTTAGTTCAATATGTGGTTACTGAACCAGGCCGTTACCGTTTCCATGAGACCCGTGCACCTGGAGGCTATCAACTACCAGACAATCCTTATAGTGAGGAGCGAGAAGTCGTTGATGGAAACACAGACACTATTTACTTTGATAATATGGTCAACACACTCGTCGCACGTATCCAACTGCAGAAGACAGATGTAGAGGGAGAAGGCTTAGCAGGCGCAATCTTCAAGGTCGAATATAGAGAGACTGAGGATGATGACTGGGCAACTTATGCCGAAAGTATGACAACTGGGGCAGGTGGTTATCTTGGACTCAATGTCGAAAAAGATGGTTACTACCGCTTTATCGAAACGCAAGCACCAGATGGTTTTGTCTTAGATAGTACACCGCGTGAAGTACATGTCAATGCAGGAGAAACAGGAGATACAATCTTTAATGTTGATGGTGTAGTTAACCGACCATACGCAGCTATCCAACTTCGTAAGACAGATGTAGATGGTCAAGACTTGGCAGGTGCAGTCTTCAAGGTTGAGTTTAGTGCAGATGGAAATGAACCATGGGAAACTGTTGCCGAAGACCTAGAATCTGGAAACGATGGTCTTGTCAAGCTTGAAAATATCGAAAAAGATGGCTACTACCGCTTTATTGAAACGCAAGCACCAGACGGCTTTATCCTTGATAGTACTCCGCGTCAAGTACAGGTAACTGCAGGTGTAGGGGGGCAAGTTCTTTTCTCTGCTGGTGATATGGCAAACCGACCGATTGCACAGATTCAACTTCGTAAGACTGATGCAGCGGATCAAAATCTAGCTGGAGCTATCTTCAAGGTAGAATTCAGTGCAGATGGAAATGAACCATGGGCAACTGTTGCCGAAGGCTTAGAGTCTGGAGACGATGGTCTTGTCAAACTTGATGTTGAAAAAGACGGCTACTATCGTTTTGTTGAAACTCAAGCCCCAGACGGTTTTGTCACAGATGGCAACCCACGTCAAGTCCATGTTAACGTAGGTGAAACTGGGGAAACAAGTTTCTCTGCTGGAACGATGATTAACCATGAGAAAGAAGCGCCGATTTCACGTATTCAACTGCGTAAGACAGAGGAAGCAGGACAAAACCTAGCTGGCGCCGTCTTCAAGGTTGAATTTAGTGAGAACGAGAACGGCCCATGGGAAACTTACGAAGAAGGTTTAACTTCAGAAGACGACGGTCTTGTCACAACGATTGTCGAAAAAGAAGGTTACTACCGCTTTATTGAAACGCAAGCACCAGATGGCTTTGTCCTTGATAGTACTCCGCGTCAAGTTAAAGAAAAAGTGACGATAGGAGATACAGGCGAAGCACTCTTTGAGGCAGAAGATATGGTCAACATACGCAATGCCCGTATCCAACTACGCAAGACAGATGCAGCAGGTCAAAATCTAGAAGGTGCAGTCTTCAAGGTTGAGTTTAGTGCAGCTGGAACTGACACGTGGGAAACTTACGGCGAACCTTTAACTTCTCGAGCAGATGGTCTGGTTACGACTACTGTAGATAAAGAGGGTTATTATCGCTTTATTGAAACAAAAGCACCAAGTGGCTTTGTTTTAGATGATACTCCACGGCAAATAACACGAAGAGTGACAATGGGAGGAGAGGAACAAGCCCTCTTTGATGCTGGAACGTTGGAAAATAGACCTGCTGGTCCAGCACGTCATTATGCGATTCAACTTCTGAAAGTTAATGAGAATAACACCCCACTTCAAGGTGCAATCTTCAAGGTTGAAACCGAAGATGGGAAAGTTGTGGCTCAAAATGTAAAATCTAACGCAGACGGTTTAGTAACTGTTACTGTACCTGGTCCAGGAAAATACCGCTTTATCGAGATACAAGCGCCAGATGGCTACAAGCTAGATAATACACCACAATATGTAACTATCACGGAAGAAGATGGAGCAGGTGTCTTTGACGCCGGTAAGCTGGTCAACGAACCGAAACCACGTCTTCCGATTGTCGGAGATAACTTAGGGCTATTGCTCTTTACTTCTGGTCTAATCGTTCTTCTTGGTGTAGGACTTGTATTATACAAGAAGAAAAAAAGTAAAATTTAAGAAAGTCATTGAAGTAAGGGAAGTAAGGCTTTTCCTAAAATAAAAGAAAAAAACTCAAGTTATTTAAGCTTGAGTTTTTTCTTTTATTTGTTGCTTACAGGAAAAATAATCTTAGACGAACCAAGGTCTACTTCGTAAGTCATCTCACGATTGTCTCGTACCGTATGTTCAAAGTCTGTACTGTAAAGTAAGAGACGAAGTTTATCTCCTTTTTCCAGCTGGTGAAGAGTTGGCTGGAGTTTAAGGTTTACGGACAGCCATTCGTTTTCTACAATTGGACTTATTGTGCATAAGTCGTCTCTGTTTTGCAGATTGAGGAAGCCCTTGCTGATAAGTTGATAAGGACTATCTATCAGAGGGATTTCCATCAGATTCTCCAACATAAAGTTACGACCACGATCAAGTGCTTTCAAGTCTAGAACCTGTGCGTTTTCTGAGAGACGTTTCTTGGAACCAAAGTCAAGAAGTTGCGCCGATAGGATAGCTTTACTGTCGTTGACTTTAATTTTGAGTTCCAGTTCAACTTGTCCATTTACCATCATATCTTCTGAAACCTCTAAGTCAATCACAGCTGCTTGAGCTTTGCCCTCATACAAGTCCTTTTTGAACGTATGGAAATCTTTACTATAAGCATTAAAAATCTTTTCATCGTAATGATTCTCAAATTTAAGGATGGAAGCAGCTGTCTTGCCAAGCGGCCATTTGATGCTCTCTGTACTGCCCCAGTCCTCTACACCTATCCAGCTTTGAGCTTTGCCATTTTCTTGTAAAATAAGAGGAGGTAAGTTTAAAGTCAGCTTACGATCTAAAAGTTTAGCGGTGAAATAACTATTTATGGTTTCGCTAAAATCGATGGACTGCCAATTATTCATATAAATATGGGCGCCGCGATGTAAGAAGGCGTGTTTGGCTGATTCTTTCGGCAGAGCTTTCCAAAAATGATAGGCTTGATCTGGGGTGACATTCCAGTCTTGTAAACCATGAACAATCAGGACATCTGCCTTTGTGTTTTTTGCATGCGGTAAATAATTGCGATCATGCCAATATTGATTGTAGTCGCCAGTTGCACGCTCTAGTGACTCAAGCATTTGAGAAAGATGAGCTTCATACTGCGTATTATGTGCGAGAAAATCAGCACCTTGAAGGTTACGCGAATAGGTCAATGCTGCTAAAACATCTAAATCTTCGCCTGGATAACCACCAGGTGAGCGTACCAAACCATTTTCACGGTAATAAGAGTACCATGAAGTGATACCGGCTTCAGCTAAAATCACTTCTAAACCATCAATGCCGGTAGTTGCTGCACCATAAGCCATTGTACCCAAGTAGGATTTACCTGTCATCGCAACTTTACCGTTAGCCCAATCCGCAGTCACTTCTTGAGTTTTCTTGCGGGAGGTAAAAGCACGTGCTCGACCATTGAGCCAGTCAATCGCAGCAGTCATACTGTAAATTTGTTGGTAGTCGCCAGAAGTTTGGAAACCATCGGAGTCCAAAGTACCAACTCCAGCTACATAAAGTGAAGCAAAACCACGCGCTAAGAAATAATCATTCAGTGAATAAGTCCAACCATGCGTGAACTTTTGAGTAGGGGTTTCAGGAGTAGCTTCTAGAGCGGGTTCTTTTTCATAATCTGGAAGAGTAGGAAGTTGTGTTGTAACATTGATTTTTCCAGGCGCTTTTTCTTCTAAAGATACATTCATGTTGTGCAATTGCTTGTCATTGGCGATTTCATTTATCCCCAGATGGTAAGGGCTTGCGGTCATGATTGCAGGCAATTGCCCCTCGAATACAGGTCGAATAATTTGAACTTTAATCAAATCATTTTTTCCTGCACGGTAAGTATCGACTTTAGATTCAACCCAGACTGTCTCCCGTATCAGATTTGTAGTATCAAAAGTAGCGAGCGATTTGTCATTGAAAAAATGATAGGTGTTGCTTAAAGGAAGCAAACCCTCAGATACCCAATGTTCAACCAGTGTCATTCCATTTTTACGACGGCTACAAAGAAGGAGATAAAGCGCACTGATGAGATTTTCACTGTGGAGATCTTCTTCATCTAGCCTTGGCAGGTTTACCGATTTTGCAAATTCTTCTGCTTGGTCCACTTGAAATTCAAAATTAGGCACAAAACCTAGTAACTGCAAACTTATCGTCCAAAAGATATTCCATGTGAGTGCTTCATCTGAGATTAGAAATTCTTGGAAAGAGTCTGTAGAAGTTGCTTGAATGCTCTCACTATCAAGAGGTGCAACCATTAAAAAGTTTTTGAGGATTTTCTTTTCTTCCCAAAAAACGGACCAAGTAAATCCAAGATGATCGAGTTCGATTAACTGTTCGTCAAAGGATTTTTCAACAATAGAAAAGTGATTAAATTTCATGCAATATCTTCCTTTCGATACCTTATTAGAGCTATTATAGCAAAAAAGAGTCTTTGCTGCTTTAGGTCATACCTTAAGATATGAAGCAAAATTTGAAAAAAAGAAAAAGACTTTACTTGAGGAGCAGCAAAAAAGAGTGCTATAATAAAGGAGTAAAGAAGAACAAAACAGAGAGGAGAATATTTATGAAATTCAAATTCAGTGGGATTTCTTCGTATGAGGAAAAAGCAACGCCAAACTTTATGGGGGAAGCAAATTCACACAGTATTACAAAAGAGTTTGACAGCATGGAACAAGCAATTCAGCATGTTGTGGACAGCAATGGATTTATGGTCGCAGACAATGGCAAGTTTGCCTTTCATGTCCGTACAATCACACAAGTGGATTAAGAAAAACAAAAAGGCATGCAAGATAGCATGTTTTTTTGTATTAACAAATTAATAATAAGCAGTGAGGGGGGCGAGAAATTTCATCACTTTGGGATAATGAGTAACAAATGTTAGCGACAAAGTATGTACATTTTTTTAAAATAAAAGCAGGAGAGAGAAAAAAGTCAAGATGAAATTAAAGCTAAATTTTAATAAACTTCTTTGAATGGTGGTATAATAACATTTGTATTAAAGGAGTACTTGAACAAAAAAGGAAGATGACAAAAGAATTTATAGAATATTTACTGCGATTACTGGAAGAAAAAGAAGTAAATGTTGTGACTCAAAGACGTCATAGCTATGTGATGTATCAAGGAATTGAGTCAGATTACGTGTATATACTTAAAGAAGGTGTAGCTAAAATCAGCAATATTATGAGGGATGGTCGTGAGTTTAATATTGCTTATGTAACCGAACCCGATTTTGTTTCCTTGCTAGAAGAAAAGCAAGAAAGTGGAATTTCTGCTCTTTTCAATGTAAGAGTTGAATCAGAAGAAGCGAGCTTTTATCGCGTGCAACGTCAAGAATTTTGGAAATGGGTAATGAGTGACTTAACCTTGTTCCGCATTGTTGATGATTTTTATCAAAGAAGATTAGCTATGAACTTAGAGCTCTTGCAAAAGATGACAATCAATGGTAAAAAAGGTGCAGTTTGCGCCTGTATCAATAGTTTAATCAACGAATTTGGTATAAAAAAAAGGAATGGGATTCTGATTGACTTCCCAGTGACAAATGAAGATATCGCTGGTTTTTGTGGCATATCCACACGCAACAGTGTAAATCGAATCATCCGAGATCTTAAAACAGAAGAAATTATTGATATTATCGATAATAGGATTATGGTTTACAACTCAGAATACTTTGAGGATTACATTAGTTAAAAAGACTGAATTCAGTCTTTTTTCTTTTATAAATATTGTTGGTATTATTTTTGAAAACCAGAGCAATCGCTTACATGACGCTGTTTTCCCCCTTTTTCGTTGTTAAATAAATTTTCTGTTCAAGAATTCACATCTTTTTAGCCAAAATAAAAAAAACGTGCTATAATATCTATGTATAACAAAAGAGTTTAACATTAGTTAATCTCGTTTTTATTTTGTCATTAATTTTTATTACTTGGAGGAATTCATGGACTATTCATGGACAGTGAAATATCTCACTGAATTTATTGGTACTGCCCTTTTGCTTATTTTGGGGAATGGTGCCGTAGCGAACGTTGAACTTAAAGGAACAAAAGCCTTTGGTCAATCTTGGTTGATTATCGCTTGGGGTTATGGACTTGGTGTAATGTTGCCAGCTGTAGCTTTAGGTAATGTTACAGCACAAATCAACCCAGCCTTTACACTTGGACTTGCAGCATCAGGATTTTTCCCTTGGGCACAAGTGCCATTCTATATTCTTGCTCAACTTCTTGGAGCAATGTTTGGTCAGTTGATCGTTGTAATGGTTTATCGCCCTTACTATCTTAAAACAGAAAATCCAAATGCTATTTTAGGAACTTTCTCAACAATTGATAACGTTGATGATGGTACAATCACTACACATACAGGCGCCTTGGTTAATGGTTTCTTGAACGAGTTTGTTGGATCATTCGTTCTCTTCTTTGGAGCGATGGGCTTAACAAAACTTTATCGTGGCGTTGAATCAATCAACTGGATGACAAACTACGCTTCTCAACAAGGTGCAGATGTAACTAGCGCTGATGTTACTGGACAAATCGCAGCTTCAGTATCAGGTGCAGCTTCATCAGCAGCTATTAGTCACGTTGTTCTTGGTTTCCTTGTCCTTGTATTGGTTGCATCACTTGGAGGACCTACAGGCCCTGGTTTGAACCCAGCACGTGACCTTGGTCCACGTATCTTGCACTCACTTTTACCAAAATCAATTTTAGGTGAAAATAAAGGGGACAGTAAATGGTGGTATTCATGGGTTCCTGTTACAGCACCTATCCTTGCAGCACTTGCCGCTGTCGCTTTGTTCAAAATCATGTATCTATAATTTTTAGACGTGTCTAACAGTTAATGGCTTCAGCCATAAATGTTAGAAGCGTATTAACCCTCATCGAAAGATGAGGGTTTTATTATTTTAAAAGTGGATATTAAAAATTTGTAAAGCTACTTTAAAATTAATTTGATAGAATAAATTCATAGTCAAAAACAAAGAAAGCGACTAGGAGAGTAAGAGTGAAAGTTAGCACAGGGAGCTTGCAGCTAGTGAGAGCAAGACTAACGGAAACTTTGAAAATGGCCTAGAAATCGCGTAACAGTGAGTTTACATCCTAAATAAACTGTTAACGGAGTGGTTCTCGTTATTGAACACATTATTTTTGGGGCAGTCTTGCTTGTCACAAAGATAATTAGCAAGACGTAAGGCATCCTTTTTGGTATTTTACGTGAAATTAGAATGGTACCACGATAATTCGTTTCTATTTGTAGAGGCGGATTATTTTTTTATTTTTGACTACACTGTTATTGTCAATAAAGGGGAGACTTATTATGAAAAAGAAAACAAGAAACAAAATTATTGCTGTTATAGCACTCGTCGTTGTCGTACTTATCGGTTATTTTTCATTCTTTAAGAAGGATGTTGCTGAGGACAAAACCGTAAAGGTTGGTATTATGTCTGGTTCAAAAGAAAGTACTGAAATTTGGGATTCAGTAGCTAAGACGGCAAAGGATCAATACGGTATTAATCTAAAATTTGTACGCTTTACGGACTATAATCAACCTAACACAGCCTTAGTTAACGGTGATGTGGACATTAATGCATTCCAACATTATGCTTTTCTTAAAGAATGGAATGATGCTAATGATGCTGATTTACAACCTATTGGTGATATCTTAATTTCACCAATTCGCCTATACTCGAAGAAACACACAGATGTGAAAGAAATTCCTAACAAAGGAACAATTGCAGTACCAAATGATACATCTAATGAAAGTCGCGCCCTTTACGTTTTAGAAGGTGCTGGTTTGATTAAGTTAGATACTAAAGCTGGTGCCTTGGCCACAATTAAAGATATTACTGAAAATCCAAAAGATTTAACGATTAAAGAATTGGATGGATCACAAACAGCATCAGCCTTGTCTTCAGTAGATGCAGCAGTCGTAAACAACGACTTTTCTGTCCCTGCAGGATTGACAAATAAAGAAGTTATTGCAACAGAACCTTTAAATGAAAATTCAAAACAATGGTTTAATATTATCGTGGCGCGAAAAGAAGATAAAGAAAATCAACTTTATAAAGATGTCGTTAAAGCTTATCAGACCAAAGAAACAGAAGAATTGTTTGCAAAAGTATACCCTGAAAAAGGAACAATTCCTGCTTGGAATTTGGAATTGAAATAATCACAAATAATGGAGAAGAAGATGGCAATTATTGAACTAAATAATATCAGAGTTTCCTATGAGACCAAGAAAAATAAGGTGGATGCAGTCAAAGATACAACGATTCATATCGAAAAAGGTGATATTTTTGGAATTATCGGCTACTCAGGTGCTGGCAAGTCAACGATTGTCCGTACGATTAATCTTCTGCAAAAACCAAGTGCTGGGGAGGTGAAAGTCAACGGTAAAGTTCTTTTTAAGGCTGGCGCTGATGGTAAAGACCAGGCTAAAATTAAGCCAGCAGAGTTACGTAGAGAACGTCAAAAAATCGGAATGATTTTCCAACATTTCAATCTGCTTAATGAAAAAACGGTTTTTGAAAATATCGAATTTGCTCTTTTACATAGCTCGTTATCTGATAAACAGAAGGAAGAAAAAATACGGGAGCTACTAAATCTCGTCAGTTTATCAGAATTTGAAGAAAAATATCCTGCACAGTTATCAGGTGGACAAAAGCAACGTGTGGCCATTGCGCGTGCCTTAGCTAATGATCCCGAAATTTTGATCTCTGATGAAGGAACATCTGCTTTGGATCCAAAAACAACCAATCAAATTTTGGACTTACTAAAGGATCTCCAAAAACGTTTGGGTCTCACTATTGTTTTAATTACTCATGAAATGCATGTGGTGAAAGAAATTGCCAATAAAGTTGCGGTTATGCAGAATGGTGAGGTGATTGAGCAAAATAATCTTTTAGAAATCTTCGCTCATCCGCAAGAGCAGCTCACACAACAATTCATTGACACAACATCAAATGTCTCTCGTTTCATTCATTCATTGACTGAAAATGATACATTCAGTGACCTTGCTGATGATGAAGAACTGATTTATTTGTCTTATTATGGCAATCAATCAGGAGAACCAGCCATGTCGGAAATAACACGCAAATACGATGTTTCAACGAACATCTTCTATGGTAATGTTGAGGTTTTGCAAAATACCCGTTTTGGTTCTTTAGTCGTGTCTCTTAAAGGAACAGAAGAAAATCGTTTGGCTGCTAAAGGATATTTAGCCCAACAAAATATTGAGTTTACAGTTTTGAAAGCGCAGGTGAAATAGATGACAACATGGTTTACAGAACATTTCCCAAATGTTGTAGCCTTAGGTTTACACGGTGATACAGGTTGGGTGACTTCGATTATAGAAACTCTCTTTATGGTCTTTTGGTCAGGCCTTTTTGGCGGGATTCTCGGTTTAGTATTTGGTGTCGCTCTTGTTGTGACGAATGATGGAGGTATTACGCCCCATCGTGCTCTTTACTCTTTTTTAGATAAGTTTACATCCATTTTCCGTGCAGTTCCTTTTATCGTTTTACTCGCTATCATTGCCCCCGTCACTCAAAAAATTGTGGGCACACAGATTGGGACAACAGCGGCTTTAGTGCCTTTAACTCTCGGCGTCTTTCCTTTTTATGCACGTCAAGTCCAAGTTGCCTTAGAGAGTGTAAATAAAGGAACAGTCGAAGCAGCGCAGACTGTGGGTGCTAATTTCTGGGATATCGTCTTTACAGTCTATCTTCGTGAAGAACTCGGTAGTTTAATTCGAGTATCGACAGTAACAATTATCTCTCTGATTGGTTTAACAGCTATGGCGGGGGCTATTGGGGCAGGAGGTCTAGGAAATACGGCCATTGCTTACGGTTACAATCGCTTTTCAAATGATGTGACTTTCTTGGCAACCCTACTTATTCTTGTTTTGGTACTTTTCGTTCAGGTCATCGGTGATACATGGGCAAAAAGCGTGACACACAAATAACGTAAACTGGGAGATAGTGCATGAAGATTGATTTTAAAAGTGAAGTAGCAAAACGTAAAGAGATGTTTTTACAAGACTTAATTGCGTTGTTAAAAATAAATTCTGAACGAAATGATGCAGAGTCCGATGGAGAATTTCCTTTTGGTCCGGGACCTAGTCTGGCTATGCTAGAGTTTCTAAAGATTGCCCAAAAAGATGGTTTCAAAACTGTTAATATTGACAATTATGTGGGTGAGGTACATTATGGTCAAGGAGAAGAAACATTAGGTGTTTTTGTACATGCTGATGTTGTTCCAGCAGGTCAAGGCTGGACAAATCCTCCATATGAACCAACACTTAGAGACGGCCGACTGTATGCTCGCGGCGTTCTAGATAATAAGGGACCAGCGCTTGCTACTTATTATGCTCTGAAAATTTTAAAAGAGATCGGTGCCCCCTTCTATAAAAAAGTAAACTTTATTATTGGAACAGATGAAGAGAGTGGCTGGAGGGATATGGCTTATTACCTTCCCAAAGCACAATTACCAGATTTTGGCTTCTCGCCAGATGCCCGCTTTCCGGTAGTTAATGGAGAAAAAAGTAATCTTACTGAGTATTTGCACTTTGGTCATGAAAATTCAGGTGAGTTTGTTCTTCATGACTTTAGGAGTGGGGTACAAGAAAACTGCGTGCCGGAGGAGGCTCAGGCTTTGCTTACAAGTCCTCTTGATTTGAAAGCTGATTTTGAAAAATTTCTGACGAATTATAATTTGGAAGGAAGATTTGCGAAAACAGGAGTAAAAACTTCCTTACAAATTAAAGGTAAATCAGCACACAGTTCCACACCAGAAATTGGAGAAAATGCTGCAACATATTTAGCCAAATTTCTCTCCGGATACGATTTTGGAGCAGAGGCAAAAAAGTTTTTAGAAGTTGCTGGACAGAAGCTTCACAAAGATTTTGAAGGAAAAAATATAGGAATTGCTTATGAAGATGAGGATATGGGTAAACTGTCGGTCAATCCCTCTGTCTTTCTCTTTGAAGAAGTTGGACAAGAAAACAAGATTGCACTCAATATCCGCCATCCTAAAGGTTTGACAGAGCTGGATATTAAAGAAAGACTTAGTAAGCATTTGGCAGCCTTTATTCAAAAAGTAAGCATTAGCACGCTCATTAACTACCAACCGCATTATCTTTCGCCTGATGATCCATTGGTGCAAGTGCTCTTGAGTACGTATCGCCAACATACGGGTGATGATAGTCCACCACAAACAGTAGGT
This sequence comes from uncultured Lactococcus sp., assembly GCF_934191625.1. Classification (GTDB taxonomy): domain Bacteria; phylum Bacillota; class Bacilli; order Lactobacillales; family Streptococcaceae; genus Lactococcus. The sequence goes on from NZ_CAKPUG010000001.1 coordinate 218,507, forward strand.
GGTGGAACTTACGGACGTTTAATGAGACGCGGTGTGGCGTATGGGGCTCTTTTTCCTAACTCTGAATTTACCATGCATCAAACAGATGAGTATATAGAACTCGAAGAGCTTTACAAAGCTATCGAAATTTATGCAGATGCTATTTATCGTTTGGTTTGTGTAAATGTGGAGAAAAACGCCTAGACACCAATATTTTTTAGGAAAAAAATATTGCAAAAAGCCTAAAAAGATGATTAAATAGTAAAAGTAGCACAGAGTTAACAAAGTCATCAGGAGGAAGCATGGAAAATAGAATTCGTGAATTTAGACAAGCTCAAAAACTTTCTCAGGAAGATTTGGCGCGCATCGCTCATGTGAGTCGACAAACCATTAATGCTATTGAAAATGATAAATACGATCCCGAGCTTCTGCTTGCTTTTAAATTAGCGGAGATTCTGGGAACTAAAGTAGATGATCTCTTTATTTTTCAGCTCAGTCATGTGAAGAAAAAAGAAGAAGATGTCTTCTGGTGTGAAAAATATCAATGTGTCCTTTGGAAACGTGCTGATGTTGAAAAAAGAGCAAACTAAATCATAAAATAAAATAAAAAGCCTAGTCAATAGTGTATAATTGACCTATAGGCTTTTTTTAATACCGCGTTAGGTTTACACGTGCTGTGAAACCAAAAAGGGAGAAATAAAGTTCCCGCAATCAATACTTTTTAATTAATGCTAAAGAAATTTCAAGGAGTGCAAAAATGAACATCAAACAGCTTCGTTATGTTGTAGCTATTGCTAACAGTGGAACTTTTCGTGAGGCGAGCGAGCAACTCTTTGTGAGTCAGCCTTCTATGTCAATTGCGGTCAAGGATTTGGAGCAAGAACTTAATTTCCAAATATTTGAACGGACAAACACAGGAGCTAGCTTAACTATTGAAGGTGAACGTTTCTATGAACAAGCGCAAGGGATTTTACGAGACTTTGAAGCTTTTGAATCAAAATACGCCAAGCCTAAAGAAGCTGAACGTCATTTTTCAGTTGCAAGTCAACACTATGATTTTCTTGCACCTGTAGGTGTTGAATTTTCAAAGAAAAATCCTGAAATCAAAAATTTCCGTGTGTTTGAGTCCACAACTTATAATATTTTACAAGAGGTGGCTCAAGGTCATAGTGAGCTTGGTGTGGTATATTTAAACAAACATAATCGTTCGGGTATCTTACGAATGTTAGATAAACTGGAGCTAGATTATGAAGAACTTTTTATTTCACAAACTCATATTTATTTGCGTAAAAATCATCCTTTGACACGTAAGAAAAGTATCAAAACAAGTGATTTGAAAGCTTTGGATCGTGTACGTTTTACTCAAGAAAACGAACAATTCCTTTACTATTCAGAGGATTTGGTAGAAACTTTTGAAAATACATTTATTTATAATGTGACTGATCGTGCAACTTTGAATGGTATCTTAGAGCGTACAGATGCTTATGCCACAGGGTTAGGATTTATTGACAAGGAAAGTGTACACAATGTCACAGTTATCCCGATGGATGGAGATAATGTAAACAGCTTGATTTTGGTTAAACAAAAAGGACAGTTGTTAACAGATGCAGCCAAGTCTTACAAGCGCAGTTTGGAAGTTTATTTTGAGAATTATAAGTTTTAGACAACATGCAGTCTAGGCTAGAAAAAATATGAAAATTAGTGTAAAATAGAGCAGTATACAATTTTTGTAAAACATTTAACATAGGAGAACTCACATAATGGTAAAATTAGTTTTTGCGCGTCACGGTGAATCAGAATGGAACTTGGCTAACCTTTTCACAGGTTGGGCTGATGTAGACCTTTCAGAAAACGGAACACAACAAGCAATTGATGCTGGTAAACTCATCAAAGCAGCAGGTATCGAATTTGATATCGCTTATACTTCTGTATTGAAACGTGCGATCAAAACTACAAACTATGCGCTTGAATATTCTGACCAACTTTGGGTACCAGTTGTTAAAACTTGGCGCTTGAACGAACGTCACTACGGTGGTTTGACTGGCTTGAACAAAGCTGACGCTGCTGCGAAACATGGTGATGAACAAGTTCACATCTGGCGTCGTTCATATGACGTATTGCCACCAGCGATGCCACGTGATGATGAGTATTCAGCACACGCTGACCGTCGTTATGCTAACCTTGAAGACAGTCTCATCCCTGATGCTGAAAACCTCAAAGTTACACTTGAACGTTCATTGCCATTCTGGGAAGATCAAATCGCTCCAGCATTGAAAGATGGTAAAAACGTATTCGTTGGTGCGCACGGTAACTCAATCCGCGCATTGGTAAAACATATCAAACAACTTTCAGATGATGAAATCATGGATGTTGAAATCCCTAACTTCCCACCACTTGTGTTCGAATTTGATGACAATTTGAACCTTGTTAAGGAATACTACCTTGCTCCAAAACAAGCGTAATTAATATGATAAAACCTGCATAAAGCGGGTTTTTTCTTTTCTTTAAAAAATGTAAGGTAAAATACAGCTTAATGTGGTAAAATGTTTAGGTATAAATATGACGAGTTAAAATTAGGATAGGGTTCCATGTCTGAGAAAAGAAAAACACGAAACGAATTAAACGGAAAAAAAGATAAAACACGTAAGCTATTGAAAAACCCCACCATGTTGGCATCGGGGCGTGTTAAGCTTCTCTTTTTTGTCATTACGATCCTCTTTTTAGTTCTGATTGGTAAGCTATACCATATGCAAATCATGAATCAGAGCTTTTATGAAAGCAAACAAGCAGGTGGCGCAGGCTCGCTCCAAATCGTTCAAGGTGCACCACGTGGAAATATTTATGATGCGAAAGGTGTACCTTTAGCAACGACAGAGCCTGTCGAAGCAATCGAGTATACGCGTGGTCAAAATACGACAGCAGATGACATGCGTAAAATTGCGGACCGTCTTGCCAGTGTTTTGACATTGGACAATGATTTCAAACAAATTACCGAGCGTGATAAAAAGGACTATTTCTTAGCTGATGCCAATAACTTAGAAAAAATTGCTAAAAGTTTGACCAAGGAAGAAAAGGTAGATGAAAAAGGAAATACACTTTCTGGTTCCGAAATTTATAATGTCCAACTCAGTAAGGTAACCGAGGCGGATATTAACTTTAATGAACAGCAAATGTTTGCGGTCAAACTTTTTAAAGAAATGAACTCGACAACCATCTTTAATACAACGATTATTACCACAAGTAATCTTACGGCCGAGCAACAAGCATATATCGGAGAACATGAAGGTGAACTACAGGGGATTTCTGTAGGGACAAGTTGGAATCGCAAGTATGCAGATACTGTGCTAAAACCTATATTGGGTACGGTTACGACTCAAAAACAAGGTATCCCAGAAGATAAGCTTGATGAATACCTTAAAGAAGGTTTCCAACGTAATGACCGTGTCGGAACTGCCTTTTTAGAGCAAGGTTACGAAAAGTACTTGCAAGGGACACATACGATTAGCAATGTACTGACAGACAAGCAAGGAAATGTCACTGGCACAGAAGTGAAGCAAAAAGGAAGTAAGGGAGATAACCTCAAACTTACGATTGATTTGAAATTCCAAACTGCTGTTGATAAGATTTTGGAAGAGCAAATGAATGCTATGATTGCGGATGGTTTTGGAACCTACTCACAAGGTGCTTATGCTGTTGTTTTAGATTCTAAGACAGGAGCGGTTTTAGCTTTATCTGGTCTTAAGCGAGATGAAACTACGGGGGCAATGCAAAGTGATACTAATGGTACGTTTCAATCAGCCTTTGTCCCTGGTTCTGTAGTCAAGCCAGCGACACTAACGGCAGGATGGAATGCTAACGTCATTTCTGGTAATCAAGTTCTAAATGATATGCCAATTCAGATAGCCGGGTCAAGTTTAATCGAATCGTGGTTTACAAACGGTGTGCTTCCTATCACTGCTGTTCAAGCCCTTGAGTATTCATCTAATACGTATATGGTTCAAGTTGCTCTTAAAATGTTAGGACAATCCTATGTCCCGAATATGGCTGTTGATGGAACAGACCGCGTTGCTGCCTTCAAGAAGCTACGTGAGGCCTTTGCTTCCTATGGTATGGGAACCTCAACAGGCTTTGATATTCCTGGAGAAACGGAAGGTTATATTACAGCTGCCGATAAAATAACAGTTTCTGACTTACTGATGGAATCTTTCGGACAATTTGATACCTATACACCACTTCAACTTGCAACTTACGGTTTGACTTTAGCAAATAATGGTGAACGTTTAGCACCGCATATTGTTGATGGAATTTATGAAACCAACTCTGAAGGAGGTATGGGCAAACTCGTAAAAAATATTACGCCTAAAATCATGGACAAAGTAAATATCACTCCAGAAAATATGGATGTACTTCATAATGGGATGTATCAAGTAGTACATGGAGATGATTATGTCAATGGACAGATTGGTGCTACTGGTTATTTCATGCGTCCTTCACAAGGTGCTCAAGTTTCAATTTCTGCTAAGACAGGTACTGCCGAAGTGACCTATAAGGGAGTTCCAGTAACAGTGAATAACGTTGTTGCCTATGCTCCAACAGAAAACCCCCAAATTTCTATCGGTGTCATGGTCCCACAAACAACGATTAAAGAGGGAGGCGTAACCTCGAAGATTGGTCAAAATATCACCCGTGAGATTACTAACCTTTATAACTCCATGTATCATTTTAAATAAAATAAAAAACCAGCTCAATGAGAGCTGGTTTTAATTTAAGATTTTTTTACTAAAAAGTAGCTATAACGAATCAATACGTAAGTAACTGCGAAGAAAGCAATCACAAGTTCTATCACGGAGAGAGGAGTGAGCACGGCTGTGAAGGCCGGATAGCTTTGAGCCATAAGATGAACTGCAGTAGCAGAAATGACCAATGGGAAGGTAAAGGCAGCGTAGCTTGGGTAAAAAGGTAGACGGAGCAAAGGTGTAACGAGAACCACAGTTGCAAGATAAATCAACTGTGAAAGCAAGAATAAACAGAAAACAAAAAGATCGGACTTGCTTTCGGTCACAGTAAGGTAAGCTGCTAAACAGAGAGAACCTGGTGCTGTAAGAATAGTGATGAGCGGGAGAGTTGATTCATGCATTTTTTTAAAAATAAAGATGCGGTGGGTAATGATTGGGAGCAATATAAAGTAAAAAAGTAGTGCAGGCCAAAGAACGATGCGACCAATTTCCATATTAAATACTGTTGCTGTATTAGGAATAACACCTAAACCTACAAAAGTAATAAACCAGCTTGGGTAAACATGAGCCATACCGACTTTTTGCGGTAGGATGTGAAGGGCAACAAAATAAGCCATCAAGAGAAAATGTAAGAAAATAGCAAGGAGCCAAATAAAGTAAACCAGAGCTGAGTGGGGGAAAATCCTATTGAGGAAGACACAAATGACCATCCAAGCCATAGTGAAAGTTGGGGAAACTGAGCCTATGATAGGATCTTTAAGTGCTTCCAATAGATGGCGCATCGTAAAAATAAGTTTCAACATGATCAGAAACATAAAAAAGAGACCGATGAGGTCAAAAGTATTTCCTAGAAAGGTGAACCCTTTGGAATAAAGAAGGTTTCCCAAAGACACCATGCCTAAAATTAGACCACAAATAGGGATAGGTATTTTTTTCAAAAAATTTAAAAATAGTTTTTTCATTGAGAACTCCTCTTATTTATATTATTCTTGAGTAAGAGCTGTAGAATATTTTACAGTTCGATCACTGCTTTAAGTATAAAACACTTGATTTAATTTGTAAAATGAATTATTGTAATTATAGTAATAGAAAAAAGTAATAAAAAATAAAGGAGGTTACATGTTCTCATTGTTTGAAACTTTCATCGCCATATATGAAACGCGGAGTTTTACCAAAGCCGGTCAGTATTTGTTTATTTCCCAACCTACAGTGACAGTTAGAATAAAAAAGTTAGAAGAAGAGGTCGGCAATTCCCTTTTTATTCGAGGTAAAAACCGCGAAGTTATTCCTACGGAAGCAGCTAAATTGCTGTATAAGAAAGCTGTCCAATATGTTCAAGACTGGGAAAACTTACAATCTGAGCTCAACCAAAAAACGCTAGCGAAAAAATCTTTTAAGATAGGAATTTCACAGAGTGCAGCTATTGGAATCATGCCTCTGTTATATCCTAAACTGGCTCCTTACTTGGATCAGATTGATTTGAAAATATCTATGTATGATTCAGAAAAAGTTTTTAATATGGTTGAAAATCATGATTTGCATTTTGGTATTATTGAAAAGCCGTTGGCAAGTGAGCAAGTAGAAGCTTTTCCACTGTTTAAAGATGAACTGGTTCTCGCAGGGAATTTAGAAAGTGAAACTTTCTTTACAAGAGAGGTTGGCTCAGGAGTCGGGCATTACATTAAGAAATATCTTCAAGAAGAAAGCTTTAAGCCCCGTTACTTGGTAAGAATGAATAATAATGATATGATTATTGCCCACATCCAAGCCGGCTTAGGCGTTTCTTTAATTTCAAAACGTTTTATTTCAGAAGGAATGCCGTATCAAAATTTAGGGAGAAAATATCAGCGGAGCTTTACAAGTATTACTTATGCAGAAGAAAAAGATCCTCTTATGCTGGAAATTGTGCAGCAGATCAGAGAATCTATTATGGAAGATGTTGTCTTAACCAGTCACCAATAGTGTGATAGACTTCTTCGTATTCTGTCTCAAAGAGAAGCTCATGACGTAATTCAGGAAAAAGTTGAAGCTTAAGATGATTAAAACCAGCTTTTTGGAGTTTCTGATAAACTTTTTGTGGCCCCCTACCCCAGTCGCCTACAGGATCCTCAGCACCGCTGATGATTAAGATTGGTAAACTGGTAGGCATATTATGCATCCAGTTTTTTTGATTGGCTCTATGGACTAGCGAGAAAAGAGTCGCAAAACCATTATGTGTAAAAGTAAAGCCGAGTAGAGAGTTCTTTTCATAAGAAGAGACATTGTATTGATTTTTTGAAAGCCAGTTAAAATTCCCAGTTTCAGGGAATTTTTTACTATAGTTGCCAAAAGCAAGCTTGTCGATCAGAGGAGCAACGTCTTTTGGTCTTTTTTGACTTATTTTTTTAATGAAGGGTAGGATTAAATTTAAATGCAGTGGGCTTGTTCCTGTTCCCATAAAGATTACTCCCTGAATATCAACGGGATAATCTTGCAGAACATTGCGTAAAGCAAAAGAGCCCATACTGTGTCCCATCATAAAATAGGGTATATTGGGGTGCTTTGCTTTTGCCCAAGTTTTGACCTTATAAATATCAGAGATGACATTTTGGGGCCCCGCCTTACCAAAGTAACCGTAAAGGGGCTCTTTTTGATGTACAGAATGGCCATGTCCTAAGTGGTCATGGCCCACAACTGTGAAGCCCAGGCTATTGAGATAAAGGGCAAAAGTGTGGTAACGTTCGATATTTTCTGCCATACCATGAATGAGTTGGATAACTGCCTTTGGATGTTCATGCGGCCAATAAAGAAGATGAAGCTCAGTTTGCTCATCGCTAGAAAGCAGTGTGTGTTGTTCAACCATCGGGAAGACCTCTTTCAGTAAATCTTTATCGGAATCGAAATTATTATAACAAAAAAGTGGACAAACTGCTGCTGTCTTGAGAACAATTGTGGCCCTTTGAAAGCACTTTAGTCTTAAATGTACAGAAAGCTAAGTTATGGTATAATACACAATATCTCTCATTCGCAAGGCAGAAATATTTCTATAGAATATGAGAGAGAATTCTCAAAATGGAAGGTGTGGTATAATAGTTATGACTTTATCACACAGAAAGAAGAAAGGATCACATGGTATATTATCCAGAACCAATCGCTAAACTTATAGAAAGTTTTAGCAAACTGCCGGGTATCGGTCAAAAAACAGCAACACGTCTCGCCTTTCACACGATTGGTATGGATGATCAAGATGTCAATGAATTTGCTCGAAACCTCATTTCGGCGAAACGTGATTTACGTTTTTGCTCGATCTGCGGTAATCTGACAGAAAGTGATCCTTGTGCTATCTGTGAAGATCCTCTGCGTGATCGCACAACCATATTGGTTGTAGAGGAAAGCAAAGATGTTTTAGCAATGGAGAAAATCCGTGAGTATAGAGGTTTGTACCATGTTTTACATGGAACGATTAGCCCAATGAATGGTATCGGGCCAGATGAGATTAACGTGAAAAGCCTTTTAACTCGTCTTATGGGTGATAGCGAGGTAGAAGAAGTTATTCTAGCGACAAATGCAACCTCTGATGGTGAAGCAACGGCGATGTACCTTTCAAGGATGATTAAACCCGCTGGAATCAAAGTGACCCGCTTAGCGCGTGGCCTCGCAGTCGGATCAGATATTGAATATGCGGATGAAGTTACCCTATCCAAAGCAGTAGAAAATCGTATGGAAATTTAAGTGGAGAAAATTATGTCAAAAGAAACATTGATTTTATTATATGGTGGTCGAAGTGCAGAACGAGAAGTATCTGTCCTTTCAGCTGAAAGCGTAATGCGCGCAGTGAACTATGATAAATTTAGAGTTAAGACTTACTTTATCAGTCAAGCTGGGGATTTTATCAAAACCCAAGAATTCACTGAAACACCTGCAGAAAATGAAAAATTAATGACCAATGAAACGGTTAAAGAAGCACAAAAAGTTGCACCATCTGATATTTATGAAAAAGATGCTGTCGTTTTCCCTGTTTTACATGGTCCTATGGGTGAAGATGGTTCTATCCAAGGGTTCCTAGAAATTATGCGTTTGGCTTATGTGGGTCCTAATATTTTATCGGCCAGCAGCACGATGGATAAACTATTAGCTAAGCATGTGTTTAGCGCTGTAGGTGTACCGCAAGTTCCTTATGTAGCAGCATATGCCGATGAAAATCAAGTAAAAATTCATAATGAAGTTCAAGAAAAACTGTCCTTCCCTGTTTTCGTCAAGCCAGCCAACATGGGCTCAAGCGTAGGTATTTCTAAAGTAAGCAGCTTGGAAGAGTTAGAAGCAGGTCTTGTTGAAGCTTACAAATACGATAACCGTGTGGTTATTGAACAAGGGGTGAATGCACGAGAAATTGAATGTGCGGTTTTAGGGAATGGTGGCAAAGTACGTTCAACACTTCCTGGTGAGGTCGTTAAAGACGTTGATTTTTATGACTACCGTTCAAAATACATCGATAATAAAATCGAAATGGCTATTCCTGCCGATATTCCGGAAGAAATTGCGCAGGAAATGCGTAATTATGCAGAGAAAGCTTATCAAGCAATGAATGGAGCTGGGCTCTCACGTTGCGACTTTTTCTATGATCAACAAGGCAATATCTATCTCAATGAGATTAATGCGATTCCAGGATTTACCCAATGGTCAATGTACCCATTGCTCTGGGAAAATATGGGTCTTTCTTACAGCGATTTGATTGAAGAACTTGTTTCTCTTGCTCAAGAAGCCTTTAAAAGTCGTGAAAGCCATCTTTTATAAAATAGAACACTTCAGGCAGCAGAACCTGAAGTTTTTATTATCATTCTTTTGCTTTAGCAAATTAGAATGATAATACGCAAAGAGCGAAGCGAGTTGTGAACCAATAGTCATTCTTTTGCTTTAGCAAATTAGAATGATAATACGCAAAGAGCGAAGCGAGTTGAACACGCTCTTTTTGACAAATTATGAGGGGCTCTATATAATGAGAGGAAAGAGGAGATAAAGATGGGAACAATTTACGACAGTAAGACTAAAAATCGATTGAAAAGAGCTGATGGACAGCTGCAAGGCGTGTTACGCATGCTAGAAGAAGAAAAAGATTGCGATGCCGTAGTGACACAACTTAAAGCAGTACGTTCAAGCCTAGATAGTCTAATCGGTCTGATTGTAGCTGAAAATTTACAAAACTGTCTTCTACTATTAGAAGATGACGATGAAAAAGAACGTGAGAAGAAAATAAGTCAGGCCATAAAAATGATTATTAAAAAGTAATGGTTTTTGAACAGCAGATTTTAAGAATCAATTTGGCAAACATGCGCTGTATTTTTATGGAGAATCGGTGCGTTCTGAAAGGACTTTTGATATAATAAACTCATCATGAAACTAACACTACACGAAATAGCCCGCATTGTCGGCGCAACAAATGATTGGTCAGAACTGGCAGATACAGAAATTCATAACATTGAGTTTGACAGCCGCAAAATCAAAGAAGGTGATCTCTTCTTGCCACTTAAAGGCGCAAGAGATGGCCATGAGTTTATTGACATAGCTTTTGCGCAAGGAGCTCTTGCAACATTTGCTGAGCAAGAGGTCACTCAACCCCACTTACGTGTGGAGGACTGTTTGGAAGCCTTCCAAAAATTAGCCCAGTATTATTTAGAAAAAACAGCAGTAGAAGTTATCGCGGTGACTGGATCAAACGGTAAAACTACAACCAAAGATATGATTCACGCGGTACTTTCGGAAAAGTATAGGACTTATAAGACACAAGGAAATTACAATAACGAAATTGGAATGCCTTACACTGTGCTTCATATGCCTGACGATACAGAAAAAATTGTGTTGGAAATGGGTATGGATCGTTTGGGAGATATTGACCTTCTGTCTAAAATAGCCAAACCAAAAATTGCTCTAGTCACGCTTATCGGTGAATCGCATTTGGAATTTTTCGGTACACGGGATAAAATTGCTGAAGGGAAGCTAGGTATTAAAGCGGGTTTGCGCCCGAATGGTGAACTTATAGTGCCTGCGGATAAAATTATTAATAAGTATTTACCCGCAGATACAAAAATTACGCGCTTTGGACCTGATGAGGACATTTTTGTAACGCAGCTTATTGAGCATAAAAACCAACTCAGTTTCACAACGAACTTCTTAGATGAAGACATAACAATCCCAGTGCCGGGGAAATTTAATGCAACTAATGCAATGCTCGCAGCTTATGTCGGTACTTTGCTTGATGTTGAAGAAACCAAAATCAGGCATGCACTTTCGCAGGTAGCTTTGACACGTAACCGCACAGAGTGGATGAAAGCAAGTAATGGTGCAGATATTCTTAGTGATGTTTACAATGCCAACCCAACGGCTATGAAGCTTATCTTGGAAACCTTCCAAGATATACCGAAAAATGCTGACGGGCGTAAACTCACTGTTCTTGCTGATATGCTTGAACTAGGTGAGCAAGCTCCGGAGCTTCATGCAGGAATTGCCTCAGCAATTGATTTCTCCAAAATGGATCACGTTTACCTCTATGGGGATTTAATGAAATATTTACTGGCAGAATTACCAGAAGATAAAGTATCGTACTTTACCGACTTTAATCAATTGACTGAGGCGCTTCAAAACACGCTTCAACCTCAAGATCAACTTTTACTCAAAGGATCTAACAGTATGAACTTAGGATTAATCGTTGAAGATTTAAAAAACTAAGCACGCAAATGCTTTTGTATTATCATTCTTTCTGCTTTAGAAGATTAGAATGATAATACGCAGGGAGCGAAGCGAGTTGTGAACCATCAGACATTCTTTCTGCTTTAGCAGATTAGAATGATAATAGCAGAGAGAACGAGGATGATTATCCTCGTTTTTTTGTCTTTTTAAAAGAAGAGGTATGCTAAAGACAAAATATAGCGTAAAATTGGCAAATAACGTTCGGAAATGACGTATAAAAAAATTAAATGACAAAAATTTAGAAAAAATATGTAGAAAAGTCTTTACAATTCAGATTGATTTAAGTATAATAGAGAACATAATAAATTTTCAGACAATAATAAACAAATGCAAAATTGTCGGATAAGTCAAACAGAAAGAGGATGTTACATGGATAATTGGAAAAAAGTTTCATTAGGAACACTTGCTCTGGCTTCGGTCGGGCTCTTGGCAGCATGTGGAAATGGCGGAGGTGGCTCTAAGACAGCTAACCCACAACTTTCCGTTCCGACAAATATTGCTACATTGGATTCGGGCTTGGCTACAGACACATACTCAAACCTCTTCATCGGGAATACCCAAGAAGGATTGACACGTGTAGATGACAAAGGTGTGGCGCAAAATGCGATGGCATCAGATATTAAAGTCTCTGATGATGGCTTAACATATACTATCACTTTGCGTGATGGCTTGAAATGGTCAAACGGCGATGAATTGACAGCAAAAGACTTCCTTTATTCATGGCAACGTGCTGTAAACCCTGCAACAGGTTCACAATACGCTTATTTGCTTGGTAACATCAAGAATGCCAATGAAATTAATACAGGTAAGATTAAAGACCTCAATCAGTTGGGTGTAAAAGCTAATGGCGACCACGAGTTGGTGATTTCTTTGACACAACCAACACCCTACTTTAAATTCCTTTTGGCAAACAGCGTTTACTACCCTGTAAACAAATCAGCTGTTGAAGAATTTGGTAAACAATATGGAACTTCATCTGATAAAGTCGTTTACTCTGGACCATTCATCTTCAAAAAAGATGCTGGCTGGACAGGGACAAACAACAGTTATTCACTTGTGAAAAACCCAGATTACTATGACAAAGACAATGTAAAATCAGACGAAATTGATTACACTGTTCAATCTAACCCGAATACAGCGGTTCAACTCTTCAAACAAGGAAAATTGGACCAAGCCAACTTAGGTACAATGGACTTATACAACGCCAATAAAGGTTACAACGATGGTAAAGATCTTGTTGTCTTGAAAGAAGCAACTACAGCTTACCTTCAATATAACCAATCAGGTGGTGGTACAACAAGCCCAGAAGTCGCTAAAGCATTGCAAAATAAAAATATCCGTGATGCTCTGAATCTTGCGACTGACCGTAAGAGTATCGTTGATCAATTCATTCCAGCGGGTACAGTAGCACAAACATTCACACCAGCAGGTATGTCTGTCACAGCAGATGGTAAAGACTTTGCCGAATTTGCAAAACAAGATTACAACTTTGATGCTGCTAAAGCTAAAGAACTTTGGGAAAAAGGTCTGAAAGAAATTGGTGTGACATCACTGAACATTCAGTACACAACCGATGCAGATGCGCCAGTTTCAAAATCTGTTGCTGACTTCTTGCAAGCCTCACTTTCTAAAACATTGCCAGGCTTGACACTTACTCAAAAAATCGTACCTTTCCAACAACGTTTGAAAGATTCACAAAACCAAAACTTTGATGTGGTTCTCTCTCTTTGGGGTGGTGACTACGCTGAACCATCAACATTCTTGCAACTCTTTGCAGATGGATCAGGTTATAACGATGGTAAATTTGTAAATCCTGCATACCAAGCAGCCTGGACAAAAGCATCGACATTGCCAGTAGTCTTGGATGACAAAGCACGTGATGCAGCATATAAAGATGCTGAAGCAGCACTCTTTAATGAATCAAGCATCAACCCACTGTATTACCGTGCGACACCAGCACTCCGTAACCAACACCTTAAAGGTTTGCAATTCAACTCAACAGGTTTGTCTTACGATCTCAAAGGTGTTTACATCGAAAAATAGTAGGCACTAACATCAAACGAATAAGTAGGGCTTATGAGGCCTACTTTTCGTGTTTTTATTAAGGAATTTTTATATGTTAGCTAAATATCTTGTAAAACGTATCTTATTGATGCTCTTAACATTATTTGTAGTTATTACAGCAACTTTCTTCCTGATGCAGGTAATGCCAGGAACACCCTTTAATAACCCCAAATTAACCCCAGAGCAAATTCAACAATTAAATGTTGCATATGGTTTAGATAAACCTCTTATTGTGCAGTACTTTATTTATCTCCAAAATGCTTTCACTGGTAACTTTGGTACATCATTTACCTTTGCCAACCAACCTGTAAGCACAATGATCGCACAACGTCTTCCGGTTTCAGCACAGCTTGGTTTCCAAGCTTTGATTATCGGTGTTGTTGTCGGAACATTCTTTGGTGTTGTTGCTGCCCGCTTTAAAAATACATGGATTGATGGCCTTTTAAGTGTCATCTCAACAGTTTTCTTCTCAGTACCTTCCTTCATCGTAGGTACTTTACTCCTCTTATACTTTGGTTATACTTGGGAACTTCTTCCAGTATCAGGATGGGGTACATTTGCACAAACTATTTTACCTTCACTTGCGCTCTCCTTTGCTCCAATGTCGCAAGTCATGAGTTTTGTCCGTGCTCAGATGATCGAGTCGCTTTCATCAGACTATATCCTCTTAGCACGTGCCAAAGGTTTGTCTGATCGTGAAGTCTTGTGGAAACATGCTATCCGAAACTCATTGATTCCAATGCTTACACTGATTGGACCAATGAGTGCCGGGCTCTTGACAGGATCTGTCCTTATTGAGTCAATCTTCTCGATTCCTGGTATCGGTCAGCAATTTGTCCAGTCGATTCCTTCAAAAGACTTCCCAGTCATTATGGGTACCACAGTTGTTTATGCCGTAATGTTGATGGCGATGATTTTAATCACCGATATTATTACAGCATTTGTTGATCCACGCGTACGTTTGGACTAGAAAGGAGGGAAGGAAATGGAAAATATTAACAGTAAATTTAAACTTGTAACAAACCGTGATTTTGAAGCGAGTGAAATGATCGCAAAACCCGCCCTCACTTTTTGGCAAGATGCATGGCGACGTTTTAAGAAAAATAAAGTGGCAATGATAGCGATGGTTGTCGTTATCTTCACCCTGTTGTTCTCTGTGGTTTCAACATTTTTTGTCCCACAATCAGCAGCCAATAACTTTGATCCGAATGCGGTTCAAACTTATAAAAATTTACCACCTAAGCTGGGGAACATGAATATTCCAGGCTGGAACGGTAACTTTGCCGCGCCAGGAAGTACAATCGCAGAAGACCTCTACCAAGTACAAAATGTCCCAGAAGGTGAATCCTTTATCTTTGGTACGGATTCTTTAGGACGTTCGATTGCGAAACGTACTATCGTAGGTTTACGTATTTCCTTGATTATCGCCTTTGCTTCTATCGTCTTTGATGTGTTGATCGGGATTACTTATGGTTTAATCTCTGGCTGGATTGGCGGAAAAGTGGATACGGTTATGCAACGTATCATTGAGATTATCAGCTCTATTCCAAGTTTGGTTATTGTAACCATGTTTGGTCTCTTGCTTGGACAAGGTATTGTCTCGATTGTCCTTGCTATTGGTCTCTTTATTTGGACAGGGATTGCCCGGCAGGTAAGAAATATGACCTTATCACTCAAGGAGCGTGAGTTTGTTCTTGCGGCAAAAACCTTAGGTGCCAGTCCATTTAAAATCATGGTTAAACACCTTATTCCAAATATGCTAGGTGTTATTATCGTGCAAATTATGTTTGATATTCCATCGGTAATTTTCTTTGAAGCTGTTCTTTCGGCGATTAACTTGGGGGTTAAACCTCCAACAGCATCGCTAGGTTCATTGATTTCAGATGGTATTCAAAGCTTGCAATTCTATCCATTCCAAGTTGCAGTACCTGCAATAGTCTTGTCTCTCTTGTCACTTGCCTTCTTCCTCTTTGGTTATGGCTTACGTGATGCTTTCGATCCTAAATCAGGCCAAGACTAAGAAATGAGGAAGTAAAATGACTGAAAAAGAAGAAAAAGTACTTGAAGTAAAAAATCTGCATGTTCATTTCAAAACATATGCTGGGAAGGTCAAAGCCATCCGTGATGTTTCATTTGATTTGAAAAAAGGAGAAACCTTAGCTATCGTTGGTGAATCAGGTTCAGGAAAATCTGTAACCACGAAAACGCTTATGGGCCTTAATGCAACAAATGCCGAAATCCCTAAGGGAGAGATACTCTTTAAAGGACGTAATCTCCTCGATATTAAAGAAGAAGATTGGCAGAAGATTCGTGGTAATGAAATCTCGATGATTTTCCAAGATCCAATGACCTCTCTTGATCCAACCATGCGTATTGGTAACCAAATTGCTGAACCATTGATCAAGCACAGAGGGATGAAGAAGAAGGATGCTTTAGTAAAAGCTTTGGAATTGATGAAAGCTGTAGGAATTCCCCAAAGTGAACAGCATATCAATGATTACCCACACCAATGGTCGGGAGGAATGCGCCAACGTGCAGTTATTGCCATCGCGCTTGCAGCTGATCCAGAAATTCTTATTGCGGATGAACCAACGACAGCGTTAGACGTTACTATCCAAGCACAAATTATGCAAATGATGTCGGAGCTCCAACAGCGTATCGAATCCTCAATCATCTTTATTACCCATGATTTGGGTGTGGTTGCTGGTTTTGCTGATCGTGTGGCTGTGATGTATGCGGGTGAGATTGTGGAGTATGGTACAGTAGAAGAAATCTTCTATAACCCACAACACCCTTATACATGGGGGCTTCTTGATTCTATGCCAACAGTGGATACTGATGTTGAACGTTTGGTTTCCATTCCAGGAACTCCTCCAGATTTGCTCAATCCCCCAAAAGGCGATGCTTTTGCCTTGCGTAATCAACATGCTCTTGAAATCGACTTTGAAGAAGAACCACCTTACTTTGAAGTGTCACCGACACATCAAGTAAAATCATGGCTCTTAGATGAACGTTCTCCAAAGGTTCTACCATCTGAAAATATCCAACAACGCTGGATGCGCTGGGAAAAAATGAAAATGAAAGGAAATGTTGAATAATGACTGAAGAAAGAAAAAGACTTGTCGAATTCAAAGGTGTTGACCTGGTTTTCAATAAAGGAAAAAAGAATGTTAATAAAGCCATTAATAACGTTTCCTTTCATATCTATGAGGGAGAAACCTTCGGACTTGTAGGTGAATCGGGTTCAGGTAAAACAACAATCGGACGTGCAATCATGAAGCTTTACGACATCAATAAAGGAGAAATCCACTTTAATGGTAATGATGTTAGCAAGATTAAAGGCGCTGAGTTGAAAAAATTCCGTGAAAAAGTACAAATGATATTCCAAGACCCCCAAGCATCGCTGAATGGCAGAATGCGGGTTAAAGATATAATTGCTGAAGGGATTGACGTAAACGGTTTAGCCAAGAATAATGAAGAACGGACGGAAAAGGTTAAAGAACTCCTCAAACTTGTTGGTCTTAATCAAGACCACATGACACGTTATCCTCATGAATTCTCAGGCGGTCAGCGTCAACGGATCGGTATCGCCCGGGCCTTGGCGGTGAATCCTAAATTCATCGTTGCAGATGAGCCAATCTCAGCTTTGGATGTGTCGATTCAGGCACAAGTAGTCAACTTGATGCGAGATATTCAAGAAAAAGAAGGTTTAACTTATCTATTTATTGCCCACGATTTATCGATGGTAAAATACATCTCTGATCGCATTGGAGTAATGCACTGGGGTAAAATTTTGGAAATCGGAACTTCCGATCAGGTTTATAATAATGCTTTACACCCCTACACGCAATCTTTGTTGAGTGCAATTCCTGCACCAGACCCAATCTCAGAGCGGAGCCGTATTCCTCAAGCTTATGATCCAACGACAGAATTGGATGGACAACCGCGTGAACTACGTGAAATAACGCCAGGTCATTTTGTACTTTCGACTGAAGAAGAAGCCGAAAACTATAGAAAAATGGCAATAGTATAAAAATAACTACACCTCTAAGGGTGTAGTTTTTTATAAATGCCAGAAAAGTTTTTGGATGTTATTTTATTATTGAATTTATCTTAAATGGTATAAAATGAAGTTAAGCTGAGATATATTATTTTTATAAATGAAAAAGAAAAGAGGAAGGATGATGGACTTTTTAACTGAAATTATGGGTAACCAAATTTTAATTACAGCTATTGTTGGCTGGTTTGCTGCACAAATCATCAAAATTATTGTCGATATTTTTCGCTACCGTAAGCTCGATTGGCGGTTGCTTTTTGCTACTGGTGGTATGCCAAGCTCACATAGTGCTTTAGTGGTTTCTATGACCACAGCAACAGGACTTTCACAAGGCTTTGATTCAGCTGTGTTTGCTGTTGCTATGGTTTTTGCCTTTGTCGTGATGTATGATGCCCAAGGTATAAGACGTCAAGCAGGGACACATGCTTATATTTTAAATATTATTATCCAGACAATCGAAAACCCTAAGATAAATGCAGAAAAAGCATTGAAAGAACTGCTAGGTCATACCCCTTTTCAAGTCTTGGGGGGAGCAATTTTAGGAATTATTGTAGCTCTTTTAATGAATTAAAGTCATTACAATCATCCTAAAAGCCGTATAGCAATTGATAAAGAACAGTTTCTCTGTTTTTTTGCTATAATGATAAGGCATATATTTTGATAAGAATAGGTTAAAAAATGAATAGAGCAGAAGAAATAAAAAAACGTCGTACCTTTGCCATCATCAGTCACCCGGATGCTGGTAAAACAACAATAACAGAGCAACTCCTTAAATTTGGTGGAGCGATTCGTGAGGCGGGAACGGTCAAAGCACGTAAGACAGGTAACTTTGCAAAATCTGACTGGATGGATATTGAAAAAGAACGTGGGATTTCCGTGACTTCATCCGTTATGCAGTTTGATTATGCTGGAAAACGCGTGAATATTTTGGATACACCAGGGCATGAGGACTTCTCTGAAGATACTTACCGTACTTTGATGGCCGTTGATGCTGCTGTCATGGTTATTGATAGCGCTAAAGGTATTGAGGCCCAAACCAAGAAACTTTTTCAAGTCGTAAAACGTCGTGGTATTCCTGTATTTACCTTTATTAATAAGTTGGACCGTGATGGACGTGAACCGCTAGACTTATTGAGCGAATTGGAAGATATTTTGGGTATCGCTTCTGTGCCTATGAACTGGCCAATCGGTATGGGAAAAAACTTCCAAGGGCTCTATGACTTTTATAACAAACGTATCGAAGTTTATCAACCTGAAAATGGCGAGCGCTTCATTGAGTTTGGAGAAAATGGAGAAATAGATGCTAGCCATCCACTGACAAGTAATCCTTTCTATGCGCAAGCCATGGAAGATGCGGAACTTTTACTTGATGCCGGGAATGAATTTGACGAGAAAGAAGTGCTTGCTGGTCAGTTGACACCTGTCTTCTTTGGTTCGGCTTTGACAGACTTTGGTGTTGAAACCTTCTTGGATACTTTCTTGACTTACGCGCCAGAGCCAAATGGACATAAGACTGTGGATGAGGAAATCATTGACCCATTACGTGAAGAGTTTTCAGGATTTGTCTTCAAAATTCAAGCTAACATGGACATCCGGCACCGTGACCGTATCGCTTTTGTACGTATTGTTTCTGGTGAATTTGAACGTGGTATGGGAGTAAAACTGCTGCGCACAGGTAAGCAAGTCAAACTTTCAAACGTAACTCAGTTCATGGCTGAATCTCGTGAAAATGTTGAAAATGCCGTAGCAGGTGATATTATTGGTGTTTATGATACAGGAACGTACCAGGTTGGGGATACACTGACCACCGGTAAACTCAAAACGCCTTTTGAGCCCTTGCCAACCTTCACTCCGGAATTATTTATGCGTGTGACTGCTAAAAATGTCATGAAGCAAAAATCCTTCCAAAAAGGAATCGAGCAACTTGTACAAGAAGGAGCAATCCAGCTTTATAAAACTTACACAACGGGGGAAATTATGCTCGGTGCTGTCGGTCAACTGCAATTTGAAGTGTTCAAACATCGTATGGAAAATGAGTATAACTCCGAAATTATCATGACACCTATGGGAAGTAAGACCGTACGGTGGATCAAGCCAGAAGATTTGGATGAGAAGATGTCCTCAAGTCGTAATATTTTAGCACGAGATCGCTTTGATCATCCGCTTTTCCTCTTTGAAAACGACTTCGCTATGCGTTGGTTCAAAGATAAATATCCTGACGTTGAACTGATGGAACAATTTTCTGTTTAAAAAACTACAATGAAAAGTCCGATAATAGGGCTTTTTTTGTCACTGCGCTAAGTATTTCAAATAGGGTATTAAAATAAACTCAAGTGCTGTCATTTTTATAAGAAATAAATTTATATATAAGTGGTTTTCACATTGTTTAATATGCTATAATGAAAGTTATGCAAAAGTACAGTAAAATAACAAAAAAAGAATAGAATATTGCAAATAATAACAATACTATCCTTATTTATAAGTTTGTCTAGTGTAAACTTTGCTAAGGCTTTACCTGAGGGAGTAACTTACTCAAAACCAGTTACTTTTCTACTTTTAGCCTATCAAATAGTTGGGCTTTTCAGCTTTGCTTATCTGACTCTTGTTTTTGTGAAGAATAAAGACATCTGGGTATTGCAGGATGTAAGACATACGAGGAGAAGGGCTAAACTTCTAGACTGGAAAAGTATAATTGTAGTTCCTTTTATTTTACTTGCTTATTATCTATTTCATCTTTCGATGATATTGGTTGAGAATATAAATAATGCAGCTTTTAGCATAGATTATATTTCTTTAAATTTAAATCTTCTTGTTGAGCGTTATATTCCTTTAGCTATTGTGTTTCTTTTAGCTATAAGCTTGGTTACTCATTTATCAGGTAATAAGAAATCAAGTAAAGTGCTAAATATTGCCGCCGTTATTAAAGCTGAGCATTTATATATGGCTTTACTGGCTAGCTTAGCTTTTCTTGATAATATGACGCGTCGTTTAGTTTGGAACACAGGCTTTGGTCCGATAAATTCTGCAGGGAAACTTCGTTTGGTCTATGTCGGAAATAATATTGTAGGACGGGTTGATTTTTTACGTCTTTTTGGAAATTTTCTTTTTACCTTTGTTGTTATTTGTATTCTAAGCTATTTTATTATCAAAGGTGCTCAAGCGTTTAAAGATAATAAGGCGAACTTTCCATTGGCTTTGTTAAGCAGTTTACTTTTGGCTTTGGTATTTAATTATTTTATTCAAGCATCAATGAAAGTTGAATCAGCACGCATGTCCTATGGGTATGTTGTTGCGGGAATGAGTCTTTTTCAAATCTTAGTTTTAACTTTGATTTTTATGGCTGTCTATTTGCTTTTTAATCGTTATATGATTGCTACAGCAGTTATCATCCTCATCTTTGGTAGTTTTACTATTGGAAATGCAATAAAATTTTCTGAGCGACAAGAGCCGGTATATGCTTCAGAACTTTCATGGTTAATGAATCTTAAGTCTTTGCTCTCTTTTGTTGATTTAAAGTTGATAGTTGTAGCTGGGACGGTGTTGTTAATTTTAGTTACAATTGTCATTTTATTGAGTCGGAAATTTTTTAAAGGTAAGATAATGACTTGGAAAGAAAGAGGATTGACATTAATTGTTCTTATCGTTCTTACTTTACCTTTGATACAAAACTTCCAAAATTTTACTTCGCCAGAAAAACAAATAAAGGTGCCAGTAATAACGCAATATATTAAAGTTTCAAATGGAGATGTTTTATGGAAAGGCTCACCAAATATTGCGCGTGCCAAGTCTCTTTCTTATGTTTGGGTGAAGCAAATATTTGGAAAAGCAATGGATGAGCCAGAAGGTTACAGTCAAACCAAAATACAAGAGATTGTTCAAAAGTATAGTGATGAAGCAGAGAAAATCAACAAAAATCGCTCCTCGCATATCACAGATCAAACGGTTATTTATCTTTTAAGTGAGTCCTTATCAAATCCCAACCGTGTCCAAGGCGCAACTTTATCCGAAAATCCTTTGAAAAATATTGATGAAATTAAGGAAAATGCAACGGGCGGTTTGATGTATTCAAATGGATTTGCTGGTGGTACTGCCGATATGGAGGCACAGACTTTAAGTGGACTTCCAAAAGTTAATTTTTCAAGTAATATTTCTACGATTAATTCTGATGTTTTTCCAAGGATGCCGTTCATTCCCTCTATTTCGAATTACTTTCCGAATAAGATCGCCCTTCATCCAGAAAATGCAACCAATTATAATCGTAATTCAATCTATAGTAAACTTGGCTTCGATCATTTCTATGCGCTTTCTGGTACAGAAAAAGCTGATCTACTCACCAACCAAGAAACACTGGATGGTAAGGTTACAGATGCTCAAATATATAGAGATGTTTTAGATAAAATAGATACTTCAAAATCACAATTCTTTAGCGTTTTGACCATGCAAAATCATATGCCATATACGAGTTATTCTGGCTCTTCTACTATCACAGCTTCAGGTGAGGGTTATTCAGATGCACAAAACAAGCTTTTAGAGAATTATGTACGTAAGATTTCGGATACGGATAAAGCCACCAAAGAATTCTTAACGGAACTGGAGAAGATTGATAAAAGAATTACTCTGGTATTCTATGGAGACCACTTGTCGAATGTCTTTCCTTCTGGCTATTCTGGCTTCAAAGAAGATCCATTAAATGCCTATAAGACAGATTACTTTATCTGGACTAACAAAGGAAACACTACCAATAAACAAGTGGACTTAAGTTCAGCAACCTTTACGCCAGCTTTATTTGAAGCAACAGGCTCCAAAGTTTCACCTTATTATGCTCTCTTAACAGAGATGATGTGGGAAGTTCCAGCTGCTTATAACTCCCCCCTATCTTCGATGGTGACATTGACAGAAGAGCAAAGCAACCGTATGGAGGATTTGAAGTTGGTGCAGTATGATTTAACTTCTGGTAAACATTATTTGAAAGAGGATTCTCCTTTCTTCCAGCTAGAAAAATAAAAAAAGTACTACTATAAGTGCTTTTTTATTGTTATTTTTAAGGCTAAAAAAATTTTAAAAAAAAATAAAAAAGGTAAGCATTTACATCTTTAAAAGTATGATATAATAGTCAAGTTATATATTCAGGCGAGTTAAGATAAAGATTTTTTCGCCTGTAACTGAGCTTTCGAGCTTGGTCGTCATATTTGCCAGTGGCAAATTTAGAAAATTATAGGTGAAACAATTGAAATTCAACGAACTCGGCCTTTCAGAAGGCATTGTCGAGACTCTTACAGCTATCGGTTATGAGCAACCAACGCCAATCCAAGAACAAACGATTCAACTCGCACTCTCTGGACGTGACGTTCTAGGTCAAGCTCAAACGGGTACAGGGAAAACAGCCGCTTTTGGTCTCCCTACTATCGAAAAAATTAATCCAGAAAATAAAGCAATCCAAGCACTCGTTATCGCGCCAACACGAGAACTCGCGGTTCAAGGACAAGAAGAACTTTTCCGTTTTGGTAAATCTAAAGGGCTTAAAGTCCGCACTGTTTTTGGTGGTTCAAGCATCGAAAAACAAATCAAAGCTTTGCGCTCAGGTGCTCATATCGTTGTGGGTACACCGGGACGTATGGTTGACTTGCTCAAACGTAAAGCGCTTGATCTTTCACACCTTGAAACTTTGATTCTTGATGAAGCAGATGAAATGCTTAACATGGGCTTCCTTGATGATATCGAATTTATCATCGGTAAAACCCCAGCTGAACGTCAAACTTTGCTCTTTTCAGCAACAATGCCAAATGATATCAAAAAAATTGGTGTCAAATTCATGAAAGACCCAGAACATATCAAAGTTGCAGCTAAAGAAATGACAGCGGACCGTATTGATCAATACTTCATTAAGACAAAAGAATTTGAAAAATTTGATGTCTTGACACGTTTACTTGATGTTGAACGTCCAGAACTCGCTATTGTCTTTGGACGTACAAAACGTCGTGTCGATGAAATTACACGTGGTTTGAAATTACGTGGTTACCGTGCCGAAGGTATTCACGGTGACTTGGATCAAAATAAACGTTTACGTGTTTTACGCGACTTTAAAGGTGGTCATTTGGATATCCTTGTTGCAACGGACGTTGCAGCGCGTGGACTTGACATCTCAGGTGTAACCCACGTTTACAACTATGACATTACACAAGACCAAGAAAGCTACGTTCACCGTATCGGTCGTACAGGTCGTGCCGGCAAATCAGGTCGTTCAGTAACCTTTGTTAGTTACAATGAAATGGGTTACCTCCGTGCCATTGAAAAATTAACGAAGAAAGAAATGAAGGGCATGCGTCCACCAACAAAAGAAGATGCTTATCAAGCCAGTCTTTCTGTTGCCATGGATGAAATCAAGCGTGACCTCCAAGACGGTAGCCTTAAAGGCAAGTTGACAAAATTTGATGCAGATGCAGAACAACTCATGGCAGAATATGATGTTAAAGAGTTGGTTGCAATGCTGATCCAAAGCCGTGTGAAAGACCCTGATACTATGCCCGAAGTTCAAATCACAGCTGAACGTCCATTACCATTTAATGGTGAAGGCAAAGGCTTCAAGGGCAAAGGTAAAGGCGGTAAAGGTGGCGGTCGTTACGGACGTGACCGTAACAACAACCGTGGTGGCCGTGGTGGCGACCGTGATGGTAAGGGCGGTTACCGTGGTAAAGGTGGCGACCGTGACGACAAGAAACGCAACTGGCGTGATCGTGACGATAAAAAACGTGACTACTACAAGAAAGACCGTAAGCCAAAAACACAAGGCAGCGAAAAACAAGCTGGCTTCGTAATGCGAAACCGTGGAGATAAATAAAAGAGCAACAATTTAGCAAAAACTCAGTAAAATACTGAGTTTTTTTGCTACCTTAATGGTGCCCGATGCAGTGAGAATGTGCAAAAGCTAAATTTGTATATTTCTGATTGCTTCATCGTTTTAACTTGAAAAAGGGTAATAAAATTGAACAAGATATGTAAAAGTAATATTCCGCTCTTTTGTCATACTAATGTTAACTGTCATAAATGGTTCTATGATACTTATTAGAATAAAATATTTACTAGCTTTCATCTTAATACTCTCCCTAATACTAATAGGGTAGATAAAATTTTGTTTTTTAATAAGTAAATTTACAGAAGAGAGAGAATATAAACCTAAAATATGATAGAATAGCACTATGACAAATAATACATTTAAATCAGGTTTTGTAGCGATTTTAGGTCGCCCAAATGTTGGAAAATCAACATTTTTAAATCATGTCATGGGGCAAAAAATTGCCATTATGAGTGATAAGCCGCAAACGACACGGAATAAAATTCAAGGGATTTATACGTCAGATCAGGAACAAATTATCTTTATCGATACACCGGGTATTCATAAGCCCCATAATGCTTTGGGCGATTTTATGGTACAATCTGCATATTCGACTCTTCGTGAATGTGATATGGTACTTTTCATGGTGGCTGCTGATGAGCCTCGCTCGACCGGTGAAAATATGATCATTGAACGTTTGAAAACAGCAGATGTTCCTGTTATTTTGGTGGTGAACAAGATTGATAAAGTTCATCCAGATGCTCTTTTTGAAACTGTTTCAGACTACACTTCTCAAATGGACTTTGCAGAAGTAGTACCAATTTCGGCACTACAAGGTAACAATACGGAACGTTTGCTGGCAACCTTAAGCAGTAAGCTTGAAGAAGGCCCACAGTATTTCCCAGAAGACATGGTAACCGACCATCCAGAACGCTTTTTGGTTAGTGAAATGATTCGTGAAAAAATCTTACTTCTCACACGTGAAGAAGTGCCTCACAGTATTGCTGTTACGACAGATTCGATGAAACGTGATGAAGAAACAGGGAAAATTCATATCATGGCGACAATCATTGTTGAACGTAAGAGTCAAAAAGGAATAATTCTTGGTAAAGGCGGCGATATGATTCGTAAGATTGGGAAATTGGCCCGCCGCGATATTGAGTTGATGTTAGGTGATAAAGTTTATCTTGAAACATGGGTCAAGATTAAAAATGACTGGCGCGACCGTAAAATGGATCTTTCGGACTTTGGTTATAAAAAAGAAGATTATATGTAAAAGCTGGCTCGATTGAGCAGCTTTTTCTTTATATCGAAAAAACCAATATAATCTATTGATTTTAATAAAGAAATAGACTATAATATTGATAGGTTCAATATTTGATGTGTGAAAAGAGCTCCCAGCCTTTGCATTGGGTGTGCTGTACTCTACATTAAACAGACCCAATAATTAGGATAGGATATTGCGAACAGATGCCTGAGTTACCAGAAGTCGAAAATGTACGCCGAGGCTTAGAAAAGCTGGTGAGAAATAAAAAAATATTGGAGATTGAAAGTTCTTATCCACGAATGGTTTTAACAGGATTCGAGGAGTTAAAAAAAGAACTTGAAGGCCAGGTCATCAAAGATATTAAGCGTCGTGGCAAGTACTTACTTTTTGATTTTGGTAACTGGACCTTGATTTCTCATTTACGTATGGAGGGGAAATATAGAGTGGAACCGCTGGACTTCGTCAAGCAAAAACACGATCATCTCTTTGTTAAGTTTTCAGATGCGACACTTGTTTATGCTGATGTCCGCAAGTTTGGAACTTGGGAATTATTGAAAAGTCAGGATGTTGAACGTTATTTCATATTGAAAAAGATCGGTCCAGAGCCGAGCATTGAAACCTTTGATGAGTCGATTTTTGCTGAAAAACTAAAGAAATCCAAAAAAAAGATAAAACCTTATCTTTTAGACCAGACTTTAGTTGCTGGGTTAGGGAACATTTATGTTGATGAGGTTCTTTGGCGCTCACAAGTGCATCCTGAAATGCTAGCTTCAGCCTTGAGTGAAACTCAAATTCATCACATTCATGATTATACGATTGACGTTCTTCAAACGGCAGTTGAACGTGGTGGGTCGAGTATTCGAACTTATAAAAATGCGCTGGGAAAAGAAGGGAGTATGCAGGAATTGCTTATGGTTTATGGCAAACAAGGAGAACTTTGTCCGCATTGTCAGCAAGCGATGATTGAGAAGATAAAGGTTGCAGGACGAGGTTCTCATTTTTGCCCATATTGTCAAAAACTAGAGTGAAAACTTAATTTTTTTACGTACTAAAATATGCAGTGCAATCAGTTTCAAACAAAATTAAAAATGCTATAATATAAAGAGCAAGAGATTAACGGAGAAAATAATGGCTACAAAGAAAAAGAAAAAATTAGAAGATATCACAAAAAAATACGGTGCAGAACGTGAGAAAGCCTTAAAAGATGCGCTTGATCTTATCGAAAAAGATTTTGGTAAAGGTTCTTTGATGCGTTTAGGTGAAGCTGCTAGCCAAAAAGTGCAAGTGACAAGTTCAGGAAGCTTGGCTTTAGATATTGCACTCGGAGCAGGGGGTTATCCTAAAGGTCGTATTATCGAAATCTATGGTCCAGAAAGTTCTGGTAAAACAACAGTTGCGCTCCATGCGGTTGCTCAAGTACAAGCTGAAGGTGGTATTGCTGCCTTTATCGATGCGGAGCACGCTTTGGATCCCGTCTATGCTGCAGCAATCGGTGTCGACATTGACCAACTTCTTTTATCACAACCTGACTATGGTGAGCAAGGCTTACAAATTGCTGAAAAATTGATTGAATCAGGTGCGGTGGATCTTGTTGTTGTCGACTCTGTTGCAGCTCTGACACCACGTGCCGAAATTGACGGGGAAATCGGTGACTCAACGGTTGGTTTACAAGCACGTATGATGAGTCAAGCTATGCGTAAGCTCGCTGCGGGCATTAACAAAACAAAAACAACAGCTATCTTTATTAACCAATTGCGTGAAAAAGTAGGGGTTATGTTTGGTAGTCCTGAAACAACGCCAGGTGGTCGTGCCTTGAAGTTCTACGCTTCTGTACGATTAGATGTTCGTGGTAGTACAAAAATCGAAGAAGGCTCTGGTGACAACAAAACAGCCATTGGTAAGTTGACAAAGATTAAAGTTGTTAAAAACAAGGTGGCACCACCATTTAAAGTTGCTTTAGTAGATATCATGTTTGGTGAAGGTATTTCTAAAACAGGTGAACTTTTGACAATTGCCGTTGAAGAAGGTATTGTAAAGAAAGCCGGTGCTTGGTTCTCTTATAATGACGAAAAAATCGGGCAGGGTGCTGAGAAAGCGAAAGCCTTCCTTAAAGACAATCCTGAAATTTTTGTTGAAATCGACCGAAAAGTGCGTCAAAATCATGGTTTGATTGAAGGTGAAGAAGAGAGTGAAAGAGACGAATCTAAACCAGAAAAAGTAGAAGAAAAGGCAAAAGTTGAAGCAACAGATGTAGAAGAAATCGAGCTTGAATTAGAATAAATAAAAAAACTTCTGATTACAGAAGTTTTTTTATTTATAAGTCAACTGTTTTTTCTTTACGAAGATAAGAAATAATCCCGAAGACGACGATCCAGATTGCTGAACCAACCGCTGGTATACGTGTATCTTTGAAGAAGAAGAGAGAGATAAAGATTAAGCTAAATGCGACAATAGTTAGTGGAACTAAGATATTTGGCATTGGAACCTTAAAGCCATCTTCGAGATACTCGCTTGATTTTCTATATTTTGTATAAGCAACCAAGGTCATGATATATACAATTAAGAAGAGATTAGTCGCAACACTAGTAATAAACACAAAACCATTAGATACACCTGGAATGAGTGAAATAAATGGGGCTAAGAAGATTAGAGCTGCTGTAAAGAAGAGAGCATTTGTTGGGATACCATTCCTTGAAAGTTTAGTAAAGGGTTGTAAGGCTTTGTCTCCATGTAATTTTGAAAGAGAGAAAAGATTACGTGTAGTTGAGAAAAGTGCGGAATTAAGCGCTGAAGCTGCAGAAGTCAAGACGACAAAGTTAATTACTGCGGCTGCCCACTTGAAACCGATAAGGTCAAAGACCATAACAAATGGGGATTGATCTGCAGGGATATCTGTCCAATGATAGATGGACATAATAGCGGTAAGTGCCCCAATATAGAAGATTAAAATACGAATCGGAATTTGATTAATTGCTTTTTTAAGAGTTGGACGTGGATCCAAAGTTTCAGCAGCGGTCATTCCGATAAATTCCATCGCAACAAAGGCAAACATCACCATTTGGAAGCTTCCGATGAAGTTTGTGATGCCATTAGGAAAGAAGGAGAAGTCCTTCGTCACATTGCTTAAGCTAACTGTTGTACCGTCTGCTTGGAAGCCACTGAAGGCCATGATGATGGCCGTAACAATCAAACCGACAATAGCAACGATTTTTATCATCCCAAACCAAAACTCTGTTTCACCGAAGAATTTGGCATTGAGTGTGTTTAAAGCAGTTAAGGCCAAGAGGATAACGGTTTCGGTAAGCCAGACAGGAACACTTGGTAACCAAAACTGGATATAGACCCCGACAGCAGTTAACTCAGCCATAGCCATAAAAATAACAACCAGCCAATAAGACCATTGAATAAAATACCCGGCTTTGTTGCCTAGATAGTGACTGACGAAGTTAAGGAAAGAGTGTTGCTCAGGATCCATATAGAGCATTTCACCAATTGCACGGAGCAAGATGAACATTAAGGCTCCAATAATGATGTAAATCAACAGAATGGATGGACCGGTCATACTGATAGATTGACCTGCCCCTAAGAAAAGACCTGTTCCGATAGTTCCTGCGATTGCAATAAGTTGGATGTGACGATTTTTCAGACCTCTTTGGGTCTGATTGTTTTCATTATTCATAAAAACCTTTCTGTAATTTTATGTACAATTATAGACATTATCAGTTAATTATATCTTTTTTGTATTAATTTGGCAAGATGAGGAAATATATGTTTCAAATGTTCTTATAAAATGCATATAAAAAACGAGCATAGGAAACTGAAGAGGGTTGAGAAAAAGCGGTCCAGTTGCTTTTCTGGTATAATAAGATTATGTTAATCATAAATGAACAGTTATTTGAAATTGATGATTTAATTGCTGGAGTAGTTAAAGATTTTTTGGACTTGCCTGAAGTAGCTGCTTATCGTGCTTTGAAAACGACTTTTGAAGAAGATCAGGACTTACAAGCTAAGCTCCAATTACTGACGGAAAATCAGGAGTATATAGCTTTTAGACCAGAATTGGCCCAGCTCAGAAAAGAAGTATTACTCAATGAAAAGGTCTATCAGCTTCGTGTGGCTGAAAATGATTTACAAGCACTTTTATCCGAGCTAACAAAAGACATCAGTTCAGCAATTTCAGAGCATATTTTTGTAGATGAAAATTTACCCTTGAAAGGAGGAAGACATCATGGACGCCATCATTGATAAAGAAATATTAGAAAAGAAAACAGAAGACAAAATAGAAGATAAAACAGTTCGTCCGCTTGAAAAGCAAGGGAGAATTGCGCTTTTTGTTTATTGCAACTCTTACAAAGGGAATAGACAGCTCAGTCACTATGGAGATCTGGGCTATACCAGTCGGAAGGCACATTATAGCTTACTTTATGTGAATGAAGAAGATGTTTCTGAGACAATCAAGAAACTTAAGGCGCTCAAATTTGTGAAACGGGTACGCCCAAGTCACCTGAAAGATCTTAATCAGAACTTCTCTGAAGCTTTTGCGGAGACAAATGAAGCGATTAAAGGGCAACTTGAAGCTGCTTTAGGCAAATTGTAATAAGGGTAAGATATGATAAATATAGTTTTATAAATTCTACTCTACAAAAAAACTGCCCTTAGGCAGTTTTTTCAATATGACGAAGATAATTTTGAATAAGGGCTTGTGAGCAATTTTCGATATGTAAACATTCAGTATCTGTATAAATTAAAGTAGAGGGTACTTGGGTAAACTCGTTTTTATAAAATTCCTGTGCATTCTTAATCATTTGTTTTTTGGCAAACTGGCGATGGGTGATAAAGTCAGCTGTGGTGAGTTTTATTTCGGAGAGAATTTCATGGCGCATTTGATTATTATAATCCAGTATGCTGAGGTCTTCCAGTCTATCCTGTAAAGCTAAAATGAATTTTCGTCCATACTTTCGTCCGTGTAGATTGATCGTTAGGAAATCAGAAGAAATCTTTTGAAGGCGATCAAAGCTAGCATTGAGACTTTCGATATTTTTGGGAAGTTCACTGTTGTCACGTAATTCTTTGGCTGCAGCAAGTGTAGCTATTGGATAAAGGTACCAGCTGTGCGCATCAAATTCAGAAAATTGATTGAGAATAGGCGTGAAAAAATGATGAATATCATACATGAGAGTTATTGTTTTCCTTGTTAAAATCTTTAATATTATTGTTTATCAGTTGTGTATCCACGTTGTATAGTGTACCAAATTTTATATAAGAGACCAAATTATATGCAAAAAAGTGCTGAAACAGCACTTCTATTGTTTTTTCAAGTGGCGTAAGCAGTCTAAGAAACGTACAACTTTCGATTTTGAAAAACGAAATTCAATATGGTTTTTCTTCAAGAAAGCCAGGAAATCTTTCTTGCCCTGTTCGCTATCAGTTACCTCTAATTCGAGCTCATAATCGGTATGACCAAGGTAGTCGTTTTTATCCAGAGCAGCAAGACCTATAGGGAGATGTTGTTCGTAGCGAATCGTGGTTAAACTTCCAATCAGCGTAATGCTCTCCACATCTACTCCACGCTCGACTAAAATGTCACAGATTTCACTGAGGTCAGTTTTACCGCAAGTGATGCTTTTTTGTGCGAGCAGATATTGTGCTTCTTCAAGAGTAAGGTCAATATTATGTTCAATGTTTCCGATTTGTTGAGGAACCTTGAGCGTCATTTCTGCTGAACGATCAAAGGTACGGATACGCAGAGCTAGCTTTTTCTTACGCAGTGTAAAATCTTGAGAATCAAGATAGTGGTTGGTCTGTCGGACAGGAGTAACGTGTGAAAAAAGTGTTTTCAATCGGTCATACTCCGGCATAGAGAGCATCGTCTTATGCTCGATTTCTAAATTTGTTGACATTTTTATGTATAAAAAGATGCTCTGTTTAGATTACTCTTTACAAGATCTCCAAGAGAGGCATCCTCCCTTCTTATTAAAATGATGATTGATCTATTATCTAAAAGTATATCAAAAGCCTCTATCTAAGTAAAGCCAGAAAAGAAGAAGAAACTCCCCTTATGCTGTCTACAGCATTATTAAAACTGCGTTTAGCTTCTCTTTTATCTAGCTGAAAATTAGTCAAGCTGTCTAGAGAATAGAGGTGATATATGGTATAATTGTAAAAGATAATTGTAAAAGACCTGTAAGAAAATACAAAGGAGAATTGACCGAGCGTCAATTTGGATAAGCATATGACTGAAAGTACAGCAACTGAATTTAACTGGGAAGAATTTCTTGATCCTTATGTCCAAACGGTTGGGGAACTGAAAATTAAACTTCGTGGTGTGCGTAAGCAATTTTTAAAGAAAAAACTTTACTCTCCAATTGAGTTTGTCACGGGGCGCGTGAAGCGGCGTGATTCAATTCGGAAAAAGGCAGCTATGCGAGGTTACACCCAAGAAACAATCCGGGAAATGGAGGATATTGCTGGAGTTCGTGTCATGGTGCAATTTGTTGATGATGTCTGGGATGTTTTGGAGCTTTTACGAAAACGTAAAGACTTAAAAATTATCGAAGAGCGGGACTATATCCATAACCAAAAAGCAAGTGGTTATCGTTCGTATCATGTGGTGATTGAGTATCCGATTGATATGATTGAAGGTGCCCAAGTTGTGCTTGCCGAAATACAAATCCGGACCTTGGCGATGAATTTTTGGGCAACGATTGAACATTCCTTAAGTTACAAATATGGTGGTGTGATTCCTGAGGAGGTTCGAGAACGTTTGACTGCTGCGGCGCATATGGCTGCGCAGTTAGATAAGGAAATGGGGGCGATTCGCGAAGATATTCAAGAAGCCCAATTGCTTTTCGATGACCCACAAGCAAGACTGGACTACAAGAAAGAAAACGGAGAAGACAATGAGCTCTGGTAAAAAGATCTGGTTAGTAGGGAATTCAAGTGAAAAATCACAAAAGACGCTGTTAGAATTAACAGCGCTTTTGCAGTCTAAAAATTTCAAGTTTGAAAAGGAAAACCCAGAAATTGTTATTTCAGTCGGGGGAGATGGCACGCTCCTCAAAGCTATGCACCTCTATGAGGACAAGCTGGATAAAATTCGCTTTGTCGGTGTTCATACGGGACACTTAGGATTTTATACTGATTTTATGAATACAGAGCTAGATAAGGTGGCTCTTGCCTTAGAGTCTGAAACAGCTGAGCATGCGGTTCATTATCCCCTATTGCGGATCTGTGTAAAATTTCAGGATGGTTCAGAAATGCTACATTATGCGTTGAACGAATCCACAATTCGCCGAACCTCTAAGACTTTAGTCGCGGATATTAAAATTTCCGATTTTCTCTTTGAGAAATTTCGAGGAGATGGACTATCTGTATCAACACCAACCGGTTCAACTGCTTATAATAAATCTATTGGTGGCGCCGTTTTGCACCCACGTGTTGAGGCTATGCAGATGGCTGAAATAGCCAGTCTTAATAATATTGTATATCGGACATTAGGGGCGCCGATGGTTGTTGCTAAGAAAGACAGTATCATTATTTCTCCGGAAGATGCTGAGGATTATAGTGTTACTGTCGACCAGCTAACTTTCAACTATGAAAAAATTGAAGCTATTGAGTATAGCATGGATGGTAAGACCATTGCTTTTGCAAATTGTGCTCATACAAGCTTTTGGGAACGCGTCAAAAATGCATTTATTGGCGAAGTTGAGTAAGTCTGAAAACACTTTACATTTATCAGTAGAGTGTTTTTTTACACAGTTGTATTTACAGAACGAGCAAATATGGTATAATAAAGTTCTGTTCTAGGCAAACTCCGACATATGTTGGAGTTTTTAGATGGAGTAAATTCAGCAAATAGAGTTGATAACATTTCAGCAGTAAAGTGATGACTGTCAAGAGCAGACTTAAAAGGAGAAGTTAAACAGTGGAATTTTCATTTACAAATACAATTGATGGAAGCACGGTAAAGGCTCTACTTAAACGTCATGGTGTTTCCAAACGTTTTCTTTCACATATCAAATTTGATGGTGGCGAGATTTTGGTAAATGGGATGGAGCGGAATGTTCTTTTTCCTTTACAAGTCGATGATGTTGTTACCATCATCACACCTATCGAGCAAGGGACCGATCTGTTAATTCCTGAAGATATTGACCCAGAAGTCGTCTTTGAAGACGATCATTATTTGATTGTGAACAAACCTGCAGGACGGACTTCGATTACTGGGCGCCTGCATCCGACCGGTGCTATGTCTAATATCGTGAAGGGTTATATCGTACGAAAAAAATATGAGGATCAAACTGTACATATTATCACACGCTTAGACCGCGACACGAGCGGCTTGATGATTTTTGCAAAACATAGTTTGGCTCACTCTCTCATCGTACACCCTAAATATAAAGATAGTGTTACAAAGCGCTATTATGCCATTATTCCTGCAGACGAGAACTTACCCAAAACAGGGGAAATAAATTTGCCTATTGGTCGAGTTGAAACATCAATCATTGAGCGGCGTGTACATCCTGAAGGAAAAGAAGCCCGAACAAGTTATGAAGTTGTGGCAGAGAAAAATGGTTTAATGCAGCTGGATGTCGTTTTACATACTGGTCGTACACACCAGATACGTGTTCATTTTTCACATCTGGGTCATATCTTAGTCGGTGATGAACTTTATGGAGGGAATCATGACCTTATTCAACGTCAAGCCCTGCATTGTCATCATTTACAATTTGTTCATCCCTTTACAGATGAATTGATTGATATTGAGTTAGAAATGCCTGAAGATATGCAAAAATTGATGCGCTAGGCATTTAATATCACAATAATGACAAAAAAGCTGTATCAGTATTCGATATAGCTTTTTGCTTTAGATTAATTTATACCTAGGGTTTACTGTAATAACGGTAAAGAAATTAAGGAGCTGTAAGCTAGCCTGAAAGTGATAGTCAAGGTATCTTATAGACTATAGCATCAACAGAAAGAGAATGGATTTTGTTGTCTATAAAGTTTTGTCACGCCTGCGTGCTTTTGCAACTCTGATACTGATAGAGTAATCTCAACAAAAAAACTTCTGTCTACACAGAAGCTTTATTTGTTTTTAAAAGTCCCAACCTTTGATAATTTTAACGCCAGTAATTTTTTCTGGATTTACAGGTGATGATTCTTCTTGTGGGTTATTTGGATTAGCTTTCACTTTTCCTGCAGCAATTTTATCAACAACATCCATGCCAGATATTACTTGACCAAAGACCGTGTATTGACCGTCAAGGAAAGGTGAGCCACCATTTTTATAAGCATCGATAATCTTTTCAGGATATTTACTTGTACTCAATCCTTGTTCCGCTGCTTGGGGGTTTTGAACAATAAAAAATTGGGAACTACTTGTTTCTCCAGGGCCACTATTTGCTAAGGATACTGCTCCACGAATATGATAAAGCTGATCCGAAATCTCAGTAGCGAAAGGTTTATTGTTGTTTACTACGGATTTACTGCCGGTCCCTTTATTGCTTGGGTCACCAGTTTGAATCATGAAATCATTAATTACACGGAAAAATTCATTATTTTTATAGTAACCTTGTTTAGCCAAAGTCAAGAAGTTTTCGACAGCCATTGGTGCCAGTTTAGGGAAGAGTTTGATGTTAATATTCCCAGCTGTTGTTTGAATTTGAACTTCAGCTTCATCCTTGCCAACTTCTTTCGTCAACTGAGGGAGTTCAATATTTTGCAAATCATTTTTTGAGTCTGTCTTGCTGTCAGAACTGTTCGCAAAGTAAAGAAGACCACCAACGATAACGACGATGAGGATTAATAATCCTCCAAAGATAATATTCGTATTTTTTTTCTTTTCCATTCCTATATTTTAACATAAAAGTTTCGAAGACTAAACGACGACAAAAAGTTTATACTTGCAAATTTCAAAATAAAGGACTATACTAAATAAAAATATCGGAAAGGAGAATCACATATGTTTAAGTTTGACTTACAATCTCAACATCATCATGCGCATAGATAAGAGTTGTGTCATACTTTGGTATAGATGCAACTTTAGAGTACGCTCGAAAGACATCTATGCCGGTGATTCTCAGAAAGACCGGATAGCTAGGCTATACGGTCTTTTCTTTTGGGCAAAATTATGCTGTAAATAAATGAAAAAGTATTAAAGAAAGTAAAAATATGAAAAATGAAAATCAAGTAAAGCGCAATTTAAAACAAAGACACATCACCATGATTGCGCTTGGTGGCACGATCGGAACAGGTTTGTTCCTAACCTCAGGAGCGACTATTAGTCAGGCTGGTCCTTTCGGATCAGTTCTGGCTTATATCTTTGTCGGGATTATGGTTTATTTTGTAATGACTTCTTTAGGAGAGATGGCCACATATTTGCCCACATCGGGTTCCTTTACAGATTATGGAGCACGCTTTGTAGATCCTGCCTTTGGTTTTGCTTTGGGCTGGAACTATTGGATAAACGGAGCAATTACGATTGCAGTTGATTTGACAACGGCAGGTTTAATTACACAATTTTGGTTTCCTCAGATTCCCTCTTGGATCTTCTCTGGTGTAGCCACAGTCCTTATTTTTGCAATTAATATCATGGCGGTACGTGCGTTTGGGGAAACAGAATATTGGCTTTCCATTATCAAGCTGATTACAATTATTGTCTTTCTGGTTGTTGGAGTATTAACCATTATTGGAATTTTTGGAAATAACATTGATGTTGTTGGTAATCTCACAGCAGGGAATCACGGCTTTACTGGGGGAGTGACGGGATTTGTTGGTGTTTTGCTCATCGCAGGCTTTTCTTTTCAAGGCACAGAACTTCTGGGAGTTACAGCTGGAGAATCAGAAAATCCTGAGAAAAGTATCCCTAAAGCGATGAATTCTATTTTTTGGCGTATCCTTCTTTTTTACATTTTTACTATTATTATTATTGCAGCTATTATTAACTACCAAGACCCCCGTTTACTTAATCCTGATTCGACAGCGGTTATGAGTCCTTTTACTATCGTTTTTAAGAATATTGGTTTGGCAGTAGCAGCGAGCTTAATGAATGCCGTGATTTTGACCTCGGTTATCTCGTCAGCAAATTCTGTAATGTATGCTTCAACACGTATCCTCTATTCTTTAGGGGAAAAAGATGGTGCGCCACGCCAGTTCTCAAAGATAGCTAAAAACGGTATTCCAATCAATGCCCTATTAGCAACGACAGCGGTGTGTGTGATTGCATTTTTAACAGGAATTTTCGGCACCCAAATTTATCTTTTGCTTGTGGATTTATCCAGTTTGACTGGATTTATTGCATGGCTTGGGATATCGATTAGTCATATTCGTTTCCGTCGTGCTTTCTTAGCTCAAGGCGGTGATTTGAGCAGCTTGCCTTATCAAGCAAAATGGTTTCCTTTTGGACCGATCTTATCTCTAATCATGACGGCAATGATTGTAGTCAATTTAGATCCAGCCATGCTTTTCAGCAGTCACTGGGGTGAAGGATTGGCTATGTATGCCGCAATACCGCTTTTTTTAGCTTTGTACTTGGGCTATAAATGGAAGTACAATACGAAACTAGTACCACTCAAAGCGGTAGATTTGAGCCGGGAGAAATGATAAAATGAAAGCATGAAAAAAATCAAATTCTACTTGTTTCCCTTCCTCCTGTTATTTATTTTTATGAGCTTGACTGCCTGTGGAGTGAATACGGAGAAAAATACATGGCAAAAGATTGAAGGAAGCAAGACGATTACAATTGGTTATGAGGCAGATTTTGCGCCTCTAACTTCAAGTCAAGCGAATGGTAAACCAGAAGGTTTCAATGTTGCTTTAGCAGAGTCAATCTTTGCTTCTTACAATATAAAGATTGATTGGAAAGCATTGGACTGGTCGGGTAAAGAAAAAGCTTTGAAAGATGGAGAGGTTGATCTAATTTGGGGCCCTTATATAGCCAATAAGACAAGGGAAAAGTCTATTTTATTTAGTCAACCTTATCACACGGGGAATTTAGTGTTACTCGTCCCTAAAAAGGCAGAACTTTATAACATTGGCGACATGCATAATCAAGCAATAGGGGGACAAAAAGCTTCAGCAGCTTATGATTTATTTAGTAATAATCCACAGATTTTAAAAAATATTGTTAGAGAAAACCTGATGTTCCTCTATAACCAACCGAGTGATGTCATCGCAGCTTTACAAGAAGGAAAAATTCAAGCAGCACTTTTAGATAAGGATTATACTAGAACTTATCTTCATAATCATCAACTTGGTGGATTATATAATATACTAGATACTCCTTATCCACAAGTTGAATATGTTGTAGCAGCACGAAAGAAAGATACCGAATTAATGAGTAAAGTTAACCAAGGTCTACAAGCCCTTCAACAATCCGGTGAATTTAGTAAGCTATCTAAGCAATGGTTTTTACCCTAAGGTGTTAAAATAAAAAGAGCGAAAGCTCTTTTTATTTATAGTGAAGAGGAATTAAGATGAAATTTATTGCAATAGTAGGAACCAATGCCAGCTTTTCTTACAATAGAAAGTTGCTCTGGTACATGAAGAAACATTTTATGAACGAAGCTGAAATTGAAGTTGTTGAAATTTCTGGCTTACCTTTGTTTTCGGAAGATAGCCTAGATTTGCCCGAAAGAGTCCGCGAAATTGGTGAAGCTATCGAAGCCGCAGATGGTCTGATTATCTCGACTCCCGAGTATGATCATGCTATTACTGCCGCCTTGAAGTCTTTACTTGAATGGCTCTCTTGGGGTGCTATGCAGCCAATTATTAATACGCCAGTTATGATTGTTGGAGCTTCTCTAGGAAAGCAAGGCTCTGTTTTTGCACAAGAAAATCTCAGACAGATTCTCCAATCGCCAGGTCTGGAAGCCTTTGTTTTACCAGCAAACCAATTTCTACTGAGTCATGCTACGGAGGCTTTCGATGACTCAGGAAATCTAATTGATAGGCAAACGATTTCTTGGCTGGAACATTGTTTCAGAAATTTTTGCCGATACAGCAAGCATTTACAGCCTTTACGTACCATGATAGAAACCGATGCTGATACTGGAGCTTCAGAGTATGAGTGATTTTTTCTCTCAAATATATCGTGGCTTAGGTACGGTTATTACGTTGAGTTTACTTGATAAAGAGAAGTCAGAAACAATAGCAAGTCTTAACCAAGCCTATAAAAAAATTGAACATTATGAAAATCTGTTCACCGTCAATAGAGATTTGTCGGAGCTAATGACGGTGAATCAATCTGCAGGAGTAAAAGCCGTTGCCTTGTCGGAAGAAGTCTATGCTTTGACCAAAAAGGCTGTTCAAGTCAGTCAGGAGCACTTTGGTTTTAATGCTAGCATTGGTCCACTAGTTAGACTTTGGCATATCGGTTTTGTCGATGCTCATATTCCTTCTGCGCAAGAGATTCAAAAAATGCTTGATTTGGTAAGTCCAGATAAAATCGTTCTGGACGATCAGCAAAAATCTATTTTTCTCCCACAAAAAGGGATGGCCTTAGACCTAGGTGGCATCGCCAAAGGTTATATTGCCGATAAAGTTGTAGATTTTTGGAAAGAAGCAGGTTTTTCCACAGGCATTGTTAACCTTGGAGGGAATATTCGGTTTCTGGGCTTGCCCCTAAAAGGATATTGGCGTGTTGGAATTCGTAATCCACTCACGCATGGGGCATCGTTGGTGCTTAAAGTGCTTACTACATCCTCATCTGTCGTGACTTCTGGAATTGATCAGCGTTATTTAGAGCAAGACGGAAAGAACTATCATCACATTCTCAACCCTGAAACAGGTTATCCTCATGTGAATAACTTAGCCAGTGTAACGGTATTTTCGGAAAAGTCATTAGATGGAGAGGTAGAGGCGAAGAGATTGTTTTTTTCGGAAGAGCCTGAAAAAGTCTTTGCTAAAAGACAACACGTGATTCAAGCTGCAGTGCTTATTACCAAAGATAAGGAAATAAAAATCCTTGGGCTTAATCCCAAGGATGTACGTTTGATTGATAAATATTTTAAGATTATAAACTGAGCTTTGCCCAGTTTTTTCTTTATTCAGGTCGTGCAAAAGAAGAAATCATTTGCTCGGCGCATTTAAGCCCATCAATGGCAGCTGAGACAATACCACCAGCAAATCCCGCTCCTTCACCCGATGGATAAATACCTTTTGTAGAAATAGATTGAAAACTTTCTTCATCACGATTAATACGCACAGGAGAAGAGGAGCGTGATTCCACACCAGTCATAATCGCATCGTTCATGGCAAAACCTTGAATTTTTTTGTCGAATCCAAGAAGAGCTTCCTTCATAGAAGAAGTAATATATTCAGGAAAGAGTTGGCTTAAGTCGGTTGGAGTGACACCCAAAGCATAAGAAGGTGTAACTTCACCGATATCAGTAGATGGACGATCTGCAAGAAAATCTCCCACTAATTGCGCAGGGGCTTGATAAGTTTTACCACCGAGGACAAATGCTTTTTCTTCAAGTTTTCGTTGGAATTCAACCCCAGCAAGAGGATGATCTTGGCCAAAATCTTCCGGGAAGACTTGAACCAATAAACCACTATTGGCATTTTCTTCAGAACGGGCGTGCTCACTCATGCCGTTGGTTACCAAGCGACCTTCTTCCGATGCAGCAGGAACGACAAGTCCTCCAGGGCACATGCAGAAAGTATAAACACCCCGTCCAGAACTGGCCTTGTGTGTCAAACGATACTCTGCTGCTCCTAAACGAGGATGCTCAGCAAATTCTTTGTACTGTGCTTGATTAATCAAGCTCTGAGGATGTTCGATGCGAACTCCAACAGCAAAAGGTTTCGCTGTCATATTAATACCTTTATCATACAGCTCAGCAAAGGTGTCACGTGCGCTGTGTCCGATGGCTAAGATAGCATGATTGGAGAGGATTTCCTGCCCATCTTTGAGTACAATACCTTGAAGCTTATTTTTGTCAATTGTAAATGAAGCGACTTGACTATCAAAAAGAACTTCTCCACCCAAAGCGATAATCTGCTCCCGAATATTCTTGACAATATCGCGAAGTAAATCGGTCCCAACGTGCGGATGAGCTTTGTAGAGGATGTCTTCGGGCGCGCCGGCTTTTACAAATTCTTCTAATACTTTGCGCCCGCGCAAGTCACGCACACGGGAAGTAAGTTTACCATCTGAAAAGGTTCCAGCACCACCTTCACCAAACTGAACGTTTGAAGCAGGATTAAGCTTTCCTTTTTTCCAGAAAGCATCAATGGATTTCACACGTTCTTCAACTTTTTGACCTCGTTCTAAGACGATAGGACGATAGCCCATCTGTGCTAAGAGTAGGGCAGAAAACATGCCAGCAGGGCCAAAACCAATGACTAATGGCCGGTGCTCCATGGTTTCTGTACCGATTTGTGGCTCTTTATACTTCAAGTCTGGTGAGGGTGAAACATTTTTAATTTTTTTCTTGAGGAGCTTGGCTTCATTTTTAACTTGGGCATCCACTGTGTAGATAAAATTAATTTCCCCACGATGTCGAGCATCAATTGATTCTTTATAAATACGGTAGTCAATCAAGTCGGACTCTTGAATTTTTAATTTTTTCAAGAGTAAGCTTTTCACTTTTTCCACCGGCTCATCAATTGAAGTTTTTATTTGAGATATTCTTAACATAATTTATTCTCTTATCTATATAAAGTATGGCTGATAAAAGTTATCGCACACTTCTTGATTGTAAAAACCCAGCCCTGAGAACTGGATTTTTTCTTTTATTTCATTGTTGGGAAGAGCAAGACATCACGGATAGAAGTTGTTCCAGTGAAGAGCATTACTAAGCGGTCAATACCGATGCCGAGTCCACCAGTTGGTGGCATGCCGTGTTCCAATGCTTCAACGTAATCGTAATCTACCCCAGTGGCTTCATCATCACCAAGTTCTTTAGCTTTAGCTTGTGCTTCGAAACGTTCAAGTTGATCGATTGGGTCATTCAACTCTGAGAAGGCATTAGCATATTCTTTACCATTGATAAAGAGTTCGAAGCGGTCTGTAAAACGTGGATCTTCAGAATTCATTTTCGCAAGAGGAGAGATTTCTTTTGGATGTCCAAAAACAAAAGTTGGTTGAATTAATGTATCTTCCACATATTTCTCGAAGAATTCATTAATGATATGGCCAACACTTGTGAAGTGGTTTTCCACATAGATATCGTGCTCTTTTGCCAAAGCAGCAGCTTCTTCAAAATCCATTTCTTTCCAGAAGTCAACACCTGTTTGTTCTTTAATCGCATCAACCATGTGGATACGAGCGAATTTACCGCCCACATTAATTTCTTTACCATCATATTCGACGATATCTTTACCAAGAACAGAGTGTGCCACGTGTTGGAAGATTCCTTCAGTCAAATCCATGATGTCATCAAAGTCAGCATAAGCTTCATAAGATTCCATCGTTGTAAACTCAGGATTGTGGGTCATATCCATTCCTTCATTACGGAAAACACGGCCAAGTTCATAAACTTTTTCCATACCACCGACGATTAAGCGTTTCAAGTGTAATTCTGTTGCAATACGAAGCGCCATGTCGATGTCTAGTGAGTTGTGGTGTGTATAGAACGGACGTGCTGCTGCACCGCCGGCTTCGTTGTTCAAAACAGGAGTTTCAACTTCAAGATAGCCACGACTATCCATATAACGACGGATTTCGCTAATAATTTTAGAACGTGTAACGAAACGATTGAAGCTTTCTTTGTTTGAAATTAAGTCCAAATAGCGTTTACGGTAACGTGTTTCAGTATCTGTCAGTCCGTGGAATTTTTCCGGCAATGGACGAAGTGCTTTAGACAAGAAGGTCAACTTGCTTGCTTTAATAGAAAGCTCGCCCATATCAGTCTTCATGATTTGTCCCTCAACACCAAGGAAATCACCGAGGTCAGCCTGTTTGAAAATTTGGTAGTTTTCTTCGCCAACTTCGTCTTTACGTACGTAAATCTGAATTTGCCCTTCACGGTCTTGAATATGAGCAAAACCAACTTTACCCTTACCGCGTTTTGTCATCAGACGTCCCGCGATTGTTGCATGTAAGTCTTTTTCGTGTAATTCTTCTTTAGTATTTTCATCGTATTCCGCATGTAAATCTGCAGAGTTATGTGTACGAGTAAATTTATGCCCGAATGGATCAATTCCTGATTCACGCAGTGTTTCCATTTTTTCACGACGGACTTTCATTTGGTCATTAAGTTCTTCGATAATTTCAGCCAAAATGTTTTTCTCCTATAAAAAAGTTTATATCATCCATATTTTAGCATAATTTTACGGCTTTTGACAGCTTATAATCAAGTTTTTAAAAAAACTTAGGGATGAAAAGTTGAACAATTCTTTTAGAAAAATGAAATGGCGACATATACGTCCTTAAAATATTACATATAATATGAAAGGATGGAAATATTTACGAAATATTAACCTCAAGGAAGCTTGTTTTAATAGACTTTCAGGCAATTTGTTCTTGGATTGCATTTGTTACTGAAACCAAACATAAAAATACTACTAAAATTAATAAAAAAATGCTACAATGGTTGAGTTATCTTGGAGAGGCCTCTTTATGCTAGGAAAGTCAAGCCTAGACTGAATTAAGACGGATAAATCCAACTTAAAGATTTTATGATACAGGAGTTACGTTTTGAAAAAAGTCAAAGAGCTTTTAATTGGTAAATCTTTAAAGTCAACTGTAGGAGATTCACACCTGCTGACTAAATTACAGGCCTTAGCCATGTTATCGTCAGATGCCTTGTCATCAAT
Organism: uncultured Lactococcus sp.; assembly: GCF_934191625.1. GTDB lineage: Bacteria > Bacillota > Bacilli > Lactobacillales > Streptococcaceae > Lactococcus. The sequence continues at coordinate 261,925 of NZ_CAKPUG010000001.1, forward strand.
TGCTTATGGACCTGAACAAATTCTTTTGGTATTGGTTGCAGTAGGCGCGGGAGCTTCATGGTATTCGATTCCTATAGCCTTAATTATTTTAGTTTTACTGTTTGCGCTGATTGGAAGTTATACACAGGTTATTCATGCCTATCCATCTGGAGGTGGTGCTTATCTGGTTTCAACAGAAAATCTTGGTACAATTCCAGGGTTAATATCGGGGGGATCGCTTCTTGTTGACTACATGTTGACGGTAGCTGTATCTACAGCTTCCGGTGCTGACGCTATTACCTCGGCTTTACCTGAACTTCATCAGTATAATTTGGAAATCGCAGTGGCTCTTGCATTGCTGCTTATGTTGATGAATCTCCGAGGTTTGCGAGAATCGGCAGCTTTCCTCATGATTCCTGTCTACACTTTTATTGTAACAACTTTTGCACTCTTAGGAGTGGGTGTTTTCCGTATTTTATCTGGAAGTTTACCTTATCAAGCCCCAGCGCATATCGGTACGACAGTAGGAGGCGTTTCACTTATCCTCTTGCTCAAAGCTTTCTCCACAGGATCTTCATCTTTGACCGGGGTTGAAGCAATTTCAAATGCTGTACCATTCTTTAAGCAGCCGAAAGAAAAAAATGCAGCCAAGACTTTGGTGATGATGGGTATTATTTTGGCAGTGTTCTTCACTGGTGTTATCTTCTTTGCTTATTGGCTGGGATTAACCCCACGTGGTGACGTGACCATTATCGCCCAAATGGCGCAACAGATTTTTGGTGACAGTGTCTTTGGCCATACATTCTTCTTTATTTTCCAAATAGCTACAGCTCTAATTTTGGCGGTTGCAGCAAATACGGGATATTCCGCCTTTCCAATGTTAGCCTTTAATATGGCAAAGAAAAAATACATGCCGCATCTGTTTACCGCTCGTGGAACACGTTTGAGTTATTCAAATGGGATTATCAGTCTCGCTATTGGTGCGGTCATTCTCCTGTTTATCTTTGATGGACAAACAGATCGCCTTATCCCACTCTATGCTATTGGTGTATTTACACCATTTACATTGGCTCAAATCGGTATGGTTGTCCATTGGCGTAAGAAACTGGGAAGTAAGTTCCTCTTGCGTTCCATTCCTAATATTATCGGGGCAATTATTTCCTTTGTCGTCGTGATGATTTTGCTTATTTTCCGTACAGCTGAAATCTGGCCATTCTTTATTGTTCTCCCTATCTTGATTTTCTGTTTTATCCGTATCCACAGTCATTACATGAACGTAGCAGAACAATTGCGCCTACGCAAAGAAACTGCAGAGCATAAGTTTGATGGTAACACAGTGATTGTCTTGGTCGGAAATGTAACAAATGTCGATGTAGGGGCGATTAACTATGCACGTTCAGTAGGAGACTATCTTATTGCTCTTCATGTATCTACAAAAGAAGATACAGAAAAAGAAGCAGAGATCGAACGTGATTTCAACGAAACATTCCCTGATATTAAATTGACCGTCGTACACACCAGCTACCGTAGCATCATCACACCCGCTGTTCGCTTTATTAATCTTGCTGCAAAACAAGCAAAAGCACACAATTATACGACAACTGTTTTGATACCGACCTTCATTCCGTCGAAACCATGGCAAAATATTTTCCACAATCAAACAGGTTTACGCTTGCGTTATTACCTGAATGCTCACGAAGATATCATCCTTTCAAGCTACAACTATCATTTAAAAAAATAAATAAGTAAAGCGTCTCAGACAACGGAAAAACGGTTGCCTGGAGCGCTTTTTTTCTTTACCTTTTAATAAGAAAATCGTCTCATAATAGATTGATAAATGAGACAAGCATGAAATGTCAATGAATATACAAATTAATTTTTGTTTTTTGCTATAATAGTTGTCATGTTAAATAAGAAGATTATGCCAGGTTTAGGGCTCAGTTTTGGGGTTGCTTTAGTCAGTTACTTTTTAAATCTCTTTGTTTTTAAAGGGCTGGGTGCAGCAACTATTGCTATTTTATTGGGAATTGTGTTGGGAAATGTTTACTTCAAACAACCGGTCTTATTTACAGGTACAGCATGGGCAGAAAAGAAGCTTCTTGAATTTTCAGTAATGTTTTTAGGAGCGACTGTCACCTTTCAAACGATACAAAAGTTAGGTTGGAGTGGCATAAGCTACATTCTTCTACAAATGATACTTACAATTATGTTTGTCATGTTTATTGGAAAGAAACTCGGTTTTTCCTCGAAAGTTAATGCACTGATGGCATCTGGAAATGCCGTTTGTGGTTCTTCAGCCATTGCAGCAGTTGAACCAGTCATCGGAGCAGAGGACAAAGACAAGCGTACAGCAATAACGATGGTTAATCTAATGGGAACAGTATTAATGCTTCTTTTACCAGTGTTAGGTACCGTGTTCTTTGAGGCAAATGATTTCCTACGTGGAGCTTTGATCGGGGGGACCATTCAATCTGTAGGACAGGTTGTCGCTTCAGCAACAATGGTTAATGTAGAAACAACAACAATGGCTACCTTGTTTAAAATTATGCGTATCATTATGCTTGTCTTTGTTGTTCTCTATTTTTCTTTCCAAACTCGTCGAATAGAAAAGGTATCGTCAGAGCAGGAAGGTCAGCTCAAGATTAAGCGCCAATCCTTTCTTCCATGGTATGTTTTAGGATTTATAATTCTTTGTAGTTTGGACACAGTCTTTCAATTCCCTAAAGCGATTACGGAAACGGCCCGTTTTATCAGTAGCTGGTGTGAAATTACTGCTTTAGCAGCTATTGGTTTACGGCTTAATTTAGTGGAATTTGTCCGTGCGGGAAGAAAGTTAGCCATCTATGGCTTAGCTGTGCTTGTTTTTCAAGTAGGGATTGCCTTGGCTTTGATTCATTTATTATTAACCTAGAAAAATAGCTAATGTGGTATAATAACCTGTACTGAAATTCTATCAGGAATAAAAAGATAACCTTATATTAAGTAACAAAGGAAAATAAAATGACTATCGTATACGATGAAATTATGGTTCGCTATGGTGAACTTTCAACAAAAGGAAAAAATCGTGGCTTTTTTATCAATCGGTTGGCCAACAACATTAAAGAAGTTCTTGCTGATTTGACAGACTTGAAGATTACAGCTCAACGAGATCGTGCTCATATCCAGTTAAATGGTACAGATTACGAAGAAGTTTCTCAACGTTTAACTAAAGTTTTTGGGATTCAAAATTTTTCAGCATCCATCAAAGTTGAAAAATCTATTGAAGGTCTGAAGGCAGCTGTGGTTGACTTGATGAAAGAAATATACCATGAAGGAATGACTTTCAAAATCGCAACACGTCGTGCAGACCATAGTTTTGAACAAGATTCAACAGAGTTAAACATGACTTTAGGTGATGTGGTTTTTGATAATTTTGACTATGCCAAAGTGCAAATGAAAAAACCAGATATCACTCTCCGTGTTGAAATTCGTCTTGAAGGTGCTTATCTTAGTTTTGAAACCCTTAAAGGCGCAGGAGGTATGCCTGTAGGAACAGCTGGACGCGGACACTTGATGCTTTCGGGGGGGATTGATTCTCCAGTTGCAGGATATTTGGCTCTTAAACGAGGTGTAGAAATTGAGGCTGTACACTTTGCGTCACCGCCTTATACAAGTCCAGGCGCTTTGAAAAAAGCAAAAGACTTAACAGCAAAATTAACAGCTTTTGGCGGAACAATTACTTTTATTGAAGTTCCGTTTACTGAGATTCAAGAAGAAATCAAAGCTAAGGCCCCACAAGGATACTTGATGACTTTAACACGCCGCTTTATGATGCGCGTAGTTGACCGTATCCGTGAAGAACGTGGAGGGAAAGTAATCATTAACGGTGAAAGTTTAGGACAAGTCGCTTCACAAACTTTAGGTTCAATGTCCGTGATTAATGAAGTTACAAGTACTCCTGTTATTCGTCCTGTGGTCACAATGGATAAGATTGAAATTATTGATATCGCTGAAAAAATTGATACCTTTAATCTTTCAATCCTCCCATTTGAAGATTGTTGTACTGTATTTGCTCCGCCATCGCCAAAAACAAATCCTAAACTCGACAATGTTTTAGCTTATGAAAAGCGCTTGGATGTTGAAGGTATGGTTGATCGTGCTGTTGAAGGAATCATGATTAGTCGCATCACAGGCGAAAATTGGGATAAAGCAGAAACCAATGAATTTGACGATTTACTTTGATTTTTGAAAACTGTATCATTAGATGCAGTTTTTAGTCTCTTTTTAGGAAAATAGAAAGGAAAGAAATGAAAAACAGAACAAAAGTCTTGCTCACCATTGGTTTATTTACACTCATGTCAACTCTAGACGGTTCGATTGTAAATATTGCCTTACCAACAATGGCGCGTGAGCTAAATGTTTCAACTGCACAGATTACCTGGGTAGTCACAATTTATTTGATCGTTATCAGTGCAATCATCCTTATCTTTGGACGACTTGCTGATTTGATTGGAAAAACCACTGTAACAAGATGGGGCTGGACAATCTTTATTGTCGGCTCGTTATTGGCTGGACTAAACATTGGTTTAGGTTTACCATTTCTGCTTTTTGCACGTGTTGTGCAAGCTATCGGAGCCTCTATGTTTATGGCGACGAGTTTTGGTATTGTTGCACAGGTTTTTCCTGTTGAGAGTCGAGCACGTGCGATGTCCATCACTTCGATGTTCGTTTCCGTCGGCTCAATTGCTGGACCAGCCTTGGGCGGATTAATTTTACAGATTGCTTCTTGGAATTATATTTTTTGGATTAATGTACCTATAGGCATACTGGCTTGGATTTTTGGAAGCCGGGCTTTGCCAGAAGATGAAGGGCAAGGATCCATAAAAGAGGTGGACGTGTCTGGTGGTTTACAAATGACTGCCGTAATCGTTCTTTTATTCATGGCCTTGAATTTTGGACAAACTTTAGGATGGAATAACCCGTTCTTACTTCTCGGTGTGGCACTTGGTTTTGTACTCTTTATTAGTTTTATTTTTACTGAACGTCGGAAGGAAAAACCTTTACTTGACTTAGGGATTTTTAAAAATCGCCTCTTTTCTTTGAGTCTACTTATGTCTCTTTTAAACTTCACTGTTGCGATGTTTGCTAGTATTTTACTTCCTTTCTACCTGCAAGATTATCGTGATTATGCGCCGGGTGCAGCTGGCTTTATTATGATGGCTTATCCAGTTGCCATGCTTATTGTGAGTCCAATAGCGGGTGCGCTTGCAGATAAAATAGACAAAGAAGTGATTACCTTCGTGGGGATTTCCGGGATTGTTCTTTCTCAGATAGGTTATCTTCTGATTCGAGCAGATTCTCCACAATGGTGGGTGATTGCGATTCTTTTGCTCCAAGGTGCTTCAATGGGAGCTTTCCAAAGCCCAAATAATGCGTTAATCATGGAGACCGTAGAGCGGAAGTATTTAGGAATAGCAGGCTCTGTGAATTCCTTAATCCGGAATATGGCCTTTGTTTTAGGAACTTCTGTAGCAACTATTATTTTGTTCCTTTCTATGTCCAGTCAACTTGGATATACTGTAAGAACTTATTTGCCTGAACATCCAGATACCTTTTTGCAAGGGATGCATATGGCTTTTGTATGCTCCCTTATACTGACAAGTATTTCTTGGGTTTTGGCGGGAATTCGTCTTTTAGGTCGTAAAAAAATAAAAGAACACCTGAGCAAAGTTTAAAGCTCGGTGTTTTTTTATTTATGTGGTGAAAGCTCATTGTTTGCTTTTCTTTGAACTTTTTTACGTCTCTTTTCAATAAAGTCATAGAGTAGCGTATGATGGTTACTTGCAAGAGAATAGTCCTCGAGGGTATTCACATTTTGACGTAAGACCTTTGCTTCGCCAATCGTTAACTCGCCACGGGATTCATATTCAAAGATTGTTTTACGTTCTAGATAGTAAGCTCGCATCATTTCTTTCAAATTATTAGGTTGTGCACGATGTAAAATACCAGTAATATAACCTCCTCGGGCGACAAATTCTGCTGAGCGCAAACGTTCTGCTTGCAGATAATGAATCAAGCGTTCATCGTAAACAGTTTCCAGATTGTCCAAAGCTTGGAGGACTAACTCCGTATTAGAAAAGTAAAGTTCGGTAATTTCACGATGTGCCCTAGCATTGTCTGCTTGTGTTTTACGGAAACTGAAATCTAAACGAATGATTCTTGAGAAGAGAAAATGAAGTACCCGGATAGAAATGGCTGAAGCAAATTGAATACTGGAAACCAAATTATGTGCAACGGATTGTTCCATTGAATGAAGATAGCGCTGATAGGTACGATAGGTATACATAGAGATTTGATTTTGTCTCAAGGCATTTTCAAGTCCTTCAGCTTCAAGTCGTACAATGAGTAATTGTAATTCATTAAAGTCAATAGAAGTATTCGAGCTTTCTTGTTCAATGATGAGTTTTTGGATGCGCTCTTGATAACTGTCAATAGCGATATTATAACCAAGGCGCGCTTTTTCTTTTGTAACCTGTTTAAGATCATTTTCCAACTCTCGAACGACATCGACTAAGATAGAAATTTTCACGATATTGTCAACTTTGACAACTTTCTTAGCGGCAATTAAAGGTAAAATAAATAGACCAGTTAAAAAACTAAGAGCTGTAACTGCTGCACAGAGGAAGATTATGAGGCTGTGTGGAATCTCTGCTGTCCGTGGTAATAAAAGTACAGTGGCGATACTGACTGTACCTTTGGAGCCAGCAAAAGTGAGTAGTAAGATATCATTCCAATAAGCAGAAAAGCTTTGATTTCGGCGTAGAGAGACATAACGATAGTAGATAGCCAATAGTGAAAATCGAAGAGTAAAAAGCCCGATTGTTAAAAGTAGAACCATGAACAAAAGGGAGGTTGTGGAGTAAAGAGGATCAGCAATGAGTGGGAAAACAAGCTGATGTAACTCTATTCCAAGGAAAAGGAAGACTGTTGAATTTAAAACAAAAGTCAGCAAATTCCAAATTGTATTTTTTACTTTTGTGACCTGAGCATCAAAAAGCGTAGTTCTTTTAAGTCCATTAGCTTGCATGACACCAGCGACAACGACCGCAATGATTCCGGAAACCTCAAGCATATCAGCAATTAAAAATGCCGATAAAGGAAGCATAAGCTCCAAAATAAGGTAACCTGTAACATCTCGGGCATCCACATCCTCAAGAATTCGAAGAATAAAGGACTTTATCCAAACCAGAATTAAACCAACAAGCGCGCCACCGATCGCCGACACTACAAGGTCAGTAGAAGCATGGGTGAGGGAAAATTCTCCGGTGACCAGAGCGAGAACAGCAATTTGGAAAGAGATAATACCAGAAGCATCATTAAGAAGACCTTCTCCAGTAAGAATGCTCATGACACGCTTGGGGAAACTGAAGCGCTCCGATAGAGCAGCAACAGCAATCGCATCTGTTGGTGCTAAAGAAGCCCCCAAGGCAAAACAAGCTGCCAAGGGTACAGATAAATAAAAGAAATGCGTTAAGTAACCTAAGCCAAGAGTAGTAATAAAAACTAAGGGGAAAATAAGCATTAATATTGTTCGAGTATGTTTAAAGATGTGTTTGACATCAGCCTCTTCACTTTCACGGAAAAGTAAAGGAGCAATGATGAAGCCCAAAAAGAATTCTGGGTCAACTTGCAAAAGTTTTGATGCACCTAAAAAGCCCAAACATAGGCCGATCACGACTTGAATTAGCGGAAGAGCCAACTTTGGGAAAACTTTATTGATGATATTTGATATAACTAGAGCAAGAAGAAAAATGATGACATAAAAAATAGTATGTAGCACAAATTTTCCTTTCTTTCGTCTATTTTAGAGCAAGAGGCTGCACTAAAAGTACAGCGTATTGATTATAAGTCGAAAAAAGTTACTTTATCCTTTTGAAAAGTTCTTTTTTTTGATTAATTTTCTGATCGATTTTAGCACAACTCTTTTTACTTAAGAGAGCTCGACAGCGCTTGATCTCAAGTTCTGTTAATTGACGTTTAAGCTTTTCCTTTTTGGTGAAATCTGATTCACCACTGTCGATATATTCGAGTTTTTGTTGAAGAAGAGAGTGTTTATATTTGAGTGCTTCAATTTGATGTTTTAATTTCGAGATATGTTCATAGCTTGCATCTTGCTGATAGAGATCTCTGAGTTTTTGAGACAAGAAAAGCTTCTTCTCTTCAAGAAGTTGCAGTGATTCAAGCACTTTATGTCTTTTTTCCTCTTGTGAAATAGGCGTATAATACTCCTGTTTTTCAGAATCAGAGGGTTTTTCTGTAATTTCTTCTTTTTCTAAGTACTGTTCACGTAAATCTTTCAGTATTTGCTCAAAATCTTTATCAGACATTGTATAATCCTTATAATCTTGTTCTTAAAGTCTATTATAGCATGATTTAATTAGAAAAATAATGCTAGTAGATTAAATAAAAAGAATAAAGAGAATATTATTTTGTCTTTGAGTGGTTTAATTTCATCAAAAAAAGCAACAGAAACATCTCTATTGCCATATATAATCTTTAGTTTAATAAGTTAAGATGAAATTTTTCTTCTTACCACGACGAACAACAGTAAGTTGATTGTCGATTTTATCTGCATCGGAGAAGTTGTAGTCCAAATCTTGAACACGCTCTCCATTGATATAAATCGCACCGTTTGTCACGTCTTCACGTGCTTGACGTTTTGAATTTTCGATCCCTGCAGAAATCAAAAGCTCCACAATATTGCGGTTGTCGTCGGCTTTTACTTGATATGTTGGCACATCTTTTAAGCCCGAAAGGATTGATTTGGCATCAAGAGCTTTCAAATCACCACCACCAAATAAAGTTTCAGTGATTTTTACAGCTTGCTCATAAGCTGCCTGGCCATGTACAAGAGTTACGACTTCGCGTGCAAGAACTTTTTGAGCTAAGCGTTCGTGACGTGCAGCTTCAAATTTTTCACCAATTTCAGAGATTTCATCAAGAGATAGGAAAGTGAAAATTTTAAGCATTTTTACAGCATCATCGTCATTAACATTCAACCAAAATTGGTACATTTCAAATGGAGAAGTTTTCTCTGCATCGAGCCAAATAGCATTTCCTTCAGATTTACCAAATTTTTTACCTGTCGAATCGGTAATTAATGGGATAGTGATGACATGTCCGGTTTTTCCTGCCTTACGACGCAGGAGCTCTGTACCTGCTGTCATATTTCCCCACTGGTCTGATCCTCCGAGTTGTAATGTAATTCCGTGACGTTGATTGAGTTCATAGAAGTCATAACCTTGCATGATTTGGTAAGCAAACTCGGTGTAAGAGATACCAGACTCGATACGGCTCTTCACTGAATCTTTACTCATCATATAATTAATCGTGTAATATTTACCAACATCACGAAGGAAATCAATAAATGATAAATTTTCGAACCAATTGTAGTTATTTTCCATCTGAGCTTTATTTTCGCCATTTTCAAAGTCAAGGAAACGTTCCAACTGAGCCCGAATTTTATCAGCCCAAGCTACAACAGTATCTTTCGTTTGTAAACCACGTTCGGCGTCTTTGAAAGATGGATCGCCAACAAGACCAGTAGCGCCACCAACCAATGGATAAGGCTTGTGCCCTGCCATTTGTAATCGTTTCATTGTAAGAATTAAAACTAGATTACCAAGGTGTAAACTGTCAGCAGTAGGATCGTAACCAACATAATAACTTACCATGCCCTCAGTTAAAGCTTCGCGAAGAGCTTTTTCATCAGTGGTTTGGAAAATCAGACCACGTTCTTTTAGTTCGTCAAAAATATTCATGTTACCTCCTAAATTTAGTTAATACTGACAGTTTTGTTATAGTTTCTCTCAGTAATTAGATTAACGTTCTCATTATATCAAAAAAAAAGGAAAAATAGGGGCGAAAAAAGAGCCTAAGTTTGGTATAATATGTATTATGAAAAAAGATCAAGAACAGTCGAAGGAACGTGTACAGGCACGTTTGCAGGCTAAAATGGAGAAAAAGCGTGCGAGCAAAACGCAGGAAAGTCGTAAAAATTCTCCGAAAAAGCCTCAAAAACCTAAAAAAGTTCAAGCAGATACAGAAGAAGGGAAAACAACACTTCAGACTATTTTTTCAGTCGTGCGTGGAGTAGTTGTCGTTTTTGGTGTGCTTTTTCTTTTAGTCGGTGTCTTTGGTGCTGCAGCAGGTGTGGGATACTTTGCTCGCCTTGTTGAAAACACCAAAGTTCCAAGTAAGGAGCAACTTCTCGAGCAAGTCAATAATATTCATGGTGTCTCAGTCATGAAATATAGTAATGGCGAAAATATTTCTGATATTTCCAGCGATTTGGTAAGGATTAACGTAGCAAGTAATCAAATTTCAGAAAATGTAAAAAAAGCTTTAATAGCAACAGAAGATGAAACCTTTAAGACCAATAGGGGAGTAGTGCCAAAAGCAGTAATTCGAGGTGTTTTGGGAGCTGTAGGAGGTGGAACCAGTTCTGGTGGATCCACGATTACACAACAGTTAGTGAAACAGCAATCTCTTGGGGATAGTGTCACTTTTCAACGTAAAGCGAGTGAGATTGTTTATGCACTCCAACTCAATCAGTATTTAAGTAAAGATGAAATTTTAACGGACTATCTTAATGTTTCACCATTTGGGCGTAATAATCAAGGAAAAAATATTGCGGGAGTCCAAGCCGCAGCAAAAGGAATTTTTGGTAAATCTGCTAAAGATCTAACTGTGCCAGAAGCAGCTTTTATTGCAGGTTTACCACAAAGTCCTATTGTTTACTCTCCTTATAATGTGGATGGCTCGCTCAAATCAAAAGAGCTACTCTCTTACGGTTTGGCACGTCAACAAAACGTTCTGTTTAATATGTATCGTGCAGGTTATTTAACTCAAAAAGAATACGAAAAATACAGTGCTGTTGATATCTCTAAAGCATTTCTTCCTTCGCAGCCCCAAGATTCAGTAGCACATGGCTATCTTTATAATGTTGTGTATAACGAAGCTCTTAATCATGTCTATGACTATTTGATTAAAAGAGACAAAGTTTCTGCAACAGAACAAGGAAACGACAGCACTAAACAAAAATATCGGGAGTTGGCTGCTCAAGCCTTACAAACAGGCGGCTATACTATCACAACAACAATTAATCGTGGTGTATATGATGCCATGCAAAATGCAGTAGCTCAGTATGGCGGCATTTTACAGGACGGCACAGGTGAAGTTCAAACTGGAAATGTACTGATGGACAATAAAACAGGGGCAGTACTTGGTTTTGTAGGTGGTTTAGACTATGCAACCAATCAAAATAATCATGCCTTTGACACTAAGCGTAGTCCTGGTTCTTCAATTAAACCAATCTTAGCTTATGCACCTGCAATTGATATGGGATTGATTGGGTCAGCCAGCATGTTAAGCAACTATCCCGCAAGTTTCTCTGATGGCACTCCAATCTTGCACGTTGGTGAAACAGGAACCGGAATGGTAAGTCTTAATGAAGCTTTGGGTGTGTCATGGAATATTCCTGCGCATTGGACGTATCAAGCTATTCTTGACTCTGGCAATAGCGTGGAACCTTACATGAAAAAAATGGGTTATTATGTGCCCGATTACAGTGTTGAATCCCTTCCGCTCGGTGGGGGTATTGAGCCTACTGTGGTGCAGCATACCAATGGCTACCAAGCCTTGGCGAATGGCGGAGTTTATGAGCCCCACTATGTGGTTCAAAGTATTAAAGATGATTCTGGTAAGGATATCTACCAGCATAAGAGCCAAGCAGAAAGAATCTTTTCACAAGCAACGTCAACAATTACTGAAGATCTTTTACGTAATGTCTTGACCTATGATGTAAGTCGCCGAACAACGAACTTTTTACAAGATTTACAAGCTATTAATCCAACACTCGCAAGCAGTGTAGATTGGACAGGTAAGACAGGTACTTCCAATGATTATGTAGACGGTTGGCTTATGCTTTCAACTCCAAAAGTATCTCTTGGTGGTTGGATTGGACATGATAATAATACTCCGATGGGTAGCAAGACAGCCGCGGTCAATAATGGAACATACATGGCAAACTTGGTTAATGCTATCGCAGCAGCTGATCCAAGTGTGTTTGGTCCTGGTGAAAAATTTCCAGAACCAAGTAAAGATCCAGATGTGATTAAGAGCACCGTTCTTAAGTCGACGGGACAAAAACCTGGTACTGTAACTGGTGGTAATCTTAAAAATGTTAAAGTTACCGGTGAAACAACCACAAGTTACTGGGCTAAAAATGGAGCACCTGTGACACAATTCAAGTTTGGAATAGGTGGTACAGAGGCGAACTATAACGATGCTTGGAACAGAATTTTGGGAACTAAAAAATAGTACAAAAAGAGAGTAACTCATACTCTCTTTTTTGTGCGCTATAAGTAGTTACCGAAATAGAGGAGCTATGCTATAATAATGAAGTGTAGAAGGGCCTTTATAAAAACGATACAGATATGACCCAGCGGTCAAAGGTTGAGTATTAGTACAGCCAATTACTTTATTGTTTAGCCTTTACGTAGTGTAAGTATTAAAAGAGGGAGATTGTAAAACTTAAAGTTCCTCTATTGAAATATTCAATCGCGTTTTTCTACCAGCTTGAGGAAGAGTTGTAAAAGTATTTTACCCGAAAAAGGAAAATATTTTAAAATACCTTTCATTAGCAAAAGAGCTATCATAACCGAAAATAAGTATTAGAGGGGCAGTAAATATAGACATCCGCTTTACAATTGGATTCCTTGTCCGGGGTGAAGAAGCTTAGGGCAACTGGTAGGTTAAGCTAGCAGCTTATGACGTAAAAATAGCTATTTGACTTTTGAGGAGAAACTAAATATGATGGATGAGAATATTCCGCTTTCTGTAGAACGTAATGCTAAAGGGCAGATTATCCAAGTTTTTTTCGATGACCAGCATGAAAAAACCACTTATGAAGCAATTAGCAAGACTCAAAATTTTGTATTGACCACCGGAACAGTATTCCAACAAGCCGTATGGTTAGAACTACCCAAGATACCTGTAGGGACGACTATAAGTTATCAGGAACTGGCTAAGCGTGTGGGGGCTCCTCAAGCACAGCAAGCTGTAGGTCAGGCTTTGGCACGTAATCCCCTTCCTGTTATTTTACCTTGCCATAGAGTAACGCGTAAAGATGGCACCTTAGATGGCTTTATGGGGCAAGAAGCAGCAGTATACATCAAACAAAAGATACTAAAATACGAAAAAAGCCTTGACATGTAGTCAAAGCTTTTTAAATTTAGCTAACTTTTCTCGTATTTTTAGACGTATAACGTTGAGATTTTTCTGCTTTTTTATAATGAAGATAAGTAGGATAAGTCAGGCAGATGACTGAAAGCCCCCAAAGTAAACCACCTAAAGTATCCGAGGGATAATGTACTCCAAGAAGTACCCGTGAAAACATTGTTAAAATGATTAAGCCTACAGCGACTAGCCCAACCAAGGACTTGCTCCATACAGAAGTAAGATAGTGTAAGAGAATAAAAAAGAGACAGCCAAAGAGAACAACAGCAAAAGTTGTATGTCCACTAGCAAAACTTTTTCCTGGTTCATCGGTATAGGTAGCAATACGGTGTATATCAGGGCGATCACGGCCAATAACTAGTTTAATCAGAGTATTTCCCCCCACAGCGATTCCGGCTACAAGAGCTAACCATATTGCTGAAATCTTGTCTTTGATGAAAATAACAGCAGCAATAACTAGTCCAATTACAGCGCCCATAGTGTCACCCAAAAATTTTGCAATCACACTTGAAATCTGAACAAGAAATGTACTATTTTGAAGATGCCAAGCAACGGTTTGTAAATGTGAATCTATACTTGGAATAGGCGCATTTGTATAAGAAAGTTTTACAATGGCAGTCAGAGTGATAAAGCTTACCAGAGTAAATAAACCGGTAGTATAATAAAGTTTTTTATTCATAAATTTCCCTAAAATCATATTTGGTGCTTTTTGATTTTACTTTTTCTTTCTGAAATAAAACTGAATGGTAAATTTAATAAACAAAAAAAGAGGTATATGCCTCTTTTTTATTAATAGTTTTTAATGGCTGCAACTTTTTCTTGATCGAGAGTTGTAACTATAGCTCGGATAAAGTTTTGGGCTTCTTTGAAATCATCCATATTAAAGATGGTCTGGTGGCTATGGATATAACGGGCACAGACCCCAATCGTGGTTGAAGGTACACCTTCATTTTGCAAGTGAGCTGCACCGGCATCTGTTCCACCTTTAGAAATGTAAGCTTGTGTTTTGATACCATTAACCTCTGCTGTATTGAGGAGGAAGTCCTTCATGCCTGGGAGCATGATATGACCGGGATCATAATAACGAAGAAGTGAACCTTCACCAAGACAACCATTGTCATTTCCAAAAGTATCAGCCGCAGGAGAGCAATCAACAGCAAAGAAAACATCAGGGTTAAATTTAGTTGTTGAAACATGTGCACCGCGAAGTCCAACTTCTTCCTGAACATTTGCACCGATAATCAAGGTTACAGGTAATTCTTTGTCTTTGAGGTAGTCCAAAAGTTCTAAGACCATAAGACAGCCATAGCGATTGTCCCAAGCTTTACTGATGACATTTTTACCATTGGCAGTTAAAATTGTTTCAGATTCAGGCACAATAACATCACCTTGACGAATCCCAAATTCTAAAACTTCTTCTTTACTCATGAATCCACCGTCAAAGATGATGTCCTCCACTTGAGGTATAGCAGGTGCGCCAGCTGCGCCGCGTAAAAGATGTGGAGGCAGGCCACCAGTGACAACGGGTATTTTTTTACCATCACGTGTAAATAGCGTAAAGCGTTGTGCACTAACCACTAAGGGATTCCAGCCGCCCAGTGTCACTACACGCAATGTTCCGTCTGTTTTAATTGAAGATACCATGAAACCAACTTCATCCATGTGTGCCGCAACCATAACACGAGGAGCATTCTCTGTTTTACTTTCTTTCGTGACAAAGATACCACCTAAACCATCAGTTTCAGGTGTGTAGCCGAGGTCCGTCATATGTGAACGAAGATAGTCACGCATTGGCGCTTCATAGCCACTTGTTGCTTGGATTTCAGTTATTTCTTTAATTTTGTTAAATAAAGTCATCTCATCTCCTTTGTTTTTTATACTCTCTTATTGTAGCATTTAAAAGTAGTATATAATAGTATTGTCCTAATAACATTTAATAAATATAAATTTATAAAAAGGAGGGTTTTTAGAATATATGAGCTTATCTTAAGGACGAGTAGTTATTATAAGTACTAATATAGTCGAATTTATGTTAAAATTTTTTATATGAAAAAATATTTGAAAGTTGGTTTAGGGCTGCTAGTTGGTGTAGCTGGTGCGCGAGTACTCTATCAGAGCTATAAACACGTTGAAGAAAATTTGCGGGCAGAGGTTATCCAAGCAGTACGTGAAGCTTTTGCTAACCGAGATATTCAGACAGTATGGATCTTTGAGGATGCTGATCGCGGCGCTATCTATAAAGGTGGTGTGATTATTGGAGAAAATCAAAATATCAATTTTGAAGTTGATGGAGAAACTTTAGAAATTACAGAATTAGGAGAGGAGCAATTATGATTATTCCAAAAAACTATGAAGAGTTGGCTGAAATTGTAAAATCAGAAGGCAAACATGTCCTATTTTTTACTGCGGGATGGTGCCCGGATTGTACCTTTATTAAACCCAAAATGCCAGAATTGGAAGCTGAATTTTCAGAGTTTAACTTTGTAGAAGTGGACCGTGATGAATTTATGGATTTAGCTATTGAATGGGGAATCATGGGGATTCCAAGCTTTGTGACACTTGAAAATGGTAAAGAAACAGGTCGCTTAGTAAATAAATTACGTAAAACTAAAGAAGAAGTCAGTGAATTTTTGAAGGGTGTAGAATAAATAAAATGATTGCAACGTATAATAAAAATGTTGGGGATGTCCTCATGCTAATCGTAGCGAACAATGAGGGTGCAGAAGTAACTTACGAGCGGAAAGCAGATGTTGCGCGTATCTTCCGTGAAGATACAGGACAAACAGTTGGCTGGAATATTTTTGAGATAAAAAAAGACTGGTCAGATTTGGTACAAGGTCAAAATAATTTATCTGAGGTCCAGGTAGCGGAATTAAATATAAAACTCAAAGCAGCTGGCTTTGATGAAGAGCTTGCATATGATGGCCAACCTAAATTTGTAGTCGCTGAGATTTTGTCGATGGAAGACCACACTGACAGTGACCATTTGCATGTATATCAAGTAGAAGTTGGTTTAGAAGCGCCTGTTCAAATTGTTTGTGGTGCGCCAAATGCATTTGTTGGCATGAAAACAGTGGCAGCTTTGCCAGGGGCAATGATGCCTTCAGGCTCTTTAATCTGGCCAGGTGCTTTGCGTGGAGTTCCTTCTTATGGCATGCTCTGTTCGGCACGTGAGCTGGACTTACCGAATGCGCCACAAGCCCGTGGAATTATAGAATTAAATACAAGTTTAGAAGCTGGATTAGCTTTTGATGCTACAAGCATGTGGCAACCCTAAATTTAAATTAATAAAGATCTTAGTGAAAACTGAGGTCTTTTTTCGTACAAAAGGGAAGGAGGTGTCAAAATGAATAAAACGTTACTTATTGGTCGACTCGTTGCGGAACCTGAACTTAATAAAACTTCGAGTGGAAAAAGCCTACTAAGGATAAACCTAGCTGTCAAACGACGCTATAAAAATGCTTCAGGTGAAAAAGATACAGACTTTGTCGCCTTGGTCTTTTGGGAGAAACTGGCAGACTACTGTGCATCCTATGGGAAAAAGGGAGCCTTGCTTGCTGTGGAGGGGGAAATCCGTACCAGGAATTATGTGGATAAGAAGGAACAAAAACGTTATGTAACAGAAGTGCTAGTAAAATCTTTTGAGCTTTTGGAGAGCCGAGCGACAATTGCCATGCGCCAAGATGCTATAGAAAATAGTGAACTTAACTTAAAAGAGGATGAATTGCCATTTTAAATTGTAATAAGCGCTTTCTTTTGATAGGATGGATGTAAAAAGGGGAGAAGAAAAATGGTAAAGGCAAAAACAAAAGAAGAGTTAATCTCCTTTTCAGAAGAAAATTGGTATAAGATTTGTCATTTGGTCGATTCCTTGTCTTTAGAAACACGAAGAGCTACTTTTAATTTTGGACAAGATAAGGGAAAAGAGGCTCATTGGGGGCGTGATAAGAAAATTCGTGATGTATTTGCACATCTTTATGAGTGGCAGGTACTTTTACAAAATTTTGTAGAAAGCAATGTTTCAGGAAATTTTCAAAGCTTTTTACCTAGTCCCTATACGTGGAAAAACTATGGAGAAATGAATCAAGAAATCTGGGAGAAGCACCAAACCACTTCTTATGAAGAAATCTGGGAGAAACTTGAGGAAAGCCACCGAAGTACTATTCAGTTATTGCAACGATTCTCAGATGAAGAGCTTTATGCAAAGGAGTATTTCCCTTGGACGGGGGCCACTACCTTAGCACAGTATTTTCAGTCATCTTTGGCCTCACATTACGATTGGGCTTTGAAGAAACTTAGACTTCATAAAAAAACGATTTAAAAAATAAAAAAAAGAAGTTTTTTTCTTGACTAATTTTGACCTTCGCGGTAAAATAAGATATATAAATTAGCACTCGAAGTTAAAGAGTGCTAAAATAACATAAAATGGAGGAATAACATGTTGAAACCCTTAGCGGATCGCGTTGTATTGCGTATAAAAGAGGAAGAAGAAAAATCTTTAGGTGGTATCGTCTTGGCCTCAGCAGCACAAGAAAAGCCACAAGTTGCAGAAGTTGTGGCAGTAGGCCCAGGTAAAACAACTCCTCACGGTACAGTAATTGCGCCAACAGTAGAAGTTGGTGATGCAATTCTCTTTGAAAAATTTGCCGGAACAAATGTGAAATTTGAAGGCGAAGATTTCTTGATTATCAAAGAATCTGATATTCTTGCGATTGTTTAAGGAAAATAAAGACAGGAGATAATAAAAAATGGCAAAAGATATTAAATTTTCATCAGATGCTCGTTCAGCAATGGTTCGTGGTATTGATATTTTAGCAGATACGGTAAAAACAACACTTGGCCCTAAAGGTCGCAATGTTGTTCTGGAAAAATCTTACGGTAGCCCACTTATCACTAATGATGGTGTAACTATTGCAAAAGAAATTGAATTAGAAGATCACTTTGAAAACATGGGGGCAAAATTGGTTAGTGAAGTTGCCTCAAAAACAAATGATGTTGCGGGTGATGGTACTACAACAGCTACTGTTTTAACACAAGCGATTGTTCGAGAAGGGTTAAAAAACGTTACAGCCGGAGCTAATCCAGTAGGTATTCGTCGTGGTATTGAGTTGGCGACTGAAACTGCAGTGAAAGCGCTCAAAGAATTGTCTATTCCAGTATCTGGTAAAGAAGCTATTGCACAAGTCGCTTCTGTTTCTTCTCGTTCAGAAAAGGTTGGAGAGTATATCTCAAATGCCATGGAAAAAGTTGGTAATGATGGTGTTATAACTATTGAAGAGTCAAAAGGTATGCAAACTGAACTTGAGGTTGTAGAAGGTATGCAGTTTGACCGTGGCTATTTGTCACAATATATGGTTACAGATAACGAAAAAATGGTTGCCAATCTTGATAACCCATATATCTTAATTACAGATAAAAAGATTTCAAATATCCAAGAAATTTTACCATTACTTGAACAAATTTTGAAAACAAATCGTCCATTACTTATTGTGGCAGATGATGTTGATGGCGAGGCATTGCCAACCCTCGTATTGAATAAAATCCGTGGTACTTTCAATGTTGTAGCTGTCAAGGCTCCAGGATTTGGTGATCGCCGTAAGGCACAACTTGAGGATTTAGCAATCCTTACAGGGGGAACTGTAATTACTGAAGAACTTGGCTTGGAACTTAAAGACGCAAGCTTAGATGCACTTGGACAAGCTAATAAAGTAACTGTTGATAAAGAGCATACCACAATCGTTGAAGGAGCGGGTTCTGCAGATGCTATTGCTACACGCGTAGCAACAATCAAAGCTCAAGTTGAACAAACTACTTCAGAATTTGATCGTGAAAAACTTCAAGAACGTTTAGCTAAACTCTCAGGTGGTGTCGCTGTGATTAAAGTCGGAGCAGCTACAGAAACTGAACTAAAAGCGCAAAAACTTCTCATTGAAGACGCACTTAATGCAACCCGTGCTGCCGTTGAAGAAGGCATTGTTGCTGGTGGGGGTACTGCGCTGGTTACAGTTATCTCTGCCCTTGATAGTCTTGAAGAAGAAGGAGATGTACAAACAGGTATCACAATTGTACGTCGTGCCCTGGAAGAACCTGTACGACAAATTGCAGCTAATGCAGGTTACGAAGGTTCAATCATTATTGATAAACTTAAATCAGCAGAAAAAGGTGTTGGTTTCAATGCTGCAACTGGTGAATGGGTTGAAATGATTGAGACAGGTATTGTGGACCCAGCTAAAGTAACACGTTCTGCTCTCCAAAATGCAGCCTCAGTAGCAGGACTTATCTTGACGACTGAAGCAGTCGTTGCTGATAAACCAGAGCCAGCTGCACCAGCAGCTCCAGCTATGGATCCATCAATGATGGGTGGCATGATGTAAAAATAAAAAAGACACGAATTCGTGTCTTTTTTTATTGCTGTAAAAATCGTTTTAGATATCATATAGTTTACTTGCGTGCTCATGGCTAGTATCAATAATATGCACATCACGTTTAGTGTCAATGTCATGCTGCGCCAGAAAGCCATCCATGGTCATGTGAGCAAGCTCTTGGATATTGTTATTCAGACTCAGGTGACCGAGGAAGATGCGCTTTGTTTTATTTCCTAGAATATTAAAAGCTGCTTCGGCACCATCTTCGTTAGATAAATGACCTTGATCGCTCAGGATACGTTGTTTTGTTTTCCAAGGGTAACCTCCCATGCGGAGTATCTCAATATCATGATTACTTTCCATAAGATAACCGTCCGCATTTTCAATTGTACCGCGCATACGATCACTTACATAGCCTGTATCAGTAAGCATTACAAAGGATTTA
Source organism: uncultured Lactococcus sp. (assembly GCF_934191625.1). Taxonomy (GTDB): domain Bacteria; phylum Bacillota; class Bacilli; order Lactobacillales; family Streptococcaceae; genus Lactococcus. The sequence goes on from NZ_CAKPUG010000001.1 coordinate 281,992, forward strand.
TTATCTTTCATAAAGCGATAAAATTGAGGTGCTATGGCATCATGACTCACGCCAAAACTTTCGATATCGATATCGCCAAAAGTTTTAGTTTTGCCCAATTCAAAGATATGTTTTTGCTCGTTCGAAATTTTTCCTAGGGAATTTTTACTGTCTAGTTCTTGCCAGGTTAACTCATTGGCGTAGAGTTGAATGCCGTATTTTCGTGCAAGTACACCGATTCCCTTGATATGGTCACTATGTTCATGAGTGATCAGGAGTGCATCGATATCTTTGATATCTCGATCAATTTCTCCTAATAAACTTTCGATTTTCTTTCCAGATAACCCAGCATCCACAAGAATTTTCTTTTCAGGTGTTTCTAAGTAAAAAGAATTTCCAGTGCTTCCTGACGCTAATATTGAATATTTAAATGCTGATTCAGTGCTCATTCAGCAAAGTCCTCCCAGTCATTATTTTCTTGATTTATTTCATCACTGTAAGGAAAAGACAGGGTGAAAGTTGAACCAGTTTTACCATCAGAAGTGACTTGTATGTCACCTTTGTGGAGTTTCATTATATCGTAGGCAATTGATAAGCCTAAGCCTGTACCACCAATTTGGCTATTCCTTGAGGCATTATCGACACGATAAAATCGGTCAAATACTTTTGTTAAAGCAGGTTTTGGTATTCCCATTCCTTGATCGGCAATAGAAGTAAATGCTTTGTTGTTTTCACACCAGACCCTTACAGTGATTATTCCTCCTTTTGGAGAGTACTTAAAGGCATTATTGATAATATTGTCAATGACCTGTGAGAGCTTATCAGTATCGATTTCAAGCCAAATATCCTGTTGAGGTATTTGACGAATAATTTTAAAGTTATTGTAATTTTTTTCGATAATTTGATCAAAACGATCAAGGATATAGTTGATAAAGTCAACATAGTTGATAATTTCAGTATGAAGTTTGACCTTATCTTGGTCCATACGCGAGAGCTCCAAGAGTTCCCCAATCATCCGAATCATACGGTCTGTTTCGTTAAGGGAAACATCAACGAAATTACTTGCAACTTCAGGATCAGCGAGTGCACCATCATTTAGTGCTTCTAAGTAAGCTTTCACAGAAGTTAGTGGAGTGCGTAATTCATGTGAGACATTTGAAACAAAAAGTCGACGGTCTCTTTCTGTTTTTTCCTGTTCTGTTGTATCATGTAAGACGGCAATAATTCCAGAAATATAGCCTGATTCACTACGGAAAAGCATAAAGTTGACACGTAGAATAACAGCTGCTCCTTCACAATTGATAGTGTTAAGGGTTAATTCGGGTTCTTTTTGCAGTAGTTCATGAAAAGAATACTCGTCAGAGATATTTAAAATATCAACCAAATCTTTGCCAATAATTTCTTCGCTTGATTGGTCAATAAGTGTCAGAGCTGCATGGTTAGCGAGATTAATTTGCCCGTGTCTATCTGTAGTGATGACACCATCAGCAAGGTAGGTTAAGATACTCTCCAGTTGATTACGCTGATTTTCTAAATGTTCTTGTCGATCCTCAATTTCATGACCAAGCAATAATAATTTATTATAAGCAACCGAGAGTTCATTATTCTCCTTAGAAATTTGGCGGTTTTCATAGTTGTTTTGCAAAAAATTGTCTACCTGATGTGATATTTTATTTGCAGATTGTGCCAAACGACTGAGGTACCAGATAAGGAGACTCAAGGTAACCAGATAAAAAATGAAAAACTGTAAGAGAGCAGCGGTATGGGTTAAAAAGTATGCGCTATTTATTATCTCAAAAATGCCAAAAAGAAGTAGATGAATCACTACTCCTTTAAGTACTATTGAATTAAAAAAATTATTCATGAGGTTCGCTCATATAGTATCCAACGCCACGACGTGTAGATACGTATTGAGGGCGGCTTGGAGTATCTTCAACTTTTTCGCGAAGACGACGAACAGTTACGTCCACAGTACGAACATCACCGAAGTAATCGTAGCCCCAAACAGTTTCAAGTAATGTTTCACGTGTGATAACTTCACCGAGGTGTTGGGCCAAGTAATAGAGTAATTCAAATTCGCGGTGTGTCAAGTCAAGTTGTGTTTCATTTTTATATGCGGCATAATGTGTCGGGTTGATACGTAAATTACCGATTACTAATTCTTTTTTAGAATCTTTTGGTTGTTCAACAGGAACATTCGTCATGCGGCGTAAGTTTGACTTAATACGAGCAAGCAGTTCACGGTTTGAAAATGGTTTGGTGATGTAATCATCTGCACCAAGTTCGAGGCCGATAACTTTATCAAACTCTGTGTCTTTGGCAGAAACCATTAAAATAGGGACTTCAGAAGTTTTACGGATTTGACGTGTAACTTCAAGGCCATCAATCTTTGGTAACATCAAATCAAGATAGATAAGATCGGGTTTTTCTGATTCAAAGAGTTCAAGAGCTTCTTCACCATCAAAAGCAGTGACTACTTCATACCCTTCTTTGACGAGGTTAAATTTTACAATATCTGAAATTGGTTTTTCGTCGTCAACAACAAGAATTTTTTTCATGATAATCCTTTCGCTTAGATGTATATAATATTAATTGCTTTTCTCATTATACAATTATTACAGTAGTATAGCAAGGTAAAGCCTTCCATAATATAGAATTTTTACAAAAGTGAAATCATTTGTAAAATAGGAAACTTATATAGTAAACAATATTTATAAAAGAACATTTTTCCCATATTTTTTCCTTTTATTTTTGCTATAATATAAGATATGAATGGAATATTAATTAGTTTGGAAGGGCCAGATGGGGCCGGTAAAACGACTGTTTTGCAAAGAATTCTTCCCGAACTAGAAAAATCGTCTTATAAAATCCTTCCGACACGTGAGCCTGGTGGAGTACGTGTTGCAGAAGAGATTCGAAATATAATTTTAAGCACAGAAAATATGGAAATCGACAGTAAGACCGAGCTGATGCTGTTTGCGGCGGCACGTCGTCTACATATGCAAACAAAAATGCTTCCCGCACTTGCTGCAGGTGAGATGGTAATTGTTGATCGATTCATTGACTCGTCAGTTGCTTATCAAGGTTACGGTCGTGAACTTGGTGTTGAACCTGTAAACTGGCTTAATGAATTTGCAACAGACGGTCTTAAACCAGATTTGACATTATATTTCGATATTGATACAGATGTTGCACTTGAACGAATTATGAAAAATAGAGCAGATGAGGTCAATAGACTTGATTTAGAACGTGCGGAAATGCATCGTAAGGTGAGGCAGGGTTACTTAGAAATTGTGAAGAATGAGCCCGAACGATTTGTTACTATTGATGCTAGTCAAGAACTTGACAAAGTTGTTGCAGATACGTTAAGTGTCATTGAAAAGAGATTTTGTTTGTAATAAAATTTCAAACTAAGGAGCTTTCATGAAAATCGCAGATATTCAACCGATACTTTTTGAACGTTTTAAACATATTTTACGTGCAAATAAATTGAGCCATGCTTATCTCTTTAGTGGAGGTTTTGGTAGTTTTGATATGGCTATTTGGTTAAGCCAATCTATTTTTTGTGAGAATTTACAGGACGATTTACCTTGTGAGAATTGCCGTCACTGTCGCTTGGTTGCTAGGGATGAATTTACCGATTTGCACGTTATTCGTCCTGAAGGCCAAACGATAAAAACGGGACAAATTCGGGAGTTGTCGGAAGTTTTTAGTCAGTCTGGATTTGAGGGAACTCAAAAGGTGGTTATTATCACCGAAGCCGAGAAAATGCACAGCAATGCCGCAAATGCTTTGCTTAAATCAATTGAAGAACCTGATAATGCAACACATGTCTTTTTGCTTACAGAAAATGAAAATTTAATGTTGCCTACAATTAAATCGCGGACACAAGTTTTTAGTTTTCCGAAAAATAGTGCCTACATGCAAGAAAATTTGGAAAAAAGTGGTATCTTAAAAACGCAGGCAGAATTACTGAGCCATATTTGTAATTCTGTAGAAGAAGCCCAAGAATTAGGTGGGACAACGTGGTTTAATGATATATTGAAGAAGTTACAACAATTGCTGAAATTAGCTAAGACGGATCGACGGGAAGCTTTTCTTTATCTTACAAATGTGATGGACAATGTTGAGGATAAGGAAAAACAAAGTTTGGTCTTTTCCTTGCTTTTGGAACTTTTTAATCAAGAAAAAATGCCCGAATGGATTCAAAAAACCTTTCAAGCAGAAAAAATGTGGAAAAGCAATGTCCGCTTTGGGTCTTGTTTGGAATATATAGTGCTGAAATAGGAAGAAGATAGTATGATTTACGAAGTAGAGTTTACACATGGAGAACAAAATACCTTTGTAAGTGGTCATGAAATATTTGCGCCCCGCACACAAGTCATTATTCAAAATGAAAAGGGCAAGACCTATGGCCGGATAATGAAGCAACTCCCACAAGATAAAAATGTTGATACATCTGGAGAAATTGTTCGCGCAGCAACAGAAACTGATGAAGAGTTGATACATACGACAGAGCTGCTTTCGCAACAGGCCTGCACGAAGATTCGCCAGATTGTGGTGGAGTGTGGAATTGACATGAAGGTTACAAATGCTGCTTATAATTTAAACCAAAGTCAACTTTTTGTGTCTTTTACATCGGAAAATAGAGTGGATTTTCGGGCCTTACTGAAAGAATTAGCAGCAACTTTCCGTACGCGGATTGAGCTTCGTCAGATTGGAGCGCGTGATGCTGCAAAAATGTATGGCGGAGTAGGGCCTTGTGGACGACCGCTTTGCTGTTCGGAGTTTATTTATGAATTTCCTAATGTTTCTATTAAGATGGCGAAAAATCAGTCACTCTCTTTGAAACAAAGTAAACTAAATGGCCTTTGTGGACGTTTAATGTGTTGCTTGTCCTATGAAGATGAATTTTATCGGGAAGCGCGTAAAAATTTTCCTGATTTTGGGGAACACATTACTACTGCAGTTGGTGAGGGGAAAGTTATTGGGCTTAATATTTTGAATAACAAAATTAAACTTCGCTTAGATCATACAATAAAAGAGTTCGATATCTCAGAGGTAAATCTTTAAGAAAAAATGAGGTAGAGGTAAGTTATGGGGGAAATGATGATCGATAAAAATGAGATTTATGTGCAGCTTGGGTTACTGGAAGAAAGTTTGGCTTATACATTGGGCCAAATTTCAACGGTACGTGATGCACTTGATGAGTCCTTAAAAGAAAATGCAACTATTCGTATGGAAAATGAAAAATTACGAGAACGTTTGGCGCATATTGAGAAAAAAGAAGAAAAAGCTAACTCAAAATCAAAAGATGAGCCTAATCCAAATCTGATTCAAATTTTTAATGAAGGCTTTCATGTGTGTCATTTACATTATGCAGAGCGTTTGCAAGATGGTGAAAATTGCTTAGACTGCTTGGAGCTTTTATACAGATGATAAATATACAACGAAGTTTTAAAGGTGAAAAAAGCGCAGGCAAACTTTACTTAGTGCCAACACCTATTGGTAATATGCAGGATATGACTTTACGTGCTTTAGAAACTTTAAGAAAGGTAGACTTGATAGCAAGTGAGGATACTCGTAATACTCAAAAATTGCTCAATCACTTTGAAATTAAAGTTGCTCAAGAGTCTTTTCATGAGCATAATTCCTTTGACAAAATCCCGAAACTTTTAGATTTTCTTATGTCAGGAAAAACGATAGCACAGGTCTCTGATGCAGGCATGCCTTCCATTTCTGATCCAGGACATGACTTAGTTGTAGAAGCCATTAAACGAAATATCGATGTGGTAGCTTTACCCGGAGCTTCAGCTGGTATAACTGCCCTTATTGCTTCTGGCTTAGTCCCACAACCGCATATTTTTTACGGCTTTTTACCTCGTAAAAAAGGAGAACAGAAGAAGTTTTTGGAAATCAAAAAAAACTATCCTGAAACGCAGATTTTTTATGAGTCTCCTTACCGGGTTGCAGAAACTCTAGATAATATAGCTCAGATATATGGAGATCGAAAGGTTACCCTCGTACGTGAATTAACAAAGATTTATGAAGAATATCGTCGAGGTAAAATTTCTGAAATATTACTTTCTTTAAAAGAGCAACCGATTAAGGGAGAATGTTTGATTATTGTGGCTGGCTTCGATGGTGAAGTCGATGATAACGTAGAGGATGAGATCACGGCATTGGAAGCTGTCCAACTTTTGGTTGCATCAGGGGTAAAGCCTAACGCAGCCATCAAGCAAGTGGCGAAAGAACGAGAGCTGATCCGTCAGGAACTATATGCACAGTATCATGGTTTATAAAATAAAAAGAGCAATCTTAGGTTGTTTTTTTTTATTTTACAAATGTATATTTTATTTATAAGCGTAGAAAAATGGAAATTGTATAGATTATGTTAAAATCAAAACGTAAGTAAAAAGGAAGTGGAGATATAATGAAAATAAATAAAGTTATAACCTTATTGGCTTTGAGTGCAGCTGGCTTTACTCTACTAGCAGCGTGCTCAAATTCAAATAAAAGTACAACTGGCGGTCAAGAGAAAGCGACCATAGTTAATGTGGCAATCTCTGGCTCATCAAATCCCTATGAATATACGAAGGATGGGAAGTTGACAGGCTATGAATATGATATTCTAAAAAAAGCAGATGAAAATTTGCCCCAATATAAATTTGACTTTAAAACATATGATGACAGTGCTATTCTTGCTGCTCTAGATGCAGGACGTGCAGACATCGGTGTGAATATCTACGGTAAAACGAAGGCACGAGAGGAAAAGTATCTCTTTAGTTACCCAACAACGCAAGGGATTAATGCGATTTTCTCTAATGATAAAGATAAAACTACCACCATTGAAGGTCTTGTAGGGAAGAAAACAGAAATTCCAACCGGGACCAACTATGGTGATATTATGGATCAATGGAACAAAACGCATCCTGATAAAAAAATTATCGTAGACTATTCAAAACGTGGGCTTGCAGAACGTTTACAAGCGCTCTCTGACGGTCAATTGGACTTTATCTTTGCTTCAAAATCTGCAGCAGAAAATCTTGTTAAAGAACATGCTGTAACAGGTGTATCTGATACAGTACCGACAGATCTTGAAAAATATCCTGAGTTTAAGACTTATACTTACTATATTCTTGACAATAGTCAAACCCAGCTTCAAAAGGATCTTAATCAAGAGATTAAAAAGATGGCTAAAGATGGTTATTTAAAAGAACTTTCTCAAAAATATTTTGGAGGAAATCAAGTTCCTGGAATGGATCAATACAAATAAAAAGTGCTAAAAGCACTTTTTATTTGTATTTAACAATGTCCATCAACGTTTTCATTAACCCAATGCTGCTCTTGTTCATCAAAAATTCTTAGCTGAGGATTTTTATGGATAAAATCAAGAATAGCATGTCTGCTTAAGCCACTGTATTTAATTGCAGCATCGACAGTAACAATATCCATTTTTTCAATTGCTTTGCGTAAATTTTCCATATCTTTATTATAACTTTTTTGCCACAATACAAGAAAAGAAAGGACAGATTTATCCTATTTATCTAGATATTCGGGGTTAAAAAAGAATTGCTACTTGATTTTCACTCTCAAATTTTATAAAATTGTCAAGTACCTTTGCGTACTCTAATGGAGAATTTATAGTTATGACTACAAATAAAATGGGCACAGGAACCGCTCATTCCAAATTAATTTTGATTGGAGAGCATTCGGTTGTTTACGGACAGCCTGCAATTGCGTTACCTGTTACTATTCTGAAGACAACCGTTACAATTTCTTCTATCAAATACGGACAATATATTGAAAATAATGAATCACGGCGTAGATTGGATGTGCTAGGAGACGAATTTGAGGGGGTCCGCCAACTCATCCTACGTCTTTTGGAAAAATTTCATTCGGTAAAACTTCCTTTTTCATTGGAAATTGATTCAAACATTCCTTTAGGACGGGGCTTGGGTGCATCAGCAGCTCTAGCAACGGCAATCACACGTGCTTTTTATGACTTTTTTGATGCAGAGTTAACAGATGAGATGCTCTTATCTTTTGCTAATTTCTCGGAGAATATTACACATGGTCGCTCATCAGGGATTGATGTGGCGACAGTCAACTCGGAGTTACCACTTTGGTTTATTAAAGGCCAAACAGCTGAATCTTTTGATCTCAATTTATCGGGATATCTGGTTATTGGAGATTCAGGTGTACACGGCTTTACTAGCCAAGCGATTAGTATCGTTAGAGAAAAATTATCAGAGAATAAAGCTAAAGCTCAAGGACACATTGAAAAGTTAGGCCAGCTCTCAAAAGCTTCAAAAGATTTTCTCATGACAAATAAATTAAAAGATTTGGGTCATGTGATGAATCAAGCGCATGAAAATCTTTCTTCACTTGGAGTTTCACACCCGCGTTTAGATACCTTAGTGCATACAGCGCTGAGAAATGGTGCGTTGGGAGCAAAGCTTACAGGATCAGGTCTCGGTGGTGTAATGGTCGCTTTGGCAGCCAATGAAAAAGATGCGATTCGTATTAGTCAAAAGCTTTTGAAAAATGGTGCCAAGAATACCTGGATTTACTCTGTTTAAAAGCTAATATAAGTAAACCTTAAGTGTACATAAGATACTTAAGGTTTTTTGTTTTATGAAGACGTCTGGATACTTCACTTCTAATGCATGCTGCTTTTATTTATTCATAGAAAGCATTATAATATAGGCAAGATAAGGAAGGAGAATTCTGGATGAAATACAAAAATATTTTGGTTCCTATTGACGGTTCAGACAAGTCATATAAAGCACTAAAAGAGGCAATGGAAATCGCGTATTTAAACGACATAGAACTTTCAGTTTTAACAGTCCAAGATGACGGAAACCTGTATGGGCGCGCCTTACCTATACTTAAGCACAATTATACCCGAGCTTCTGAGATGATTTTGCAAGAAGCAGCCGCTATTGTAAATGACAAGGTCAAAATGGAAAGCTTTGTTGTAGTAGGTATTCCTAAGAAGCAAATTGTTGAATTTGCAACGGAGCAGAAATGCGATCTCATCGTAATGGGAGCTACAGGTTCTAATTACTTTGAACGTATGACTTTGGGTTCTACAACAGCTTATGTTGTCAACCATGCACCTTGTAATGTTACAGTCGTGAAGTAAGTAGTGCACTGGACATTCTCTTTTCTTCTTTCAGGTAATATATAAAAGTGACCGCCTTCTTAGGTGGTTTTTTAGAGAACTTTATGCTGTGGGGGAATAAAGTTCAAAAACGACAAATGGCTAAATTACACCTCCTTTGTTATAATAGGAGAGATTAACCTACAAGAGGAAAAAATAGAAATGAATGAATTTACTGTTAGAGCACATACGAATATTGCCTTGATTAAATATTGGGGGAAAGCAGATGTGGCGCTGAATATTCCTACAACAAGTTCCTTATCAATGACTTTGGATCAATATTATACAACGACATCTGTTTCTTTTACTGACCATGATCAATTGATTTTAAATGGAGAGGACACCGATGCTACTCGTGTGCATCAATTTTTAGAAATGCTTCGTGAAAAACATGGCACTTTTCCAGGTGTTTTAGTCACTTCTGAAAATCATGTACCAACAGCTGCCGGACTTGCTTCTTCAGCTTCTAGCTTTGCAGCATTGACAGGAGCGATGTTTGGTCTCCTCGAGTTACCAGCCGATTTGACAGAGATGTCACGGATTGCACGGCGTGGTTCTGGTTCAGCTTCGCGTTCAATCTTTGGTAATTTTGCTGTTTGGAATAAAGGTGATGATGATACTTCCTCTTATGCCGAGAGTTTTTATGATGAGGATATCCACTTGTCTATGATTGTAGCTGAAATATCAAGCGCCCAAAAGAAAATGTCTTCATCACGTGGTATGCAACTGGCTCAAACTGCTCCAACTTATAGTGCTTGGGTAGAAAAATCAGCACATCAGCTTGAAGAAATGAAAAAGGCAATTCGTCAAGCAGATATTGAAAAGATTGGCCTAATCGCCGAAGATAATGCTTTGGGTATGCATGAACAGAACCGTCTCTGTATAGAACCTTTTGATTACTTTACTGAAGATACTCAAGGGATTATTGCCTTTACGCAAGAATGCTATAAAGCAGGACTATTGGCTTTTGTCACTATTGATGCTGGTCCGAATGTTAAAATTATTACGGATAAAGCGACAGAAAAAGTACTTTTAACAAAACTACGAGAAAATTTCCCCAATATTACTTTTGATATTGCACATGCGGGAGGCGGCCTTGAGTACTTATAAAATAGATGTACCCGCAAAACTTTTTATTGCGGGAGAATATGCGGTCACTCGCCCAGGAGGTTTGGCCCTAGTAACGAGTCTTGAAAGTGATTTTCAAGTCATTATTTCAGAAGCCCATGGTCAAAGTCTATTAGAAACGAATGTGGCAATGCCTGCACACACCTTTTCAGTAAAGGAATTTAAAGCGGAACGTAGTGGACCGTGGAATTTTGTTATGACGGCTATCAAATATGTGAGTAAAGAATTTGAATTGTCTCGTGAGTTTCACTTGGAAATTAAAAGTGGATTGGGCTTTGGAGAAAATAAGAAGGGCTATGGGTCATCAGCTTGCGTTGTTGTCGGAGTTGTAAATGCGTTAAATAGTTTTTTTCAGCTCGAACTTCCATTGAAAAAACGCTTTGAAATTGCGGCACAAGCACACTATGATGTGCAAGGGAGCGGCTCTCGTGGTGATGTTGCTGCAATTATGTATGGTGGTAGCATTTTCTATGAAAATCATCAGCGTGTTCTTCCTGTAAATATTCCTTGGCAGCCATATGTTGTCCAAACTGATCAATCTGCTAAAACAGGAGAAAAACTGAAGTATAAGCTTTCTGATGCATTCTATGCTAAAAGTGATGAACTTGTTATTGAAATAAGTAGAGCCATTGATATGCAGAATTTCAGTCTTTTTAAAGAAAAGCTTCTTGAAAATCAACTCTTGCTTATTAATAATCAATCAAAGGGCTACATGACTAATCAACTGGCTTTAGCTTTGAATATTGTGAATAGCCAACCCGAATTTGCTGGAAAAATTTCAGGCGCGGGATTTGGGGAAAACATTATTCTTTTTGCAGAGCATGAAGACAAGATACCCGACTTAAGGGGCGCTCTAGAAGCGGAAGGAATGAAGCTCGAGAAAATAAGAATAGGAAAACAAAATGAGTAAAGAAATTCATGGACATCGGAAGGATGAACATATATCGCTTGGCTTAAAGTACTGGCGCGAAGGGCGAAATCGCTCCGAGTTTTCTGCTGCATTACGGATTGTTCCAAATGGCTTACCAGAAATTTCTGTGCAAGAAATTGACTTGTCAGTCTCTCTTTTGGAACATAAATTTGAATTTCCTTTTTACATCGAAGCCATGACAGGAGGTTCCAAAAAGGGCGATAAGGTTAACTTAGAGTTGGCGGAGCTTGCAGCCCACCATCATATAGCAATGGCTGTTGGCTCACAGTCAATTGCTTTGAAGTATCCCGAATTGGCAGAAGGTTTCCGCCAAGTACGACAACAGAATCCAAATGGTTTCCTTTTTGCAAATATGGGTGCAGGACATTCTTTAGAAAATGCGCAAAAAGCTGTCGAAATGCTCTCTGCTGATGCCTTAGAAATCCATATCAATACCGGACAAGAGTTAGTCATGAAGGACAGCGAAGGGGATCGTTCTTTTTACTGGATTGAGAACATTAACCATATTGCTGAAAATTTAGAAGTACCCGTTATAGTTAAAGAGGTCGGTTTTGGTATGAGCCAAAAAATGTTCAAGCAACTCAGTCAAACAGCCATCGCGGGAATTAATATTGGCGGTAAAGGCGGTACAAATTTTGCTTGGATTGAGAGTGGCCGGGGGCACAGCAGTCTAAACTTAAACGATTTTGGTTTTACAGGACCTGAGAGTCTTATTGAAGCTCAATTGGCGCAAAATACTAAACCTCTGATTGCTACAGGAGGCATTGCATCAGCTATGGATATTTTGCATGCTCAACTTTTAGGTGCGCCTTTAGCAAGCACTGCTGGCCATGTTTTATCTATCCTACATACACAAGGCACTCAAGCCTTAGATGAAATGCTTAGCCGCTGGAAAGATGATTTAACAAAGCTCTATACTTTAGTTGGAGCACGGAAGTATGATGATTTAACAGAAGTTGAATTTATCTATGACCGAGATTTAAAGTATTTTCGTGAAGAACGAAAAGATAAACAGATAATTTTGTAAACGGTTCTTATTTCTTTATAATAATAGTATATTAAAATTTAAGGAGAATACTATGGCTTATACACTTCCAGAATTACCTTACGCATATGACGCTTTGGAACCTTTCTTTGATGAAGAAACAATGCATTTGCACCATGACAAACATCACCAAACTTATGTAAATAATCTTAATGCAGCGATTGAAAAACATCCAGAATTCTTTGATAAAACTGTTGAAGAATTAGTGGCTTATTTGGACCGCTTGCCAGAAGATATCCGCGTTGCGGTACGTAACAACGGTGGAGGTCATTTGAACCACACAATGTTCTGGGAATGGCTCGCTCCAAATGCTGGTGGTGCACCCACAGGTGATATTGCTGCTGCAATTGATGAAGCATTTGGTTCGTTTGACGATTTTAAAGCAGAATTTAAAGCAGCTGCAACAGGTCGTTTTGGCTCAGGTTGGGCGTGGTTAGTTCTCGATTACGGTAAACTTAAAGTTGTTTCTACAGCTAATCAAGATAACCCTATTTCTGATGGTCAAATTCCAGTACTGGGTCTTGACGTTTGGGAACATGCTTATTACTTGAAATACCATAACGTACGTCCAGATTATATTGAAGCTTTCTTTAATCTAATCAACTGGGATAAAGTTAACGAACTTTACGCTAAAGCTAAATAATATAAAAAAGTACCTTCGTGGTACTTTTTTTTTAACTTTTTTCAAGAAGAAGTGGAATTAAAAAGGTGAACCCTGTTTTATAAATGCACTATTCATGCTATAATAGGAGCTATGAAATTTACAGAATTTAACTTTAAGAATTATATCAATGAAACGCTTGAGGCAATCAAGTTTGTTTCGCCAACCCCCGTTCAGGAAAAACTGATTCCTGTCGTATTATCAGGCCGTGATTTGGTAGGGGAATCAAAAACAGGTTCAGGAAAGACACATACTTTCTTGCTTCCTATTTTCCAACAATTGAATACAGATCTTGATGAAGTCCAAGCCGTAATCACTGCACCATCTCGTGAACTTGCCACACAGATTTATCATGCAGCTCAGGAATTTGTCAAATTTAACGATGCCATTCGTGTGGTCAACTACGTGGGTGGAACAGATAAAGCACGTCAAATCAAGAAGCTGGAGTCTTCTCAACCCCATATCGTGATTGGGACACCCGGACGTATTCAAGATTTACTGAAATCTGGAGCTTTGATTATCCACACGGCTTCTATTTTCGTTGTGGATGAAGCGGATATGACCTTGGATATGGGTTTCTTGACAGATGTGGATAAAATTGCAGCGAGCTTTGGTAAAAAGGTACAGATGTTGGTCTTCTCTGCAACTATTCCACAAAAGTTACAGCCTTTCCTTAAAAAATATTTGAATAATCCTGTTATGGAAAAAATTGCGAATAAAACCGTAATTTCAGATACAATTGAAAATTGGTTGATTTCAACCAAAGGTGCATCACACAATCAAATTTTACTGCAACTTTCAAAGGCTACAAATCCTTACGTGGCAATGATTTTTGCTAATACAAAAGGACGTGTGGATGATATTCATCATTTCTTAGTCAGCAATGGTGTAAAAGCAGCGAAAATTCATGGCGATATTCCACCACGTGAACGGAAACGTATCATGGCAAGTATCAAGAACTTAGATTATCAATTCGTTGTTGCTACAGATATTGCGGCGCGTGGAATTGATATTGAAGGTGTGAGTCATGTTATTAATGATGAACTTCCACGTGATCTCTCTTTCTTTGTCCATCGTGTAGGACGTTCAGGACGTAATGGTTTGTCTGGAACAGCGATTACCCTTTACAGTCCTTCAGATGATTCCGCCATTCGTGAGATTGAAAAAATGGGTGTAACTTTCCAACCAAAAGCTGTGAAAAATGGTGAAATAGTTGATTCTTACGATCGTGATCGCCGTGAAAAACGTACCGCAAAGACAGGGGAATTGTCTAACAAAATGCGTGGCCAATTGGCAAAGAGTAAGAAAAAAGTTAAACCAGGCTACAAGCGTGCCTTGAAATGGGCAATTGAAGAAGAGAATACGAAAAAACGTCGAGCAGAACACAATAAAAATGCGCGTAAGCAACGTGAAGCCCGCAAGCAAAAATTCTAATGAAAAGATTCTTTCGATTTTTAGGGTTAATCTTTGCTTTGGGAATGGCCTATGGCCTTTTCTGTTTCTTATTGATATTAAGTGATGTCGGAGAGCGAAGTGAGGCAGCACCAGTTTTCAAAACGATATTAGTTTTAGGGAGTAAGATTAGGCCAGATGGGCAGCCTGCCCCTATCACGAAGAATCGGCTTGATACTGCCGTAATGCTTGCTAAGAAAAATCCGGAAGCACAAGTTATTGTTACAGGTTATCGTAGCCCAGCTTCGCCTGTATCTGAAGCTGAGGGAATGGCAACATATCTCAAAGCACATGGTTTAAACTCTGACCGAATCATAGAAGAAAAGAAAGCGCGAAATACTGTTGAGAATTTCGCGTTTTCTCAAAAGTATGTGGAAGGGAAAACACTGGTTGTGACGAGCGACTTTCACCTTTACCGTAGCCTGTATGTGGCTTCTAAAGAAGGGTACAAAGATTTACAAGGCTACGCAGCAGTGAGTCAGACCTCAGCTTTACATACTGTAGGTAATTATGCTAGAGAGTGTTTAGCTCTGGGGTATTATTTGATCAAATATACACTATTTTAAGCAATATAAAGGAGTTTTTATGTTTCAACCTGAACAAATAAGCAAGCTTAACGAGCTCGAAACGTTGGTCCTTGATTTTATCATCAAATCTCCTGATAAGGTTCAAAAAGCAACTATTCGAAGTTTGGCTAGCCAGCTACATGTTTCTACTACCACAATTGTAAGAATGAGTACGAAATTGGGCTTTAATGGTTGGGCAGAATTAAAATTCTTTCTTAAAAATCAAAGCAAGCCTAAAACGGCGGAAGAACAGCATTACGATAACATGCTAGAATTTGATATGTTTTTACGCCGTATGAATTCTGAGAGCTATCAAAAGCGACTGACAGAAGCAGCTAAGATGATTGCTAAAGCAGATTACACTGTTTTTATGGGCATTGGGAACTCTGGTTCTTTGGCTGACTATGCGTGTAAATATTTTGTGAATGCAGGATTGCGTGCTTTTGTTATCAATGACCCTTTTCAAGCTATCCAGATTAATAGAACCGGTAATGTTATCGCTTTGATTTTATCCGCATCTGGAGAAACGATTCAAATTATTAATAAAGAATTGGAATTTAAACAAGAGGGTGCTCAAATTATTTCATTAACAAACAATGAAGATAGTACGGTTGGTCGTCTAGCAGACTTGCAACTTTTCTACAACCTTACACCAGAATGGTCTAAACTTTATCCGTTAGGAAATTTAACGACCCAACTTCCTGTGGTTGCGGTTCTTGAAGTTTTAGCCCATAAAACACTTCATTTTTTAGAGGATTAAAGCTAGATTTGTTCCAAAATGTGAAACATGTTTTAAAAAACTTGCAATTTTTGCAAGTTTTTTTGTATTTATGGTAAAAGTTTAAGTCACAAAACCTTAATCTAAGCCATTTTATTCTTGTTTCCCTACAGGATTAGAGTTTCCTAATTTTGTTTGAAAGCCTTTTCAGAAAACGCTATAATATTCTTGAGCTCAAAAGAATAAGGAGAAAAAAACTTTTTGCTAAGTCAGTATGAGATATCACAAAAAAAGCAAATGCAGTAGGTGTACCTTGTGATGTGATTAAAATACAAGACGATGCCAGAAGAAATGGAAAAATAGTTTCGGCTACAGATACCTTTAGGTGTTAAGAATAAAAAAATAAAAATTTTGGAGTACGAATATGAACAAATTTATCAACGAGAAATTGATGCCTCCGATGATGAAATTTTTGAACACAAAACCCGTTACAGCAATTAAAAACGGTATGTTGTATCCAATCCCTTTCATCATTATTGGAGCAATCTTCCTCATTTTAGCAAATTTCCCTCAACAAAATGTTGCGGATTGGATAACAGAAATTGGCTGGGCCCCTATTTTTAATCAAGCCTATGCTGCTTCATTTGGTATTATGGCCCTCTTTGCAGCTTTCGGCATCGCTTATTCTTGGGTGAAGAGCGAAGGCTATGAAGGCGCTTCTGCTGGTTTGACATCTATCATTGTTATGGTTATGCTTCAACCAAGCACAATTTCGACGGTGACTAAAATTGCTGATGGTTCTGCTGTCGTGGGAGAATATCAAGTAAATGGTGTTATTGATGCAGCTTGGCTTGGTGGTAAAGGAATGATTCTTGCTATGCTTGCTGGTTTATTGGTCGGTTGGTCTTACTCATGGTTCATGAAAAAAGATATCCGGATCAAGCTACCTGACCAAGTCCCAGCAAATGTATCTGATTCCTTTGGTGCTCTAGTGCCAGCTTTCGTTATTACCTTTGTAGCAATGCTTATCTATGCTCTATCTGTATTGACAACGGATCAGACACCGATAGAATGGATTTATACTTTAATTCAAACACCTTTACAGCATGCTACAGATGGACCACTTGGTGTCTTCTTAATTGCATTCTTACCTGTATTTATCTGGTGGTTTGGGGTACATGGTGCTACAGTTATTGGGGGTATCATGACACCATTGCTTTTGGCTAACAATGCCGATAACCTCAAATTGTTCCAAGAGGGTAACTTATCACTTGATCATGGGGCACACATTGTTACCCAAGCCTTTATGGATCAGTTTATTACGGTTACAGGTTCAGGAATGACTTTCGGTTTCGTTATCTTTATGATTTATCGTGCGCGTTCTGTTCAAATGAAAACGATTGGTAAATTAACATTGGCACCAGCCTTCTTCAATATCAACGAGCCTGTACTCTTTGGTATGCCGATTGTCTTAAACCCAATCTTGGCTTTCCCATTCTTGATTGCCCCCCTCGTTTCAGGATTTGGAACTTATGCGGCTATCGCACTGGGAATTATCCCACCGTTTAATGGTATCTTCGTCCCATGGACCACACCGCCTATCCTTTCAGGATTGATTGTTGGTGGTTGGCAAGGTGCAGCTTGGCAAGCCTTGATGATTTTTGTGACAGGTGCTATATACTGGCCATTTGCTAAAAAATATGATGCGGTTCTTGTACAACAAGAAAAAGAGGCATATGAAGCAGAACAAGCAGAACAAGATTAACAGTGAGAGGAGATTAAGCTAGGGCTTAATCTCTCTTGTATAAATGAAAGCTCATGAGAATGACTTGAGCTTACATTTATAGAGGGGAACTGAGCGTTTATAAAAGGGGAGGTTTTTAATAAATACAAGATACGCAAGTTCAACTCTTGTAAAAGATTTAAAGTTAAATTGATAGAATTAGTAGAAAGAGAGAAGGTAAATGACTTTAAGAAAAGATTTTCTATGGGGCGGTGCTGTTGCTGCTCATCAACTTGAAGGCGGCTGGAATGCAGGAGGCAAAGGGATTTCTGTGGCCGATGTTATGACTGCTGGAGCAAACGGAGTTGAGCGCCGGATTACGGATGGAGTCTTACCCGATGAAAACTATCCTAATCACGAAGCCATTGACTTCTATCATCGCTATAAAGAGGACGTCACACTTTTTGCAGAGTTAGGTGTGAACTGTTTCCGTACTTCCATTGCTTGGACACGTATTTTCCCTAATGGAGATGAAGGGGAACCTAATGAGGAAGGTCTACAATTTTACGATGATTTATTTGATGAATGTTTGAAAAATGGTATTGAGCCAGTCATCACACTTTCGCATTTTGAAATGCCTTATCACCTAGTTACCGAATATGGCGGCTGGCGTAATCGTCGCTTGATTGACTTTTTCGTAAGATTTGCGGAAGTAGTAATGACCCGTTATAAAGACAAAGTTAAATACTGGATGACTTTTAATGAAATAAATAATCAGGCAAATTTTGATTTGGACTTTGCACCGTTTACTAACTCTGGTTTGAAATTCGTGGAGGGAGAGAACCGCGAACAGGTTATGTATCAAGCTGCACACTATGAATTAGTCGCATCTGCGAAAGTTGTGGGTTTAGGTCATAAAATTAACCCTGATTTTGAGATTGGTTGTATGATTGCAATGTGTCCGATTTATCCTGCGACGTGTAAGCCTGAAGATATGATGGCAGCTCAGGTTGCCATGCAACGCCGTTTATGGTTTACCGATGTACATGCGCGTGGACACTATCCAAGCTACATGCTCAAATATTTTGAACGTAGAGCCTTTGATTTGGATATTACATCAGAAGATATTGAAGACTTAGCTAAGGGAGAAGTAGATTATATTGGCTTTAGTTATTATATGAGCTTTGCTATTAAAGATCAGGCTGAAAAGATTGACCCAAGTCTCAAGCTGAATTATATGCCAAGTACAGCTGAAAAGAGGGAAAATCAAGAAAGTCTGGGTGCACCAACTTTTGATTATATTGAAAACCGCGATCTGGTGAAAAACCAATATGTTAAAGCATCGGAGTGGGGTTGGCAAATCGATCCATTAGGACTACGCTACAGCATGAACTGGTTCAATGAGCGCTATGAAAAACCACTTTTTATTGTAGAAAATGGTTTTGGCGCTGTAGATAAAGTAGAAAAAGATGGTAGTATTCACGACCCATATCGTGTAGAATATCTGAAAGCGCATATTGAAGCAATGAAAGATGCTGTAGAATTTGACGGCGTCAACTTAATGGGATACACCCCTTGGGGCTTCATTGATCTCGTTTCTGCAGGGACTGGAGAGATGAAAAAACGTTACGGGTTTATCTATGTAGATAAAGATAATGATGGAAACGGTAGTTTGGAACGCTCGAAGAAAGATTCTTTTGAATGGTACAAACAAGTTATTGCGTCGAATGGAGAGAAATTATAATGGAACATACAAAACTAAAAGATTTTCCAAGTGACTTTTTATGGGGCTCTGCTTCGGCAGCTTACCAGGTTGAAGGTGCACATGATGAAGATGGAAAAGGATTATCGGTTTGGGACAAATTTGTCAGAATACCAGGAAAAACTTTTAAGGAAACTACAGGGGATATAGCCGTTGATCACTACCATCGCTACAAAGAAGATGTAGCTCTCATGGCTGAAATGGGTTTGAAATCATACCGTTTTTCCATTGCTTGGACACGCATTTTTCCTGAAGGACGTGGTGAAATTAATCAACAAGGCTTACAATTCTATATGGATTTGGTTGATGAATTGATTGCTAATCATATCGAACCGGTAGTTACTCTCTATCATTGGGATTTGCCGCAAGCTCTTGAAGAAGAATATCAAGGTTGGGAAAGTCGCCAGATTATTGAGGATTTTGTATATTATGCTCAAACACTATTTACAGCTTTTAAAGGTAAGGTGAAATATTGGGTATCCTTGAATGAACAAAATATCTTTACACAACATGGTTGGATTCTGGCCACGCACCCACCTGGTAAGGTAGATATGAAGCTGTTTTATCAAGTCAATCACCATGCAAATTTGGCTAATGCAGCTGTAATCAATGCTTTTCATGAAATGGAGATACCCGGTCAAATCGGTCCTTCCTTTGCTTATACACCAAACTATGCGATTGATTCTGATCCACTAAATGTCTTGGCAGCTGAAAATGCAGAGGAAATGTTTGCACATTTTTGGATGGATGTGTATTGCTACGGTGAATATCCTATTGTAGCTTTGAACTATCTTAAAGAGAATGGGCTAATGTTTGAAACAGAGGAGGGTGATTTTGAGCTCCTAAATTCAGCTAAGCCAGATTTTTTAGGAATTAATTATTATCAAACTGCTACCAATGCTTGGAATCCACGAGAAGGTGGGGTAACGCTCGGCAAAATGAACACTACCGGTGTTAAGGGTTCTGGTGGAGACCAAGGCATTCCAGGCTTATACAAGCGTGTAACTAATCCTGCCGTTGAACGGACAAATTGGGATTGGGAAATTGATCCAATGGGGCTGCGTATCGCTTTACGTCGAATTACTAGTCGTTATCGTATACCGGTGATGATTACAGAAAATGGTCTAGGAGAATACGATAAGCTTGAAGAAGGAAAAATTCATGATGATTACCGTATCAAATATCTGGAAAGCCATGTTAAAGCAATAAAAGAAGCCCTAACCGATGGAGCTCAAGTGATTGGCTACCATACATGGTCTTACACTGATTTACTTAGCTGGTTGAACGGTTATCAGAAACGCTATGGCTTTGTGTATGTTGACCAGGACGAAAGTATGGATGGGAGTCTTAAACGAATCCCTAAGGATTCTTACTATTGGTATCAATCACTTATTAAAAATAATGGAGAAAGTATCTAAAGTCTTTGAGTACCTCTATGAAAACACTTGCAAAATATCGATGAAAGCGGTATACTTAAGACTATAAAAAGAAAAAAAAGGAAAAAATATTATGGCTGATAAAATAATCGCTTTAGCTTGCGCAGCAGGCATGTCAACATCACTTTTGGTTTCTAAAATGCAAAAAGCAGCAGCAGACAAAGGATTGGACTACGAAATTTTCGCAAAATCAACAGCAGATATCGATAATATGCTTGCTGCTACACCTAAACCTGATGTTCTACTCTTAGGTCCTCAAGTAGGATTCATGAAGGCAGAAGTACAAAAGAAAGCACAAGCTGTTGATGTACCTATGGATGTCATTAAAATGCAAGACTATGGTATGATGCGTGGCGATAAAGTCCTTGAAGCAGCAGAAGCTTTGATGAAGTAAAAATTAAAGATGACAAAATAAAAGGGGATGTAATGAACGAAGAAAGAATGGAAATTGTGATGGGAATCATCATGCATGGTGGAAATGCAAAAGGTTTAGCCTTCCAAGCAATCCAACAAGCTAAAGAAGGAGATTTTGAAGCAGCAGAAAAATCACTTCAGGAGTCGAATCAAGAGTTACTCCAAGCTCATGATGTTCAAACAGATATGTTAACAAAAGAAGCACAAGGTATTCATACAGAAATCGATCTCTATATGGTACACGCGCAAGACCATCTGATGAACGCAATTACCTTCAAAGATTTGGCTACAGAAATTATTAGCCAGGAGAAACGTATTCAAGCTTTAGAAAAATCGGCAAATTAATACCAATAAAACTTTGAGAAAAAATAAAAGTTCTAAGAATTTCTTCTTAGAACTTTTCATTTCGCCTTTAGGGATAAAATCTGATAAGCTGTAAAAGTTCTTGCTTTTATCCCCAAATTTCGATATAATGGTTAATGTTGTGGCGGCATAGCCAAGTGGTAAGGCATGGCTCTGCAAAAGCTTGATCGTCGGTTCAAATCCGTCTGCCGCCTTTCGCAATAGATTGTATAATATAAAAAAACTGCTGAATTCAGCAGTTTTTTTTGTTTTTACCTGAAACAATTTAAAATTAGGGCTTACAATTATAAATGTGATCGGCAATAAAGCAAAACTTGGTCGCCATCTTCAATTAGAAAATTTCGTTTTATTTTATAGAGGTCGGTTTTTCCAACCTGGAACAAATGAAAATTCGGTCATATAATTAAATCAGGTTTCAAATGGCAAGTCTGTAAAAGACTGTTGGTTCGATTCCAACATGAAGTCATTCCTAAAAAATGCAGCTGTTTATTATTTTAGGCAAGGTAAAATATGTATTGACGAATATCTATGGCTTACCAAAATTATTATGATGTCCTCTTTAATATAAAAAATATTGAACGTACATCGATCAGAAGGAGGGTCAAATGGAAAACATTGTGGACTATTCCAACCGAGTAAAAGGAAAAAAGGTTGGAGCAGGTCAATGTGGTGACTTGATGAAAGACTGGTTCATCACAGAAACGGGCAGACAACAACTTGCGAATGATCTGGATGAATGGGGTTATTTTCCGGGAACGGATGCATATACATCGTGGAATGTAGCAACACAAACAAATTGGGCTGCTATTGGATTTGAGGTGATTAATACACCATCATTTAGCCAATTGCGTGCAGGAGATATTTTCTTTATTAGCATAAGTAAAGTTCCCGGGAGTGGGCACACAGGTATTGTTGTATCCACTGCAGGAAATAATGTAACAACACTTGAACAGAATATTTTAAACGCACAGTATGCTCAACTCCTGCCTGGAGAAAATTCATGGAGTTGGTATGGCTTCGATAAGATTGTTCGTCCGAAAGGTGGTGCACCTTCACCTGGAGATGGTGGTAAAGCAACATCTACGGGCATAAATGGTTTAAACCTTATTAAACAATTTGAAGGATGCCGTCTTACAGCATATGATATTGGTGATGGAAAAATTACTATTGGCTGGGGACACGCTGAAAATAAAGGCTCAACTAATTTAGTTGCTGGAGTGACCACATGGACCCAAGCTCAAGCAGATAAACAACTTGTTACAGATTTAAAAGTATATGAGAATGCAATTAATAGTTACTTTACTCGTACTTTTAATCAAAATCAATTTGATGCAATGGCAAGTTTTACTTATAATCTTGGAGCGGGGATTTTCGCACAAGATGGGTGGGAAAAAAATGCTTCAAATAGTTATATTACTGCATCATTCCCAAACTACATTAATAAAGGCTCTGCATTTGAAGAAGGCTTGAGAAAACGGCGACAAGCAGAAGTAAACTTATTTAACACACCAGTATCTGGTGGTGGATCAGAAACAGATGAAGGAGAAATTGAAATGATTTTATATAAAGTAAACGACAAAAATTCTAAAATGAACGGGTCAATCTGGATGTTCAATGGTGAACAACTCACACGCTTGGATGGTGTATCAGCAGCGAAGTTTGCAAAAAACTTTAAGACGACAGATGTCAATCAAGCCGAAATGAGTTCATTTAAAAATATTGGATTCCGTACTGTAGGTGAATTTAAATATTAAAAATTATTCCAACCTTATGGGTTGGTTTTTTATCTCAAAATAATTAGTTTTATTGTTGACAAAACTAATTAAAAGTTTTATAATCAATTTTGTTAGTTTAGTTAAAATAAAAACTAAGTAATCAAAGGAGATAAAAATGGAAAAAGAAATAAAAGCCAATAAAATAAAAAGTAAGGATTTTTTGAAACTCATTGCCAAGAGTAAACCAAAATACTCCTATTTTACTATTGGGATGTTGTCAGGGATTGTGGGAGCGGTACTACAGCTCATTGTACCTCAAATGATACAGCCACTTATTTCAGGATTTGCCCAAGGGATTGATTATGGCCTTTTAGGAAATGTAGTTCTGGTTTACATCCTTTCGGCCTTACTTGGTGCCATTGGCGCCTCAGTGCTTGGCTTTTTTGGAGAAAACGTAGTAAAAAGACTACGTTTAACAGTGTGGAATAAGATGGTTCACCTTCCTGTAAAGTACTTTGATGAAGTCAAAACAGGAGAAATTGGAAGCCGCTTGGTCAATGATACAACACAAGTGAAAGATCTTTTAGCAAATACTGTACCTCAAACCTTAACAAGCCTTTTGCTTCTTGTGGGTTCAATTTTTATGATGTTTCGTATGGATTGGCAGATGACTGTAGCAATGGTGATAGCTGTGCCTATTGTGACATTGATCATTATGCCCTTGGCCACTTTTGGCCGAAAATTTGGAATTCAACGTCAAGATGCTCTTGCAGGATTTTCGGGCACAGCAAGTGAAGTGCTTAGTGAAATTCGTTTGGTCAAATCTTCTAATGCGGAGGTACAAGCGACACATTCAGCTGAAAAAAACATCAATAAACTTTATAAAATTGGGCTTCGTGAAGCAATTTTTGATGGTTCCATGCAACCAATTATGATGTTGTTAATGATGTCAACAATCTTTGGATTGCTGCTTTATGGAATTCATCGTGTTGCCGTAGGAGCAATGACGATGGCCACTTTGATGAGCTTCTTGATGTATCTTATGAACATGATTGGTTCTGTTCCTACTCTAGCGCTTTTCTTTACCGCAAGTTCTAAAGCCTCAGGAGCCACAGCCCGTCTGAATGAAGTTTTAGAAGAAGAACAAGAGCAGTTAAGTCTCGGAGAAAATCTAGATATTGAAGGCCAAGTTTTACGTGCAGAAAATATTAGTTTTTCATATGATGACTCTGAAGAAATATTGAAAAATATTACTTTCGAAGCGAAACCAAATACTATTGTTGCCTTTGCAGGTCCTTCTGGGGGCGGAAAATCAACTATTTTCTCTATTTTGGAACGCTTCTACAAACCAACAGGAGGAAAACTAACAATGGGGAATCATGATATTGAAAACTTAGCCCTCAAAGATTGGCGTAGCCAAATTGGGTTTGTTTCACAAGATTCAGCGATTATGGCAGGAACAATTCGTGAGAACTTGACTTATGGTTTAGACGGTAAATACAGTGATGCACAATTATGGGAAGTACTTGAGTTAGCCTTTGCACGAGGTTTCGTCGAAAGTATGCCTGACAAATTGGATACACAAGTAGGTGAACGCGGAGTGAAGATATCAGGTGGGCAACGTCAGCGTTTAGCTATTGCACGTGCCTTCTTGCGTAATCCAAAAATTCTCATGCTCGATGAAGCCACAGCTAGTCTAGATTCAGAGTCAGAAGCAATGGTTCAAAAAGCGTTGGACAGCCTGATGAAAGGTAGAACAACTTTAGTCATTGCCCATCGTTTATCCACAATTGTTGATGCAGATAACATTTACTTTATTGAAAAGGGAGCAATTACAGGAGCAGGTAAACACAGTGATCTTGTAAAAGCACACCCACTTTATGCACAATATGTTCAAGAACAACTGACCGTTGCATCATAAATAAAAAAGCTGCTTGCAAGCAGATTTTTTATTATAAAGAACTTAGTTCTTGGCACCATATACGGAGTCAGCATCTAAGAGCTTGTCTTGACGGTGCATTTGATAAAATTCTTCTAAACCAGGTGTAACAGATGGAGCAACAGCATCAAAGGTTTTAGCTTGCTGGATAGCTTGGGCTGTTGGTGGCTCAGTAAGCTGTGGCAACTCGGGTAAGAGAGGTTCATGGGACATTGCTGTGCCTGAATAACTAAATGGTGGTACATTTCTGCCTTGATTCATGTATCTGATGGTGTTGTTCAAAAGATAGACGCGCATATTGTTTTCTTGTTCGATAGGTGCAGCTGGAACATAATATTTCCCACTCATATCAGGACTTCCGACCCATACAGCAGTTGAAACTCCTGTGGAAGTAGCAGCCATCCAAGCATCAGGAGATCCTTGGCTACGGGCCGGTTCTGTGGCAGTATCAGGGAAATTAGAGAGCCCTGACTTAGTCGCGAAAGCATTTGGCCATTGAGGCTGTGCAGCTAAAGGCTCGGAACCGTTAGGCTGTGTAACGTTTTGCATAAGGTTTACGAGCGAACGGGCTGTTGTAGAACTCATAGCGCGTTGTGATTCAGGCTGTGCAAGCGGCAGCTCTTGACCATTTACAGTGACAGAGGCCACAGCAGTAGGTGTAACACGTACACCATCATTACCAATAGCAGAATAGGCAGATGCAGATTGTAAAGATGACAAATTATAGTCAATAGACATGGATTCTTGGTCATATTTGACTGAAGCAATGCCAAGTGGCTGCATAATACTGTTTTTTTGCTCATTATTGGTCATGTTAAAGGTTTGAAGGGCTGCAGAGTTCAAGGAGTTACCAAGGGCAAAACCGACAGGAACAGGACCATAATTATTCCCACCGTAATTCATCAGGGGAGTGCCATCAGCGTAAGTTGTAGCATTACCATTCAAGGTACTGTTTTCATTAATATAGCCATATTCAAGAGCGGGCGCATAATCGAGTAATGGTTTAATTGTTGAACCCGAAGAACGACCAGAAGAAATTGGCAATTGGGGATTGTCCGAATTTGTATTTAAAGCTAAGATATGACCTGTTTGGGTATCGACAACTGATATTGCTGTTAAAGTCCCTTCCGGCAAATCATTACGTGGGATGTTTGAAACATCTGGCGCAGTATGATTTGCCACACTTTCTAGATAATCTAGATGTGCTTTAGTAGCATATGTTTTGACGACAACTTTAGCATTTCTTGGTAAAGCAATTTGACCAAGTTCTTTTTGTACTTGTGCAATATAGGCTTGATAAGCATGTGGGATACCTTGTGTATAACTTGGCTTAAGTGCGAGTTCTTTTTTAACAGCTTCAGTGCTGTCTTTGTATTCTTGGTCAGAGATAATTTTGTTGGACTTCATCACTGAAAGAACAGTCAGCGCACGTTGTTTCCCTGCGTCTTCAAAGTCTTGAACATAAGTTGAAGGTGCTTGACCGAGCCCGGCTAAATAAGCAATTTGAGCAATATAGAGTGGCGTTTTCTCTGAGGTAATCATTGGTGTAGAGAAAAGATTGTTCCATGCAGCACCAGGACCAATGGTTTCAGGTGTCAAACGCAGGGTGTCGAGATAACTGGTGAGAATTTCTTCTCGAGAGTAGCGTTCAGCAAGGCTATGTGCATCAATCAATTCGACGATTTTTCGGGACAATGATTTATCGGCAGTAAAACCGCCATGCGCAAGATTTTTTGCTAATTGTTGATCAAGGGTTGAGCCACCACGTGCCCCGTTGGCAAGATGTAATTTCGTAAGTACTTCTGATAAGACGGCATTAGTTACCCCTTTGATAGAATACCCTTTAGTTTTACGGGAATAGAAGTCACTATCCTCCACTGCGACTAAAGCTTTTGTGTAAAGTTCAGGAATATTTTTATCTTTACCTGAGAGCTGTGCTGGAATATATTTATAGATATTTGAGGAATCTTGTAGAGCTTCTCCATTAATATCCGTAATGGTAAAGGATTGAGAAATAGCTTGTGGCGAAGGTTTAAGCTCGATCGTGTGGGCCTGGTGTGATTCTTTATCCAGGAGATAGACAGCACCCACAGCACCCACAGCGCCTACAAACAAGAAAAGTAGAAAAAGAACAGTAAGGGTGCGGAGAATTATTTTTTTAGCCATTATTCATCTCCTTTCTTTTTAGCTTTAGTATCCTCTTTTTTGGAGGTTTCTGTTTTTTCTTTGTCTTTTTTGGCAGAATCGGAAGAAGCTTTCTTTTCTTCCTCTTTTTTCTGTGTTTGGACCGTAATTGTTTGTCCTTTTAGAATACGAGTATACTGAGAAGGACCGGGTTTTTGTTGAGTTACAATCGCTGTGTCTTTGTCTTCATAGTTTGACTCCACTTCAATTTTATAATCGCTGCCTGCTTGTTTTCTTATGGCCGCAAGTGTTTGACCTTTGAGATTAGGCATTTCTACGCTTGAACTTTTTAACTGTTCTGATTTTTCGACTTTTTGTTGGAAATCTGTTAACTCTTTGATCCGAGCTTCTACGGTTTCCTTCTGACTGAGATAAGCATTTACTTTGTTAAATACTGGGAGAAAGTCTGCCATGAGCGAATTATTTGTAGAAATTTTATCAAATTGAAGTTGTGTGAGAGCGGTGTAATTATTGGTATAGTTCACAAACTGTGTAAAGTTACCGAGAAGGGAATTGGCTTCATTGAGTGCTTCCACAGAGGCCGATATTGTTGATTTAGACACAGCATTATTATCTTCAATGTAAGATTGGATGCTCTTTTCGGTTTGTTGTGATAGCTTGTTTGCATCTTGAATAAACTGAGGCAACTGTTCAGCTTTTAAAGTTTTGGTTTCTGCTTGAAGCTGGTTAATAGAACGTTTGAGGCGGGCATTCTCATAAGTTTGAGCAAGTTGTGTCATCTGCTCATCGCTTGCGCCAAGTGCTTGTTGTAATTCGTCCTGATTTTGTGAAAACTGTTGTTCGGGTAGTTTACCGTTGACAATATTGTTAATACGCTTTTCATTCTCCCTCAACTTTTCGGCCAGTTCACTGGAAGCATTACTCAGGTAGACGTCAAGTGCATTATTTTTTAGTTTTTTGATATAGTCATTATCCTCAGGCAGGATATTGGTAGTTTCGATAATCTCTTTTTGGGACATTGACTGGAAAACAGGATAATCACGAAAAAGTATCTGTCGACCAAGAAGGCCAGCTATTATGATGATGATACTGAGCAAGACTGCCAGTACAATCACAACCTTATTAAAAATATTTTTCTTCATTAAAAACCTCATAAAAATTAAGCCTAACATAAGCTATTGAACTTCTCCATTATAACAACTTTCTTACTCAGAGGAAACCGAAAAATATGATAAAATTACTAGTATGAATATCGAGTCAAAGATCAAAGATTTAACGGAGTTATTAAACAAGTATGCTCACGAATACTATACCTTGGATATGCCCTCGGTTGAAGATGCGGAGTATGATCGCCTTTATCGTGAGTTAGAAACTCTAGAACACGAGAACCCACATTTGATACGCGCTGATTCACCAACTCATCGTACAGGCGATGTCGTGTTATCAGGATTTGAAAAATACACCCATGAATACAATCTCTACAGCTTAGCAGATGCTTTTTCGCGTGAAGAGCTGGAAGACTTTGATGAACGTGTACGTAAAGTTATTCCAAAACCTGAGTACATCTGTGAGTTAAAGATTGACGGTCTCTCACTTTCTCTTAAATACACAGCAGGAAAACTTGTCGTAGCTGCGACACGTGGGGATGGTAGTGTAGGAGAAAACATTACAGAAAATGTTAAACGAATCAAAGACGTCCCTCTGGTATTAAAAGAACCTATTGACATTGTGGTGCGAGGTGAGGCTTACTTGCCACGTAAAAATTTCGTCAAACTCAATAAGGAACGCCAACTTGAAGGTAAACCTTCATTTGCCAATCCACGTAACGCTGCAGCTGGTACCTTACGACAGTTGGATACAAAAGAGGTGACCAAGCGTGGCTTGGCAACCTTCCTTTATCAAGAAGCGAGTCCAGCGACAAATGATACACAAGAAGAAGTTTTAGAATACTTAGAAAAGCTTGGACTTGTTGTCAACAAAGAACGTGTTTTTGCACGAAGTATTGATGAAGTCTGGGCCTTTATTGAGCGTGTGGCCTCTCTGCGGGATGACTTAGATTACGATATTGATGGTGTCGTCATTAAGGTTAACAACCTGGCAGAACAAGAAGAATTAGGCTTTACAGTCAAAGCTCCACGTTGGGCAATCGCCTATAAATTTCCAGCCGAACTGGCAGAAACGGAAATACTATCCGTAGATTGGACAGTAGGTCGTACAGGAGTCGTTACACCAACGGCAAATATGGTGCCTGTGACCCTAGCGCAGACTACCGTATCACGCGCCACATTGCATAATGTTGACTACATTAAGGAGAAGGATATCCGTCTTAAAGACAAAGTCATGATTTATAAGGCAGGGGATATCATTCCAGCAGTTCAACGAGTTTTGTTTGAGAAACGTCCAGCGGATTCTGTAGAAATGGCAATTCCTCAATATTGTCCGGAATGTTCATCTGAACTTTTGCATTTTGAAGATGAAGTAGCCTTACGTTGTATCAATCCGCTTTGTCCAGCACAAAATCGTGAAAAACTCATTCACTTTGCCAGTCGTGGTGCAATGAATATTTCTGGTTTGGGTCAATCGATAGTTACGCAACTTTTTAAAAATAACTTAATCAAAGATGTGGCAGATATCTATAAGTTGAAGCTTGACGAATTAGTGGCACTGGATAAAATTCAAGAAAAGTCAGCAACTAAGTTATTAAATGCCATTGAAGCCTCAAAAGAAAACTCCGCAGAAAAGCTCCTTTTTGGCTTGGGTATTCGCCATGTAGGATCGAAAGCTGCCAAATTATTAATGAAGCGTTTTGGTAATCTTCGTGTCTTGTCGCAAGCAAGCTTAGAAGAAATTGCCGAAATTCCAAGCATGGGACTAGTTATTGCCAAAGCTGTAACCAGTTATTTTGCAACTGAAGGGGCACAAGTTTTACTTCAAGAATTGGCAGAAGCGGGAGTCAACTTCAACTATCTTGGACTTAAGCCAAAAACAGACAGTGTGTTATCAGGAAAAACAGTTGTTTTAACAGGGAAATTAACAGCGATGACACGAACTGAAGCTAAAGAAAAACTGGAAGCTTTAGGCGCAAATGTTTCAGGTTCGGTTTCTAAAAAAACAGATTTAGTTCTAGCTGGAGCAGATGCTGGGTCAAAACTGACTAAGGCGCAGGATTTAGGTATCGAAGTTTGGTCAGAAGAGGAGTTGCTGAAATTATGAAAGCAAGATTGATTTACAACCCGAGTAGCGGGCAAGAAATCATTAAAAAAAATGTCGCGGATATTTTGGATAAGTTAGAAAGCTTCGGCTATGAAGCCTCTGCTTTTCAGACAACACCAGAACCACAATCTGCTCAAAAAGAAGCTGCTCGTGCTACTGAAGCAGGTTTTGATCTTATTGTAGCAGCTGGTGGGGATGGTACTATCAACGAAATTGTAAGCGGCATGTCACCATTTGAGAACAGGCCTAAGTTAGCCATTATCCCTACAGGGACAACTAATGATTTTGCACGTGCTCTTAAAATCCCACGCAATAAGCCCTTAGCAGCTGTTGAAATGATTGGAAAAAATCAGACCTTGAATATTGATGTGGGACAAGTGAATGATGCCGAGTATTTTATCAATATTGCTGCTGGTGGAAGCTTAACAGAGCTGACTTATAGTGTACCAAGCCGTTTGAAAACCGCTTTTGGCTACTTGGCTTATCTTGCCAAAGGCGTTGATTTACTGCCACAAATTCGTAAACGCAAAGTCAAGGTTACGCATGATGATGGCGTGTTTGAAGGTGAGATTTCCATGTTTTTTGCGGCCTTAACCAACTCTGTTGGAGGATTTGAAAAAATCGCTCCAGATGCCAAACTAGATGACGGGCTTTTTACCCTCATTTTGGTAAAGACAGATAATTTGTTCGAATTGCTTGCTTTGATTTCTATGGTGATTAAAGGAAACCACGTGGATGATGTCAATATTGAATACTTGAAATCAAGTAAAATCAAAGTCGAGCCCCTTACAGATAAAAAAATGATGATTAATGTTGATGGCGAGTATGGAGGAGATGCTCCAGTGACTTTCAGAAACCTTCATGGGCACATCGAAATCTTTGTCAATCTCGATGAAATCAATAATGACCATTATCTGGGAGATGAGGAAGAAGATCTTGAAGCCGTTGCACAGAAATTTGCTCAGGAGGCAGAACAGCTTAAAGAAGAAGTAAAGTAAAAATGAAAACTGTACCTTATGTACAGTTTTTTTGTGCAATTTGTACATTGCAAAAAGGAAGCGTTTTCAATAAAATGTAGTTAGCTTAAAAACAGCTAGATGAAGGAGAAGCAATGACAACACTTAAATTAGATAAAGTTTATAAAAAATATCCAAATGCCACACAATATTCGGTTGAAGATTTTAATCTGGATGTCAAAGACAAAGAATTTATCGTCTTTGTTGGACCATCAGGTTGTGGGAAATCAACAACTTTACGCATGATTGCTGGGCTTGAAGATATTACAGAAGGCGAGTTTACTATCGATGGAAAACTGATGAATGACGTTGCTCCAAAAGATCGTGATATAGCCATGGTTTTCCAAAACTATGCTCTCTATCCTCATATGACTGTTTTTGACAATATGGCTTTTGGACTTAAGCTACGTAAACATAAAAAAGAAGACATTAAGCAACGCGTAGAAAATGCAGCAAAAATTCTTGGACTGACTGACTTGCTCGATCGCAAACCTGCCGATATGTCTGGGGGACAACGCCAACGTGTGGCAATGGGACGTGCCATTGTTCGCGATGCTAAAGTTTTCCTTATGGATGAGCCTTTATCAAACTTGGATGCTAAACTTCGTGTTTCTATGCGTACAGAAATCGCTAAAATTCACCGTCGTATCGGAGCTACAACTATTTATGTTACCCATGACCAAACCGAAGCAATGACTCTTGCAGATCGCATCGTCATTATGAGCTCAACACCAAATGCGGATAAATCAGGAACTGTGGGACGCATTGAGCAGATCGGAACACCACAAGAGCTTTATAATGAACCGGCGACTAAATTCGTGGCTGGCTTTATCGGTAGCCCAGCGATGAACTTCTTAAACCTTAAAATTGAAGGTAACAAACTGATTGGAGAAGGTATCAGTTTGACTCTTCCAGAAGGTCAGCACAAGCTCCTTAAAGAAAAAGGGTATTTTTCAAAAGAAGTCATCATGGGCATACGTCCCGAAGATATTTCAGCATCAATCCTTGCAGAAGAAGCGTATCCTGAAGCACAAATTGAAGCGGAAGTCACTGTCTCAGAGCTTTTGGGTGCTGAAACAATGCTTTATCTTAAGGCAGGAGATGCAGAACTTGTGTCACGTGTAGAAGCAAGAGACTTCCGTCAGCCTGGGGAAAAAATCACCGTTACACTTAACCTTAATAAAGCTCATTTCTTTGATAAAGATACTGAAGTACGTATTACGGAAGGTTAAGTAAAAGAAACTCTTGCTTGTTTATTCACAAAAAAGGACTGAAAACAGTCCTTTTTTTACTCTTTTTGTCAAAAGTGTTTGACACTCATCACTCGTGGAGCCTATAGTTAAAAGTGCTAAAATAGAAGTAGTCAAAAATTTAAGCGTAAGAGCTCTTGGATTTTCAGGAATATTCCACAGAAAAAACAAATGACACCGTTTCTTCTGATGAAAAACCAAATAAATGCTTTTACATAAGGACTTTATCATGAAAAAAACTATGGATGGGAATATGGCAGCCGCACATGTTGCGTATGCTTTCTCTGAAATTGCGATGATTTACCCCATCACGCCAAGTTCGCCAATGGCTGATTATACAGATGCTTGGTCGATTTCCGGCCGTAAAAACATTTGGGGACAAGCTGTTAAATTGAGTGAGATGCAATCAGAAGCAGGGGCTGCTGGAGCTTTGCATGGTGCCATAAAAGCTGGGGCACTAGCAACAACCTTTACCTCATCTCAAGGGCTTTTACTGATGTTACCTAATATGTATAAGATGGCAGGTGAGCTACTTCCAGGAGTTATCCACGTGGCTGCGCGTGCTGTTGCCACAGGTGCATTGAATATCTCAGGAGATCATTCGGATGTTATGGCAGCACGTTCGACAGGTTTTGCCATGTTAGCAGCGTCTAGTGTCCAAGAAGTTATGGACTTGTCAGCTGTATCTCATTTGACAACACTTGAAGCATCAGTACCTTTTTTAAACTTCTTTGATGGCTTCCGTACCTCTCATGAAATTCAAAAAATTGATGTTCTAGATTACGAAGACCTAGCAAAATTGATTAATCAAGAAAAATTAAGTGCTTTCCGTCAACGTGCAATGAATCCCGACCATCCCACAGTTTCAGGAACCAATCAAAATGCTGACATCTATTTCCAACAGCGTGAAACGGTCAATTCTTACTATGAAGAACTTCCTGCACTCGTCCAAAAATACATGCGGGAAATAAATCACTTGCGTGGTACAGACTATGATTTGGTAGATTACTACGGAGCACCAGATGCCGAAGAAGTTATTGTAAGTATGGGATCTGTGGCAGGAACAGTGAGACAAACTGTCGATTACCTGAATGAACAAGGGCGCAAAGTGGGCTTTTTGAATATTCACCTTTATCGTCCATTTCCATCAGAAAACTTTCTCGAGAAACTACCTAAAACGGTAACTTCCTTAGCTGTGCTTGACCGGACAAAAGAAGCTGGCAGTAATGCTGAGCCTCTTTTACTTGATATTAAAGATTTGCTGTTTGAGCAAAATATTTCTGTTATTGGCGGTCGCTACGGTATAGGAGGTAAAGATACACGACCAGAGCATATCGTAGCCGTTTTTGAGCAGCTGAAAAATAAATCAGTTAATAAAAGCTTTACAATTGGTATAGAAGATGATCGAACACACCTTTCCTTACCGCTTGCAGGGAACTTGGATCTTACATCAACGGATACTTATCAAGCAAAATTCTGGGGTTTTGGTTCAGATGGAACCGTAGGTGCGAATAAAGCTGCTATTAAAATCATTGGTGATTACACGGACAAATATGTTCAAGGCGCCTTTGAGTATGATTCGAAAAAATCAGGTGGACTGACTGTAAGCCACTTGCGTTTTGGTGATAGCCCTATTCAGTCCGAGTATATGATTTCGCATCCTGACTTTGTAGCCTGCCATAATACAACTTATGTGCGCCAATATGATTTAACTAAAGGATTGCGGCCCGGAGGGATTTTCCTCCTTAATACAAGCTGGACAGATGAACAACTTGATCGAAATTTATCTCACCAGCTTAAAAAGTATATTGCAGTAAATAAAATTCGTTTTTACACAATTGATGCTGCAAAAATTGCACAAACCACTGGCTTGGGACGTCGCATTAATACTATCATGCAAGTTGCTTTCTTTAAGTTGACCGATATTATGCCCTTTGATAAGGTCTATGAGATACTTAAAGAGGATGCGCAGAAGTATGCCCGAAAATCGCCTCAGATTGTGGAGCAAAATTTACAAGCAATGGAAGCAGCTCTGAACCATCTTCACGAAGTAAAAGTACCTGATTCATGGGCTGCTACAGAAGAAAAAACTAACAAGGTTGGCCCAGTAGATTCAGCGCGTAAACGCTATGTTTTCAACTTTTTAGATAAGGTCAATGCCTTTGAAGGTGATCAGTTAACGGTGCAAGATGTGGCCACCAATGTAGCAGCAGGAAGTAGTCCACTAGGAATATCTGCTTTCGAAAAACGCGGTATTGCTTTGGAAGTACCCGAATGGAATGGTGCTGCTTGTACTCAATGTAACGAATGTTCTTTTGTCTGTCCACATGCTGCCATTCGTCCTTTCCTCGCGGATGAAGATGAATGGAATGTGGCACCAGAGGGCTTCAGTGTGATGGATTACCGAGGCAAAGATGGATTGAAGTACCGGATTCAAGTTTCTATCGAGGACTGTACAGGCTGTGGTCTCTGCGTGGAAGCTTGTCCGAAAAAAGGTCAAGCTCTTAAAATGGTACCTTATGAAAGTCAAAAAGCACAAGCTGTCAACTGGGCTTTTGGAATGACACTTAAGCAAAAGGAAAATCCAGCGCGTTCTGGTACTGTCGTTGCTACGCAATTTAACCAACCGCTTTTTGAGTTTTCTGGTGCGTGTTCTGGCTGTGGTGAAACGCCTTATATCAAACTGCTTACACAGATGTTTGGAGATCGTATGATGATTTCCAATGCTACAGGCTGCTCTTCTATTTATGGCGGAACACAGGCTACTCCTTATACTACAAATAATCTTGGTCAAGGTCCAGCATGGTCAAACTCACTCTTTGAAGATAATGCGGAATACGGATATGGCATGTGGTTTGCGAGTCAAACACGGCGTCAAAAACTTGCAGCACAAGTTAAGTTAGCGCTACCTACAATGTCGGATACATTAGCACAATTAGCGAAAGATTGGGTCGAGCATTTAGAAGATTCTGAAGGGACACGAGCACGTGCTGAAAAGTTCAAAGCTTTACTCAAAGAGGAGAAAGAAAATTCCCCCCTATTACAAGAAATATATAATCAAAAAGACCAATTTGTAAAACCTACGCAGTGGATTTTTGGTGGTGATGGCTGGGCTTATGATATTGGATTTGGTGGATTGGATCACGTTATTGCTAGTGGCGCAGATGTAAATATTTTAGTTATGGATAATGAAGTTTACGCCAATACGGGTGGCCAGGTTTCTAAGGGTACACCAGCAAGTGCGATTGCACAGTTTGCTTCTGGTGGAAAGGTAGCTGCAAAGAAAGACCTTGGCTTTATGGCTATGACTTATGGTAACGTTTATGTGGCACAAATCGCAAGTGGTGCTAATATGATGCAAACCATTAAAGCCTTTGATGAAGCGGAAAAGCATAATGGCCCTTCTCTCATTATTGCCTACACTCCATGTATTACCCATGGAAACTATGAGGGTATGAGTAAGGTACTTGATGAAGCAAAAGCTGCAGTAAATAGTGGATATTGGCAACTTTATCGCTACAATCCAGCACTTGAAGAAGTAGGAAAAAATCCTCTGACATTAGATTTTAAACGTCCAGATTTTGGACAAGTCAGAGAATTGTTGGTGAAACAATCTCGCTTTGCCAATCTTATGAAGGTCAATGCAGAACAAGCAGAATTGCTCTATGCAAAAGCTGCAACAGATGCGAAGAAAAAATTCCTGCGTTATGCACGAATGTCAGGTGATTACGAGAAATATATTGCCCGTGAAACAAAAGACTCGAATAAAAAAGTAGAAAAACCGGTTCGAGAAAAGAGAGAACGGAAAGAACGTCCGATAGACCCTGAACGGGAAGCAAGACGTGCTGCACGAAAAGCTGCGCGTCAAGCAAAATAAGGAAGAAAAAAAGCGACTACTTTTTATAGGTCGCTTTTTCTTTATGTAAGAGATAACATAAAGAAGGGGATTTTTGATATAATGGTAAAGAATAAGTCAGTGAGGAGGGCAGTATGTGAGTGATTTTAGTCAAATTTTTAATCTTGACTTCTGGCAAAAAATATTGGAGTTAAACCAATCGCCTTGGCGTGTGTTCATTTCAATCATTGATATCGCTATTGTTAGCTTTTTTCTTTATTTAGCTATGCGTTTTGTACAAGGCACAAAGTTAGTTAGCCTAGTACGTGGTGTTATTATTTTTGTTCTCATAAGAATAGTTGCTGGTTTGATCGGGTTGACTACTTTAGAGTGGCTACTCAATCAAGTGATTACCTATGGTGCGATAGCCGGTGTTATCATCTTTCAACCAGAAATACGTAGGGCTTTGGAAGGGTTAGGTCGGACGACCAATCGGTTATCCGGTGGACGTAATCGCTCCATTAATAGCTATATTGAAGCATATGAAAAATCTTTTGCTTATATGTCTGAGCGTAAGATTGGAGCTCTCATTGCCATTGAGCGGACACAAACTCTAAGTGAATATGCTACAACAGGGATAAGGCTAGATGCAGATATTTCAAGTGAGCTGATTATCAATATCTTCATTCCGAATACACCGTTACATGATGGGGCTGTGATTATTCAAGATGATAAAATTGCGGTCACTAGTGCCTACCTTCCGTTGACTGAGAAAACAGGAATATCCAAAGAGTTTGGAACACGACATCGTGCAGCTATTGGTTTATCAGAAGCTTCAGATGCCTTAGTTCTTGTGGTTTCGGAAGAAACAGGTGGAATATCTATCGCTTATAATGGAGAGTTGTATGCGGATATTTCAAAAGAAGTGTTCCATGAAAAACTCATTGCTATACTTGGACCAGAAGAAATAGGAGGCAAAAGATAATGAAAAATAATTTTTTCGCTTCAAAACTTTTTACAATATTAGCTTCCATTTTCTTTGCTGTAATTTTATTCTTTAATGCAAGTTCTGCTGCATTAAGAAATCAAGGAAATTCAACGACTGGTGAAGTTTATACGACGACGATTTCCAATGTTCCTATCGAAATTAAGTATGATTCAGATGAATATTTTGCCAGTGGTTACAATAATACTGCCAATGTTTATCTGACAAGTTATAATCGCGTGCAGATTAATACAGAAGAAAACCCCGATTCACGGAACTTCTATCTCGTTGTGGATTTGTCCAATGCAAAAGAAGGAACAGTTACGATGCCAGTACGTATCCAACAGCTTCCTAATGGCATTAATGCACAGATTGAACCTACAACTTTGACCGTACGCTTAGAAAAGAAGGCCAGTGCAGAATTTAATGTTACTCCTTTGATTGAACAAGCCCAACTACCAGATGGATTCAAGGTTAATGACATCAAGTTGAGCCAAGAAAAAGTCAAAGTAACAGCAGGTGAAACAAGTATCAAACAAATACATGCTATTCAAGCGGCTTTACCAAGTGATGCATACTTAAATGATGATTACTCTGGTACGGTTACCTTACATGCAGTTGATGCTGATGGAAAATTACTCCCAGCACAAATTAGCCCAGCAACCGTACAGATGAAAGTAAGCGTTGAAAAACCGTCAAAAACAGTTCCTGTTAATGTGAAAAAAACGGGAACACTAGATCAAAGTCTTTCCGACATGAAAACATCGCTCTCTCAGAAAACAGTCACTATTTCAGGAGAGCAGAGTGCTCTAGATAAGATTGATAGTGTTGATGCAACAGTAAATATAACTAATATTACGGAAAAAGAGACAGTAAATGTCGACATCCAAGCAGATGGAGCAAGTGTTAAACCGAGTCAAGTAGAAGTAACAATGACTCCAGTAAAAAAATAAACAAGTAAAAAAGAAAAGAGAAGAAAAAATGGGTAAATATTTTGGAACAGATGGTGTTCGTGGAGAGGCTAATGTAGAGTTAACGCCAGAAATGGCCTTTAAACTTGGGCGTTTCGGGGGCTATGTTCTTAGCCAACATGAAATCGGAACACCAAAAGTATATGTTGCACGTGATCCACGTATATCGGGACAAATGCTTTCAACAAGCCTTATTTCAGGTCTTTTATCCGTAGGGATTGAGGTTTATGATTTGGGTGTTATCGCTACACCAGGTGTCGCTTATTTGGTCCGTAAAGAAGAAGCTTCTGCAGGTGTAATGATTTCTGCTAGCCATAATCCAGCCTTGGATAACGGCATCAAATTCTTCGGAGCAGATGGATTTAAACTTGACGATGACAAAGAGTTAGAAATCGAAGCTTTGATTGATGCTGAGGAAGACAAATTACCACGTCCTTCTGCGGAAGGTTTGGGAATTTTACACGATTATAATGAAGCTGTACGTAAATATCAAGCATTCTTGAAAACAACGGCTGAAGGCGATTTTGAAGGTTACAAAATTGTGCTTGATACAGCTAATGGAGCTTCATATACCTCTGCACGAGCTGTATTTGCTGATTTAAACGCAGAGCTTACAGTGATTGGTGAAAATCCAAATGGGCTTAATATTAATGACGGTGTTGGTTCAACACACCCAGAGAAAACAGCCGACACAGTTGTTGAAACTGGAAGTGACATTGGTCTGGCCTTTGATGGTGATGCAGATCGTCTTATCGCAGTAGATGAAAAAGGCAATATCGTTGATGGTGACAAAATTATGTTCATCGTTGGGAAGTATCTTCTTGAGCAGGGAAGATTGGCCAAAGATACCGTAGTTACAACAGTTATGTCTAATCTTGGCTTCCATTTAGCCTTAGAAGAAGCAGGAATGAACTCTGTGGTAACAGCTGTAGGTGACCGCTACGTTGTAGAAGAAATGCGTAAAAACAATTATAATTTTGGTGGCGAGCAGTCAGGTCATATGGTCTTCTTGGACTACAATACAACCGGTGACGGACAACTCTCAGCTATCCAGCTTGTAAAAGTCATGCGTGAAACAGGTAAAAAATTATCAGAACTAGCAGCTGAAGTCACAATTTATCCTCAAAAACTTGTAAATGTTCGTGTAGCAAATAACGCTGCTAAAGAAGGTGCAATGGACATTCCAGCTATTCGAGAAGTTATTACGGCTATGGAAGAAAAAATGAACGGCAAAGGCCGCATTCTTGTGCGCCCAAGTGGTACAGAACCACTTCTACGTGTTATGGCTGAAGCACCAACAGATGAAGAAGTAAATGAAGTTGTTGACACAATAGTTGACGTAGTTAAAGAAGAAATTGGCGTAAAACTATAAAAGAAAAAGATTCGTAAGGAATCTTTTTTTGCTCTAAGACATACTGCGTGAAACAGGCAAGTAGTCAATGGCCAAAGGCAGGACTCCTTTAGACTTTACTAGAGTCACACAAGACCTTAGCGAAAAACAATCATTGCCGTTTTCCGGGATTTAATTACTAAATTTCACGTGTTGAGTTGTGCTATAATAAGGCTATGAAATTAAAAGTTAATGAAGAAAAGATGCTTGCATTTGCTGAGCGTCTAGGTGGCCTTCTTCAGGCACAAGATATTATTGTTTTGACAGGAGAACTCGGGGCAGGTAAAACAACCTTTGTGAAGGGTTTAGCTCTGGGCTTAGGAATTTCGCAGATGATTAAGAGCCCAACTTACACCATTGTACGAGAATACGAGGAAGGAAGACTCCCTTTATATCATATGGATGTTTATCGTGCAGGAGATGATCCTGATAGTTTTGACCTTGATGATTATCTTTTTGGTGAAGGCGTTTCTGTTATTGAATGGGGCGAGCTATTGGGTGAAAGTTTACCTGAGGCGTACTTGGAAGTGAAATTTGATAAATACGCAGAGGGATTTGCAATGGATGCTGAGCGTGTCTTAGAACTTATTCCGCATGGGCAGCGTTATGAAGCTTTACTAGGAGAACTATGAGCACAGAGTTACTAATTCGTGAAGCAACCCCTGAAGATAGTATCGAGCTTATTGCTTTTCTTAATCAGGTAGGAAAAGAAAGTCATTTTTTGACTTTAGATGAGGCGGGGATTCTTATGTCTCCCACGCAGATGCAAGATTATTTAGCACAGATTCTTACGAAAGACAATAATGCTTATTTTCTAGCACTCATTGGTCAAGAAATTGCTGGAGTTCTACATATCACGGCAGATTTCCACTATCGCATCCGACATATTGGGGATATTTTTATTGCTGTAAGTTCACAATTTCAAGGATATGGTATTGCTTCCTTTTTATTTGAGGATGCCCTCGAATGGATTGAGGAGAGAGATGTGATAAAGCGACTGGAATTAACTGTTCAAAAGCGTAATAAAGCGGCTATCCACTTATATAAAAAATTTGGATTTGAGCTTGAAACTATCCAAAAATATGGTGCACGTGATGAGTATGGTCAGCTCATAGATGTATATCAAATGGTCAAGTTTTTTTAAGATAAACAGAGGGATCAAGTAGGGGGAACAAAAAACCTATTTGGTCATTTTTTCATTTCCTGTTGTTTATTTGTAGAAATTTGATATAATTTTACTATGAAACTTTGGAAAAAATCGCTGTTGATGATCGTTGGGATCATCGCCTTAACGGCTGGAGCAGCCACTGTCTATGTTTCGACAGTTTTAGATAGCACAACAAAAGCCTTCTCGAAAACCTATGCGGAAGTTGGAAGCACAGATGCAGGCAAAATTATCAAAGCGACTGAGCCATTAACGATTTTACTTATGGGGGTCGATACTGGCGGAGCTGACCGTGGAGGATCAACCAGCTGGGATGGGAATTCTGATTCACAGATTGTGATGACTCTCAATCCTAAAACAAATACAACAACGATGATTTCTCTTGAGCGTGATGTTATGTCTAATATTTTGGATGATAAAGGAAACACTATATCCACTCAAAAGATGAATGCTGCTTATCCGATGGGGTATAATTCAGGAGGACTGGAAACGGGAGTCCAATATGCCATGAAGACAATCGGGGAACAGGCTGGTATTAATGTGGATAATTTCCTCATGATTAACTTTGATGGCCTTGTCAACTTGGTTAATGATGTGGGCGGTATTGATATTGACAATACAACTGGTCAGACCCTTTATATCTCTGATACGGAGCCGGCTTACACTGCGAAAGTTCCACCAGGTAAACAACATATTAATGGAGATCAAGCTCTTGTTTATGCGCGTGATCGCCATCATTTACCTAATGGAGACTATGGACGTGCAGCCCATCAGCGGGAAGTTATTTCAGCAGTCGTGACGAAACTCTTGGCATTGAACAATATCACTCAATATCAAAAATTCTTAGATGATATTAGTGAAGATATCAAAACAAATATCCCGATCAACGGTTCAACTTTAACTTCTTTATTAGGTTATAAAGACTGTTTCAATAAAGTTGTTTCGATTCAATATCAAGGTATTGATTATATGAATCCAGGAGATGGTGGGTCGTACCAGCTCTTGTCTACAAATACAACTTTAGCAGTTCAAAACGCTTTACGTAACTCTCTGAAAAAAGAAACGAGCAATACTGTGAGTAATAATTTGATTACTTACGAAACATTGACCGGTTATACACCTGATTCTTATTTCATGCCTTCAGCAACAGTTACAGAAAATGGAAAATCAACCGTTTATGGTATTGATGTAGATGGTTCCTTTGTGAATCTCAACAGTAGCAACTCTTCGACCTATGTTGCGACAGATGGTAGTGCAGCAACAAGTGATAAGCCAGCTTCATCTGAT
Organism: uncultured Lactococcus sp.; assembly: GCF_934191625.1. GTDB lineage: Bacteria > Bacillota > Bacilli > Lactobacillales > Streptococcaceae > Lactococcus. The sequence continues at coordinate 324,247 of NZ_CAKPUG010000001.1, forward strand.
AAGACGAAGGCTTCTAGTGAAAGTCAAACAGCAACTACCCCAGCTCCTAACGGGACTTCAGTAGATGATGGTACAGTCTCTGGAACTACTGACCCAGGAATGGGAGGAGCGAGTGCAGATGGTACAACCACCTATGTTGATCCTTACACAGGACAATAATTGCCTCAATTAGAAAAATATGATAAACTAGACAAGTAGTGTAAAAATCTACTTGTTTATTTTGGTCCGATAGCTCAGCTGGATAGAGCATTCGCCTTCTAAGCGAACGGTCGAGGGTTCGAATCCCCCTCGGATCATGGTGCCAAACCTCGCTCCGCCTTCGTGGCGGGGCATTTTTTGTTCTAGTAATAAATTATTTAAAAAGAAATTTTGATTTTAAAAAAAACACTTCAAGTTGAAGTGCTTTTTTTTTAGGCTTATTATGTGTGTATTCCGTTATAACTCTAAGCTAGCACGCATAATCTAACTTTAAAATTTTTTTAAAAATTTCCACGGCAGCATCATAATCCTCGTAAGGTAAATTATAAGCTTCAAGAAACTGGTAAGTATTGATTTGTTCAACAATATCAAAGTGCGATATATAGTCAATTACACATTCTTTGAGTGTCATCCTGCTAAAATCTTGTGCTCGATTGTCTGGTTTATTTAATGCATGTATCACTTCCTCATTCACTTTACAGAGGAGAGCAAAAGAAGTGTCACACGGACAACCCGAAATTTCAATAAATTTTTGAAAGAGTTCAAAATTGCCGCCTTCGGATACAAAGATATCCCAAAGGAATAGTATTGCCTCTTTGTTTGTCCGTTTCTCCTGAGGACTGGTTGTATCACATTCTCCAAGACGATAACGATCATTGTTCTTAATGTGCATTAATTCATGACACAATTTAAAGGCCTTGACTGTCTTAGGATTAAAAATAGTAATTTTTTTTCTATTATTTGTTACCGCATCCAATGGAAAATAGTTGTCCCCGATAACTTCAATTCCATATTTTTCTATCTCAAGAAGGATACGCTCTATTAATTCCTGTTCGTTCATAGAGCCTCCGCTTAATCTTCAAGACGCTTACCTAAAATAAGTTTTAGAGCTGTTTTAACTTCATCAGTAAGTGGTTTCCCATCAAAAGATACCCATTCGTCCCAATCCACCTTGCTCTCGTCTACTAAAGGAGCAAGATCAATAGGCTCTTGGTGATTGTCTTTTTCTTCATAGCCAAGGAGGTAATCCATACTAACATTAAAGTATTTAGCGACCGCTGTTACTTTATCCACACCGGGGGTTTGTTTACTCCAACGGCGTATTGTCCCATTACCATAGCCCAAATGTTCCTCGATTTGCCTTATGGATACCTGCTTTTGGGCAGCTAACTCTTTTATTTTTTCGTATAAATCCAAATTTATCAACCTTTCAGTATAACTTTCCACGTATGTAGCATATTAGTATAATTAACTCTTGACAATTTATACCAATATGCTATAATGGTTCTTGTATAGAAGATTTACAACCTTCACAAAGAGTCCCTATAAGGTAAGGGTGAGTATGATTATACACCCCTGTTAATAGGTTTTTCTTTCTACATTTATTGTAGCTTATTAGTATATATTAGTCAAGTTAGAATAGACAAAAATTCTATGAGTGGTGGGTGTTGTAAAAATTTCGCATAGAAAGGAAGGATGTATGTCAATACCTCAGAAAAAAATCCCTCAGACTAAGGGAAAAAATAAAATATTGTTAGAGAACAGCAATCAGGAAGATTGGGAGTTCGAGAGAGAACTACTGGAGCGGGAATTAGAGCGGCGAAAGCATGAAAGTAAGGAGAAGCGTAGAATGCGGCGGAAGATGCAAAGAGAAAAAATGCTTGCTAACTTGCATCAAAATGATTAAGGAGGTAGATAATGAAAAAGTTATATGCGGTTTATAGAGGAGAATCTTTTTTAGATTGTGGAACAGCCAGTGAACTTGCAGAGCGTTTTAATACTAATCTAGAAAATATATATTCCAAAGTTAGTAAAGAGCGCAAAGCAAGGAGTAGAGGCCAATCTTTTTCAGACAATACCTTGCATTGGTATAGTTTTGATTATGTCAATGACGAGAATTTATGGCTTTCATAGCAAAAGTTTCATTTGGATGAACTCGAAATGTATACGGGCATTTTTAGACTCTATATTGACACATGTTTTTTTGGTGAAAGAGTGTCTAAGCTAAGCAATGCAAGTTTGAGTACAATAAAGGGTTTTCAATATAGTGTAGGGATTCTGTAGAATAAGGGCAAACTCTAAATTATGTTAGACAAATATATACTTGATTTTGCTATAATATAAGCATGACTAGATATATGGCAACGATTGCTTATGATGGCACAAATTTTGCAGGCTTTCAAACCCAAAATAATCAGCGGACTGTGCAAGAAGAGATTGAAAAAGTCTTGACAAAATTGAATTCTCACCAGAACGTGATATTGCATGGATCTGGCCGTACTGATTCAGGTGTACATGCACATGCTCAACGTATACATTTCGACTTACAAGGGCAGCGTGATGAAGAACGTTTACGCTTTGCTTTGGACACGCAAACCCCAGCGGATATCGCCTTTCATGAAGTAATACAAGTTGAAGATAACTTTCATGTTCGCTTTAACAAGCATGAAAAAATTTATGAGTATTTCCTTGAAAACAGTAAAGTGAGGAGTCCCTTCCACCGTCTTTATCGAGCCCATTTTCGTTATAAACTTGATGAAAATTTGATGCGACAAGCCTTAGCGGATTTGGTGGGTACACATGATTTTACTGGTTTTACAGCAGCAGGTGCTACAGTTGAAGATAAGGTGCGTACGATTACGCAAGCTGAGCTTGTGAAACTTGATGATGTGACTTATAAATTTATTTTTCGCGGTAATGGTTTTCTTTATAAACAAGTCCGTAATATGATGGGAACTATTATAAAAATAGGAAATAGGCGGATGCCTGTCTCGCAAATTAAAAAGATTTTAGAAAGTAAAAATCGTGACCTAGCTGGTCCGACTGCAGCCCCAGAAGGGCTCTATCTCAAGGAGGTTATTTATCTTGACTAAAAATATTGTTGCTGTACATGACATTTCTTGCGTAGGTCGTTGTTCCTCAACAGTGGCGCTTCCGATTATTAGTGCTTATGGCATAGAGTGTCGACTATTGCCCACAGCGCTTTTATCAACACATACAGGTGGTTTTACCAACTTTACTTATCTTGACCTTACAGATGAAATGCGCAACATTATTCAAGCCTGGCAAGAATTAAATCTCCATATGGATGGAATTTACAGTGGCTTTATGGCTTCTGCAGAACAAATTGACGTGCTTAAAGACTTGATTGGCATATATAAAGATGCGAATAATATGGCCATTATTGACCCCGTCATGGCTGATCATGGAAAGCTTTATAATGTTTTCGATATGCATTTTGTAGAAAAAATGGGTGAACTTTTGCCTTATGCGGATGTTCTTTTGCCCAATATCACTGAAGCGTGCCTTTTAACAGGAACACCTTACCAAGAAGGTGTGCATACAGAAGCATTTATTGAAATGCTCATTGAGAAATTACAAGCACGTGGGGCAAAAAATATTGTTTTGACGGGTGTCATGCTTGATGAAAAATACATTGGCGCTGCTGCTGCAAGAAGTACCGGACAGATTGATTATATCTTGGCAGAAAAATTGCCAGGGGCTTATCATGGCACTGGAGATATCTTTGGTTCGGTTTTATCCGCAGAGCTGACCAATGGCAAAACTTTAACGGCAGCAACACGAGAAGCTGTTGACTTTGTAGTTAAATCAATAAAAAATACACCAAAATCTGCTGATAAGCGTTACGGAGTAGAATTTGAACAAACTTTGAAAAGTAAAAGAAAGCAGGATCAATGAAGTACTCAACTAAAAAATTAACTCTGTTGGCTTTGTTAGCTGCCTTGACATTTGTTTTGGGCTATTTCACAAAAATACCTATTCCTGGTGGTTATTTTACCTTGCTTGATGCGGGTATTTTCACGACAGCCATGCTTCTTGGAAAACGTGAAGGACTGATCGTAGGTGCCTTGGCAGGATTTCTTAATGACTTTATTGCTGGATATGCGGCATACATGTTCTTTACCTTAGTCATTCATGGACTACAAGGCTATTTAGGTGTTATAACAAAAAATAAAGCACTAAATTTTGTTCTGGCTACTGTGGTGATGGTCGGCGGGTATTTTGTAGCAGATATGTACATTGTTGGAAGCCTAGCAGTAGCATTACCTGACATGGCAATTAATGCTGTGCAAACCAGTGCGGGCTTTGTCGTTGCTTTACTCCTTACAGAAATTCTTAAGAAATCAGGTGCTCTTCATGGACTTAAAACAAATTAAAGAAGATACAAAAATAATTATTGAAGATGTTATTGAAAAGACTGGGATACAAGCTGGCCAAATTTTTGTATTGGGTCTGTCTAGTTCCGAAGTTAACGGTGGTATAATTGGCAAAAACTCCTCAGCAGAGATTGGCGAAGTAATCGTGGAAAGGATTTATGAATCACTCAAGCAGCGGGAAATTTATTTAGCTGTCCAAGCTTGCGAGCACCTTAATCGTGCTTTACTTGTGGAGCAAGAATTAGCGGACAAAAAAGATTTGGAAATCGTTTCTGTTGTGCCGCAGCTCCATGCAGGAGGCAGTGGGCAAGTAGCAGCCTATAAGCTTTTTAAATCGCCCGTAGAAGTAGAGCATCTTACAGCATATGCTGGTCTAGATATTGGTGATACCTCTATTGGGATGCATGTAAAGCATGTTCAAATACCTGTGCGACCTGTCTTGAAAGAACTTGGTGGAGCGCATGTTACAGCTCTTAAAACACGTCCTAAGCTTATTGGGGGGGAACGTGCAAAATATTAATAGTTAAAAGACTATCTAAGTGCTTCGCTAGAAATTTTGCATATCAGTGGGGAATAAGGACAAAGTGTGAGAAAATGAATTTAAGATTAAAGAGGGAGGTGCAGATGACAGATAAACTTGTAGCAGATGGCCTTAAAAAGAAATCGGATATTCGCGAAACCTACTGATATTCACTAATTTCTAAAAGAGGGTAGATGTTCCTATCCTCTTTTTTATACCCAATAAAATTTAGGACCTTGACAAAAAAATCAAAATCATATAGAATAATATTCGGGCACCGCTTTTTGCGGTAAAGTCAGAAGCTCCCTTATAAAAGGGAGCTTATTTTTTTGTTTCGCTACTAGTATTTAGGGCTACAGCCATTAAATATTAGACGGCAAGCTCTATGGAGTTTTGTCTAAGCGCCTCATTAGGAAAAATAGAATTCAATTATTTTTCCGGCACATTTTCCCAGGCTTAATATAGAAAACAGAGGAGATTTCGCATTGGCAACTAAGTATATTTTCGTCACAGGTGGTGGTACATCATCAATGGGTAAGGGGATTGTTGCAGCGTCTTTGGGACGCTTGCTCAAAAACCGCGGTCTTAAAGTAACTGTACAAAAATTTGATCCATATCTTAATATTGATCCAGGGACAATGAGTCCTTATCAACACGGTGAGGTTTTTGTTACAGATGATGGTGCTGAAACGGACCTTGACCTTGGACACTATGAGCGTTTTATTGATATTAACCTTAATAAATACTCAAATGTGACTTCAGGTAAAGTTTACTCTGAAATCTTACGTAAAGAGCGTAAAGGTGAGTACCTTGGAGCGACAGTTCAAATGGTACCTCACGTTACTGATACATTAAAAGAAAAAATTAAACGTGCAGCCACAATGACTGATGCGGATGTTATTATCACTGAGGTTGGTGGTACTGTAGGTGATATGGAATCACTTCCATTCATTGAAGCCTTACGTCAAATGAAAGCAGAAGTTGGTTCAGATAATGTGATGTATATTCACACTGTGCCGATTCTTCACTTACGTGCAGCTGGAGAGTTGAAAACCAAAATTGCACAAAATGCAACAAAAACATTGCGCGAGTATGGTATCCAAGCAAATATGTTGGTGCTTCGTACAGAAGTACCAATCACACGCGAGATGCGTGATAAAGTAGCTATGTACTGTGATGTCGATCCTGAAGCAGTTATCCAATCTCTTGATGTAGAACATCTCTACCAAATTCCGTTAAACTTGCAAGAGCAAAATATGGATCAAATCGTTTGTGATCATTTGAAACTTGATGCACCTGCGGCGGATATGACAGAATGGGCAGCAATGGTTGACCATGTGATGAACCTTAAGAAAAAAGTCAAAATTGCCTTGGTTGGTAAATATGTAGAATTACCAGATGCATATATCTCAGTAACGGAAGCTTTGAAACATGCCGGTTATCCAGCAGATAGCGATATTGAATTAGACTGGGTCAATGCAAATGATCTAGACGATAGTAATGCTGCAGCACGTTTGAAAGATGCACACGGTATTATTGTTCCTGGTGGCTTTGGTGAACGTGGTTCAGAAGGTAAAATTTCGGCTATCCGTTATGCGCGTGAAAATGATGTGCCAATGTTGGGAATCTGTCTTGGCATGCAAATGACGTGCGTAGAGTTTGCGCGTAATGTTCTTGGGATGGAAGGGGCACACTCTTACGAATTAAACCCAGAAACACCATATCCAATTATTGATATCATGCGTGATCAAGTTGATGTTGAAGATATGGGAGGAACTTTACGTTTAGGGCTCTATCCATCAAAACTAAAAGCAAGTACTAAAGCGCGTGCAGCTTATAATGATGTTGATGTTGTTCAACGTCGTCACCGCCACCGTTATGAATTTAATAATAAATACCGTGAGCAATTTGAAGCAGCTGGTTTCACATTCTCTGGTGTTTCACCAGACAACCGTTTGGTCGAAATCGTCGAATTGACAGATAAGAAATTCTTTGTTGCCTGCCAATATCACCCAGAGTTACAATCACGTCCAAACCGTCCAGAAGAACTTTATCAAGCTTTTGTTAAAGCCGCTGTGGATAATATCTAAAGATAAAAATCCCCTCCTTGAGTTGGGGATTTTTCTGTGAACAAATCAGAGATTTCGGTATGGTTTATCCTCACATTTTGATATACTGGGTTAAAAGTTAAAAGTTAAAACTTAAAAGGAAAAAGTTATGTCAGAATACCAACGTATGATCTCAGGTCAACTGTATCGAGCGAGTAAGATTGAAAAGAAGTATAATCCACAAGCTTCAAGAGCGCTGGCTCAAAAAATAAATCAGGTAAGTTTATTGGATCAAGAACAAATCATCCGCTTAGAGAAGGAGCTTTTCGGCAGTACGGGTGAAAATATTTACGTGAATCCACCGCTTCATGTCGACTATGGTTTTAATACACATATTGGTGAAAATTTTTATGCAAATACTGATTGTATGTTTATGGATGTTGCACCAATCACTATTGGTGATGATGTTATGCTTGGTCCACGTGTGAGCTTGATTACCCCAATGCATCCGCTTGATGCTGGTGTTAGAGTCAGAGGCTTGGAGTACGCCAAACCCATCACTATTGGGAAACGTGTCTGGCTAGGAGCTGGTGTAATTGTAAATCCAGGAGTAAATATTGGAGATAATACCATTGTTGGTTCAGGGGCGGTCGTGACGAAAGATTTACCAGAAAATGTTATTGCAGTAGGTAATCCGGCACGTATTTTGAGAGAAATCACGGAGGAGGATAAAAAATACTGGGAAGAGCAAGAAAAGAATTACTTTAATTAATCATTTCTATAAGAAAAAAGACAGATGAAAAATCTGTCTTTTAAAATACCAATCTATGTTTCATAGATTAATTTTTAGGTTCCACTACGCCGACTTTGCTAATGAGTAAAACAAAAAGTCCAAATACCAGTGAAACAACCAAAGTGCTAAACGGTTTGTCAGCTACCCCAGCGAGTGCGGTCATAATGTAACCTACAACTTCGCCGATAACAGCTGACCAGAAAAGAGTTACAAGTACTTTCATAATGATTCTTCTTTCGATTTTTCTTCAAAATAAAGTATAATACTATTAGAGCTAAAATTCAAGAATTATGCAAAAAAAGTATAAAACCAAGGAGAAAGGGGGGGATATGTTTGCACAACTCAACACCAAAACAGAGTATAGTTTTTTAGACAGTGTTGTCCGAGTGGATGATTATCTGAATATGGCAGAAAAAATGGGCTATAAACAACTGGGTATTTGCGATGTAGGAAATCTCCACGGTGCTTATCACTTTGCGATTGAAGCGCAAAAGAGAAACATACAACCCATTATTGGAATTGAACTTGTTTTTGAGATAGAAAGCTTACCTATATCTTTTAGTTTCATTGCTAAAAACACAGCTGGTTATAAAAACCTATTAAAAATATCTTCCAGTCATAATTATGGACGTCATCATTTTTCTGATATTGAGAGTTTCCTAAAGGATGTCGTTTTAGTGGTACCCGAGACTTATGCGAACCTCTCTGCTCTTTTAAAGATTCAGGCAGAAGTGTATGTTGGCATTTTATCTACTAGCGGCGAAAGAACTTCGACCCCGCTTCCGCTCCTTCCTTTTCAGCCTGTGCGTTACTTATCGCAGGCTGATAACGAAAGCCTTGAAGTCCTTCATGCCATCCGTGATTTAATTCCTTATAACCAAGAATTGACTTTATCAAATAACCAACTTTTGCAAAGACCAGATATTTATGAAAAGTTATATGCTAAGTCTTACCCCCAAGCCTTAGTTAATCTTGAAAACTTAGTTAAAAATATTTCGTATGACTTTAGTGAGAAGTTAGGCTTGCCTCAGTTTGATAAACAAAGAGATGCTGCGGAGTTGCTCCGCGAAAGAGCTGAAGCCAATCTACCAGAAGGAGAAGACTATCGTGTACGCCTCCATCATGAACTTTCGGTTATCCATCAAATGGGTTTTGATGACTATTTTCTTATCGTTGCCGACCTATTGCGATATGCAAGCGAAAATGACATCTATTGTGGTATGGGACGTGGCTCGGCTGCCGGTTCACTAGTGGCTTATACTTTAGGCATTACTCATGTTGACCCTGTGGCAAATAACCTCTTCTTTGAACGCTTTCTCAATCCAGAGCGTGTAGCGATGCCTGATATCGATATTGATATGCCTGATACCAAACGTTCGGAGTTACTTGCCTATATGAAGCGACGTTATGGAAGTGATCATGTGGCACAGATTGTGACTTTCTCAACCTTTGGTAAACGTCAAGCTTTACGTGATGTAGGAAAGGCATTTGGAATGAACGAAGCTGAGCTTTCTTCTTTCACACGGATGCTGGGGCAACGTTTTGGTTCCCTTCGTGATGAGTACGAGGAAAATCCTAAACTTAAGGCTGAAATTTTACGTGATAGTCGATTGCAAAAGGTGTATGAGATAGCTACTCGGATAGAAGGTTTGCCGCGTCAAACTTCAACACATGCTTCGGGTGTGGTTTTGAGTCAAGAATCTTTAGTCAATTATGTGCCGCTAAAACCATCAGATGATTTGGCCCTGACACAATATGAAGCTCCAGATGTTGAAGCAATAGGTCTTTTAAAAATTGACTTTTTGGGTTTACGGAATTTATCAATAATTGAACGTTTACGTGAATTAGTCCAAAAACGAAAAAATGTACATATTGACCCTTTGCAAATAGATTTAGAAGATGAAAAAACTTTAGCACTTTTCCGTGCTGGAAATACTCTGGGTATTTTTCAATTTGAGAATCCGCAGATGAGACGCTTTTTGCGTAATTTATCTCCGACAAAGTTCGAGGATATTGTTGATGCGACTTCTATTTTTCGACCTGGGCCATCGCAGTTTATTCCACAATTTGTGGCACGACGCCATGGAGAGGAAAAAGTAGAAGTCATTGATGACACACTGACAGAAATATTAGCTCCAACCTATGGCATAATGATTTATCAGGAACAAATCATGCAAGTTGCGCAAAGCTTTGCTGGCTTTTCTTTGGGAAAGGCTGACTTGCTTCGCCGTGCAATCTCCAAGAAAAAAGGAAAAGAATTTGAAGAACTCCAAGCTGAATTTTTAGCAGGAAGTTTGAAGCTTGGGCATACTGAAGCAAAAGCTATGAAGATATATCGCTTGATAGAGCGCTTTGCTAATTATGGCTTTAATCGTTCTCATGCTTATGCGTATGCTGCTTTAGCTTTTCAAATTGCCTACTTTAAAGCGAACTATCCCGATGAATTTTATGAGGTACAGCTACGAGATCGTAAGAGAGAAAGCATGATTCAAGACGCTTTGGACAATGATTTTCAAATGGAGCAGCCTTTTATTAATCGAATGCCCTATCATGACAGAGTAGAAAATGGGAAAATTGCTTTAGGGTTAGCAAATGTACGATCGATTCCAAGAGACATGGCATACTGGATTGTTGAACATAGACCCTTTAGTGATATAGCAGATTTGGTGAAAAGTTTACCTCAAAATTTCCAGAAAGAAGATTATTTGCTTCCTCTTGTACAGATTGGAGCCTTTGATGATCAAGATATGAATAGAGGGAAATTGGCTCAAAACTTGCCAACCTTGATTGATTATAGCCAAAATATCCAACTGGATCTCTTTGGGGCTTCTTCCTTGAAGTTCTCTTTTCAAGATGCAGATGATTATCTACAATCCGAGAAATACGAATTTGAAAAGCGGTTTTTAGGTGTTGGCATTACGGCCCATCCTCTGCAATCTTTAGCACTTAAGCTAAAAACTAATTTTACAGTTTTGTCTGATTTGCAAAAAAATAAGCGAGCAACTGTTTTAGTTGAACTTCTTACTGTACGTACCCATCGTACAAAGACTGGGGAGACCATGGCTTTCCTGACCACAACGGACAGTAAGGAAAATTTTGATATTACTCTTTTCCCAGAAAATTATCGGCGCTTTATGGGAAATCTCGAAAAGGGAAAATTTTATTTAGTGTCGGGTAAAATTTCTGAAAGAAATGATGCTTTGCAGATGTTGGCTGATCGGGTTATCGAAGTAGAAGATACGGAACGTAAGCTTTGGCTGAATCTTGAGGATTCACGTCATAATACACGTATTTCGCGTATTTTACAGGATTTTCCTGGAGGGATACAAGTTATTTTGCATTTTGCTAATACAAAAAAAACCACACAGACTCAGGTCTATGTGGAAGAAAGTGATTTGCTTTTGAACAAATTGAAAGCCTATGTCTTGAACGCTGTTTATAAATAGCGTTTTTCTTATGATCCCACATAACCATAGATGGAGAACCACATCAACATCGCAGCACCAAGAACAAAAAGATGCCAGACTACATGAGCAAAGGGAAATTTATAACGGTAAATAATGGCACCGACAGAGTAAATCACGCCTCCACCAACTAAAAACCAGAAGCCATAAGCTGGTAGAAGTTGCCAGAGAGGATAAATGGCAAAGAGTATAATCCAACCCATGACGATATAAAGGACAGTTGATCCTCTAGGAACTGTGTTCCATCGTGGTAGGTAAATAGCTGTAACGACGATTCCCATGATTGCGCAGAGCCAAACCAGTGCCAACAATCCCCAACCTAGCCAATTTCCTAAAGTAACGAGGCAATAAGGGGTATAAGTTCCTGCGATGAGTAAAAAGATGCCACTATGATCAAAAACCTGAAAGATTTTTTGAGCACGTGTAAAGTGTAGGCTGTGTGCCAAAGTTGAAAAGAGAAAAAGGAGTACAAGTGAAGCTCCATAAATTGAAAAGGCAACAACCTGTATCGTTGAATGATTGGCTACTCCCTTAAGTATAAGTAAAACAAGACCTGTAATAGCAAGACCGGTTCCGATTCCATGTGTGATGGCATTAAAGACTTGGTCAACAATTTGATAAGCGCGAGAAGCTGACTTTTCCATTGATCTCCTTCTTTCCACAATAATTTCGCGTTGTAAATTCAAAAATTTTATAAATTTGAAAAAGAGGATTAGCGAAATTGCAGTTGATTTGGTATAATATTAATATATATTAACATAGATTGTTTAGAAAAGAAATCGAAGTCTTTTTATTTTGATTTGGAGAAAATATGACAATTAAAATTGTGACAGATTCATCAATAACTATTGAACCAGAATTAGTAGAAGAACTTGATATTACTGTAGTTCCATTGTCTGTAACTATTGACGGCACAACTTACCTTGATTCAGACTTGCCGTTGGGCTCATTCATGGAAAAAATGAAGGCTTCAAAGGCACTGCCGAAAACAAGCCAGCCTCCTGTAGGAGTTTTTGCAGAAAAATATGAAGAAATCGCTGGTGAAGAAGATGCGATTATTTCCATCCACATCACTGAAAGTTTAAGCGGCACAGTACAAGCAGCACGTCAAGGAGCGATGCTTTCTGGTCGTGATGTAACCGTTCTTGATAGTGATTTTACCGACCAAGGTTTGAAATTCCAAGTATTGGAAGCTGCTCGCTTGGCTAAAGAAGGTCTTGGAAAAGAAGAAATCTTGCAGAGAATTGAGCACGTACGTAAAAATACGGAACTTTTCATTGGTATTTCAACACTCGAAAACTTGGTTAAAGGAGGGCGTATCAGCCGTACGACTGGTATTGTGGGTAGTCTTCTGCACGTACGTATCGTGATGGAGCTGAAAAACCGTGAATTAGGTGTAATGACCAGAGGTCGTGGTAATAAGACATTTACAAAATGGTTAGATGAAACAGTAGAACATATCGCAAACTCTGGACGTAAAATTCGTGAGATTGGTATTTCTCATGTCGAAGGACTTGATTTTTCGAATAAAGCGAAGGAAGCTTTGCAAAAGTTTGTGGAAAAACCAATTTCTATCTTAGATACTAATTCTACTATTGCTACTCATACAGGTCCGGGTGCTTGGGCTGTTATGATTGATTATGAATAAAAAATTGAAAATTTTTCTTGAACTTGCTGGTTTTTTGCTAGCAAGTTTACTTGTATTCTGTTTGCTTTCTTTGGTAAATGCTCCAGGAGGGAATCGTTTAAAAGAACAAACACAAAATCAAAATAAAAACTTGAATTACGTGGCATTAGGAGATTCATTAACAGAAGGAGTTGGCGATGCAACGGGGCAAGGCGGCTTTGTACCACTTTTAGCAAAAGTGATAGAAAACCAAACCACTAGTAACGTTGAGTCACACAACTTTGGTCATGCAGGAGATACAAGTGTACAAATCTACGATAAAATTCAGGATGGAGAAATACAAGCAGCTATTAAATCTGCGGATTTTATAACCTTGACCGTGGGAGGAAATGATGTTATGAAAGTTATCCGGGATAACGCTGCTCATCTTTCAAATCTTAAAGAAAATGACTTTGTCCAACCTGCGCGTAACTATCAAAAAGAGTTAAAAAAGATATTTGATACGATTCGGCAAAATAACCCAGAGGCACATGTCTATGTGTTGGGTATATATAATCCTTTCTATATGAATTTTCCTAATATAACAGCCTTGCAAACGATTATTAATAATTGGAACCTCGCGACTGAAGAAACCGTCAAAGAAGAAGAAAATACGAGTTTTATTGCCATTAACGATTTGCTTTATAAAGGGATAGGAGGGGAAAAAGGGATTTCCGAAAGTGAGTCACAAAGCAACGACCTCCTTTATACAGCAGACAGTTTTCATCCTAACAATCTTGGCTATCAAATTATGGCTGATGCAGTGTTTAAAGAATATCAGGTGATCAATGAAAAATAAAAAAACAATTTGGAAATGGCTTTTTCTTGCCTTATTAGCAATTAATCTTGGAAGCCTTGCTTTTGTTTCGAGTCGCGTGTTTAATGTACGAGATCAAGATTTTGTGGGTAAAGAAGTAAGTAAGCCTAAAGAAGCCACTGAAGTCGGTAAAGTAACGACTAATCGTGATCAATTAAATCAGCTTATTAACACTTATTTGCAAGATTTTCAGACTTCCGAGATGAGTTACAAGTTCTATTTATCGAACAGTCAAGCTGTTTTAGAAGCTTCTTATCAACTCTTTGGTCAAAAAATCCCGCTCTATATTTATTTTGAGCCTCTGGCCTTAAATGACGGTTCAGTTGCACTTCAAGTGAAAAATGTCTCGGCAGGTTCATTGAACCTGCCGACAAGCGCGGTTCTAGCTTATGTGAAGTCAAGTTTTAAGCTTCCAGCCTTTGTCGAGGTTTTACCGACGAAGGATCAAGTTATATTACATTTACCCCAACTTCCCTTAGCAGATAATTTATATTTAAAAGCAAATCAGCTCGATTTAGTCAGTGGAAACTTTACTTTTAATTTGATGATTAAACCTTAAAATCAGCTAAAAACCGCAGAAAAACGCTGTTTAGGCTTGCAAAGGTGCACAACATTTGATAAAATGAAAAGTGCCTAATATGAACAGGTAAAACAAAATATGGAGGACATTTTTAAAATGGCTAACAAACAAGATCTTATTGCTGAAGTGGCAACAAAAGCTGGATTGACTAAAAAAGATGCTGAAAAAGCAGTTAACGCTTTCGGTGAATCAGTAACTGAATTCCTCGCAAAAGGAGAAAAAGTTCAACTTATCGGTTTCGGTACTTTCGAAACTCGTGAACGTGCAGCTCGCGAAGGACGCAACCCACAAACTGGTGCAGCTATCCAAATCGCAGCAACTACAGTTCCTGCATTTAAAGCTGGTAAAGCTTTGAAAGACGCTGTTAAATAATCTAGCGTAGAAATACTGATACCGTGGTTAACCATGGTATTTTTTTTGTCATCAGTATCTAAAATTTCTAGAACATATATATCTATTAACATCAAAAAGGAATATTGAGAAATTGCAGGATAAGCCGTCAGTTTTCAAGCTGTGAAAACAAAGAAAAAAGTGATAAAATGTAAGGATGAAAAAATGCTTCCACTTATTAAGCTAAGGAAGCTGTTAAATGTTATTCAGAAATGGGGAAACTAAAATCATTTACTTTGATAATTCTGCTACTACAGCTATAAATCCAGAAGTTTTACGTACATATACAGATGTTGCTACTAAAATTATGGGAAATCCCTCAAGCTTGCATAGTTTAGGTGCCACAGCAACACGCCTTTTGGAGGCTTCGCGTCGCCAAATCGCGGATTTACTTCAGGTCAACTCAGAGGAAATTTATTTCACAAGTGGAGGGACAGAAGGCGATAACTGGGTATTAAAAGGTGTAGCTTATGAAAAAGAAAGATTTGGTAAGCACATTATTATCTCAGCGATAGAACATCCTGCAGTTAAAAACACTGCCGCATGGCTAGCTACACAAGGTTTTGAGATAGATGAAGCGCCTGTTGATGAGCGGGGCTTCGTTAAAGTAGCAGAACTTGAGTCATTAATACGTGAAGATACAATTTTGGTCTCTGTCATGGCTGTAAATAACGAGATAGGCTCTATTCAACCGATCAAAGAAATCGCTAAACTCTTGGAAAATCGTCCTACCATTTCTTTCCACATCGATGCTGTCCAAGCCATTGGTAAAATAGCTGTTGAGGACTTTATGTTGGAACGTGTGGACTTCGCAACATTTTCAGCACATAAATTCCATGGTCCACGCGGTGTAGGTTTCCTTTATGTTAAATCAGGGAAGCGCTTAGCCCCTCTTTTGCATGGCGGCGGGCAAGAAAGCAATAAGCGTTCGACAACTGAAAATGTGGCCGGCATTGCTGCTACAGCTAAGGCACTTCGTCTTGCTTTATCTGATTTTAATCATAAAGTTGAGAAAATTCGTCAAATGAAAGCTATTATATTTGAAGAACTCTCTAAGCAAGAAAAAATTATCCTTTTTTCAGATATGGATAACTTTGCACCTAATATATTGACATTTGGAATTCGTGGAGTTAGAGGGGAAGTAGTTGTCCATGCTTTCGAAAAACATGAGATTTTTATCTCGACGACATCTGCATGTTCGTCGAAGAAAAATGCTGCTGCGGGCACACTTATGGCTATGCATGTCAAACCTGATCTTGCAACCAGCGCTGTACGTGTTAGTCTGGACCATACAAATAATATGTTAGAGATTGAAGCCTTTCTTACAATCTTCCGCAATATTTATCAAGAAATGCTGAAAGTTGCGAATTGATAAAAGAATAAAAGCCCCGATTAAGTGTCGGAGCTTTTTTTATCAGTTGTTTAAGTAAAGAGGTGGCTAAAATATAACTATTGATGTTTCTCTTAAGTTGAAAGTTTAAGAATTAAAAATCATAGAGCTCTGTAGAGAGATAGCGCTCGCCATTGTCTGCAGATAGGGTCAATACTTTTTTTCCTTTACCTAATTTTTTCGCTACTTCAAGAGCAGCCCAAATCGCTGCTCCGCTTGAGATTCCTACAAGAAAGCCTTGACTAAAACCGATCTCGCGCGCAGTGGCAAAAGCTTCTTCAACAGGAACATCAATTACTTCATCATAAGAAGAAGTGTCCAAAGCTTTAGGGATAAAAGGAACACCAATTCCTTGAAGTTTATGGGGCTGTGGTTGCCCGCCTGTTAAGACAGGAGAACTTGCAGGTTCTACCGCATAACTTTTGAGCTTAGGATTCGCTTTTTTCAGTACATGAGAAACCCCAGAAATAGTTCCACCGGTTCCCGCACCAGCCACAAAAGCATCCAAACCTGTTTCACCAAAAACGTCCAGTATTTCTACAGCTGTTGTGGCTTCGTGAGCAGCTGGGTTAGCTGGATTGTCAAATTGTAGTGGAAGGAACCATTCTTTTTCTTCTGCAAGACGTTCTGCTGTAGCAATAGCTTCATTCATTCCTCCGGCAGCTGGAGTTAAAATAAGTTCAGCACCGTAAGCTTGAATTAATTTACGGCGTTCAAGTGAGAAAGTTTCAGGCATAACAATTACGACCTTATAACCTAAAGCGGCCCCCACAAAGGCAAGTCCAATTCCAGTATTACCAGAAGTTGGTTCAATAATGGTTCCACCCGCTTTTAGAAGTCCATCTTGCTCTGCTTGGCGGATCATATTAAGTGCTATACGGTCTTTTACAGATCCACCAGGATTGAATGCTTCGAGTTTCACGTAGACTTCAGCACTGTTTTCAGGGAGGTTGCTAAGCTTGATAATTGGAGTTTGACCAATAAGTTCAGTAATATTTTCGTAGATTTTAGACATACAATTCTCCTTTTATATTGAACATTCTACTTCCTATTATAAACCCTACTTTACCAGTTGTATATAGGAAAAGCGAATAAGCGCTATAAAAATATAATATTAACGGTTATATAGTTTTACATTAGATAATAAATAGTATATACTTAGAAATAATGAATATCTTATTAATGGAGTTTTTATAAAATGCATACAAAACACAAATTTTTATTTGGCGCAGCAGCTGTAGCCCTTACAAGTCTTGGGGCTGTAAAAGCACAAGCAATGTCAGTTCAAGAGTTAGCTGAAGCAGCAACTCCAGTCGCAAACGAGTATGGACTTTATCCATCTGTTATGATTGCCCAAGGTATTTTGGAAAGTAGTGCTGGACAAAGTGCATTGGCAGTTAACTATAACAATATCTTTGGTGTGAAATACACTTCAGGAAATCCAGTTTATTTACCTACTCAAGAGTTTCTTGATGGACAGATGCACAATGTTGTGGAGCCCTTCCAAGCTTATTCCTCTGTTGCAGAGGCTTGTGCTGCACAAGCACGGTTATTGCGCGGTTCTTTCTTGTACTCAGGCGTTTGGCGTGAAAATACAAGCTCTTATCAAGATGCAACAGCTTGGTTGCAAGGTCGTTATGCCACAGATCCAAATTATGCTTCAAAACTAAACGCAGTTATAGCACAATATGGTTTAACAGCTTATGATGGTGGAGAAGTAGCTACAACTTCTACAACAAGTTATGTGACAACCACAACTTCTACAGACACAAGTTCGTATGGTTCACAAACTTATACTGTTCAAGAAGGTGATACAGTGTATGATATTGCCGCTCACTATGGTGTGTCAATGGACGCTATTCTTTCACAAAATGGTCTTTCAGCTACTGATCATATCTTACAAGGTCAAGTTCTCCAAATTCCATCAGCAGGTACTAGTGAAACGACGACAATATCAACTACTAGCGCTTCAACGATGTCTACAAGCACCGTTTCAAGTTCTTACACTGTCCAATCAGGTGATACTTTAACCTCTATTGCTTCTGTTTATGGAAGAACAGCAGACGAGCTTGCCGCAATGAACGGAATTACAGGGAATATCTATCCTGGACAAACGTTATCTGTATAATAAAAAATAACTGCCTGTTAGGCCTAATAAAAAAGCCTACACAGGCTTTTTTATATTAGAAAAATGGATTGTAAAATTTTTCTTTTCCAATCGTTGTAATTGGACCATGTCCTGGATAAACCGTATAATCCTCTGGAAGACTAAAAAGTTTTTCTTCAATGGACTGTAGTAATTGACCATGATTACCGGTGGGAAGGTCTGTTCTCCCAATAGCACCTGCAAAAAGTGCATCCCCAGAAAATACAACAGCTTCTTCTTTGAAAACAAGACTTATTCCTCCTGTAGAATGTCCTGGAGTGTGACATACGTGAAATTTTAGTCCGGAGATATTATAAGGCGTATCACAGACATAATATTCATCTACCTCAGTCCTACAAGTTACGGGAAAGGGCAACATTAAAGTTGAAGCATTGAGCTCAGGATTTTTGAGCCAATCTTTTTCATTTTCGTGTAGATAAACTTTAGCTTTAGGATATGCTTTCTTAAGTGTATCAAGACCCATAATATGGTCAAAATGCGCATGCGTCAAGAGAATTGCAATTAAAGGTTTGCCAATTTCTTGAAGTTTTACAATAATCTTTTCTGGTTGACTTCCAGGATCAATAAGTAAACTAAAAGCAGAATTGCTCAGGATATAAGCATTTTCCTGAGCAATTTCACTAACGATTTTCTCGATTTTCATAAATTAATTTCCTGTTACACTAAGGTCAGAGCCCTGTTTTACGACATCACTTGGCATTTGCCAATCAGCCACAGATGTCGGATCAGGATACAAGTCGGACATCATGGCTTTGAAAACCTTAGCAGCAATGTACATATTTTCGCCATAGACAGGTTGTAGTCTATTTTTATAACCGGTCCATACGGCCATAGAATACTGTGGTGTGTATCCGACAAAGTTTTCGTCTGGCGCCATTGATCCGCCCTGCAGTTGAGCTTGAGTAATTCCAGCTGTTTCAAGTGCTTTTGGATATTCAGCGTCATCATAATTTGAAGTTCCTGTTTTACCTGCTTCAGGAAGACCAGGAGTCTGTGCGTAAAGTCCCGTTGAGAGAGCAGGAATGGTGCCATCATTCCCTTTGATAACGTCTTTAAGGATATCAGTAATAAGATAAGCTGTTGAAGACTTCATCGCACGTGTGCGTTCTGGTTCATAGTTTTTTGTTGAACCGTCAGGCATTACGATTTTTGACACATAATAGGGTTTAGTATAAATACCGTCATTAGAAAAAGCAGCATAGGCAGCAGCCATACGTTCAGAGCTTGCTCCGTACTGTGGATCATTACTTCTAGAGTTACTAGAGATACCATTAGAAAAAGTCATAGTACCCGGCTCAAAAGTTGGTTTACCTTCGGCATCAGTCCCTGTTTCTACAGGATACTTAAAGCCAAGCTTGTTGGCAAAAGCAGTTGCATTTTCTAATCCAACAGCTGCTAACGTTTTAATAGCAGGGATGTTACGAGAAAGAGCTAAAGCTTGACGCACAGAGATGTTCCCAAGGTATTGGTTGTCCCAGTTATTAAGTTGGATATTTTGAGCGTCTGGATAAAAGTAGGGACCCGAGTCAGAAATAGTCTGGGCAGTACTAGTGTAAATACCATTTTCAAAGGCAGGTGCGTAATCAATAAGAGGTTTCATTGTTGAACCCCAGTCACGAGTGGATTCTGTAGCTAGATTTGAACCAAAAGGTACTATTTCTTGCTTACGGCCACCAATTTGCGCGGCTACACCACCTGTTTGTGTATTAATCAAAGTTGAAGCTACTTGTAGCTCATCGTCCGTAAAAGGTACAGACTCATTAGTATTGACAATATCGAAGAGATTTTTTTGTGCCTTGCTATCAAGAGTGGTATAGATTTTCAAACCAGCATTGGGTGCATCAGTTCCTGTTTCGTGATTTGCTTGCTTAATAGCTTCGGTGATGAAGTCATTAGCATATTCGGGAATATTTGCGCCAGGTTTCAAATCCTGTAAGCCCTCATCAATTGGGGTATTAAGTGCTTCATCCTTTTGCTTCTCGGTAATTTTACCATAACGGAACATCGAATTAATGACTAAATCGCGGCGATATTTTGCAGCTTCAGGATTTTTATAAGGATTATAAGTATTTGGTGCTTGCGGCATTCCAGCAAGGAGAGCCAACTGTGCGATAGATAACTCAGTCAATGGTTTATTATAGTAGGCTTGAGAAGCAGTCCCCATCCCGTAGTAACCATTGGCCATGTTCACTTTATTGACATAGGCCGTAAATATTTGCTCCTTTGACCATTTTTGATCTAACTGCAAAGCCAGCCAAGCTTCTTGTATTTTGACTTTCATGTTCTGGTCCGATGAGTCTGTGGAGAAGAAAGAAAGTTTGATTAACTGCATATCTAAGGTTGAACCACCTTGCGTATGACCCCCACGCAAGTTGTTGACCAAAGAGCCAGCAATACGTATTGGGTCGACACCACGTGTATTGAAAAAGCGACGGTCTTCAATCGAAGTCACCGCATTAACCAGCATGACGGGAATATTGTCCGTCTGTACTAAATCACGCTGTTCTGCTCCCAAAGTAGCAATGACATTCTCATCCTTGTCATACACGACCGTTGATGGGGGCGATTGCAATTTACTCATGTCTAATTTCGGAGCATCCTTTGCATAATAGATAAAGAGCGCACCGGCAGCAACAAAAGTCAAAATAATTGTAGAAAAAATCAGAATTAAAGCCCATTTCAATGTCGAAATGAGGGATCTTTTGACTGCAGAATTTTTATTTCGGTTAATTTTTGATTTTTTTCGTTTGTTAGTAGGAATTTTAATTCACCTCGCAAAGTTGATTAACGATATCCAAGTAAGGAATTCTAGGAATCTGATTTGATGGAAGTTGGTAAGCATGTTGCTTAATATAGTCAAGAGGAATAGATTTTAAGCCTTTTTTCTCTTGATAAAAACGAATCAAATTCTCAGAAGGCAAGTAGTAAGTTTCACCTAAAGCAGCAAAGTGTAAAAGAACAAAGGCAATGCCTTTCTGTTCAATGACTTTGGACATATGGACGATTTGATGCTCATGAAAATTTTTCAGCGGAAAACTTGTCTTCTGCTGGGTTTCCTTAGCTTCAAAATCAATATATCTTCCCCGATAGACGCCAGAATAATCTGTAGTCGAAGCCTGTCTAAAATAGGCTTCAGTAATTTTAGCACGGCTACGTTGGGGATAGTCAACTTTTACAATTTGAATAGGAGTCGGTTTTTTATGGATCACAGCGATATTATGTGCGAGATAATAATCATTTGTCGCATTAATCTCCGCTTCGAAGTTCATACCACGTTTACCAAATTTTACTGCCGATTTAGATTTTACCATATTCGACGTACTTTTCGCAGCGTTATGCACCACTTTTTTTTCTGTTTGTTTTTCTGAAAAATTTTTTCTTTGTTTATTTAATCCTTGAGGATATTTTAGCATGTGTGTTTTTCCATATATTAAATTGTTACTTCTATTGTATAATGTAATTATAGCAAATTATTTGTCTTTTGGATTATTACAGATGAATTGACATGTTATTGTAGCCATTTTCTTTTCTTCTCTTGCTTTGAATGCTAAGGGTCACTAAATAAAGGGGAGAAACTTGTTTTCATCTGATAGTGTTAAGATAAAAAATGTTAGAATAGATTTTGCAAGGAAGAAGCGGTTATGAAGACTTTACTTATTATGGGTTACACCGCCTTTGATTTAGGGATTTTTGATGAAAAAGATATCAAAATCACAATTATCAAAAGGGCCTTCAGAAGAAGATTGGAAGCTTACTTGGATAAAGGGCTAAAATGGGTGATTTTCACAGGAAACTTGGGTTTTGAATATTGGGCTTTACAAGTTTCTAAAGAATTACAAGACGAATATGATTTTCATATTGCAAGTATTTTTCCTTTTGAAACGCAGGGAAAGAACTGGAATGAGGCAAATCAAGCAAAATTACGCGAATTTAAAGATGTAGATTATGTTAAATATGCTTACGAAGATTACGAAAATCCTAGTCAATTTCGTCAATACAACGAATTTCTACTCGAAAATTCGGATGGTTCTTTAGTTTTATATGACGAAGAAAACGAAACGAAGCTTCACTTTATTACGAATAAGATGCAAAAGACATCAAACTATAATATGGAATTAATTAGATTTGAAGATTTACAAGAAATTTGTGACGATATGAACAATGTGTAACATAGACATAAATTCTTACACAATAGTAAAAAAACGCACTTTTTTTAATCTATAATTTTTGGTATAATAAGTAACAAATAATAGCGCTGCTCGAGTTTAATAATTGGTTACAGCCTAGATAGAATGGGGAAAGAAAGTGGTTGATTTATACTTATCGCCTTCATGTACAAGTTGCCGTAAGGCACGTGCATGGTTGGACAAACACAGTGTCCCTTATACGGAGCACAACATTTTGACACAGCCGATGACAAATGATGACTTACGTAAAATTTTGTCAAAAACAGAAAATGGAACCGAAGATATTATTTCAATTCGGTCAAAAATATTTCAAAAACTTGCTTTGGATCTTGATGAGTTGACAATTAACGAGTTGATTAATCTTGTAACAGAGTATCCAAACCTTTTACGTCGTCCGATTATCACAGATGATCGTTTGTTACAAATTGGTTTTAATGAAGACGAGATTCGTGCCTTCTTGCCTCGTCATTATCGTCGTGCGGAAATGAAACGTGCCGTAAACGACTTCTAACTGAATAAGGGAGAGTGGAAATAATGAAAGCTAATTATCAATATCCACTTGATTTAAGTTGGAGTACTGCTGAAATGACTGCAGTGCTCTCTTTTTTCAATCAAGTCGAAAATTTTTATGAGAGTAAAGTGAACAAGGAAGAATTCTTGGAGTCTTATAAAGCCTTCAAGAATATCGTTCCTTCTAAAATGCAAGAAAAACAGCTGGGACGAGAATTCGAAGAAAACAGTGGTTATTCGCTTTATCGTGCCGTCAAGGAGGTACAAGCGAGTGAAAGACAATATGTTCGCTCTGCAAAAGCTTAAACAAGCAAAAGCTTGGGTCAGAGAAGCAGGGGCTTTTCTTCGCGACAATATTCATCAAACAATGGAAGTTTCGCAAAAAAGTAACTTTAGTGATTTAGTGACGAATTTTGATCAACAAGTTCAAGAAATTATCATTGAAGAAATTAGCAAGAACTACCCTGAGGATAAAATTTTAGCAGAAGAAGCAGGACGCAATACAGCAACTTTTGATCGTAATCAAGAAAATTTTTGGGTTTTGGATCCAATTGATGGCACCATAAATTTTATTGTACAGCAAGATAACTTTGCTGTAATGCTGGCTTATTACGAAAAAGGGCAGCCACATTTTGGACTAATTCTTAATGTTATGGCGGATAAACTCTATTGGAATAACGCCCAAGAAGTTTTTTGTAACGATAAAAGACTTTCCTACACACCGCAAGTATTGGAAAAAAGTCTGCTTTCAATTAATTCAATGATTTATCGCAAAAATTTATATAATCTGACGGAGTTTAGTTTAAATACTTTAGGCGTGAGGATGTTAGGCAGTGCTGGAATTGCTTATGCAGACCTTCTTGAAGGGAAGATAAACGCTTATTTTAGCCGTTTACAACCTTGGGATTATGCCGCGGGAGGTATTTTAACCGAAAAACTAGGTTTTGTAACCAGAACCTTTGAAGGAGAAACTCCCAATCTTATAGATCGACAGTATGTTTATAGCCTACCTGCGGATTTAGTGGAACAATTAATACAAAGGACAGACATAATCCTGTAAAGTTGACGAAAAGATTCATTGTGCTATAATTTAGGGTGTCTTTCAGAATAAAGAAATTATAGGAATGTATAAATGGATAAAATAATTGTCAAGGGGGGAAATACCCGTCTTAAAGGAACTGTAGAAATTGAAGGAGCCAAAAATGCTGTTCTGCCTTTGCTTGCAGCGACACTTTTGCCAAGCGAGGGAGAAATTATTCTTCGTAATGTTCCTATCTTGAGCGATGTTTACATGATGAACAATTTAGTGGATCATCTTGGAGTGGACTTAGAGTTTTCAGAAGAAAGCAAGACCGTGCATGCCCAAGCAGCAGCTAAAGTAAAAACAAAAGCACCATACGAATTTGTAAGTAAGATGCGTGCCTCTATCGTTGTCATGGGACCAATATTGGCCCGTAATGGTCATGCTCGGGTCTCTATGCCTGGCGGATGTTCAATCGGATCACGCCCTATTGACCTCCACTTACGTGGCTTTGAATTAATGGGTGCAGTGATTACTCAAGAAGCGGGTTACATTGAAGCTAAAGCTGAAAAGCTTCGTGGCGCATACATCTATTTGGATTTCCCATCAGTAGGGGCCACACAAAACTTGATGATGGCTGCTACTTTAGCAGAAGGAACAACAACTTTAGAAAATGCAGCACGCGAGCCTGAAATTGTTGACCTTGCAAATTGGCTCAATAAGATGGGCGCAAATGTCAAAGGTGCCGGTACAGATACAATTATTATAAAAGGTGTTAAAAAAATGCATGGTGCTAATCATGCTGTGGTACAAGACCGTATCGAAGCTGGAACCTTTATGGTGGCAGCGGCAATGACACAAGGTGACGTGCTAATTAAAGATGCCGTCCGTGAACACAACCGTCCCTTAATTTCTAAATTAATCGAAATGGGTGTAGAGTTTGTTCAAGAAGAAGAAGGACTTCGTGTTCTTGGGCCAGAAGTCTTGAAGGCAACAAATGTTAAAACTTTACCACATCCTGGCTTCCCAACTGATATGCAATCTCAAATGACGGCTGCTCAAGCCATAGCAAATGGAGAATCAACAATGATTGAAACGGTTTTTGAAAATCGTTTCCAGCATCTTGAAGAAATGCGTCGTATGGGCTTAACAGTAGATATTACACGTAACACAGCCATTATCCAAGGCACACGTAACTTGCAAGGTGCACAAGTTAAATCGACAGATTTACGTGCAAGTGCAGCATTAATTTTGCTTGGTATGGTTGCACAAGGACAAACTACAGTACGGAAGCTGAGTCACCTTGATCGTGGCTATTACCGATTCCATGAAAAATTAAAATCACTTGGAGCAGATATTGAACGTGTTCCAGAACTTGAGGAAATTGATGATTAAAAAAACGATTAAAGTATTGGGTGTTCGTCTTTCATTAGTCTTTTTAGTCCTTGTACTTGTCCTTATAGCAGGTGCAGCGGGCTTGATGTTAGGCTATGGTGTACTAGGTGGAGGACAAGCATCTCGTGTTTTTAGTGGCAACTTATGGCAAGAAGTCATACACCGTTTAAATCCCTAAAAAGTTTGCCTTGGCAAGCTTTTTTTATGACTTCAACTTAAAGAAAAGCAAGAAAAATAATCGTTCAAAAAGTTGAATTAAGTCAGTTTTTATGCTATTCTAGAAAGGTATGAAATTTCTGAGCTCAAGGCTCATAAATAAGGAGAAATAATTAATGACTGCAAGTTTTGAAAAAACTGGTGTTAACACTGGTACACTCTCATTTTCAATCGACCAAGAAACAATCAAAAACGGTCTTGACAAAGCTTTCAATAAAGTAAAAGGTAATATCTCAGTACCTGGTTTCCGTAAAGGTAAAATCAGTCGTCAAATGTTTAACCGTATGTACGGTGAAGAAGCTCTTTTTGAAGAAGCTTTGAATGCTGTATTGCCAACTGCTTATGATGCTGCTGTAAAAGAAGCAGGGATCGAGCCTGTTGCTCAACCAAAAATTGATGTCACTAAAATGGAAAAAGGTTCTGACTGGGAATTGACAGCTGAAGTAACTGTTAAACCTGAAGTAGAACTTGGTGACTACAAAAACTTGGAAGTTTCAGTAGAAGCAACTAAAGACGTTGCAGATGAAGAAGTTGAAGCACGTTTGACACAAGAACAAAACAACCTTGCTGAATTGACTGTCAAAGAAGGTAAAGCTGAAAACGGAGATACAGTAGTTATCGATTTCGTTGGTTCTATTGATGGCGTTGAATTTGAAGGTGGAAAAGGTGCGAACCACAGTTTAGAACTTGGTTCAGGTCAATTTATTCCTGGTTTTGAAGAACAACTTGTTGGTACTTCAGCCGGTGAAGAAATCGATGTGAAAGTGACATTCCCAGAAGACTACCAAGCTACAGATCTTGCAGGTAAAGAAGCAGTATTTGCAACTAAGGTTAACGAAGTTAAAGCAAAAGAAGTTCCAGAACTTGACGATGAATTAGCAAAAGATATTGATGAAGAAGTTGAAACTTTGGATGAGCTCAAAGCTAAATTCCGTAAAGAACTTGAAGACGCTAAAGCAGAAGCATACAACGATGCTGTTGAAACTGCAGCTATCGAAACAGCCGTAGCTAATGCTGAAATCAAAGAAATTCCTGAAGAAATGATTCACGAAGAAGTTCACCGCGCAATGAATGAATTCCTTGGTGGAATGCAACAACAAGGAATTTCTCCAGAAATGTACTTCCAAATCACAGGTACAACTGAAGAACAATTACACGAACAATATCAAGATGATGCTGGTAAACGTGTACGTACAAACCTTGTTATCGAAGCAATTGCTAAAGCAGAAAACTTCGAAACTACAGATGAAGAAGTTAAAGCTGAAATTGCTGACTTAGCTGCACAATACAACATGCCTGTTGAACAAGTTGAAAAACTACTTCCTGTTGATATGCTCCAACACGATATCGCAATGAAGAAAGCTGTGGAAGTTATCACAGATTCAGTTAAAGTTAAATAATCACTTTATGTAAAAATAAGAACTCATAGCTATAGCTATGGGTTCTTATTTTTTTTCAACGGATGATTTGATGTCAATTCAAATTTTTGACATTAAGGATAGATAATGGTTTAATAGTTTAAAAATATAAACCAAAGAAAGAAGAATGATGAAATTTGATAATTTAAAGCATGAACTGAATGAAGTCGGAGACTTTTTAATTGCCTTAGGGGATGAAAAGAGGCAAGCAATCATTATTAAGTTACTAGAGAATAGTGATTGTAAAGGGATACAGGTCGGAGATTTAATCGAAGCAACTGGCCTATCCCGCCCGGCTGTTTCGCACCATTTGAAAATCTTGCGTCAAGCAAAGATAGTGAATTATCGTTCAGAAGGAACAAAAAACTTTTACTATCTTGAACATGACACGACACAAATTATGAAATTACAACATTTTCTAGATGAAGTAGAAAAGATAATGAAAGGAAAGAAATGAAAAAAGTTTTGATTGTAGAAACGAATATTAATCGTTACAAAAATACAGATGAAGCAACAGGACTTTGGTTAGGTGAGAGTGCAGAATTTGTTGATGAACTACAAAAACAAGGGATTTCTTATGATTTTGTTAGTCCAAAGGGTGGTTATGTTCCTCTTGACCCCCGAAGTATGAAATATATGGATGAAGCTATTTGGAAAATTTACGAGAATCACGATTTTGTCGAAAGAGCTTTAAAAAACACCTTGAAACCTGAGCAAATAGCTCCACAAGATTATAGTGCGATATACTTCACAGGTGGTCATGGGGTGATGTGGGATTTTCCAGATAATTCAGAAATAGAAAGTATTGCCCAAGACATTTACGTGCAAGGTGGTTATCTCACTTCCGTCTGTCATGGTATCGCCGGATTGCTAAATCTTAAGAATAAAGATAATCAATACATCATCTCAGGAAAAAAGATAACGGGATTTACGACAACTGAAGAAGTTATTGCTGGTAAGAAAAAGGTCGTGCCTTTTCTTAACGAAGAGGTGGCCAAAAGTCATGGTGCAAAATGGCGTAAAAAAAGGTTCTATAAAGAATTTGCTATCAAAGATGGTCCACTTATAACGGGACAAAATCCCTTTTCTGTAAGGGCAGTTGCTAAAATGCTTATAAAGGAGATTGCATAATGCAAACAATACTAGGAAGCAATGGACAGATTGGTCAAGAGCTGGCCAAGGAACTTTGTAAAAAATATACAAAAGATATTCGACTCGTGAGTAGAAAACCACGCCGAGTAAATCCGACAGATCACTTATTTCCAGCAGATTTATTGAAGTTTGAGGAAGCGAGTGCAGCGATTGCTGGTAGTGAGATTGTTTATTTTACGGCCGGTTTACCTATGAATTCCATACTTTGGGAAGAGCAGTTTCCTCTCATGATAAATAATGTCATCGAAGCTTGTAAGCTCCACCAAAGCAAGCTAGTTTTCTTTGACAATACCTATATGTATCCTAAAAATTCAAAAGTACAATATGAAAACACTAAATTTAAACCGAAGGGAAGAAAATCAACAGTTCGTGCACAATTAGCAGAAATGGTAATGAAGGAAATTGAAAAGCATTCGCTTGAAGCTGTGATTTGCCGTGCCCCTGAATTTTATGGTCCAGATAATACGCAAAGCATAACAAATACAATGATCTTTAATGCAATTAAAGAAAATAAAAAAATAAAAATACCTTTGTGTGCCACTTCTTTGAGAACCTTGATTTGGACGCCGGATGCGAGCCGTGCAATGGCCTTAATAGGTAACAAAGGTGATGCTTACGGCCAAACTTGGCATTTACCGTGTGCACCAAGTTTGACTTATCAGGAGATGATTGTTCTTTCGGAAAAAATTAAAGGAAAGAAACTTCAGTACACAACTATTAAGATGTGGCAATTCAAATTAGCCAGCCTTTTTAGTCAAAAAGCAAAAGAATTGAAAGAACTTCTTCCGCGTTATGCAGTAGATAATTTATTTAATTCAGATAAGTTTAAAAAGCACTTTCCAGAGTTTGAGGTTACAAGCTTTGAATCAGGAATAAAACAGGTACTTTTAGAAAAATAAGGGCATGAGGAACTTCCCGATAACTTAGCTTAATTCATTTGATATACAGGGGGCAAAATGATAAACTTTTAAGGGTAGAGGAAAGGGATTGTAACGTATGAAAGAGATAAAAAATATTATTTTTGACTGGGACAATACACTCTTTCCTTTTAAAAAATATTGGGAAATAGCGCACCGTAAGGTATTTTTGGATTTGCTTGACTTTCAAGACGGTTTTTCTATAGACGAATTTATGACAAGATATCGAGAATTGGATGAGCAACTTTGGCCCATGGTTCATGAAGGAAAATTGACGATTGAACAGTTGCGTGAAGAACGGGTGCGCCAGGTTTTGGATCACTATGCGATTCACTATAAAGAAAATTTTGTGCGCTTGTTTTTTGATATTTTTCTAACAGCTTTGCTTGAAGAAATAAAAATTGATCATGATTTACTATCTAAAATACAAGCTATTTCCCAAAATTATAATATTGCTATTTTAAGTAATGGGGAGAGCTGGGAGCAAAGGGAAAAGATTAAACGCTTTGGCTTTGAGAACCTTTTTCCTGTTTATATTTCAGCTGAAACAGGCTTAACTAAGCCAGATAAAGCTGCCTTTCTCAATATTTTAGAAAAAGAAGCCTTTCAACGCGAAGAAACACTTATGGTTGGAGACTTACTCGAACATGACATTATTCCCGCAAAAGAACTTGGTTTAGTCACTGCTTATATAGGATATGATGATGAAGGGATTGCAGATAAAACCTATGAGAGCATTCAAGCCTTCCTTAAAGACTTTTTGAAATAAAGAAACTTGAAATTTCCATTGTTTTCCTGTAAAATGATAGAGTTATCAGTGCCGTCTGTAGTGTAATGGATATCACGCAAGATTCCGGTTCTTGCGATGGGGGTTCGATTCCCTCCAGACGGATAAATTTTTTATTTTGAGCGCTGGAAGACATTGTGAGAAGCACAATGTCTTTTACATTTGGAAATTCTTTTTTCTTACTTGATAAACAAGGAGAAACGATTAAAGATAGGCATCAAAGTAGAAAATGTTTTTTATTTGATTCCATCAATCAATGAATAGGACAGAACATAATTAGAATATTGGGGAAGATATGGATATTCAATTTTTAGGGACGGGCGCAGGACAGCCGTCACGAACACGAAAAACACAAGCGATTGCTTTGAAATTACTCGATGAACGTAATGAAATATGGCTATTCGATTGTGGTGAAGCGACCCAACATCAAATTTTGGAAACGACAATTAAGCCAAGAAAAATTACCAAGATTTTTATTACACATTTGCATGGCGATCATATTTTTGGTCTACCGGGTTTTTTATCAAGTCGTTCTTTCCAAGGTTCCAGTAAAGATGAAGAACAGACGGACTTAGAATTATATGGACCAAAAGGTTTGAAAAATTTTGTGACGACTGCTTTACGCATGTCGGGCTCACGCCTTGGATACAAGATTAATTTTCATGAAATAGAAGCTCCAGACAAGATTTTTGAAGATCAAACTTTTGAAGTTTACGCTGATACTTTAGATCATACAATTTTCTGTTTGGGTTATCGTGTAGTCGAAAAGAATCGCCCCGGTGAATTAGATGCAAGGGCCTTGACAGCAGCTGGCCTACCTTTCGGTCCGCTCTTTGGCAAGATTAAGAGTGGCGAAACAGTAGAACATGATGGGAAAATATTCCATCCAGAGGACTATATTGGCGCAGATAAGCAAGGAAAAGTGGTAACCATTCTTGGAGATACACGTCGTACACCAAGTGCTGTTCGTTTAGCTGTTGGTGCAGATCTTTTAGTTCATGAAGCAACTTATGAAGCAAAAGAGTCAAAAATGGCTCGTCGACACGGACATTCAACCTCAAAGCAAGCGGCAGATGTTGCCCAAGAAGCTGGTGTAAAGCGCTTGTTGCTTACTCATATTAGCGCACGCTATGTTGGTCCACTAGTGGCTCAGCTGTCGCAAGAAGCACGAGCTGTCCATCCGAATTCCTATGTGGCGAAAGATTTTTATGAAGAAAAAGTTGAGTAAAAAGAATATAGTAATTACAGGCGCTAGTGGCGATATTGCACAAGCGCTCATACAGCGCTTAGAGGAGCATAATCTTATTTTAATCAGTCGCTCACTTCCTCGGCCACTCATTCCTGAAAAAGTGGATATTCTTATTAACAATGCAGGGTTTGGAGAGTTTACGGAGTTAAGCAAATTAACCGACGAGCAAATTGATGAAATGTTCAAAGTGAATGTAATAGATCTGATTAAGCGAACTCGTGATTTGCAACCGCAGCTGCAAGTAATTAATATTGCATCCATAGCAGGTAAATTGCCTACAGCTAAATCAACAGTATATGCAGCCTCAAAAGCTGCTGTTCTTGCTTTTTCGGATGCCTTACGTTTAGAAAAACCAGGTCTTATTGTGACGACAGTCAATACAGGGCCCGTTCGGACAAAATTTCACAAAAATAATGCAGACTATCTTGAAAAAGTAGGCCAAAATGCAGTTAGTGCAGAATACGTTGCGGAGAAAATTGAGCAAGTTTTAGGAAAAAATAAAAGAGAGTTGAACTTACCGGTTCAGCTGGCTTTCGTTGCGAAAGTTCGTGCTCTTTTTCCAGGTCTCATAGATAATATAGGGAATAGGTTTTTTAATTATAAGTGAATCTTTAAAAAAGCAGACGTAGTGGAGGAAACTTGATTAAATCAAAATATATATGGAATTTAACTGAGTCAGACTTATCGGATGAGTTTCTTAAGTTAAGTAAAAAATATAAGCTAGACACACTAGCAGCGCAAATTTTGTGGCAACGTGGTATAAGATCAGAAGAGGAGATGCAAGCTTTCTTGAATCCTGATCTTCAACAGCTACATGATCCATTTTTGCTACATGATATGGAAAAGGCCGTTCAAAGAATTTTATCAGCAATTGAAAATGGGCAAAACATCTTAATATATGGTGACTATGATGCTGATGGTATGACGGCGAGTTCAGTGATGAAATCAGCATTAGATGAATTAGGTGCGGAAGTCCAGGTTTATCTTCCTAACCGCTTTACTGACGGCTATGGACCGAATCTTGATGTCTATAAATATTTCATTCAAAATGAAGATATTGACTTGATTATTACAGTAGACAATGGTGTGGCTGGTCATGAAGCTATAGCTTATGCACAGAGTCAAAATGTTGATGTAATTATAACTGACCACCACAGTATGCCCGAAGAACTGCCCGAAGCTTTTGCTATTGTGCATCCCGAACATCCTGAGTCAGTATATCCTTTTAAGTATTTGGCTGGAGTAGGAGTAGCTTTTAAGGTTGCAACAGCACTTTTAGACTATATCCCTTCAGATATGCTTGACTTAGTTGCTATTGGGACAATTGCTGATATGGTTAGTCTCACCGATGAAAATCGTATCTTGGTAAGTCACGGGCTAAAAGTATTAGCTCATACTGAGCGAGCAGGTTTAATAGAACTTATGCGTCTTTCAGGGACTGATTTTGAAAAGGTAAGCGAAGAGACTGTTGGTTTTCAAATCGCACCACGTTTGAATGCATTGGGGCGCCTAGACGATCCAAATCCCGCAATTGAATTGTTAACGGGCTGGGATGAAGAAGTGGCTGCCGAAATTGCACAAATGATTGATGAAAAAAACAGCGAGCGTAAAGTGATCGTAGAAAATATCTTTAATCAAGCCCTCACAATGATAACGGATGAGCCAGTGCAAATTCTTTATCATCCAGATTGGCATAAAGGTGTTCTAGGTATTGTTGCTGGGCGTTTACTTGAGCAATTACACAAACCCATAATCATGTTGGCGGAAGAAGAGGGAATTCTTCGAGGATCAGCACGTTCGATTGAAAACTTTAATATTTTTGAAGCACTCAATGGACACCGTGAGCTCTTTATCGCCTTTGGTGGTCATAAACAGGCTGCTGGCATGACCTTTGCCTTAGAGAATGTGGAAGCAATCAAGCAAGTGATGCTTGATTTCATCCGCGAAAACGACATTGATATGTCAGGGAAAAGTTCACTAGAAGTTCAGGGGAGGCTAGAGTTTGACCAGATAAGCTTAGAGACGATTAGAAGCTTAGAGAAATTGGCTCCATATGGTATGGATA
Organism: uncultured Lactococcus sp.; assembly: GCF_934191625.1. Classification (GTDB taxonomy): domain Bacteria; phylum Bacillota; class Bacilli; order Lactobacillales; family Streptococcaceae; genus Lactococcus. Next base: position 357,375 of record NZ_CAKPUG010000001.1, read on the forward strand.
ACCCTAAACCTCATTTTCTCCTTACGGATTATCAGGTTGAACAGGCTCGAAGTATGGGGAAAGACAATAGTCATCTCAAACTTAAGTTAGTACAAAATGGACAAGCTTTAGATGCTGTTTACTTTGGGCACGGTGCTGAAAGTTTAGAATTCGAGCAAAGTGCCACAGAGCTTGTGGGTACCCTATCGAGCAATACATGGAATGGTACAACAACCGTTCAGCTAATGGTGGCTGATGCCAGAGTAAATGGTGTAGAACTTCTGGACATTCGAAGCCGTCAAGTTGAATTGCCAAAAAATACAATACGTTTTGTCCATAATGAAGTGAAAAATGGTACAATAGAAGAAGTGCTTATTATTGAGGAAGCCCCAACCGATAAGGATGCCTTATCTGCTTTGACAGAATTAATACGTGAGCAAGATTTTGAATTGATTTATTTCCAAAATACAATCAAGAAAAATTATTATTTGACGGGAGCGGGCACGCGTGAGCAATTTGCGCGTTTCTATAAAGCAATTTATCAATATCCTGAGTTTGATATACGCTTTAAATTGAAAGATTTAGCAAATTATTTGAAGATACCAGATATTTTACTGATAAAAATGATTCAAATATTTGAAGAGCTGAATTTTGTAACCATTAACAATGGCATGATGAGTGTAAATAAAGCAGCAGAAAAGCGTGATATTTCTGAAAGTAACATTTACCAAGAACTAAGAGAAATTGTTGCTTTTCAAGAGCTTTTTGCCTTATCCCCAGTCAAAGAAATTTATAAAAAATTAAAAGAGGAAGATGCACATGCAACTTAAAGATTACATTGCAACGATTGAAAATTACCCAACAGAAGGTATCGTTTTTCGCGATATTTCACCACTTATGGCTGATGGAAATGCCTACAACTATGCTGTTACTGAAATTGTGCAATATGCACGCGATAAAGAGATTGATGTAATTGTTGGCCCAGAAGCGCGTGGTTTCATCGTTGGTTGTCCAGTTGCTTTTGCACTTGGTGTTGGTTTTGCGCCTGTACGTAAACCAGGAAAATTACCGCGTGAAGTCATTTCAGCAGACTATGAAAAAGAGTATGGAACAGACACACTAACAATGCATGCTGACTCCATTAAACCAGGACAACGTGTTTTGATTGTAGATGATCTCCTGGCAACAGGTGGTACAGTTAAAGCTACAATTGAGATGATTGAACGTTTGGGTGGCATCGTTGTAGGTTGTGCTTTCTTTATTGAACTTGACGATCTTAAAGGACGTGAAAAACTCGGAAATTATGACTATAAGGTCTTAATGCATTACTAATTTTAGAACCTTAAAATTTCACTAAGCTAGGCTGAAAACAATAAATAACGAAACATCTTAAATCCGTTTACATATTGACAATGAAGCGAATTTAATATAATATAGAAAAAGAAAATCTGAAAGAGAGCAAAAAAGTTTGAAAATTGAAGCATTAGAAGGACAAAATATCGAAGAACTTTCAATGATTGAAGTTGCTCATGCAATTTTGGAACAAAATGGTAAGGAAATGGCTTTTGCGGAAATCTTGAATGCAGTTCAAGACTACTTGAAAAAGTCTGACAATGAAATCAAAGCCACAATTGCACGTTTTTACACAGAAATGAACACAGATGGTAGCTTTATTCCATTAGGAAATAACGTTTGGGCACTCCGCTCTTGGTACGCGATCGATGAAATCGATGAGGAAGTAATTGCTCTTGATGAAATTGACGACGAGGAAGAAAAAACAACTAAAAAACGTACAAAAGTTAATGCATTTGGTATCGAAGATGAAGTGGATCCTGAAGATGAACACATCGATAAAGGAAATGATGCCGATGACATGACTTATGATGATGAGAATCCAGATGATGAAAAAGATGAGGTTCAAGCTTATGATGCTGAACTTGCTGAAGTTGAACTGGATAACGTGGATGAAGACGTTGAACTTGATGAAGAGGACGACGATGATGACGACAGTGACTCAGAAGAGAATTAAAATCTAAAAGAGTGAGGTCCCTGACCTCGCTTTTGTGAATATTACCCAACAAACTTACGCTTTACCTTTCAAAAGAAAGGAGAGCGTGATAAGGAGGATTAACCTTGGTAGAAAAAGATACGGAGAAGTTTTCGAGAGAAAGTTTCAAAGATAAAATCTTGCGTGAACTTGAAGAAGGAAATCGAGCAAACACGGATGGGACTTTTGAAAACTATGCCCGTGAAGCCAACAAAGAACTTTCTTCAGCCCCGAGCAGACATGTTCGGCGAGAGCGTGCTGATTTTTCAGAGATTCAACGTCCAACGCCATTTAAGTTGACGGAAGAATTGGGAAACCCTGCAGTAGAGAAAGAAGCTAATAATTCTGGAGAAGTAGAACTTCCTGAAAAAGTGGCTTCTGAACAGGTGAAAACAGAAGCGCCCGTACAAGAAGAACGTCCAGACTTTGCAAGTGTTCGCGAGCAAATGCTCCAAGCGAGCCAAGGACAAAGTTATTCACGACTTAGACGCAAGGCAAAAGAGTCAGATGAAGTTGTTGATGAATATGAACAACCCGAAGAACAAGCAACGGAAACTGCTGAAGAAACTACTCACAGACAAAGAAGTCGTCGTATAACAGCAAAAGCTAATACGGAGGAGGAAGAAAGCCGGTCCAAATCTAAAGCGAAAAAGAAAGTTTCTTCAGGAAAGATTATTGCTGTTATCGTAGCTGTTTTAATTTTGGCAGCCGCTGGAACTGGTTTCTACGGCTATAATTTCATTAAGGAAGGCGTGCAACCACTCAATACTGCGAATACAACTAAACGCGCTATTAATATCCCAGCGGGAGCAAGCAGTAAGCAAATCGGAGATATCTTACAAAGAGAAGGTATTATCAAAAATGGTATGGTTTTCCAATACTATACTAAATTCAAAAATTTCAGTGGCTTTAAGAGCGGTTACTATAATCTAGCACCTAGCATGAGCTTATCGGATATTGCCAGTCTCTTGGAACAAGGGGGAACAGAACATCCTGTGGAACCTACTCTAGGTAAAATTTTGATTCCTGAAGGTTATACATTGGAGCAAATTGCTCAAGCTGTGACAGTGAACTCTGCAGAGAAGAATGAAAAAACACCTTTTACAAAAGATGAGTTTATGAAAACGGTCCAGGATCAAGCTTTCATCGAAAAAATGAAGCAAGAGTTTCCTAAGCTTCTTGCAAGCTTACCAAGTAAAGACAGTGGTGTGAAGTATCAGCTTGAAGGTTATCTCTTCCCAGCAACTTATGACTATACGAAAAAGACAACTGTTGAAAGCTTAATTGAGACAATGCTTTCAACAACAAATACACAGCTAGAACCTTTGTATGAACAAATACAAGCGCGGGGACTTACAGTCAATGAAACATTAAGTCTGGCTGCCATTGTCGAAAAAGAAGCCAACAGCGATGATGACCGCCGTAATGTTGCACAGGTCTTCTTTAACCGTAAGGATTTGGGTATGACGATGGATTCTAACACAGGAATCTTTTATGCTGAAGGAAAACTAGGTAAGGATACATCGCTTGATCAACAAGCTGCAATTAATACACAATTGGACTCACCTTTCAATACATATTTGTATCAAGGGTTTGGTCCAGGGCCAATCGTTAGTCCAAGCTTGTCGTCAATCAAAGCAGTACTTAACCCGACTGCGAATGATTATCTTTATTTCGTAGCAGATGTTGAAGGTAAGATTTACTTTGCGCAGACACTGGAAGAGCAAAACATTAATGTTCAAAAATATGTCAATGATGCAATTGCGTCGGGTAATTAATTAGAAATTTAAAAAGGATAAAAAATGGTAGAAAAAACTTTCCCCATGACCGAAGAAGGTCTGGAAAAACTAGAACAAGAATTAGATAACCTTAAATTGGTTAAACGCCCTGAAGTTATTGAGCGTATCAAGATTGCACGTAGCTATGGTGACCTTTCCGAGAACTCAGAGTACGAAGCAGCAAAAGATGAACAAGCCTTTATCGAAGGTCGAATTTCAACTGTGGAAACAATGATTCGTTACGCAGAAATCGTAGACAATGCGAATATCGACAAAAATGAAGTTGCACTTGGTAAAGCAGTTGTCTTCCAAGAAGTTGGTGATGACGAAGAAGAAGAGTACGAAATCGTTGGTACTGCGGAAGCTGATCCATTTTCAGGTAAAATTTCAAATGAATCACCAATTGCACAAGCATTGATTGGCCGTAAAGTGGGAGATGTTGTTAAAATTCCATTGCCTATGGGTGAGATAGAAGTTAAGATTGTTGATGTAAAATAAAATAAAAAGTCTGCCTTTTAGCGGACTTTTTTATTTAGAGCCATTTCAGCCACTATTTTTGGTAAAAAATTAAAAATTTCGATATAATAGTCAATAAAGGTCAAAGATTGGAGGTTCTATGTCTGCCCAAAATACTTCAGATATTATCGAAGCTTATTTGCGAAAACTGCTAGAAGAGGCACGTGAGATTGAGATTAAACGTGCAGATTTAGCCAGTCAATTTGACGTGGTTCCTTCGCAAATTAACTATGTGATCAAAACCCGTTTCACACCTTCTAAAGGATTCGATGTCGAATCAAAGCGAGGAGGAGGCGGCTATATCAAAATATTCAAATACCATTATTCGGCAAAGCATGAATTCTTGCTTGATTTAGCGCAGAAGTTGCCCACCACCTTGACTGAAGGCATGGCTCAAGATATCTTGCAACTTCTATTTGATGAAAATATTTTGACCGAACGAGAAGGAAATCTTCTCCTTTTGCTTTTAGCTGATAGCGATATTTCTAACAGTTGTCGAGCACAAATGATGATAAAAATACTACAGAGATTGGATCGTGATGATGAAATTTAATGAAAAGGACTTTACACCACAAGTTATAAGGGTGCTGGAGAAGTCTGTAGACTATGCGCATAAGTATAACTATGCTTGGGTTGAAAGTTCACACCTATTGGCTGCTTTGGCTGAGGTTCCGGCTTCATTGGCATTTACTCTACTTAATTCGGAAAACATTGATTTGGAAGAAATGTTAATCGACATTGAAGATTTTTCAAGTCAAGTTAAAACAAAAAAATCAGAGATAAAGCTTAGTCCAAGAGTCCAAACGATTATTGAGCAAGCACGAGCATTGGCTCAAAATAACGATAAAAATAGTATCGGAACAGAGCATCTCTTATATATGCTATTGGCAAATGAAGCCAGCTTTGCAGGACAACTTTTACGTGAGCAAAATGTCAATATCGTTAACCTCCGTAAAAAGTTAGAGCAAAAAGCTTATTTACGTGTGCCAGAACGCCGTAAAGCGGTAACGCCAGCTTCCAAAAGAAATCTTTCAGGGAAAGTGTCTGAAACCACAACAACACCTACTTTAGATACAGTATCAACAGATTTGACAAAAGCGGCGCGAGAAGGCAAGCTTGATCCGATGATTGGAAGAGAGCGCGAAGTTGAACGACTTATTCATATCTTGAGCCGTCGTACCAAGAATAATCCTGTTCTTGTGGGTGAACCAGGTGTTGGTAAGTCAGCGATTATCGAAGGGTTTGCGACACGCGTAGCCGCAGGAAATGTTCCTGTAGGCTTACGTGGCAGCCGTATTATGGCTTTGAATATGGCAATGGTTGTAGCGGGGACAAAATTTCGAGGTGAATTTGAGGATCGCTTGACAGCTATTGTTGATGAAGTAACACATGACAAAGATGTTATCGTCTTTATCGATGAGTTACATACTATCATTGGTGCTGGTGGAGGCATGGACTCTGTCAATGACGCATCAAATATTTTAAAACCAGCATTAGCACGTGGCGAGTTCCAACTCATAGGTGCTACCACTTATCAAGAATATCAAAAATATATTGAAAAAGATGAAGCCCTAGAGCGCCGATTTGCCCGTGTGAATGTCGAAGAGCCCTCAGAAGATGAAACGGTTGCGATTTTACAAGGTTTGAAAGAAAAATTTGAGGCTTACCATGCTGTCAAATTTGAAGAAGGAGCTTTGGAGCGAGCTGTCAGCTTGAGTAATCGTTATATGCCAAGTCGCCGTTTACCAGATAAAGCTATTGATCTTCTAGATGAAGCAGCAGCAAAAGTTAAAATCACGAGTAAAACAAATCACACCAAGCTAGACGAATTAAAAGCAGAATTAAAAGCAGAAGAGCTCAAATTACAAAATGCAGTAGTGGCACTTGATATTGTTGAAGCCCAAGTGATTGAAAAAGATATTGAAAAATTAACTTACAAAATTGATAATTTTACAATAACGGAAAATGATAATCCTTTGGTTGAGGAAAGCGATATTTATGCTGTTGTTTCCCATCTTACAGGAATTCCTCTACAACAGATGACTAAAACAGAAAGTGAACGTCTTATTAACTTAGAAAAAGAGTTACATAAACGTGTTGTTGGACAGGAAGAAGCAATTTCGGCTGTTTCTCGTGCCATAAGACGTGCACGTTCAGGTATTGCTGATACGAGACGTCCTCTAGGTTCATTTATGTTCCTTGGCCCCACAGGAGTTGGGAAGACTGAACTTGCTAAGGCTTTAGCTGAAAGTGTTTTTGGTAGTGAAGAAAACATGATTCGTGTAGATATGAGTGAATTTATGGAAAAATTCTCGACATCACGTCTTATAGGAGCGCCTCCTGGATATGTAGGTTATGATGAAGGCGGGCAACTGACAGAGCAAGTACGGAATAAGCCTTACTCTGTTATTCTCCTTGATGAAGTTGAAAAGGCTCATCCTGATATTTTTAATATCATGTTACAAATTTTAGATGATGGATTCGTTACAGATACTAAAGGACGTAAAGTTGATTTCCGAAATACCATTATCATTATGACCTCTAACCTTGGTGCAACGGCTATTCGTGATGATAAAACCGTTGGCTTTGGGGCTAAATCAATCTCAACGGATTATGCAGCCATGAAAGCAAGAATTATGGAAGAATTGAAGAAGCAATATCGGCCAGAATTTCTTAACCGTATCGATGAAACCATCGTTTTCCATTCACTGACAGAAAAAGAGATTGAACAAGTAGTAAAAATCATGAGTAAATCTCTCGTGTCACGTTTGAAAGATCAAAATATTAAAGTGAAATTTACACCTGCTGCATTGAAAGTTATTGCAGATAAAGGATTTGATCCGGAATATGGAGCTCGTCCATTACGTAAAGCATTACAACGTGAGGTTGAAGACACGCTCAGTGAGCAATTGCTGGCAGGAGAAATTCATCCAGGAGATACGATTTCTATTGGTTCTTCTAATAAAAAGATTAGAATAAGTGTTATTGATTGACTTGTAAGCGATTATATATTATAATTAAATTAGAAATAAAGAAAGGACGGTTCTTAAAACTTGACTGTCCAGCACCTTGCAAAACAGTGAAGGTTCAACACAAGAGCCGTTAAGGTAGACTCTATGATCAAATATAATATCCGTGGTGAAAATTTTGAGTTAACAGATTCAATCCGCTCATATGTTGAAGATAAGGTTGGAAAACTTGAAAAATACTTTAACGATGGTCATGAAGTAACAGCCTATGTAAATCTTAAAGTTTATTCCGACAAGCGTTACAAAGCAGAAGTTACCGTTCCTGCTAAAAATGTAACCTTGCGTGCAGAAGATACAGCAGCTGACATGTATGCGGCTATTGACTTTGTTGAGGAAAAACTAGAACGTCAAATCCGTAAGTATAAAACACGTGTAAACCGTAAGTCTAAAATTAATGTTCCTACCGGACAAGCTTTCGCAGACGAGTTTGCACCACTTGATGAAGGCGAAGAATTAACAGAAGAACAAGTAAAGATTGTTCGTACAAAACATGTTTCCTTGAAACCAATGGATGCTGAAGAAGCAGTACTTCAAATGGATATGTTAGGACATGATTTCTATATCTTTACAGATGCAGATACAGATAGTACTAATGTTGTTTACCGTCGTGAAGATGGCAATATTGGTTTAATCGAAACCAAATAAAACCAAGTACATAAACTGTATCAAGAAAAAAGTCAAGCAAAAAAGCTTGGCTTTTTTTGATATCTCTGTGTTTCTATAACATTTTTATTCTGTAATCGTTTACTCCAAGTATAACAGTTTTACCAAAAAACAAAACTGTACTAGTAAAGAAAGTGCAATCATTCCCGGATATCCCTTGAAATTAGCAAACTGTATGATATAATAAAAACGTAATCTGAAACAGAAAGACCAAAGGAGATTTTCTACATGAAAACAGAAACTAAAGAAATCTTTGAGCAAGCCTGGGAAGGTTTCAAAGGATCAGACTGGCAAGATAAAGCAAGCGTCACACGCTTTGTTCAAGCCAACTACAAACCTTACGATGGAGACGAAAGTTTCCTCGAAGGACCAACAGAACGTACGCTTAAAGTAAAAGACATCATCGAAACAACTAAAGCGCACTATGAAGAAGTGGGATTCCCATTTGACACAGACCGTGTTACTTCTATCCACAAAATTCCTGCTGGTTATATTGATCCTGAAAACAAAGATCTCGAATTAATCTACGGTATGCAAAACAGCGAACTTTTCCGCTTGAACTTCATGCCAAAAGGTGGTCTTCGTGTAGCAGAAAAAATCTTGACAGAACACGGACTCAGCGTTGATCCTGAACTGCACGATGTGTTGGATACAACGATGACTTCTGTAAATGATGGTATCTTCCGTGCCTATACATCAGCTATTCGTAAAGCCCGTCATGCACATACAGTAACTGGTTTGCCAGATGCTTACTCACGTGGCCGTATCATCGGTGTTTACGCACGTCTTGCACTTTATGGTGCAGACTACTTGATGAAAGAAAAAGCACGCGAATGGGATGCAATCACTGAAATCACAGAAGAAACTATCCGTCTTAAAGAAGAAATCAACATGCAATATCAAGCTCTTGATCAAGTAGCTAAATTTGGTGATCTGTATGGACTTGACGTTCGTCGTCCAGCCTTGAACACTAAAGAAGCTATCCAATGGATCAATATTGCTTACATGGCTGTATGTCGTGTTATCAATGGTGCGGCTACATCACTTGGACGTGTGCCAATCGTTCTTGATATCTTTGCTGAACGTGACCTCGAACGTGGTACTTTCACTGAACAAGAAATTCAAGAATTCGTTGATGATTTCGTATTGAAACTTCGTACAATGAAGTTCGCGCGTGCTGCTGCTTATGATGAACTTTACTCTGGTGACCCAACATTCATCACAACATCTATGGCTGGTATGGGTAATGACGGACGTCACCGTGTTACAAAAATGGACTACCGCTTCCTTAACACACTGGATACAATCGGTAACGCTCCAGAACCAAACTTGACAGTACTTTGGTCTGATAAATTACCACATGCCTTCAAACGCTATGCAATGTCAATGTCTCATAAACACTCTTCTATTCAATACGAAGGTGTAGAAACAATGGCTAAAGAAGGCTACGGCGAAATGTCTTGTATCTCATGTTGTGTATCACCACTTGATCCAGAAAATGAAAATGAACGCCACAACCTCCAATACTTCGGTGCACGTGTTAACGTTCTGAAAGCAATGCTTACTGGTTTGAATGGTGGATATGACGATGTTCATAAAGACTACAAAGTGTTCGACATCGAACCTGTAACTGACGAAGTTCTTGACTATGATACAGTTATGGAAAACTTTGACAAATCATTGACTTGGTTGACTGATACTTACGTGGATGCAATGAACATCATTCACTATATGACTGATAAATACAACTATGAAGCTGTACAAATGGCCTTCTTGCCAACACGTGTTCGTGCGAACATGGGCTTCGGTATCTGTGGTTTCGCCAATACAGTTGACTCACTTTCAGCAATCAAGTATGCGAAAGTTAAAACAATTCGTGATGAAAACGGCTATATCTACGATTACGAAGTTGAAGGCGACTTCCCACGTTACGGTGAAGATGATGACCGCGTAGACGATATCGCTAAACTTTTGATGAAGATGTACTACGAAAAACTTGCTTCACACAAACTTTACAAAAATGCTGAAGCTACAGTTTCACTTTTGACAATTACTTCAAACGTGGCTTACTCTAAACAAACAGGTAACTCACCAGTTCATAAAGGTGTATTCCTCAACGAAGATGGTTCAGTGAACAAATCTAAGGTGGAATTCTTCTCACCAGGTGCTAACCCATCAAACAAAGCGCGCGGTGGATGGCTCCAAAACTTGAACTCTTTGGCGAAACTTGAATTTGCTCATGCCAATGATGGTATTTCATTGACAACTCAAGTTTCTCCACGTGCTCTTGGTAAAACACGTGATGAGCAAGTAGATAACTTGGTTCAAATCCTTGATGGTTACTTTGGACAAGGTGGACAACACGTTAACCTTAACGTTATGGACCTTAAAGACGTTTACAGCAAAATCATGGCTGGCGAAGACGTTATCGTTCGTATCTCTGGTTACTGTGTAAACACTAAATACCTCACACCAGAACAAAAACAAGAATTGACTGAACGTGTATTCCACGAAGTCCTTTCACAAGATGATGATGAAGTAATGCACACATCTAATATTTAATAAAACGCAGAAGCAATCTCTCCTTTTGGGAGGTTGTTTTTTGATACGCTACTATCATTGCAGCTAAAGCTACTAATGATAGACGGAAATTCTTATATGAATTTCCTGAGCGTCTCATTAGTCAAAAATCAAAAAATTATCGTTTTTGATTTTTGACGTCATCTGCTATCGTTATTGTGTCTAAAAGACACTTTGCTAGAGTCTTGCTGCTTTGGCAGCAAAAAAAATAGAATTTTCCTTCGTTAGGCTGCAATTGCTGAAAATTGTGCCATAATGATCCTTACTCGTAATTGGAAGTAAATATAAAAGTTGTAATGGCTCAATTCAAGTTAGGGTCTTTTTTACTATTCATAAAATCTTTGACCAGTCAAGTTTTTCAGAATCCTTTTACCTATATAATGGTAATTTTGTTATAATTAAGCTAATAGAAACTATTAAATAAATGGGAAGAATCTTGAATATGACTATCGAACCTAAAATTTTTACAGAAGTAAAAGAAATCCTCAAAAGATTTGGTCAAACCTATCTGACTGAAGGTGGAGCACTAAAACGTAGCAAGTTGACAGAAGACTTAGATAACTATGTGCCCCTCCTCATGAAAGAACTGCTCAGCTCAGAACTAGTGCGTCAGTCTTACGTGGAAGAGATAAAAGTCGGAGATAAGACTCATGAGATTTTCAAGCTTAATCAGTTTGTGGAGCTTTTTACCTACAAGCAATACTGGGAAGACAGTTATACCAAATTTTCGAACAAGATTGGCTTGACGGCTGGTGGGAAGTTTATTGATGAGACGGCAGATGTGGTGCTTGATTTTCCTTTCAAAGACTGCGTACTTAAGGCAGGGATGAGTAAGGAAGATGCTAAAGACTCAGATGAGGCCTTTCTCAATGAAGTCATTGCTAAGACAGAGATTGATACGCTCTTAGAGCCAAAGATTTTCGTCAATGCCACACGCTACGATAAAGAACATCTGGAAGGACAGCCGACAGATACATTTAGTGAGCAAGATAACCTGATTATCAAAGGGAATAATCTGATTGCCTTGCATTCGATTAAGGCACGTTATGCTGGGAAAGTGAAGTGTATTTATATTGATCCGCCGTATAATACGGGGAATGATAGCTTTAACTATAACGATAATTTTAATCACTCTGCTTGGTTGACTTTTATGAAGAATCGGTTGGAGATTGCTAGAGAGTTGCTGAGTGATGATGGAGTAATGTTTGTAAGCATTGACAGAAATGAATTTGCAGAAACAAAGGTACTCTTGGATGAGATTTTCAATAATCAGTATCTAGGAACAGTAATAAATGTTTCCACTCCAAACGGAAGGGACTATGGCTCATTTGCGCAAACTCATGACTATATTCATGTTTATTCTAAAAATTTAGGAAATGTGAAAACATATGCTTTAGATAGTTCAGAAGAGAAATTTAAATTGGAAGATGAATGTAGTAAATATTATCTACATCCGCTATTTAATAGTAATTCAGCTTTTAGTAATATTAATCGTCCTAATCTATATTACCCTTTTTATGCTTCAGAAAAAGGAGAAATAAGTTTAGAGAAAAGCGAAAAATATAGCATTGAAATTTATCCTCCAAAATCTCAGACGGATGGTACTCAATTTGTTTGGAGATGGGGAAAAGAAAAGTCCCAAGCTAATATGGCAACTGAGTTAGTAGCTCAACAGAAATCTGATAGAACATGGCGAATTGCTCAAAAAATGAGACCTCAAAAACAAATCCCAAGAACTGTCTGGCAAGATGCAAAATACTCAAATCGCAGAGGTACAGAAGAACTCCAGAAATTATTTTCTGATAAAGTGTTCAGTTTTCCTAAACCAGAGAATTTATTAAAAGAAATTTTGGATATTTCAACTAAAGAGGGAGATATTGTTTTAGATTTTCATATGGGTTCAGCAACTACTCAATCCGTAGCAATGAAGATGAAACGTCGCTTCATTGGAATTGAACAAATGGACTATATCAACACTGTTTCAGTTGAACGTTTGAAAAAAGTTATTGATGGCGAGCAAGGCGGAATTTCAAAAGCAGTGAATTGGCAAGGCGGAGGTTCGTTTGTCTATGCTGAACTTATGGAGAAAAACCAAGGGTATTTGAAAGACTTGTTGTCATCATCTGATACAACTGAACTCAATGCTGTTTATCAACGTATGGTTAATGACGGAGCTGATTTTGATTTCCGAGTGGATTTGAAGAAGTTTGAGGATGAAAAATCAGAGTTGGACTTTGAAAAGCAAAAAGAATTCTTGTTGAAGATTATTGACAAGAACCAGCTTTATTATCAGTATTCGGAGATGGAGGATGAAGATGTGCGTGAATTGGTTTCGGAGAGTGATTTGAAATTTAACAAGGGATTTTATGGAGAGTAGAAGATGGAGAAACAGCAATATGTATTTAAATTGAATGTTCAGCCTCATATTCTAAAAAAATATTCAGAACAAACTCTCTTTAAAGAATTTATTCCGAATAAGATTTTCAATACTTTTAATAACTTGCATACACAAGTTGATATAGGCGATAAGACATTAAACTTTCAGATTCAAAGGGATTATAATGATATTTTGAAGTCAGAAGAATACAAATCTCTCATTTCAAAAACAGATAAATTTGCAATTGAGTATAAGCAAATAACTTTCAACTACCAAAATGAAGGTAACATTTCATATAGTAAGGAGTTTTTGGAAGAACACGAAAAACTCATGGAATTAAGAAAAGAGTTGATTGCTCAATTTTCTGTTTTGACATATGCTGGAAAGCAGTATAAGTCTTCGGAAACTAACCAATCAATTGAAGAGGAATATCAATTTCAAATTGAAAGCAAAGTTGGAATTGGTTTGGATCATATTAAGCGTGTTCAGAAGATTAAGATGTATGCTAAGCATCTTGCAACGTTGGATAATGAAGACATAATTATTGACTATGACTATGAGACTGAATTGTTGAAAATTTTAGATGTTAATCAAGTTTCTGCTATAGATTTTGTAAAAGATATTGAACGAAAAATAAATAAGCGAAAGGATGAAGTTTCGGATATAACTATTAATCCTGTTTATGAAAATCTTGTATTAGATACAACAGAGCGAACAAAAAGTTTAGAAATTATTGTTGTTTATCCAAATGGTACAGATGAAGAATTAGATATACTCTTGAAAGCTGCTAACATGACGGGATCAAGAGAAGCACGCTCAGAGTTTCTTGCTCCAAACGATGATTCTAATAATAAATTTTTAGAGAATACGCAAAAATTAGCTGAAAACCCTGGAGGTAAAGGATATTTACGGGATGTAAAAAATCAAGGGAAAAGTATTATTAATGTAGAGCAAACCACAATTAAAACAATGACTTCTACATCTGTTACTACTATTTTAGGAGATAAATAATGGAGAGGCCAGAGAAAAATCCACTTAAAATAATCTGGAAAGTGAAATCCGATATATTACCAACAAGTATATGGATTTTATGGGTTTTATCTATATTAGCACTAACAATTTTAACATTCGCGATTCCAGACAATATAGTAAAAGTTAATTTCACAGTACTTAGTACAACAAGTTTTATTACTATATCAGTTTCTGCCCTAGCTTTCACTATAGCGATGTATTCATTTGGCAGGGAAGTTTATTCTGAAGAGGATTTAGCAAGGTTATATTCTTCAGACCAGCAAGTGTACTATGGTTTTCTTGCAGATTATCTTTTTTCTGCTCTAAGTTGGTCAGTAGTGATAGTTTTCTCAGTTTTGAAACTCATGCTGATTGTCAATTTACCAGAGCGGGCGATGAATTTGATTAGGATTTTATACTTAGCACAAGTTATTCTGGCAAGTGTAGCCACAATAGCAGTAGTTGTGAAAAATATGAGTAGAGTTACAAATAAGATATTTATAAAATCTGTTCAAATTTCTCAAAGTCAAAAGGATATAAATGAGGAGTAGGGAATATTTTAATTAAGAATTTTATGGAGAACACGTATGACTGAAATGGGGAGTCTCTACCACTTTCAAGGTAAGAAAAATACATTAGCAGATATTAAAAAATTAGATGAGCAAAAATTATCAATATCTGGCTTTGTAAAACAAGCAATAAAAACTTCAAATTTGGTAATTTTCTATGGTTCGGGTTGTTCAGTTGGGGCTATCCCCATGATGGGGCAAACAATGGCGGAAATCCTCCAAAATGATGATAATAGCGATGTTCAAGAAAAGTTTTCTACGTATCAATCGAAAACGGGAGCTTCTGATAGTGATATTGAAGGTTTTTTAAACTGGTTGCAAAATGGTATTGCTTTTGAGAGTGACTTAACAAAGCAACAAACCTTGGAAACTGTTTTTGAAAAGGTACAAAAAGAATTTATTGAGACAATACCTAAATATAATGATAAGAACTATTTTAGTTCTTCATGTGTTGAAACATATAGTAAGTTTTACCAGAAAATTTTTGAATATCGTACTCCAGAAAGTGATAAATTATCTATTTTCACTCCTAACTATGATTTATTCACGGAATACGCATTAGAGTATAATAATATTAGTTACACCACTGGTTTTACAACAGACTTAACAAATAAATTTGATATCAATCAATTTAAATATAGACTAGTTGATGATACCAATCGTTACAAGGATAAATGGCAACCTGTAAAAAAAGAAGCTAATCTTTATAAAATGCACGGTTCTATTAATTGGGTTCAAGACAGTGAAGGACAACTGTACCAGAGAAATTATAAAACTTTTGAGAGTGAGAGGGTTGTTATTTATCCTACTCAATTAAAGCATCAAGAAACCGCACAAACACCTTATTCAGAACTATTTAGAGAATTTTCAAATTGTCTACAGAAACCCAATACCACTCTTTTGGTTATGGGGTATGGTTTTCCTGATGAGCACATTAATACAATAATTTCTCAAAATCTTCAAAACCCAGATTTTAATCTTATTATTTTTGGAGATAAAGACGAAGAAAAAATGAAGCAATTTCAAGACAAGAATGGAAAAAATAATTTTCATCTAATTGGTGGTGATATTAGTGGGGGAAAGGGGCATTATTTTAATGTGATTGTTGATGAGTATTTAGGAAGCCAAGTTGAGAATAAAGATGATGAATAGTATAGGGCGTGTTACATTTGTTTCGTACGATAAATTGACATTTGAAGTTTCTAATTTTGAAAAACTGAAATATAATCTTGACGGTTATTCTTATATTGCTAAAGGCGTAGTAGACTATGTTACCATAATTGATGAAAGCAATCAAAAATTTATATATCAAGTTATTAAAGCAGAGGATAAAGAACAAATTTTATCAAAAGAAGAAAACTCGAAATTGGATTATACTGGTAAATTTGACTGTATTCCTATAGGTATTATTAGAAATAATAAAATTGAGTTTAATCTTGAAAGCTATCCTTTTTTGAATAACAAAGTCTATTTAACTACTGAGCAAGAGAAAGAAATTATATTCTCTATTGATGATACGAAACATTCGATAGTTTTAGGTCATATTGAAGAAAAATATCAAGGGAAAATTTCTCTTGATAAATTATTTAGTCATCATGGAGCGGTATTAGGGAATACTGGTTCTGGTAAATCTAATACAGTTCGACAAATTATTTCTGAAGTTCAGAAATATAAAACCGAAAATCTTCACCTACATGTTTTTGATGTGCATGAGGAGTATCAGCAACTTGTAAAAGAAGAGGATAAGATAGATGTTTTAGAGGATTTTCAAATTGAGTTGAATTCTCTTGGATTACAGGACTGGATTAATTTGGTCAAACCATCAGATTTGGTGCAATTACCGGTGTTGCAAACAGCTTTGAAAATCTCATTTTTATTGTCAAGTAATATAATAACAAGAAAATGGCTAAAATGTTTTCTTGCTCATACAATGTATAATCGAGTGCAAACAGATGCAGTGGCTAAAAGAACAAAAATCATGAGCATTCTTGAAGGGGTAGAGATAAATGGAAAAAAAGATTATGATTCTAAATATGGTAACTTAAATAATTTTAATGAAACCCAGTTTTTAGAGTCTTTGGTACAAGTTATGGATTCCGAGGCTGACAATCACCATGAAATATCATTTTTACAAAATAAGTTAGAAGGAAGTGAAAGTAAAGTTGATAGTTTTATAGACTTGCTTGAAGCATTAGATTACACTTTTTTGTTAGAGGAAACTAGAGGTAATTCACAAATAAGAAGTCATTGTGGAACCTTGGAAACTAGAATAAAATCTATTCAAGTTAGGTACTCTGTACTTTTAACCTCAGATACTCAAGAAGATATAGAATATAATCAAGTTACTGTGTATGATGTTGGAAGATTAGATGATGACTTGTTATTGTTTTTCAGTTCATATTTATTAAAAAATATTTTTAATAAATGTAAGATTTCAAGAAAATCAGAAGAAGAGATTCATATTTTTATTTTTGAAGAGGCTCATAGATATATTTCAAAAGAAAAAGAAAGTAGTGCTTTTCATGAACTAGAGCTATTTAAAAAGATAGCTCGTGAAGGAAGAAAGTTTGGAACTTTTTTATTCTTATCTAGCCAAAGACCGAGCGAACTTTCTTCAACAGTTTTATCTCAATGTAATAATTATTTAATCCATAGGATTAAGAATAATCTTGACCTTGAATATATGCTGAAGACTATACCGTATATTGATAGCAATCAATTGAAACGTGTTTCATATTTGCCTACGGGGAGAACTTTTGTTGTAGGAGAACTATTTCCAATACCTATAGAAATACAGGTTGTTGATAGAAAAGATGATAAGGTATCAACAACGCCTAGTATAAAGTATAACTAGACGCTCATTAATAGTTGTTTGATTAAAATAAAACCAATTGTTTTCTCAATTTGCCTTCCCCTCCGACTTCTGTTATAATCATTCTATACAGAACAACACGAAAAAAACTGACCGCTCCAACGGCCAGCGTGTCTTAGTTCTCTGTAGATGGGTTAAACGTTAGTCTTTGGGACTAGCGTTTTTGTATTCTTTCCAAATCTTAAATAGATCGATAGCAATTGTTACAACGTCAAGAACTATCAAAACCCAAACAGTCATCAGTAAGAATTTCCCCTTCTACAGAGAGTCGGAATGTCATCATAACCTGTCCACCTCTCATGACTAGTATTTGCAGGCGACAGATACAGAGTAACATAAGACACGAGAGTTTTTACTCTCACTATATTATCCGTAAAAACTTTAGAAATGTAACAAAAAATATGGTAAAAAAACAAAAAACAAGTAAAAAAATAGAACTTCCCCTCATCAAAGAAATCAACGACTTCTTTGGGGATTATTTTACTAATCATGAAGACGAACGTTGGCTCTGGGGGAAACCGAAGCTGCCTGATTATATATCAATGAATCTCAAGCATGACTTGCGTGAGTATCAGGAAGGGGCTTTGCATGCACTTAATTACACGCAGAGGGATCGGACGGTAAATAGCCGACTCAACCATCTTCTTTTTCACATGGCCACGGGCTCTGGGAAGACAGACATCATGGCTGCCATCATGCTTTATATGTATGCGGAGTTGGGATACCAAAACTTTCTTTTTGTGGTCAATACAAACAGTGTGGTCTCAAAGACTAAGGAAAATCTCCTTAATCCTGCTTCTAAGAAGTATCTTTTTGCATCAAACATGGTGATAAATGGGCAGCGTTTGGAAATTAAGGAAATGGCGACCTTCCCCAATAATCCAGAACCTGGGGTCATTTATCTTCGACTGACTACTATTCAAACCCTCTCTAATGAGCTTGGAGAAGGGCGGGAGAATTGCTTGACTTATGAGGATTTGGCTAAGCAGAAGATGGTTATCTTGGCTGATGAAGCTCATCATTTTTCTGCAGATACCAAGAGTGGGGCAACGCCTACGGAAGCTAAAAATTCTAAGGCTTGGGAAAGTGTGCTGGATCGTATTCGTCAAGGCAATGCTGAAAACCGGCAGTTTGAATTTACCGCCACTATTGATTTGCAAAATGAGTCCATCCGAAATAAATATTCATCAAAAATTCTCTATCAATATGATTTGACCAGCTTTGTAGAAGGTGGCTATTCTAAGCGTGTCCGTTATTTGCAAGCCAATTCCGATGATAAACATAAGATGCTCAATGCCATCTTGCTTTCTCAATACCGTAAGCATGTGGCTAAAGAAGCAGGAATCAAAGACTTCAAACCCGTCATTCTTTTCAAGGCTAACAAAATAGTCTCCTCGCATCTTGCTCATCAGCAGTTTGTCGAAATTATTGAAAACTTGACGAAGGAAGACTTGCGTGACTTTATGAGGCAAGGGAAAATATCTAGTAGTTCTCCTACTTTAGAGAAAGTTTATGATACTTTTCTAGCACGTGATTTGGCACAAGTGGTTGTGGAATTGCAGTCAGACTTTGCTAGCCGTAATATCATCAACGTCAATGACAGTGACCGAAATTCTGAAGGAATCCTTGGCGATACAGATACAAAGAATGCACTCAATAGCTTGGAAGAGCCTGATAATCCTTTTCGTGTGGTATTTGCCGTTGCTAAACTTTCTGAGGGTTGGGACGTGCTCAACCTCTATGACATTGTCAGAATCAGTGAAGGTGCACCAACAAGTGGGAAGACTTTGAAAAACGGGACCAATTCTGAGGCTCAATTGATTGGGCGTGGGGCACGTTACTATCCTTTTGAATATGAGGGAGAAAAATCCTTCCAACGTCGCTTTGATAAGACCAACAGAGACTTGCAAGTTTTAGAGTATTTGGACTATCATACCATTAGTGAACCTGCTTATCTGACCAGTTTGAAAGATTCCTTGGATAAGATGGGACTTCCTGTAGAAGACATCACAGACTATGATATTTTCACAGCAAAGGTTAAGCCGGCTTTTAAGAGAACTCAAGTCTTCAAAACAGGGAAGCTTTATTACAATGAAGTCGAAGAAGTGCCCAAAGAAGATTGGGATTCCCTTTCTAAATACGGCATTAAAATTGCCGATATTCCTAAGGTTGATATTTCACAAGGGGTTAGCGAGTCAGAGAGAGTAGATGAATCTTCTAAAGTGGAGACAGAGCTAGCTACTTTGGAGCTATCTTATGATAATAATGTCTTGCTGAAAAAAGCGATTGCTAGAAATCCTTTCTTTAGATTTAATAATCTGAAAGGGTATTTGCCTAACCTCAAATCCATGCGTGAATTTTTAGATGATGCGAACTGGCTAGGAGCAGTTCCAGAATTGAACATTACCTTATCCAAAGGTCAAGAATTGACACGAGAGCGTGAATTGCAGGCCGTTGAGAAGTATTTGGAGTATATCCAACGTGCCATTCTTATGAACTATAAGAAGCAACGTGGTACGAATAAATTTGTCTCTGTCCCTGTTTCTGAGATGGTTGTGGATTATGAGAAGCGCGTGGCGACAACTTCGAGAAAAGAAATCAATGAAGTAATCATGCCTCATGATGCCAAGAAAATGGATTGGTTCCCCCATGACAAAGCTGTGGTGGACAACTTGGAGTGGAAGCTTATTGAAGAAGTTATTCAACCTCATATTGCGAAGCTCCGTGAAGAACATGAGGATGTTTATCTGATTCGTAATGATGAACGGTTGACTCAGTTTGCTCTGCATGATTTTGGTCAGAATATCCAAAGCTATGCTGGATTCATGCCTGACTTCATTCTTTATCTTGGAAGTTCAAATGAGATTATTCAAGTCTATATTGAGCCTAAAGGACAAGCTTTTGTTTATAAGGATCAGTGGAAAGAAGACTTGCTGGCTAAGATAAAGCAAGCAGATATTATCGTTGAAGATGACAATGTCCGCTTGTACGGTGTGAAGTTCTATACTGGGGATAATGGGCGTGAGATTCTGAATGAATTGGATACTAAGGTCAAATGAACGCTGTGAGCTTGTAAAAGCTATCGAAGAAGAATTTAAGAATCTGCTCTAAGCCAGCAGAATGATAGGAAAAAACGTATGAATTGATGTGCTTTACGTCTAATCTCATGCGTTTTTTGATTAAGAAGAAAAATCGTCTTTGTTTCATGAGGTCGTAATTACTGAATATCGTATTAGGAGTTGTGCTATAATAAAGCTATGAAGAAAGTAATCGGTTTGACAGGTGGAATAGCTTCTGGGAAATCAACAGTGGTTGATTTTTTGCGTTCTCAGGGTTATCCAATCATTGACGCAGATCAAGTGGTTCGTGAATTACAAGCACCAGGTGGTTCCTTATATCGGGCGATTCTACAAGAATTTGGTCCTGCATACTTTGATGAGGAAGGACTTTTGAATCGGCGAAAGTTGGGTAATTTGATCTTCTCAAATGATGAAGCGCGAGAAAAACTTGCAGCGCTCCAAAATCATATTATTCGCAAAGAACTCTATAAGAGACGTGAAACACTTTTGAAAGATGACAGGATTCAAAAGGCCATAATTATGGATATACCGTTGCTTCTAGAACAATCTTATGACGGTTTTGATGAAATATGGTTAGTCGCTGTTTCAGAAAGTATTCAAATTGAGCGCATCATGAGTCGGGATAATATGACGAAAGAAGAGGCAGAAGCGCGTATTAAAGCTCAAATGCCTCTATCAGAAAAGATGAAATATGCAACACGTATTATCGATACTTCAGGAACGATTCCTGAAACTTATGAAAAAATCACAGAACTGTTAAAAACAGTAGAAAAGAGGGATTAAAACGAGTAAATCAACAAAAAATAGGAATGTTAATTGGAAACAGAACTTATGGATCACTTGGATTGGCTGCTTTATTGTGGGCTCTTCTTTTTCATTAGTAATGCCATTTTTACCTCTTTATATTCAGAGCTTAGGTGTGACAGGATCAAATGTAGAGCTCTTTTCTGGTATAGCCTTCGCTTCAACGGCTTTAGTATCAGGTTTAGTTGCTCCTATGTGGGGGAAATTAGCGGATAAGTATGGCCGGAAACCCATGATGGTAAGGGCTTCTTTTGCCATGACTTTTACCATGTCTGCTATTGCCTTTTCACATCATATGGGTGGCTATTGGTGGCTTTTACTCATGCGTAGTCTTATGGGTTTCTTTTCAGGCTTTATTCCTAACTCCACAGCAATGATTGCTTCCCAAGCGCCTAAAGAACGCTCCGGATATGCTCTGGGTGTCTTATCCACTGCGATGATTACGGGTACGTTGATTGGCCCTTCTATTGGCGGTTTACTGGCGCAATGGTTTGGTATGGCAAATGTCTTCCTTATCGTTGGGAGTCTTCTTGCTCTTGCAACCATTCTGACGGTCTTTTTTGTTCATGAAAACTTTGAACCTGTGGCAAAAGATAAAATGCTATCCACAAAAGAGATTGTCAACCGTGTAAGTAATAAGCAAATTCTTTTTGGATTATTGGTGACCAGCTTTATTATCCAAGTCACCACACAATCGATAGAGCCTTTTGTAACGCTTTATATTAAAACCTTAACTACCAACACAAATAACTTAATGTTTATCTCAGGTCTTATTGTGTCGGCTGTTGGCTTATCTGCAATGTTATCTTCAAGTACTTTAGGTAAATTAGGAGATAAATATGGGGCGCATCGCCTGATTCTAATCGGATTAGCCTTTAGCTTCGCTATGTATTTACCTATGGCTTTTGTAAAGTCTCCTCTCCAATTAGGGCTTTTAAGGTTTATGTTGGGATTCGGCACTGGTGCTCTGATGCCATCAGTCAATTCCCTTTTAGCAAAGATTACACCGAAAGAAGGCGTGTCACGGATTTTCGCATATAATCAAATGTTTTCTAACTTTGGCGTCGTCGTAGGACCAATAGTTGGTTCAGCAATTGCAGGTTGGATTTCCTATCGTATGGCTTTTATTGTGACAAGTCTTTTTGTAGTTGTTAATTTCTTCTGGTCCTTAGCTAATTTCCGGAAATATTTAAGAAAACGGAGCATCGTAGAATGAGAGTGAAAATAACTTTAGCTTGCACAAGTTGTAAGAGTAAAAACTATATTAGTAGTAAGAATAAAAGCAGTAACCCTGATAAAGTCGAAACGATGAAGTTTTGTCCCAAAGAGCGCATGGTAACATTACACCGAGAAGTTTAAGGAATGAAGCATTTTTCATTCTAGAAAAATCATTTATTTTTAAAATAATTGCACATCTGTAAAAATGAATCTGAAAAAATGGTATAATAAAAAATGTTAAAAAATAATAGAAATGAAATGATAACTTAAAATGAATGATGGATTGAAGAAAGCAAACTTCCTGAACTATTCTATCTTGATTCCCTACCTGATAATGTCGGCTGTAGGTATCGTGATGGTTTTTTCAGCAACAGTCCCATATCAGCTGGCGAAGGGACTTTCACCTTATAAAATGGCAATCAATCAAGGCGCTTTTATGTTGCTGAGTTTTGTTGCAATCGCTGTGATTTACCGGATGAAACTCCGTGCGCTTAAGAGTAAAAAAATGATTGGTTGGGTTTTATTTCTTTTGATTTCAGCCATGATTTATTCACGCGTTGGACCCAACACTTCCGCAAATGGAGCTCATGGTTGGATTCCGATACCGGGTGTGGGAACGATTCAACCTGCTGAATATGCAAAATTTTTCGTTGTTTGGTATCTGGCTTCTGTCTTTTCTGAAAAGCAGGACGAAATATATGAAAAAGATATCGCAGCTATTTTCAAAGGAAAAACCATTTGGCAAAAACTATTTGGTGGATGGCGCTCTGCGATACTCGTAATGTTAGGTATTTTAGTAATTATGCCAGACTTAGGTAATGCTTCTATTATGGCAATGATTACAGGAGTGATGATTGCTTCTAGTGGGATCTCCTGGCGCTGGTTTAGTGGCTACGGCAAGATAATTTTAGGAGCTATGGTTGCCTTCATCGCCTACCTTTATGCAGTAGGCGGAAATGTTATCCCGGGGCACTACGTTAATGCACGTTTTAAGGCAATGGTTAATCCTTTTGGAGGATTGTCAACATATGGCCACCAAATGGCTAATTCTTATTACGCCGTAAGTAATGGAGGTTGGTTTGGTCGTGGTCTCGGAAACTCTATTGAGAAAAACGGCTTTCTACCTGAAGCGCACACGGACTTTATCTTCTCGATTGTTATTGAGGAGTTGGGCCTAATCGGAGGAATTATCGTTCTTGGTGTATTATTCTTTATGATTGTGCGTATCTTAATGGTCGGTATCCGGGCGAAAAGTGCATTTAATTCGATGATCTGTATCGGGATTGGTTCTACCCTTTTGATTTCAGTATTTATCAATATTGGAGGGGCATTTGGGATTATTCCAGAAACAGGGGTTACCTTCCCATTCCTATCCCAAGGAGGTTCTTCTTTCCTTGTGTTATCTTTGGGAATTGCCTTCGTACTCAATATTTCGGCAGATGAAAAGCGCAGAGAAGTCAGAGAACTTTCAAGCACATATGCTAGAAATGTTTAATATTAAATGCTAAAGTTAAGAAAAAGCTAATCAAATTAGCTTTTTTTATAAAGTTTGTATGTTGTGAAAATTCGTAATTTGGTTGCTGATGCTTTCTAATACTCAATGCCCCTATCTCGCTAAAGCAAGAAGGGCCAAACGCACCCCCCGCGGGGATGTGCTAGAGTCTTACTACTTCCTTCGCAAAAAAATATTTTACTGCGTCAGGTCGTAATACTCAATGCCCCTATCTTGCTAAAGAAAGAAGGTCATTGAATTATAAGGTATCGTCAACCATATTACATAACATACTAGGGAATAAAGATAGGGGATTGTATGAAAAAACTGCTCGTTGCCAACCGTGGTGAAATTGCCATTCGTGTTTTTCGTGCCTGTAATGAACTTGGTCTGTCCACTGTAGCCATCTACGCAAAAGAAGATGAGTACTCTGTACACCGTTTCAAAGCAGACGAAGCATACTTAGTCGGACAAGGTAAAAAACCGATAGATGCTTATCTTGATGCGGATGATATTATTCGTATTGCTCTTGATGCAGGAGTGGATGCAATTCACCCAGGATATGGTTTGCTTTCTGAAAACTTAGAATTTGCGACAAAGGTACGTGAAGCTGGTCTAGTTTTTGTAGGACCGGATTTAGAACATTTGGATATTTTTGGCGATAAAATTAAAGCTAAGAAAGCAGCTGATTTAGCAAAAATTCAAGGTATTCCAGGAACGGAAGGTGCTGTCGATTTGGATGGTGCCCTTGCCTTTGCCGAAACCTACGGTTATCCTGTCATGATAAAAGCAGCTCTCGGTGGTGGCGGACGTGGAATGCGTGTTGCTCGCAATAGCGAAGAGATGCGTGACGGTTATGCGCGTGCCAAGTCAGAAGCACAAACAGCTTTTGGTTCAGCAGAAATTTATGTTGAAAAATATATTGAAAATCCAAAACATATTGAAGTGCAGATTTTGGGAGATACACATGGCAACGTAGTCCATCTTCATGAACGAGATTGTTCTGTGCAACGCCGCAATCAAAAAGTCATCGAGATTGCACCAGCTGTAGGATTAGATCCAGAATTTAGAAATGAAATCTGTCAAGCAGCTGTTCAACTCTGCCAAGCTGTGGGTTATGTTAATGCAGGGACAGTTGAGTTCTTAGTTAAAGATAATCAATTTTACTTTATTGAAGTTAATCCACGGGTTCAAGTAGAACATACGATTACGGAGATGGTCACTGGAGTAGATATTGTCACAGCACAAATTCTTATTGCACAAGGCAAAGATTTACACCAAGATATCAAAATTCCCGCACAGGATGAAATTCCATGTTTAGGCGCAGCCATCCAATGCCGTATCACGACTGAAGATCCGGAGAATAATTTTCTTCCCGATACAGGAAAAATAAACACATACCGCTCACCCGGAGGATTTGGTGTACGTCTTGATGTAGGTAATGCTTATGCCGGATATGAAGTGACGCCTTATTTCGACAGTCTTTTAGTCAAGGTTTGTACTCATGCTACAGACTTTGAAGAAGCGGTGCATAAGATGCAGCGTGTCTTACGTGAATTCCGCATTCGTGGGGTAAAAACTAATATCCCATTTTTGGAAAATGTTATTGAAGATGAGCAATTCACCAGTGGACAAGCAACGACAACCTTTATTGACAATACGCCACACCTCTTCAAGTTTTCTCGTAAACGCAATCGTGGAACAAAAATGTTGAAGTATATTTCGAATATCACTGTGAACGGTTTTCCAGGGATTGATAAAACGGAGAAGCGCTATTTTGAAGCTGCTCGTCAACCCGAGATCGATATTGTTCAGAAAAAGACCACAAAAAATATACTTGACCAAGAAGGTGCTGCAGCCGTAGTAGACTTTGTTAAAAATTCTCATGAAGTTTTACTCACAGATACGACTTTTCGTGATGCGCATCAAAGTCTTTTAGCAACGCGCTTACGCCTGCAAGACATGAAGGGAATTGCAACTTCTGTAGATCAAGGTCTATCAGACTTGTTCTCTGTTGAGATGTGGGGTGGAGCAACTTTCGATGTTGCCTACCGTTTCTTAAATGAATCACCATGGTATCGCTTAAGAAAACTGCGCGAGCAAATGCCCAATACACTTTTCCAAATGCTATTCCGTGGCTCAAACGCAGTGGGATATCAAAATTATCCTGATAATGTCATTCAGGAATTTATTCAAAAAGCAGCAGCTGAAGGCATTGATGTTTTCCGCATATTTGATAGTCTCAACTGGTTGCCACAAATGGAAAAATCTATCCAAACTGTGCGTGACACAGGAAAAATTGCCGAAGCGACGATTTGTTATACTGGCGATATCTTAGATAAAACGCGTCAAAAATATGATTTGAAGTATTATAAAGATCTAGCTAAAGAATTGGAAGCTAGTGGAGCTCATATTCTGGCGATTAAAGACATGGCTGGACTGCTAAAACCACAAGCTGCCTATGTGTTAATAACAGCTTTGAAAGAAACAGTCAATTTGCCGATTCACTTGCATACACATGACACGGCGGGGAATGGTATTATCACCTATTCTGGGGCGATTAAGGCAGGAGTAGATATCGTCGATGTAGCGACAGCGTCACTGGCTGGAGGCACATCGCAGCCTTCGATGCAGTCACTATATTATGCTTTGGAGCATGGTGGACGTCATGCGGCCTTGAACATTACGAATGCAGAACAAATTGATCATTATTGGGAAGATACGCGTCGTTATTATGCGCCGTTTGAAGCTGGAATCACGAGTCCACAAACTGAAGTTTACAGACATGAAATGCCAGGTGGACAATATACCAATCTTAAAGCACAATCTGCTGCAGTTGGATTGGATGCTCGTTTTGATGAAGTTAAAGCGATGTATAGTAAAGTAAACATGATGTTTGGAGACATTATTAAAGTGACTCCAAGTTCGAAAGTTGTTGGAGATATGGCACTCTTTATGGTGCAAAATGACCTTACAGAAGAAGATGTTTATGCAAAGGGTGCAGAGTTAAACTTCCCAGAGTCAGTTGTTTCCTTTTTCCAAGGGGATTTAGGACAACCAGTGGGTGGTTTCCCCGAGAAACTTCAAGCGCTAGTTCTTAAAGGGAAACAAGCTTTAACAGATCGTCCTGGGCTTCATGCACCATCTGTTGACTTTACACAAGTGGAAAAGGAACTCTCAGACATATTAGGTCATGCGGCAGAGGAACATGAAGTTTTAAGTTATATTATGTATCCGCAAGTTTTCTTAGACTATCAAAAAATGCAAGATGCTTTTGGTTCCGTAACCCTACTAGATACAGAAACATTCTTACATGGTATGCGTATGGGTGAACAAATTGAGGTACAGATTGAAAAAGGTAAAACTCTAATTATTCGTCTTGATGAGATAGGTGAGCCAGATGTTTTAGGAAATCGTGTGCTCTTCTTTAACCTTAACGGTCAAAGACGTGAAATTAGTGTGAAAGACCATTCCATTAAAACCCAAGTTGTTGCCAAACGTAAAGCCGATAGTACAGACCCACATCAAATCGGAGCAACCATGCCAGGTTCTGTTTTGGACATCCTAGTGAAAAAAGGCGATCAGGTCAAAAAAGGACAAGCGCTCATGGTTACAGAGGCGATGAAGATGGAAACAACCATTGAAGCACCGTTTGATGCAACCATTGAAGATATTCATGCAGTAGCAGGGGAAGCAATTCAGACGAAAGATCTTCTTATTGAGCTACGTGAGCAATAAAAAAAACGTTCAACTCTTAGGTTGAACGTTTTTCTATTTGTAGTGGAGTAGGTTACATTTTATTTCAAGCTATTGGCTTCCATAATTTCATCAATGAAACCATAATCCAATGTTTCTTGGGCTGTCATCCAGTTGTCGCGCTCTGCATCTTCATGTACTTTTTCCAGAGTTTGACCAGAGTTTTCAGCTAAAATCTTTTCTAAAGTACGACGTGTTTTGAGCAAATGTTCTGCAGCGATGGCCATATCTGTTTGCTGTGTTCCACCACCAGTACCACCCATAGGTTGGTGCATCATATATTCCGCATGTGGCAACATGAAACGTTTACCTTTTGCACCGCTAGATGCAATGATTGTACCCATAGATGCAGCAATCCCCATGACGATTGTCTGAACATCAGATTTGATGAAGTTCATAGTATCAACAATCGCCAGACCAGCAGAAACAGAACCACCAGGTGTGTTGATGTAGAGGTAGATGTCCTTTGTGCTGTCTTGGGCGTCCAAGAAGAGGAGTTGTGCGATGATTGAGTTAGCCATACCATCCTCAACTTGGCCTGTTAACATGATGATACGGTCTTTCAGTAGACGGCTATAAATGTCATATGCGCGTTCACCACGGCTTGATTGCTCGATGACAGTAGGTACTAAATATCCCATAGATAAGTCTCCTTTTTCAATGTTTTATTCTATTATAAATCAAAGGTCAAAAAAGGTCAAAAAATAAGTACGATTAAAGAGGTGGGAATAAAGATATAGTTAAAAAGAAAAATGTTTCAAAGAAAGAAACACTTTACCTTGATAGAGTATATTATAATAGTTCTAAGGAGATGTATAGATGAAAGTTGAACATATCGGAATTTGGGTAAAAGACTTAGAAATGATGAAGATATTTTATGAAACATTTTTTTCTGCAAGAGCAGGTCAGAAATATCACAATTCGCAAACAGGATTTACCTCTTATTTTATGAGTTTTGAAGAAGGAGCGCGTATAGAGCTTATGCACCGCGCAGATATTGAACAAGTAATACCAGAGGGCCTGGGTCTTGCTCATCTTGCTTTACAGGTGGGAGATGAAGACGAAGTAGATAAGCGTACTCAAGATTTTTTAGAGAAGGGTTTTCAAGTTTTATCTGGGCCAAGGAGGACTGGAGATGGTTATTATGAAGCAGTTATTCTTGATCCGGAGGGGAATAAGATAGAGATAACAGCTTAGGCATATAAATTTTAGAGAAATAAGTTTTAAATCATTAGTCATTTTGCTATAATAATAGTATGAATTCAGAACTTATTATTTCTATGATTATTGCTATGATTGCGGGTGCTTGGCTTTTTATTGCGGGTATGTATATTTACAAACGCTTTGACGAAAATCGCTATAAGAAGCGTTTAGCTATTGAGAAACTCTTACGTGAAATTGAAGTCAGAAACACTTTGAATCAAAAAATTATCGAAATCTTGAACCGTCCGATTATTGGAGATGATGAAGAAATCGTTAATCCTCGTAGTGATGTAAAAGTACCATTCTACGACTATAATTTTTTGAAAAATTACACTTCAATGTACAATTTGTATATCCCGGCTTATTTCTTAAGCACCTTCTTTAAAAATCTTTCCCATCATTTGGCTGTTTTTGAAGACGAGCAAGATTTGAAAAATGGCGGCTATATTTTCAAAGAAGCACGCCCTATTTTTGAAAATTTTTCTGTCGAAATTACCGAAGATATCGAAAATAAGAAAAAAGAACTGGAAGAAGCAAAGAACATTTATCCATCTATGCTAAAACGCCAGTATTACAACATTTAAATACTTTTTTTAATCTGTCCAATAGGACAGATTTTTTTAGAATAAAAGGGGAAAGGGTCTTTTTTTTGTCTTTCAATTGTGCTATAATAGCAAATGCTAATACCGCTAGGTATTATAAATAAGATCATGGATTGTTCCATATTAATATAAAGGAGAGAGGGATGCTTACTATTTATACGGCCCCATCTTGTACGAGTTGTAAAAAAGCTAAAACTTGGCTTACTTATCACAATATTCCATTTCAAGAACGTAACCTCATTGGCGACCCACTTTCAGCAGAAGAAATTAGTCGGATTCTTGAAAAATGTGATGATGGTGTAGAAGGGCTTATTTCTAGCCGCAATCGCTTTGTGAAGACATTGGGCGTTGATTTTGAAGACTTATCGCTTTCAGCAGCTATCAAAATCATTTCAGAAAATCCACAAATTATGCGCCGTCCAATCATTATGGATGAGAAACGTTTACATGTGGGATACAATGAAGAAGAAATCCGTGCTTTCTTACCGCGTACAGTACGTATTTTAGAAAATGGCGGCGCTCGTTTGCGCAATGCCATCTAAAAGCAAATGCAATTATTATAAACACCCTAATCGGGTGTTTTTTGCTACATAATTTTAGTAAAGCAAAAACTTATTTTTAAAATAGAACGGTTTTTCTAAGAGAAGATTTGCTTTGTTTTGGGTTATAATAGAAGAATGGATATTTTTGACACGCACACACACCTCAATTCAGACGAATTTATTGGTAGAGAAAAGGAAATTATTACTCAGGCACACGAGCTAGATGTTCATCGTATGAATATTGTTGGAGTGGACCGTAAAACAAACGATTGGGCGATAAAACTAGCAGCAGAATTTGCCGAATGCTATGCTACGATTGGTTGGCATCCTGATGAATGTGGAAGCTTTGATCAAGATGCAGAACAGTATTTGCTGGAAAATTTGCAAAAAGATAAGGTACTAGCAGTGGGTGAAATCGGGCTAGATTATCACTGGATGGTCGAATCGAAAGAACTGCAAGAACAAACTTTTAGGCGTCAGATTCAAATTTCAAAGGAAGCAAACGTCCCTTTTGTTGTCCATACACGTGATGCTTTAGCTGATACTTATGAGGTTATAAAGTCTGAGGGGGTTGGCCCTCGTGGAGGAATCATGCACAGCTTTTCTGGAACTTATGCAGAAGCACAACAGTTTCTAGAGCTTGGTCTGATGATTTCTTTCTCTGGTGTTGTGACGTTTAAAAAGGCGCTTGATGTTCAAGAAGCAGCAACAAATCTGCCTTTAGATCGCATACTTGTTGAAACCGATGCTCCTTATCTTTCGCCAATGCCTTATCGTGGGAAGGAAAATCAGCCAGCTTACACGCGTTATACAGCAGAGAAAATTGCGCAGTTACGTGGACTGAGTTTGGAAGAAGTCGCTGAGCAAACCTATGCCAATGCATTAAAAATATTTGGTTTATTGTAATGAAAGAAAAAATTGAAAAAGTTATCGTCGTTGAAGGTCGAGATGACACAAGGAATCTGAAGCGTTTTTATGATCTGGACACCTATGAAACTGGTGGAAGTAGTATAGATGATACTGATATTGAGCGTCTAAAGGTACTCCATGAAAAACGGGGACTTGTTGTTTTTACTGATCCAGATTTTCAAGGAGAACGCATCCGAAAAATTATTATGCAAGCTATTCCTGAGGCGCAGCATGCCTTTCTGAAGCGTGAAGAAGCTCGTCCTAAAGGTAAGGGGTCTCTCGGGGTAGAGCATGCGAAATATGAAGACTTACAAAAAGCTTTGGGACATTTGACAGGGGGAGAGAATATCAAGCCAACTGTGGTTCAAGCAGATCTGATTAACTTCGGTCTCATTCTCCGCTCAGATAGCCGACAGCGTCGTGAATATCTCTGTGAGGAACTTCGCATAGGGTATGCTAATGGCAAACAAATACTCAAAAGACTCAATATGTTTGGCATTGAGATTCAACAAATAGAAGAAATAATGAAGGGCTACAAATGAAAAAAGCACTTGAAATAAAAAACTTAAGAAAAGTATACGATTCTGGTACGGAAGCCTTAAAAGGTATTGATTTAGCGGTTGAAGAAGGTGATTTTTATGCCTTACTTGGTCCTAATGGAGCAGGTAAATCAACAACTATTGGTATTATTACCTCCCTCGTAAATAAGACGTCTGGAACAGTTAAAGTTTTTGACTATGATATTGATAAAAATCTGGTACAAGCCAAGCAACAACTCGGGCTTGTGCCTCAAGAATTTAACTTTAATCAGTTTGAAACAGTTCAACAAATCTTAGTAAATCAGGCGGGATATTATGGCGTTCCGCGCAAGGAAGCACTCAAGCGCTCAGAAAAGTATCTTACCCAATTGGAACTTTGGGAGAAACGTAATGACCGTGCAGGTCGTCTTTCAGGCGGGATGAAACGGCGTTTGATGATTGCACGGGCGTTAATGCATGAACCTAAACTCTTGATTTTAGATGAACCAACAGCTGGCGTCGATATAGATGTACGTCGCTCAATGTGGGAATTTCTCGCACAGCTTAATGCTTCAGGTACAACGATTATTTTGACGACGCACTATTTGGAAGAAGCCGAAATGCTTTGTCGAAATATTGGGATAATCCAATCAGGGCAAGTGATTGAAGATACAAGTATGAAAAACTTATTATCCAAATTACAGTCAGAAACATTTATTCTCGACATTAAAGCTGAGGGGCAAATACCAGTAATTACTGGCTATGAGATGAACTTGGTGGATTCGCAGACCTTGGAACTTAAGATTGAACGCAATCAAGGTATAAATGCAGCTTTTGAGCAATTGTCAGCGCAAGGTGTTCAGGTTCTCTCAATGCGCAATAAATCAAATCGACTCGAAGAGCTTTTTGTTAAGCTTACTCATGAAGAGGAGGAAAAAAATGTTTAAACTCTACTGGACTGCAGGAAAATCCCTTGCTATCAAGGAAGTAACACGTTTTATGCGCATTTGGGTGCAAACCCTTGTTCCACCAGTGATTACGACAACGCTTTATTTTATTATCTTTGGTAAAATGATTGGTTCACGTATTGGGGATATGCATGGTTTTTCTTATATGCAATTTATTGTACCCGGACTCATCATGATGTCTGTTATTACCAGTTCATATGCGAATGTTTCTTCTAGCTTCTTTTCGCAAAAATTCCAAAAAAATATTGAAGAGTTGCTCGTAGCACCAGTACCAACGCATGTGATTATTTTGGGATTTGTGGCTGGAGGAAGCCTTCGAGGCATTTTTGTCGGTACGCTGGTGACTATCATTTCGCTTCTCTTTGTTCCTTTAGTAGTGAAATCTTGGCTTGTGATTGTTGTAACTTTATTGTTGACGGCCTTTCTCTTCTCCTTGGCCGGTCTTCTTAACGGTGTTTTCGCTCGTTCTTTTGACGATGTTTCGATTGTACCTACCTTTGTCTTACAACCTTTAACTTATCTTGGAGGTGTCTTTTATGCTATCTCCATGTTGCCACCAATTTGGCAAGATATATCGAAAGTTAACCCAATTGTATATATGATTTCAGGCTTCCGCTATGGCTTTTTAGGGGTACAAGATGTTGCCTTGTGGGTTAGCTTAATAGTTCTACTTGGCTTTGTTATTGTTCTATATGCTATTTGTTATTACTTTATTGAACGTGGGCGTGGTTTAAGATCATAAAAATAGTGAATGTGGAAATAGCTATTGTTAGCTATTTTTTTTATATCTTTATTTTTTGTGCGTTTTCATTCTAGTAAAAATGAGTGAATATTCTTAGCAAGTAATCCTCCACTAAAGATTTCTTGCTGGGATGTAAGGTTAATCTAGAGTTGCACCAGTAATTCTGCTATAATAAAGCTATGACAACTTCAAATATAGATCGTATCTCAAATGTTATTCGCACGCAGGATATACTACGTCGACATGACTTTAACTTTAAGAAAAAATTTGGTCAAAACTTTTTAACGGACCATAATATTTTGACAAAAATTACAGCAACCGCAGAACTTTCAGAACAAGTAAATGTTATTGAGATTGGCCCCGGTATTGGTTCACTCACGCAGTATTTACTTGAAGAAGCGGCAGAAGTAATGGCTTTTGAAATTGATAAAACCTTGATTCCTATTTTGGAAGAAACTTTAGCACCTTACGATAACTTTCAACTCGTGAATGCGGATGTTTTGAAAGTCGATATGCGTGAACACATCAAGAAATTCAAAAATCCGGACTTGCCTATAAAAGTCGTAGCGAATCTTCCCTATTACATTACAACACCAATTCTAATGCACTTGATTGAATCCAAGATACCCTTTACTGAATTTGTAGTGATGATGCAAAAAGAGGTTGCTGATCGTATTGCGGCTAAACCAAGTACAAAGGCATATGGCTCGCTTTCGATAGCTGTTCAATATTATATGGAGGCACAAGTTGCTTTTACTGTACCGCGCACTGTTTTTGTTCCAGCGCCTAATGTAGATTCTGCTATATTGAAGATGACACGTCGTGAGCACCCTTTGGTCGCCGTGAAGGATGAAGATTTCTTTTTTAAAACTATGCATTCAACTTTCGTTCACCGTCGTAAAACCTTGATGAACAATTTACAAGCCGCCTTCGGTAAGGATAAAAAGCCACAAATTACTGAACTTTTACTTCAGGCTGATATTTCGCCTACCATTCGTGCTGAAGCACTCTCAATACCAGAATTTGCACGATTAGCAGATGTTCTACTTCCTCTTAAAGAAGGAGAATAAATGGATAAGCTGACAGAAATTTTTCAAGCGATAAAGGAAGATCCGCAAAATTCTTCTTATACTTCGCAAGGGATTGAACCGCTCTACTCTGTACATAAAGAAGCAAAAATTCTTATCGTTGGACAGGCACCAGGTATTCGAGCCCAGGAAAGTCGCCTTTTTTGGAACGATCCTTCCGGAGATCGTCTCCGCGAATGGCTGGGGATTTC
The DNA here is from genome assembly GCF_934191625.1 of uncultured Lactococcus sp. Classification (GTDB taxonomy): domain Bacteria; phylum Bacillota; class Bacilli; order Lactobacillales; family Streptococcaceae; genus Lactococcus. The sequence continues at coordinate 391,909 of NZ_CAKPUG010000001.1, forward strand.
TTATGAAGAATTTTACAGCTCTGCTAAGCTTGCCATTTTACCGATGGATTTTTATTTTCCTGGAAAAGGAAAATCTGGCGATTTACCGCCACGTAAAGGCTTTGCAGAAAAATGGCACCATTTACTGATTGAAGAAATGCCTCAGCTACAGCTTATTGTTCTCGTTGGTTCTTATGCAATCCCTTACTATCTTAATATGCCAAAGAACACTCGGGTTACGGAAGTTATTCGTGATTTTAAACACTATTTACCCCAATATTTTCCTATCGTGCATCCTTCACCTCGTAATAATATTTGGTTACGTAAAAATCCATGGTTTGAAGCTGAGGTCTTACCAGAGTTAAAATTAAGAGTAAAAAACCTCCTTGATTGAATCAAAGAGGTTTAGTTTTGTTTAAGGAAGACTTAATATAATGCATATAAATAAAGGAAAGCGCTCTCCAACGGTGAATAGGTGAGCGCTTATTTTTATTTAATATCAAAGGACATAGTTACATGGTCGATGCCTGCTTCTGTAAACACTTCGCCTTGAGTTTGAAAGCCAAATTTCTCATAAAGACCTTTGGCGCTAAGTTGCGCGTGCAAGGTTAAATGTGTAATTTTTGCTTGATTGCAAAAATCAAGGAGGCTCTGTAAGAGGATGTTTGCATAACCTTTACCACGTTCCTCTTTTAAAACGGCCATTCGTTGAACAACAGCATGTTTTTTATCTTCGCTATCTACCAACAAGCGAACGGTCGCTAAGGCTTTTCCATTTTTGTAACCAACGAAATGTACGGAATGTGCCTCATCAATGGGACTTCCGACCTCTAAATCAAAAGGAACACCTTGCTCCTTTACAAAAACAGTATTACGAATGCGCAGTGCATCACAGTAAATTTCCGACATGGTGTCACGGGTTTGCTTGATTTGCATAAATTTCCTCCCGAAATCTTGAATTTGCGTAAAAATCTTATTTCAATTATAATATAAATAGCTTTAAAAAAAAAGAAAGGGTGCCTGTTGCCCTTATTAGTAGGAAATTATGTTTAAAAATAGTAAATTATTTTTTTGGACAGTGGAAATTTTAGCAGCGACCCTGCTTATTTTTATGCTCATGCAACTAGAGTTTCTCTTCCAACCGGTCAAAACTCTTCTGGCCTTACTCTTTATTCCCTTCATCATTGCGGGTTTTCTTTACTACATCTTCAAACCTGTAGTAACTTATATGGAGAAACGTTGGAGAATTAAACGTTTCTTTGCAATTTTGATTGTCTTGATTACTTTGCTAGGGATTGTAGTTTGGAGTGTTGCTTCTATCATTCCTAACGTGGTTTCTCAGTTAAGCAGCCTTATTGATGCTAGCACAAAAGCTTTTCCTGAGTTTCGTCATTGGATTGAATCTTTACAAGATGATCCGCGTTTTGCTCATCTTTATCGCCAGATGGATATTAATGGTATGATTAGCAATATCAATGTGTCTTATACTGATATCCTGAATAACTTACTGAAAAACTTGACGGACAGTGTTGGGAGCATCGTAAGTATCATTTCCTCAGTGGTTATGGTTGCTATTTTAGTTCCTATCTTACTGTATTACATGCTGAAAGACGGCGAAAAACTACTTCCTTCTTTGAAACGTACAATTTTTCGGGAAGACCCACTTGGCTTTGTTGAACTTCTCGAGAAGATGAATGCGACAATATCACGTTATATTTCCGGTGTGGCTTTGGACTCACTTTTGGTCTTCGTCTTTGTCTTTGTAGGCTATATGTTATTTGGTATCCCTTATGCTTTCTTATTTGCTAGTTTTTCGGCTATTACTAACTTGATTCCTTATGCAGGCCCCTACATCGGTGTATTGCCAGTAATTTTTACTTTGGCATTTACACAACCTTGGACGGCTGTACTCGCCGTAGCTTATGTCTTAATCCTACAACAGATTGATGGGAACCTTGTATATCCCAAGATTGTAGGTAATGCCGTACGCGTTCACCCTGTGACTGTTATGGTTTTGATGTTGGTTTCAGGAAGTTTGTATGGTATTCTAGGTATGATTATTGCCGTACCTGTATATTCATTAGTTAAAGAAATTGTGAAGTTCCTTGCTGGCTTATGGCATAATCATAGAGAGCAAGAAAAGAAAAAAATATTTCAAAACGATTAAACTATGATATAATAGTTTTCATATTACTAAAAAATAGGAGTAAAAATGGCACACCCTGACCCCGAGAGCACCTCGATAATTTTACAGATTTTATTACTTGTTTTTCTTACTGCTTTGAATGCGTTTTTCTCAGCAAGTGAGATGGCACTTGTTTCTCTATCGCGATCGCGAGTAGAGCAAAAAGCGAGTGAAGGCGATGAACAATATCAATACTTACTTAGTGTAATCGATAATCCGACACACTTTCTGTCAACCGTTCAAGTTGGGATTACCTTCTTGAATATTGTGGCAGGTGCAAGTTTGGCTGATACATTAGCTGCACAGCTTGCACCATTGTTTGGTGATTCAAGTTTTGCACAAACATTAAGTAAAATCATTATCTTGGTTATTTTGACTTTCTTCACGATTGTATTTGGTGAGCTTTTCCCTAAACGTATCGCTCAGGCCCTTAAAGAAAAAGCAGCTTTGAAAATGGTCCGCCCCTTGATGGCGATTGGTGTAGTTTTAAAACCTTTCATTTGGTTACTGACCATTTCTATTAATGGGCTTGCAAGAATCTTCCCTATTAAGTTTGATAGCAGTGACGATGACATGACACGTGATGAAATTGAGTATCTTGTTCACACAGACGAAACTGCCCTGGATGATTCAGAGCGTGAAATGATTACAGGTGTTTTTAGTCTTGACGAACTTGTGGCGCGTGAAATCATGGTTCCACGTACGGATGCCTTCATGATTGATATCAATGATGATCCGCGTGAAAATATTGAAAAAATGCTTAGTGAGTCTTACTCCCGTGTTCCTGTTTATGATGATGATAAAGACAATATTTTAGGGATCATTCATACCAAACGTATCCTCGCTCGAGGCTTTGCTGATGGTTTTGATAACATTGATTTCCGTGAGATGTTGCAGGAACCTCTCTTTGTTCCTGAGACAGTCTTTGTGGATGACTTGATGCTCCAGATGCGTAATACTCAAAATCAAATGGCTATTTTGCTGAATGAATATGGGGGCGTTGAAGGTATCGTCACACTTGAAGACTTGATTGAAGAAATCGTCGGAGAGATTGAGGATGAAACAGATATTGCAGAAGCAGAAGTTCATAAAATTGGTGAGAACATGTACGTGGTTCAAGGTAAAATGACCATCAATGACTTTAATGACGAATTTGGCACACATTTGGTCAACAATGATGTGGACACAATGGCTGGTTTCTTCCTTTCAGAAACAGGTCAAATTCCAGAAAAAGGTCAGCAAGTGATGTGTAAGATTGACAACTTAGAAGATCATTTCTCATTAACGAGCTTGGAAGTAGATGGAAATCGTATATTAAAACTGCGTGTGGAGTTCGATGTAGAGCTTCCTGAATAAAAGTAAAAGGTAGATTGTATTAATCTATCTTTTATTTTGCTGTTCTGACTTTCTGAAAAAAACTATGATAAAATATAAAAGAAATGAAGATAGGGAACAGAGGAGGGAATATGAAAAGAAAAGAACATTTGGCTATTGTTATAGCTATTTTTATTGCAACATTTATGACATCTGTTGAGGTTACTATTGTTACCACAGCTATGCCAACCATTATTTCTCAGTTGAAAGGGCTGGAACTACAAAGCTGGGTATTTGCTATTTATTTACTTATTTCTGCTATTGCTACGCCAATCTATGGAAAGCTTGCGGATAACCTTGGCCGAAAAAATATCTTTATCTTTGGTCTCGTTTCTTTTGTAATTGGTTCGGTACTTTGTGGTATTGCACCAAACATGTTATTTCTTATTATTTTTCGAGCAATTCAAGGTGTCGGAGCAGGAGCTGTGATGCCACTAACATTCACAATTATTGCTGATTTATTTGATTTTGAAGAACGTGCAAAAATTATGGCGCTGAATAATACAGCTTGGGCCATTTCTGCCTTGGTGGGACCATTGCTTGGTGGATGGATTGTTGATTCGCTTGGGTGGCATTGGGTTTTCTTTATTAATGTACCTTTGGGATTCATAACTCTTCTACTTACAATTTTTGGTTACAAGGATGTACACGAAAAAACAGCAAAACAGCCAATGGACTGGGCAGGAATTGCAACACTATCTGTACTTTTAGTTTCATTGCTACTGATGTTTCAAGAAATGTCAGCTTCCACTATTAATTGGCTATTGGAAGTTGTGCTCCTACTCTTGATTGTTACGGCCAGCATCATTTTTATTCGTACAGAGAAAAAAGCAGTCGATCCTTTATTTAATTTAGAAATGTTTAAAACAAGGACTTTCAGTATTCAGATTATTATTTCAATGCTTTTAAGTGGCTGCTTGATTGCCTTCAATATTTATTTTCCTATTTGGTTACAAGCCATTTACCGTGTTCCAGCCTTTGTTGCAGGACTCGCTTTAACACCAACATCGTTATTTTGGATGGTGACAAGTTTCTTTGTGGGTTTTCTCTTGCGGCATTTTGCGCCAAAGCGTCTTTATGCTGTTTTAGTAGGGATTCTTATCCTTGTCTACATCCCTTTAGTTCTTTCAAGTGTCGATTTCCCGATTGAAGGATTCTATGTTATTTCGGCTTTCACAGGAAGTGTTATGGGAGTTATCCTTTCAACAACGACACTTTTGGCCCAAAAAATGGTTCCTGCCGAAATGGTTGGACAAGCAAGTTCGCTCGTTGTATTAGGACGTACTTTAGGTCAAGCGATGATGACCGGGATATTAGGACTTGCTTTTTCCCTAGGTATTAATGCGGGGCTAAGTAAATTCCCAGAAGTAAGCTTTAAAAATGTCAATGAGTTTATCAGTACAGCTTCTAACGCAGTCGTACCAGAGAAAATCCATGGTCAATTAGAACAAATCGTTCTTGGTGCTGTGCATAATGTTTTCTTCTTGGCATTGCTTCTTTGTGTGATTACTTTTGTGGTCAACCTCTTTGATGATGGAAAATTAAGAGCTTAGAAAAAGGATTTGATAATAAGTAAGATTTGAGGTATGATAAAAGCATACTGAAGAAGAGGAAAAGCTTATGACTGATACAAATATTGAAGAAGCCAAAAAAGTAACGGGACTGATTCACTCTACAGAATCCTTTGGGTCTGTAGATGGTCCAGGTGTACGTTTCATTGTTTTTATGCAAGGCTGTCAAATGCGTTGCAAATATTGTCATAACCCGGATACCTGGGCTCTAAAAAATGAAAAAGCAACTACACGTACGGTAGAAGATGTGATGGACGAAGCACTACGCTTCCGTGGCTTTTGGGGTGAAAAAGGAGGTATCACTGTATCAGGTGGTGAAGCTATGTTGCAAATTGACTTCGTCATTGCTCTTTTCCAATATGCCAAAAGCTTAGGGATTCATACAACGTTAGATACTTCAGCACGACCATTTAGAACAGACGAGTATATTACATCTCGCATTGACGAACTTCTTGAAGTCACTGATCTTGTATTGCTAGACTTGAAAGAAATTGATTCAAAACGTCATAAGGCTTTGACTGGACACCCTAATGAAAATATTTTAGAGTTTGCACGCTACCTTTCGGATAAAGGGCAAGCGATGTGGATTCGCCACGTTCTTGTACCAGGCGAAACCGATATTGATGAAGATTTGAAAAAGCTTGGAGAATTTGTTCAAACTTTAGATAACGTTTTAAAATTTGAAATTCTACCCTATCACACCATGGGTGAATTTAAGTGGCGCGAACTTGGTTGGAAGTACCCTCTTGCTGGGGTTAAACCTCCAACAAAAGATCGGGTAGCAAATGCAAAAGAGATTATGAAAACAGAAACTTACCAAGAATATTTGGAGAGAATTAGATAGGAACTTGAAGGCCAGTTTGGCTTTCAAGTTTTTTCATTACACAAATTAATGCAAGAACACTTCCAGCAATAGATTGAAAGTGTGCGTTAATCCTCTTTTTTTGATATAATTAAGCGAATATAAATATAAAAATGAGGTACAGAAATGTCAGATAAAATTTTTGTCTTTGGTCATCAAAAACCAGATACAGACGCAATCGCATCATCTTATGGTTTCTCATATTTGAGTAACCATCGTCCAGTTGGCGCTTTGAACACAGAATGTGTTGCATTAGGAACCCCTAATGAAGAAACACAGTTTGCCTTGGACTATTTTGGTGTGGAAGCACCACGTGTCGTAACATCAGCAGCAGCTGAAGGCGTGGATACAGTTATCTTGACGGATCACAATGAATTCCAACAATCAATCGCTGATATTGCTTCATTAAATATCTTTGGCGTTGTGGATCACCACCGTGTTGCTAACTTCAATACTGCTTCTCCTTTATTTATGACAATTGAACCTGTTGGATCAGCTTCTTCAATTGTTTACCGCAAATTCCTTGAAGCTGGAGTTGAGATTCCACGTGAAGTGGCTGGTCTCTTGCTTTCAGGTTTGATTTCAGATACATTGCTTTTGAAGTCACCAACAACCCACGCAACTGACCATAAAGTTGCAGAAGAATTGGCTAAAATTGCTGGTGTTGATCTCCAAGAATATGGTATGGCTATGCTCAAAGCTGGTACAAACTTGGACAACAAGTCAGCAGATGAACTCATTGATATTGATGCGAAAACATTTGAACTTAATGGCAGTCGTATCCGTATCGCTCAGGTAAATACAGTTGAAATTCAAGATGTACTTTCTCGCTTACACGATGTCAAAGTTGCCATCAAGAAAGCAATGGAAGTTGAACATTATGATGATTTTGTCTTCATGATTACAGATATCGTAAATTCTAACTCAGAAATTGTCGAAATCGGTAGCCACAAAGATAAAGTTGAAGCAGCTTTCCACTTTACGTTGGAAGACGACCATGCTTTCTTAGCTGGTGCCGTTTCACGTAAAAAGCAAGTTGTACCACAACTTACTGAAGAGTTTAACAAATAATGCCTATTCGCGTTTTTAATGAAAATAGGCTGACTTGTCAGCCTTTTTTCTTAAAACTGATTAATTATCTGCACGTGCATGAAGATGTAACGTTACGCCAAATTCATAAAGTTTTTGAACAAGAGAAAAACTTAGATCGCCAGCTTGATAGCTTCATTGCTGCTGGTTTTATCTGGCGTAAGGATAAACGTTATGGTAATAATTTTAAAGTTTTTACGGATACCGATTTCGATCTCGTTTCAAAAATAAGTCCTGTAACTATTAATGTCTATGAGGACCCCTTTTTTGTGGCAACGGGAAGTCAAGTAGAGCAGAGACTTGCTCAGTCCATTGTCCAACAAAAGCTCCAAAATAAAACCAACGCCATCACGTTACATTTTTCAAGTCGATATGATTTGGCCACTGATAGTTTATTTAACTATTTTTATAAGGTGGCACATCATCTACCTCTCACGATACTTGAGCAAGAGGTATATCAAATTATAGGTGATGTTGATCCTGAGTATGCTCTGAAATACATGACGAGCTTTTTACTTAAATTTACACGTAAAGATGTCGTCAAAGCCCGACCAGATATTTTCATTAGAGCTTTAGAAAAATATGGCTACATCTCTGCAGTAGGTGAACGAGAGTATATGTCAAATCTTGAGTTTAATGACACACTTCAACTTGAAGAGATTTATTTTGATTCTCCTCAAGACTTCATCTCCGCTCAAATCCAACAAACAAAGGTATTAAATAACTTCATTTCCATAGGAGGATAAAAATGAAATACGAAAAATTGTTACCCCGTTTCCTTGATTATGTTAAAGTGAACACACGTTCAGATGAAAATTCAACAACTGTTCCATCTGTTCCGGCTCTTGTCGACTTTGCTCACAAAATGGCAGATGAGATGCGTGAAATTGGTATCCAAGATGTCCACTATCTTGAATCAAATGGTTATGTTGTAGGGACTATCCCAGCGACGACAGACAAAAATGTCCGTAAAATTGGTTTAATTTCTCACATGGATACAGCAGACTTTAATGCTGAAGGTATCAATCCACAAATCCTTGAAAACTATGATGGTGAGTCTGTTATTAAACTTGGTGATTCTGGTTTCAAGCTTGATCCAGCCGAGTTTCCAAATTTGAAAAACTACAAAGGTCAAACTTTAATCCATACGGATGGTACAACATTGCTGGGTGCGGATGACAAATCTGGTATTGCTGAAATCATGACTTTGGCTGATTATTTAATTAATATCAATCCTGATTTTGAACATGGTGAAATCCGTATTGGTTTTGGTCCGGATGAAGAAATCGGTACAGGTGCTGATCGCTTTGATGTTGAGGATTTCAATGTTGACTTTGCTTATACTGTGGATGGTGGACCCCTTGGCGAATTGGAATATGAAACATTCTCAGCTGCGGGAGCTGTTTTAGAGTTTCAAGGTAAAAATGTTCACCCAGGTACAGCCAAAAATACAATGATTAACGCTTTGCAATTAGCAATGGATTATCATGCTCAATTGCCAGAATTTGATCGACCAGAAAAAACAGAAGGACGTGAGGGTTTCTTCCACCTCTTGAAATTAGATGGTACTGTCGAAGAAGCACGCGCGCAATACATTATTCGCGACCATGCTGAAGATAAATTCAATGAACGCAAGGCGTTAATGCAAGAAATTGCTGATAAAATGAATGCTGAACTTGGTTCTGAACGTGTGAAAGCAACAATCAAAGATCAATATTACAATATGGCTCAAGTTATTGAGAAAGACATGTCAATCATTGATCTTGCTGAAGAAGCAATGAAAAACTTGAACATCGAACCAAAAATTGAACCTGTGCGTGGTGGTACAGATGGCTCTAAGATTTCATTTATGGGCTTACCAACACCAAATATCTTTGCTGGCGGGGAAAATATGCACGGTCGTTTTGAGTTTGTAAGCTTACAAACCATGGAAAAAGCAGTTGATGTGCTTCTCGAAATGCTCAAACTCAATACTAAAGTTGAAAAATAAAGTATAATAAGCTAAAATAGTTCTTAAGGTTGGGAAGAATATCTTTCCACTAGTGAATCTTTCGCGAGAACTTACTTTTCTCTTAAATAAACCAATAAACAAGTCGCCTTCTGGCGGCCTGTTTTAGGTTTTACTTAAAATTGTCGCACAATTATAATGAATTCTAGTTATGATTGTTCTATTCTATCTTTTATAAAAGACAGTATACTTCAATGGTGAGCCTTTTGATTAATCTATCAGCTCGCCTTTACTTATGGTAATTATCCAAGTACTTTTAGTTGCTTGATTTACAAATATTTTCAATCAGTTAAACTGATTATAAAAAAAGGAGGACATTTGATGTCTGATAAAGCAAAAGGGAAACTTTCTCTTGTCGGCTTGTGCCTGATGATTTTCACGTCAGTATATGGTTTTAACAATATCCCACGTGCATTCTACATGATGGGTTATGCGGCAATTCCATGGTATATTGTTGGAGGATTATTCTTCTTCCTACCCTTTGCATTCATGGTAACTGAACTTGGTTCAGCTTTCAAAGAAGAAAAAGGTGGAATTTACTCTTGGATGGAGAAAGCAGTTGGACCAACATTCGCCTTCGTGGGAACATTTATGTGGTACGCTTCATATTTGGTATGGATGGTCAACGTTTCAAATGGGATCATGGTACCTATCACAAACATGATTTTTGGTAACTCGCTTCACGTACCAGATCCATGGATACTCTCAATCATTGCCATGATTTGGGTAGCTGCAATCACTTTCTTTGCACTTCGTGGTTTAGATGCAGTTAAAAAATTCGCTACACTTGGTGGTATTGCTGTTCTTTCATTGAATGCAATTCTTCTGATTTGTGCTCTTTTAGTTCTTATTCTTAATGGGCACCCAACAACACCGATTACTGCTGAAGCTTTTGTAACAAGTCTTAACCCTAACTTCAATAACAGTTCTGCGATTGGATTTATTGCCTTCATGGTATTTGCTATCTTTGCATATGGAGGAGTTGAAGCTGTTGGTGGTTTGGTTGATGAAACAGACCAACCTGAGAAAAACTTCCCACGTGGTGTTGTAACATCAGCGCTCATCATTGCTATCGGTTATTCGGTAATGATTCTCTGTGTTGGTTTCTTCATGAACTACCAAACAGGTGGCGCATTCTATGAAGGCGTAAAAGCGGGAACAATTAACCTTGGTAATGCAGGTTATGTAACAATGCAATATCTTGGTGAAGCCCTCGGTGCTGCCTTTGGTATGAGTCATTCAGGTGCGGTAGTTATCGGTTCAATTCTTGCCCGTTACATGGGTCTTGCAATGTTGCTTTCATTAATGGGTGCTTTCTTTACATTGATCTACAGTCCAGTTAAACAAATTATTTCTGGTACACCAGATAAACTTTGGCCTGGTCGCTATGGACAACTTGATAAAGAATCAGGTATGCCAAAATTTGCCATGGTTATCCAATTCGTAATTGTCTTTGTTATCATCTTGCTGAACATGCTCATCAACCTTGGTGGTGGTGCAGAAGCAGCGGCGAAATTCTTTGCAATCTTGACAAACATGGCCAACGTTGCGATGACATTGCCTTACCTCTTTATCGTTATTGCCTATGCAAAATTCAAGCTCAATGATAATATTGAAAAACCATTTACGCTTTATAAATCTAAAGGTGTAGCGATGGCGGCTGTAACGGTAACATTTCTTGTTGTTGCTTTTGCAAATGCCTTCACAGTAATCCAACCTATCACAGATTACTTTGCTTTGCCAGTTGCTGAACGCTCTGCAGTCCTTGGAGATACAATCCAAACAGTTGTATCAATGATTGCTGGTCCAGTTATCTTTGGTTTGGTAGCCTTCTTTATGATGAATCGCTACAAGAAACGTTACCCTGCAGAATATGCCTCATTAACAGACCTTTCTGAAGATGAACTACATAATGCTAAATAAAAAAGAGCAGCTTAGGCTGCTTTTTTTATTCCAAAACATAAAAATGCCGATGAGGCAATTTTTAAATAAATTTTTCTGCTACGGCTCTATCACCAGGATAAGGTTCACGTTTATCATTGACTAACTGGAACTTGTCTGCACCCTTTCCAGCAATAATAACAGCATCATTTTGATCTGTCACACGTTGAATGGCTTGTTTTATAGCCTCTGCTCGATCTGCTTCAAAATCACAGGAACGTGAAACATAACTTGCGATTTCATCAGCAATGGCTTTAGGGTCTTCGTGGTTAGAATCATCTTGAGTAAGGATGACTTCTAAGCGTTTGTGTGCTTCGATAACTTGGCCGAAATCCTTACGACGACTTTCACCTTTATTACCTGTAGCTCCTAAAACCAAGACGATTTTACCGTTATGATGAGGTTCAACAACAGACACTAAGTTTTGCAAACTAATACCGTTATGGGCATAATCGACATAAATGCGTGCACCATTTTTTGTAGTCAACATCTCCATGCGTCCAGGTACTACGGCTTTTGCTAAGCCGTTTTTAATTTGTTCGATTGTGGCTCCTAGATGTTGGGTTGCTAAAGCTGTTGCTAAGGCGTTTTCTTGGTTAAATTTTCCGAGTAACCGAATGTCAAAGTGGTCAGCTATTTTACCGCTTGTTGTAAAATCGTGTGCATGCGATTCGATGATTTGATTGTCAGATTTTTCACCATAAAAATCATGCGGAATTTTAAGATCTTCTAGCTCTTGTTTAATCACGTTGAAATGAGTCATTTCACTGTTGGCTACAAAATAACCAGAGTGATGTAAAAGTTGACGCTTGCAGTAAAAATAATCTTCAAGTGTAGGGTGTTCCACGGGCCCAATGTGGTCGGGAGAGATATTAAGGAAGACACCAACATCGAAGTTAATAGCATAGACACGCTCAGTCTTATAAGCTTGTGAACTTACTTCCATTACAAGATGTGTCATCCCGTTATCCACAGCTTGGCGCATCATTTTGAGTAAGTCAAGACTTTCAGGTGTAGTTAACTCAGATTTGAAGAAAGTCTTGCCATCAAGAGTTGTTTCTGCTGTAGAAAGTAAGGCAGTTTTTTGCCCATTCATTTCATCTAAGATTGATTTGGCAAAGTAAGCAGAAGTAGTCTTTCCTTTTGTGCCAGTCAAGGCTAATATTTTAAGCTCATTTTGTGGATAATCATAAAAAGATTGAGCCAAGAGACTCATTGCGCGCTTAACATTCGAAACGATGATTGCAGGTATTTCCACTTCATAATCTATTTCAGAAATGTAGAAAGGTGCCGCTAAGTTTTCTAAATATTCTGCTTTAAAATTTAAACCTTTCGCAAAAAATAGAGTTGATTCAGAAGTGTTACGGCTATCATAGCTTAATTGTTCGAAGGTAAAATCTTCTTCCCAGTTATAGTAATATTCCTTTTTAAAGACAATCTCGTGGAAGTTTTCATCTTTTTTCAGAATTTCTAAAACATCTTGTATTTTGAGCATGGATTTTTCTGCCTCCTTTTTTTATACCATTTAACTCTGGAAGAGAGCTAAATTATAAGGCACTTCACTTAAATATGGTTTGGTGCTTTTCTTATATGTAGGCTTAATTATATCATTTTCACTCATGTTTTGGTAACTTGATAGCTGTTTCATATTTACGTTAATAAGGAGGAGATAGCTTTAGCAAAGACAATTATTTTAGTTTTTAGGTTTTAATATAGCCTCTAAGTTTTTAATTTCCTTTTCAAGCTTCTGAGCAATTTGATAGGACTCACATAGTTCATAAATATATTGACATCTTTTCATTGTTTCTATAGCACTTGCATCTCCAAAAGTCACTTCAAAATGTGCTTTTTGATATATGAAATTTACTCTTTCAAAAAGATTGATTTCTGGAATATTTAAAGTACTCACAAAGTGAATTAGTTCCTCTGCTAAGTATTTCTGCTTATGTTTTATAAAAATCTCCAGGAGGTTTATTGCAGCCTTTATTTGTGCTTTTTGAGTGAGAGCGTGTATACTCCTAAATTGTGAAGTTTTGAAGATTTTATGACTAAACCTTGATAAGGTGCCTAAGTCTAGAAGTTCTGCTACGTCACTTAACACAGCGAACTCGTACTCGCCCCATATCTTAATGTTGCTTAAGTATTGTTTAATAGCATTAAGATTTTTAGAAGAGAAGTGGAAGTGTGTATCCATCTGGCTCATAGTTGACTCTAAGCGGAATTTATCCAAGCTTAATCTTTTAGGAAGAGACGAGTTTGTGGTAAGTAAATTTTCATATCTTTGAATAATTTTTTGAAGATGGAGTGAATTACTGTTTAAATGCGCTGTATCACGTTCTTCAAGCCAGTCTAAGTGGTTGAGCTTGGTGTTGAGATGATGGAAAAATTCGTGAGAAGAGACGTTTATGTTATTCAGAAGATAGAGCAATACAAGACAGGAAACATAGCTTCGACCGTTTTCAAAATTAGAGAGTTGGGAAGTAGAGATGCAGTCTTTAGCAGCTTCCTTAAGTGCGAAATTTTTCGATGTGCGGAAATAACGATATATTTCTCCAATGGGGAGTATTTTTTTCATAAAAGTCTCCTATATTTTTAATATCTTTACGCTTTGAAACTGTGGTAAAAGAGTAACGAATAACTTAACCGTAGTAATTCATACCTTAACTAACTCAACAAAGACTTGTCAATATATAATAATTTGAGTGGGTGCTATAACTATCTTTGATAACAGCTCTGTAGTAGACTAACTATAAGCAATGAAAGGGAATAAGGCTCATGGACTATGTTAAGTATTATTCGTATTTTTGTTGGTAAACTCACATATAAAAAATTCTCAGAAAGGAAATTTAATGAAAAAACAAGCCAAAAAAGTGATAGTGGCTATGGGAGTAAGTATTCTCTTGTTTTCAACAGTTGTGCCATCTATGACAGAGATAGGAAAAGCTAATAATCTTCAAGTTAATCAACAGCAAGTAGAAATTTTGAATTCAATCCAACCTGGAGATTTTGATGATACTGATCTAACTTTTTTAAGACAAAAGGAAGTTGAAATTCTAGCGAGTCAAAGTTTACCGTTATTAGCTCCTCGGGCTTTCTCACTACGAATGGTGGGGCGAAATTTAGAAGGCTTATGGCATCGTTCAGCGGGGATGCGCAGAGCCTTAGCTGCAATAGGTTTTGGTTGGTCACAAATTAAGGCTATTACACGTGGAATTTATGTCTATAGCTATAGAGTTATTGCTGCGAAAATAGCCACAATTGCCGCTTGGAATTGGACAATTGGTGCTATAATCGGAGTTTCATCAGGTGCGGCCATCTATACAATGGGCAATTTCCGTCTTTTTTATTGATGCTTATGAAAAAAAATAACCAAACATATCTTTATAGCAGTATGATTTTTCTTGGGTCTAGCTTTCTCCTTCTTCTCTCAGAAGAAAGTGCATTCAGGGATTTTGATTCGCTTATAGGACTTCTGGTAGTAATTCAGGGAAGTTTCATTCTGAGTTACATTGGTATCTTCATCTTCCAAAAAGTTGCACTCATGGAAATACCAGAGGAGCTAAGCTATTACAAAAAACAACTACCAAAAATTCAGGCTCTTTCTTACCTAATGGCTCTTTCTTTTTTTACTGTAATTTCGTCCATGGATATAACTGTAGTCTTGGCAACGGTTTTCTTAATAGTAACGAATATCGTAATCCGGGCTTATTTTATCAGTATACGTATGTTAAAGTTAATGTATATCCAACGACAGATAAAGGAGCATTTTTTTGGAGGGCTTCTAGGCTTAGCTTTTATTCTGCTTATAACTTATTTTAATTTTTATACCGTGTCATTTTTTTCGTTGCTGCTTTTGTGTCGAACGTTCTCGAATTTCAAGCTAATTGTATCTCATGGTTCTAGTAAATAAAGGAACTAAACTCATTCTTCTGAAAATTGTAGTTCGAAATGAAGCTTATTTTATCTAATACGTGATATAAACTTTTATTGTCAAAAAAGCCTACTTCATGGTAAAATAGAAAAATGAATAGTACAGAAATGACTGATAATCTCAGCATGGAAGAAAAGCTCCAACAAATGGATGCGGAAACCAAGCGTAAAGAGGTTCGAGACAATAAAGCAGCACAGCAAGACACGATGATGCGCGGTACCTTATGGTTCACTCTAGCAGATATTTCGTCACGACTCTTGGGTGCAATTTACATCATTCCGTGGTTTGCGTGGATGGGAGAACACAATAATGAAGCGAATGCTCTTTTCTCAATGGGGTATAATATTTATGCGCTATTTCTCTTGATCTCAACCGCAGGACTACCTGTAGCTATTGCGCGTGAGGTAGCTCATTACAATGCCATGGGGGATGAAAATCTAAGTAATCGATTAGTCCGTCACATCTTTATTTTTATGATAGGACTTGGTATTGTAGCAGCTGGTATAATGTATGTCGGCGCACCGGTATTAGCAGCTATGTCTGGTGGGGGAGAAAACCTCACAGAGGTAATGCGCTCACTTTCACTAGCCATTTTAATTTTCCCAGCTATGTCAGTCATTCGAGGGTATTTCCAAGGCCTTAATGACATGAAGCCAATAGCCTTGAGTCAAATTTATGAACAAGTTGTCCGTGTAATCTGGATGTTGGTATTCACGTTTATGATTATGAAGCTGGGCTTCTCAGGTGGCGACTGGACACAAGCAGTTGTTCAATCTACAACAGCAGCCTTCATTGGTATGTTAGGCTCTTGCGCTGTTCTGCTTTGGTATTTGATCAAAAACAATATGCTCGGCAAGATTATTAATCCGGGTCCTAGTATTACAAAAATTAGTGCTTGGCGCCTCCTTTCACAAACCATCTACCAAGCTATTCCTTTTGTCGTTATTGGTTCTGCCATTCAAATTTTTAAAATTGTTGACCAAGCGACCTTTGTTACGGTCATGCGTTGGGTATCTGACTATAGTGATACACAGCTTTTAGTTTTCTTCTCATACTTTTCTGCTAATACTGACAAGCTGACAATGATTCTTATTGGTGAGGCGATGACTTTAGGAGCTGTAGCCTTGCCCCTTATTGCCTCTAACTTTGTCAAGAAAAACTATAAAGAAACAGCGCATTTAATTTCTTACGATTTTCAACTGTTTGTGGCCTTTATGTTGCCTGCAGTCTTAGGGATGACAATATTAGCTGCCCCAATTTACACACTCTTCTATGGTTCAGTTAATAGTTTGCAGCTTGCGCTCTTTATTTGGGCTGTTCTTCAAAGTTTCTTACTGGCCTTGTACACCATGGTTGCCCCAATCTTGCAAGCTTTGCACTATTCTAAAGTGGCAATGCGTTATTTCATTATCACTTTAGTGATTAAATTAATTTTGCAAGTTCCATCCATTATGATTTTCCACTCTTATGGTCCGCTGGTAGCAACAACTATTGCCTTCGGGTACGGAACATGGATAATCATTCGTAAGATTCATGAAGTTACGGGCTTCCGAGTGAAGAGCACATTGAAGGGAATTGTAGGTATCTCGATTATCACAGCTATTATGGCTGTGGTGACTCTCCTTCTTTACGGCTTAGTTTCGTTGATTTTGATGCCTCTTTCTCCAGGCCATTTCAAAGCCATGCTTATCGTGGCAGTGGCTGGTGGTGGGGGGTGCTTCACCTACATTTATATTGCAGCCAAAGCAGGATTGCTTGAAAAATTAATGGGGAGCCGAGGCACAAGACTTCGACAAAAACTTCATATTTAAAAATTTAAAAAGTCTAAAAAAGCATACTTCAGAATGCAGCGTTGTTCGGAAGTTTGCTTTTTCTTTTATGTTATAATATAAAAAACGTTTTCAGGAGGTTATAATGACACGAATACAAGATGATTTATTTGCAACAGTAAATGCCGACTGGCTTGAACAGGCACAGATACCAACTGACAAACCTCGTATCTCTGCTTTTGACGAACTGGTATTGGAAAATGAAAAAAACTTAACAGCTGATTTGCAGCACATGTCTGTGGAACTTCCAGAGGAAAATCCAGAGCTGCTAGAAGCTATAAAATTTTACAAAAAGGCGGGAGATTGGGAAAGTCGTAACAAAAACGATTTTTCTGCCGTAACTAGAGAAATGGGCAAGGTGAATAATCTTAATTCATTCGAGGATTTTCGTATACATTTACTTGACCTAATCTTACATTCCCAAGCTCCCCTGCCTTTCACTATCAGTGTTGATGCAGACATGAAGGATGCAGTGCATCATTCTCTGGGATTCACTGGACCTGGTCTTATTTTACCTGATACAACTTACTATGAGGAAGCTCATCCTCGGAAAACTGAGCTTTTGAACTTTTGGCAGGAAAATACTAAAGAAATATTAGAACATTTTGGACAAGAAAATGCCCAAGAAATTGCTGCTAAAGCTGTAGCTTTTGATAGTCTGCTGGTGGAATCAGCAAATACAGCGGAAGAGTGGGCTAAATATGCGGATCTCTATAATCCAGTTCCTTTTAAGGAGTTTGTAGGACATTTTAAAAATATAGACTTTGACTCATTTATTAAAGGGTTGGTTAACACTGAGCCTGAAAAAATAGTTGTCTTTGAAAATCGTTTTTATGATTTATTTGACAATATCATTAACGAAGAAAATTGGCCATTGATTAAAGCATGGATGCTGGTGAAAATTGCACGTAAAGCAACTGGCTTACTTTCGGATGAATTACGACTTTTAGGCTCTGCATATGGTCGATTTTTATCTAATGTAGCAGACGCAAGAAGTCAAGAAAAGCATCAACTTGATGTAACGGAGAGTTATTTCAGTCAAGTGATTGGCCTTTATTATGGCTTGAAATATTTTGGAGAAGAAGCCAAATCAGATGTTAAACATATGACTTCTGAGATGATAAAAGTTTATCAAGAACGCTTAGATAAAAATGAATGGCTCAGTCGTGCAACGATTGATAAGGCTATTGAAAAATTGAGTGCGATTACAGTTTTCATTGGCTACCCTGATAAACTCCCAGAAATTTACAGTAGATTGAAGGTTGGAACTGGTAGTCTCTACGAAGATGCTTGTCATTTTGATGAATTGCTTACTGCCCGTCATTATGAAAAATTTAGCGAAGATGTCGACAAGACTTTGTGGCATATGCCTGCTCATATGGTCAATGCTTACTATAGTCCTGACAGTAATACAATTGTTTTTCCGGCAGCGATCTTACAAGCACCTTTCTATAGTCTTGAGCAGTCTGCCAGTCAAAATTATGGCGGTATTGGTGCAGTAATTGCCCATGAGATTTCGCATGCTTTTGACAATAATGGAGCACAGTTTGACAAGTATGGCAACCTCAACAAATGGTGGACAGACGAAGATTATGAAGCTTTTGAGAAGAAACAAGAAGAAATGATTGCAGCTTTTGATGGAGTGGCGACTGAAGCTGGCCCAGCAAATGGCAAGCTGATTGTTTCTGAAAATATTGCTGATCAAGGAGGGATAACAGCTGCGATGGCTGCTGCCCAAAAAGAAGCTGATGTTAATCTCGCAGATTTCTTTAGCCAATGGGGTAAAATTTGGCGCATGAAAGCCAGCATGGAATTTCAACAAATGCTACTTTCAATGGATGTTCATGCTCCGGCGAAATTGCGTGCCAATATTCCACCAACAAACTTAGAAGAGTTCTATCAAACTTTTGACGTGCAAGAAAGCGACGGTATGTACCGCGCACCTGACCAACGTGTAAAAATATGGTAAAAGAACTTAAAGATCTTAAGCCAGAAACTCAACGAATACTGAAGGAAATCAAAGCAGTCCCCTTTGGTCAAGTGAGCTCTTACAGAGATATTGCATTGCGAGCCGGATTAATAAATGGCGCGCGGCAAGTTGCTAGAGTTCTCCACGGTTTATCAAAAACACATCACTTGCCATGGTGGCGCATCATCAGATCAGATGGCACAATAGGTTTGCATGGTGAAGGACGTATTGAACAAATTCGTTTGTTGAAATTAGAAGGTGTTGAAGTGACAGATAGAGGTAAAGTTAATCCCAAAGAAAAGTAATTAAAAGGAATTTAGACCTTGTAAATACAGTCGATAAATGATATAATATAGGGTAATGGTTTGTCGACAAATTCTGTGGGAAATATTGTCCCCATGGGTTTTGTAAGCAACGAAACGTCAAGTTTTCGTTGCTTTTTTGCCGTTTCTGAACTATGAAAAATCGAAAAAGTAATGAAAAAGACAAACTACTGACTTTTCAGAATTTTTCATAAGAAACTTAAAATCGACAAATCTTGTATAACACATCCAGAAAAACTGGAAAAATAGAATGAGGAGAATCAACTTGGCAGGACATGACGTAAAATACGGTAAACACCGTACAAGACGCAGTTTTTCACGAATCAAAGAAGTAATTGGTTTGCCGAACTTGATCGAAGTTCAAACAGCAAGTTATCAAAACTTCCTTGACGAAGGTTTGGCTAACGTCTTCAAAGAAATGTTTCCAATTGACAACTTTGCGGGCACAATGGAGCTTGAATTTGTTGGATATGAAATGAAAGCCCCTAAATACACTGTGGATGAAGCCCGTGCTCACGATGCAAACTATTCTGCACCAATTCATGTGACTTTCCGCCTTGTAAATAAAGAAACAGGCGAATTGAAAACACAAGAAGTTTTCTTCGGTGATTTCCCACTTATGACTGAAATGGGTACATTCATCAACAACGGTTCTGAACGTTTGATCGTCAGCCAGTTGGTACGTAGCCCAGGTTCATACTTCCACCTTAAAACAGATAAAAATGGGTTGGAATCTTATGGTCATACAACTATTCCTAACCGTGGTGCGTGGTTTGAATTAGATACAGACGCTAAGGGTGTTGGTTATGTACGTATTGACCGTACACGTAAGTTAACATTTACCACAATGTTGCGTGCACTTGGTTTTGGTAGTGACGATGAAATCCTTGAACTTATGGGACCAAGTGAACTCCTCAATACAACATTAGGTAAAGATGTTCACAAAAACCCTTCAGACACTCGTGTTGAAGAAGCTCTTAAAGATATCTATGACCGCCTTCGTCCGGGAGAACCTAAAACAGCGGACAGCTCACGTGGACTTTTGATTGCACGTTTCTTCGACCCACGTCGTTACGACTTTGCACCTGTTGGTCGTTATAAATTCAACAAAAAACTTGCCCTTAAAAACCGCATCCTCGGTTTGACTTTGGCTGAGCCTATCGTTGACCCTGAAACGGGCGAAATTCTCGTTGAATCTGATACTCTCGTAACACGTGATGTTTTAGATTCTATCGAAAACCTTTTGGACAATGGTCTTAATACAACAGTTTATCAACCATCTGAAGATGCTGTTATTCCAGAACCAATTGAACTTCAAACATTGAAAGTTTACTCTCCAAAAGATCCAGAACGTGTAGTGACATTGATTTCTAACGGTCAAATTCCTGCAGAAAATCGTGTGTTGATGCCTGCAGATGTGATTGCTAACATCAACTACTGGTTAGGTCTTTCTGAAGGTATTGGTAAAGTTGACGATATCGACCACTTAGGTAACCGTCGTATCCGTTCAGTGGGTGAATTGCTTCAAAACCAAGTACGTATCGGACTTTCACGTATGGAACGTGTGATCCGTGAGCGTATGTCATCTTCTGAAAATGAAAATATGACACCACAAGGATTGATCAACATTCGTCCTGTAACAGCTGCAATCAAAGAATTCTTTGGTTCATCACAGTTGTCACAATTTATGGACCAACACAATCCTTTGTCAGAGCTTTCACACAAACGCCGTTTCTCTGCCTTAGGTCCTGGTGGTATCTCACGTGACCGTGCTTCATATGAAGTACGTGACGTTCACTACACTCACTATGGCCGTATGTGTCCAATCGAGACTCCTGAGGGACCAAATATCGGGTTGATCAACAACTTGTCATCATATGCCAAAATCAATGAATATGGTTTTATTATGTCACCATACCGTCGTATTGATCGTGCAACGGGTACAGTTACGGATGAAGTCGAGTATTTGACAGCTGACGAAGAGGACAACTACACAGTTGCCCAAGCTAACTCACCATTGACGGATGATAATAAATTTGTCAACGAAACAGTAATGGCACGTCACGTTGGTAACAATATTGAGGTTGATGCTTCAACTGCAGACTACATGGACGTTTCTCCTAAACAGGTTATTGCGGTAGCAGCAGCTTGTATTCCTTTCTTGGAAAATGACGACTCCAACCGTGCGCTTATGGGTGCCAACATGCAACGTCAAGCCGTTCCATTGATTGATCCGCATGCACCTTGGATTGGTACAGGTATGGAACATCAAACAGCACGTGACTCAGGTGCTGCTGTGATTGCTAAACATGATGGTACTGTTGAATATGTAGATGCTGACGAAATACGTGTCCGTCGTACATCAGGTGAGCTTGATATTTATAACATCATGAAATACCGTCGTTCTAACTCAGGGACTTCATATAACCAACGTCCACTTGCTGAACTTGGCGATAAAGTAGAAGCTGGTGATATCATCGGTGATGGCCCATCAATGGAAAAAGGAGAAATGGCACTCGGCCAAAACCCACTTGTGGCTTACATGACTTGGGAAGGTTATAACTTCGAGGATGCTATTATCATGTCTGAACGTTTGATTAAAGATGACGTTTATACATCTATTGCTATTGAAGAGTATGAATCAGAAACACGCGATACAAAGCTTGGCCCTGAAGAAATTACACGCGAAATTCCAAATATTGGTGATGAAGCCCTTAAAAACTTAGACGAAGACGGTATTATCCGCATTGGTGCTGAGGTTGAAGATGGGGACTTGCTCGTTGGTAAAGTAACACCAAAAGGTGAAACTGATCCAACACCTGAAGAACGTCTTCTTCGTGCTATCTTCGGTGAAAAAGCACGTGAAGTTCGTGATACATCACTCCGTGTACCACATGGTGGTGGCGGTATCGTGCATGATGTTCGTGTCTTCACACGTGAAAATGGTGATGAATTGCCATCAGGTGTGAATAAATTGGTACGTGTCTTCATTTCACAAAAACGTAAAATCCACGTTGGGGATAAAATGGCCGGACGTCACGGTAACAAAGGTGTCGTTTCAAATATCGTTCCTGTAGAGGATATGCCTTACTTACCAGACGGTACACCAATCGATATTATGTTGAATCCACTTGGTGTCCCATCTCGTATGAATATCGGACAAGTTATGGAACTCCACTTAGGTATGGCTGCACGTACATTAGGTATTCATATTGCTTCACCAGTCTTCGATGGTGCAAGTGATGAAGATATCTGGAACACTGTTAAAGAAGCTGGGATGGCTGACGATGCCAAAACAGTACTTTATGACGGACGTACAGGTGAAGCTTTTGATAACCGTATTTCTGTTGGTGTTATGTACATGATTAAACTTCACCACATGGTTGATGATAAACTTCACGCACGTAGCGTTGGTCCTTACTCACTTGTTACACAACAGCCACTCGGTGGTAAAGCACAGTTTGGTGGACAACGTTTCGGGGAAATGGAAGTTTGGGCTCTTGAAGCTTATGGTGCGGCAAATGTCCTCCAAGAGATCTTGACTTATAAGTCAGATGATGTTATTGGACGTACACGTGCCTATGAAGCGATTGTTAAGGGCGAACGTATTCCTAAACCAGGTCTTCCTGAATCCTTCCGTGTCCTTGTAAAAGAATTGCAAGCACTTGGTATGGATCTTAAAGTCCTTGATGGTGAGAAAAATGTCCTTGATCTTCGTGAACTGGATGATGAAATCGAAGTTCGTCAAGAAAATATTGACATTACACCAGAAATGCTTGAAGCTCAGGAGCAAATTGTTACTGAGGCAGTAGAAACTGAACAAGCATTGATTAGCGAAGCAAAAGAAGAAAAATAATTGTTCTTTTCTGTGAACAAGAAATTTGTAAAGGCGGGCATACCTCGTCGTAATAAATTTAGTATAAAAGCCTTTTAAGGTAAACCGCTGTGCAAGTGCGCTAGGCGGTAATGTAGAACCTATTTATTTAAATAGGTTCTACATTACCGCCTGCCGTACGAGTTTTTGTCCGCTGATAGAAGAATTTCGGACAAAGCTGTGTATTTAAAATGCAGATAGTGGTCTTCACAGGAATGTTTTTCCAGCAGAAAAACATTCAACAGAAAAGAAATAAATACAAAGAAAGTGGAGAAAACATTGGTCGATGTAAATAAATTTGAGAGTATGCGAATTGGTATCGCATCTCCCCAAAAAATTCGTTACTGGTCATTTGGTGAAGTCAAAAAACCAGAAACCATCAACTATCGTACGCAAAAACCTGAACGCGAAGGACTCTTCGATGAGCGTATCTTTGGTCCACAAAAGGACTGGGAATGTGCTTGTGGTAAGCTTAAAGGCGTTTTCTACAAAAACCAAGTCTGCGAACTCTGTGGTGTTCAAGTAACGACAGCGAAAGCTCGTCGTGAACGTATGGGCCACATCGAGTTGGCAGCACCAACTTCACACATCTGGTATTTCAAAGGGATTCCATCACGTATGGGGCTTGCTCTTGATATGAGCCCACGTGCTCTTGAAGAAGTTATTTACTTCGCAAGTTATGTCGTTATTGATCCTAAGGAAACAGATCTTGAAAAGAAACAACTTTTGACAGAACGTGAATATCGTGAACAACTTTTGAAAAATGGTTTTGGTTCATTTGTTGCAAAAATGGGAGCAGAAGCTATCCAAGATTTGCTTAACGATGTGGATATTGATGCAGAAGTTGCTGAACTTAAAGAAGAACTAAAAAATGTTAGCGGACAACGTCGTGTGAAAATCATCCGTCGTTTAGATGTATTGACAGCCTTCAAAAAATCTGGCAATAAATTAGCATGGATGGTGCTTAATGTATTACCGGTTATTCCACCAGATCTTCGTCCAATGGTTCAATTAGATGGTGGACGTTTTGCCACATCTGACTTGAATGACCTTTATCGTCGTGTTATCAACCGTAATAATCGTTTGAAACGTTTGATGGAGCTTAATGCCCCAAATATTATCGTCCAAAATGAAAAACGTATGTTGCAAGAGGCTGTTGATACATTGATTGACAATGGTCGTCGTGGACGTCCAATCACAGGTGCCGGAAACCGCCCACTTAAATCCCTCAGCCACATGCTGAAAGGTAAACAAGGACGTTTCCGCCAAAACTTGTTGGGTAAACGTGTAGACTACTCAGGTCGTTCAGTTATTGCGGTTGGTCCAACACTTAAAATGTACCAATGTGGTGTCCCACGTGAAATGGCTATTGAACTCTTCAAACCATTCGTAATGTCCGAATTAGTAAAACGTGAAATGGCTGCTAATATCCGTGCGGCTAAACGTAAAGTTGAGCGCCAAGATGCTGAAGTTTGGGATGTCCTTGAAGAA
Organism: uncultured Lactococcus sp.; assembly: GCF_934191625.1. Lineage (GTDB taxonomy): Bacteria > Bacillota > Bacilli > Lactobacillales > Streptococcaceae > Lactococcus. The sequence goes on from NZ_CAKPUG010000001.1 coordinate 416,335, forward strand.
GTTGTTAAGGAACACCCTGTTCTTCTTAACCGCGCACCTACACTTCACCGCTTAGGTATTCAAGCTTTTGAGCCTGTACTTATTGACGGTCGTGCAATGCGTTTGCACCCATTAGCTTGTGAAGCTTATAATGCCGACTTTGACGGTGACCAAATGGCGATCCACGTTCCATTGTCAGAAGAAGCGCAAGCCGAAGCACGTTTGCTTATGCTTGCTGCTGAACACATCCTTAACCCTAAAGATGGTAAACCAGTCGTTACACCTTCTCAAGATATGGTCTTGGGTAACTACTACTTGACAATGGAAGCTAAAGGACGTGAAGGAGAAGGTATGATCTTCTCTAATCCTGAAGAAGTTGAAATTGCAATGCGTAATGGATATGTTCACTTGCATACACGTATTGGTATTGCAACACAATCAATGAATAAACCTTGGACAGAATTCCAAAAGGGTAAAATCTTGATTACAACTGTCGGTAAAGTAATGTTCAACTCAATCATGCCTGAAGGAAATGAAATTTATCCAGAAGGTATGCCTTACTTGAATGAAAATACCGATGAGAATATCACAACTCAAACGGATGACCGTTTCTTCATGGAACCTGGTGAAGATATCCATAAACGTTTAGCTGAAATTGATACAGTCTTGCCATTCAAGAAAAAACACTTGGGTAATATTATCGCTGAAGTCTTCAAACGTTACCGTACAACAACAACTTCTGAGTTCCTTGACTTGCTCAAGAACTTAGGTTACCACCAATCAACATTGGCTGGTTTAACAGTTGGTATCGCGGATATTCCTGTGGTTCCTGAAAAAGCAGAAATCATTGGTGCTGCACACAAACGTGTAGAACAAATCACTAAACAATTCCGTCGTGGTTTGATTACTGATGATGAGCGCTACAATGCGGTTACTGATGTTTGGCGTGGTGCAAAAGATACACTTGAAAAACGCTTGATTGAAGAACAAGATTTGACTAACCCAATCGTTATGATGATGGACTCTGGTGCCCGTGGTAACATTTCCAACTTCTCACAATTGGCCGGTATGCGTGGTTTGATGGCTGCTCCTAATGGACGCATCATGGAATTGCCTATCATTTCTAACTTCCGTGAAGGTCTTTCTGTCTTGGAAATGTTCTTCTCAACTCACGGTGCGCGTAAAGGTATGACCGATACGGCCCTTAAGACTGCCGATTCTGGTTATCTTACACGTCGTTTGGTTGACGTCGCTCAAGACGTTATCATCCGTGAAGTGGATTGTGGTACAGACCGTGGACTCTTGATCTCTGATATTGCCACTGGTAAAGAAATGGTAGAACCGTTGGTTGAACGTCTTGAAGGACGTTATACACGCAAAACAGTTGTACATCCAGAAACTGGTGAAGTAATTATTGGTGATGATCAATTGATTACAGAAGATATCGCGAAGCAAATCGTTGCTGCAGGTATCAAAGAAGTTACAATTCGTTCAGTATTTACATGTAAAACACCACATGGTGTATGTAAACACTGTTACGGTAAAAACTTGGCAACAGGTGAAGCTGTTGAAGTTGGTGAAGCTGTTGGTACAATCGCCGCTCAATCAATCGGTGAACCTGGTACACAGTTGACAATGCGTACATTCCACACGGGTGGTGTTGCGTCAAGTTCAGATATCACTCAAGGTTTGCCGCGTGTACAAGAAATCTTTGAAGCACGTAATCCTAAAGGGGAAGCAATCATTACCGAAGTTACTGGTACGGTTGAATCTATTGTGGAAGATGCTGCGACACGTACACGTGAAATCACAGTTAAAGGTAAAACAGATACACGTTCATACACAGTATCAATGGCTGATGTACTTATGGTTGAAGAAGGTGAATTTATCCACCGTGGTCACCAATTGATCCAAGGTTCAATTGAACCTAAACACTTGCTTCAAGTACGTGATGCTTTATCTGTTGAAACTTACTTGCTCGGCGAAGTTCAAAAAACTTACCGTTCACAAGGGGTTGAAATCGGAGATAAACACATCGAGGTTATGGTTCGCCAAATGCTTCGTAAAGTCCGCGTAATGGATACTGGTGATGTTGATATCTTGCCTGGTGGACTTATGGATATTTCTGACTTTGAAAAAATCAATGAAGAAGCTCTCCTTTCAGGTAAAACACCAGCGACAGCACGTCCTGTTCTTATGGGTATTACCAAAGCTTCCTTGGAAACAAATTCATTCTTGTCAGCTGCATCCTTCCAAGAAACGACACGTGTCTTGACTGATGCTGCAATCCACGGTAAAGAAGATCACTTGCTTGGTCTTAAGGAAAATGTTATTATCGGTAAGATTATTCCTGCCGGTACAGGTATGTTCCGTTACCGTAATCTTGAGCCATTGTCAGATTTATCAGATGCTCCAGAAGTAACTGTTTCAGAAACAGAAATTGAAGAAGTGAAGTAAAATAAAAAATAGCGATGTTAAATCGCTATTTTTTTTTGTAAAAAGAAACCGGAAGTTGAGCTCTTATTTGAAGAGAAGGGTGTCCGGTATATTATTAACAAATGATCTTTCGTTTTTCAGAAGTTAGAGTCAAAGTGTCATTAGCTTGGATAGTGAACGACTCACCATCGATTTGAACAGGTTGAATAGACTGCGAAGTTACTGAAGCTGCTGTGGACACACTATGATGGAAAAGATCATTTTCTAAATGCTTGCCTTTAAGTACGCTAGGAATTAAAGAAAATATTTTTGGAATACTGTGTCTGTCCAACTCAACCAAATGAATTTCTTGATTAAGATTAGTAGCTTCAGGAGCAATTTGAATACCACCGCCAAAATAGGGGTGTTTAGTAAAAGTCAGGAGAAAAGCATTGTCAAATTTAAAAACATTTTTCATATTATAAATGCTAATTTCAAACGGAGTTTTGCTGAATAAAACATGAAGCGCAGTCAGGAAGTAAGAAAGTCTTCCTAACTTCAGAAAGTTCAGGAAACTTTTCATACGTCCTCCATTAGCTGCTTTGACAATGGCTGCATCTAAACCGATTCCTACATTATTAAGCGCATAACCAGAGAATGATTGAGATTTATAGTGCATAACGTAGAATTCTCTGGTCTTATTTTGACGAATATTCTTGAAAGCTTGGATAGGGTCAAAAGAGAGCCCCAAACTCCGAGCAAAATCATTGCCTGAACCTGAAGGAATGTAACCAAAAGAGAGATCTTCAGGTAAAGCATTGAGAGCCAACGATATAGTACCATCACCTCCTAAAATAATAAGCTGATCTTCTGTTGCTTTTTCTTTTAGGATTTGTTGTATAATAGTTTCTTCTTGCCCAGTATTGTCTGTTGCAAAGAGTTTGTAAGTGAGCCCCTCTTTTTTTAGATAAGGCAGTAAAAGTTTCAATGAACGCTCCCCTTTGCGAGAACCAGCATTGGGATTGGCAAGAATGTAATAAATCATAGAACTATTTTATCAAAAAATTATATTTTAGAGGTAAATAACATAATAATTTCTAATGATACAAAAAATTTCGTAAAAGTAACAAAAAAATTAGAAAAAAAGCCTATTGTATGGCAAAAAGCGCGAACCGCCTTTTATATGTTATAATTAGAAGAAACAGTTAAATATAAGTGAAAACAAATCTGCAATGTAAACTAAAAGTTAGTGTGTTCATTGAGGATAATTAAGAATAATAGGTTAAAGATATGCAATACGAAGAAATAAACGAAAAAACGATAAAGATTAGCCTAACCTTTCAAGATTTGGTTGATCATGATGTCAAACTCTCAGATTTTTTTACTAACCAGTCGATGGTTGAAAATCTTTTCTATGAATTAGTAGAAGAGCTGGGACTTGAGGAAAGATTCTCATCAGGTCTTTTGACTTTCCAAATACAACCTTTCCCTAAAGGTGTAAATATTATTGTAACCGAAGAAAATATTGATATTGATCCCAATAATCTACCGGATGATCCCGAAGAATTTGAGCAACTCATGACGGATTTCTTTGGACGTGTAGAAGATTTAAAACAAAACGGCGGCGCAATGGCAGATACAGATACAACTGAAACTAAAGAAGCGAAAGTAGAGACTAAACCAGATCCCGATTTTGTCTTCTATTCCCTAGAATTTGAAAATATGTCGCAACTTTTAACGGCAGTAAAAAATGTTAAAATTCAAGCAGAAGAATCTGAACTTTACAGTTATCAAGACAAATTTTACTTGATCATTTTGGATAATCAAAAATCAAAAGGCAAGACTGCCGTAAGTTCAATGCGTGCTCGAATGTTAGAATACGGACAGGAGACTATTAACAGTCGCGAAACACTACAAGAATACGGCGAGATATTAATAAATACTCGTGCTTTGGAAGTTCTCTCTAAAATTTAAGATATGATAGATACCATAAAAGAAATCCCAATTAAGGGTATTCCCTTCACAGTAGAGTTCTTCATTGTGCTCTTTGTGACATTTGGGATGTCCTTGATTTTCACCCCATTAATGACCTTTGTTTCCCGGCGAATTGGAGCTGTCGATAAACCCAATAAGCGCCGTGTAAATACAAAAATAATGCCCTCAGCAGGTGGTTTAGCTATTTTTGCATCCTTTGCAATTGCGACGCTTTTTATCCTTCCGATAATTGTTTATCCACAGCTTCCGCTAATGAGTCCCAAACAGTTGGCTGCAGGAATTAAGCCCCAGTTTGTGACTTATATTAGGTACATTGTCCCTTTTATTATCGCTGGCGGTATTGTTGTTTTGACGGGATTGATTGATGACATCAAAGAAATCTCACCTAAGATGAAGATGGCTGGGCTTCTCCTCGCTGCGTCAATCACATGGTTTTTTACCCATGCACGCTTTGATAATCTAAAAATTCCTTTTGGTGGTCCTTTTCTTGAGTTTCCCGCTTGGTTATCTTTTATTTTTACCGTTTTTTGGATTGTTTCGATTACAAATGCGGTTAATCTAATCGACGGACTAGATGGTTTAGCCAGTGGTGTCTCCGTAATTTCACTATTTACCATGGGGATTGTATCCTACTTCTTTTTGCCAGGGTCAAGCATCTTCTTGCCTATTACTATTTTCACCTTAGTTGCAGCTATTATGGGATTCTTCCCGTATAACTATCATCCAGCAATAATCTACCTTGGAGATACTGGAGCCTTATTCTTAGGCTTTATGATATCAGTCGTCTCGCTGCAGGGATTAAAAAATGCAACTGCTGTAGCTGTCCTTACGCCACTCTTGATTTTAGGGGTTCCATTAACAGATACTATCGTGGCGATGGTGCGGCGTAAACTAAATAAACAAAGAATTTCCAGTGCTGATAAAATGCATCTGCATCATCGTTTGATGTCTATTGGATTTACTCACCGAGGTGCCGTATTAGTTATTTATGGTATAGCAGGGATTTTTGCATTTATCTCATTGATACTACAAGTGTCAAGCCGGGTTGGGGGAATATTCTTAATTATTGCTTTGCTACTTGGACTTGGGCTCTTTATTGACTTGGTCGGTATACTTGGAAAAGATCGACAACCTTTCCTGAATATTTTGAGGTTTATTGGCAGCTCTGAGTACCGAGAGCAGATCATAAGTAAGAAACATAAAAGAAAATATAAACACGACAAAACAGAACGGAAATGAGCTTTTCGTCTGTTTTTTTTGTTATAATGGAGGGTGAAGTGTAAAAGATATTTTACTTATGAATTGAAGGAGTAAGAATGGCAACTTTAGAAATTAAAAATCTTCATGTAAGTATTGAAGACAAAGAAATCCTCAAGGGTGTAGACCTTACAATTAATACCAATGAAGTACATGCAATCATGGGACCAAATGGTACAGGGAAATCAACCTTGTCAGCAGCAATTATGGGAAATCCAAGTTACACCGTCACTGAAGGAGAAATTCTATTTGATGGTGAAAATGTTCTTGAATTAGAAGTCGATGAACGTGCACGTCTGGGGTTATTCCTTGCGATGCAATATCCATCAGAAATCCCAGGAATTACCAACGCTGAATTTATGCGTGCAGCCATCAATGCTAAACGTGCCGAAGATGATAAAATTTCTGTTATGGATTTCATTAAAAAATTGGACCAAAATATGGAATTACTCAACATGAAAGAAGAGATGGCAGAACGTTACCTCAATGAAGGCTTCTCTGGTGGGGAGAAAAAACGTAATGAAATCCTCCAACTCTTGATGTTAGAACCAACTTTTGCTATTTTGGATGAAATTGACTCTGGGCTAGATATCGACGCGCTTAAGGTAGTTTCAAAAGGTGTGAATGCTATGCGTGGTGATAGTTTTGGTGCTCTTATTATTACCCATTATCAACGTTTGCTTGACTATATTACCCCAGATGTTGTTCATATCATGATGGAAGGTCGTGTCGTTATGACAGGCGGAGCTGAACTTGCGAAACGTCTTGAAAAAGAAGGCTATGCTAAAATCTCTGAGGAATTAGGGATTGAATATAAGGAAGAAGCATAAGTTGAGGTCGTGTGAGGTGTTAAAAGACAGATAATCTTAAACATCAAACATATCATGGAGATACAATTAAATGAATGAAAAAATAAAAAATTTCTCGCTCATGCATGCTGAACCAGACTGGTTATCAGAGCTCCGTCAAACAGCTTTTGAGGCTATGACAGAGTTAGAGATGCCCAATATTGAGCGTGTAAAATTCAATCGTTGGGGCTTGGATAATATAGAGATAGGAGATTCTGAGCCGAGTGGAAACGTGCCAAGCTTTACAGAATTACCAAATCACCCTCTTTTGATACAAGTAGGCAGTCAAAATGTTATGGAGCAAATGCGTCCAGATTTGGCTGAAAAAGGTGTGATTTTCACGGATTTTGCCTCAGCAATGGAAGAAATCCCTGAAGTGGTTGAAACATATTTTGGCAAAGCTGTAAGTTATAAAGAAGATCGTTTAGCGGCAAGCAATGTGGCCAGTTTTAACTCTGGTGCGGTCCTCTATATACCGGACAATGTTGAAATTGACGTGCCTGTAGAAGCAAAGTTCTATCAAGATTCCAATTCAAATTTACCTTTCAATAAGCACATTTTAATTATTGCTGGTCGTAATAGTAAGCTTGATTATTTGGAACGTTTAGAAAGTATAGGTGACGGGAATGTTAAGGTCACAGGTAATCTTTCTATCGAAGTTATTGCCCTTGAAGGTGCGCAAGTGAAATTTGCTGCTATTGACCGTTTAGGAGAACATGTAACAGCTTATATTAGTCGTCGCGGTCATCTAGCAAACAATGCCACAATCGATTGGTCTATCGGAACAATGAATGATGGCAACGTTATTTGTGACTTTGACAGTGATCTTAAAGGTGATGGAAGTCATTCTCAAATTAAAGTAGTTGGTCTCTCTATGGGGAAACAAATCCAAGGGATTGATACTCGTGTGACAAACTTTGGCCGTAACTCAGTAGGACATATCTTGCAACATGGGGTTATTCTTGATAGAGGAACACTGACCTTTAATGGAATTGGACAGATTATGCGCGGAGCCAAGGGAGCGGATGCGCAGCAGGAAAGTCGAGTATTAATGCTTTCAGATCGTGCCCGTAGTGATGCAAACCCTATATTACTTATTGAGGAAAATGATGTAACCGCAGGACATGCGGCTTCTATCGGTCAAGTCGACCCTGAGGATATGTACTACCTTATGAGTCGAGGCTTAGATGAAACAACTGCCAAACGTCTTGTTATTCGTGGATTCCTTGGTGCAGTTGTAACTGAAATTCCAATAAAAGCTGTTCGTGATGAATTTATTTCAATTATCGAGAGAAAGTTGGCAATCTGATGATTGACTTAAAAAAAGACTTTAAAATTCTTAACCAAAAAGTTAATGATGAGCCATTAGTTTACTTGGACAATGCAGCCACTACTCAAAAGCCACAGCAGGTTTTAAATGTTTTGGCTAACTATTATGAACATGATAATGCGAATGTCCATCGTGGAGTTCATACCTTGGCAGAGCGCGCAACTGCCGATTATGAGGCGGCTCGTGAAAAGGTTCGAAAGTTTATTCATGCTGCATCTATGAAAGAAATATTGTTTACTCGCGGCACAACAACGAGTTTAAACTGGGTCTCAAAATTTGCGGAGCAAGTCCTAACAGCAGGGGATGAGATTATTATTTCTGTTGCAGAGCATCACTCAAACTTTGTACCTTGGCAACAAGTTGCCGAAAAAACAGGAGCAATTTTAAAAATTGTCTATCTCAAAGATGGTGCTTTGGATATTGATGACTTAAAAGAAAAGCTGACATCTAAGACAAAATTTGTAAGTTTAACACATGCCTCGAATGTTTTAGGGTCAATTACTCCAATTAAGGAAGTTGGTGAGTTGGTTCATCATTATGGTGCTTATTTTGTTGTGGATGGTGCACAGTCTGTACCACATATGAAAATTGATGTGCAGGATTTGGATGTGGATTTCTTTGCTTTTTCGGGTCATAAAATGTGTGGTCCGACAGGAGTAGGTGTTCTTTATGGAAAAGAGTCTTTGCTTGAACAAATGCATCCTATCGAATTTGGTGGGGAAATGATTGATTTCGTTTATGAAAGTCATTCCACATGGACGGAGTTACCTTGGAAATTTGAAGCAGGAACACCAAATATTGCAGGAGCTATTGCACTTGGGGCAGCTATTGACTACCTTGATGGTATAGGAATGGATAATATTCATCGTTATGAGCAAGAGCTTGTAGCTTATGTGATGCCTAAACTAAAAGCGATTGAAGGATTGGAAATTTATGGTCCCGAAGCTGTTGAAGAGCGAAGTGGTGTGATTGCCTTTAATATCAAGGGGCTTCATCCTCATGATTTGGCGACAGCTTTGGATATGGAAGGCGTGGCTGTACGTGCTGGGCATCATTGTGCACAGCCATTGCTCAATTATCTTGATCAAGCGTCAACAGCTCGCGCAAGTTTTTATATTTATAATACGAAAGCAGACTGCGATAAACTGGTGGATGCTCTTTTGAAGACAAAAGAGTTTTTCGGCTTATAGTATTGAAAAAATTGGAGAAAAAGAATGGCACTTTCAAAATTAGATAATTTATACCGTGCAGTAATTCTTGATCACTCTTCTGCTCCGCGCCATGCAGGTGAATTACAGCAAGCTTGTGTTGTTGATTTGAACAATCCAACCTGTGGTGATGTCATTCGCTTGACTGTTGCGTTTACAGAAGATAAGATTAGCGATATTGCCTTTAGTGGGCACGGTTGTACAATTTCAACAGCATCTGCTTCAATGATGACGGAAGCTGTGATTGGCAAGACCAAAACAGAAGCCTTGGAATTGGCACAGATTTTTTCAGAAATGGTGACAGGACACGTAGAACCAGCACAAGAGCGTTTAGGAGATGCGCAATTCCTTGCTGGAGTTTCGAAATTTCCGCAACGTGTAAAATGTTCAACACTAGCGTGGAATGCCCTGAAAAAAGCGATTGAGACAGAGGGTACTGCTACTGTATCTGAATCTCACTAAAATGCAAATAAAGAGAGGAAAATAATGACAGAAGAAGTTCCAGTATTAGAAGAATATAAATTTGGTTTTCATGATAATGCTGAATTAGTCATGTCTACAGGAACAGGTTTGACAGAGGACGTGATTCGTAAAATGTCGGCCGCAAAAGAAGAACCAGAATGGATGCTGGATTTCCGCCTCAAGTCCTTCGAAGCCTTCAAAAAATTAGATCTCCCAGAATGGGGACCTGATTTATCAGACATTGATTTTGATGATGTGGTGTATTACCAAAAACCCACCGATAAACCTGCACGTACTTGGGAAGAAGTCCCTGATGAAATAAAAGAAACCTTTGAAAAAATTGGTATCCCAGAAGCAGAGCGTGCTTATTTGGCAGGAGCTTCAGCCCAGTATGAGTCAGAAGTTGTTTACCACAACATGAAGGAAGAGTTTGAGAAACTGGGGATTGTCTTCACCGATACGGATTCTGCTCTGAAGGAATATCCGGAGCTTTTCAAAAAATACTTTGCAAAACTTGTCCCACCAACGGACAATAAATTAGCTGCCTTGAATTCAGCAGTTTGGTCTGGAGGAAGTTTCGTTTATGTGCCTAAAGGGGTAAAATGTGAAATTCCTATTCAAGCCTACTTCCGTATTAATAACGAAAAATCAGGTCAGTTTGAACGTACTTTAATTATTGTTGATGAGGGCGCTTCTATTCAATATGTAGAAGGCTGTACTGCACCGACATATTCTTCAGCCAGTTTACATGCTGCTGTTGTTGAAATCTTCTGTGAAGAAGGTGGATATATGCGTTACTCAACTATTCAAAACTGGTCAGATAATGTCTATAACTTGGTAACAAAGCGTGCCAAAGCAGAGGCAAATGCAACTGTCGAATGGATTGATGGTAATTTAGGTTCACGTGTCTCTATGAAATATCCAGCTGTCTATTTAGATGGTCCAGGAGCACGAGGTACAATGCTCTCAATAGCCTTTGCTAACGCAAATCAAGAGCAAGATACAGGCGCTAAAATGATTCATAATGCACCAAATACAAGTTCTTCGATTATTTCTAAGTCTATTTCTAAATCGGGTGGAGCTGTAAATTATCGTGGTCAAGTAACCTTCAATAAAAATTCTGCACACTCTAAATCCCATATTGAATGTGACACGATTATCATGGACGATATTTCCAAATCAGATACAATTCCATTTAATGAGATACATAACTCACAAGTTGCTTTGGAACACGAAGCCAAAGTATCTAAAATTTCAGAAGAACAATTGTATTATTTGATGAGCCGGGGGTTAACCGAGAAAGAAGCAACGGATATGATCGTTATGGGCTTCATTGAACCCTTCACTAAAGAACTCCCAATGGAGTACGCAGTAGAACTCAACCGATTGATTTCATATAGTATGGAGGGTTCAATCGGGTAAAGAAAAAGCAATGTTTTTTTCCTGATTGAATCAGCGTCTAGAGATTTTCAGAATGTTTTTCAGACAGCTTGTCTGAAATAAGCCAAATATCAAACCAAAAACTCCTCAAGCAAGGAGTTTTTTTCATAAAGTTAAAGAATTTAATACAAAAAACTGCTCTAATCTTCAATAAAAATATATTGAAAGCAAGGAGTATTTTTATTGATATAGCTATCAATATTTATGGGTTTTGGCAGCAGAGCGATAATAGTAAAAAATGAAAAAATAACAAATTTTACTGAGGTGAGTGTTAACTTCCTACTTTTAACTTTTTGTGTTAAACTATTAAACAGTATGCAAAAAGAAAGAGCTGTAATATGAGTATTATTAATGTAAAAAATTTATCCCACGGCTTTGGCGAGCGCGTGATTTTTGAAAATGTGTCTTTCCGTCTCCTTAAAGGTGAACACGTCGGACTGGTCGGTGCGAATGGTGAAGGTAAATCCACCTTTATGAATATCATCACAGGAGCCTTACAACCTGATGAAGGAAAAGTGGAGTGGTCCAAAAAAGTACGCGTTGGTTATTTAGACCAACATGCAGTCTTACAAAAAGGGCAAACGATTCGTGACGTTCTTTCAAGCGCCTTTCAGTATCTTTTTGATATTGAAACAGAAATCAATGATCTTTATCTAAAAATGGGGGATGTAACTCCTGAAGAAATGGAACAACTTTTGGAAGAGGTCGGCGAACTGCAAGATATTCTGGAACAAAGTGACTTTTATCAAATTAACTCTAAAGTAGAAGAAATTGGGCGTGGACTTGGGCTTCATGAAATCGGCTTTGAGCGAGATGTTGAAGACCTTTCTGGAGGGCAACGTACCAAGGTTCTTTTGGCAAAGCTCTTGCTGACGAAACCCGAAATCCTCATGCTAGATGAGCCAACTAACTATTTAGATGAAGAGCATATTGCATGGCTTAAGCAGTACCTTTTAGACTATGAAAATGCCTTTATCTTGATTTCACATGATATTCCTTTCTTGAGTTCTGTTATCAATATCATTTATCATATGGAAAATGGCTCTTTAAATCGTTATGTTGGTAACTACGAGTCTTTTCAATCTGTCTATGAAATGAAGAAAAAACAAGAGCTAGCAGCATATAAACGTCAGCAATCAGAAATCGCAGACCTTAAAGATTTTGTTGCTCGCAATAAAGCACGTGTAGCTACACGAAATATGGCGATGTCTCGTCAGAAAAAGCTGGATAAAATGGACATGATAGAGTTAAGTGCAGAGCGACCAAAGCCACAGTTTGACTTCAAAAAAGGGGCTACCTCAAGCAAACTTATTTTTGAGACTAAGGACTTAGTAATTGGTTATACTGAGCCCTTATCGCGTCCGCTCAACTTACGGGCTGAACGCGGCCAGAAGATAGTTTTTACAGGGGCAAACGGGATTGGTAAAACAACACTATTGCGCAGTATCTTGGGAGAAATACCAGCTATTGACGGCGAAGTTCAACGCGGTGAAAAATTAGAAATTGGTTACTTTGAACAAGAAGTGAAAAGTGATAACGGTAAAACATGTTTGGAAGAGATTTGGGACACTTTCCCAGCAATGAATCAAGCGGAAGTTCGTGCTGCTTTGGCACGTTGTGGCTTAACAAAAAAACATATTGAAAGTAAAGTTGCGGTTTTAAGTGGTGGTGAAAAAGCTAAGGTGCGTTTGTGTAAATTAATGAATACTGAGAGTAACGTTCTTGTTCTTGATGAGCCAACCAATCACTTGGATGTGGATGCCAAGGATGAACTTAAACGTGCCTTACAAGAATATAAGGGAACAATTCTTTTAATTTCACATGAGCCAGAATTCTACCAAGATGTTGCTACTGAAACTTGGAATTGTGAATCTTGGACAACAAAAGTACTGTAAGCAGTACTTTTTTATTTTTCTAAATAAGTTTTTTTAGGCTGGATAATCTTTGTTAGAAATATTCTTATTAAAAAAAACGATTTTTTTATAATCTTTTTCGTAATTTCATGGAAAAAAGTTGTATAATTGTAGGAGTGCAATTAATCAGTTTTTTAAGGAGAAAACATGGAACAGCAAATCGCAGGAAAGCCAAATAATGCTTTCAAAAAGTTGACCCAGTTTTTTATTGTGGACAAGGTCTTTCTTGTATCGTTTATTATCGCCATTATTTCAGTGAGTATGGGCGGAATACAGACAGAATTTTTTGATAACAAAGTCATAGTGACTGTTTTTGGTTTAATGTTAGTTATTGCTGGTTTTCGATCTACTGGTATTTTGTCCTATATGGGCCAAACATTAGTTAAAAGAAGTAAAACAACGCGTCAGCTTGTACGATTCACCACAATGCTGGCTTTCTTTTTTGCCGTATTTTTTACGAACGATCTTACCATATTGACGATTTTACCACTCTACTTGACGATTACTCGAGAAATCAAAAATCGTAAGTCCGTTTACATTGGAGCTGCGATGATAGTGCCTGCCTGTCATACGGGATCAAGTCTTTTACCTCAAGGTAATCCACACAATCTTTATTTATATTCTTTTTATCAAAATCCAGTACACCATTTGGGACAGTCATTGACAAATTTGGAGTTTTTTAAAGGAACAGGTTTGCTTTGGCTTGCAGGCTTCCTGCTCTTGAACTTGGCTTGTCAATTTATTGACAACGAACCGTTGGTCATTGAAACAAAGGTAAATAAGTTTAACCGTTTGGAAACTTCTATCTTTATTGCTTTAATGATTTTAATGGCTGCGGCTGTGTTTGGTTATGTTAACTTTTATCTTGCCGTAGCTATTGTAGCTGTAATAGTCCTCTTCTACCGTCCAGAACTTTTTAAGGGTGTCGACTACCATTTACTTCTTACATTTGTTTTCTTTTTCCTGATTGTTGGAAATATCGCAAATATTCAAGTGCTTACTGATTTTATTAGTAATACCTTTGTTGGCCCACAAATGTCCTTCTTAGGTACGGTCTTTATGAGTCAGATTATTTCTAATATTGCAGCACCAATTCTTATATCTCCTTTTACTCCTCATGCCGTTTCGGTCGTTATTGGTGCAGACATTGGTGGTATCGGAACGATGGTAGCCTCAATGGCAACATTAATTGCCTATAAAATAATACGCGTTCAAGCACGTGGTGAAACAGCAGGTTTTGTAAAATACTTTGCCTTAGTAAACGCTGGTTTTCTTGCAGTTTTAGTGATCGTGGGCTTAACTATCGTAAGTTTTGGTATTTAAAAATATTTTTATAAATGCATGTAGTGAAAAACTGCATGTTTTTTCGTACTTAGAACTATGAAAAAAATAACAGAATATATAAATGAAAATTTGAAAATCGTTGTTGGGATTATTTTGACAGTGACTATTTTAGGTGTCTTTTACTGGAGCAAAAGGATCTCAGATATCCCCAAACAAGAAGAAAGTAGGTCCACTTGGACGGAGATGAGCAAGGAAAAGGAAACTTCAGAAAATAATAAAAGAGAAAAAGAAGAAGATGTGAATGAAATCATCGTTGATGTCAAAGGTGCCGTCAAAAAACCGGGTATTTATAAGTTATCCCCAAAGAAGCGCGTATCTGATGCAGTAGCAAGTGCTGGTGGGTTTACGAAAGAGGCAGAGAGAAAAGGAATAAATCTAGCAAAAAAATTGCAAGATGAAGCTGAAATCTATGTCCCTTTGCGAGGGGAAGTAGACACAAATCATTTGTTAGAAACCAAAGACAATAACAGCGCAACGGCGGAAAAAACAAAAATTAACATTAACACAGCTGATCTTACAGAATTGCAACAGCTTAGTGGTGTGGGAGCCAAAAAAGCCCAAGATATTCTGGATTATCGCTCTGAAAATGGTTCTTTTCAGTCAGTAGAAGAATTGACCAAGGTGAGTGGATTTGGCCCTAAAACGTTAGAAAAATTAAAAGGAACAATCACAGTAGATTAAGAAAGGCTCCGTCCGCTAAATGAAACAAAACTTTTCACTTACCTATTTAGTTTATCTCTTAGTTTTTATTTATTTTCTTGTTTTTAGTTTTTCGTGGCTTTTACTTATTCTTAGTTTGTTTACTCTCATCATCGCTTTTTATCGACAATATTATAGTTTGCTAGCTCTTTTACTGTGTTTTAGTGTATTTTTACTCATGGTAAAAAAAGAAACGGAAGTACAAGAAAGAGAGCAACCCGTTAAAATATCGGAAATTACCCCTTATATGGATACTCTTCAAGTAAATGGAAGTAAGCTCAGTTTTAGAGGGGAAGTAAATGGAAGAGATTTCCAAGCATTTTACACACTGACTTCGGAAAAGGAAAAAGAATACTTTAAAAAACTTACGGTAAAGGGTACTTTTTACCTTGAAGGAACTTTGGAGATTCCAGAAGAACAAAGAAACTTTTCGGGTTTTGATTACAGAAAGTATTTAAGGACTCAAGGTATTTACCGACTTCTTAAAATAGAAAAAATTCATGGATTTGAAGAAAAACATGACTTTGATTTAAGGCTGGTACGCCGGAAAGCAATTCTTTGGATACAAGAACATTTTCCTGCTCCCATGTCATCCTATATGACAGGTCTTCTTTTTGGCTGGTTAGATAAAGACTTTGAAGAAATGGGAGAGCTTTACACTAGCCTTGGTATTATCCATTTATTTGCTCTGTCAGGTATGCAGGTAAATTTTTTTATTGCACTCCTCCGAAATATTCTACTAAGATTAGGCTTATCACGAAAGTTAGTCTTTTTTGTCCAAATCCCCTTTTCGGTATTTTATGCATTTCTTACAGGATTATCTCTTTCGATTTTACGCGCGCTCCTACAAAAAAATATACCTCTTAAAAATCCAAGCGATAGATTTTCTATCACTTTTCTTCTTTTAATGATGTTTAGTCCTTATTTCCTAATGACAAAAGGGGGGCAACTGACGATGCTCTATGCTTTCTTAATTACATTTTTTTCAAATAAGTTTAAAGAACTAAACGGTTTAAGAAAGTCTTTACTTGATTCTACTGTTCTAGCGGTTGGGGTTCTTCCACTTTTGATTTTTCACTTCCATAATTTTCAACCTTTCTCGGTTATCTTAACTATATTATTTAGTCTGATTTTTGATTTTTTACTCTTGCCTGGTTTACTTTTTATCTTTATCCTTTCCTTGCTCGGTACTGACCTCATATTATTTAATTCATTTTTTGTTGGTTTAGAATCAATAGTAAAACTTGTGGGTACATTTTTTGATAAGCCCATAGTATTTGGCAAACCAGACCTAATATTTTTGCTTTTGCTTTTTGTGGTAAGCGGTCTAACTCTTGATTTTTATAAAAAAAGAAACTGGAACTTCGTTTTAATAATTGTCCTTTTCTTACTATTTTTTCTTGTTAAGAATCCTAAACACCCAAGCATTACAATGGTGGACGTGGGACAAGGAGACAGTATTCTCTTACAAGATGCTTGGAACAGAAAGAATATACTCATAGATACTGGGGGAAGACTAAGGTTCAGAAGTGATGAACAATGGAAGGAAGGCCATTATAAAAGCAATGCTGAAAGTACGCTTCTGCCCTATCTGAGAGCGCGTGGAGTGAGTAAGCTAGATGTTCTGATTGTTACACACCCAGATGAAGATCATATTGGAGATTTAGAGACTGTTTCTCAGAAAGTACCAATAAAAAATATATATGTGTCAGCGCGTGCATTAGAGAAGAAAAGTTTTGTTGAAAAGCTAGATAATTTAAAAAGCAAGATTCACATTGTGCAGGAAGGCGATAAGCTTCCTATCTTTAACAATTACCTTCGATTTTTGACCACGGGTATGGGAGAAAAAAGTGATAATGATAATTCATTAGTGACATTTGGTGACTTCTATGGGAAAAAGTTTCTCTTTACAGGTGACTTAGAGGAAGAAGGAGAGATCCAACTTCAGAAGGAATATCCTCATTTAGAAGTAGATGTCCTAAAAGTTGGCCATCATGGCAGTAAGACTTCTTCAAAGGAAGCTTTTTTAGAAGCGATCAAGCCTAAGCTTGCTCTTATTTCCGCTGGAAAGAATAATAGATACAACCATCCCCATCAAGAAACGCTCCAGCAATTAGCTGCGCAAGGAATAAAAAGCTATCGGACAGATCGCCAAGGGGCTATTCGTTTTCTTTATCAAAAAGGCAAGTGGCAAATTCAAACAGTAAAATAAGTTGGGAATAAAAACGCTTATACAATATATGACAAAAAAGAGCCGCTTTTTGATTGAATAGCAATGAGAATAAGGCGATATGTAATAATTCTTATGTTATAATAGTAGGAAACGTTTACTTGGAATATAAAAGTAAACGGGATGGGAGGAAAAATGGCTATTATAAATATTGAATATTACTCCGAAGTGCTGGGGATGAATCGTAAATTTAATGTAATTTACCCAGAAGCCAGCAAGACGGGTATAAAAGATGGAATTGATATTCCAGTGCTTTATTTATTACATGGAATGTCTGGGAATGAAGATTCATGGCTTATAAGAACGGGAATTGATCGTTTAATTCGTCATACTCAACTTGCTATTGTCATGCCTTCAACTGATTTGGCCTTCTATACGAATACCAATTATGGTATGAGATACTTTGATGCAATTGCAAAGGAATTACCACAGGTGGTCCATAATTTCTTTCCTAATTTGAGTACCAAGAGGGAAAAAAATTTTATTGCAGGCTTATCTATGGGTGGCTATGGAGCATTCAAACTAGCATTAGCGACTGAAAATTTTAGCTATGCAGCAAGTTTATCAGGAGCTTTGGATATGACTGACCTAAAAGAGCAAAGCACTGAAAACTTGGACTATTGGACAGGAATTTTTGGCGATCTTGACCATTTTAATGAGAGTGAAAACAGTATTCTCTATTTAGCAGAACATCACACAGGTGAAAAACCAAAGCTTTACAGTTGGTGTGGTGAGCAAGATTATCTTGTCTCGGGAAATAATAGAGCTGCTCAACTTCTGGAGGATAAAGGATTTGAGCTCCGCTATGAAAGTACGCCTGGTACACATGAATGGTACTATTGGACAAAACAAATCGAGAGCGTTTTAAAATGGCTTCCTATTGATTATAAAGAAGAAGAACGTCTCAGTTAAACAGCTTAAAATTAAAATATAAAACCTTGAAACTTAAACAAATCCTAAAGAAAACGGTTGCTCAATAAAGGCCGAACGATTTACCGAAAAATGTTTGATAATCTTAGGTTAAGTTTTGACAAACGGATTGAATAGGACTATAATTTCATAGTAATAAAAATTTGCGAAAAATCGCACATAGAAAGAGGTCATTAAATGACAACAATCTCAATTGAAGCTCTTAAAGCAGTAGCTATTGGTATTAGTGCACTTGGTGCCGCTATCGGTGACGGACTTATTGTTTCAGCATTTATTAATGCTGTTGCACGCCAACCAGAAATGGAAGGCAAACTCCGCGGAAGTATGTTCCTTGGTGTTGCCTTTGCCGAAGGTACATTCTTCATCGCCTTAGCTATGGCTTTCTTGTTCTAAAAATCGTTGATTTAACTTTTATACTCAACAATTATTTAGAAAGGAAGACTAGCTATGGAATCAACATGGACTTTTAATGTTGGACCAGTTACTTTTGACGGTGTCATCCTATATATGACAGCTTTGACCGTTTTAATTGTTTTTGGTTTGATTTATTGGGCAAGTCGTAATATGCAACTTAAGCCTACAGGTAAGCAAAACGTCCTTGAATGGGTAGTTGACTTTATTAACGGCATCGGACGTGAAAATCTAGGTGCTAAAGAGTCTCCAAAGTATACCCTCATGAGTTTTACACTCTTTTCTTTCCTTTTGATTTCGAATATTATTGGGCTAGTTACTAAAATCACTGCACCGGGAGACATCAGCTTGTGGCGTTCTCCAACAGCAAACTCAACAGTTGACTTGACTTTAGCAGTCTTAGTCATTGTGCTCGCCAATACCCTTGGTGTGAAACAGTTTGGCTTTAAAGGCTATCTTAAAAATGCCTTTTGGAAAGAACCTAAAGCAATGCTTCCGATGACTATCATGGAAGAATTTACAAATGCTCTTTCTATGGGACTTCGTCTTTACGGTAATATCTTTGCCGGAGAAGTTCTCCTAGGAATTATTGCCGGAATGATTGATTCTGGCTGGTTTATTCTTCCTGTGACATGGATTTTAGCAATGGCTTGGATAGCATTCTCAATCTTTATTTCATCTCTTCAGGCTTATGTTTTTGTTCTTTTGACAAATCTTTACATTAGCCACAAAATTTTAGCAGAACACTAGGAAAGGAGTAGAAATGCTTACTACATTATTAGAAACTGCTCCGAATACAGTTCTTGGTAATATTATCGTCGTCAGTGGTGCTTTCATCATCTTGCTGATCTTGGTACGTAAATTTGCGTGGGGAGCCATTACAGGTATCTTTGAAGAACGCGCAAATAAAATCAATAACGATATTACAACTGCAGAACTGTCAAAAAAAGAAGCAGAAACATTATTAGCGCAACGTGAAAATGAACTTGCAGGTTCTAAAGAAGAAGCTGCAAACATTATCCAAACAGCCAATGATACAGCTAAACAAAATCGCGCAAACATTTTGGCAACAGCCAATGAAGAAGCTGCGAATGTAAAAAAACGTGCCCAAGAAGATATTGAACAAGAGCGTAAAGAAGCACTTAGTTCAGTTAAAGGGGATGTTGCTGATATTTCAGTACAAATTGCTGAAAAACTCATCGGACAATCTTTGGATTCACAAGCTCAATCAGAACTTATTGACAGCTATATTGCTAAGCTTGGCGAATAGGAGGTTGGTTGTAAATGACAACAGTCAATTCTCAAAAATACAGTAAAGCTTTACTTGAAGTTGCACAAGAACAATCTCAATTGGAAGTTATTCTTTCTGAGGTTAACGAATTGACGCAACTTTTTAAAGAAGATGATCTTGCTTCTTTCTTCGGAACAGAAGTATACTCTACATCGGCAAAATCGAAAGTTATTGACAGTATCAAAGAAAATTCATCACCCTTGATGAAAAACTTCCTTGATACTGTTCGTGCAAACGGACGACTAGCTGATTTATCAGAAATTCTTGTTGAAATTAAAAATACAGCAGATGATATGTTTAGAATTGCTGATGTAGAGGTCATTTCAAGCGTGAAACTAACCGAAACACAAATCGAAAAATTTGTTGCTCTCGCTAAATCGAAATTTGATTTGAACGAAGTAACAATCGTGAATACAGTAGATGAAAAGATTGTCGGTGGATTTATCGTAAATTCACGTGGAAAAATCATTGATGCTTCTGTCAAATCACAATTGGCAAAAATTGCCAAAGAGATTCTCTAAGAAACTCTTTTGAGAAAAAATTCTCAGCCATTTAACATGAAAACTCAGAAAGGAGCAAAATACATTTGGCAATCAAAGCGAATGAAATCAGCTCACTGATTAAACAACAAATTGAAAATTTTACACCAGATTTTGAAGTTGCTGAAACTGGTGTCGTCACTTATGTTGGTGACGGTATCGCCCGTGCTTACGGTCTTGAAAATGCGATGAGCGGTGAGCTTGTCGAGTTTGACAACGGCGTATATGGTATGGCGCAAAACTTAGACAGTACAGACGTTGGTATTATCGTACTTGGTGATTTCCTTAGCATCCGCGAAGGAGATACAGTAAAACGTACAGGTAAAATCATGGAAATTCAAGTCGGTGAAGAACTCATCGGCCGTGTTGTAAATGCACTCGGACAACCCGTTGATGGCTTAGGCGATATCAATACAGGTAAAACACGTCCTGTTGAGGCTCCAGCTTCAGGTGTTATGCAACGTAAATCTGTTTCAGAACCACTCCAAACTGGACTTAAAGCTATTGATGCACTTGTACCAATCGGTCGTGGTCAACGTGAGTTGATCATCGGTGACCGTCAAACAGGTAAAACATCCGTAGCTATTGATGCAATTCTTAACCAAAAAGGTAAAGATATCATCTGTATCTATGTTGCAATTGGTCAAAAAGAATCGACAGTTCGTACTCAAGTTGAAGCTCTCCGTAAACTTGGAGCAATGGATTATACAATCGTTGTAACAGCTTCAGCATCACAACCTTCACCATTGCTTTATATCGCACCTTATGCGGGTGCAGCTATGGGTGAAGAATTCATGTACAATGGTAAACACGTTCTTGTTGTTTATGATGATTTATCTAAACAAGCCGTAGCTTACCGTGAACTTTCCCTCTTGCTTCGTCGTCCACCAGGTCGTGAAGCTTATCCAGGGGATGTATTCTATCTTCATTCACGTCTTTTGGAACGTGCGGCACAATTGAGCGATGACTTAGGTGGTGGTTCAATGACAGCTTTGCCTTTCATTGAGACACAAGCCGGAGATATCTCTGCCTACATCGCTACAAACGTTATCTCAATCACAGATGGACAAATCTTCCTCGAAAACGACCTTTTCTATTCAGGTATTCGCCCAGCCATTGATGCCGGATCTTCTGTATCACGTGTTGGTGGTGCAGCACAAATCAAGGCAATGAAAAAAGTTGCTGGTACACTCCGTTTGGACTTAGCTTCTTTCCGTGAACTTGAAGCATTTACACAATTTGGTTCTGACCTTGATGAAGCAACACAAGCTAAATTGAACCGTGGACGTCGTACAGTCGAAGTCTTGAAACAGCCGTTACATAAACCTTTAGCTGTGGAAAAACAAGTTCTTATTCTTTATGCACTGACACATGGTCACCTTGATGATATTCCTGTAGAAGATATTCTTGATTTTGAAGAAAAAATGTTTGATTTCTTTGACGTTAATTATGCTGAACTTTTACAAGTCATCACAGATACTAAAGATTTGCCAGATGAAGCAAAACTTGACGATGCAATCAAAGCCTTCAAGAAAACTACAAATTACGTTAAATAAGGAGGTTCATTATGGGCGCTTCACTTAGCGAAATTAAATCAAAAATTGCTTCAACAGAAAAAACCAGTCATATCACTGGTGCCATGCAAATGGTATCTGCAGCGAAATTGCAAAAATCAGAAAAGATTGCGAAAACTTATCAGGTTTATGCCGATAAGGTGCGTCAAGTGACCACCGACTTGGTTGCTGCAGATCGTGGCCCTTCAAAAAATCCAATGATGACAAAACGTCCCGTTAAGAAAACAGGATATTTAGTTATCACATCGGATCGTGGCCTCGTAGGAGGTTACAACTCCAATATCTTGAAGTCAGTCATGAATAAATTACGTGAAAAACACCAAGGACCAGAAGAATATTGTATTCTTGCTTTAGGTGGGACTGGAGCTGATTTCTTCCGCTCTCGTAATGTAGAATTATCTTACGAATTACGTGGTTTGACTGACCAACCAAGCTATGAAGAAGTACGTGAAATTGTACGTCAGGCCGTATCTCGCTATCAAAATGAAGAATTTGATCAGCTCTATGTTTGCTATAATCATCATATCAATTCATTGACAAGTGAGGCACGCATGCAAAAAATGCTTCCGATTACTTTTGATGAATCTGAGGAACCAGAAGAGGAAGCACCTGTATCATTGGTGAGTTTCGAACTGGAACCAAGTCGTGAAGCTATTTTAGATCAACTTTTACCTCAATATGCCGAAAGCATGATTTATGGTGCAATTGTTGATGCTAAAACAGCAGAACATGCTGCTGGTATGTCAGCAATGCGTACAGCGACAGACAATGCTAAAACAGTGATTAACGATTTGACAATACAATATAACCGCGCGCGTCAAGCAGCAATTACGCAAGAGATTACAGAAATTGTTGCAGGAGCCTCAGCGCTTTAAGCACGCGGGGACCTTTCTTAAAGAATTAAAGACAGAAAAATAAACTAGGAGGAAAAATATTGAGTTCTGGTAAAATTACTCAGGTCATTGGGCCCGTTGTTGACGTTGAATTTGCGTCAGGCGAGACTCTTCCTGAGATTAATAACGCCCTTATCGTTTACAAAGATGTAGACGGCGTTAAAACTAAAATCGTCCTTGAAGTGGCGTTGGAACTTGGTGATGGTGCCGTACGTACCATTGCCATGGAATCAACTGATGGCTTGACACGTGGACTTGAAGTTCTCGATACAGGTAAAGCAATCAGCGTACCTGTTGGTCAAGAAACACTTGGACGTGTCTTCAATGTACTTGGAGATGCAATTGATGGTGGCGAAGCGTTTGCTGAAAATGCAGAACGCAGCCCTATCCATAAAAAAGCTCCATCTTTTGATGAACTTTCAACAGCAAATGAAATCCTTGTTACAGGGATTAAAGTTATTGACTTACTTGCTCCATACCTTAAGGGTGGTAAGATTGGTTTGTTCGGGGGTGCCGGAGTTGGTAAAACCGTCCTTATCCAAGAGTTGATTCACAATATTGCCCAAGAACACGGTGGTATTTCCGTATTTACTGGTGTTGGGGAACGTACACGTGAAGGGAATGACCTTTATTGGGAAATGAAAGAATCAGGCGTTATTGAAAAAACAGCCATGGTCTTTGGTCAAATGAATGAACCACCTGGTGCACGTATGCGTGTTGCCTTGACTGGTTTGACTATTGCTGAATATTTCCGTGATGTTGAAAAACAAGACGTTTTGCTTTTCATTGATAATATCTTCCGTTTCACTCAAGCTGGTTCAGAAGTTTCTGCCCTCTTAGGACGTATGCCTTCAGCCGTTGGTTACCAACCTACGCTTGCAACTGAAATGGGGCAACTTCAAGAACGCATCACTTCAACAAAACAAGGCTCTGTAACATCGATCCAAGCGATTTATGTTCCTGCCGATGACTATACTGACCCTGCACCAGCAACCGCCTTCGCTCACTTGGATGCAACAACTAACTTGGAACGCCGTTTGACACAAATGGGGATTTATCCAGCCGTTGATCCATTGGCATCTTCATCACGTGCGCTTACACCTGAAATTGTTGGTGAAGAGCACTATGCAGTAGCTATGGAAGTACAACGTGTGCTTCAACGTTATAAAGAATTGCAAGATATTATTGCTATTCTTGGTATGGACGAATTGTCTGATGATGAAAAAGTATTGGTTAACCGTGCACGCCGTATCCAATTCTTCCTCTCACAAAACTTTAACGTTGCCGAAACATTTACTGGTGTTCCTGGATCATACGTACCAATTGAAAAAACTGTCGAAGACTTTAAAGCGATCCTTGACGGTAAATACGATTCAATCCCAGAAGATGCTTTCCGTGGTGTAGGCCCTATTGAAGACGTTCTCGAAAAAGCTAAAAAAATGGGTTATTAAGATAGGAGGTTGCTAAAATGAGTGAAAATGTCATGGCTATTCAAGTCATCACTCCTGCAGGTGTCATTTATGATCACCATGCAACCTACATTCTTGCGCATACGATTGGTGGAGACATGGGGATTTTACCTAATATGATTTCTACAATTGCTGGCTTACAAATCAGTGAGCTAAAAGTGCGCCGTCCTGATGATGTGAAGCACGTGGATTATATCGCCGTTAATGGTGGTATTATTGAAGTGAAAGATAGTATGATTACTGTGATTGCAGACTCTGCGGAACGTAATCGTGATATCGATGTTCCACGTGCGGAACGTGCAAAACTTCGTGCTGAAAAAGAGCTTGAAGAAGCAAAAGCAGCACATAAAGCTGATGAAGCTAAACGTGCCGAAGTTGCGCTCCATCGTGCGATTAACCGATTGAATGTATCGAAACATAAGTAATAAAAAACATCCTTAGGGTGTTTTTTTTATTTAATGTAAATGTAACAAAAAACGGCAAATTTAAATGTTAAAATGTAAGTAATAAGTCTTTTTTTACTTTTTGATGTGCAAGTAATTACAGAAATTAACTTTGGAATGTTTTGGAAACATAGTATTAAGAAGATAAAGTAAACCGTAGGAAAGGAGGAGAATGTGACGCTCTATCATTGCCAAGAATTGATGGAAACAGTTGAAACAATAGAAGATAAACTCCATCAACTTGAAGTTATCAAGATTGAATTTCGTCAAGAAATTCAAGAGAAAATTAATTTTCGCTCAGCTTTATTGGCTTTTAGTTTTCCTGTCCTTATCTTAGCTTTTTATATTATGAATGATTTTTCTTTTTTTCGTGGTCATGGACACCTGGATCGGTCCGCTTTAGAAACATTCTTAATTACTTTTATGTTGAGCTTTGCATTATGTGCTTTTGGCATTTTTTTAAATGATGTCTTAAAAAAATTATTTGGAAGTAAAACTCTACCTATGGGTCAAAAAGCTATTATTAAGCAACTTTCCACTAAGTATAATCAAAAAAGTCAGTTATTAATCAACAGTTTAGAGGAGACATTGGCTTGTGATACGTTAATAAGCACTAATCTCCCTGAAAGATATCTGAACGTCAAGAGCTTGAGCTATATTATTGAAGTTTTAAGGGTGGGTGATGCACGAACATTACGTGAAGCAGTAGAGCTGTTAGAGCTAGAAATTAAAAATACTCGTGTTGAGCAGAGTTTGCTAGCTAAGCCGAGCACCATTCGAGCGCAAGAAGCTATTGCGAGTCAGTATCCCTTAGAACAAGGTGCATAAAAAATAAAGAGTGAGGAGGTAAAAAGCTAATGAGAAAAAAAAGATGCAGTATAGTTTTCGTAGCATCAATCGTATTAGGGCAAGTAATCATCAATAATCCAGGTCACGTTTGTGCTGCTGCGGTGTCACCTGTGCAATCGGAAACAATACAAGAAAATAGTGTTGAGAGTTCTATAACTGAAGAGTCAAATACAACTGACGTAGCAACAACACCTGAAACCCCTCAACCCATTACGCCAACACTGCCTCCAATTGTGCCTGTGACCCCAGATATTACACTCCCCCCAGTAACGATAGAAGAACCAGTTCCTATCACGCCCACAGTTCCCATAATGCCAGATAATACTCTTCCTTCGGTACCTATTGATGAACCAGTTCCGATCACACCCACGGCGCCACCGATAGTTCCAGAGCAACCGGATAATAGTTTACCTTCAATTTCCCTTACAATACCAGAAGTGGATGCAGAAAAAAGTCAAGAGTTTAATAATTCGGAAGTAAATAGTCAGGATAAAGATACAAGAACAGAAGGGATGGAGCGACAAGTATCAGAAAATAAAGATGTAGCTGCACAAGGCTCTGCTAAAGAAGAGCTTCCTCAAAGTTTCAATACAGGGTGGAAAACGGAGGCTTCCCATCATGAACCCCTACATACTACTAACCATACACTAAAGCAGGCGGAGGAGGATCATGTGTCGCGTAAACACGCCATAGCGGTACATGCAGCTGGGACAGGAGGAGTAGTAACAGGGGTAGGAACATCTGTTCTACTTCTAAGTATCCTCAAAAAAGCAAGTTGGCTAAAACAGTTCTTTGGTAAATAAAAGAAAAAATCTCTGAAAAATGGGATTTTTTTTGATACAATGAAACAAACAATGAGGAGAAAGCCTCTATAAATTTAAAGGAGATTCAGATGCGTAAAGTAGGTATAATTGGGTTGGGGAATGTCGGAGCAATGATCGCTCAAATGATTGTTCAAGCAGGCTATGTTGATGAATTAGTCCTTATTGATAAAAATACGGCAAAGTCTAAAGCTGAGGCTTTTGATATGCTTGATGCAGCTAGTCTACTTAATAGTCATACTAAGATTACAGTCGGTGATTATCCAGACCTTACCGATGCAGAAGTTGTTATTTCTGCTTTGGGACATATCAAAGCTCTAGATGCTCAAGACCGTTTTCAAGAGTTGAAAATTAATACACCTATGGTAAAAGCAGTTGCAGATGAAATCAATGCTTCAGGCTTTAAAGGTGTTTTCTTGATTGTAACTAACCCTAATGATGTAATTGCACAACTTTATTCACAAGCTCTTAACCTTCCTAAAAATCAAGTTTTTGGTACAGGAACATATTTAGATTCTGCACGTTTGCACCGCTACATTGCTGAAGAAGCAGGTGTGGATGCAAGAAGTGTGAGCGGTTATATGCTTGGTGAACATGGAGATTCACAATTTGCAGCGTGGTCAACTGTAAGTATCGGTGGCGTACCTTTTGAAAAAACTGCCGAGGTAAACAATTTTGACCTTGAAAAAATTGAAAGTTCAGCGCGGCATGGTGGCTTTGTCGTTTATGAAGGAAAAGGCTATACAAACTTTGCTATTGCTGCAGCTTCAGTAAGTTTGATGAACCTAATTTTATCTGATGCTAAGGCAGCGGTAGTCTGCTCGCACTATGATACTGAGCTTGATGCATATTTGTCAACACCAGCCCTTGTTGGACGCAATGGTGTGCAGGCTTATCCAGGTTTTATTGAAAGTATTAGTAAAGAAGAAGCAGACAAACTAAAAGAATCAGCACGTGAGATTCAAGAAAAAATCAAAAAATTTAGCTAAGATTGTATATTGGATAGAAAATCTCCTTCGTAAGAAGAGGTTTTTTTCTCTGTTCAATTGCTTTGAAATAAAGTATAATTAAGGATATATATAGAAGATAAGGTGAGTTCATGGTTGAGATTTATTTGGTAAGACACGGAAAAACGATGTTTAATACAATCGGTAGAGCACAAGGCTGGTCGGATACTCCGCTCACAGCTGAAGGTGAGCGTGGGGCGATGGAGTTAGGTTTAGGCTTCAAAGCTAAAGGGCTGAAGTTTGACCGCGCTTATTCTTCTGACTCAGGAAGAACAATACAAACGATGGGCTTTATCTTGGAATACTCTGAGAACAAAAATATTCCATATAAGATGGACAAGCGCATTCGTGAATGGTGTTTTGGTTCTTTTGACGGGGGATACGATGGAGAACTTTTTGATGGTGTTCTTCCTATTATCTTTGCTGAAAAAGGCATGAAAGAGTCTGGTAAATTTCCATCAGATGAGGAACTGGCACGTGCTATTTATGAAGTCGATACTGCAGGTTGGGCGGAAACATGGGAAGAACTCTCTGGACGTATCGTGAATGGCTTTTCTGATATGGCTAATGAAGCAGAAGCTGCTGGAGCGAAAAATATTGTCATCGTTAGCCATGGTATGACTATCGCAAGTTATATTAAAATGCTTCGTCCAGATAAAGAACGTCCGCATAATTTGGATAATGGTTCTGTGACTCATCTGACTTTTGAAAATGGAAAGTTTGAAGTGGGGGAGATCGGGTCAATGGAGTATCGTAAACTTGGAGCAGAAATCGTAAAAAATGCAAAGAAGAACTAAAAAAAGAAAACTCAAAAAGGGAAGAGTCATCGGAAGCTTAATTGTTCTCTTAGCCTTCATTGGTTTATGTGTATTTGCTGTGAGTAGACTTAAAACACAAGATACGAAGCGCTCAGTCGAATCCAATCAGACTACCTCTTCCAGTTCGACAGCTGAAAGTAAAGCCACTGATCTACCTAAAGCCCGTCGCTCGGACTGGAATCTCGTTTTGGTAAATAGAGAAAATCCTAAAGAAGAGCTGTCACCAGAACTTACAACTGTAGGCAGCGTACAAGTAGACCAACGCATTGCAGATTCCCTTGTTCAATTTTTGACAGCAGCACAAGCCATTGATCCTGCAGAACACTTGATTTCGGCTTATCGCTCAGTAGATTATCAGAAGCAACTTTTTAATACTTATGTGGAAAATGAAATGGTTGGAGCTGCAGGCTCAGTGAATAATACAGGACAACCCATATCTCGTGAGGAAGCTGAAGCTAATGTGAAAACATATTCACAACCCGCGGGAAGCTCGGAACACCAAACAGGACTAGCTGTCGATATGTCAACAGTAGATGCTTTAAACCAAAGTCCTGAAGATGTTGTGGCACAAGTGAAGAAAATAGCACCTGAATACGGTTTTGTACTTCGCTTCCCCGAAGGGGGAAAAACTTCCACTGGTGTGGACTACGAGGATTGGCATTTTCGTTATGTGGGTGTGGATAATGCCAAGTACATGGTAAAGCACAATCTTACACTTGAAGAATATTTGAAGTTATTACCCCAGTAAAATAAAGGGACTTAAAGGAGTCACACATCAATGTTGAATAAAGCTTACTTGATTTTATATGCTAATATTGCCTTATTTCTCTATACTTTAATGATTATTGGCCAGCGGCTTTTAGCCTCACCCAATACTTTTACGACTGTCTTTCAAAATACAAGCCGTACAATAATGGGCTTCATCAATAAAACACTAGCACCAGTAGCCCAATGGCAAAATGTAATAGAAATACTCTTAGTTTTTCTCCTCATCTTGCTCATACTCCGATTTTTCAATGTGGGACTACGGTTTTTAGAGATAGCAGCTGTGTTGGTACTTGTTGATTGGGGATATCAATATCTTATGCATCAGCAAAATTTAGGACTCTTGTTTCCATTAGCTGTCATGCTTGTCACTCTCTTTAGTATCCGTTTCATTGCAAAAGAAATAGGTTTTATATAAAAGAACCAAAAATTAGCACTCTATAAAAAAGAGTGCTAATTTTTGGTTCTTTTGCTTGACAAGATAGTAGATAAGGGTTATAATAATATTGTTAGCACTTGAGGGTGGTGAGTGCTAAAAGTGAAGAAAGGAGACAAAAATGATTACAGAACGGCAACAACAGATTTTGGATTTGATTGTCTCACTTTACGCGAAAGAGCACACCCCCATTGGTTCTAAGGCTTTATTGGAACAGATTAAAGCTTCGAGTGCGACGATCAGAAATGATATGAAAGCATTGGAAAATCTTGGACTCATTCAAAAAGAGCATACATCAAGTGGACGGATTCCTAGTATTTCAGGTTACAAATACTTTGTAGAAAATGTATTACGCTTGGAAGAATTTACACAAAATGATCTTTTCCAGATTATGAAATCTTTTGATGGTGAATTTTATCGCTTATCGGACTTGTTTGAAAGAGCAAGTGAAGTTCTTTCTAGGTTGACTGGATTAACATCTTTCGTACTTAATATTCCTCAGAAAGAACAAGTATTACAGTCCTTTGAACTTGTCACTTTAGATAATCATTCGATGTTGACAGTGATGACCTTAGCGACAGGCGAACTTAGGACAAAT
This sequence comes from uncultured Lactococcus sp., assembly GCF_934191625.1. Classification (GTDB taxonomy): domain Bacteria; phylum Bacillota; class Bacilli; order Lactobacillales; family Streptococcaceae; genus Lactococcus. The sequence continues at coordinate 446,299 of NZ_CAKPUG010000001.1, forward strand.
CAGTTTGTACTACCGAAAAGTATGAGTGAACATGATTTACAAGCCTTTACACGTTTGATTAAAGAACGTTTAGTGGGAAAGAAAGTTCTAGATGTGCATTATGCTTTAAGAACGGATATCCCACAAATAGTACAACGTTATTTTAAAACAACGGGAGATGTCTTGGAGCTCTTTGAATCCGTCTTTGCTGACTTATTTACAGAGCGTTTGACGAGCAGCGGGCGTGAATATGTTTTTGACTTTGCAACAGATAATCTTTCTGAGCTTTATAAAATTTTAAGCGATGATGCACGTATGGCTCAAGAAATACGAGAATTAACAAATACAGACGAAATGCGTTCGGTAGTAATTGACAATATGTCTTATTTTGCTAACCTATCGTTGATAAGCCAAAAGTTTGTTATCCCATATCGTGGTTTAGGAACGCTGACAGTCATTGGTCCTGTAGAACAAGATTATCAAAAAACCTTGAGTACATTGGACTTACTTGCAAAAGTTCTAAGTATGAAACTCATGGACTACTATCGTTACCTTGATGGTAACCATTATGAGATAAGTTAATATATGAAATTATTTAAAAGAAAAGGAAACAATATGGCTGAAGAAAATAAAGAAGAATTAAAGAAGAATAATCAGGAAGAAGAAGTTGTCGAAGAGCTTACTGAAGAAGCACTCGAGGATATCGTTGAAGAAGAAGTTTCTGAGCTTGATGCAGCTGTAGCGAAGGCAGAAGAATGGGAAAATAAATTTCTCCGTATTAGTGCAGAAATCCAAAATATTCAACGACGTGCCAATGAGGAACGTTCAAGCATCTTGAAATACCGTTCCCAAGATTTGGCGAAAAAGATTTTGCCAAGCTTAGATAACTTGGAACGGGCGCTTGCTGTTGAAGGATTAACAGAAGATGTCAAAAAAGGTTTGGAAATGACTCGTGAAAGCCTGATTAATGCACTTAAAGAAGAAGGCGTTACAGAAGTTAAAGCAGATGGTGCTTTTGATCCAAATTTCCATATGGCTGTGCAAACAGTCCCAGCTGATGATGAGCATCCTGCCGATCATGTCGTTCAAGTCTTCCAAAAGGGCTATCAAATCCATGATCGTATTCTTCGTCCGGCAATGGTCGTTGTAGCACAATAAAAAAAGTAGTGACCGAAATGTCCTTAAACTATAAGAATAGATAAAAACAATAAAATAAAAAAGAGGTAAAGCATATGTCTAAAATTATTGGTATTGACCTTGGTACAACAAACTCAGCAGTAGCAGTCCTTGAAGGAACTGAAGCAAAAATTATTCCAAATCCAGAAGGAAATCGTACAACACCATCTGTTGTTGCTTTTAAAAACGGTGAAATTCAAGTTGGTGATGCTGCAAAACGTCAAGCAGTAACAAATCCAGATACTATCATTTCAATCAAATCTAAAATGGGTACAAGCGAAAAAGTATCTGCCGGTGGTAAAGAATACACACCTCAAGAAATTTCAGCAATGATCCTTCAAAACTTGAAAGCAACAGCTGAAGCTTACTTGGGCGAAAAAGTTGAAAAAGCAGTTATCACTGTTCCAGCTTATTTCAATGATGCACAACGTCAAGCAACAAAAGATGCTGGTAAAATCGCTGGGCTTGAAGTAGAACGTATCGTTAACGAACCAACAGCGGCAGCCCTTGCTTACGGTATGGATAAACAAGATAAAGATGAAAAAATTCTTGTTTTTGACCTTGGTGGTGGTACATTTGACGTTTCTATCCTTGAATTAGGTGATGGGGTCTTCGATGTATTGTCAACAGCAGGTAATAATAAACTTGGTGGTGACGACTTTGACCAAGCCATCATTGATTACATGGTTGCGGAATTCAAGAAAGAAAACGGCATTGATCTTTCACAAGATAAAATGGCTCTTCAACGTTTGAAAGACGCTGCTGAAAAAGCGAAGAAAGACCTTTCAGGTGTAACTTCTACACAAATTTCATTGCCGTTCATCACTGCAGGCGCTGCAGGTCCACTTCACTTGGAAATGACACTTACACGTGCTAAATTTGATGAATTGACTGCTTCATTGGTTGAAGCAACACGTGAACCTGTACGTCAAGCACTTTCTGACGCTGGACTTTCAACTTCTGATATCGATGAAGTTCTTCTTGTTGGTGGTTCAACTCGTATCCCAGCAGTTGTTGATCTTGTTCAAAAAGAAACAGGTAAAACACCAAATAAATCTGTTAACCCAGACGAAGTAGTTGCTATGGGTGCAGCAATCCAAGGGGGTGTCATCACTGGTGACGTTAAAGACGTTGTCCTTCTTGACGTAACGCCACTTTCACTTGGTATTGAAACTATGGGTTCAGTATTTACAAAACTTATTGAACGTAATACAACCATTCCAACATCTAAATCACAAGTCTTCTCAACTGCCGCAGATAACCAACCAGCAGTAGACATCCATGTCCTTCAAGGTGAACGTCCAATGGCAGCAGATAACAAATCATTGGGGCGCTTCCAATTGACAGACATTCCTGCTGCACCACGTGGTGTTCCACAAATCGAAGTAACATTCGACATCGACAAAAACGGTATCGTTTCTGTTAAAGCAAAAGATTTGGGAACTCAAAAAGAACAAACAATCGTGATTAAATCTAACTCTGGTCTTTCTGACGAAGAAATTGACAAAATGATGAAAGATGCAGAAGCAAATGCTGATGCTGATGCAAAACGTAAAGAAGAAGTTGATACACGTAACGAAGCTGACGCTCTTGTTTTCCAAACTGAAAAAACAATCAAAGAGCTTGAAGGTAAAGTTGACGAAGCAGAAGTGAAAAAAGCAGAAGATGCTAAAGAAGAGTTGAAGAAAGCTCTTGAAGGTGATGATATCGCAGATATCAAAGCTAAATCAGAAGCTCTTAGTGAAATCGCTCAAAATCTTGCAGTGAAACTTTATGAACAAGCGAGTGCTGAACAAGCAGCAGCAGAAGGTCAAGGAGCTGGTTCAGAAGAAGGTTCGAAAGATGACAATACAGTTGATGGCGACTTTGAAGAAGTAAAATAAAAACTTAGTTCATATTAATAAAAAGTTCGAGAGATTGGATCTCGGCTTTTTTATTTTTTGTGAAAACCGTTTCATTTGTTTTCAATCTTACAAAATAGGATAATAAAAATAAGAAAGAGAACCTTGCTCTGCTAGAAAGGAGGTTGGCATGCTTAAGATTTATACCATACCCTCTAATCAGGAGACAAAAGAAGCAGAGAGCTGGCTATATGCCCATAAAGTTAAGTTTATCGAAGTTGATATTCTCAAGGAGTTAGTTTCGACTGAGGAGATTCTTCAGATAATTTCCCTCACTGAACATGGAGTTGAAGAAATTATCTCAACAGAAACGCGAGCCTACACTCGCCTGAATCTTAATTTCGATGACTTGCAACTAGAGGACTTTATGGTACTGTTAGAAGAAAATGCTACTCTGTTGAAAATTCCTCTTATGTTAGATGAAAAGCAACTCCAAATCGGTTTTGATGAAAATCAGATGCAAAGGTTTCTAGAAAAGCCGCATAACAAAATTACTGATTTGGAAAAACAGGAAAAGCAATTGAGTTAGGTTCTTAAAGAGCAAAGGAAGTAATTCCTGGCTCTTTTTTTTGTAATTTTTGGAAGTTTTTGATTGACTTTGAACGAAAATGGTGTATAATATAAATGTAAACGAATTCAGGAGGAGGGTTAAATGCTCGCAATAGAACGCAAGGAAAAAATAATGAACTTGCTCAAAGAGCAAAGAACTGCTACTTTAGAGGAGCTTTCCTTAATCACGGAAGCCTCTGTCTCTACTTTGAGGAGAGATCTTAATGAGCTTGAAGAAGAAACTGCCTTACGTCGCGTTCATGGAGGTGCGGAACTTCAACAAGACCTTTCAGAAGAGCTATCTATCTTTGAAAAATCTACCAAAAACGTTCAAGAAAAAGAAAAAATCGCAGCTTTAGCTTTTGAAAAGATAAAAGAAGGTGATATTATCTACTTGGATGCTGGGACTACAGTTGCTCCGCTCTGCCATTTGCTTAATCAGTCTGGCAAGCGTGTCACCATCGTAACTAATTCGATTAGTCATTTACCCAAGTTAACCAGTGAAAACCTCATTGTTTATTTGTTGGGTGGACGCGTGAAACGCCAAACCGATGCCATCATTGGCAGTTCAGCTATTGCTCAGCTGAGTACTTATCGTTTTAATCTTGCTTTTATTGGGGCCAATGCTTATGATAAAGATTTGGGTGCTATGACACCTGACAGTGAAGAAGCGGCAATTAAGACTCAAGCCATTCGTCAAAGTCGGATAAGCTACCTCCTCCTTGACAGTAGTAAAATCGGTCAAACAAGCTTTGTTAAGTTTGCTGAAAGTGACCAAATAACACTTATAACGGAGAAATTATGATATACACAGTAACACTAAATCCAGCATTAGATTATTTCATGGATTTTGATCAGGCTGAACTTGGTCAAGTCAATCGAGCGACAGAAACGCGCATGCTTCCTGGAGGTAAAGGGATAGTTGAAAGTCGTATGATGTCACTTTTAAAGGTAGAAAATACAGCTCTTGGTTTTCTCGGTGGTTTCCCTGGAAAATTTATTCAAGACTATCTTGAGAATATTGGAAGCCAGTCCGATTTCACACCGATTGCAGGAACGACACGTATTAACACAAAAATCAAAGTCAATGCGCAAGAGGAAACCTCTTTCGATGCGGCAGGACCTGACTTATCTGAAGGTGAAATTCAGGCCTTTTTAAGTAAATTTAATGATCTACAAAGTGATGACATTGTCGTATTTGCTGGTACAATCCCGAAAACTTTAGGAGAAGACTTCTATGAAATTTTGATTGAAAAAGTGAAAGCCAGTGGTGCACAGTTTGCTATTGATGTTGACGGACAAAAATTACTGAATACATTGAAGCATAAGCCACTCGTCATCAAACCAAACCGTGAAGAATTGGAAGAAATCTTTTCTGTTAAGTTTAAAAGTAAAGAAGATATTATACCTTATGGGCAAAAACTTTTGGCAGAGGGTGCACAAAATGTCATGATTTCCATGGCAGGTGATGGCGCTTTACTCTTTACAGGAGAAGACACCTATTTTGCAGCACCAATCAAGGGAGAATTGAAAAACTCTATCGGTGCAGGGGACTCAACAGTTGCAGGTTTCCTTGCGGAATGGAGCCGCAGTCAAGATACTTTAGCTGCCTTTAAACAAGGGGTCGCCTGTGGTACAGCTAAGGTCTTTTCAGAAGACATGCCGAGTGAAAGTTTTTTAAACGAATGCTTTGAAAAAGTAACAATTGAAAAAATAAACAAAGATTAGAAAAGAGGATGATTATGGAAATCAAAGATTTACTCAAAACAGAAGTCATGATTTTGGACCTTCAAGCAACGACAAAAGAAGCTGCTGTTGATGAAATGGTAAGCAAGTTAGTTGCAGAAGGTTACGTCAGTGATTTTGATACCTTTAAAGCTGGAATCATGGCTCGTGAAGCACAAACTTCAACCGGTTTGGGCGATGGAATAGCTATGCCACACAGCAAGAACAAAGCGGTTAATGAGGCTGTTGTTCTATTTGCAAAATCAAAAGAAGGTGTTGATTACGCTGCCCTAGATGGACAGCCTGTCAATCTCTTCTTCATGATTGCAGCTCCAGAAGGAGCAAATGACACCCACTTGGAAGCTTTAGCACAACTTTCTAAGTTTCTCTTACAAGCTGGATTTACAGACAAAGTAAAAGCAGCAAAATACCCGCGTCAAGTTTTAGAACTTTTCTCTGAAGAAACTGAAGAAATTGAACAAGTCACTGATAGCGAGCACTATGTTTTAGCTGTAACAGCATGTACGACAGGTATTGCACATACATATATGGCTGAGGAAGCACTTAAAAAACAAGCTGCTGAGATGGGCATTGCTATCAAAGTTGAAACAAATGGGGCGCGTGGGATTGACCACAAATTGACTTCCGAAGATATTCAAAAAGCTGATGGTATCATTGTTGCAGCGGATAAAAAAGTGGAAATGAACCGTTTTGCAGGAAAACCTATGGTTCAAGTTCCAGTTGCTGCGGCTATTCGACAACCTGAAGAACTTATTAACAAAGCAATTTCAGGCAAGGCTCCAAAATTTGAAGCAGATGCTGCCGATGAGGCAAAAGAAGAAAGTTCAGGCGGTATTGGTAAAGCCTTCTATAAACACCTTATGGGTGGTGTATCAGCCATGTTACCATTTGTAGTTGGTGGTGGGATTTTGATTGCTCTTGCCTTCTTAATCGACCAATCAATGGGTGTACCTAAAGATCAATTGGCTAATCTTGGTTCTTATCATCCTATTGCAGCTTACTTTAAAAATATCGGGGGTGCAGCTTTTGCCTTCATGCTTCCTGTCTTAGCTGGTTTTATTGCTAACTCAATAGCAGATAAGCCTGGTTTAGTTGCCGGTTTCGTCGCAGGTTCAATGGCTTCATCTGGTCTTGCCTTTGGCAAACTTGACCCAGCAACAATGATTCCTTCAGGTTTCCTTGGAGCTTTAGTTGGTGGATTCATTGCGGGTGGAGTTATTATCCTCTTGCGTAAACTCTTGACTGTTTTACCTAAAGCATTGGATGGGATTAAAGCTATCTTGATTTTCCCACTTTTAGGTACATTTATCACAGGATTGCTCATGCTTTTCATCAATATTCCGATGGCAGCAATCAATACAGGTCTTTCAAACTTCTTGAATAGTCTTAATGGAGCGTCAGCTTTAGTACTCGGCATTATCGTTGGTGGGATGATGGCAGTTGACCTTGGTGGACCCATCAATAAAGCTGCTTATATCTTCGGTACAGGAACTTTGGCAGCAAGTGTTGCTACTGGTGGATCAGTTGTAATGGCAGCAGTTATGGCTGGTGGTATGGTACCGCCTCTTGCGACTACAGTTGCAGTTCTCTTCTTCAAAAATAAATTTACAAAAGAAGAACGTCAATCAGGTTTGACAAATATCGTGATGGGGCTTTCTTTCATTACAGAAGGTTCAATCCCATTTGGCGCTGCGGACCCAGCTCGTGCTATTCCTTCATTTGTTGTTGGTTCAGCTTTAGCAGGTGGACTCGTTGGTGCAGCTGGACTTAAATTAATGGCTCCCCACGGTGGTATCTTCGTCTTAGCTCTAACAAACGGCCCACTTTTATATCTTCTCTTTGTACTGATTGGTGCTCTTGTTTCTGGTTTGATGTTCGGTTATTTGAAAAAAGAAAAATAATACTTTAAATAATAAAAAAGCTTGAATTTCAACAACAAATCTGTTAGAATATTAAGGTCTAACAAACTTTGGTCTGGCAAACAGTCCAAGGCAGAAAGGAAATTTTGCAAAATGAAAAAAGACATCCATCCTAATTACCAACCTGTTGTATTTTTGGATACAACTACTGGTTTTAAATTCTTGAGCGGTTCAACTAAAGGTTCGAAAGAAACTGTTGAATGGGAAGACGGAAACACTTATCCATTGATTCGTGTGGAAATCTCATCTGACTCACACCCATTCTACACTGGCCGTCAAAAATTCCAAGCAGCGGACGGACGTATCGCTCGTTTCAACAAGAAATATGGAAAATAAAAAAAGTGCTTCGGCGCTTTTTTATTATCGTTCTGATTTGATAACGTAAATCAAATTTTTAGATAAAACAACAAAACATCTTTTAGTTCATTGGGCTATAAAAATTAAAAAAAATATCATATAATAGTAATAGATAGTAAACGACTTATAAAATAAAAGGTATATCTAAATTATGCCTTATTTTAAAATAACAATAAAGGAAAAATAAAATATGAAATGGTCTATTTTAGAAATATCAAAAAAGAAAATAATTAAATTTGAGGAAGAGCTTAACTTAACGCAAGAGTTGAAGCAACGTTCAGAAGAAATTCTTGATGCAAAACCTGTTCAGGTTCAAGGGCAAATTTCCTATGACGATGGTATCTATTACTTGAATTATATACTTGAAGTTGACTTGACTTTGCCTTCTTCTCGTAGTTTAAAGCCAGTCGATTATCTTATGTCAATCACTGTTAATGAAGCTTTCACTACAGAAGAGTTTCTTAAAAAGAATGAAGATTTACTAGACAGTGACATGATATTTACATTGGAAGCAGATTGGATTAGTCTTTCAGAATCAGTAGCAGATAACATTTTGTTAGAAATTCCATTGCAGATTTTAGCAGAAGATGAGAAGGCTGGTTCCACAAGCTTACCTTCTGGGAAAGACTGGTCTGTTTTATCTGAAGCAGACTATCAGAAGCAAAAAGAAGAAGAAGCAATTAAAGAAAATAAATCCCCGTTTGCAGGTTTGGCAGATCTCTTTTCCGAAGAAAAAAATTAAGAAAAATCTCATAAAACACTTGCAACAAAATTACAATTATATTATAATTTCATTATAGAGGAAATAAAATTAAAAAGAAAAGATATTAATGAGGCTAAACTATGAATTCATCTAAACGTATTTTGATTATCGAAGACGATAAAAACATTGCGAGATTTGTTTCACTTGAGCTTGAACACGAAGGGTATCAAACTGCGGTTCAAGACAATGGTCGTAAAGGTCTTGAGGAAGCGATGTCAAAAGATTATGATTTGATTTTGCTTGATCTAATGTTACCAGAGCTTGATGGTTTTGAAGTTGCACGTCGCTTACGACGTGAAAAAGATACACACATTATCATGATGACTGCACGTGATTCAACAATGGATCGTGTAGCAGGACTTGATATTGGTGCAGATGATTATATTACAAAACCATTCGCTATTGAAGAATTGTTAGCACGCGTGCGTTCACTCTTCCGCCGTGAAGATCATATCCACACCATTGAAAAATCAGATAATACTTCGTTCCGTGACTTAGTAATTGATAAGACAAACCGTACTGTACACCGAGGTAAAAAAGTCATTGACCTTACACGTCGTGAGTATGATTTACTCTTGACTTTGATGCAAAATGTAGGTGATGTCGTAACGCGTGAATACTTGGTTTCTGAAGTATGGGGTTACGAAGAAGGGACAGAAACAAACGTTGTGGACGTTTATATCCGTTATCTACGCAATAAAATAGACGTGGAAGGGCGTGAAAGTTATATCCAAACTGTTCGTGGTATGGGATATGTCATGCGTGACCGCAAATAACATAGGGAATACATAAGAAGATTTCTAGTGGTTTTACCGCTAGATTTATTCCTTTTATGTCGATAAAAGAAATAGAAAAATGCGACATGGTAAAATTTTTTGATGCGAAGAAGAAAAAAAATGAAAGTCTGCCTGAACGTAAACGCAGTATTATGTTGCGTTGGGCCTTTGCTAACACGATATTTTGTTTTATCACCTTCACTATTTTTACGGTTTTGGTTTACCAGCTGACTATAACAACTTTTATTAATGCTGAAAAAGATGATATGATGAAAGCCTTGGATAATGTGGAACAGAGTTTGTCCCAGTCTGCAAGCGAATTGTCAGAAAAAAACCTAGCGAATTATCTGGCTTATGCTAAAGATTACACAGCATCTAGCCAAGGCAAAGAAAATGAACTTGAAACGCTTGGTAGTATGATTGGTTCGAGGAAGTCCTTCTATGTCTTTGATGTGGGAGAAAACTTGATTTACTCAACCAATTCATATGGCTTTCCTCTAAGGAAAGACGTGGGCGATTCAACACATGCTGTACGTACATTTGGTGAATATTCTGGTTATTTGGTTGAACGACCTGTTCACTCTAAAAAAACGGGTAAACTAATTGGATATGTGCAAGCTTTCTACGATATGAGTTATTATTATAGCGTACGCACAAAGCTGCTTATTGCATTGATTATCTTAGAAATTATCGCCCTCTTTATTGCTCAGTTTGTCGGATATTTTATGGCTAGTCGCTACATCAAGCCGCTAGAACGCCTGCACGATGCTATTACTACACGCGCTAATAACTTGAAGGCTGATTTCAAACCTGTTGTTATTCAGACAGGTGATGAAATTGAAGAACTGGCGACAGTTTATAATGACATGATGATCAAGCTTAACGATTACGTTGATCAGCAGAAGCGTTTTGTTTCTGACGTTAGTCACGAGTTACGTACGCCGCTTGCCGTTTTAGATGGACATTTAAACCTCTTGAATCGCTGGGGGAAAAATGATCCAGAAGTGCTTGATGAGTCATTACAGGCCAGCATAGAAGAAGTTAGTACGATGAGAACAATGCTGGAAGAGATGCTTGCATTAGCCCGTCTTGAAAGCATTGATTTTCAAGATGAAGACCTTATCTGTGATCCGACAGAAGTTTCTAATTTTCTTAAGAAAAACTTTCTCCTTATTCATCCCGATTTAAACATAAGTGTTGTAAATGACTTGTCAGCTGGAAGATTGGCTCATATCTATCCTAATCATTATGAACAAGGTTTAAAAATTTTGATTGATAATGCGATAAAATACTCGCCCAAAGACCGGCAAGAAGTAAAAATTCATCTGGAAGAAGATGACAAATACATCATCACTACTGTTGAGGATCATGGCTATGGCATTAGTCAAGAAGATTTAAAACATGTGTTTGAGCGCTTCTTCCGAGCTGATAAAGCACGGAATCGTGATATAGGCGGGACAGGGCTTGGGCTGTCTATTATTCAGCGCATAGTAGAAAACTATGAAGGGGAAATTAGTGTTACCTCCGTTTTAGGAGAAGGTACAAAATTTACTTTAAAAATCCCTAAGATTAAATAAAAATAAAAAGCCTAGTATGTATCTAAAGCGCATATTAGGCTTTTAATATAAAACTTATTTCCGGAGTTTTTTGATAATTCGAGAAAATTGTTGACATTCGTTTAAAAAAAGGTTAAGATTTAAATTACAATATACAAATAAAATGATAGAGGTCGCAATGAATAGGAAGTTTTACTGAGCTGGGCAAGCGTGGAAGTAAAACGGAGGAAACATTGCCGAAATGAATTCACTCGTCCAAGTGAGTTTGTTGGGGCAGCAAGGGATACTTGCTGAACTGTCGCAGTTTTGCGGAGTGCTATTCGTTACTTACTGATAATATAAATCATGTACAACGTTTAGCAACCTCTCTGTGTAAAGGTTGCTTTTTATTTGGAAAAATGAAAGAGAGAGTATTATGAGAAGAAAAAACTTATTTTTACTTGTCGCGACGTTGTTTACGGTATTATTTATCGGTAGTTCAAAGGTTAGTGCAGATCAGTTCCGTGTCGGAATGGAAGCAGCATACGCCCCATTTAACTGGACACAATATGATGATAGTAATGGTGCTGTGCCTATTGATGGTGTAGACGGACAATGGGCTAACGGCTATGATGTGCAAGTGGCCAAAAAACTTGCAGATGAGTTAGACAAGGAATTAGTAATTGTCAAATCAAGTTGGGACGGTTTGCTACCTGCGCTGAAGTCTGGCAAGATAGACGGCATTATTGCAGGGATGTCGCCAACCGCGGAACGTAGAGAACAAATTGCTTTTTCAGAACCGTATTACACCTCAAACCTTGTAATGATGGTCAAAAGCGGCGGCCCCTTTGCTGAAGCAACAAGCTTAGCAGATTTCTCTGGTGCAAAAATTACTGCTCAGCTGGGTACTTTTCACTATAACATGATTGACCAGATTGAAAGTGTTAACAAACAAACAGCGATGAAAGATTTTTCGAGCATGCGTGTCGCTTTACAAAGTGGTGCTATCGATGGTTATGTTGCTGAACGTCCAGAAGGAGTGACTGCTGAAAAAGCAAATCCAGACTTCAAAATGATTGAGTTTGGTGAAGGAAAGGGATTCGTTACAAACTCAGATGATACAACGGTTGCGGTAGGTTTACGTAAAAATGATCCTAACTTACCTGTTATTAATAGTTTTTTAACAAGTTTTACACCTCAAGATCAAAAAGAGCTGATGGATAATATGATTGCTGCTCAACCGGAAGCCAAAACCCAAGGTGCGTGGTATGATCAAATTATTAGTATTGTAAGAGATAACGGTAAGCAGTTTCTTAATGGTACAGGGATGACCTTATTCATCTCTTTAGTTGGTACAATTATTGGTACTATTTTAGGACTTCTTATTGGAGTTTATCGGACAATTCCAGAAATCAGTAATAAATTTTTAGCCTTTTTACATAAAGTGTTTGGCTGGCTCATTTCAGCTTATATTGAAATTTTCCGTGGTACACCGATGATCGTTCAAGCAATGGTACTCTACTACGGAACGGCTCTAGCCTTCGGCTTAAGCTTGGATCGGACTTTAGCGGCATTAATTATTGTGTCGATCAATACAGGGGCTTATATGTCTGAGATTGTTCGTGGTGGTATCTTCTCTGTTGATCAAGGGCAATTTGAAGCCGCTCAAGCTATCGGAATGACACATGGTCAAACTATGCGCAAAGTTGTTCTACCACAAGTCTTGCGTAATATTCTTCCAGCAACAGGAAATGAATTTGTCATTAACATCAAAGATACTTCAGTTTTGTCTGTAATTTCTGTAACGGAGCTCTTTTTCCAAGGAACAACAGTGGCGCAACAAAACTTTATGTATTTCCAAACTTTTGCTGTAATCTGTGCAATTTACTTTGTCTTAACATTTACAGTGACGCGAATTCTACGCTTTGTAGAAAGAAAAATGGATGGGCCAGACGCTTACGTTCCAATCCAAAATCAAATGCAAGTACAAGAACCGGGGGACGCCTAAATGACAGCAATCTTAGAAATCAATCATTTAAAAAAATCGTTTGGCAGTAATGAAGTGCTGAAAGACATTCATTTAACGGTAAATCAAGGCGAAGTTATTTCGATTATTGGTTCATCTGGAAGTGGAAAATCAACATTGCTTCGTTCGATCAACTTATTGGAGAAACCATCTGGTGGAGAAATAATTTATAAAGGCGAAAATGTGTTAGCAAAAGGCTTCGATATTCCTAAGTATCGTACACATCTTGGGATGGTTTTCCAAAGCTTCAACTTATTTAACAATATGAATGTTATCGAAAATGTTATGGCAGGCCAAATTACGGTATTGAAAAAAAACCAAGAAGAAGCTCGTACTATTGCGCTTGAGAACCTGGAAAAAGTGGGAATGGCAAGCTTTGCTAATGCTAAGCCTGCCCAACTCTCAGGCGGACAAAAACAACGTGTGGCGATTGCTCGTGCAATTTCTATGAATCCAGACGTAATTTTATTTGACGAGCCGACATCAGCGTTGGACCCAGAAATGGTAGGCGAAGTCTTACAGACGATGCAAGGGCTAGCTGAAACTGGCTTAACAATGGTTATTGTTACTCATGAAATGGAATTTGCGCGTGATGTAAGCGACCGTGTGATTTTTATGGATAAAGGAGTCATTGCTGAAGAAGGGCGTCCAGAAGAAATCTTTGGAGCACCGAAAGAAGAACGAACACGTGCTTTCCTTTCTCGCTTCTTGAAAGCTTAAATAAAAGAGCAAGTTTATGCTCTTTTTTATGTGCGAAAGTTATCTTTTTTTTACAGGAAAACTTTTGAATACAAACTCTATATTGAAAAAATAGGTAAATAGCGGTAAAATAGAGGGAAGTAGAAAGAATAGGAACAATGAAAAAAATCAAAACTTTTGAAGAAAAAAAAGTACTCATCCTCGGATTAGCAAAATCAGGAGAAGCTGCCGCTCGCTTGCTTCATACTTTAGGTGCATATGTAACTGTAAATGACGGTAAAGCTTTTGAAGAAAATCCTGCCGCCCAAGCCCTCTTAGAAGAAGGCATTGAAGTTATCTGTGGTAGTCATCCCCTTGAACTTTTAGACGAAGATTTTGATTTTATGGTAAAAAATCCAGGTATTCGTTATGATAACCCAATGGTAAAGAAAGCATTGGATAAAAAAATTCCTGTTATTACGGAAGTAGAACTTGCTTATCTTGTTTCGGAAGCCCCAATTATTGGGATTACTGGAACCAATGGTAAAACAACAACCACAACACTTATTGCAGATATTTTAAATGCGAGTGGTCAATCTGCAAAATTAGCCGGAAATATTGGTTTTCCTGCTTCTGAAGTAGCTGCCCATGCGAGTGGACAAGACAGTTTAGTGATGGAGCTTTCAAGTTTTCAATTGATGGGAATCATTGACTTCAAACCTCAGATTGCTCTCATTACCAATATCTTTTCATCGCATTTGGATTACCATGGCTCTCAGGAAGCTTACGAAGCTGCAAAATGGCGAATTCAAGAAAACTTAACTTCGGAACAATACCTCATTCTCAACTTTAATCAGGAAAAATGTCGTGCTCTAGCAGAGCACACCGCAGCTCAGGTTGTGCCATTTGCAACTGAAAATAAAGTTGACGGTGCTTATTCAATGCAAGGTAAACTTTATTTCCGTGATGAATTCATCATGGAAGCTTCTGATTTAGCTTTACCTGGTGACCATAATCTAGAGAATGCTCTGGCAGCAATAGCTGTTGCCAAACTTTCAGGTGCTAAAAATCAGGCAATTATTGAAGTATTAACAAGTTTTTCCGGTGTAAAACATCGCTTGCAGTATCTCGGGGAGCTTGCAGGACGTAAGGTCTATAACGACAGTAAAGCTACAAATATACTCGCTACTGAAAAAGCTTTGTCCGGTTTTGAAAATAGTCGTTTATGGCTTTTAGCAGGCGGTCTAGATCGGGGAAATGGTTTCGAAGAAATGGCTGATTCTGTAACGGGTATTAAAGGTATGGCTCTCTTTGGGGAGACAGCCCCGAAATTACAAAAGCTTGCTGATCAATTACATATTCCAACAATACAGAGTGAAAATGTCGCAACAGCTCTGAAAGAAATTTTTGAGAAGACAGTAGATGGAGACACCATTTTACTTAGCCCAGCTTGTGCTAGCTGGGATCAATATAAGACTTTTGAAGAACGTGGCGATATGTTTATCAAAGCTTTCGAAGAATTGAAAGGTGAATTGAAATAGTATGAGAATTATTGTAACTGGAGGAGGAACGGGAGGACATATCTATCCTGCGCTGGCCTTTATAAATCATCTGAAATCTATTGAGCCGGATTCTGATATCCTCTACGTAGGCACAGAACGTGGCTTAGAGAGTAAGATTGTGCCCGCAGCAGGTGTACCTTTTAAAACAGTAGACGTACAAGGTTTTCGTCGTAGCCTTTCATTAAATAACTTTAAGACAGTCTACAAGTTCCTAAAATCTACATCAGATGCAAAGAAAATTGTTAAGGCTTTTAAACCTGATGTGGTCATTGGAACAGGTGGCTACGTAGCAGGACCTGTTCTTTATGCAGCAGCCAAATTGAATGTGCCGACTATCGTTCATGAACAAAATTCAGTTCCAGGGATAACAAATAAGTTCTTAAGTAAATATGTGGACAAAGTTGCGGTTGCCTTTGAAGCAGCTAAGTCTTTCTTCCCAGAAGAAAAAACTGTTTTTGCTGGCAATCCACGTGCTCAAGAAGTTGCAACTTTAAAAGCAACCGATATTCTGGAAACAGAATATCAACTACAAAAAGATAAAAAAACGGTAGTTATTTTTGGGGGCTCGCGTGGAGCCCAAACAATCAATGAAGCAGTAAAAGCTGCTCTGCCAAAGTTTGCGCAAACAGATTATCAAATTGTCTATGCTTCAGGACAAATCTACTTTGATGAAGATCATAGAGAATTTGCTAAATATGCGGATGCTACAAATATAGCAATTCGACCTTATATTTCAAATATGCTTGAAGTTCTCGCATCATCAGATTTAATACTGTGTCGTGCGGGCGCCACTACGATTGCTGAAATTACTGCCCTTGGTTTGCCGACGATTTTTATACCTAGTCCAAATGTCACTGCAAACCATCAAACAAAGAATGCTCAAGCTCTTGTGGATATCGGTGCTGCTAAGATGATTAAAGATGTCGAGCTTACAGCAGATAGCATGCTTGACAGTATTTCTGAAATCTTTTCTGATGAGAAGCTTTACCAAGCCATGTCTGAAGCTAGCAAAAAAGCAGGTGTACCCGATGCTAGCGATCGACTCTATCAACTTGTGAAAGAAATTAAAAAATAATGAGTGAAGAAAACCTTACGCCTTGGCAAAAGAAAAATCTTGAATATCAGCGTCGCAAAGCAGCTGAAAATCAAGAGACGTCTGAAAAACCCAAAAAACGGAAGTTTTTAAAGAAAAAAGAAGATAATGAAGCTGATTCTCTTGAAGTTCAAGAAGAAATCGAGCAACAGGAACCTTTTACAGAAGCAAAAGAGTCTGAGGAAGCCTACTCAGATGGTTTTGTTGAGGATTTTGAAGCGCAAGAACAGGAACCTTCTTTTTTTGAAGGAAGTTTTGAAGTATTTAAAAAGATGTGGCCCGTTTTACTCTTGGCAATTTTATTGTTTTTAACTTCGATTTACGCGGTGTCCCCGATTAGTAAGATAGGGACATTTACCGTTTCGGGTAATAAAAATGAATCTTTTGAATCTATCGTACAAGCTTCGCGTTTGAAGCCAACAGATAGGATTTATGGTGTGCTCAGAAATAGAAGGGCCATTGAAAATAGTATTGTACAGCAATTTCCTCGAGTAAAATCTGTCAACTTACATGTCAGCTTTCCTAATAATGTAGAAGCTAAAGTCACAGAGTTTGAAAAAGTTGCTTATGTGGAACAAAAGGGCAAAACTTATCAAGTGTTAGAAAGTGGTCATATTCTCAAAGAACAAGAAATAGCTAAGGATAAGATTTCAAGCCTTCCAGTACTAAAAAATTTCACTAATGAAGAAGTTGAAAAATTTATTACAGCCTATATGAAATTGAAGCCTGAGATACGTAAATTGATTACTACCGTTACAAAGGCCCCAACTAAAGCAACCAAGGACTTTATCGCTTTGGATATGTCTGATGGTAATCAAGTGCGTGTCTCTCTCAGTCAAATTACAGAAAAAGTGCCTTACTATCCAAGTATTGCGAAGCAACTTCAAGCTCCCCAAGTGATTGATATGGAAGCAGGAATTTATGCTAAGCCAAAAGAAGATTATTTGGCTGACTTAAAAAATCCTGAGAGGAATAAGAAGTCTTCTGAAAATACAACTGAAATTACAGCAACACAAGAATAAAACTGAAAGGATATTCTTTCAGTTTTATTCTATAATTTTAGTAAAAAGAAAAACGTTTGTTTCTTGGAAAGAAACAAACGTTTTTTTTATTTATGCATGCAATACTTTAGACAAGAAGTCTTGTAGACGTGGGTGTTGAGGGTTTTCAAAGATGTCTTCTGGTTTACCATCTTCCAGGATCACACCAGCATCTGTGAACATGACACGGTTGGCAACTTTGCGCGCAAAGCCCATCTCGTGTGTTACGATAAGCATTGTCATCCCGTCATCCGCAATACGACGCATAAGATCAAGAACATCACCAACCATTTCAGGGTCAAGTGCTGAAGTTGGCTCATCAAAGAGCATAACATCAGGATCCATAGCCAAGGCACGGGCGATTGCTACACGTTGTTTTTGCCCCCCTGAAAGCATCTCAGGCATTGTATCTTTTTTCTCTTCTAGGCCAACAGCTTTAAGCAAGCGTAGCGCTTTTTCTTGTGCTTCAGTTTTTGTAAGCTTTTTAAGCTCAACAGGCGCATACATAATATTTTCTAAAACGGTCATGTTAGGAAAGAGGTTGAAGTGTTGGAAAACCATCCCCACATGTTGGCGAACTAAATTGATATCAGTATTTTTATCTGTGAGGTTGTACCCATTGATAATGACATCACCACTTGTTGCGTCTTCTAAACCATTAAGTGTGCGTAGGAAAGTTGATTTACCAGAACCGGAGGGTCCGATAATACAAACAACATCTCCTTTGTTAAATTTTGCTGAGATACCTTTAAGGACCTCATTTTTACCATATGTTTTGTGAAGATCAGTAACTTCGATTTGTACAGACATATCTTTAATCTCCTTATTTCATTTTTTGTTCGATACGACGTCCTGCCCACATCAAAAGAAGGAGAACAACCATGTATATCAAACCAATCAAACCGTAGACACGGAAAGCTTGGAAGTTACGAGCAACGATGATTTGACCTGCTTGCAAGAGCTCAACCAATCCGATAACAGATACCAAGGTTGTATCTTTAAGGGTAATGATAAATTGGTTAATTAAGCTAGGGATAGTAATTTTAACAGCTTGTGGTAAGATTACTTTTCGCATCGTTTTTACATAAGGAATACCAAGAGAGCGGCTGGCCTCCATTTGGCCAGTTGGAACTGCAGCAATACCTCCACGAACGATTTCAGCAATGTAGGCTGACTCGTTAAGAGTTAAGGCAATAACTCCAGCTGTGAACTCATTCAGAGGACTCTGATGTCCTGTGATAAGTTGTAACATATTTGGAATACCATAGAAAATGAAAATTGTTAATACCAAAAGTGGAATTGATCGGTTAAGGTCAACATAAATACGTGAAATTGTACGTAGTGCAGGTGATGGACTAGCTGAAAAGAGACCGAAAATCACACCAACAATCATTGCTAAAACAAAGGAAACTAAAGCGAGTTGGATAGTGATCCAAAGACCTTTACCTAACTGTTTCCAGTTGTTTTTCAAGATACCAAGCATTGTGCTTTCTGTATCTGATTCTGTTGTAGCTTCAGTTTTAGAAGCTAAATATTTATCAACAATTTCTTGATATTGACCGCTAGCACGCAGTGAAGATAGCCCGTTGTTGAACATTTCAATAAGTTCAGGATTAGTTCCTTTCTTCACAGCAAAACCATATTGCCCTGTTGGAATACCATCGAAAGGAGTTTTAAATTCTTGGCCTTGTTTTATAGCATATTTTACTACAGGTTCATCATCCATAAAGGCTTGAATTGAACCATTATTTAATGAAGAATACATTGAAGTAGCATCAGTAAATGTTTTTAAAGTGTAGCCGTATTTGCTTTCGTTTTTTGTTAAGTAGTCATAAGAAGCTGTCCCATTTTTGGCGCCGACTTGTTTACCTTTTAAGTCTTCCCAATTCTTGATATCCTCATTTGACTTAGAAATAGCAAGTGTCAAATTCGAATCATAGTATGCATCACCAAAGTCAAAGACTTTTTTACGTGCATCAGTGATTGACATACCCGCCATCATAGCGTCAGCATGTCCTGCTTGAACTGCATCTACCGCCGGTTGGAACCCAACATGGTTCCATTTAATTTTAAAACCTTGTTGCTTAGCGATAGCATTAAGCAAGTCTACATCAATACCTGTGAATTTTTTATCAGTATTTTGGAATTCAAATGGGGCGAAGCTATTGTCTGAGGCAATAGTATAAACATCTTTTTTAGGTGTTGCCTTCTTGCCTCCCGTATACTTTTGAACGATTTTATCATACTCGCCATTGGCTTTCATTTGAGTTAAAGCTTTGTTGAAGCCATCGATGAGTTTAGAATTCTCACCTTTCATTACGGCAAAACCGTAACCGCCAGGAAGTGAGAATGAAGGGAGATTGATTGCCAAATCTTGCCCTTGATTGATGGCATAAGAAATGACAGGAGCTTCATCCATTGCACCTACGATATTACCAGCAGCGAGTGAAGCAAACATGTGGACACCGTCAGAATAAGTTTTGATTGTGTAGCCGTATTTATCTTGATTTTTTTGCAACCAGTCATAAGAAGCTGTCCCTTTTTTGGCACCAACAGCTTTACCTTTAAGTTCTTCATAGCTCTTAAGAGTAGAAGACTTTGTTGTAGCTAAAGTGATAGCTGAAGTATAATAAGGGTCTGAAACATCAAAAACTTGTTTACGCTCGTCGGTGATTGTCATCCCTGCGATAACGGCATCAGCTTTACCAGCTTTTAAGTTTTGAAGAGCGGCATCAAATCCAGGGAATGACATCTCAAGTTTCCAGTCATTGATTCTAGCGACTTCCTTCATGATATCGACATCGATACCTACCCAATTTTTGTCTGAATCCTGGAATTCAAAAGGGGCATAAGCATTATCACTCGCGATACGAACGGTTTCCTGAGCGCTAACATTAGTAGCAGTGGCAAAGGACATTCCAGTAATCGTGGCGAATATTAAAGATAATGTAAGGAATAATTTCTTCATTTCATTATTTCTCCTAAGTTTCATTAATTATATAAACAATTATATACTTGTCAGTATACCATAAAACGAGCCCGAAAAAAATAAATTGTGTCATAAAATATGACATGGAAAATTGCGTGAATATATAAAAATAATAATTTTGTCTAAAAAAATAGATGAATGAGAATTTGATAAAGACAGGCTTTTAGTGTAAAATAAAAAATGCAGCAATAGCATAACAAAAGGAAAATATAAAAAATATGTTTATAACACTTTCGATGTTTGGCTTTTTCAATGACTGGATTTCTGGTTTTTTGAATGCACCAGGCGCACACGTTTGGGTCTATGTACTCTTAGGAGCCATCATCTTTATTGAAACAGGCTTGGTCATTTTTCCATTTTTACCAGGGGATTCAATTCTCTTTTTCGTAGGATCGATGGCCGCCATGTATCCAGATAAATTATCAATGCCTCTTCTGATTTTGATTATGGGGAGTTTAGCTTTTCTGGCCAATCTTCTGAATTATGAAATTGGGCGTAAATTTGGAGATGTAATTCCAAAACATAAAACGCTATCTAAATTTTTAAAGCCAGAGTACATTGAAGAAGCAGAGCAATTCTTTGCCAAGTGGGGCTCATGGGCTATCTTCCTCGGCCGTTTTATGCCTATCATCCGTACGGTTGTTCCTTTTACAGCAGGAACAAGCCGGATGCCACATAAAAAATTTGTTCTTTATAATTTCTTAGGTGGTTTTGCTTGGGTTATCGTAGCTTTAGGTGCGGGTTTCCTCTTTGGACAAGTGCCTTTCATCAAGAAAAACTTTGAGCTAGTCATGCTGGCAATCGTTGCCGTATCTTTACTTCCGGCAGTGATTGGCGTTGCCAAGCGGTATTTCTCACGGCACAAAGCAGCCTAAAATAAGTTATAATAGTATTAGGAAACTAATACTATTTTTTATGTAAAAAATAAAAGGATATGGGTGGATGAATGGAAATAAATGGTTATACTCGAATGGCTGCTGTGTTAGCTCACCCCATTAGACACAGTCTTTCGCCATTTATTCATAACCGTGCTTTTGAGCTGACTAATGAAAATGCTGCCTATCTGGCATGGGATTTAGAAGATGAAAAAAAACTTGGGCAGACGATTAATAATGTCAGAACTTTGGACATGTATGGTCTAAATATCTCGATGCCTTACAAGCAAAAAGCTTTGGAATTTGTTGATGAATTATCAAAAGAAGCACAGTTGATTGGAGCAATTAACACGATTGTCAATCAGAATGGGAGATTGGTAGGTTACAATACGGATGGCAAAGGTTTCTTCAGTGCTTTAAAATTTAAACCGCTCCATAAAAAAATAACGTTAATCGGTGGTGGTGGAGCGGCGATTTCAATAATTGTTCAAGCTGCTTTACTTGGAATGCGTGAAATCATAGTTTTTGCAAGGCAATCAGGCTCTTATCCATCTTTAGAACAACGTTTGGAGAGATTGTCACACCAGACAAAGTCAACAATAAAACTTTATGACCTAAGTGATGTTTCGCGATTGCAAAAAGAAATTACGGTATCAGATTTACTTGTTAATGCAACTCCGGTTGGGATGTCTGGCGAAGCAATGCCGCTCCCTGAGTCGATTCTTTTGCCTTCAGGAATACTGGTAGTAGACACAATATACAAGGTACGTGAAACACCATTGCTAAAATGGGCAAAGAATCAAAATAGAGCAACTGTGAATGGTCTTGGGATGCTTGTTCATCAAGCTGCAGCGTCTTTTGAGCTGTGGACGGGTAAAAAAATGCCTGTAAAACAGATAAGTCAGGAATTGGAGGTAAAAGATGAGATTAAATGTTAATCTTCCAGATCATCCTTATGATATCATTATTAAGAAAGGTAGTCTGTCACATGTGGGTTCATGGGTGACAGAACTCTGGCAGCAACAAAAAATTTTACTAGTCACTGACGACAATGTGGAGCCTCTCTATGGTAACGAGGTAGTGTCCCAGTTAAGAGCTGAAGGATTTGAAGTTTTTACCTTTACTTTTCCAGCAGGAGAAGCAAGTAAAAACTTACGAACTGTTGAGAAACTTTGGAATTTTTGTGCTCAACATGGTCTTACGCGCTCTGATGGGATTATTGCTCTAGGCGGAGGTGTTGTTGGCGATTTAGCAGCTTTTGCCGCTAGCACATATATGAGAGGTATTCACTTTCTACAAATACCTACAAGTTTAACAGCTCAGGTCGATAGCTCCATCGGTGGAAAAACAGGAATTAATAGTAATTATGCTAAAAATATGATTGGGACTTTTGCCCAGCCAGATGGTGTACTGATTGACCCTGCTGTACTTCAAACTCTAGAGGGAAGGGATTTTCGTGAAGGAATTGGTGAAATCGTCAAGTGTGCCTTGATTGCCGATAAACAACTCTGGATTCGTTTAAATAAAACGAAAAATGCTGAGGAACTTCTGGAAAAAGCAGAATATTTTATTCAGGCAGCGTGTGATGTGAAACGGAAACTGGTTGTGGAGGATCAGTTTGATAAAGGTACTCGTCTCTATTTGAATTTTGGTCATACAATTGGACATGCTATTGAAGCAAGTGCTGGCTATGGACGAGTCATGCACGGTGAGGCTGTAGCTATTGGAATGGTCCAAATAAGTAAAGTGGCAGAGAGTAAAGGACTGATGCCTAAAGGACTAACAGCTCAAATAAAAGCGATGCTCCAAAAATTTCAACTTCCTCAAAGTTATGAACCATGGGATGAGGCAACTTTGTTTGAAATCTTAAGCCATGATAAAAAAGCGCGTGGTAAGATGATTAAGACCGTACTTGTTCCTGAAATTGGACAGGCCAAAATACATGAAATAAACCTTCAAGAGATGAAGGAATATTTGAAATGAAATACTGTGCATTTCTTTGTGAAAGAGACATTGGTAGAATTAAACTGAAAATGTCATATTTAAAAAGAGGTTGAATCAGCCGATTTTACCAGTTCTCTCACTATTTTAGCAAATAGTGGAGCCTAGATTGATTTATCTTTTTATCTGTGTAAAGTTTACAAAAATGAAGTAACAAGAAAGAACATGAGTTAAAAATAATCCTTTTCAACCGGAAAAAATATCTCATATTTGTTTTTTTGTTGCAGAAAAGCTTTTTGCACAAATTGGCTAGAGTGTACTTACTGCCTTGAAATAAGACTGTAAGAAGAAACTTGTCCGGGGCACTTTTTATTGGAGTTTATCAAATGGTGTGACCTACATCACAGCTTTTGGTAAAAGTTTAGCTAAAAAAGCCGATAAAGTTCTTTTACAGGTCGTAATTAAATTACAATGGAGAAAATAACTAAAAATTATCATGTTTGTCTATCTTGGAATAGCACTTTTTGCGGGTTTTTTACTAGCAAACCAAAACCCGATTAATGCCGATCTTCGCAAAAATGTTAATTCCCCTTTTTGGGCATCAACCATTTCTCAAATTATTGGGGTTGTTTTCTTAGGTACGATCTCATTACTTTTAACTGGTGATTTGTTCCCTTCGGCAGAATTTGTCCAGTCTCATCCAGCTTGGATATGGATTGGGGGGCTACTCGGTCCCGTCTATGTTACATCTAATGTCTTTCTTTTTCCTCGACTGGGTGCTGTACAAACAGTTATCTTACCAATTTTGGGACAAATATTGACGGGTGTTGTCATTGACAGCTTTGGCTGGTTTTATGCGGTCCAAATTCCGATGAGCCCAATTCGTATATTAGGAATTATTGTTACGATACTTGGTCTTTTTATTGCTGTTGTCTTACCTAGTTTACGTGATAAGACAGAACAAATTGAAACCGAACTCAATTTGGTGTTATGGCGTTTTTGGGCAATAATATCAGGAGCATTTACTGCGGTTCAGCAGGCTATTAATGGACATTTGGGTACATTATTGCATCGGCCATTTCAGGCTTCATTTATGTCTTTCTTTATTGGGCTTATTGCGATTGTTTGTGTGACTTTAGTGATAGAGCGCCGCTTAATTAGGAAAGTTGAATTAGGTAAGATAAAAAAATGGAATATACTAGGTGGTATCTGGGGTGCTTTCTTTGTGCTTGGCGCAGTTTTAGCAGTCCCCCAAATAGGTGCAGGCCTAAATATAATGATGGCATTACTTGGTCAAATTATTGGTTCAATGTTAGTGCAACAGTTTGGATGGTGGCGCTCCGATCGCTATCCGATACGATTCATACAAGTTGTAGGAGTTGCTGTAATGTTGATAGGAATTGTTTGTATAAAATTTTTGTGAGGAAATATGTTTAGAAAAGAATCATTTGAAATCTTTGATATAGAAGGATTGGAAATGCGTATGCAAGGCATACGTGCTGAAATTCAGCCTATTTTTATGGAAATAGGAGAACTGCTAAAAGAAAGAATAAAGCAGTCGTTCCCACAACAGGAGTTTTACCTGCATATTGCACAGCATCGTCGGCGGACAAGCAATGCACCTGAAAACACGTGGTCTGCTATTGGCACACAAAAACGTGGCTATAAAATGGAACCCCATTTCCAATTAGGGATTTGGCAAGAGTACGTATTTATTTACCTTTCAATCATTGATCAACCAAAAGGACAAGCAGATTACGCTCAGAGATTGAGTTCGGATATCTCTTTACCCAAAGATTTTGTTCTTTCTAAAGATCATACTAGGTCTGAATTTTATGAAAGTAGTCATCTTGAAGAATTCATTACACGTTTAAAAAATGTAAAAAAATCAGAGTTAGAGATGGGCAGAGTTTGGAAAGCTGAGCGTTTTGATGGTCGACAAGACGATGTAATATTACAGGAGATGATCGAAACCATCGATGATCTGCTGCCAATCTATCAAATAATAATGGAGGATTAAGATGCGCTTTTTTACAGCAGGTGAATCTCACGGCCCACGTTTGACAGCAATCATTGAGGGATTGCCGGCAGGTCTTCCTCTTCGAGCTTCTGATATTAATGTTGAATTGAAGCGCCGTCAAGGGGGGTACGGACGAGGCGGACGCATGAAGATAGAATCTGATCAGGTTGAAATTACCAGTGGTTTGCGTCATGGTAAAACTTTGGGAAGCCCACTTACCCTCAATGTGACCAATCGTGACTTCACACATTGGACGGAAATTATGGCTGCGGAAGAAGTTGATGATGCCGTCAAGAGACAACGTAAATTGACAAAACCTCGACCAGGACATGCTGACTTGGTAGGGGGAATGAAGTATGAATTTAAGGATTTGCGCAATACACTCGAGCGCTCCTCTGCTCGTGAAACAACGATGAGAGTAGCTATAGGCGCTGTGGCCAAAATCTTGCTTCAACAGCTTGATATCGATTTAGCTTATCATGTGGTTAATTTTGGAGGAAAAGATGTTGCTGCTCAACTTCCTACACTCACTGTGGACGAAATCAAAGCAAAGGCTGGCACTAATGATTTATCTATCGTAGATACTTCTAAAGCTGAGGAAATCCGTTCCTATATTGATGAAATAAAAAGAGCCGGTGATACAATAGGAGGGATTGTAGAGGTTCGGGTCACGAATGTTCCGGCTGGACTTGGTTCTTACGTACATTTTGATCGTAAATTAGATGCTAAAATTGCTGCTGCTGTCGTTTCTATCAATGCCTTTAAAGGAGTAGAGTTTGGGCTTGGCTTTGAAGCAGGGCGACTCCAAGGGAGCAAAGTCATGGACGAGATTCTTTGGACAGAGGAAGCAGGGTACAGCCGAAAAAGCAATAATCTTGGCGGATTTGAAGGGGGAATGTCTAATGGAGAAGACCTTATTATCCGAGGGGTTATGAAACCCATACCAACCTTATATAAACCGCTCATGTCAGTTAATACGGAAACACATACAGCTTACAAAGCCAGCGTTGAACGTTCGGATCCCACTGCTCTTCCAGCGGCTGGAGTAGTAATGGAAAATGTTGTTGCTACAGTATTAGCACAAGAAATTTGTGACAAATTTTCAAGTGATAGTTTTAGAGAGTTAAAAGAAGCTTTTCAAAACTATAAGGAGCGCTTGAAAAACTTTTGATGAAATAAAAACTAGTCTCAAAAAGAAGAGCTAGTTTTTTTATTACAAAACTGTAAGTTTGCAGAAAATATAATTTGTTAGAATAAAAGGGTAGGGTTAAGAAAAACAAAACCTAGTAGGAAAGAGGTAACAAAATGAAAAAAGTATTATTTGGCTTACTTGCTCTGGTAGTAGTTATTGGTGGCCTAGGATATGGCTGGTACAAATCAAGCTACGGAGGCACAGAACGTTATGTGAAAATTACGCAAGATGGAACCAAAAAAGTCGGGAAAAGCGACTCAGGTGAACGCTTCGTCAACTACGAATATGATCTTCCTTCTTATGACAAAAATGGTGAAGCGAAAGATGTTTCATTCACAGCAACCCATAACTTACGTAAAGAAGCTTATCTTAAAGTGACAGACAATAAAACAAAAGGCATAACAAATTGGGAAGAAGTTCAAAAAAATGATATTCCAAGTAAAGCAAAAGATAAATTAAATTAATCATTTAAATGTAATAAGGGAGAAAAAATGCTATTAGAAGTTAAACATATTAAAAAAGTTTTCAAAACACGTTTTTCAAAGGAAGAAACAACAGCTCTTGCTGATATCGATTTTTCTGTCGAAGAAGGTGAGTACATTGCCATTATGGGGGAATCAGGTTCAGGTAAAACAACCCTTTTGAATATCTTATCAACTTTAGAAAAACCAACAGCTGGACAAGTTTTACTTTCAGGACGTGATATTACAGCCATTAAAGACAAAGATATCTCAGCATTCCGTCGGGAGCACCTGGGCTTTGTCTTTCAAGACTTCAACCTTTTGGATACTTTATCTGTAAGAGACAATATCTATCTTCCGATGGTACTTTCTAAAGCACCAGTAAAGAAAATGAAAGCACGACTGGAAAACTTAGCGCCTAAGTTGAATATCGAGACTCTTTTAGAAAAACAGCCTTTTGAATTATCTGGAGGGCAAAAACAGCGTGTAGCAGTTGCGCGTGCTCTGATTTCTCAGCCAGATCTTGTTTTGGCGGACGAGCCAACAGCAGCGCTGGACTATAAAAACTCTGAAAGTTTACTTGAACTTTTCGAAAATATCAATGATGCTGGTCAAACAATTATCATGGTAACTCACTCAAGCTTAGCTGCAAGTCACGCAAAACGTGTACTTTTCATTAAAGACGGTATGCTCTATCATCAACTTTATCGTGGCGATAAGTCCTCAACAGAGTTTGCAAAAGAAATTACTTTGTCAATGACTTCATTCTTGGGTGCTTCAGCAGACCCAAGCGAAACGGAGGTAGCAAATAATGCTTAGTTTTAAACTGGCAGTACAAAATCTGAAGAAGGGGTTGAAATCATTTGCGCCTTTCATAGTAGCGAGCGTAACGATGTTTGTCTTACTTTTTGTTACTGCCGCAATTGCACTTTCTCCCTCACTTGATAAAATGAAGGGTGGCGCAGCAGTTTCACAAATGATGTCTTTTGCGATGTGGATTTTGGCTATATTTGGTGGGATAATTCTCGTCTATAGTTATCGCTTCTTACAATTGCAACGCTCACGTGAATTTGGCCTTTACGATATTCTAGGGCTGGGTAAGAAGAAAATTGCCCTTGTTTCTTTCTTTGAGCTTGTGATGAGCTACATTGCGACGGTCATTATCGGTACAATTGTTGGGATTGCTTTCTCTAAGTTCCTTTTCCTTATCTTTATTAATATGATTGGCGAAAGTAACTTTAATTTAGCAATTACACCAGCTGCTATTTTAATGGTCGCAGCGATTTTCTTACTCTTCTTTGCCGTTCTTCTTGTTATTGGTACATTTATCATTTGGAAGTCCTCAAGTCTTGACTTATTAAGAGAATCATCTAAAGGTGAAAAAGAACCTAAGTCAAATATTTTCATGGCCTTGATTGGTATTGTTTTACTAGTAGTTGGCTATGGCTTAGCCCTAAATGTCGATAATCCAGTTAAAGCTATGTCGACTTTCTTCCTTGCAGTACTTGCGGTTATTTTGGGAACATACTTTTTCTATATCAGCTTTACTGTGTGGTATTTGAAATGGCGTAAAAAACGTAATTCTTATTATAAGCCTCAAAACTTTATCACGATTAGCTCAATGCTTTACCGTATGAAAGCAAATGCCGTTGGTTTAGCGAATATCACTATTCTTTTGTCAATGACTTTAGTGACATTGGTGGTTACAATTGGAATTTTCTTTGGGTCAACTCAAACTGTAGAACGCTCTTTTCCAAAAGAGGGCCAATATACAGTTTATTCGCAAGCACAAACAGGCAATCAGCTGGCGCAAAACTTACAAGAAAAAGCGGACCAAGCTGGCGTAGATGTATCAAACATCTCAACAGCTTTAAGTGTTGAATTTTTAATGGGTGATGGTCAAAAAGCAGGAGAAAATACTTTAAATATTTCTCCAACAGGTGATCAAAAAACAGCTGTTCAGTTTTCAATGACAACGTTACAGACATTGAAAAACTTGAATGAAAATGTTGCCGAGCTTTCTGATAATCAAATTAATATAGTTGATTACTTAGGTGCTTATCCAAAACTAAAAGAATTTAACTGGTTTGGAACTAAATATGAAGTGAACGACATCATGGCTAGTCAGGATTTAAAAAAATATCCTATTATGATGAATATAGCAACACCGCTCCTTCTTATCTTCCCAAATGATGAAGCTTTACATCAAGCTCTCAATGTTTATAATAAAGCTAACAATGAGGGTGACCAATCTTATCAAGCGACCCCATCTGTGACCGTTAACTATGATATTGCTGAAAAAGATCAAGAAAAATTAACAAAGGCCTTCCAAAATAATGATGGCGATCATATGATTAGTTTCCGATCAGATGAGTTAAAAGAAGTTAAAACTGGTATTGGTGCCTTTGTCTTTATTGGCTTGGTTCTTGGTATTAGCTTTATCTTAGGTGCTGCCCTAATCATCTATTACAAACAGTTATCAGAAGGTGTACAAGATAAACGTTCGTTCAAGATCCTACAAGAAGTAGGCTTATCAAAAGAACAAGTATCTAAAACAATCAAGTCACAAGTAAGCATGATTTTCTTATTGCCGATTGCTATGACAATCGTACATTTCAGTTTTGCTTATATCATGATCAGTAAGCTTATTGAAATATTCGGAATCATGGATAGTCAGCTAATTCTTTGGGTCAGCTTAGTTACAATTGCAGCTTTAGCCTTTATCTACTGGTTAATCTATAAAGGAACAAGCCGCGTATATTATAATATTGTGGAGAAAAAATAAATGGAAAAAATACCCTATTACTTACTGGTCCTTGGTGGCTCACTTACTGTTCTTACTTTCTGTGCCTGGTATGTCTGGGGGATAATTCAATTTATTCAAAGAAAGATTAAGAACTGCAAGGATATCAAACTTTTACAGTCTTTAGCCCTTGGTTTACATATTCTTTCACTTCTTATTATTGTTGGCTTAGGCTACTATGGCTTTACAACTTTTTACTAAAAATCAGATGGAATCATCTGGTTTTTTTATATGTTATAATAGGAGAAAGAAAATTTGATAGTAAAAAATGAACAAGAAATAGTTGATACGAAAGTTCGGGAGGAAAAAATGCCCAAAATTTTTATTGTGGAAGACGACAAAACAATTGTTAAAATGTTGACCAATGTCTTAAAAAGTGAATTTCAGGTCTATTCTGTTTTAAATTTTCGGGCAGTCAAGCAGGAAATATTGGAAGCAGATCCGGACTTGGTACTGATGGATATTGGTTTACCCTTTTATAATGGTTTTTATTGGACAACAGAGTTACGCAAAGTCTCACAAATTCCGATTATTTTTATCTCATCTATGAGTGACGATATGAACCAAGTCACAGCAATGAATCAAGGAGCAGATGATTTTGTTACAAAACCTTTCTCCTTAGATATCTTGCAGGCTAAAATAAAAGCATTACTTCGCCGCTCTTACAATTTCTCAGGCCCCGAAAAATTAGAATTTGCTGGCTTTATTCTATCTGATAACATGGTAAAATCAGGAGAAAATCAGATTGATCTCACCCCTTCTGAAAACAAAATTCTTAGTGTCCTTTTTAGGGCCAATGGATCTATTGTCACCAAAGAAGCTATTCTCCAGGAACTGTGGCAAACAGATGAGTTTATCGACAGTAATACTTTAAATGTGAAAATGACTCGTCTACGTAAAAAACTAGCGGAAATTGGTTTTGCACATTTGGTAACGAAGCGAGGTGTAGGTTATGCCTTGGAGTAAGATAAAGCGCTTTTTACAAACAAAATTGGCGCAAATTGGTGTGTTCTTAATAATGCTCTTTATCTTTGTGAGCAACTTTTTACTCTGGCATCTTCCAATTGAATCTCTCCTCAATGCGACAATTCTTGCTTTGATCGTATTTGTGATTTATTTGGTTTCCTCATATTTTCGATGGGCGAACAGGGAAGCAATCTTATGTGACTTGAAACATGAGCTATCGGATTTGGAAAAGAATCTGCGAGCAAAAGAAAGACATATTAAAGAAACGGAAGACATTATCAAAGTATGGTCCCATCAAATGAAAATACCTTTGGCAGCGATTGATTTAATGGCACAAACCGAGATTAATCCAATTGAATTAAAAAATCAAACTTTCGCTTTGGATAATTATTTGAAAATGTTATTGGAATATCAACGAATAGCCAATATTTCAACAGATTTTCATTTTGAAAAGTTTTCTGTTGCCCAACTTTTACGAGAGCTTCTCAAAAAATACAGTAGTTTCTTTATTCAAAAGAATTTATCCGTCACTATTTCAGGTGACTGGGAAATTACCACAGATCGCAAATGGTTCAGTTTGGCAATTGAGCAACTGCTTAATAATGCTATAAAATATACAAATGAAGGAAGCTTAACAATTAGTATTGAAGAAAACAAGATTGTTTTAAGTGATACTGGAATAGGAATTTTACCCGAAGATTTGCCACGAATATTTGAACATGGATTTACAGGCTATAATGGTCGCGGCCATTATAAAGCATCAGGTTTGGGCTTATATTTAACGAAACTTATTTTAGATCGTCTTGACTTCAGTATTAAGATAAGCTCAGAGCTAGGTGAAGGGACGGCAGTGGAGGTGGAAAAGATTGAACAATAAACAAATAATACTTGCACGCTATCAAAATTTTGAAACCGAACGTTTAATTTTTAGGAAAGTAGAACTTGCGGATAAAGAAGATCTTTTCGAATACGCAAGCGATCCAGAAGTTGTACGCTATGTTTCGTTTCCCGCACACAAAGATTTAGCTATGACAGAAGAAAGTATTGTGGAGTATTTTATACCACAACGTTTATTTTGCTGGGCAATTGTGGATAAGCAGAGCCACAAAATGATTGGTACCATTGATTTAAGGATTGACGGTGATCAAGCCATATTTGGTTGGGTACTTAACCGTAACTTTTGGGGGAAAGGACTGATGCCAGAGGCAGCAGCTTCACTCAGAGATTTAGCATTTAACCAACTTGATGTAAAGGTTATTGTGGCAGAACATGTTGCAGAAAATCCAAAATCAGGACGTGTAATGGAAAAGATTGGTATGCGAAAAAGGGGGCAAGTCTATACATACATGGGAAAAGAGAAGCGTTCAGTTCTTTGTGATTATTGGGCATTGACGAAAGAAGAATATTTAAAAGCTTAAAACTAGAAAGCCACTTGTACTTAGTGGTTTTTTTGATAAAAGGTCAAGAAAAAAATATAATATTGCACCTCTTGACTTGTGCTATAATAGAAGTTAAAACGTAGAAAAGAAAGTTTGAAATGCAATGAAACTTGAAATAAAGGCAAAATCACTCACAGGTACACTTACTATTCCTGGGGATAAGTCAATTTCCCATCGTGCCATAATGTTTGGGGCAATTTCACATGGACAAACAAAAGTAAATCATATTTTGCGTGCTGAGGATGTTACAGCTACGATGCGGGCCTTCCAATCCTTGGGTGTCAAAATTGAAGATAGGGATGGGATTATCTATATTCAGGGTCAAGGTTTTGATGGTTTACAGCCTACGAAAAAGGCTTTGGATATGGGGAATTCAGGAACATCAATGCGGTTAATGTCAGGGATACTCGCTGGTTTAAACTTTGAAACAAAATTGATTGGCGATGCTTCGCTCTCCCGTCGCCCGATGGATCGTATTGCTCGCCCATTAAAATTAATGGGCGCAAAAATTTCTGGACAAGGAGAAGCTTGTTTGCCACCTTTAAAGATTGAGGGGAGACAACTTGAGGCTATTAATTATCAGCTGCCTGTAGCTTCTGCACAAGTAAAATCAGCCTTGATTTTTGCGGCACTACAAACGAAAAGTAATCAAGTATCAGAAATTGTGGAAAAAGAGTTGACACGAAATCATACAGAAGAAATGCTTCAACAGTTTGGTGGAGAACTTACTGTGCGGGGAAAACGTATCCAGATAAGAGGTGGACAAAAGTTAAAAGCACAAGAAATTACGGTTCCTGGAGATATCTCTTCAGCTGCCTTTTGGATTGTTGCGGCTTTAATTATTCCAGGTAGTAGTATTGAGCTGCAAAATGTTGGTATCAATGCCACGCGAACAGGAATACTTGATGTTGTTACTGCTATGGGAGGAAATGTTGAAATTTCTAACCAAACTGCGAGAGCAGCAACGCTCAAAATTCGTTATAGTGCATTGACAGCAACTCGGATATCGGGTGATTTGATTCCAAGATTGATTGATGAGCTGCCCATTATTGCGCTTTTGGCTACACAAGCTGAAGGCGAAACAGTTATTGCAAATGCGGAAGAGCTTCGTGTCAAAGAAACAGATCGTATTTCAGTTGTGTCAGACATCTTAAAAGCAATGGGTGCTGATGTTATCCCCACCGCAGATGGGATGAGGATTAGAGGGAAGACAATCCTTCATGCGCCCCATAAGGAAATCAATACGCACGGAGATCACCGTATCGGCATGATGACAGCAATTGCGGCACTTCTTGTAAAAGAAGGAGAAGTTATTTTAGAAGGAAGCCAAGCCATTAAAACAAGTTATCCGACTTTCTTTGATGATCTGAAAGGTTTACTGGAAGCAGGCAAGGAGGAAGGATAATGTCAGTAGTGTTGATTGGGTTTATGGGCGCAGGAAAATCAACGATTGCCAGAACTCTGGATCGGGAGAACTTTATTGACCTTGATCAAATCATTGAAAAAGGGATTGGGATGCCCATTCTGCAATTTTTTTCAGATTACGGTGAAGCTAAATTTCGCCAAATTGAAAGAGAAGCACTTGAGGCAGCCGTACTTTCAGGATTTAATGTTGCTACTGGAGGCGGTATTGTTCAACTTGCAGAAAATCGTGACTGTCTGAAAAAACTGCAAAATGTCGTCTATCTTAAGTCGGATTTTGAAACACTCTATGAACGCATTCTGGCCGATAAAAAGAACAGACGGCCCTTGGCGTTACAGCCCAAGCAAGACGTAGAACGATTATTTGTTCAGCGTGAAAAATTCTATGAAGAAGTTGCGGATATTATTATTGAAACTAAAGATAAAAAACCAGAAGAAATAATTAAAGAAATTCAGGAATTAAAATGAAAATCTATTTTGTAAGACATGGTAAAACACAATGGAATCTTGAAAAAAGGCTCCAAGGGCAAAAAGGGGATTCACCTCTTTTGCCAGAATCCTATGAAGCAATAGCTCGGGTAAATGAAAGACTGGAACAAATTGTCCAATTTGATAAGGTTATCTCTAGTCCGCAGCCACGAGCTGTAACTACTGCAAAATTACTAACTGATTTGCCTGTGAGTACAGATAGTCGTCTTTCCGAGTGGAATTTTGGTCAACTGGAAGGACAACTGGTAGCAGATGCACTCTTGAAGTACCCAGACGAAATGTTTGCTTCTCGTAATGAATTGCAAAATTTTGATGGACGCCATTTTGGAGCTGAAACAGTAGCTAATGTTTTAGCGCGTTTTGACAGTTTAGCAAATGATCTCAAGAAGCAGGAGGCTGAAAATATATTACTGGTCGGGCATGGAGCTTCAGGTACTGCGGGAATGAGACATTTAGCGGGCTTCCCTCTGCAAGAGTTACGTACCGCTGGTGGTTTAGCCAATAATAGTGTGACTGTCTTGGAAATGAAAGGACAGAGTTTTGAGATGATGCACTGGAATAAAGTGTTATGACAGAAAAAATCTATTTTACAGGAACAATTGAAGCCATTTTCTTTAGTAATCCTAGTAATTTTTACAAAGTACTCCTACTAGAAGTGGATGATACAAATAGTGATTATGAAGATTATGAAATTGTGGTAACTGGAACAATTGGTGATCTGATCGAAGGTGATAGTTATACTTTCTATGGCAAACTAACCACACATCCCAAATACGGGGAGCAGCTTCAAGTTGAAACATATGAAAAAGCTGTACCGACAAGTGCTGCAGGATTAATTAAATATTTTTCCTCTGATAAATTTCCCGGAATTGGTAAAAAGACAGCAGAAAGAATCGTGGCTCTTTTTCCTGATAATACAGTTGACAGTATCTTAAGTAAACCAGAAGAATTGGACGGTATACTTCCTTTAGCGAAGAAAAATTCTTTTATTAAAAGACTTCGTGACAATCACGGTGTGGAAAAGATTTTATCGAAGCTTGCAGAATATGGTATTCCCAGTAAACTTCAATTTCAAATTCATGAGCTTTATAAAGATCAAACCCTAGAGATTATTGCCAAAAATCCTTACCAGTTGGTCGAGGATATTAAAGGTATCGGTTTTAAAACAGCGGATCAAATTGCTCAAGAATTAGGAATTGCAGCCGATAGTAGTGATCGCTTTAGAGCAGGTTTAATGCATGTCGTGAAAACACATCCTTTAATTACAGGTGATACCTATATTGAAGCACGTGATCTTTTAGAGCAAACGATTCAACTCTTGGAAGAAGCACGTCAGATAGAAATTAACCCAGGAATTGTGGCTGGAGAAATCAACCATCTGCTTGAAGATGGTAAAATGCAACAAGAAGAAACTAAAATATTTGAAAATTCCCTTTATTTTGCTGAACAAGGTATTGGTGAATATCTCAAAAAACTTATTGGACGTAGTGCTCAGACCTTTTCAGATGAGAAAATTGCGAAAAATATTGAACAAGTGGAGACTAAGCTCGGAATACGCTACGATAAGCTGCAAAAAGAAGCGATTTTTCAAGCTTTAAATTCTCAGTTCTTCATTTTAACTGGTGGTCCGGGGACAGGTAAAACAACAATTATCAATGGTTTCATCGAAACTTATGCAAAACTTCACGACATTGACTTAGATCCTGGGCATTATCACGACGATATTTTTCCCATTCTTCTTGCCGCACCGACTGGGCGAGCAAGTCGACGAATGAATGAACTTACTGGTTTACCAGCAGCAACACTTCATCGACATTTAGGTTTAAATACAGATGAAGCAATGGATATGGAAAGTAATGATCTCTCAGGTTCGCTATTGATTGTAGATGAATTTTCAATGGTAGATACTTGGCTGGCAAATAAACTTTTACAAGCTATTCCACCATCCATGAAGGTTCTTTTTGTAGGTGATGCTGACCAATTACCGTCAGTTGGTCCTGGACAAGTCTTTGCTGATTTATTGAAGCTGCCAGAGATTCCTTCAGTCCGCTTAGATAAAATTTTTCGTCAAGGAGCCGAATCGACGATTATTGATCTTGCCCATGAAATCAAGGAAGGACGCCTGCCCCACGATTTCACTAGTCGTCATCCCGATCGTTCCTATTTTGAAGCCGGTTCAGGACAAGTTGCTCATCTTGTGACTCAAGTGGCAAGCGCGTGGAAAAAAAGAGGAAATAATCCTTTTGAATTGCAGATTTTAGCCCCCATGTATAAAGGTGTAGCTGGAATAAACACGCTCAATGGCCTTTTACAAGAATTGTTCAATCCTCTCAATGAGCGACAAGAGTTTAATTATCAGGATATTCATTTTCGAGAGGAAGATAAAGTTCTCCATTTGGTCAATGATGCAGAAAACAATGTTTTTAATGGAGATTTAGGGAGAATTATTGAACTTATTCCGGCAAAACATACAGAAAGCAAGCAAGATGAAATCGTGATGGATTTTGATGGTCAGGAAGTGAGCTACCCCCGCGCAGAGTGGTATAAAATCACCTTGGCTTACGCAATGTCTATTCACAAATCTCAAGGGAGTGAGTTCTCGACAGTTGTTGTTCCGATGGTTTCGTCCTATTCAAGAATGCTAGAACGCAATCTCTTATATACAGCAATTACCCGAGCCAAACAAAGTCTGATTCTTATCGGAGAGCAAAAAGCCTTTGCACAAGCTGTGCAAAAAGAAAGTGCCAACCGAAAAACTTTTCTGAAGGAGCGATTTACAGGAAAGTCAGAGCCTCTTGAACAAGAAAAGAGTACTTTGATAGAGGAAAGTAAAAAGACAACTGCTCGAGTCACTCGACCTCGAACAGAGGAAATTTCACTTTTCCCTGAAGAAAATCTTTCGCCTCCATCGTATGGAACTAATCCATTTTTAACAGCGGATTTAATTAATTCTGGTGAATTTGATCCGTTGATTGGGCTTACTGAATCCGACTTTATGATTTTTAAATAAAAAAGACCGATTTAAACCGGTCTTTTTTATTTGCACTTTTAGCCTCAGAAAGTTAAATCATCAAAATCAGTGAGCTCATTTTGGAGCTTTTGCGTTAGTACCGTATAAGCTACTGCATATTTTTTAGGATAAGCATCGCTTACAGACAATTCGTTGGCTTTTTCTAAAGCAGAGAATAAACCTTCAGTCATGTTGACATTATTTAGTATGCATAAAGCCAAATCATGCACGCGTTGTTCTTTTGTAAGATTCATAATACCCAGTTCCTTTCCGTTAAGTTGAGTAAATAATTACGAACGATAAGCTTATCAACATTATATCATGGTAAAGGTTAAGAAAAGTAAAAATTGCTTTAAATTTTAAAGGGCTTTGTGGTAGTTCTTTGAAAAATGTACTTTTTGTCAGAAAAATTATTTTAATTTTTTAAACTTTGACTTATATGAGAAAGCAACTGTATGATTTGATGGTATAATTAAAAAAGGCAAAATAAAACAATACATAGCACAAATTTTTTAATACTTTGAATTAGACCACGCCTTGCCAGTGTGGTTTTTATCTATGTGCAAGGTAGAAGTCAATAGCTAAGCAGTGTGTTTATCGCTTTCTTTACGTTTGAGAATTTTTTGAAATTGTAAACGAATATTATTAAGTGTACTCAACATGCTTTATAATTTTCGTTATTACTAACTTATGTCAAAAAAGCTCTTCTAGGAGCTTTTTGTTTAGTATAAAAAAGGATGAAACTCTGGGAATCACTGAATAATTTTTAAAATATAAAAAGAAGCATGTTACCAATGGTTACATGCTTCTCATGAACTACTATGTTAATAGTTCAAATTGGAAGGTGACGTTTAAAGTATTTGCGCGTTTTCCATTTGAAACGTGCTGTGTCTACGCCTTCAGTCATTGCGACATAATCATCGGCTAAGGTAACAACCCAGCTTTCTTTATAACGTGGTGGTGCAATTGTGGCTCCCCACATATGTTTGACGATACAATCATACTCAAGATCTGACAGGGTAGTAATTTTTGCCGCATTACGTGCAGCAATGCGAGGATGAACATAGGCATGACTTTTGTTGAATTTAGTGTCGCGCCAATCGTAGTAGAAAAGGTCGTGTAAGAGACCTGCGCGGGCAGCAGATTTTGCATTCCAGCCCATCTTTTTACAAACTAAATAGCTCACATAACTTACCTTGATTGAATGAATCAAACGTGTTGAAGTATAGTGATGTGTGATTTCATCAAGCTGTTTCAGTTCCGGCATTTCAAGAAAGTGACCAACATAACTCATAAACTCGGCATCTGTCAACCATGGATTTTCATCTAATTTCATAACCATATTATAGCACCATTCTCTAAAATGTAAATAGCAATATGCAATTTTACACAAGAAAAAAGAAAAATATTTCAATTTTCTTTTGACAAACAGTTGCTAAAAAGCCAAAAATCCTGTATAATTTATAGGTATTACAAAAATTTGGAGGAAATAATGGCTAATATCAAATCTGCAATCAAACGCGCTGAATTGAACGTTGTTGCTAACGAACGCAACTCACAACAAAAATCTGCAATGCGTACTGCAATCAAAAAATTTGAAACTGCACCAAGCGAAGATACATTCAAAGCTGCAAGCTCTGCAATCGACAAAGCTGCTTCAAAAGGTCTTATCCACGCTAACAAAGCTTCACGTGATAAATCACGTTTGGCAGCTAAATTGGGCTAATTCTTAATTGCAAAAAAATATTCCTGTCTGCTGATAGGATTTTTTTTTACTCTAAAAAGGGAATAAGTTTGGTCAATTCTTATGATAATACTAAAACAAGAACTATAAATGATATAATATTATTATTAACAGTGTTGAATTTGTGTGCAGAATGACAGTATTTAATAGTGGTTCAGAAAGGAGTGGAGAAGAAAGTAGAAAAATTTTCTCTTATAAGACAAATAAGAGAAAATTTTCCACTTATTTTCCGACAGCAAGTGATGATAGATTCTACAAAAGTAGACTTTAAAAAAACTGAAAAAGAACTCTACTTTCCTAAAAAAATTGAAGTAATTAATGTGCCTGAGATGGCTTATTTGACTGTCTCTGGACAAGGAGCTCCAGCCGGCGCTGCTTTCCAAGAAGCTATTTCTTCTCTTTATCCTGTAGCTTATGCTATTTCAATGGCCTATAAAAGAGAAGACATGGATATTCCTCATTTTTATCGTTTTGTTATGCCTCCTTTAGAAGGTTTGTGGACAAGCAAAACAGCTCCAATAGCTAATGAGCCTCTCCGGAAAGAAGAGCTGATATGGAAGATTATGATTCGGATGCCAAACTTTGTAACCGAGGAGCTTGTGGAGTGGGCAAAAAAAGAAGTGTCATTAAAGAAAAAACGAGATTTTTCTCAAATAAAGTATGAAAAAATTAAAGACGGACTTTGTATTCAAGCTATGCATAAGGGGAGTTTTGAATATGAAGCAGAAACTTTTGCCTTAATGGAAACTTTTGCTGCTACAGAAGGCTATGAGCTTATCCACAAAGAATATCATCATCGTGAGATTTATCTCAGTGATTTCCGTAAAACTTCCTCCGAAAAGTTAAAAACAGTATTGCGGCAATATGCACAAATTAAAACCAAGGAGAAAGAGAAATAATGAAAAAAACTGATTGGAGTACACCTTTAAGAGACAGATTGCCTGAAGAATACTTTTCATCACTCGTTGATTTTATCAATGAAGTTTATTCCAAAGGGAAAGTTTATCCACCTGAGGATAAAATATTTCGGGCCATTGAATTGACCGCCTTGTCGGATGTTAAAGTTATACTGGTTGGGCAGGATCCTTATCCACAACCAGGCAAAGCACAAGGACTGAGTTTTTCCTATCCGGCCTCTTTCACAGTAAACCGACCAGATTCTATTGTGAATATTCGGAAAGAACTCAAAAGTGAGGGATTTGATAAGGAGGACTCAGATTTAACACATTGGGCTGAGCAAGGTGTTTTATTACTCAATGCTGTGCTTACTGTTCCTGAGATGAAGTCAAATGCTCATAAGGGGAAAATCTGGGAGCCCTTAACGGATGAGATAATAAAAATTGCTTCGGATGACAGCCGGCCGAAAGTCTTCCTTTTGTGGGGCGGTGATGCGCGTAAGAAGGCAAAACTAATTGATACCTCCAAACATTTGGTGCTCGAGTCTGCACATCCCTCGCCTCTTTCTGCATCTCGTGGATTCTTTGGCTCACGTCCTTTTTCTAAAGCCAATGATTTTTTAG
This sequence comes from uncultured Lactococcus sp., assembly GCF_934191625.1. GTDB lineage: Bacteria > Bacillota > Bacilli > Lactobacillales > Streptococcaceae > Lactococcus. The sequence continues at coordinate 486,270 of NZ_CAKPUG010000001.1, forward strand.
AAAAAACAGGACAAAAAGGGATAGATTGGTCAAAATAAGAAAAATATGAAGGAAGAACTCTAAACTAAGACTCAAGTCTGATGACAGCCTTGTAATTTTTTGGTAAAATAGTCTTAAAGGTATATTAGAAAAGGAGATACTATGGAAAATCCATTTATAAATAATAATAGAAGTCAAGTATCGCTGAATCAATTTTTTGCTCGTATTTATGGGATAGTCGGGATTGGGGTTGCTGTTTCAGCACTCACATCTTTCTTAACAATCAACTTTTTCTGGGAAGCAACTCAGAATTTCGTTAATCGTGCAGGTTTTGCAATGATTATCCTATTATTCTTACCACTGGTTCTCGTCTTCCCTATGCAAAATGCAGCAATGAAAAATAAACCCACAGCTTTGCCGATGTTTGTTGGTTTCTCAGTTTTAATGGGCTTCATCATGAGCTTCACAATTGCAGCTTATACTGCTTCGGATGTCACTTTGGCCTTTGTTTCAACTGCTGGAATGTTCTTTGGCCTTTCAGTTTATGGTCGTACAACCAAACGTGACTTGACAGGTATGGGACGCGCCATGATGGGAATGTTGATAGGTTTGATTATTGCAGGTGTAATTAACATCTTTTTAAGAAGTCCAATGGTCGTCTTTGTATCTTCAATTATCAGTGTCCTAGTTTTCAGTGGCTTGATTGCTTGGGATAATCAAAAGATAGAACAGGTCTACCGTCAAAATAACGGAAATGTAAATAATGGATGGGCGATTAGCATGGCGCTATCACTTTATCTTGACTTCATTAACCTTTTCCTCTCACTCTTGAGAATCTTCGGATTTATGGGAAATAGTCGTGATTAATAAAAACCTTCATCAATTGATGAAGGTCTTTTATTTTTGAGGTTTTAAGTAACTAATTCAAAAATAGTTCTTCTAATTTACGGGCAACACCATCCTCATCATTTGTCCAAGGCAGAATTTTGGTGGCATGCGGCGTAAGACGAGTTGAAGCATTTTTCATAGCATAGGCTTCTCCAGCAAATTTAAACATCTCGATGTCGTTGTGTTCATCTCCAAAAGCAATGAGATTTTCTTTTGGAATATCGAGAACACGTAGAAGATGCTTGAGTCCAGAAGCTTTGCTGACACCTTTAGGCACAATTTCCAAAACTCCATTAGGACCGCCCCAGCCACTTACGTTAACTTTTCCGTTATAATGATCTTGAATTTGCTTGGCAAGGCGAAATTTATCTTTTACCCGTGTAGAAAGAAGTACTGCATAAGGATTGTCATCTAGACGATCTGCACGCAAACGATTGTAGGGGTGAAATTGTTTGACACCAAAAAGCTTAGGTTCGACCTTTCGGAAGTTATTGAGGAAAAATTTACGGCGGTATTCAACCGCAAAAAATTCCAAGTCAAAGTTTTGCTGATGACGTAAAAAGTCAAAGACAAATGAACGATCAATATAATGACCTTTGGTGTACTCCCAATTACGATTTTCTGGTTTGGAAATTAAAGCACCATTGAAGTTAATCATCGGGCTTTTAAGCTCGAGCTCGCGATATATATCAACAGCCATACGGAAAGGACGCCCTGTGGAGATACAGATGATATGTCCCTGCTCTTCAATACGTTTAAAAATATATTTTGTATAGCGACTGATTGTACGCCCATCACTATGGAGTGTTGTTCCATCCAGGTCAATAGCAATCAATTTTTTGTCTTTGTTTTCCATACATAATCCTTTAAAATATTTCTTGCTTTTTATTATACCAGAAAAGCAATAAAGCTGCTTTTACTCTAGTATCTGAAAAATATAATTAGAATATTTGTTGCTAAAAAGATCATAAAATATGTTAGAAAATAATTTCACTACTTATACGGCATGAATATTAAAATGGACGAACTTTTATAAATATTTGTAACTGTCTAGTTCGGTATTTACGAACATACATGAACTTGTTTTTATAAAAAAGACGAAATTCCTTGTTTCAAACTTAAAATTTATTTATACTGAACATGTATCATTTTATGACGTGTGTCATGGGAAAACGAGAGTGACATGCAACTTTTTATTAAAAGGAGAATTTATTCGTGAACAAGTTATTTAAACTTGAAGAAAACGGCACTACTGTAAGCCGTGAAATTATGGCAGGTATTACTACCTTCTTTGCCATGAGCTACATTTTGTTTGTCAATCCTGATGTTTTGGGATCAACAGGCATGCCAGTTCAGGCGGTTTTCTTAGCTACTATCCTCGCTTCGATTGTGGGTTCGGTAGCTATTGGTTTAATTGCCAATGTCCCTTATGCTCTTGCACCAGGTATGGGGATTAACGCTTTCTTTGCTTATACTGTTGTTCTTTCATTAGGTTACACTTGGCAAGAAGCTTTAGCAATGGTCTTTATCTGTGGTATCGTCAATATTATTATTACATTCACTTCAATTCGTAAAGCAATTGTTTTAGGAATCCCTGAGAGTTTGCAACATGCTATTGGTGGTGGTATCGGTATTTTCATCGCCTATATTGGTATTAAAAATGCCGGCATTCTTGAGTTTATTGCGTCGCCAGGCACTTATACAGATAATCACGGCACGATTACTGCTGATTCAACAATCGTGCCCGGATTAGTTAAATTTGATGATCCTGGTGTTTTGATTGCTCTAGTAGGTATTTTAGTAACAATGTTTTTTGTTCTTCGTAAATGGAAAGCCGGAATTCTACTTTCAATCGCGGTAACAACAGTACTTGCACTTTTAACTGGTGTCACAAAAGTTGATATGTCTACACTTTTTGCAGACAACAATCTTGGAACAGCAATCAACGAAATGGGAACAACTTTTGGTGCTGCATTTGGCCCTAAAGGTTTTGGGAGTTTATTTTCTGACTCCTCTCGAATCATTGAAGTTTTGATGACAATCTTAGCATTCTCGTTAACATCAATCTTTGATCCAATTGGTACTTTTATTGGGACAGGACGAAGCACGGGGATCTTTACAGATCAAGATTTCGTAGATATGGCAAACAGTAAAGGCTTCTCATCTAAAATGGACAAAGCACTCTTTGCTGATATGATTGCGACACCAATTGGTGCGATTTTTGGAACTTCAAATACAACTGTTTATGTAGAATCAGCAGCGGGTATTGGAGCTGGCGGACGTACAGGTTTGACTTCGATTGTTGTTGCTGTGATGTTTGCAATCTCAAGTCTTTTCTTGCCTTTACTTGCAATTGTACCAACGCAAGCAACAGCTCCAATTTTGATTATAGTAGGTATGATGATGCTGTCATCATTTAAAGAAATCAATTGGTCTGAATTGAGTGAAGCTATTCCAGCTTTCTTTGCATCAGTATTTATGGGACTAGGTTACTCAATTTCATATGGTATTGCTGCTGGATTTATCACTTATATTTTCTCAAAACTCTTTACTGGTAAGATTAAAGAAGTAAAACCAATTATTTGGGTCGTAGCAATAGCATTTGCATTAAACTTTGCAGTACTTGCTATTCTCTAAAAACAACTTTATAATTTGTACACTATCATGAGAGAAATCCGCTTTTATCAGCGGATTTTTATGTTAAAATAAAACCATGGAAACACCACTTATTATTCTATTTTCGGTGATTAGTTTTTTAGCTTTAATCCCGACCGTCATTTTTTACACAAAGTCGCATCGTTTGAAAGATATGAGAACTTTACGTTTAGGACGACTTACTATTGGTTTTTTAGCCAGCCTTTTTGTACTGTTTAACGGTATTATGGGAATTCTTTTTTCGGCTAATTATAATACGCATTCAAACATCATTTTTGCAATAGTTATTATTGAGCTTTCACTCTTTTTGATTCCTACTTTTATGATTAGTTTTGTTGTGCCCATTGGGATTGTGGTTTTAACAATTAAAATGTGGCGCCGCGAATCACACAGTTTGGCGAATTTAATCTTGCCAGCCATTATGTTTGTCTTTTTTCTAGTTGACTGGCTCTATATTCGAGTTTCTAATTTATCTGAAGGCTGGCTTTGGCTACAGCTCTTGAGCTATGTTTACCCTGTGTTGGCTTTTTATCTCGTCTGGCAATTTACCGTTTTCTTTTTTGCTAGCTGGACATACGGACGGCGTTTCCGTAAAAAATCGTCTAAATATCATGTGGTTTTAGGCTCTGGACTGATTAATGGACAGTTTGTTAGTCCCCTTTTAGCTAATCGTATCCGCGCAGGGATAAGCGCTGCAAATGAGGAGACCATAATTGTTTTCTCAGGCGGACAAGGGAGTGATGAACAGCTTGCCGAAGCTCTTGCGATGCAAAAATATGCTGTCGAAGAACTGGGCTTTCCTAAAGAAAGAACCATGGTTGAAGATCAGTCAAAAACAACTTTTGAAAACCTAAAATTTGCATCTCAGTTGATTGAAAAAAAAGAACAGAAAGCAAACGAAGAATTTCTTTTTTTCTCTTCGGATTATCACGTTTTCCGTGCAGCCCTCTTTGCTGCTCAACAAGGATTAAATGCACAAGGTGGTATTGGAGGAAAAACGCCATTGTATTTCCGTCTGCCAGCATTTATCCGTGAGTTTATTGCTGTAATGAACAGTCAACGACGCAAACATATCTTTTGGGTCGGCTTGATTACCGGCATCTTCATAGCTTTTGCACTCTTTATTCTCTTTATTGATCACTTGGTGCTTAACCGTTAAATATTTAAAGACTCGGGTTTTCCGAGTTTTTTATTTTTTTGGTGATTTTCAGGAGTAATCTTCGTACTATCTTGTATGTTAATAGCTTTGGATAAAGACGGAAAAACAATTAATATCCTTGATAACCCATCAATTCATGCTCCTTTTTATTGCCCATCCTGTAAGTCGCTTCTTCGTTTTAAAAAAGGGAAGATAAAAATTCCTCACTTTGCTCATGTATCTTTACAAAAATGTGACTCTTGGAGTGAAAATGAATCTGCCCAGCACTTGGGATTAAAGCTCACTTTATATCAATGGCTCAAGGAAAAAGAAAAAGTCGAGTTAGAAAAGTATGTGCCAGAAATTAAGCAGACTGCGGATTTGTTAGTGAATGATAAACTTGCCATTGAAATACAGTGCTCTCCGCTCTCTTTAAAACGTTTAGAAGAGAGAACGGCAAGCTACAAAGAAAAGGGGTATTATGTACTCTGGCTTCAAGGAAGAGATTTGTGGCTCAAGAATACCTTATCGCCATTGCAGAAAAACTTTCTCTATTATTCAGCAGAGAGAGGTTTTTACTTTTGGGAACTAGACTGGAATAGAAAGAAAATACGTTTGAAATCATTGATTCACCAAGATTTGAAAGGCCAATTGATTTATCTTACAGAAGAGTTTGACTTCTTCCATAACGACCTCTTAGAACTCTTGCGACAGCCTTTTCATAAAGATGACAGCCTTAGTTTAGAAGCACCACAGCAAGAAGAGTTGCAGAGATTTGTTCAGAAGCAACTGTATTATCAAGCACCCAAATGGCTTAAAATTCAAGAAAGATATTACGAAGAAGGAAGAAATTTGCTAGATCTTAACTGGAATAAGAACTACTGGAGCCCTCCGGGTTTAAATTTATTGACCTTTGGCTTTGCAAAAGATAAGCGAGACAGTTTTATTCAAGTAGACACTTCTTTAGAAAAATATTATTCCAGCTTCTACGAAAGCTTTCGGTTACAAGAATACGAAACACTGCATACACCAAGCTTCTATGCTATAATAAAAGATAAAAATAATGTGGGAAACGGGGAATGGAATGGCAAAAAAACGTGATAAAATAGCTGAGAACTTAACTTGGGATTTGTCAACCGTATTTGAAAATGATGCCGCTTGGGAACTTGAGCTGAAAAGAGTTTCGGAAAAATTAGAGACGGTAGATAGTTATGAAGGACATCTTCTAGATAGCGCCCAAAGTTTGTTGGAAATCACGGAAACTGAGCTAGATATCTCACGTGCGGTGGAAAAGGTTTATGTTTATGCCTCTATGAAGCATGATCAAGACACGCAAGTGAGCCGTTATCAAGAATACGAAGCTAAAGCCACAAGTTTATATGCTAAATTTAGTGAAAAGTTTGCTTTTTACGAGCCGGAATTTTTAGCTTTAACACCAGAACGTTATGAAAGCTTTAGAAGAGATGAACCCGATTTGGAACAATATTCTCATATGTTTGAACGACTTTTTGCTAAAAAAGAGTATATTTTAAGTCCAAAAGAAGAAAAACTTTTAGCCAGTGCTAGTGAGATTTTTGGAGCTGCGGCCGAAACTTTCGAAATTTTTGATAATGCAGACATTGAGCTTCCGGTGATTAAAGATGAAAAAGGTCAGGAAGTACAGCTGACACATGGCAACTATATCTCATTTATGGAAAGCAAAAACCGTCAGGTGCGTAAGGCAGCTTACCAAGCCTTATATAGCAACTATGAACACTATCAGCACACTTATGCTAAGACGCTCCAAACAAATGTAAAAGTTCATAATTTTAAAGCAAAGATGCGTGGATATCACTCAGCACGTCAAGCAGCTTTAGCAGCTAATTTTATTCCGGAGGAAGTCTACGATAAGCTTTTAGAATCGGTCAATAAATATTTACCTCTTTTGCATCGCTATATAAATTTGCGTGAACAAATTTTAGGTTTAGATGGCGATTTGAAGATGTATGATATCTATACGCCTTTATCAAACTTGGATTATAAGTTTAGTTACCCAAAGGCCGTGGAGAAAACAAAAAAAGTCCTTCAAGTTTTTGGCCCTGAATATGCAAACCATGTCAAAAAAGCTTTTGATGAGCGTTGGATTGATGTTGCTGAAAATAGTGGTAAACGTTCTGGAGCATACTCAGGGGGATGCTATGATACAAATGCTTTTATGCTATTAAACTGGCAAGAAACTTTGGATGATTTATTCACATTGGTTCATGAAATGGGGCATAGTATGCACTCTACTTTTACACGAGAAAGTCAGCCATACGTTTACGGAGATTATCCAATCTTTCTTGCAGAAATTGCTTCCACAACTAATGAAAATATCTTGACGGAAAGTTTACTTGCGGAAACGTCAGATGAAAAAGTACGCTTTGCCATTTTGAACCACTGGCTTGATGGTTTCCGCGGCACTGTTTTTCGTCAAAGTCAATTTGCTGAGTTTGAACATGAAATTCACACAGCTGATCAAAACGGAAAAGTCCTCACTAGTGAATTTATGAACCAGCTTTATGCCGGGCTTAATGAAAAGTACTATGGTTTAGCTGCTCTAGAAAATCCTGAAATTCAGTATGAATGGGCACGCATCCCACATTTCTATTATAATCATTATGTCTTTCAATATGCAACAGGATTTGCGGCTGCAACTTATCTAGCAGAAGCTATCATTAATGGTGAGACAGATGCACGTGAAAGATATCTCACCTATCTCAAAGCAGGATCAAGTGATTATCCGCTGGCTGTGATCGCTCAAGCAGGTGTAGATATGGAAGAGACAACATATTTAGAGTCAGCATTTTCTGTTTTTGAAAAACGTTTAATCGAGCTAGAAAAATTAGTGGAAAAAGGAGTCCATTTATAATGGTTTTAACATACAAGAGAACAAGTAATCCGATGATGAATCGTCCTGTAGTCAAGGAGGAAATTGTTGACTTCATGCGCGAGCGTCAAACACAAATTGCTGGTCCATTAAAGAATGTTGAGACGTTTGCTCATGAAAATAATATCCCGATTATTCCTCATGAAACAGTAGTATATTTCCAGATGCTTTTGGATTTGATGAAGCCTAAAAAAATTTTGGAAATAGGGACGGCTATTGGTTTTTCTGCACTCATGATGGCGGAGGCAGCGCCGGATGCTGAAATAGTTACTATCGATCGTAATCCAGAAATGATTGCTTTGGCTAAGGAAAATCTAGCCACTTATGATACAAGAAAACAAATCACTCTTTTAGAGGGAGATGCCGCAGATCTTTTGTCCGATTTACAAGGGAAATTCGATTTTATCTTTATGGATTCGGCAAAATCAAAGTATGTAGACTTTTTGCCCCGTGCGATGGAGTTGCTTTCAGAAAATGGCGTAATTATAATGGATGATATTTTTCAAGGTGGTGAGATTCTCATTCCAATTATGGAAATTAAACGAACACAGCGTGCACTTGAGCGTGGTCTTCGTCGTCTTTTTGATGAAGTTTTAGACAACCCTAAATACCGTGCAAGTATGGTTCCTTTAGGAGATGGAATACTAATGATTAAGAAAGTTTGACATTATAAATCAGTTTAGGTTTATTTAACCTTTTGTGTTATAATATTGTTACAAGAAACAAATGTATCAAGGGAATACACCCAACAAGGAGAAAACTTTGAAATTTAAAAAATTGAACATTTTAGTCGCAACAGCAGTTGCGGCTTTAGGACTCGTCACACTTTCCGCTTGTGGAAATAAGAACTCAACTGGAGCTAATATTATCACAATGAAAGGTGATACAATTAATGTGAGTGATTTCTATAATGAAGCTAAAACCTTTCCAAATATGCCCGCTACATCTCTTTTACAAAATTTGACTATGTCAAAAATGTTTGAAAAAGATTTTGGAGATAAGGTTACTGATAAAGATGTTCAAGCAAAGTTTGATGAAACAAAAAAACAAATGGGTGACCAATTTGCAACTGCATTGCAACAACAAGGATTTACTGAAGCAAGCTACAAGACATACCTTCGTGGTGGCCTCTTGCAAAACTATGCTATTGAGAAAAAAATCTCTGATACACAATTTACAGATGCTAATTTGAAAGCAGCTTGGGCAGACTTCCACCCAGAAGTTGAAGCAATTGTGGTACCAGAAACAACGAAAGATGCAGCAACTAAAGCAGTAAAATCTGCGAAATCAGATGCAGCGAAATTTGAGAAAGATAACGCAAGCAACAAGCAAAAATTTGACTCAACAAGTACGACTATTCCAAAAGAAGTTCAAACTGCAGCTTTCAAACTGAAAAATGGTGAAGTTTCTGACGTTATCGAGTCAGCAAATGCCTCTACAGGAGCGACAAGCTACTACGTTGTGAAAATGATTAAAACTTCAGATAAAGGTTCAGATATGAACAAGTACAAAGATAAGCTTAAAGAAGTAATTAAGGCAGAAAAATTGGCAGACACAACTTTTGCTGCTGGTGTGATTGGGGAATACCTGAAAGCACATAATGTTACTGTGAAAGAAGAAGCCTTCTCAACAATCTTCTCACAATTTACATCAAGTTCATCTTCAAAATAAATCAATAAAATGACTTTACAGAGAGTCGACATATGGTGAAAGTCGATAAGTCAATGTGCTGAAGACCGTAAGGTTTTCTAATAGCAGGGAATCTGCTTTATCAAGCAAAAAAGAGACGATGGATTCATCGTGAATGAGGGTGGTACCGCGTGAGTGACGCCCCTCGTTTACGATGAATTTTTTGTTTTTACATTGTGTGATTTTTCACATGAAGACGTAAATGAAAATTATTTTATTAGGAGAATAGCTATGAAAAAAATGACTTCAGCAGAAGTACGCCAAATGTTCCTTGATTTCTTCAAATCAAAAGGGCATTCTATTGAACCTTCACAATCTTTAGTCCCTGTGAACGACCCAACCTTACTTTGGATTAACTCGGGTGTTGCGACATTGAAACCATATTTTGATGGTTCAGTTGTACCGGAAAATCCACGTATTACAAATGCTCAAAAATCGATTCGCACAAATGATATCGAGAATGTAGGTAAGACAGCACGTCACCATACGATGTTTGAAATGCTGGGTAATTTTTCGATCGGTGATTATTTCCGTGACGAAGCTTTGGCTTATGCTTGGGAGATGCTCACAAGTAGTAAATATTTTGACTTTCCAGCAGAAAAACTTTACATTACATACTATCCAGACGATAAAGACACCTTTAACCGCTGGGTAGAGCTCGGAGTTGATGCAAGTCACTTAGTACCAATCGAAGATAACTTCTGGGAAATCGGTGCAGGCCCTTCAGGACCAGATACAGAAATTTTCTTCGATCGTGGTGAAGCTTATGATCCTGAAAACATTGGTTTGAAACTTTTGGCTGAAGATATCGAAAACGATCGTTATATCGAAATCTACAATATTGTTTTGTCGCAATTTAATGCTGATCCAGCAATTCCACGTAGTGAGTACAAAGAGCTGCCACAGAAAAATATTGATACGGGGATGGGTCTTGAACGTATGGTTTGTATTATTCAAGGTGGTAAAACAAACTTTGATACCGACCTTTTCCTCCCAATTATTCGTGAAATTGAACGTATTTCTAACAAAACTTATAATCCAGATGGCGATAATATGAGTTTTAAAGTTATTGCGGACCATATCCGTGCGCTGAGCTTTGCTATAGGCGATGGGGCTTTACCAGGAAATGAAGGAAGGGGTTATGTCCTTCGTCGTCTACTTCGTCGCGCAGTTATGCATGGTAAAAAATTAGGTATTGAAGGTAAATTCTTGGCCCAATTTGTACCAGTTGTTGGTAAAATTATGGAGTCATATTACCCAGAAGTCCTTGAAAAGCAAGACTTTATCATGCAAATTATTGATCGTGAAGAAGAAGCTTTTGGCCGCACAATTGATGGTGGAAGCAAACTCTTGGATGAATTGCTTACGAAACTCAAAGAAGAAGGCAAGACCATGCTTGAAGGTCAAGACATCTTCCGTCTTTACGACACTTATGGTTTCCCAGTAGAATTAACTGAGGAATTAGCTGAAGATGCAGGATTCAAGATTGACCATGACGGTTTTAAAGCAGCGATGAAAGAGCAACAAGACCGTGCACGTGCTGCAGTTGTTAAAGGCGGCTCAATGGGAGCGCAAAATGAAACGCTTCAATCAATTAAGGAAGAATCTGAATTCCTCTATGATGTTGAAAAATACGATGGTAAACTTCTTGTAGCAGTTAAAGATGATGAAAAAGTCGATACTGTAAGTGGTGAAGCGCAACTTATTTTCGATAAAACACCATTCTACGCAGAAATGGGTGGTCAGGTTTCTGACCACGGTGTGATTAAAAATGCTGCAGGAAAAGTCGTTGCAGAAGTTAAGGATGTTCAACATGCTCCAAATGGACAAAACCTCCATATGGTTGACATTATCTCTACTCTTGTAGTTGGTGAAACATATACTCTTGAAATTGATGCAGAACGTCGTCATGGCATTATTAAAAATCATACAGCAACTCACTTGCTACACGCCGCTTTGCACAATATTGTAGGTGAACATGCACTTCAAGCGGGTTCACTTAACGAAGTAGAGTTCCTTCGTTTTGACTTTACACACTTTGCTCCTGTAAGCAAGGAAGAATTGTCTGATATTGAACGCCAAGTTAATGAAGTGATTTGGCAATCATTAGCTGTTGAAACGGTAGAAACTGATATTGAGACAGCTAAAGAAATGGGCGCTATGGCTCTCTTTGGCGAAAAATATGGAAAAAATGTACGTGTCGTTAAAATTGGTGATTACTCTGTTGAACTTTGTGGCGGAACACATACAGCGACAACAAGTGAAATTGGTCTCTTCAAAATTATCAAAGAAGAAGGTATCGGATCAGGCGTGCGCCGTATTGTTGCTGTAACTGGCCAAAAAGCCTATGAAGCATTTAAAGATGCTGAAAATACGCTCAATGAAGTGGCTACAGTTGTGAAAGCACCACAAGCAGCTCAAGTTGTGGCTAAAGTAACAGCTATGCAAGAAGAACTTAAAGTGGCTCAAAAAGAAAATGACGCATTAGCAGGTAAATTAGCTGCAAGTCAATCGGATGAGGTCTTTAAAAACGTTCTAAAATCAGCAAATACTAGCTATATTGCCAGTGAAGTTGCAGTACCAGATGTAAATGGTTTACGTAATCTTGCAGATATCTGGAAACAAAAAGAGTTGTCTGATGTCCTGGTCCTTGTTGCGAAGATTGGCGAAAAAGTGAGTCTTCTTGCAGCAAGTAAAACGGCTGATGTAAAAGCTGGAAACTTGATCAAAGAACTTGCGCCTTATATTGATGGCCGCGGAGGTGGAAAACCTGATATGGCTATGGCCGGTGGATCTAAAGCTGCTGGAATCCCAGAACTTATCGAAAATGTAGGCTCAAAACTTTCTTAAGAATAAAATAAAAAACTTTCAGTAGCTGACTCAGTCTAACTGGAAGTTTTTTATATAATAAGGGATGCCTCACAATATTACTATTACGAATAAATAAAAAAATGTAATGTAAAAGAGGTCTGTGTAGGTGCTTTTTGGTAAATTTAGTTTTCATTTTTCAGGACGATTATGTTTTATTACATGAATGAGATATTTAGAGTATCCCGCTTAAATAACTGATTATGAGGAGAAATGCCCTATATTTATAGGTGATAGTTTCTATTTGTTCCTGCATTTTGTAATAAAAAATGTGCTATACTGGAAGCAAGAGTAAGGAAGACGACGGCAGAGGGTGAGGAAAAAAGATGATGGCAGATAATAAACTTGTTGATCTCAATGATTTAGAAAGTAAAATTTTTGAGGAAGTTGTCAAATCACCGGAAGTTATTATGAACATGACTATTCGTGAATTTGCTTTGAGCGTCCATGCTTCGCCTACAACGATTGTGCGCATGACTCATAAGTTAGGATTTTCAGGATGGAATGAACTCAAAACTTATTTACAGCAACAAAAAAATAAAGTTTTAATGAAAGCTGAAGATCCAAATTATGATAATCTCCTTGCCTTTGAGCTCTTTAGTAGACGATTATTGAGCCCTGACTATACTGCTCTTATAGATGAAGCTGCAAAGCTCTTGGAAGAAACCGAATATACAGTTTTTATGGGAGTTGGAACTTCAGGTGCTTTAGCGGATTATGGAACAAAATACTTTAATAATGCTGGACTACCTGCATTTGAGGTAATTGATCCTTATCAACCACTAATGACAAACAATGCTAAATCAATGACAGTTGTTGCGCTCTCTATTTCCGGAAAAACAAATTTCATTGTTGCTCAGATTGTTGCTTATAAAAGAGATGGGGTAAAAGTTATCTCTATTACAAATGAAAGTAATAATACAATGGCTAACATGGCAGATGTTGCCTTATCGTATAATGTAGCACATGAAGCTTCAAAAGTACATGCTCAGGGTAATTTAACGACGCAGCTTCCTGTGATGGCTATCTTGGAACAGCTGGCTCATAAGACACAAGAAATTCGTCAAAATAAAAATTCAGATAAGCAAAAAAATAGTTCATTTAAAAGCAGCTTTGTTTAAAGTTGCTTTTAAGCTGCGGTAAAAAAAAACAATGTTTGAGAATAATGCTATAGGCACGGCTTAAATATAAGGAATACTTGGAATCTAAGTATCAACCCGTTCATAAGTAGCTTACACTTCAGGAGTAGTGTGTCTACTATTCTCTATAAGAAAGACACTCTTATTTTTATAGTAGTGAGATTGGTTCGATAAAGTTGAAAATACCTTCATCATACGTAAAGTGAAGACAAGCCAAGTTTCCGAGAGGCATAGGTGGTTGGGTCTCAAAGTTAAAAACTTTCTCCTGAATAAAAAAGTGCATAGCTGCACCGTGTGAGAGGGCGAAAACTTTATCGTGTTGATTTAAACATTCTGACAAGCTTTGGTACATCCGTTCTGAAACTTGCTGACTGCTTTCACCACCGAATTTTGTGAAATATGTCCTCTTATCTAGGGGCTCCAAGTAGTTACTGTGTCCCTCATATACTCCAAAATTCATTTCCTTAAGCCCTTTTAAACGTCTATATTTTTGTCCTGGAAATAACAATTCAAGAGTGTCAGAAGCCCGTTCTTGTGTGGAAGAATAATAAGCATTACAGCTAATCTGTTTGGCTTTTAAACTTTTTCCTGCTTTAACAGCATCGTTGATTCCCTTTTGTGTCAGTGGGGAATCACTCCAACCTTGCGTACGCCCTTGTACATTAAATAAAGTTTGAGCGTGACGCATTAAATATAATTCTTTCATTCAGCACTCTCCTAGTGTTTATTTTTATATTTATTATACTTTTTTCAAAAAAATGAAGCAAACGCTATCAGAAGTGCTTTAATATTATTAAGTAAATAGATGGAACAGCATGGTTTAAGCATTCACGGAGAGTTGCAAAAAGTATAACTGTCATTTTTTAGCCTATTGTTTCAGTAAATAGGAACAAAAGTTCCTTACTTTTGAAAGCTGGTTACCTTTATTTTTGATATAATAAAAAAGTTGGTAGCGCATACATTAAATAGATGTATTTGCAAAAAATCTATAAAAAGGAGTATAAAATGCCACTATCTAAAGATTTTCTCTGGGGCGGCGCAACCGCTGCTAATCAATATGAAGGCGGTTGGAATCAAGGTGGTCGCGGTCTTGCGAACGTAGACTTAGCACCACATGGAGCACGACGTGAAGCCATTATTTTAGGGGTTGAAAAGCACTTGCAGCCGGAAGATGGCCTTTTCTATCCTGGACATGAAGCTATTGATTTTTATAACTATTGGCAAGAAGATATTGCTATGTTTGCTGAGATGGGGTTCAAAACATTCCGTATGTCAATCGCTTGGTCACGTATTTTTCCCAAGGGAGATGAAACGCAACCTAATGAAGAAGGTTTGAAATTTTATGAGAAGGTCTTCAAAGAGCTTCGTAAGTATGATATTGAGCCTTTAGTAACGATTACTCATTTTGATATTCCGATGCATTTGGTGACAAAATATGGAGGATGGCGGAACCGAAAAATGGTGGGGTTTTACGAGAACTTAGTCACAGTCCTTTTTACACGCTATAAAGGTTTGGTCAAATATTGGCTTACCTTTAATGAAATTAATGTGCTCTTACACGCTCCATTTATGGGCGCAGGTGTTTACATTGAAAAAGGAGAAAATCGTAAACAAGTCCTTTTTACTGCTGCACACCATGAACTTATCGCATCTGCATTAGCGACAAAAATTGGCCACCAAATAGACCCCGAAAATAAGATTGGTTGCATGGTAGCTGCTGGAGATTACTACCCTTGGGATTCTAAACCAGAAAATGTTCGTGAAGCGTTAGATAAAAACCGTGAGAATCTTTTCTTGATCGATGTACAAGCACGCGGTAAATATCCGAATTACTTTTTGAAGCAACTTGAACGTGAGGGGCTTACTTTACCTATTCTTGAAGGGGATGAAGAACTTCTTATTCAGAATACTGTTGATTTTGTATCCTTCTCTTACTATTCTAGTCGTGTTGCAAAAGTACAGGAAGAAGGTGATGAGGAAACATCTGGAAATATCTTTGCTTCAGTTAAAAATCCTTATCTCAAAGCATCTGAATGGGGATGGCAGATTGATCCTGTGGGACTTCGCACAACAATGAATACGCTCTATGATCGTTATCAAAAACCTCTTTTCATTGTGGAAAATGGGTTGGGAGCCATAGACAAACCAGATGAAACGGGTTATGTAGCAGATGATTATCGTATATCTTATATGGCTGAACATATATCAGAAATGATTAAAGCAGTTGAGTTAGACGGGATTGAACTTCTGGGTTATACTTCATGGGGCTGTATTGATTTAGTCTCGGCCGGTACAGGCGAGATGTCTAAACGTTATGGTTTTATCTACGTGGATCGTGATGATTATGGAAATGGGACTCTAAAACGTACACCGAAGAAATCGTTTGAGTGGTATAAAAAAGTGATTGCTTCAAATGGACAAGATTTAAGTCCTAATTAATTGAAATATTAGAGTTAAGCCTTTGAAAGAAAAGCAACATCCTCACTTTTTTGCTATAATAAAATTATGGTAAAAAATACAGTAGATAAGCCCCTGGCCCAAAATAAAAAGGCCCGGCATGATTATGAAATTTTTGAAACATTTGAGGCAGGAATCGTTCTAACAGGAACAGAAATCAAATCGGTCCGTCAAGCAAAAATTCAACTTAAAGATGGATTTGCTCGTGTACGAGAGGGGGAAGTTTGGCTTTCCAATGTTCACATCGCCCCTTTTGAACAAGGAAACATTTTCAATGTGGACGAACTTCGCACGCGCAAACTCTTACTCAATAAAAAAGAAATCGCTAAAATTGAAAAAGAGTTGACGGGAACAGGAATTACTTTCATCCCTTTGAAGGTCTATCTCAAAAATGGTTTTGCTAAAGTTTTGATGGGACTTGCTCGTGGTAAAAAACAATACGATAAACGAGAAACACTCAAACGTAAAGAACAAAACAGAGACATAGCCCGTCAGTTAAAGGCATATAACCGTTAAAAAGTCAGCAAGCGCCAGAAGCTTCTGGCTTTTTTCTTTACAAGCGAACATAGGATTAAAAAGAAAGGGAATTTATTTACTAAGCATTTACTCATTATTTACCAAACATTTACATTTGTCTATAATTTCTAATGTTAAGATAGTTATGTAAGCAAAAGAACTTACGGAGTACACAAAAAATATTATTGGAGAAAAACTCATGAATAAAAAGTTACTTTCTGGAATTATCGCAGGTGCAGCTCTTTTGACGCTTGCAGCTTGTGGAAATGGCAATTCAACATCTAATGCCAGCTCAGATAGCTCAGGCAGTTCAATGCCAGCTTCAGGTAAAATCGTAGCTGGCGGCTCAACAGCACTGCAACCTATGGCACAACAAGCTTCCACCGAGTATACAGCTAAAAAACCAGAAGTTCAAATCACTGTACAAGGCGGTGGCTCCGGGGTAGGTTTGACTCAGGTCTCAACAGGAACTTTCCAAATCGGTAACTCTGACATCTTTGCAGAAGAAAAATCAGGAATTGATGCTTCTAAATTGAACGATTATAAAGTAGCTGTCGTGGGATTTGCTCCTATTGTCAATAAAGATATTAACATTGATAATCTCTCAACACAACAGCTAAAAGATGTATTCACGGGTAAAGTGAAGAACTGGAAGGAAGTTGGTGGTCCTGATGAAAAAATCACAGTAATCGGACGTGCAGCAGGTTCAGGTACACGTGTGAACTTTGATAATTTAGCTCTCGGTGGCGAAAAAGAAGTAGAAGGGCCAACTCAAGACGCTTCAGGTACTGCTGTAACTATGGTATCCCAAACTCCAGGTGCAATCTCTTATGTAGCTTTTTCTTACCTCGATAAGAGTAAAGATATCAAAGCTGTCAGCATTGATAATGTAAAACCAACAGATGAAAATGTTGCGGATAATAGCTATAAAGTTTGGTCTTACGAGCACATGTATACCAATAAAGAAAAAGAAACAACAGCCGAAAAAGATTTTATTAAATATGTTACGGAAGATACAAAAACAATCAAAGAACTTGGTTATATCCCAGTTTCTGATATGAAAGTTGAACGTGACGCACAAGGAAAAATTACAAATAAATAAGAAGTGGTAAAGTAAAACCTTAAAATTTTCTTTTCATGATCGTGATTTTACTGCCCAAAAACTTATTCTTCCAGAGAACCCTTGTTCTTAATGATAGTGCAAAGAGCAAAAGTACTTGAGCAGTGTCTCAGGTGCTCTCTTTGCCGTTCCATTTACAAACTATTTACATTGTAAGCGGTAAGCTTTTACTTATTTATGGTTGATTTATGCTAAAATAAGGGTATGAAAAAGAAAATTTTAATGGCTTTATTTGCAGCAATGAGTCTTGTGACTTTAGCGGCATGTGCGCCCAACTCAAATCAAGTCACAGTAGGTGGCTCAACGGCAATGAAACCACTGGTTGAACAAGTTTCTCTTGATTATATGAAGAAATATCCAGAAGATATTATTATGGTTCAAGGGGGTGGCTCAGGTGTGGGTCTTGCACAAGTTGTTGCGGGCTCTTTCCAAATTGGTAACTCAGATATCTTTGCTGAAGAAAAATCAGGAATTGATGCTTCTAAAATTACGGGTAATAAGGTTGCAGTTGTCGGATTTGCACCTATTGTAAACCGAAATCTGGATGTATCCAATGTCACTCAAGATCAACTTATTGATATTTTCACGGGAAAAATAAAAAACTGGAAAGAAGTTGGTGGTCCAGATCAAGAAATTACGGTTATCGGACGGACAGCAGGCTCAGGAACACGTGTTAATTTTGATAACATTGCCCTGAATGGAGCGCGTGAAATTGATGGACCTACTCAAGATGCTTCAGGTTCAGTTGTACAACTGGTTGGACAAACTCCAGGTGCTATCTCTTATGTTTCATTCCCTTACATCCACAAGCCTGGTATTAAACCACTGAATTTAGATGGGGTTGAACCTACAGATAAAAATGTAACAACCAATAAGTGGAAAATTTGGTCTTATGAACATATGTATACCAATAATAAAAATAAGAACTTTGTAGAAAATCGCTTTATCAGCTATGTTAAAAATGACAAAGTAACACTGAAAAAACTCGGCTACATCCCTGTTACAGAGATGAAAGTAGACCGTGATTATAAAGGTAAAGTTACACCAATAAAATAATTAGTAAGGTAGTTATGGAAAACTCAAAAATTAAAGAAAAATTACTTTCAAGCTCAAAAGATTCACGCTTGGAAAAATTTGGTAGGACATTGACATTCTTGTGTATTGCAGTTATTGTTTTTGTCGTAGGACTTATTCTGGTCTTTGTCGCTCAAAAAGGTTTATCAACTTTCTTTGTTGATGGCGTGAATCCCTTCCGTTTTCTCTTTGGTACACATTGGGAACCTGGAGCAATCGGACCAGATGGAAAGCCTGCAGTTGGTGCTTTACCAATGTTTACAGGATCTTTAATCGTAACTGTACTCTCAGCTTTGGTAGCAACACCTTTTGCCATCGGTGCAGGCATCTATATGACAGAAATTTCGCCAAAATATGGTGCGAAAATTTTGCAGCCTGTTATTGAGCTCTTGGTAGGTATTCCTTCAGTTGTGTATGGATTTATCGGTTTGACTGTTGTTGTACCTATTATCCGTAATACATTTGGTGGAACTGGACTTGGCTTACTTGCGGGTGTATTTGTACTCTTTGTTATGATTTTACCAACAGTTACTTCAATGACTGTCGATGCGCTTAGAGCTATTCCACCTCACTATCGAGAAGCTTCACTTGGTTTAGGCGCAACACGTTGGCAAACCATTTGGCGTGTCTTACTGCGCGCTGCAGCACCAGGTATTTTAACAGCGGTGATTTTTGGGATGGCGCGTGCTTTCGGAGAAGCCTTGGCTATCCAAATGGTTGTTGGGAATGCTGTGACAATGCCACAAGATCTGGTTTCTCCAGCCTCAACATTGACTTCAATTTTGACATCAGGTATTCCAAATGCTACACCAGGTATTCAATTGAATGCCCTTTGGTCACTTGGACTTCTCCTTCTCCTTATGTCATTGGTATTTAATATTGCGATGCGTGCTATCGCTAAGAAAGGGAGCCTTAAATAATGAATGCTAAACGCTCAGATAAAATTGCTACCGGCGTGCTCTATGCACTCTCAGGCATCATTGTTGCGATACTCGCTTTTCTCTTGATTTATATTTTAGTTAAAGGTTTACCTTTTGTATCTTGGGAATTCTTGACAACACCTTCAAATCCATTGACTGGTGGCGGTATTGCTATCCAACTTTTTAACTCAGTTTACTTATTAGTTGTGACTTTGATTATCTCAATTCCACTTTCATTGGGTGCAGGAATTTACCTTTCAGAATACGCTAATCAAAAACACTGGCTGACTGGGGCAGTTCGTTCCGCGATTGAAGTGTTATCCTCTTTGCCGTCTATCGTTGTTGGTCTCTTCGGTATGTTGCTCTTTGTTATCCAGTTTGGGCTAGGTTTCTCTGTCTTATCAGGTGCACTTGCTCTTACAGTTTTCAATCTTCCCTTGATGACACGTAATGTTGAAGAATCCCTTCGGGCAATTCCAACAATGCAACGTGAAGGTGGTCTAGCTCTTGGCTTATCAAAATGGGAAACAGCGACTAAAGTCATCCTACCAGCAGCGGTTCCGGGCATCTTAACAGGAGTTATCTTATCTTCAGGACGTGTATTCGGTGAAGCAGCGGCTTTGATCTATACTGCTGGTCAAACCAACTTGCCAATCAACTGGGCCAACTGGAATCCTATGTCATTGACAAGCCCGCTATCTCTCTTCCGTCCCGCTGAAACTTTAGCTGTACATATTTGGGCTTTGAATACGGAAGGAACAATCGCAACTGCAACACAGATTTCTGCAGGTGCTTCTGCAGTCCTGATTATCTTTGTTTTACTATTCAACCTTGGGGCGCGTTTCCTCGGAAATCGTCTTCACAAGAAACTCACATCTGGAAATTAGTAAGGAATATAGAAAAATATGGCAACTTATGATTGGAACGAACGTCACATTTTGACTTTCGACAAAAATATCGCTCTTTCAACAAACGATTTGCGGGTTTTCTATAATGGCACAAAAGAAGCAATTCATGGTGTCTCAATGCAATTTCCTAAAAATCAAGTTACGGCTTTAATTGGCCCTTCAGGTTCTGGTAAATCAACTTATCTCCGCGCACTTAATCGTATGAATGATACAATTGATGGAGCACGAGTAACAGGAGAAATCATGTATGAAGGGGTCAATATTAGTGACCCTAAAGTCAATGTTTACGAAGTTCGTAAACAGATTGGTATGGTTTTCCAAAGACCAAATCCTTTTCCAAAATCCATCTATGAGAATATCGCCTTTATCCATCGTCGTGAAGGTATAAAAGATAAGAAAAAATTAGATGAAATTGTGGAGACTTCGCTTAAGCAGGCAGCTTTGTGGGAGCAAGTTAAAGATAATTTGAACAAGTCAGCTTTGGCGCTTTCTGGTGGGCAAGCACAGCGTTTATGCATTGCACGTGCACTTTCAGTTAAACCGGAAATCATCTTGATGGATGAACCAGCCTCAGCTTTGGATCCTATTTCTACAATGCAAATTGAAGAAACAATGACCGAACTGAAGAAAGACTATACGATTATTATCGTTACGCACAATATGCAACAAGCCAGTCGTGTTTCTGACTATACGGCATTCTTCTATTCAGGTGATTTGATTGAATACGATGAGACAAGTAAAATCTTCACACAACCAAATCTTAAAGCGACAGAAGATTATGTTTCAGGACACTTTGGATAACCGAGAGGACAATATGACAAAAGAAGCAATTTTAACAGTCAGCGACCTTTCGCTGTATTATAGTAAGAAAAAAGCGCTCAACACGATTAATATGGAACTTTATCCTAATGAAATCACAGCGCTCATCGGACCATCAGGATGTGGTAAATCAACGCTCCTCCGTTCAATTAACCGCATGAATGATTTGATCCCAACAGTAACGATCACGGGAGCAATCATGTACAAGGGGCACAATATTTATAGTCCTAAAATTGATACCGTAGATCTGCGTAAAGAAATCGGAATGGTCTTCCAACAACCCAATCCTTTCCCCTTTTCAATCTATGAAAATGTTGTTTATGGATTACGTCTAAAAGGTGTTAAGGACAAAGCATTACTTGATGAAGTTGTTGAAAACTCACTCAAGGCAGCAAACATCTGGGATGAAGTGAAAGACATTCTTCATACATCGGCTCTTGGTTTATCGGGTGGACAGCAACAACGTGTATGTATTGCTCGTGTTCTTGCTGTTAATCCACAAATTATTTTGCTTGATGAACCGACTTCAGCCTTGGATCCAATCTCTGCAGGACATGTTGAAGAAACGTTACTAGAACTGAAAAAAGACTATACCTTAGTTATCGTTACACACAGTATGCAACAAGCTTCACGTATCTCTGATCGCACTGCTTTTATGCTCAATGGTGATCTAGTTGAAATGGACAATACGAAAAAGATCTTCCTCAACCCTGAAAAACAGGAAACAGAAGATTATATTGCTGGTAAGTTTGGATAATGTGGTATGATGTAAGGAGCACCTATTGCTCTGAGCTTAGTTAAGAGGAGAAAAAATGTTACGTACACAATTCGAAGAAGAACTCAACAAACTTCACAACCAATTTTATTCAATGGGGACACAAGTATCTGCACAGTTGAATAAAGCAGTTCGTGCCTTTGTTAGTCATGATCGTGAATTGGCAGAAGATGTCATCACAAGCGATGAAATGATTAATCAATTGGAAACAAAATTAGAAACAAAATCACTGGAAATGATTGCTTTGCAACAACCGGTTTCAGGGGATTTACGTACGATTATCACAGTACTTAAAGCTTCAAGTGACTTGGAACGTATGGGCGACCACGTGACTTCAATCGCCAAAGCGGCCATCAACCTTAAAGGTGAAGAACGTATC
Source organism: uncultured Lactococcus sp. (assembly GCF_934191625.1). Taxonomy (GTDB): domain Bacteria; phylum Bacillota; class Bacilli; order Lactobacillales; family Streptococcaceae; genus Lactococcus. Next base: position 508,502 of record NZ_CAKPUG010000001.1, read on the forward strand.
CATGAAGTTGAAGAAGATATCTCTCTTTTAGGTGAAAAAGTGAAATCTGTTGTCGATGCTTCATTGAATGCTTATATTCAAGGCAATGACAAACGTGCTCGTGAAATCGCGGATCAATACCAAACGGTTAAAAATATGAGTGGTGAAATTCAAGAAAAAATCTTGGAAGCCATGAAAGAAAATACTGAAACAATCACTACAGGTAAAGATTATCTGATGACTCTTGTTTTCTTAGAACGTATCACTGGCTATGCGGTCAATCTTTGTGAATGGATCGTTTACTTGAAATCAGGAAATATCGTTGAGTTATAAAATAAAAAAACTTGCTTTAGCAAGTTTTTTTATTTTATTTAATAACTTCTAAACCACCCATATATGGACGAAGAACTTCAGGGACAGTTACTGTGCCGTCTTCGTTTTGATAGTTTTCAAGTATTGCAGCAACTGTACGGCCAACAGCAAGACCAGAACCATTTAAAGTATGAAGCAGATTAACTTTTCCGTCTTCATCTCGATAACGAATTTGGGCCCGGCGTGCTTGAAAATCTTCACAGTTTGAACAACTTGAAATTTCACGGTAAGTGTTTTGGGCTGGAATCCAAACTTCTAAGTCATAAGTTTTAGCGGCAGAGAAGCCCATATCCCCCGTAGAAAGAGCAATCACACGATAGGCTAAACCTAATTTTTGGAGAATGTTTTCAGCATTACCAACCATTTTTTCTAGCTCGTCATAAGACTCTTCCGGGCGAGAAAACTTAACCATTTCAACTTTATGGAATTGGTGCAAACGAATCAAGCCACGTGTATCACGGCCTGCTGAACCAGCTTCAGACCGGAATGAAGGCGACATTGCTGTGAAGTAAATCGGAAGTTCAGCATCATCCAAAATCTCTCCCCGGTAGTAGTTCGTCAAAGGGACTTCAGCAGTAGGAATGAGTACAAAGCCACGGTCATCATTGACTTCAAATGTATCTTCTTTAAATTTTGGATATTGTCCTGTACCAAACATGGAATCTTGATTAACCATATAAGGAGTAATCATCTCAGTATAACCTTCTTTAGCATGCTCATCCAACATAAAGTTATATAAGGCACGCTCTAAACGCGCACCAGCACCTTTATAGAAGAGGAAGCGAGAACCTGTAACTTTACCGCCACGTTCCCAATCAAGGATACCAAGAGATTCTCCTAAATCCCAATGGGGTTTAGGTTCAAAGCTGAAGTCAGGTACTTGACCATGACGGCGTATTTCAACATTATCCTCTTCGTCAACTCCTACAGGAACATCGTCATGTGGCAAGTTAGGAAGCGTTGTTGTGTATGTTGTCAACTTTTCTTCGATCTCAGTAAGCTCAGCATCAATAACTTTAATATTAGCAGATACTTGTTTCATGGCAGAGATTTTTTCAGAAGCATCTCCTTTTTCACGTTTAATTAATGCAATTTCATCAGACACAGCATTACGTTCTTTTTTTAAGTTCTCTGTTTGTACGATCAATTCACGACGACGTACATCGAGCTCTTGGAGTTCTTGGAGTGTTTCTTTTTTAACACCTCGTGTTTCCAATTTTGCGGCTACTCCGTCAAAGTCTGCACGGATTTTTTTGATATCAAGCATAAAATCTCCTTTTAATATAAAATAAAAAGCCCTAATTCTCCATAAAGAAGAATTAGGGCGCTATAAGCACGGTTCCACCTAAATTTCCTATCATAGGGACAGGACTTTAGTTCCCTTATCGCGAGAAACACGTTCCTATTTCCATAGGATAAAATCAAGCAAGAAGCAGAATGTTTAGAGAAACTTTACTTGTTTTCACCTACCACAAGTTCTCTTGAAAAGTTAGACTCAAAACTGACTTCTAATGTCATTCTATCAGAAAATTTAAAACTTTGCAAGCGCCTCATAAATCATTAGTTCTTTGAAAATCTAAATGCTATTATAGAATAAAGGGGGATCTATGTCAATCATTGGAGTAAAGATAGATAAGCAGTTTATAAAAGATTTATTTGTTCTTATTATGGGAGTGGGTTTCTATATTTTATCGGTTAGGCTCTTTGTTATTCCTAATTACTTGGCAAGTAACGGAATAGCCGGTTTTTCAGTATTTGTTGATTTTGTTTTTGGAATCAATCCAGCACTGACATTCTTTGTTGTGAATATTCCTCTCTTTCTCTTTGGCTGGAAGCTTTTGAGCCGAAGAGAACTCTTATTGAGTGTTCCTGGGGCAGCTGCGATGAGTTTATGGATGCTGGCTTATGAGGCACTGGGAATTAATGGTTTTCAATTTAATCAAATTATTTTCGCCGGTATTTCTGACGGAATTTTATCAGGAATAGGGGCTGGACTTGTGGTAGTATCCAATGGAACTTTTGGTGGTTCTATCCTCTTGAGTCGGATTATGGAGGATCGCTGGCAATTTACGATTGATCGAGTATTATTTGGGATTGATATTGTAGTCATGGGATTATCTTTAGCGACTTATCTAGCCTTTCCTAACTTTGCTGTCACTCTCTTGTCATGCTATATTTTCAGTAAAGTTACCCGTTTTATTGGTCGAAAGGATTACCGCGATAAAATTTTAGACTTACTGTATTTTAATCTTTTTAGAAGAGAAAGAAATTGATTCTTTGTATCAATAAGTTGATAAATGCCAAAAATAAAAAGCCTCATTGAGGCTTTTTATTTCTTTTTACGACGGAATACGCTAAAGAATTTATCAAAGAATCCTTTTTGACGAACGACTTTTTCATTTCCAATATATTGTCGGATATATTTTAAGACAGTTCCAGAGTCTTTGGAAGCAAAGCGAACTTTCTGCTCATTACGAAAGACGATGATAAACTGACGACCAATTTTCACTTTTCCGTTTTTGGAAACAGAAACATCGCCTTCCACACGTTTAATTGAGGCCCAAGGGAATTGCATGTTTTTTTCAACATTTGTATCATTGAAAAACTCAAAAGCTCGATCTCCAATCATAATTTTACCATATTCAGCAAAGCCAAGATAAGCAATACCAGCAGTGGTAAAGTCGACTTTAGTATTCAGTGATTGTGCCAATTTAATGCTCCTAACGATATTATATATATTTATTATAGCAAAATTATTCTTAATAAAAAATCGCCGCGAGTACACGACGATTTTGTTCTTGTTTTAAAATCTTATTAAGCAAGACCTGCAACGTGAAGTACGATACCAAGAACGAACATACCAATAATGATGAACAATGGTGCGTTTTTGTTTTTCCATTTGCGCAAGATCCAAAGCACAAGGAAAGTCAAGAGCAATGCGATAAATCCAGGAATTAATGAATTGAACACGTCTTGAAGTGATTGTGTTTGTTCTGGGCTCAAGCCAAGACCAGACGATACTTGACCTAAGATGTTGTGCAATGTAGAACCGTCAACTGTGTTAAGTTGATCAACAGTTACGTAATGTGCGAAACCGTCTTGACCAGCAACACCGTTACCAACAACGTTACCTGCTTGGTCTAACCAATCAAACTTAGCAACACCGTCGCCTGTAGTACCTGTTTGGGCACCTTGAACAACGACTTTACCAGCTTTGTCGACCCATTCACCAACGTAAGCACCATCTGCCAAAGGTTTAGATGGGAGCATAGCGTTAGGACCAGTAAAGCTGATGTTAACCCAACGTTGGATCAACACACCAAGGATGAACATACCAAGGATAGAGGCACCTTTAGTAATTTGTTGAAGCATTCCTCCACCGAGGTCGCTTGTAATTGCAGTACCTTGTTTGTAACCAAACTCTTGTGTGTACCACAAGAAAGCGATACGGATTGCATTCCAAACAACGAAGAAGAAGATTGGAGCGATAATAGAACCGCCAGTTGCAAGTGAGGCAGCGATGGCACCCACGATAGGACGTACTGTGAACCAGAAAACAGGGTCACCGATACCAGCAAGAGGTCCCATCATACCGACTTTCACACCTTGGATAGCTGCTTCGTCGATTTCAACACCGTTAGCGATTTCTTCTTCAAGGGCCAATGTAACACCGACGATAGGTGCGGCTACATATGGGTGAGTATTGAAGAACTCCATGTGGCGTTTCAAAGCTTCTTTAGCTTCTTCAGAACCTGGTTTATAGAACTGTTTCAATGCAGGGATGATTGAATAGAGGAAACCAAGGTTTTGCATACGTTCATAGTTCCAAGAACCTTGAAGGAACATTGAACGGAACATAACGCTCAAACGAGTGTTTTTAGAAAGGCTAAACTTTTTATTTGTATTTTCCATTTTTATAAAATCTCCTTCCTAATTAATAATCATTGAGAATATCGCCGATTGGGTCACCACTTGAAGAAGCAGTTCCACCGTTACCAGCAGTATTAGAAAGATTGAGGTAGATAAGAGCGATAACAACACCAAGGATACCCATACCAATCAAAGTGATTGAAGAAAGTGGTGCGAGTACAAATCCAAGGAAGAAGAATGGCCATAGCTCTTTAGTTGCCATGAGGTTGATAACCATTGCGTAACCAACAACAACTACCATACCACCACCAACAGCAAGTCCTTTAGAAACCCAATCAGGGATTGAGTTCAAGGCAGCAGTTACTGTTTCAGCAGGGATAGCAAGAATGATTGCAGCAGGGATAGCAATACGCAAACCTTGAAGAAGGAGTGCGAACATGTGCCAACCAGCGACACCTGAGTAAGAACCTTTTTCAGCAGCAGCATCCGCTAAGTGAACGATACCAACTGAGAGGAAACGAACTAAAGTTGTAAGTACGAGACCAGCAGTTGCCAACAAGATAGCAGCAGGTACGATCACACCAGTGATGTGTGTTAAGTCAAAGTTACCACCTTGAACCATCAAGATAGCAGAAGCGACTGAAGCGAGTGCAGCATCAGGTGCAACAGCGGCACCAACGTTAGCCCAACCGAGGGCGATCATTTGCAATGAACCACCCAAGATGATCCCTGCAGCCATATGACCAGTAGCGATACCGATCAAAGAGCAGGCGATAATTGGTTGGTGAAATTGCCATTGGTCCAAGATACCTTCAAGTCCAGCTAAGAACGCGAAGATAAGAACTAAAATGATTGAAATAATACTCATTTTATAAATTTCTCCTAATAATATTTAATTTTACTTAACGTCTGCTTTGTTAATCAAAGCAAACAAGTCAGATTTAGAATCGTTAGGGACTTTACGAACGTCAAATTTAACGCCGAGATCACGTAACTTTTCAAAAGCGGCAACATCATCTTTGCTTACAGACAATACTGAGTTAAGCATTGTTTTACCTGTACTGTGTGCCATAGAACCAACGTTAAGTGTTTCTACAGGTACACCACCTTCAATAGCAGCAAGTGCGTCTTGAGGAGTTTCAAACAAGAGAAGAGCTTTAGTTTCGCCAAAACGGGGATCTTTAGCAACTTCAATCATTTTCTTGATAGGGACAACGTTGGCTTTGACACCTGGAGGTGCAGCTTGTGTGATAAGTGTTTTACGCATCTCATCTTTGGCAACAGCGTCAGAAACAACGATAATACGATTTGCTTTTGAATCTGGAGTCCAAGCAGTAGCAACTTGACCGTGGAGAAGACGTGAGTCGATACGTGCAAGATTAATTTTAATCTTACCGTCACCAACAACAGTGCCTTCTGGGATAGCGGCAGCGTTTACGCCAGCTTCAGCTGGTGCAGCGCTTTCTTCAACAGGATTAAGCTCTTCTGGCAATGCTTTGATACCAGCTTTCGCTTCCTTAATAATGTTTGCAGCAACTTGTTCAACACCTGCAGAAGCATCCATCATACGTTCTGTGTAGGCTTGAATAAGCATTGGCAAGTTGAGGCCTGTGATGATAGCTACCTTACGTTCTGGATTAGCACCCATAACAGCACTTGCTTGGTTAAATGGAGAACCGCTCCACAAGTCAGCAAGGACAAGGACTTCATCTTCAGCATCAAATGTTGCGATAGCGGCTTCGATTTTGGCGCGTAAGTCGTCTGGTCCTTCGTTAGGCATGAAAGTGACAGCTTGTACTTTCTCTTGCTCACCGAAGATCATTGAACCAGATTGCTTGATGCCTGCAGCGAATTCACCGTGGCTCGCAATAACAATTCCGATACTCAATTGAGTAACCTCCTTATAAATTTTTATATAATATAATTATTACTGTCCTAGTATACTACAAATTGAAAACATTTGCAAAAATTTGTGAAACTGGTTTCATAAAACTGATTTTTTAATTTAAGTAATGAAAATAAAAATAGCTTGGCGGCTAAAGTCAAGCTATATATATAATGAAAATACCCAATTAAAATCACGAAATAGTTAGATAAAGAAGTAATTTTATGATAAAATAAATATCAGAGTTTAAGGTTTTAAGATTTGGTAATCTTTATCGCAGCTGTAGGGCAAGCCTTGGCTGCACTTATTATTTTATTATCATCAGAAATATATTCTTTTTCCAGTTTATCGGAATTATTAAACTTAACGATACCATTATCATGGTAATCAAAGACATCTGGAGCATGTAAATAACAAAGGCCGCATGCAATGCAATTTTCTGGTATTATGTTTACTTTCATACAATGATGATAATATAAAAAAATAAAAAAGGAAAGGAAAAAGAAGTGGCAGAAAAAGAACCGTGGGATAAAGAAATCTATAAGGCCATGAAAGCAGATTCCGAAAAAAGTCGTGCTGGCAGCAAGCCAAAAAACAAACACCATAATAAGTCACTAACTTCCCGTGCTTTAACCTTTACTGTTGTGACAATGTTTTTACTGGTTGGTTTCATGATTGCTTTTATTCTTTGGAATAATCAAACGCAACATAGCGGTGGCTTTGCTCAGGAAAATCCAGAAAAAACCGTAGAACAAACTACTGAACAACAAACAGAGCAGACAACTGAGGAAGCAAAACCGGAAGAAAGTACAGTAGCTCCACCGCCAACCACTGAAGAATCCTCTTCTGAAGAGGGAGCAACTTATGTTATTGTAGCTGGAGATGATCCAAGTAAGATTTCAGCGAAGACAGGAGTTGCTTGGTCTGTAATTGCAAGCCTTAATAATATCTCAGCATCAGGATACAATGCTGACGGGTCACCAATATCACCGGGGCAAGTGTTAAAATTAAAATAATAAAAAGTATTAATAGTATTACATAGGAAAGAAACATGATAAAGTTACAAATTGCTGTTGATGGTCCCGCCTCAAGTGGAAAATCAACTGTCGCTAAAATCGTTGCACAAAATCTCGGGATTATCTATTTAGATACAGGAGCAATGTATCGCGCTGCCACATTGGTTGCTCTCCAAAATAAAACGGAGGATCCTCAAAAAATAATCGATGTGATTAAGAAAAAACCAATTTTCTTTAAAAATACTGCCGATGGTCAGCTGGTATTTTTAGGAACCGAGGATATTACTAAGATTATCCGGACAAATGAAGTAACGCACAATGTTTCAAAAATCTCTGCTTTAGCTCCAGTGCGGGAATTTTTAGTCGCTGAGCAACAGCGTATTGCTGACGAGGGTGGTATTATCATGGATGGGCGTGATATTGGAACGGTTGTCCTACCTAATGCGGATTTGAAGATTTTTCTTGTAGCTTCTGTGGATGAACGGGCAGAGCGACGTTATAAAGAAAATTTACAAAAAAATATTCCTACTGATTTGGAAGAACTCAAAGTAGAAATCGCCGAACGTGATCGTAAAGACAGTACACGATCAGTTTCACCTCTAAAGCAAGCAGAGGATGCTATCTTGTTAGACAGTACAGGAAAAACGATTGATCAAGTGGCAGGTTTCATCGAAGAAAAAGCACGAGAACTTTTGTAATCAATCAATTTTTAAAGGAACAAACGGAGTAAAGGTATTCCGTTTGTTTTTCTATAAATGAAGGAGGTCAACATTGGAAATAAGAAGTATTGGGCGAAAAGACTATAAAGAAGTTGAGCAGTTAATTCGTCAATCATTTAGCAGGTCCGAACATGGTTATGGTAATGAAGCAGAGCTTGTGGAAAAGATTCGGACAGATTGCAGCTATGTCGATGGTTTAGAAGTTGTCGCCACTGAAGGAGCAAAAATTATTGGTTATGGTTTACTAAGTGAAGTCGAGATTATCAACGATAAAGAAAGTTTTACAGGGCTGGTTCTTGCGCCATTAGCTGTTTTACCTTCTTGGCAAGGTAAAAAAGTGGGAGAAAACTTGCTGAAAGAGTTGGAAAAGCGTGCCGTTCAACAAGACTTCCCTTTTATAAGTATTCTGGGGCATCCCCAATATTATTCTCGTTTTGGCTATGTAGCTGCTGAAAAATATAAGGTCACGGCACCATTTGACGTTCCAGCAGAAGCTTTTATGATTCGTCCTTTACAACCAGATGCACTAGAAAATATTTCAGGTTGTCTCAAATATGCGCAAGCCTTTGACATGTAAATAGAGAGTAGAGAGTATTAACGATATAAATCCCTTTTGATTTAAGTTATTTCTTTAAACTGTCTCGGAGTCTCCGCTTATATATTTTGTTATAATAAAGATAAAATTTTAAAAAAGGATTTTTATGCTTACTTATCTCCATGCTATTCAAATAGGTGTACTGCTCTTCTTTGTTTTTTTCTTGCTGAGCCTTATCCCTTATATGATTGTTCAATATCGTAAATATGGGCGTGTTAACCCTTGGCGTTTTATCGTCAATTTTTCTTTTGTCCTTTATATAGTTTGTGCTTATGCGATGACTATTTTCCCTCTGCCTGATGTGGCACAGGTTGCACAAATGACAGGTCCCAAGCAAAATCTCATGCCCTTTGAATTTGTACGACAGTTCATAGCTTATAATCCATTGGTACCTAGTGATTCTTCTACGTGGCTCATGGCCTTGAAAGCACCAAGTTTTATACAACCTTTTTTTAATCTGCTTTTGACGTTGCCATTTGGAATATATTTGCGTTATCTTTTTAAGCGTAATTTTTCTCAAACCTTAATGTGGAGTTTCATGCTCACTTTATCGTTTGAACTTTTACAACGCTCAGCTCTTTTTGGCCTTTATCCTCGCCCTTATCGTCTTTTTGATGTTGACGATTTAATGATTAATACGTTAGGCAGTTTGCTGGGCTTTGGCATTGCTTGTTTACTTGTTAAAGTTTTACCAGATTTAGATGCTAAACAAGCTATTCCTGCCCAGATTGGAATGATACGCCGGGCTATTGCTTTTGGCGTGGATCTTGTTTTAGCAAATCTGATTTCAAATTTTGTACCTCATTTTTATATAGCGATGCTCCTTACATTTGTGGGCATTCCAGTCATTTTTGGCGTAACTTTTGGTCAAAAACTTCTTAAGATAAAAATTGAAGGAAGTCGGTGGAAGATTCTAAGTCGTCAACTCTTATCTTTCGTAAATTTTGGAATCGTAGCCCTTTTGTCTTTTTTCTTACAACGTTCAGGCTACATTCCACAAAATGAGTTGGGACAAAATTTCTTGATGGTAGTTCTTTCATTAATTCTTCTTTTATTGCCAATCCTAGACATTCTTTTTGCTATACTTTCACGTACACGCAAGTTGTGGTATGAACGTTTAAGTCAAACAGAATTAAGCGCAAAAGAAATTTAAAAAAAACGTTAGTCCTACTAACGTTTTTTTTACTAAAAAGATGAGTATTTATAGACGATGCCCAACACCGCGGCCAAACAAACGCGAATTGGATATTTTATTATAAAAATCCGTTGTCATGGGTGTTAAATTATAGCGAAGAGCGAGTGGGCGTAACTGAGCCTCTAATTGGGCTAAGGTTTCTTCAAGATTTCCCTGACTTTCAATGCGATTTTTAGCTTCCAATATCAAGGCACGCTCCCACTCACGAATATGTTTGCTCAAGATTAAATTGTACATTTCATTCAATATTTCAGTTTGATTTAATGGTTTTTTCATAGTTAAATTATAGCATGTAAGCCTTTTCGTTGTGCTATAATGTGCTTGGAGGAAGAGCTATGAGTAAAGAAGTTGCAATTTTTGCTGGTGGATGTTTTTGGTGCATGGTTGAACCATTTGAAACACGCCAAGGCATACTGGCTGTGACCAGCGGTTATACTGGTGGTCATGTTGATGACCCGACATATGATGAAGTGTCAGGTAAATATACAGGTCATACTGAAGCTGTGGAGATAATTTTTGAAAATACTCTTATTTCTTACGATTCCTTATTGGAAATTTACTGGAGCCTGATTGATCCAACTGATGGAGAAGGACAATTTTACGATCGGGGCAGTAACTACAGACCAGCTATCTACGTTGAAAATGAGAAACAACGCCAAGCTGCTGAGAATAGTAAGCGAAAATTATCGGAGTCGGGGCTTTGGGATAAACCAATCATTGTCCCTATAGAAAATGCGCAAACATTTTGGCCAGCTGAAGATTATCACCAAGATTTTTATAAAAAGAATCCTAAAAGATACAAACAGATGCACAAAGCACGTGAACAATTTCTAAAAATTAAGCGTTTTAGAAATAAATTTTTTAGAAAAAATGTTTAAAAAAGTTCTTGAATTTTGCTGTCAATTATAAAAGTCCTTTATCAAATATAAAAAATCATGATATAATAGACGGATAATGAAAGATAATAAACAAAAACGCTTTGAATATCTTCGAGCAAATAAAGCTTATTTAAGCGAACGTGAAAAACAAGAATATTATGAATTAGTAGAAGAAATAGAAGGGTGGCAGGCCCTTGAAGAAGAATATGCGGCTGATATAGAAGAAGAGCGCGCACAGACTGAAAGTTCTTCTTCTGAGAGACGGAGTAGATCCAGCCGTTCCTTAGACTCAGCACCAACGGCATTTTTATCCAAACGTGGGAAAAAGAAAGAAAAACGTCGTGCAGAAGAAGACTTTGAGAATGAAGCGGCTGAGGAAACAGCAAATAAAAAACCAAAGAAAAAGAAAAACTGGATAAAGCGTATTTTCTTTATTTTAATTGCATTGATCTTGATTATGATTGGTTTCTTTATTTATGGTTATCAGCGTGGAATTAGCCGAGAAGGAGGAGCAATCAAAGCTGAACAGTTCAATGGAGCTGCAAATGCTGATGGTTCTGTCAATATCCTCCTATTAGGTGCCGATCAACGACCAGGACAAAGCTCGGGTGTGGCACATTCAGACAGTATTATGGTTCTGAATGTTGGCAAAAGCGGTAAAATGCAATTGGTGAGCTTTATGCGCGACACGTTGGTTAATATTCCAGGTGTTGGAGATGCAAGCCAAGGGCCTAATATGAAGCTTAATGCGGCCTTTACCATTGGTGAGCAAAATGAAAATCAGGGTGTTGAACTCGTACGTCAGACCTTGCAGCAAAATTTTGGTATAAATGCCAAATACTATGCTGTGGTTGACTTCTCAAGTTTTGCAACAGTGATTGATTCGATGTTTCCTGGTGGAGTACAGATTGATGCTAAATTCGCTACAATTAATGGGCAAAAGTTTGATGAAGTTCCTGTACCGGATGATTTAGCTGAAACAGAAGGTATGGCCAAAAATGATAAGGAACTGAGTGCAGAAGAAGCCGCGGCTTTGGGCTATCCTGATGGCGGCGGGGTCTTTATGATGATTAAGCAAGGGCCACAACGAATGGATGGACGTACGCTTTTGAACTATGCACGTTTCCGTCATGATGATCAAGGTGATTTTGGACGTGTGCAACGGCAACAACAAGTCATACAAACTCTCACATCAAAAGTTAAAAATCCGTTGACGCTCTTTACTGGCGCAAGTGCCTTGGGTACTGCTCGAGCTGTTACAATGACTAACCTTTCTAATACTTTCTTACTCACAAAAGCGTTACCTGCAATGTTTGGTGGTGTAGAAAATACAACAATCCCATCAGATAATGATTGGCAATCTGCCTATGATATGTATGGAGGCTCAGGTATCCTCATTGATATGAATAAATACAGTGCCAAAGCACAAGAACTTTTAGGGCAATAGAAAAAAGCATTCAACTACAGGTTGAATGCTTTTTTAGTTTCTATCCTTTATCTGCACCAGCAGTAATTCCTTTAACATAGAATTTTTGCATCACGATGAAGAGAATAGTGATAGGAATAGCGATGATTACACACCCGGCAACAAATTGAGTAAAGTTTGTTGCAGAAGAACCCCTCGAGTTGGTCATCATGTTTTGTAATCCATAGGCAATAGTACGCGACTTAGGATCGCCGCCACCTAAGATAACACTCGCAAAGAGGAAGTCAAGCCAAGGGGCAATAAAGGCAGTTAATGATGTATAAACAATCATTGGTTTTGATAGGGGCAAGGTAATTTTGGTAAAAATTTGCCATTTAGTTGCGCCATCAATTACCGCAGCTTCATCAATTGAAGTGGGGATTGTGTCTAGGAAACCTTTAAAGATATAAAAGCCTAAACCAGAACCGCCTATATAGATTAAAGTCAGTCCAACTAAATTGGTCATATTGAAAGATTTGAGAATGTAATAGAGAGCGATCATTGCCATGATACCGGGGAACATTCCAATAATAAGCGCTAACTGTAGGAAAGGTTTGCGTAATTTGAAGCGTAAACGTGACAATACATAAGACATAACAGTGGTAATCAGCGTATTAACGACTGCACAGATAACAGCGATGATAAACGTGTTAAGGAGCCAGTGCCCGTAAGGATAAACTGGGTTATTAAAAATACCAGTAAAATTGTCCAGAGTCCACTGCTGAGGAATGAATGTTGATACAAAACCGGTGTTATTTTTAGAAAAACTGGTAAGGATAATCCATATAATTGGGAAAATCCAGATGATTGCAAGTAAGGTCAAGAGCAAGTATCGCAATACTAAGGAAGCTTGACGTTGGCGTTTATATGATTTCATTTTAACCCTCCTTAAAAGCATTTGTACGACGATAAGCAAACAATGAAGCTGTAGCTGAGATGATAAAGATAACAATACCAATAGCTGAAGCGATGTTATAACTTGGTATCGACTTCATAGTTAAGCTGTAAAGCCAGGTAATCAATAAGTCAGTGGAGCCAGCTTGGAAATACTCTGCATTCAGTGGACCGCCACCAGTCAAGAGGAAAATAACGTTGAAGTTATTAATGTTTCCGATAAATTGTTGAATTAAGGCAGGAGTCATAACGAACAATATTTGAGGGAAGGTAATAGAGCGGAAAATATCAAAACTGTTGGCTCCGTCAATTTTAGCTGCTTCAATCTGATCTGTTGGCAGATTTTGGATAATCGCTGTTGAAATTAACATAGAGACAGGTATACCAATCCACATATTAACACCGATAACCGAAAACTTCGCGAGCAAAGGATCCATTAAAAATGGAATAGGATGATCAATAAGACCAATGCTTTGAAGCCAACTATTGAGTGGCCCATTGTTGTCGAGAAACATATTCATCATTAAGAGTGAAACAAAAGAAGGAACAGCCATAACGATAACAAAGAGTGTGCGCCAGAAAGCTTTGAATTTAATTCCAGATGATTCAATCAAAAGAGCAAGTAATACGCCAAAGAAGAAGGTTGTTGCTGTGGCAGCAACAGCCCAAACGAGGGTCCAACCTAAGACAGGAAAGAAAGTCCCAGCGATGTTACCAGTTAGAATCTCACCAAATGAAGCAAATCCTGTCCAAGAAAAGCCGATTGGATGATCTTGATTAAAATTGGTAAAGGCAATGGTAATCATGAAAAGCAAAGGAGCAATTGTGAAAACTAAGATCCCAAGCAAGGGAATCGCCATTAGTGTGTAATGGAGACGGCTGTCTAAGAGTGTAGCCAAATCCTCCATCGTTGTAGGAATATGTTCTCCATCACGATTTAAGACATAGAGATGACGTGTTGACCGAAGACTTGTAAGATAGATAACCGCAACCATTGCGATGAGTACTAAGGACATAACACCAAAAAGGAGGATGAGCATGGAGTTATCAGGTTGTTGCGTGACATAAATCTGTCGTGCTTCATCAAAAACGACCTGTTTAGTTTTGACATTTCCGAGATTGCTCAGGAGACTGATTGAGCTAATACCATTGAAAATAAGCCAGAAAAGGAAGACAATTTCGATGATAAGGAAGCTAAGCCCCTTAAGCCATTGTTTATTTTTTAGTTGTGCTAAACCCATGATAAAGAAGCTGAGCTTTGTGAAAATATCACCTTCACGCCATACCTCTTTATATGTTGCTTCAGGAGATGGTTTAATTTTCTTTTTAAACATATTTTTTACCCTTTTGTATATAAAAAATAAGAGGATTAGGATGAGCCCAATCCCCTTAAATTAATCAAAAATTATTCAGTAGCTGATGAGATTGATTTTACGAAATTATCAAGTTGTGCTTGGTATTGTGTAGCAGGAGTCTTACCGGTGTATGCATTCTCAATAAGTGGGGCAGCCAAGTTCCAGAATGTTGCCATTTGTGGCATCTTAGGCATTAATGTATCGTTTTCTACTTGTTTGATTACTGCTAGAGCTACAGGATCTTTTGCAACTTCAGAATCTTTTTGGGCTTCTTTTGAAACGGGGACTGCATTATTGGCTTTATAAAGTGCTAATTGCGATTCAGTGTTTGACAAATACTGGGCTAAAGCAGATGCTGCAACAGGATCTTCAGATTGTGAATTCACAGCAAGAGTACCTACACCGGAGAAAGCTTGCATTTGTTTAGAGCCTGAACCAAAGTCAGCAGTCGGTAAGGTTGTTGCACCAAAGTTTTCACCAAGGATTTCTTTCACTGTACTACCGTCCCATGGGCCGTCGAGTATAGCTTGTGTTTTACCAGATTTGAGGTCAGCGAGAAGTGCTGTACCAGATTGCTTAACACCGGGATTTGCTTTTTGTTGAGCAAACCAAGTCATGGCCTCAACACCAGCTTTAGTATTTGCATCTGTACCATCAACTGTTTCACCATCCTTACCGAAGAGCTGTGTTCCATTGGCCAAGAATACAGGATACCAATTGTAAGAGTTTGTAAAATCTGTTCCGATTGGTGTTTCTGCTGTAAAGTCTGCCCAATCTTTTGGAGCTTCATTAAATTTTGCTTTATTATAGTAAACAATATTTGATTGCTCATCTTGTGGATAAGCGTAGAGCTTGCCTTTCCAAGAAACAGCATCAACAGCAATGGAGATATCATTTGATTTTACCCAGTCTGTTGCTGATGGTGAAAGGGGATTGATGTAGCCCGCTTCAGCCATGGCACCCAATTGGTCATTTGGTACTTTAAAGACATCTGCGGCTTGGCCAGGGTCTTTACTCACATCTTGTTTTGCATTTGCAGAACCATTTGGAGACTGTGTAACCGTAACTTTAATGTTTGGGTATTCTTTGTTGAAATTTTTAATTAAATCTTTATAAGAAGCCACGTTGGCTGGATCCACCCAAAGTGTAACTGCACCTTTATGGTCTTTAGCATCTGAAGATGCAGAAGTTGTGCTTCCACTATCCTTACTATTCCCACAAGCAGCGAGGCTAGCAAGAGCAATCAGAGAAGCGCTACTCAGAGCGATTTTTTTCCATGTGTTCATAAAATATTTCCTCCTAAATGAAAATAATTATTCTAATTTGTAATTCTATTTTATGCAAACGCTTCCGTTTTGTCAAGAGCAAACTTATTACAATTTGATTACTGTATATGTTGGTATATACATGTTATAGCTGTATACAATAGAAAATTTTATTTTGGATTTTATTTTTTATAAAAAAACATACTGCAAACGGTTGCGCAAAAGTTGAGCTTATGCTAAAATGAAAAAAACAAGAAAAAAAGAGGTATTTATTCATGAATAAAGCAGCCATTTATCACCGTCCAGAATCAGAATTTGCTTATCTCTATACAGATGAA
This sequence comes from uncultured Lactococcus sp., assembly GCF_934191625.1. GTDB lineage: Bacteria > Bacillota > Bacilli > Lactobacillales > Streptococcaceae > Lactococcus. The sequence goes on from NZ_CAKPUG010000001.1 coordinate 524,328, forward strand.
ATAATTCATATCCGTTTACGTGTTGCACGTGACGACATTCAAAGTGTTGCATTGATCTATGGTGATCCTTATATGTTTGTAAAACGTGATGAGGAACCAGAAATGGTTTGGGATTATCAAGAAGTAGAAATGAAGTGTGGTTTATCCACAGCAGAGAGTGATTTCTATGTGACGGAGGTTAGCGTTCCGCATAAGCGCATGGACTACTTATTTGTAATCACGGACCGTGATGGGGAGAAGGTTGTCTATAGTGACTCTGGTATTCTTCCTTACGAAGTAAAATTACTCACAAAAAAATATGCAGCATTTCGTATGCCTTTCTTCCACGAAGTTGATCGTTTTAAGGCTCCGGATTGGGTGAAAAATACAGTATGGTATCAAATATTCCCTGAACGATTTGCTAATGGAAATCCAGCGATTAATCCAGTAGGAGTGAAAGAATGGGATCCGACTGAATCTCCTAACCGTCAAGACTTGTATGGCGGCGACCTCCAAGGAGTAATTGATCATTTGGACCATCTAACAGACTTAGGTGTGAACGGTATTTACTTTACTCCTGTTTTCCAAGCCTATTCTAATCATAAATATGATACGGAAGATTATTTGAAAATTGACCAGTATTTTGGTGATTTGAATATTTTCAAAACTTTAGTTAAAGAAGCGCATCAACGTGGCATTAAAGTAATGCTTGACGCTGTCTTTAATCACATTGGAGATACGAGTTCTCAGTGGCAAGATGTTCTCAAACATCAAGAAAATTCAAAATATGCAGATTGGTTCCATGTTAATGAATGGCCAGCAACTTACACACCAACTGAAGATTTTGAAGTGTCCGAAGCAGCAACTTACGATACATTCGCCTTTACCCCGCATATGCCGAAATTAAATACTGCCAACCCAGAAGTTCAAGAGTATTTGCTTAACATTGCAGAATATTGGATTAAGGAGTGTGATATCGATGCGTGGCGCTTAGATGTGGCAGACGAAGTCGATCATGCCTTCTGGAAGAAATTTCGCACGACATGCGATGCTGCAAAAGAAGATTTCTACATCTTAGGAGAGGTTTGGCATTCGGCACAACCTTGGCTAATCGGTGATGAGTTTTCAGCAGTTATGAACTATGCTTATACAAATGCGATTATTGATACTTTTGTGAAAGATGACTTAAGCTTAGAACAAATGGTTTCGGCAATTAATGCTCAGCTTATGCTTTATCGTAAGCAAACGAATGAAGTTATGTTTAACATCTTAGATTCTCATGATACACCACGTCTTCTAACACAAGCCAAAGGAAGTAAAGACTTGGTCAAACAAGTTCAAGCCTTCATGTATCTCCAACCAGGTGTCCCTTGTATCTATTATGGTGATGAGTATGGTCTGGATGGAGGCGCTGATCCGGATTGTCGCAAATGCATGCCATGGACGGAAGAAAACCAAGACTTAGAAATGTTTGCTTTCTTCAAAAAACTTGTAGCTTTCCGTAGAGAATATGCAGATATTCTTAGTCACTCTGATTTAGAATGGCAGCTTGTTGATGGCACTCAAGGTGTTGTAAAACTGGTGCGGGGAGCACTTAAGGCAGTCTTTAACAAGGGCGCTCAGCCGGTTACTGTTGAAGACGGGGAAGTATTGCTGTCCCACTTGGTAGAGAACAGTCACGTCCAGAAAAATGGATTTGTAATTTATAGATAATCAAAAATTAAACAAGAAATAGTAATAAATGATGGCCCATTTATAAAAATGATAACTCTGCCCCAGATATCGCTTCTTATATGGAAAAAATTTGACATAATAGAGAAAAAGGGGGTTCGTTTCGTGTAGGGCACGGTAATCTCCAGAGTAAAATATTTAAGCAGAATTATGGATGTTCTGCATAGACTGGTGTCTTTCTGACTTTATTTATCATTTTCGAAGAACTTGCTTTAATATCAAGAGAATAATCAAAAGGAAAAAAATGAAAAAAGATGATTTTGCACATTGGACAGGTTACCAGATTTATCCTAAATCTTTTAAAGACAGTAATGGTGATGGTATAGGTGATTTACAAGGAATTATTGAAAAGTTACCTTACTTGAAAGAACTGGGAATAGATTTCATTTGGCTTAACCCCGTCTATAAAAGCCCACAAGTGGATGGGGGCTACGATATTGCCGATTTTTATAGTATTGATGCGCGCTTTGGTAACTTGGAAGATTTAAAAGAGCTGCTGCAAAAAGCGCATGAAAGCGGCTTGAAAGTAATTATGGATTTAGTTGTTAACCATACGTCTGATCAGCATCCTTGGTTTATTGAAAGCCAAAAAACAAAGGACAATCCCTATCGGGATTATTATCACTGGGCAGATGCAACGCCCGAGAAAATGCCCAATGAGTGGCAATCTTTCTTTGGTGGCTCAACCTGGACTTATGATGAACAGACTCAACAAGCATATTTTCATGTCTTTGCGAAAGAACAACCTGACTTGAACTGGAAAAATCCCAAAGTACGTCATGAAATCTACAAAATGATTAAATGGTGGTTGGAATTAGGTATTGATGGTTTTCGCTTGGATGCCATTTCTCATATCCAAAAAGAGGATTGGGCCTTTAAAATCAAATCGCTAAAAGGTAACGATCCTTGGCAACCTTTTATGAATGTTTCAGGTATTGAAGTTTATATGGCTGAATTAAAAGAAATATTTGACCAATATGGTGCCTTAACAGTGGGCGAAGCTTCAGGAGTGACATCAACTGAGGCACCTGATTGGACAGATGCGACTTCAGGTTATTTGAAGATGATTTTTGAATTGGAGCATAATGTACGGCAAAAGGGACATGCTGGTCGTGGATGGATGTATGGCTACAAACAGGTAATTATACGTTGGCAAAAGGATATGCTTGCACGAGGTTGGAACGCTCTTTATTTGGAAAATCACGACCAACCACGAGCAATCAGTTGCTTTGGTGATGGCAGTATTGCATCTGCTAAAGCTTTAGCCGTATCTTACATGCTTCTTAGAGGAACGCCATTTATCTATCAGGGACAGGAAATTGGAATGAGTAATTTCCCTTTTACAGATATCACCCAGACAGATGCAACTGAAATTAAGCGAGCGTATGAAACATTAATATCTGAGGGTATGGCTGAACGAGATGCTTTGAATAAAGTGATGGCAAATAGCAGAGACCATTCTCGTACACCGCTGCAATGGGACGCGAGTCAAAACTCAGGATTTACCAGTGGCAAACCTTGGATGCCGATTCACCCAGATTATAAGAAAATAAACACAGAAAAGTCAGTAGAGCTTATTGATTTGTACAAAGCATTAATCCAACTTCGTCACAAAGAAGAAGATATAGCGCGTGGAACAATCAAGTTTTGGTTTGAGAAACATTTGACAGCCTTTGTTTATGAACGCGATTCATTTTTGATTATTACAAATTTGGGTACCCAGAAAGCACATTTGGACTTTAGCAAACTAGAAACAGAAGGGTATCAACGTATTCTAGGTAGCCGTCCAAGAAAGTTAGAAAAGAAGATGATTCTCCTTCCCTGGGAATATCAAGTGTTTAAGAAAAAGTAAGAAAAGAATAAGATAGGAAAAAAGATGAAAAAAATCAACAGAATTATGGAAATTGATCCTTGGTGCATTCAATCTAACAAATTAGAAAAGGAAGAACGCCGTCTTCAAGAATCTTTGACATCAATTGGCAATGGTTATATGGGTATGCGTGGTAATTTTTCAGAAAAGTACTCAGGTGACCATCACCAAGGAACATATATTGCAGGTGTGTGGTTCCCAGACAAAACACGTGTAGGATGGTGGAAAAATGGTTACCCAGAATATTTTGGTAAAGCAATCAATGCTTTGAACTTCTCGGGAGTATCACTTTTCATTGATGAAGAAGAGGTTGATCTCTATACTGATCAGATTGACAATTTCCAACTTTCCTTAGATATGCAAAAAGCAGTTCTCTCTTATTCTTATGAAAAAGCTGGAGTTTCTGTCTCTGTTGAGCGATTTATGTCTATCGTTCACCCAGAATTAGCGGTTTTCTCTTTCAGTTTCTCTAGTGTGGATGGTCAACCGCACAAAGTGCGTACTGCTTCATTTATTGATGCTGATGTGCACAATGAAGATTCCAATTACGAAGAAAAATTCTGGACTGTTTTGGATAAAGGAGGCGATAGAGAAGGATCCTATATTGCCAATCAAACTATTGCTAATCCTTTCGGTGTAGAACAGTTTACCGTGTTGGCAGGACAAAGCTTCAAAGGGGATTTTCAAGCTAAAGGGCAGGAAATCCAAGAAGAAAAAGTGATGAATTATCATGAAGCAACTGTAGAACGGGAAACATTGCATTTTGAAAAACGGGTGCTTCTTCTGACAAGTCGTGATTATAGTGATTTAAAAGCAATGCATGAAGCTTTAGAAGAATTAGAAGAGGTAATACAGGCAAAATCTTATAATCAACTGTTAGAAGAGCATTCAGTAGCTTGGGCCAAACGTTGGGAGCTGGCAGATGTTGAAATCAAAGGTTCTGATCAAGCACAACAAGGCATTCGTTTTAATCTCTTCCAACTTTTTGCAACTTACTATGGTGAAGATGAGCGGCTTAATATTGGTCCTAAAGGTTTTACAGGAGAAAAGTATGGTGGTGCAACTTATTGGGATACAGAAGCTTATGCGGTTCCGCTTTATCTGTCCTTAGCTGATCAACAAGTGACACAAAACTTGTTACGCTACCGACATAAACAATTGCCACAAGCTCAATATAATGCAAGACAGCAGGGTTTGGCTGGAGCACTTTACCCAATGGTAACTTTCACAGGAATTGAATGTCATAATGAATGGGAAATCACTTTTGAGGAAATTCACCGGAATGGCGCTATTGCTTATGCTATTTATAATTACACCAATTATACCGGTGATGAAACCTATTTGGCTCAAGAAGGCCTTGAAGTTCTTGTGGAAATTGCACGTTTCTGGGCTGATCGTGTCCACTATTCAGAGCGACAAAAAGCTTACATGATTCATGGGGTTACAGGGCCAAACGAATATGAAAATAATATCAATAACAACTGGTATACTAATACATTGGCAACTTGGGTTTTGAATTATACCATGGAGAGTTTGAAGAAGTATCCTCGACCAGATTTACAGGTTTCGAAAGAAGAATTGTCGAAGTGGAATGATATTGTTGCTCATATGTATTATCCAACAGATGAAGAATTAGGAATTTTTGTCCAACATGACGGCTTTTTGGATAAGGATTTGACACCCGTAGCGGACCTAGACTCTAAACACTTGCCGTTGAATCAAAACTGGTCCTGGGATCGTATTTTGCGCTCGCCATATATTAAACAAGCAGATGTTCTACAAGGAATTTATTTCTTTGGAAACCACTATAATTTAGAGGAAAAGAGACGTAATTTTAACTTTTATGAACCTTTAACAGTCCATGAAAGTTCACTTTCTCCCTCTATTCACGCAATCCTAGCTGCCGAACTTGGTATGGAAGAGAAAGCAGTTGAAATGTATGAACGAACAGCTCGTTTAGACTTGGATAATTACAATAATGATACAGAAGATGGATTACATATCACCTCAATGACGGGTTCGTGGCTGGCAATCGTACAAGGATTTGCTCAAATGAAAACTTGGAATGGTCAGTTAAGTTTTGCACCTTTCATTCCCAAAGCTTGGGACGCTTACAGCTTCCGTATCAATTATCGTGGCCGTCTGATTAAAGTCAGTGTGGGAGATAAGCTTCAAATAGAATTGCTCAAAGGTGCATCGATTGATATAGAAGTCTATGGAGAACCAGTCCAATTGAAAGCTACGTATGAATCAGAGGTGAAACATGTTTAAAGCAGTATTATTTGATCTTGACGGTGTAATAACCGATACCGCAGAGTTCCATTTTCAAGCTTGGAAAGCTTTAGCTGAAGAGTTGGACATAGCTGGAGTAGATAGAACGTTTAATGAGCAGCTAAAAGGTATATCACGCGAAGATTCTTTGAAAAAAATATTGGAGCTTGGTGGAAAGGCTGAAACATATGATGCTGAAAGTTTTGCTCAGCTTGCGAAGCAAAAAAATGAAAACTATGTTCATATGATTCAAAAAGTAGGGCCAGATGATATTTTTCCTGGTATATTAGATTTGTTGAAAGAACTACGCGCTAAAAATATCAAGATTGCTTTGGCTTCAGCTTCAAAAAATGGTCGGTTCCTACTTGAGGCGATGGGACTGAGTAAATATTTTGATGCTATTGCTGACCCAGGAAAAGTGGCAGCCTCCAAACCTGCACCAGATATCTTTTTGGCTGCTGCTGCCGGTGTGGATGTTCCAATCACTTCATGTATAGGAATTGAAGATGCCCAGGCTGGTATTGCAGCGATAAAAGCGGCAGGTGCATTACCTATCGGTGTAGGTTCAGCTGAAGACTTAGGAAAAGATATAGCCTTAGTTTCAAATACAAATAGTCTGTCTCTTGAATTATTAACAAAAGTTTGGGAAAATAAGTAGAAGAGAGTAGAATCAGGAGATAGTATATGGCCGTTACGATAAAAGATGTAGCAAAAAAAGCGGGTGTTAATGCTTCAACTGTTAGCCGTGTTCTCAAAGACAGTTCGGAAATCAGTGAGAAGACGAAAGTTAAAGTAAGAAAAGCAATGCAAGAACTTGGCTACACGCGAAATGTGGCGGCTCAGATCCTGGCATCAGGAAAATCCAATACCATTGGTGTTGTCTTTCCTCCTGTTGAAGACAAATCAAACCAACCTTTCTATATGAAAGTTTTGACATCAATTAATGAAACCGCACGCAAATATGATGTTTCAATTGCTGTTGTAACTGGCTACCAAGAGAGTGAACTCAAGCAGCAGGTTGAGCTAATGTATTCTGAGAAGCGAGTTGATGGGTTTATTGTTTTGTATGCTGGGAAAGCTGATAGTGTACGCAATTATCTTTTTGATAATAAGATTCCTTTTGTTCTCTTAGGTACCCCAACAGAAAAGCAAAATGAAATTACCCATGTGGATAACGACAATGTTTTGATGGGACATGAGGCGACAAGATACTTGATGGAGTTGGGGCATTCGGATATTTCTTTTGTAACTGATACAAAAGACGGGGAAGTTTTTGAGGAGCGTTACCAAGGTTATCAAGATGAGATGATGAAAAAAAATAGTAAGCCTAACTTACTCGTTTTTAACGAAAACATATCTTTGAAGGATGAAACAGGACTTGTTGTTATGGATGAAGTCTTAGCTTTGAAAGTAATTTCTCGATTGGCAGAGCAAGGTGTGAAAGTGCCAGAAGATGTCAGTGTCATTACTTACAATAACTCTGCCTTTTCAACACTCGTTCACCCTTACCTGACAACTTTCGACATTAATATTGTACGACTTGGAGCAGCAACAGTAGAGAAATTTCTTGGAATGACACAAAATGAGGAAACCTTCCACGATAAAACGATTATACCTTTTGAACTTATCTTAAGAGAAACGACTGCGCTTAAAGATAAAGGGTAAAGAAAAACAGTGAAGAATTTCTTCGCTGTTTTATATTGTGTAGATTCAAAAAGGATGTCTTTTACCTCTTTTTAGCTTTAAATAAGAAAAAAAGGTCATAATAGTGTAAAATAAAGGGAAGGACGGGTAAATTTCTCCTTGAAATTTACCCGTTAGTGTAAGAAAGATGGATGCTATGATTAAAATATTATTAGTTGAAGATGACCTCTCTTTGTCAAAATCAGTTTACGATTTCTTGAAATCTTTTGCTGAGGTAAAGCAAGTTTTTGATGGCGAAGAAGGACTTTATGAAGCAGAAATGGGGATTTATGATTTAATTCTCTTGGATTTGATGTTGCCTGAGAAAAACGGGTTTGAGGTCCTCAAGGAATTACGTGAACAGAATATCGACACCCCAGTCCTCATCATGACTGCAAAAGAATCTTTAGATGATAAAATGCACGGTTTCGATGTCGGGGCAGATGATTATTTGACGAAGCCCTTCTACCTTGATGAGTTGAAAGCGCGTATTCAAGCACTCTTGAAACGTACAGGAAAACTTGAAGATGCTAATGGACTTTCTTATGGCAATGTACGTTTGAACTTGACCAATAAGTCAGCTTTTGTGAATGACATACCAGTGGAATTAATTGGTAAAGAGTTTGATCTTGTAGTTTATTTGATGCAAAACCAAAATGTTATCTTGCCCAAAGAACAAATCTTTGACCGTATTTGGGGCTTTGACAGCGACACGACAGTAACAGTGGTTGAAGTCTATATGAGTAAAATCCGTAAAAAACTTAAAGATACAGACTTTGCACAAAATTTAGCTACATTACGTAATGTCGGCTATATTTTACGGTAAACTTTATGAAAAAAATAATTGAAAAAATAAAATCGTTGCCAATTGTGAAAAATGATGGGAAAAATTTCCTTCATTTTTTTCTAGATTTTACCATCATTTTCTTTGCACTCACTGTAATTATTTTACAGGTCCTCACAAGCGGAGTCTATAAGTCAACGGACCAAAATTTACGGGACTTAGCAGCTAATCCAGATATCTTAAGAGCTTTGGCACTGGATCAGGCGGGAGTCAACCAAGGCTCCTTTGAAATTAACCAAGGCAATTATAGTCCCACAAACAGTATCGTGATGTATGATGAAAAGGGTAATGTCTTAGGTCCAACAGGCAGTGTTGATGCAACAAAACCAGGAAGCAGTAGTCAGCAACAAATTATACGTGTCGATCTCGTCCGTTATCAATTAGAGAAGACAGCTAAGTTAGACAAGGATGCTCTTGGACAAATCAAGTCAATTTCTATTCGAAATCCTTATGGTCCTGATTGGCATTATCGATATGTTACCTTGGCGATGCCACAATCAAATCTGGACACTACCTATGGAGCAAGTAACATAGCTTATATTCAAGTTTTTAGTAATGTGGACCAACTCCAAGACAGTTTGAGCCGGAGTAATTTTATTATCATTACAACAATGGTTATGTTCTGGTTCATTTCCGTGATTATTAGCTTGTATCTTGCCAATTGGACACTGCGCCCTGTTATGGTTGCCTATGAGAAACAGAAAGCTTTCGTCGAAAATGCTAGCCACGAGCTGAGAACGCCTTTGGCTATTTTACAAAATCGTTTAGAATTGCTTTTCCAAAATCCTAATGCAACAATAATTGAAGAATCTGAAAATATATCGGAGAGCCTTTCAGAAGTTCGTAATATGCGACTCTTGACGACGAATCTGTTGAATATGGCGCGCCAGGACAATAACATTAAAACAAATCCTGAGTCAACAGATAAGGAATTCTTTGAAGCCATCTTTAGCAATTACCAGCTCCTGGCAGAAAGTTCTGATAAGTCCTTAAAAACTTCCTTAAAATTTGAAGGAGCTTTAAGTTTAGATCAAAGCTTAGTGAAGCAACTTCTAACGATTCTGTTTGATAATGCTATGAAATATACAGGTGAAGATGGTGAAATCCAAGTTGACGTTCAAAAAAATGGAGCGACACTTCTGCTTAGTGTTTCTGATAATGGGGAAGGTATTACAGCCGCTGATAAGAAAAAAATATTTGACCGTTTCTACCGTGTGGATAAAGCAAGAACACGACAAAAAGGTGGCTTAGGACTTGGCTTATCCCTGGCACAACAAATCGCTGAGGCTCACAATGGTCGAATTACGGTTGAGGATAATCAACCGCGTGGAACAAAATTTACTGTCCGTTTACGGACCAGTCCATCTCCCAAATCAGCAAAAGTGAACAAAAAGTAATAGAATAGATTGTAAACTTATGCACTATCAATAAAAGTGAGAAATGAGTAGAAAGAGGCAAAGATGACTATTTTAGATAAAGTAAATGCACCGGCAGATTTAAAAAAGCTGAATGCTACTGAATTAACAGAACTTGCTCAAGATGTTCGAGGAGCTGTGCTCAATAAAGTCAGTCAAGTTGGAGGGCACACCGGACCCAATCTGGGTGTTGTGGAATTAACCATTGCTTTGCATAAAGTCTTTCGTTCACCTGTGGATAAATTTGTTTGGGATGTAAGTCATCAAACTTATCCCCATAAAATTTTAACCGGACGTAAACACGGTTTTCAAGATGGGCACTTTCATGATATTACGGGTTATACAAGCCAATACGAATCAGAACATGACTTCTTCACTGTTGGGCACACCTCAACTTCTGTAGCAAATGCGATGGGGCTGGCTAAAGCGCGTGATTTAAGAAATCAAGAAGGCAATATTATTGCTATTTTAGGTGATGGTTCACTTTCTGGAGGCTTAGCTTTAGAGGCAATTAGCAACGCTGGGTCTTATGATAAAAACTTCATCCTTATTCTCAATGATAATCAGATGTCAATTGCGGAAAATCACGGTGGAATTTATAAAGGGCTAGCGGAATTACGTGCAACAGATGGTCAATCACCAAATAATATGTTTAAGGCTTTTGGACTAGATTATAAGTATTTGGCAGATGGCAACAACATTGAAGCCCTCATTTCTCTTTTTGAAGAAGTAAAAGATATTAACCATCCGATTGTTTTACATATCAATACCGAAAAAGGTCATGGATACCAACCTGCTATTGACATGAAGGAAGCATTCCATTGGCGTTCTCCTTTCAACTTATCAGATGGCTCCTTGAAAAATACAAGTACGGCAAAAAATTATACCCGTATTATTCTAGATTATATGGAAGAAAAGGTTGCTGAAGGTATGCCTTTAGTGGCAGTCAATGGTGGAATTCCAATGGTTAATAATCTAAAGGAATTTGCTGAAAAGTATCCAGAACACTATGTGGATGCTGGAATTGCAGAACAGTATGTGACAACCTTTGGCGGAGCAGTTGCAGCAGGTGGAGCACGTGCAATGATTTTTCACAATTCAACCTTCATGCAACGTGCTTATGATCAATTTTTACATGATTTGGCAATTAATAAGGAACCAGCGGTAGTTATTGTAAAATCAGCTTCCATTTCTGGTTCAGATAAAACTCACCAAGGAAGTTTTGCAATAGGTATGCTCTCTAATATTCCTGATTTGGTGTACTTGGCACCTACGAGTGAAGAAGAACTTGTAGCGATGTTGGATTGGGCACTGACCCAAAACGAATATCCAGTTGTGCTACAAATTCCTGAGCATGGTGTAGAAAATCGCTCAACCGTATTGACTGATTTCAGCAAAGTCCAGTATGAAATTGCACGTAAAGGTGAAGAAGTAGCTATTCTAGCATTAGGTGGACTTTTTAGCCATGGACAAAAAATAGCAGAAGAACTGGAAAAAATAAACATCAGAGCTACGCTGGTTAATCCAATGTTTGTGGCAGAACTGGATAAAGAAACTTTGAAAGAATTGACAGGCAAGCATACAGTATTTGTGACCATCGAAGATGGGGTATTAGATGGCGGCTTTGGTCAAAAAGTTGCTGGTTATCTTGGTCAATTTGGCGTTAAAACATTAAATTATGGTGCAGCTAAAGAGTTCAACGATTCTGTTGCTATGGACGATCTTTATGATCGCTATCACTTGACACCAGAGCTGATGATTGCAGACATTCTCGAGGCTCTTAAATAAAAGGAAAAAATGAAAAAAGTTTTAGTTAAAACTGTGCATGGTTATCAGAGATTTATTTCTCCTCTTTTACCGCCGGCTTGTCGTTATTATCCAACCTGTTCGAACTATATGATTCAAGCTATTGAAAAGCACGGAGCTCCAAAGGGAATTGCAATGGGAACGTCACGAATTTTACGGTGTCACCCATTCTGTAAACCAGGTTATGATTTAGTACCTGATAAATTTTCACTACGGAGAAATTACGAGACGCCTGAGGACAAAAAGAAGGAATCTTAAAAATTTTGTTATAATCAGAGGTGAGGATGAATTTCCCATACGGATTTCAATCTTTCCACATTTAAAATAAGTAAGCAAGACAACCTTCAAGTCATTGGGCTTGAGGGTTTTACTCTTGTAAATCTTATATTATAAGTAAAATGGCAAAAAGGTCAGGCGAGCGAAATATCTGACTTAAAATAATTTAGAAAGTACTTGTTAACTTTTATAAAGTATGCTTTAATTAAATATGTAAAAAGTATTTGACATTATTGGCATCTTCGAGTGACTAGAGCTAAAAAGGAAGAACTCATGTATTTTGGGGCAAAAAATTTAAATGTATATTACGGTAAAAAGCAGGTCCTAAGAAATGTATCTTTGGAAATTGAGCAAGGAAAGACAACAGCTATTATCGGAATAAATGGCTCAGGGAAGTCGACATTACTCAAAGCCTTGGGGCGTTTAATAAAGTATGAAGGGGAAGTAATCTATAAAGATGAACGCCTTGCTAATCGAAAAAATATTGAAATAGCTAAAATATTGACCTTGCTCCCGCAAGCCATGCAAGCGCCCAGCGATATTACCGTCTATGAGTTGGTCAGTCTAGGTCGTTTTCCTCATCAAAAGCTTACCCAACAGAATTTATCTGAAGCAGATGAACTCTTCGTGGAGCAAGTTATGAAGGAAACTGAAATCTGGGATTTACGTAACCAACAAGTTGCACAACTTTCTGGTGGACAACGTCAGCGTGCTTTTATCACGATGATTTTAGCGCAGGACAGTGAAATTATTCTTTTAGATGAGCCAACAACATATCTGGACCTTTTGCACCAACTTGATATTTTAAAGCTGCTAAAAACCTTTGCGAAAAAGATGAAAAAAACAGTTGTGTATGTTATCCATGATTTGAACCATGCTGCTCGTTTTGCGGATAATTTAGTTATTGTGAAAGAGGGTGAAATCTTTGCTTCAGGACCCGTGGAAGAATTATTTACAGAGGAGATAATTCATGAGAGCTTCGGTCTACATGTTCGATTGGGGCGGGATCTTTTCTGTCAAACTCTAATGATTACAGGGGTTAAAAATGAAGAGTAGGAAGTTTTCTTATCACGTTACATTCGTTCTGCTGCTAATTGTATTCTTATCTTTCCTTTATCTTATGCTTGGTGATCAAAACTATAGTTTGAGTCAGATTTGGCAAGAGAGTGTCGTTTTGCACTTACGCTTACCACGTCTATTGGCTTTAGTATTGGTGGGGATTCTCCTCTCCAGTAGCGGACTGTTGGTTCAAAGTATGACAGGAAATCCTATTGCTGAGTTATCCACATTAGGAATTTCAGGTGGTGCAAGTTTTGCACTTGCTCTACTCTTGGTTCTCAATCTTTCCACAGGAGGATGGTTGGGAACTGCGGTAGCAAGTTTGGGAGCGTTTATTGCTCTCATTTCGGTAGCTGCACTAACCGTAAAAAGTAAATTTCAACCGATGAAAGTTGTTCTCGTGGGAACTTCTGTGGGCCTTTTTGCGACTAGTCTTGCAAGTATTTTGACTTTTTATAGTAAAAATATGCAGTCCTATTTTTTATGGATTGTAGGCTCGTTTTCTGGTATAACTCCAGTAAAATTAGAAATTTTACTTGTTGTAACTGTACTGTTTGTGTCAATGGTTCTACTATTTGCTAATCAAATAAAGGTCTTAGCCTTTGGTGAAGAAATGGCAACCAGTTTAGGTATTTCTGTAAATCGTCTTAGGCTGTTTATTATGGTCATGGTGGCTCTGGCAAGTGGTGTAACAGTTTCGAGTGTTGGTGTAATTAGTTTTGTTGGACTCATGGCGCCACATTTGGCAAGTCAGCTTGTTGGGGGACAATTTTTAAAAAGATTTTGTATGAGTAATTTGTTAGGTGTGTTGCTATTGCTTGTGGCAGATTTGTTGGCTCGTAATTTATTCAAGCCCTACGAATTTCCGGCAGGCAGCTTAACTCTTTTATTTGGCGCAATTTTCTTTATTTATATGATGAGTCAGGAGAAAAAATGAAAAAGAAATTTCTATTTTTAATATTCCTCCTGATTGCATTTATTATTATCGATTTGACCCACTTTTCGTCAGATTGGGATTTACTCTCCATATTGATTCCTCAATTTAGAATGCCAAGGGTATTAGTTGTGCTCATTGCAGGTACTGCTTTGGCTATGGCGGGTTTGATCATCCAGACTGTTGTGGATAATCCTTTAGCAGATGCAGGCACCCTTGGCATAACGAGTGGCGCCAGTGCAGGTGCGGTTCTGTTCCTTTTTCTTAGTCAGTGGTTGAAGCTTTCAGGAACTTGGATTTTTATGTATCCTTTATTCGCCTTATTTGGGGCACTCTTTTCCTTTGGCCTACTCTACCACCTTGCTCTAAAGAAAAATGTAAGTAATATTCAAGTTCTTCTAATAGGATTAGGAATTACAGCTCTTTTTCAGGCATTAATTACCTTAGCACAACTTTCGATTAATCGTTTTGATTTTCAACAAGTGGCAGTTTGGTTGTCAGGAGATATTTGGCAAACAGATAAACTATTTATCGGTTTAACTTTTGTTTTGTTAATTCTTTGCCTGCTTATTTTTAGTTTTTTCCGAAAAGAACTAGAATTACTTAGTTTAGGGCAAGAAATGGCAACGAGTCTTGGCTTAAATGTGAAAAAGAGTAAGATGCAGTTCTATATATTGGCACTACTTTTTGCTTCAATTGGGGTTTTACTAGTTGGTGGGCTTGCCTTTATTGGTTTGATTGCACCACATATAGCTCGTGAACTGATAGGATTTGAAAGTAAAAAGCGTGCTTGGGCTACTGCCTTGGTTTCAATGATTATTTTACTTTTAGCAGATAGTTTATCACAGATCATTATTGCACCGTCTAGTTTGCCGCTAGGCTTTGTGGTTGCTCTTATAGGCGCACCTTACTATATATACTTAATACAAAAAATTTGAAAGAGGCATTCATGAAACACTTTAAATTATTTTCTATATCTTTAGCCGCAGTTGGTCTTTTGGGGCTTTCTGCATGTTCAAACTCCGACGTATCCCAATCCCAAAAAGAGGAGAAAGTGACTTTTACTGCTTTGAATGGTGATGTAGAGGTTCCTGCGCATCCCGAACGTATTGCAGTACAAAATTATCCAGATGATGTTGCTACATTAGGAGGAAATGTAATTGGGACAGATTCTTGGGCTTTCCCTAACCCATATTTGTCAGATAAACAAAAAGAAAATATGGTTGACTTAGGTTCTCCAAGTTTTAATATTGAAAAACTCATTGGGCAAAAGCCTGACTTGATTGTGACAGTAGATAAAACACAAGTTTCGGATTATGAAAAAGTAGCACCGACTGTGCTTGTTAATTATCAGGATTTGAATGATATGGATAAATCTTTGGATTTCTTTGCCAAATTGTTGAACCGTGAGGATGAGAAGAAGGAATTTATAAAAACATTCGATCAAAAAGCTGAAGAACAAAAAACAAAGCTTAAAGCTCAAGGTATAAATACAGAGCAAGCAAGCATTTCTTTGTTAGAGCTCCAAGGCGATAAAATTTATGCTTATGGTGATAACTTTGCACGTGGCGGTCAAGCACTTACGCGAGGTCTAGGATTCCAAGAATCAACAAAAATGGCCGAATTATCCGAAGGTGCAGGATATGCAGAAGTTAATGCTGAAAGTCTCAAAGATTTTGATGCAGACTATATTTTTATCGACTTCAAGAAAGCAGATAAAGCCCAATATGAAGCTCTGCAAAAAAATCCCGTATGGAAAAACCTCAAGGCAGTTAAAGAAGGACATGTCATTACAATGGACTATGACAAGGTTTATTTCTTTGGTGGTCCCACAGCTTCAATGGCACAGCTAACTGATTATACAGATGCACTATTAAAGCAAACAAAATAAAAGATTTAGTTATCTAAACATCTGGAAGGTTTTCTAGGTGTTTTTTTAGACAAAAAAGAGGATATTGTTATCTAAATCTCTATTTTTGTCCAAAATGCACAAGAAAATAATTAAAACAGAAAATTTTAGACTTTTATTTTGCTATAATGAAATTAAGCATATAGTAGATATGATAAAGCCTCAAATGTTAAAAATTAAAAAGGATTGTGAAATCCTTTTTTAAAAGGAAATTTTTCAGAAAAAGAGAGATGAAATACCTTAATTTCATCTTTTTGCTATCGACTACATTTGGAATTTTTTCTTTGTGAATCAAAATAAATGGGTAATCCAAGCCGTCTGAGGAGCTTGTTAAATCTACTTAGCACTTGCAAATTATTTTTATTATGGTACAATTTTGTATTGTAAATGGTTTGTATCATCAAAATATCAGGAAGTACAAATGAAAACAGATTTTGACAAAATTAATGAATGGTTGATTCAACTTTTCCACGATTGCATGAACTTAGAAGAACAGTTCTTGAAGGACTCTGATTATCCAGATGTAACTGTGAAAGAACTTCAACAAATGACCCTTATCCATACTTTGGGAACTTGCCGAGCTACAGACATTGCAAGGAATCAAAAATTAGCCCTTTCAACAATCACCATTACACTCAATCGCTTGGAAACTAAGGGATATATCAAACGCGAACGCTCAGATCGTGACCGTCGTGTGGCTTATATCGTATTGACTGAAAAAGGAAAAGCACTTTGTGCATCGCATAGTGAATTTTTCCGCAGCATTTCAGAAAAACTTATGTTAAGTGTTTACGGGACTACCGAAAACAAACTTGCAGGCGAACTTGAAGAATTACATAAGTCATTGGAGAATATGAAATAATGCCTTTCGCTAAAATTACCCAGGTGGCACACTATGTGCCCGAAAATATTGTGTCAAACGATGATTTGGCAAAAATCATGGACACGAGTGACGAGTGGATTTATTCACGGACGGGTATTAAGCAGCGACATATTACAGTTGACGAAAATACCAGTGATCTGGCTGCTAAGGTTGGTGAACAACTCTTAGCTCAAGCTGATTTGTCAGCAGACCAGATTGATTTTATTATCGTGGCGACTATCTCACCTGATAGCAGTATGCCAAGTACGGCAGCCTTGGTCCAAGCAAAAATTGGCGCACATCGTGCTTTTGCTTATGATTTAACAGCTGCTTGTTCTGGCTTTGTTTTCGCTTTATCAACGGCTGAGAAGCTGATTGCTGGCGGCTACAAGCGTGGGATGGTGATTGGCGCAGAAGTTTTGTCTAAATCTTTGGATTGGTCAGATCGTTCGACCGCTGTTCTTTTTGGTGATGGCGCAGGTGGAGTTCTTCTGGAAAATACAGGGACACACCCTTTAGTTATCGCTGAAAACTTAAGAACAGATGGCTCTCGAGGCGATTCTCTAACTTCAAATTATTTAGCACTTAATCCTGAACTCAATGGTCAAGTTAACCATGTTACAGAGTTCATAAAAATGGACGGACGGGCGGTCTTTGACTTTGCGACACGTGACGTTCCCAAAAATATCCAAGAAACATTGGAAAAAGCAAATCTGAAACCTGAAGATATTGACTATTTTTTATTGCATCAAGCAAATTCTCGAATACTTGATAAAATGGCCAAGAAATTAGGTGCTGAACGCAGTAAATTCCTACAAAATATGCAAGAATATGGCAATACAAGTGCAGCTTCAATACCTATTCTCTTGTCAGAATCGATAAAAAATGGTAAACTTTCTTTGGACGAAAATTATAAAATTGTCCAGACAGGTTTCGGAGGCGGCCTCACATGGGGGACGCTCATTATCAATCTTTGATAAGATTGATTTGATCTAAAATTGGTTATATGAGTGATTTATCACGCTATAATATATATACTTTCTACACATTAAAGGAGAAATAACATGGCAGTATTTGAAAAAGTACAAGACATCATCGCTGACGAACTCGGCAAAGAAAAAGAAGAAGTAACACTCGAAACTTCATTTGAAGAACTCGATGCTGACTCACTTGACCTTTTCCAAATCATTAACGATATCGAAGACGAATTCGATGTTGAAGTAGATACAGAAGCGGACATGAAAACTGTTTCTGATCTCGTTAAATATGTTGAAGCTCAACAATAAGAGAATTAATGGGGTGAAAGCCCCGTTTTTCACTTATAATAAATTTTGAAAATTAGGAAAGTGTCACAAAAATCTAAATTTTGTGAAATCTTAAAAATATGAAAACAGCATTTCTTTTTTCTGGTCAAGGCGCTCAAAAATTGGGTATGGCTAAAGACCTTTATGATGAATTTGACATTGTCAAAGAAACTTTTAATCAGGCAAGTCAAGTCTTGGGTTATGACCTTCGTGCGTTAATTGATAATGATGAAGCAAAACTCAACGAGACACAATATACCCAACCAGCCATTTTAACAACATCTGTAGCAATCCTTCGTTTGCTTTCAGAACAAGGCATCAAGCCAGATCTTGTGGCAGGACTTTCCTTAGGCGAGTACTCTGCATTGGTAGCCAGTGGTGCGCTTGATTTTGCGGAAGCTGTTGCTTTAGTAGCAAAACGTGGACAATATATGACTGAAGCTGCGCCAACAAGATCAGGCAAAATGGTTGCTGTGATGAATACAGAAGCTGCTTTGATCGAAGAGATTTGTGAACAAGCAGCTGAACGTGGAATTGTGAGCCCAGCAAACTACAATACTCCTGCACAGATTGTTATTGGTGGTCAAGCTGAAGCCGTTGATTACGCCGTTGAACTTTTAAAAGAAGCTGGCGTAAAACGTCTGATAGAGCTCAAGGTTTCGGGCCCATTCCATACAGCGATTTTAAAACCTGCGAGCGAAAAATTAGCTAAAGAACTTGAACGGGTTAATTTTAATAGCTTTAAGTTGGAACTGATTTCAAATACGACAGCAAAAGTGATGAGAGATTCAGAAATCAAAGAGCTTCTTACACGCCAAGTTATGGAGCCGGTACGTTTCTACGAATCTATTGAAACAATGAAAGCACTTGGAGTACAACGCTTTATTGAAGTTGGACCTGGTAAAGTCCTTTCTGGTTTTATTAAAAAAATCGACAAAGAAGCAAGCTTTACGAATGTTGAAGATCTTACTTCATACAAGGCTTTAGTGACAGAAGAAGCTTAAACTTATTCAATGAGTAAGAGTTGTCACTGTAGAACTTGATTTGAGAGCAATTAATAATCATAAGAACAGGAAAAAATAATGGAAATTAAAAATAAAAATGTCTTTGTGACGGGCTCGACACGTGGTATTGGTAAGGCGATTGCTTTACAGTTTGCTCGAGCTGGGGCAAACGTAGTTATCAATGGACGTTCTGCCATTTCTGAGGAACTCTTGTCAGAGTTTACTTCTTTTGGTGTTAAGGCTGTTGGCGTATCTGGCGATATTTCCCAGTCAGAAGATGCTAAGCGCATGGTTGCTGAAGCGGTTGATGCTTTAGGATCGGTTGATGTTTTGGTTAATAATGCTGGTATAACTCGTGATGGTTTATCGTTGAAAATGAGCGAAGAAGATTTCGAAGCTGTTTTGAAAATAAACCTTACAGGTGCCTTTAATATGACACAGGCAGTTCTAAAACCAATGACGCGTGCGAGAGAAGGAGCAATTATTAATATTACTTCTGTTGTAGGTTTAATTGGGAATGCGGGTCAAGCTAATTATGCAGCTTCCAAAGCTGGATTGATCGGTTTGACAAAATCAATTGCACGTGAAGTTGCTGGTCGCAATGTTCGTGTCAATGCGGTAGCTCCAGGCTTTATTGATTCCGACATGACTGAGGTCCTTTCAGATAAAGTCAAGGATGCAATGAAGGGCCAAATTCCGATGAAACGATTTGGTCAACCAGAAGAAGTTGCCACAGTTGTGAAATTCCTTGCAGAGCAAGAATACATGACAGGACAAGTATTGTCTATTGACGGTGGTATGGCAATGTAGCCGTATATCAGATTAGACTAAAAAGAAGTTTGTAACAAACTCCAAAGGAGAAAAAATATGAATCGTGTAGTCATTACAGGTTACGGTGTAACCAGTGCTATCGGTAATACACCAGAAGAATTTTGGAATGGCCTAAAATCTGGTAAAACAGGTATCGGACCAATTACGCACTTTGATGCTGAAGCAACAGGTATCAGTGTGGCAGCTGAAGTTAAAGATTTTCCATTTGAAAAGCATTTTGAGAAAAAAGATGCGCGTCGTATGGATACTTTTTCACTTTATGCCGTTTATGCAGCTCTTGAAGCTATGGAAATGTCAGGTATAACTCCAGATAACACAAATTACGATCGCTTAGGTTGTATTATGGCCTCAGGTATCGGTGGATTGGAGCAAACACAAAAGAACTCACAAGCCCTTCTGAAGGGTCCACGTAAAGTAACTCCCCTTTATGTACCATTGGCCATTGCCAATATGGCGACAGGTAATGTTGCTTTGCGTACAGGGGCACGTGGTGTATCGCGTGCTGAAGTTACAGCATGTGCAGCAGGGGCAAACTCTATTGGTTCGGCTTTCCGTGAAATCAAACATGGTTATGCCGATGCTATTATCGCTGGTGGTGCTGAAGCTGCGATTTGTGAGCTGGGTATCGCTGGATTTGCTAATTTGACTGCTTTGACAAAAGAGTCAGATCCTTCAATAGCTTGTCGTCCATTTGATAAAGACCGTTCAGGATTTGTTATGGGTGAAGGTGCCGGGGTCTTGATTTTGGAGAGCCTAGAACATGCTCAAGCACGTGGTGCAAATATTTTAGCTGAAATTGTTGGCTATGGTAATACAAACGATGCATACCATATGACAACTCCATCAGGTGTTGGTGCTGAAAATGCAATGAAGCTTGCTTTAGAAGAAGCTGGAATTACTGGTTCAGATGTTGATTACATCAATGCACACGGTACATCAACACATGCTAATGAAGAGACAGAAGCAAAAGCTATCCACAATGTTATTGGGGACAAAGCTTTAGTTTCATCGACAAAAGCTTTACACGGTCATGCTCTCGGAGCGACAGGAGCTATTGAAGCAGTAGCAACTGTACAAGCCATTTTAAATCAATTTGCGCCAGTGAATGCTGGAACAAAAGAATTGGACGAAGGCATGACAATTAATGTTGTTCTTGGTCAAGGTAAAGATGCTGAAATCAATTACGCTTTGTCACAAGACTTTGGTTTTGGTGGTCACAATGCCGTATTGGCCTTTAAAAAATTCACAGATTAGTTTAAAAGAAAGATAAGCACTCTGCTTTCTTTCTCAGAGTCTAAGTGCGTTTTAACTTAGGTTGTGGAAAAGAAAGCGAGCGGGATAAAAAAATGAATATTAATGAAGTAAAAGATTTGATGACACAGTTTGATGGTTCGAGCTTGCGTGAATTTTCTTGGCGTACAGCAGAAGGAGAACTGTCTTTCTCAAAAAATGAAAATAGTGTTCTCGCAGCTCCAGCTGGCTCACCTATTCCAGAAGCAAAAGTAAGTGCGCCAGCTTCTGCAAGCGAAGGCTATACAAAACTTGCGGTAGAAACAGAGCTTGAGGAAGAAGTTGCTACAGCAGAAGGCGAAGCAGTAACAAGTCCTTTGGTCGGTGTGGCATACTTGCAACCAGCACCGGGTAAACCGGAATTTGTTAGTGTGGGCGATGCAGTTAAGAAGGGTCAAACCTTACTCATCATTGAAGCAATGAAAGTAATGAACGAAATTCCAGCTCCGAAAGACGGTGTTATCACTGAAATCATGGTTGATGCTGAAGATGTAGTTGAATTCGGTCAAGAATTGGTACGCATTAAATAAAGGAGCGGTAAAAATGGCAGAAGTAAATATTGACGTCACAAAAATTATGGAGGCCTTGCCTCACCGTTATCCATTTCTTTTAGTGGATCGTGTTATTGATATCGCGGACGATGAAATTACAGCCATCAAGAATGTGACAATTAACGAGGAATTTTTCCAAGGACATTTTCCACAGTATCCAGTCATGCCAGGTGTCTTGATTATGGAGGCTTTGGCTCAGGCTGCAGGCGTTTTGGAACTTTCAAAACCTGAGAATAAAGGAAAACTCGTTTTTTATGCAGGAATGGACAATGTAAAATATAAAAAGCAAGTTGTACCTGGTGATCAATTGATCTTGCATGCTAAGTTTATCAAACGCCGTGGACCGATTGCTGTTGTTGAAGCAGAAGCTAAAGTTGACGGTAAATTAGCTGCAAAAGGTACTTTAACTTTTGCGCTAGGAAAATAAAAAATATTAACAATGCCACAGTTAGTCTGTGGCAACTTTTAAAGGTAAGTGTACTTTGAAGTTACAAAGTTTTACATTTACTGATCGTGGTCTAAGCCATCAGAAACCCAAAGAATGCACCGGACTTAAATCTCGGTGACACTCTTTTTCTTCTGGAGCTCACTGCTCATAACAGAAGATGAAAGAGAAATTGGTAGGAGTTATCAATCTATGTTTAATAAAATTTTAATCGCCAATCGTGGTGAAATTGCTGTGCGTATTATTCGTGCGGCACGCGAACTTGGTGTCGCTACAGTTGCCGTATATTCAGAAGCGGATCGTGATGCATTACATGTAGCGTTGGCAGATGAAGCCATTTGTATCGGTCCAGCCCGAGCATCAGAATCTTATCTGAATATGAATAATATTCTAGAAGCAGCTGTTGCTACTGGAGCCCAAGCCATTCATCCAGGTTTTGGTTTTTTGAGTGAAAACTCAAAATTTGCACGTCTTTGTGAAGAAATGAATATCAAATTTATCGGTCCTTCTGCTCAGGTCATGGATATGATGGGAGATAAAATTAATGCACGTGCGGAAATGGTGAAGGCAGGAGTGCCTGTAACGCCTGGTTCAGAAGGCGAAGTTTATACTAGTGAAGAAGCACTAGATTTAGCTAATAAGATTGGCTATCCTGTCATGCTAAAAGCATCAGCTGGAGGCGGCGGAAAAGGTATTCGTAAAGTCAGCAATGCTGAGGAGCTAGTGCCAGCTTTCGAAGCAGCGACTGCTGAAGCCAAGGCAGCTTTTGGAAATGGTGCAATGTTTATCGAACGCATGATTTTTCCTGCTCGCCATATTGAGGTCCAAATCTTAGCAGACCAACATGGTAATGTTATTCACTTGGGTGAACGTGATTGTTCCCTTCAACGGAATAATCAGAAGGTTTTAGAGGAAAGCCCATCGGTTGCGATTGGACATACTTTACGAGAACGCATCTGTCAAGCGGCAGTTAAAGCAGCAGCACATGTGAACTACGAAAATGCGGGAACAATTGAGTTTCTCTTGGACGAAGCTTCAGGCGATTTCTTTTTCATGGAAATGAATACACGGGTACAAGTTGAACATCCCGTAACTGAGTTTGTCTCAGGTGTAGATATTGTTAAAGAACAAATCCGAATTGCAGATGGTCAAGAATTGTCTGTGAAACAAGAAGATATTGAATTCAAAGGACATGCTATTGAGTGCCGTATCAATGCAGAAAACCCTAAATTTAACTTTGCTCCAAGCCCAGGTAAAATCACAAATCTGTTTCTACCAAGTGGTGGCGTAGGCTTACGTGTAGATTCAGCCATGTATACAGGCTATACAATTCCACCTTATTATGACTCAATGATTGCAAAAGTCATCGTTCATGGTGAGAATCGTTTTGAAGCCTTGATGAAAATGCAGCGCGCCTTGATGGAGTTCGATGTGGAAGGTTTAACAACCAATATTGACTTTCAATTGGAGTTGATTTCAGATAATAATGTTATTGCCGGGGATTATGATACTAGCTTTTTAGCAAATACCTTTTTGCCGGAGTATTTGGAAAAATAAAACTAGAAAAAACTTGATGAATAATCATCAGGTTTTTCTAATCTTGTAAAGTTATATGATGTTTTATAGCACTTACTCTTACTTTGGAATTGAGTGAATAAAAAGAACTTGTGTTAACAAGTTCTTTTTATTCATTAATATTGTCTTCTTTCACAAAGTAATTTGGACGTTGTTTGGTTTCAAGAAAGACCTTCGAAAGGTATTTTCCAATAATTCCAAGAGATAGGAGTTGTAAACCACCGAGCATAAGAATTAGAATAATCAGAGTAGGGAAGCCCTGAACCATTTCCCCCCAAATAATGGTTTTCAAAGCATAAAAAAGACTCATACAAAGCGAGATAAGAAAGCTAATAAAACCAATAAAAGTGGCAAGGCTGAGTGGGGCATCTGAAAAATTAATGATTCCATCAATTGAGTAATGTAACAGGCCCCAAAAACTCCAGGAAGTCTTGCCAGCTACACGCTCTACATTATTGTATTCTAAATAGAAAACATCGTAACCTACCCAAGAAAAGAGACCTTTAGAAAAGCGATTGTGCTCCGGGAGCTCGAGAATACTATCCACCACTTGCCGTGTCATTAAGCGATAGTCACGTGCACCATCCACCATTTGCGTACTTGAGATTCTATTCATAATCTTATAAAAAGCTCGAGCAAATATCGAACGAATAAAGGGCTCATCTTTTCGTGAAATTCTTCGTGTTCCCACAATATCGTAACCTTCTTGAATTTTATGATACATCTCTTTGAGCATACTTGGGGGATCTTGAAGGTCAGCGTCCATGACCGTCACAAAATCCCCTGAAGCTGCACGGAGGCCAGCGAGAAGTGCTGCCTCTTTACCAAAATTTCTCGAAAAGCTAATATATTTTACATTAGGATGCTTTTGGCTTAGCCTTTTTATTACCTCAAGTGTTTGATCCGAAGAGCCATCATTAATGAAATAAAAAGTTTTATCAAGTGGTAGGCCCAAAGTTTGAGCATTAACTTCATCAAAAAAAAGTTCAATAGTTTCTTCCTCATTATAAGCAGGAACAATAATCGACAAAGTTTTATTTTTCATGAAAAGCTCCTTTCTTTTTTGATGAGAAGTACACATAAACCTCGTATTTTAATAGAACTAAACTCTTCATATTATAACATAGTTTGAATGAGGAGAAGGAGAGTATGACGAAGTTTTGAATAAATCAAATAATGTCTGTACTTATCTAATTCTGCCATTTTTAGACACTTATCTAGTTCTTGACGAATTTAATTTTTGCGTGTATAATTATATAATTAGACAATTAAAATAAAAAGAACGTAAGCAGATAGAAATCTACTTAGAAACGTTCGCTATCAAGATGTAAAAAATTTTGATAAAAAGGAGATATAATTGGCTCTCTTTCAAAAGAAAAAATATATTAAAATTAATCCTAATCGTTCCACTGTTCAAGGAGAAATGACGAAGCCTGAAGTGCCTGACGAGCTTTTTGCTAAATGTCCGGCCTGCAAACACAGTATTTACAGCCAAGACCTTGGTGCAAGTAAAATCTGTCCACATTGCAGCTATAACTTCAGAATTACTGCGCCAGAACGTTTGAAACTTTTAGTTGATTCAGACTCATTTACAGAAATGTTTACGGGAATCGAAAGTAAAAATCCGCTTGACTTCCCCAACTATACCGAAAAACTTATGGCAACTAAGGAGAAGACCGGGCTGGATGAAGCTGTCATGACTGGTACAGCGTTGATTAAAGGCCAAAAAGTGGCTTTAGCAATCATGGATTCAACTTTTATTATGGCTTCTATGGGGACTGTTGTCGGTGAAAAAATTACGCGACTTTTTGAAATGGCGACTGCTGAAAAACTTCCAGTGGTTATTTTTACGGCTTCGGGTGGTGCACGAATGCAAGAAGGAATTATG
Organism: uncultured Lactococcus sp.; assembly: GCF_934191625.1. Lineage (GTDB taxonomy): Bacteria > Bacillota > Bacilli > Lactobacillales > Streptococcaceae > Lactococcus. The sequence continues at coordinate 549,855 of NZ_CAKPUG010000001.1, forward strand.
TCTTTGATGCAAATGGCGAAAATCTCAGCAGCTGTTAAGAAACATTCTAATGCAGGATTACTCTACATTACAGTGTTAACAGATCCGACAACAGGCGGAGTTACAGCTTCTTTTGCTATGCTTGGCGATATTATCTTAGCTGAACCGCAATCTTTGATAGGATTTGCAGGACGCCGTGTAATTGAACAGACAGTACGTCAAACGCTTCCTGATGACTTCCAAAAAGCAGAATTTCTGTTAAAACATGGTTTTGTCGATGCAATTGTTAAACGTCAAGAAATGCGTCAGAAATTAGCTTTGCTCTTAAAATTTCATGGAGGTGTAAAAAATGTCTGATATAGCAGAAATTATTAATAAAGCACGTGCTAATGACCGTGTTTCAGTACGAGAAATTATTTCAGAGATTTTTTTGGACTTTTTTGAACTTCATGGAGATCGTCAGTTTACGGATGATGAAGCCATTGTTGGAGGTATTGCGACTTTTGAAGATCAAGTAGTTACCATCATAGGGATCCAAAAAGGAAAAAATCTGGAAGAAAATTTAGCAACAAACTTTGGACAACCTAGTCCTAATGGCTACCGAAAAGCTTTACGATTAATGAAACAAGCAGAAAAGTTTAAACGTCCAATCATTACTTTTGTAAATACAGCGGGAGCTTACCCAGGAATTGAAGCCGAAGAACGTGGCCAAGGTGAGGCAATCGCGCGTAATCTTTTTGAGATGTCTGACTTGAAAGTTCCCGTTTTGACCTTTATCACCGGTGAAGGGGGCTCAGGAGGCGCTTTAGCTTTAGCAGTCGCCAATAAAGTTTATATGTTGGAAAATGCAATGTATTCAGTACTTTCACCAGAAGGTTTTGCAACGATCTTGTGGAAAGATGGGTCACGTCGCGATGAGGCTGCCGATTTGATGAAAATAAAAGCCGCAGATCAGCTCGAAATGGGGATTATTGAAGGGGTTGTTCAAGAAGAAAATCTTATGGAAAACTTGAAAGCTATTATTAAGAAGGAACTCAATAGCTTAACACAACTTTCTGAGGCAGAACTTCAAGAAAGTCGTTACCAACGTTTTAGAAAATATTAATTTTTACAAGCAATTTTCTCTTGCTTGTTTTTTTGTAAAAAAAAAACGCTCTATGAACGTTTTAGTCATTCTTTTTTCCGAATAATGCAGAAGCTACAAGTACGACTATGATTGCACCAACGATTGAAGGGATTAGAGACATCCCAGCCAACTGCGGTCCCCAATTTCCTAAAAGTTTTTGACCGACAAATGATCCTAAAAGACCCGCAACAATATTTGCAATGCAGCCCATACTTGAACCTTTTGATGTGATAGCTCCAGCAGCCATACCAATCAGCGCACCAACAATAAGTGACCAAATCATAAAATTATCTCCTTTATTTATATTCTTATCTTATTTTAACATAAATTTTATTTTCTTGAAAATTGCAACCTCCATTAAATGTAATAAAAAATGGGAGAATTACTTTAGTTTTTGTTAAAATAGAGAGAAGGGGGAGGATACATGTACGACTTTTATGAATATCCAAAATGTTCAACTTGCCGTAAGGCAAAGGCAACGTTGGATAAATTAGACATAGACTATAAGGCTATTGATATTAAGCTGAATCCACCAAAAACTGAGCAATTTGAAAAATGGTTTGCAGAGATTCCTGTTAAAAAATTTTTCAATACAAGTGGTTTAGTTTATCGTGAGATGGGTTTAAAAGATAAATTGGCTGATTTGACTCAACACGAAGCAGCTGAACTCTTGGCATCAAACGGAATGCTGGTTAAACGTCCATTGATTGTTAAAGATGGAAAAATTGTTTTGATAGGTTTTAAGGAAGAGGCGTATCAAGAGTTAGCACAATAAAAAGTAAAAGCACGACGTATGTCGTGCTTTTTTAAATATTGATTTCTAAAACGATAGGTACATGGTCTTGACGGGTACCTGTATCCAAGGGTTCTGCACGAGTGATATGATTCGCTATGCGGTTAGAAACGAGCCAATAATCGATTCTCCAGCCAGAATTGTTAATTTTAGCTGTACGTGAACGTTGGGCAAACCACGTGTAAATACTACGGTCGGGTGCATAATAGCTTTCTACATTACCGTGTATTTTACGGAAACTGTCTGTAAATCCAGCAGCTAATAAGAGGCCAAATTTTTCACGTTCTTGGTCGGTAAAACCAGCAGAATTACGGTTTCCTTTAGGGTTCGCAAGGTCTATTTCTGTGTAAGCAGCATTAAAATCGCCACATGCTAAGACCGGTTTTTGCAAATCCAGCATTTGTAAGTAGGTGCGGTATTGATCGTCCCATTGTCCACGTAAGTCCAAGCGATTAAGAGCATCGCCTGCATTTGGTGTGTAGACCGTCGTGATGAAAAACTCGGGAAATTCTAAGGTGATAATACGCCCTTCGTTATCCATAGGTTCTGGTGCCCCAATCTCAGGCATGGTGATGATAGGTTCAGGCAAACTTTTCTTATAAAGAAACATCGTTCCTGAATAACCTTTACGTGCGGGTGGTGTACTGATACGGTGAACAATTTCATATTCTGGAAAATAATTGGCTAAAGTATCAAACACTTTGTTAGTTTTTTTGAGGTCGCCATTTAGCTTCGTTTCTTGAATAGCGATAACATCTGCCTCAGATGCGGCAAGTTGTTCAACCACAGCCATCGATAGAGCTGCACGATTACTTGTTCCAGTCAAAGCTGCATTCAGCGAATCAATATTCCACGAAATAAATTTGTAAGTCATAATAAAATCCTTTTATCTTTATGAGGTTAATTATAACATACCTTATCGGACGACAATCATTAAGTGAGATTGAGGGGGAATTTATTTTTAGGGAAAAACGAGTAAATCTTATTTAGAACAGGATTTACTTGAAAAGGATATGCTATAATAGAAACAAGGCTTTTTTCAATGTACAATTGGGAAAAAACTAATCAAGTGGCTTTCATTAGGCTACGAATTAGGAGAAAAAAATGACTGAAAACAAAAACTTTTATATCACAACGCCGATCTATTATCCATCAGGGAAATTACATCTGGGTTCAAGCTACACAACAATTGCGTGTGATGTTCTTGCACGTTACAAACGTTTGATGGGCTTTGATACATTTTATTTAACAGGGCTTGATGAACACGGTATGAAAATACAACGCAAGGCTGAAGAGTTGGGGATGACACCAAAAGAATATTTGGACCCAATGGCAGAAGATGTTAAAGAACTATGGAAAATGTTGGACATTTCTTATGATAAATTTATCCGTACCACGGATAAATATCATGAAGAGGCCGTGCAAAAAGCTTTTGAACAACTTTTGGCACAAGATGATATCTATTTGGATAAATATGCTGGATGGTATTCCGTTTCGGATGAAGAGTTCTTTACTGAAACTCAGTTGGAAGAAGTCTATCATGATGCAGATGGTAAAGTCATTGGTGGTAAAGCACCATCAGGACACGAAGTAGAATGGGTTGAAGAAGAGTCGTATTTCTTCCGTATGAGCAAGTATGCGGACTGGCTCTTAACTTATTATGAGTCCCATCCCAATTTCATTCAACCTGAGATTCGTAAAAATGAGATGATCAACAATTTCATCAAACCGGGCTTGGAAGACTTGGCTGTTAGCCGTACTACCTTCACTTGGGGAATTCCTGTAAAGTCTAATCCGAAACACGTGGTTTATGTTTGGCTTGATGCATTGCTTAACTATGTGACTGCCTTAGGCTATGGTTCAGATGATACTAGCAAGCTGGATAAATTCTGGCCAGGTGTTAATATGGTCGGAAAAGAAATTGTACGTTTCCATACTATCTACTGGCCTATTATGCTCCATGCTTTAGGGATGCAACCACCTAAACAAGTCTTTGGTCATGGCTGGTTGGTGATGAAAGACGGTAAAATGTCAAAATCTAAAGGAAATGTTGTTTATCCTGACATGTTAGTTAATCGCTATGGTTTAGATCCAGTACGTTACTACCTCATGCGTGCACTGCCTTTTGGTTCTGACGGTGTCTTTTCACCAGAAGATTTTATTGATCGCATCAACTATGATTTGGCAAATGACCTCGGTAACTTGCTCAATCGTACAGTCGCTATGGTCAATAAATACAATGGCGGAGTTCTAGTTAAGAATGATGTAACAACAGAATTTGATGCTGCTTTGGAAACTGTTCTTGCTGAGACCTTGGAAAAATTCCATACAGCTATGGATAAATTTGAATTTAATGTAGCTTTAAATGAAGTTTGGGTTCTCATCTCTCGTACAAATAAATACATTGATGAAACTGCCCCTTGGGTACTAGCGAAATCAGAAGATGATAAGGACAAACTAAATAATGTGCTTTATCATTTAGCTGAAAATCTTCGTGTTGTTGCTGCACTCTTACAACCTTTTATGCGTGCAACAAGCAAGAAAATTTTTGGCCAATTAGGTTTAACTGAAGAGGAATTCTTATTAGAGGATTTAGCTTTCGGTTATGAATTTACGCATAAAGTTGTAGAAAAAGGTGAACCAGTTTTCCCGCGTTTGGATAAGGATGAAGAAGTAGAGTATATCAAGTTACAGATGGCTGGTGGAAAGGCTCCTGAAAAAGAATGGGTACCAGAGGATGTTAAACTCAACCTCACTTTACCAGAAATTAAGTTTGATGATTTTGAAAAGATTGAGTTGAAAGTTGCGGAAGTTTTGGAAGTAAGCCGTATTGAAGGTTCAGATCGTCTGCTTCGCTTCAAATTAGATGCAGGTGACGAAGAACCACGACAAATCTTGTCAGGAATTGCAGAATTTTATCCAAATGAACAAGACTTTGTCGGTAAAAAATTGCAAATCGTGGCTAATTTAAAACCACGTAAAATGATGAAGAAATATGTCAGCCAAGGGATGATTCTCTCAGCTGAATTTGATGGTAAGTTGCGTGTGCTTGAAGCACCTGCTGACGTACCTGCCGGATCATTAATTGGATAATAAAAATAGAGAGCAACCTCTGCTCTCTATTTTATTTTTTACGTTTACCCATTTGTTTTAATCCGAGATTAAAAAGTTTAATGTAAAGTTTGGGATGCGCACGGGCTGTATGTACCATCATGCGATCCACAAATGAATTATAATAACGGGACTGAGCTTTCCTGTCTGTGGCAGCCTTATAAAAGACTTGTGCCAAATCTGCCGAAGTAGCGGAACTTCCAAAGTTGCCACTGAGCGCCGCACGCACAGTTTGCACTAAAGGTTGGTAAGGGCTGTTTGTGTGAATATTTTTTTCAGCATTTTCCATAGCGATGCTACTCCAATTGGAAGCAGTGCCGCCGGGCTGCACAACAATAGAACGAATACCAAAAGCTTTAACTTCTGTATCCAGTACATCTGACCATTGTTGGAGTGCGGCTTTCGTAGCATGATAAAAGGCACCTAGTGGCATGTAGACATCACCACCAATACTTGATATGTTGATGATTCGACCAAAGTGTTGTTGACGCATGATAGGAAGAACCAATTGGGTCAATTCTACAGCCCCAAAGAAATTTGTCTCAAATTGCTTGCGGACATTTTTCATCGGAATTTCTTCAACCGGACCATACTCTCCATAGCCAGCATTATTGATTAAGACATCAATTCGTCCTGCTTGATCAAGGACGTGTTGGACAAACTCTTGATTGCTTTTGCTATCTGTAACATCAAGCTTCATCGCGTTAATCCCCTCATCAGTGGGGATTTTTTCAATACGGCGTGCGCCAGCATAAACTTGCCAACCGCGTTGAGCAAAAGTTTTGGCAGCTTCATAACCCATGCCGTTTGATGCACCGGTGATGATAACAATTTTTTGATTATTTTCGGTATTTTTCATAGCTACATTCTAGTTGAAGCATGCCCTCTTGTCAAGCTGCAACAAAAAATGACAAAATAAAGCACAAAATGTTAAAATTAAAACACTACGAATATAAGAAGAGAAATGCAGTTTCAGAAAGGAATTAAAGATGACATTTGAAGAAATTCTACCAGAACTTAAAGCTGGAAAAAAAATAGTACGCACAGGCTGGGGAGGCGCTGAAAACTATGTTGCCTTATATGACAGTATTAGACTCGATAATGGTGAAAAACTGCAAGTTACACCTTATTTCTTGATTAATGTCACAGGAGAGGGTGAAGGTTTTAGCATGTGGGCGCCGACGCCTTGTGATGTCTTAGCGACAGACTGGATTTTAGTAAATGACTAATCAAAAATTTAAAGGTAAAAAAGTCCTAGTGACTGGTGCTGCCAGTGGCATCGGACAAGCCCAAGCTCAAGCTTTTATGCGAGAAGGAGCAGAAGTTATCGGCGTAGACTTACAAGAATTCTCTGCGAACTTTAGAACGATTGTCTGTGATGTTTCTTGTCCTGAAAAAGTAGCTCAATTAGCTGCTCAGGTAGGTAAGATTGATATTTTGCTCAATACAGCAGGACAGCTCGATGACTATCGGACGATGGAAGACACAGATTTTTTACTGTGGAAAAAAATCTTAGCCACTAATCTTGATAGCATGTTTCTCATGTGTTCGGCCTTTCTGCCTCAAATGAAACAACAAAAGTTTGGTGTAATTATCAATATGGCTTCAGTTGCTGGTTTAGTAGCCGGTGGTGGAGGTATTGCTTATACCGCAAGTAAGCATGCAATTGTTGGATTGACGAAACAACTTGCCTTAGATGAAGCTCAGCATGGTATCCAAGTTGCAGGAATAGCACCAGGTGCTATTGATACACCGATGAATGCCAAGGATTTTACCGAAAATAATGGAGCGATGGCAAAATGGGTAGCAGCAGAGACACCTGCAAAACGCTGGGCGCAACCTCAAGAAGTCGCCGACTTGACACTATTTCTAGCTAGTCCAGAAAGTTCTTACTTGGCGGGGGCAGTTGTTCCTATTGATGGGGGCTGGACAATAAAATAAAAACTCAATCTTCCGGATTGAGTTTTTTTTAGCTCACAAAGTCTTTTCATTTTTTCAGAAAATTGGTATAATATAAAAGTTGCAATTTATCAGCAATCCTCAGGACTTTTAACCTTTGCCTGAGCATATTACAGGCGGTATTTAACCGCTAAAGGAGAAAAAATTGAAAAAATCTACTGTTTACGACATGGTAACGATTGCCATTGTTGCTGCACTTTACGTCGTCCTTACGATGACACCACCACTAAATGCCATTTCATATGGTCCTATGCAATTTAGGATTTCAGAAATGCTCAACTTTACAGCTTTCTTTAATAAAAAATATATTATTGCTGTGACTATTGGTTGCATGATTTCAAACTTCCTTAGTTTTACTTGGATTGATGTTATCGTGGGAGGCTTATCAACACTTATATTCTTAACTTTAGGAGTAATACTTTTTGAACGCTATATGAAACAGTATTTTTTCAAGGGTCAGCTCAATAAAGCCTTTTTCTACTTTGCAATATTCTTCTCAATCAGTATGGTAACGATCGCTTTGGAAATGCATTTCCTTTTCGGAATGCCTTTCTTCTGGACCTGGTTTACATTAGCAGTGGGTGAATTTGCGAGTTTGCTTATTGGTGCAATTATTATGGATAAACTAGGCAAGCGGATTGATTTGTCTAGATAAAATAAGAAAATAAAAAAGCAGAGCGTCCTCTAGATACTCTGTTTTTTTTTGTAACTAAATAAAGTTCCAATGTTTAAAAGCATTAACAATACCTTTTTCTGTATTTTTACTGCTGATAAAATCAGCGATTTCTTTGAGTTCAGGCACTGCGTTCCCCATAGCTGTTCCGTGGTCTGCAGCAGCTAAAAGATGTAGATCATTTCGCCCATCACCGAAAGCATAAGTTTCTCCCTTAAAGTTGAGAACCTCCTTTACATGGGTAATTCCTGTGCCTTTGTTGGTCGAGATGTTTGTAATATCGATAGAAGTAGGAGCATTCATAAAGAAATTTAGTTCGGGCATCTGGGCTTTATAGTAATCCACTTGTGTTAGTTTGTCAGTCAGCAATAAGAGCATATTAATTTCTTCTGATTTGTAACCTTCAGGATCAATCTTAGGAAGTGGCATATGTGTATAAGCATAAGCTTGTCGAACAAAGTCCGTATGACGATCTACCCAATAGCCCTCTTTCCCATAAAAGGCAAGAGCTTCGTCTTGTTCAATGGCTAACGTGTGCAGTTTTTCGATGTTTTCAATTGAAATGGCATCCTTATATATCGTTTCGCCATCTAAAACGATATATTGTCCATTCATAGCAACAGCACCAGTAATTCCAGTAGCCTCCATAATCTTGTCGAGCTCAAAATGCCCACGGCCTGTGGCGATAAAAGGCAGTACCCCATTTCGGCGTATTTCATGAATAGCGTCGATGACATCAGTATCTAATTTACTCTGTTCATTAAGCAAGGTTCCGTCAAGATCAAAAAAGGCTAAAGCCTTGTAAGCGTTTATATTTTCCATAAGTTAATTGTATCACAATAGTACGTTTTGTGTTAATAATCCTTTTTTTGGTATGTTGTCATACTTGATTGCTTCCAAATTACTTTAAAAGTTATAAGTCAGAATTTTTTAAATAATATAGGATAAATGTTAAGATGAACTTATAAGCATAGAATGAAACGAAAGGATGTGTTTGTTTTGAGGAAATATCTGATTCTCTCTGGTATAGCTTTGATGCTCTTAGCAGGCTGTTCGAAACAAGGCAATCAAAGTTCCGGGGAGAGTGAAAGTAAACAAAGTACTACAATTTCAACTTCTCAAGAGAAAACATCCGTAAGTGAAAAGATAACTTCGGAAAAAGAGGAGGTCAAAATGATGAAAGTTCTAGAAGCTGTTACAGAAAAGAAGAATTTAGCTGTGATTGAAAAAAGCATCAAATCTGGCCAATCTGACATTAATGAAAGAAATGCAAAAGGAGAATCGCCTTTACTTATAGCGACACACGAAAATAATGTGGCCTTAGCTCAGCTTCTAATAGATAATGGTGCAGATGTTAATTTACAAGATCATATTCAAGATTCGCCTTACCTCTATGCAGCGGCTCAAGGTAAAACGGAAATCCTGCGGTATATTTTGGCACACAGTAAACCTGATCAAAAAGTCTACAATCGCTTTGGTGGCAATGCTTTGATTCCAGCAGCTGAGAAAGGACATTTAGAAAATGTAAAATTATTATTGGAAGATGGTCAAGTCGATATTGATCACCAAAATAATTATGGGTATACAGCACTGATTGAAGCAGTAGCATTAAGGGATGGCTCAGCACATTATCAACAAATAGTAAAAACTCTCTTGCAATATAAAGCGAACACCGAATTACGTGACAATAAAAATTTAACCGCTTTAGATTACGCTAAACAACTCGGTTATTCAGGTATGATTGAGTTGTTAAGTTAAAAAAGCTATACATAATATAATGAGAAAAAAGTTATAAAAAATAAATAAATTAAACTTTATATTGGACTTTAATATGAAAATGTCTTATAATAAAGAAAAGGAGGCGTTTACAATGAGAGAAAATTATAATAACATTTTAGTCGCAGTAGATGGATCTGACCAAGCAAATCAGGCTATTCAAGAAGCTATTGAGATTTCAAAAAGAAATCAAGCAACTTTATTTGTAGTACATGCTAAGGATGTTGCACAGCTTTATGGTACAGCATATATCATGCCAGCTGTGTTAGAAGAAGCAGAAAAACAATCAGCAGAAGTCCTTGATGAAGCAGGAAAACTCATCGGAGACAAAGTTGAGTACAAAGCTTTCCAAGTGAGTGGTTCTCCTAAAAAAGAAATCGTTGATTTCGCTGAAGAAAATGATATCGACCTGATAGTTATGGGTTCAACAGGTAAGGGCGCTATTGACCGTGTACTTGTAGGGTCTACTGCAAGTTATGTGGTTAACCATGCACCATGTAATGTTATGGTTGTAAAATAAGTAAGTATTGTAAAAGTCGAAAGGAGTAGCTTTCGGCTTTTTAATATGCTAAAAAGCTAGTATTGAAAGTTAAGGGTTTAAAATGTTACAATAAAGAGTAATATTAAGTTTTAGAACAGAGAAATAATATGCCCGCAAAAAGAACAACAAAAAGTAAATCAAAACCAAAAGCCAAACGTTCAACGGCAAAGAAAACACCGGCTAAAAAGTCAAATACCAAATTTTGGACAGCTAATAAAAAAATGGTGGCTTTTTTTGGTAGCTTTGTTGTCATTTTATTTGCTTTAGCACGTTTGGGGTTATTTGGTGTCTTTTTATATAATGTGACACGCTTAGCTGTAGGTTCATTAGCTATCACCTTTTTATTAATCGTTTTATTCATTATGTTTATGATGGTTTTTAAAAAGAACTTCTTTCGGGAAAATAAAGGCTTTCTACCTGGGTTAGCTCTCTTTTTCTTTGGGCTTCTTCTTGTTTTTCATGCGCAATTTGATGACCTTTATCCTCATAAAAATGCCTTAGTTTTAGCAATTTCTGATTTTAAAAAAAGCCAAATTACGCATTTTCTGGGAGGTGGCTTTTTAGGAGATTTATTTTTTGGCCCAGCGAAAGCACTTTTTTCCGTAATTGGTGTTTATATTATTGTGGGTATTCTATGGCTTGTTGCCTTATATCTGATGGCTCCCGCTTTGATTTCACGTATACGTATTTTTCTCAAAAAGAGTATAAGTGAAACACGTACGCGTATGGCAGAACGTGCGGAAGCAAAACGTGCAGCAGCACTCTTAGAAGAGAAAGCCAGAGCCCAGGAAGAAGCTGAAAGAAACTTACGTGCGATGGAAATAGAAGAACCCCCTCTCCCAAGTGACCCCATGTTTGAAGAAAATACAGCTACCGATTTTTCCGAAATTCCTATAGCTATTCCTGATACACCAGTGTCCCCTACAAAAGAAATAGAAACCCTGCAACCACAAGAATCGCAAGAAGAAGCAGAGGATGACCATGATCCAATCAGCTTTGATCGTACTGTTGATAATGAGTTTTACCAACTTCCGACAATTGATTTACTGGAAGAGATTCCAACTAAAAATCAAGCAGGGGAACGAGAAAATGTTCGAAAAAATATTCAAATCCTTGAGCGAACTTTGGAATCCTTTAAAATTTCAGCCTCTGTGGAATCGGCTGTGGTAGGTCCATCCGTCACTAAGTACGAAATTAAACTAGCCACTGGGGTTAAAGTTTCTCGTGTTGTTAACTTATCGGATGATTTAGCTTTAGCTCTTGCTGCAAAGGATGTCCGTATTGAAGCACCCATACCTGGGAAATCACTAATTGGTATCGAGATTCCCAATAGTGAAGTTGCTACTGTCGGTTTCCGAGAGCTTTGGGAAAATGCTCAACCCAAAACGAACAGCTTGCTCGAGTTGCCTTTAGGAAAAGCTTTAGATGGAACAATACGTACTTTTGATATGACACGGATGCCTCACTTACTTGTAGCAGGTTCTACAGGTTCAGGGAAGTCGGTCGCTGTGAACGGTATTATCACATCTATCCTGATGAAAGCTCTGCCTAGTGAGGTTAAATTCTTGATGGTCGATCCTAAAATGGTGGAGCTTTCTGTGTATAACGATATTCCGCACCTCCTTATTCCAGTAGTGACTAATCCGCGTAAAGCATCACGGGCTTTGCAAAAAGTGGTAGATGAAATGGAAAACCGCTATGAGCTCTTTAGTCAAGCAGGGGTACGTAATATTGCAGGATATAATGAAAAAATAGAAAAATATAATGCACAATCGAATGAAAAGTATCAAACACTGCCATTGATCGTAGTTATTGTCGATGAGCTCTCTGACTTGATGATGGTGGCCAGTAAGGAAGTAGAAGATGCGATTATTCGCCTCGGTCAAAAAGCACGTGCAGCGGGTATTCATATGATTTTAGCAACCCAACGACCATCTGTTGATGTCATTTCTGGCCTGATCAAGGCTAATGTTCCTTCTCGTGTTGCTTTTGCTGTATCCAGTGGGACTGATTCTCGCACAATCATTGATACAAATGGTGCAGAGAAACTTTTAGGGCGGGGTGATATGCTCTTTAAGCCTATTGATGAAAATCACCCGGTGCGTTTACAAGGAGCTTTCCTATCAGATGCGGATGTTGAGTCGGTCGTGAATTTTATTAAAAATCAATCTCAAGCTGATTATGATGAAAGCTTCGATCCCGGTGAAGTTGAAGAAGATAGCAGTCGTGGAACAGCAAGCTCATCTAATTCAGCTGATCCCTTGTTTGAAGAAGCGCGTAATATGGTTATTTCTGCTCAAAAAGCTTCGACAGCCCAATTGCAGCGTGCTCTTAAAGTTGGTTTTAATCGGGCTTCCGACCTAATGAATGAGCTTGAGGCAGCAGGAATAGTTGGTCCAGCCAAAGGTACAACACCACGAAAAGTTTTGGTTACAAAAGAGGGAGAGTTTTTAGAAGGACAGGAGTTTGATGAAGCATGAGTGCCTTTGATGAATTAGAAAAAATAAAAAAAACAGGCCTACCTCAAATATTGGTACTTTATGGTGAAGAAGAAGATATTGTTCAAGAATTAAAAAGTCGGCTTTTGGAGTATATTCATTTTGACAGTACAGACTTAGGACAAGCTTATTTTGACTTGAACAATGCTAATGCTAATCTTGCTTTAGAAGAACTGGAGAGTCTTCCGTTCTTCGTCGAAAAGAAACTAGTTATTTTAGAAAATCTTACGAATCTTACAACAGTCAAAAAATCTGTTTTTGATGAAAAACAAACAACACGTTTTGAAAACTTTTTGAATGATCCAGTTGAAACAACACAGGTAATTCTTATTTTACATGGGAAGTTAGATAGTAGACTAAAACTTACTAAAAAATTGAAGACACAAGCCACTTTGCTTGAAGCCCAGGAACTAAAACCTCAAGAATTAAATCGGGTTTTTGCAGAGACAGGCCTTTCTGGCAATATTCTTCAAAGAGTATTTGAGAAGTCGAATTTTTCTTTTCCAGTAATTAAACAAAATATCTCCTTATTAAAAACATATGTGGGAGAAAGAGAAATTACGCTTGACGATGTTGAAAAAGTCGTTCCTAAATCTCTACAAGATAATATTTTTCTGCTGACTGACTTAATTTTGAAAAGTGAGGTGGCTCAAGCGCGGGATTTGGTTCATGATTTAACTTTGCAAGGCGAGGAACTCATCAAAATATTGGTCATTTTGACAAATTCTTTCCGTTTGTACTATCAGGTAAAGCTTATGCAGAATAAGGGGTGGAATGAGCAGAAACAAACTTCTTATCTTAAAATTCATCCTTACCGTGTTAAGCTAGCAAATCAGCAAGTTCGTAACATGCAAGAAAGCTTTCTGAGACAAGCTATGCTGTCTCTCATTGAGCTTGATTATAAAATAAAAAGCTCAGGAGTAGATGCAAATTATTTGTTTGATTTAGTCTTGATTAAGTTAGCTTTGAAAGACTTATAACAAGCGACTTCTCCGGTTTTTTTCGAGTAGATAATTGACTTGAAAAATTAAAAAAATTCTGCTATGATAAAAGATGATAAAACTTTGATATGAAATGATAAAAGAGGACGATATGGCAACATTTAAATTTACACCTAAAGATATCTATGAAGCTGACTTTGGAACAAAAATGCGTGGTTATGATAAAGAAGAAGTTGACGAGCTCCTCGATGACGTCATTCAAGATTACGAAGCTTTTCAAGCAGAAGTATTACGCTTGCAAGAAGAAAACGAGTTTTTGAAGAAAAAAATTGTTGAACTTGAATCTCAAGCAAGTCGTCCTAACCAAGCAAACTTGGAAGAAACACAACGTTTGGATAATATGAGTCGTGTGGTTTCAAGCCGAATCAATAAACCTAAAACTGAAATTGGTCAACCAAGCAATTTTGAGCTTCTCAAACGCATTAACCGCTTGGAACAAGCTGTTTTTGGTCCAGGTAGTGCTTCAAGTGAAGAAGCTTAAAGCTGTCTTCATATTTTAATGAAAAAGAAAAAACAGTTTTTGGATAACTGCGTGATATCTCTGGTATCATGAGGAAAGTCCATGCTCGCACGGGCTGCGATGCCCGTAGTGTTTGTGCTTGGTGAAACAATAAACCAAGGTAGGAGTGTCATGCCTAACGGCTGAAGAAAGTGCTAAGTCTTTTTGATATGCATGAGTATTCTGTAAAAGTGCCAAAGAGACGAGGCTTACTGGAAACGGTAAGATTGGAACGTGGTAAACCCCTCAAGCGAGCAACCCAAACTTATGGTCGGGGCACTTGACTAGCCGAACTGAAGGCGTGGTCGAGGGGGAAGTTCTTCTTCCCCAGACAGATGGTTATCGACGGTCGTAAGACCTGAACAAAACATGGCTTATAGAAAACTGTATGACACGCTGGGCTAGTCCCAGCTTTTTTTAGAAAGAAATAAAGGAACAAATGAAAAATAATTTTAAGCTGATTGCGACTGCAGCAGCAGGACTTGAGAGTTTAGTGGCGCGTGAATTACGCAATATGGAAGTTGAAAATGTTATGATTGATGATCGTTCCCGTGTCTTTTTTACAGGAGATACAAGAACCATCGCTCAAGCAAATACTTGGCTACGTACAGCAGATCGTGTAAAGATTGTTGTTGGTGAATTTAAGGCACGTACTTTTGATGAACTCTTTGAAAATGTATATGCGCTTGATTGGGAAGAATACATTCCCTTTGGTTCAGCCTTTCCTGTAAGTAAAGCTAAGTCTGTCAAATCAACTTTACATAATGAACCTAGTGTTCAAGGTATTACTAAAAAAGCTATTGTGAAGAAATTGCAAAAGGCTTACCATCGCCCAGAAGGCGTACCTATCCCAGAAAATGGCGCAATCTTCTCCATCGAAATTGCGATTCATAAAGATAATGCAACGGTAATGATTGATACCACCGGTGATTCACTCTTTAAACGTGGCTATCGTGTTGAAAAAGGCGATGCTCCGTTAAAGGAAAACATGGCAGCAGCGATTATTATGTTGACAAACTGGCTGGCAAATCCAAAACGTATGTTTGTTGACCCTACATGTGGTTCAGGAACATTTACGATTGAAGCTGCGATGCTGGCACTAAATATGGCACCCGGTCTTAACCGTAAGTTTGCTTGTGAAGCATGGTCATGGATGAAGCCAGATATTTTTGAAGAAGTACGTCAAGCAGCAAAACAAGCTGTACGTAAGGATTTAGAGCTTAATATTCAAGGCTTCGATATCGATGGTCGAATGATTGAAATTGCAAAAGGGAATGCACTTGCAGCTGGACTTGACCATGTGATAAAATATAAACAGATGCGTCTGCAAGATTTTCATACAGATGCCCTTGATGGGGTTATTGTATCGAATCCGCCATACGGAGAACGTTTGGGAGATGAAGATTCAGTTGCAGGGCTCTATAAAGAGATGGGTGCAACTTTTGCGCCACTTGAAACTTGGAGCAAATATATTTTGACAAGTGATATTGCTTTTGAAACACATTACGGTGTAAAAGCAACGAAAAAGCGTAAACTCTATAACGGAACCTTGCGTACAGACTTGTATCAATATTTTGGAAAAAGAATAAAAAAATAAGCAAATGCTATGGAGATCTAAATGACAGAAGAAAAAGATAAAGATATCAAAAATTCTGGCGAAAAAGTCTTAAAACTGGGCGATGTCTCAGATTTCACTGTAGGCGAAATTGTAAAAAAAGCGCAAAGGGTAGATAAAGAAAATAGTGAAAGCGAAAGTGTACTTGACAAATACATTCGTCAACATCGCGGAGAGATTGAAGCTGTTAAAAATCAGGCCTTAGAAAAATATATCCAAACTGAGCGTAAGAAAATGGATCAAGAAGAAGCTGCTGCTCCTGAAGAAGAAGTGACTGTAGCTAAAGAAGAAATTGATGAAAAGTTAGCTGAAGCTTCAGAGACACAAGCTTCGGAAACTGACACTCAGGAAGCAGAAAGTGTTGCTTCATCTAAGGAATCAAACTTCAAAGAAAAAAATAAGTCAGAGTTTGATGAAGTGGAAATTGCTGATGAAGTGCCTCCTGTTGTTCCTGTACCGGTAGAACTAGTCGATAAGGAAAATGCGGCTGCACAAGCGGAAGAAACAGAAGGTCCAGCACAAGATTTCCCAGAGCTTTCCAATCAAGTACCTGACTCAAAAGAAGAAATTGCGGAAACAAGCCCTACAGAAGAGTCAGATTCGACTGTTGACGAGGAGCTGGAAAGCTCAATAGAAGCAAAAGAAAATGTAAAAGTTGAGGAAAAAGAAAGTGCACCTGTCGACAAGGCACAGCTTCCACAAGAAGAAATTGTTGTGCCTCTAGAAAAAGCACCGGTTGCCGGTGAAACAGTGCCAACTCCCTTACCTGTTACACCACCAGTAGTGGAGTCTGAAGCTTCTGCGCAAGAAGAGCAACCAGAGAAAAAGAAAAATAAGAAACCTTTGATTATTGGACTTTGTGCACTGGTCCTTTTGGCTGCAGGAGGTGCTGGTTATGCACTCTATAATCATAATAATAATGAAAAAGCAGTCAATCAAGCAGCTGTGGAAAACAAAGCTAACTTAAATGATTTTAATAAAGCTTACGATGAATTTTTTACTGACTCAGATCATCAAGTACTGAAGAATTCTAATTTTGATCAATTGTCAGCTTTGAAAAATAAGCTAAAAACTTTAAAAGGAAGCGATTTTGATACCGCAGAAACAAAGGTAAATGCGCTTGAAGCACAAATAAAAGCAGTTGAAAAAGTTAACGCTCTCTTTAACAAATCAGCTATTGTCGATGGCGAACTTAATAAGGAAGCTCAAGTAAAAGCGGCAGTAAGTATACCTGCGGTTCCAAAAACTGAAAATGAGAAACTAAATAAAGTATTGGCTCAAGCAATTAACTTAGCTAAAACACAACAATCAGAGGCTAAAGCTCAAGAAGATCAAGCTGCATCGGCTACGCAAAATAATGCAGCTACTCAACCCGGCAATCAAACCTCAGATCAAGCTGCAGGAACATCAGCTTCTACTGATACCCCAAGTGGAACAACAGGAGCCCCAACACAGCAACAAGCAGATAAAAATACAGCACAAGGTGGAGCTTCATCTGCCACAGCTGTAGCGGCTGATGGTGCCCAAAATCCTACAGGTGCTACGCCAGATAATTCCAATGCGCGTGTTCAACCCCAAGCTAATCTCAATCCTCAAGATCCAGCTTTCACTTGGAATCCTGGTATCCGAGATAAAGTATTAAATATTGCGCGCCAACGTGGCTATATCTCAGGTAATGATTTCATTCTTTTACCAGTAGCTATTCATACAATGACTTCCGGTTTCATGGCTGGACAAGTTGCAGGTTATTTCAACTTATATCGTCCAGACGGCAGTTACTTATTAACAATAAATAATAAAACGGGATATTTCTTCGGAAATGGTAAAGGATTACCTACTGATTTTGGATAAAATAAAAACTTCTTTGTGGATAACAAAGAAGTTTTTTTGTATCTAAAATCATATCTATTGCTTTTCAAGATTTTGCGCAATTTTGGATAGGATTAAATCAATAACTGCGACCTGAAAAGTACGAGGGGTAACATCATAGTTGTGGTAGCTAGCAGTCGAAGTATTGGTAGAGATATTTATTTTACTTAAACGTCCTAGGGGACTGCTTTTAGCATTGGTTAGAGAAAGAACTGTGGCACCAGTATGATTGGCTTTTTGCGCTGAATTTGTCAGACGTTTTGTCTGTCCTGATATTGAGACGTAAATAACCAGACTATGGCGATTAAGAATATTAGGCAATAAATCTAAGAGAGTATCATCCGAAACGTGAACGGCAGCATAGTCAAATTGATTTAGCTTATGGCTGAAGTAAGCAGCAAGAGATTTAGAAGCTTCAACTCCGGCGATATAAATGGTTTTTGATTTAGATATTTCTTGCGCAAATAATCGTACTTTTTCTGTAGTGATATCTGTGGATAAAAATTGACAAAAGTTTGTGAGTTCTTCTAAAAAGGAAAATTCCTGCTCATTATTCGACAAAGTAAGCAATTTCTGTGTTTCAAATTTAAACTCGGAAAAGCCTGAAAATCCTAATTTTTGGCAAAGGCGTATAATCGAAGTACCTGAAGAATGGAGTTCTACAGCGAGTTGCGTGAGATTATTGTCCAAAAGCTCTGGCTGGCTATCAAGCTTTAACAATATTGACTGTTCTGTATTGGAGAGGTGTGTACTCTGATAATTATCAATAAATATTCCCATAAAATTATTATAACATGACTGTGGATAATTCTCCGTTTTTTGGAGAAAGCGGTTACTTTTTCCGTGCTATAATATTTAAGAAGTAAGGGAGATAAATATAATATTTTTCTTAGAATGAAAATAAACTATAGGAGAAAACATGAATTTTGGGCTTATTGGTCTTGGGAAAATGGGATTGAACCTTGTAAAAAATGCAGTTGATAAAGGAATGAAAGTAACTGTCTTGGACCGAGAAGAGGGACAAATCAGAAAGGCTGAATCATATTCAGAGAAAGTGACAGGCTGTTTTTGTTTAGAAGAATTTATTGAAGCAATACCACAACCACGCGTAATTTGGTTAATGTTACCAGCAGGTAATATAACCAATAGTATGATTGAGGAGTTAAGCCATAAATTATCTGCATCAGATATCCTTATTGATGGTGGGAATTCATATTATAAGGATAATCTTCAACAGAATGAAATCCTAAAAGCCAAGAGTATCGATTTCTTTGATGTCGGAACCTCTGGTGGGATGTCTGGTGCACGTTCAGGTGGAAACTTTATGATTGGCGGAGATAACAAAAAATCTTGGCAAAAGTTAGAACCCCTCTTTCAAAAACTTGCACAAAAAGATGGCTATCTATACACAGGTCCACTTGGTAGTGGGCATTATCTTAAAATGATACATAATGGTATCGAATACGGGATGATGCAAGCTATCGCAGAAGGATTTGAAATCTTAGAAGCCTCAGCTTTTGAATATGACTATGAAGCAGTCGCTAAACTATGGAATCATGGTTCGGTTATCCGCTCCTGGCTTATGGAACTTGCGGAAGAACAATTTGCAAAGGATGCAAAACTAGAACAAATTACGGGGCGTGTCCAAGCTTCGGGAGAGGGAAAATGGACAGTCGAAGAGAGTCTGAATTTAGAGATTCCTGCACCTGTAATTGCCTTGTCTTTAATGATGCGTAATCGTTCTTTACAGGAAGATAGTATGAGTGGTAAGGTAGTTGCCGCCCTCAGAAATGGTTTCGGTGGTCATGCTGTGGTAAACAAAACTAAGGAGTAACAGAGAATGGTGCAAGATTTTAAAGTAATGGCGGAAGATATTCTTCAAGCAATAGGTGGTGCGGATAATGTTGAAAATTTAACACATTGTATGACACGACTTCGTTTTATCTTGAAAGATGAAAGTAAAGCAGATGATGTAAAAGTAAAAAGTATCAATGGAGTGATGGGGCTTGTCAAACAAGGCGGACAGTACCAAATCATAGTTGGAAATAATGTAGCCGCGGCTTACGCAGCTATTTTAAAAAAAGACGTTGCTGGCGGTGCTGTGACAAATGAAACAGGTAAACCTAAGGAAAAATTAACTTTGAAAAAAATTGGAGCTAACATCCTCGATGCCATTATTGGTACCATGTCGCCCTTGATACCAGCCATTATCGGCGGCTCAATGATTAAATTGCTCGCGATGCTTTTGGAAATGACGGGGGTCCTAAGTATTGATGGTTCAACCTATAATATCTTGAATACTATTGGAGATGCCTCATTTTTCTTTTTACCACTATTAGTTGCTGTTTCTGCTTCTAAAAAATTTGGCTCAAACACTTACTTAGCGATGGCTATCGCTGGACTTATGGTCCATCCGGTCTTTATGGAATGGATGGCAAAGGCTGCTGAGGGAGCTACTGTAACTTTTGCGATGATACCCATGACATCTGTAAAGTATACATATACTATTATTCCCGCTATCGTGATGACATGGCTCCTTAAATATATCGAAAATTATGTCGATAAAATCACGCCTGTGGTAACGAAAAACTTTTTGAAACCTATGCTTATCCTACTTGTAGCAGCACCAATCGCTATACTTTTAGTAGGTCCTGCAGGCGTTTGGTTAGGGACAGCAATTTCTAATGGTGTCTTCTTTATCCATGATAAATTAGGGTGGTTAGCAGTAGCCATTGTGGGCGCATTATGGCCGTTGCTTGTCATGACAGGAATGCATCGTGTTTTTACACCGACAATTGTGCAAACTATTGCGGATACAGGTGTTGAAGGAATGGTGATGCCATCAGAAATTGGTGCCAACCTCTCATTAGGAGGTGTTTCTCTAGCCGTTGCTTTGAAAACAAAAAATAGAGAACTACGTCAGACAGCTTTAGCTGCAGCATCTTCAGCTATCATTGCAGGAATTACTGAACCCGCACTTTATGGTGTAGCTGTACGTTTGAAAAGACCAATGATTGCTTCAGTTATAACAGGTTTTGTTGCCGGAGCTGTAGCTGGAATGGCAGGACTTGCCAGCCACTCAATGGCCGCTCCTGGTTTATTTACCAGTGTTCAATTTATTGATCGTGATAATCCAATGACCATCGCTTGGGTAGCTATCGTGATGATTCTCTCCATTGTATTGTCATTTGTCTTAACCTTGGTTATTGGGTTTGAAGATTTGCCTGTGGAAGAAGAAAACTTAGAAGAAATTCATCTTGATCAAGTCGCTCAGACTGTAAGTATTAAATCCCCAGCCTCTGGAAAAGTTAAAAAACTTTCAGAAGTTGCAGATGAGGTCTTTTCAAAAGAAGTATTGGGCAAAGGTTTTGCGGTTGTACCAAGTGATGGAAAGATTGTTTCACCGATCACAGGGACAGTTACAGCTATTTTTCCGACAAAACATGCTATCGGAATTACCAGTGAGAAAGGATTAGAGGTACTGGTCCACATTGGTATTGATACAGTAACATTAGAAGGGAAAGGCTTTACTTCAAATATCCAAATGGGTGATAAAATTTATCAAGGTGCTCCAATTGTAGAAGTTGACCTAGCACGAATAGAAGCAGCAGGTCTCGCCACAGATACGGTTGTTGTTGTGACAAATTCTGCAGAATATACAAATTTTACTCTTTTAGAAAAGGAAGAAGTAGAAGAGGGCGAGGTAATTTTAGACGTTGAAAAATAAACAAAATACAGGAGAATTTCCTAAAGATTTTCTTTGGGGGGGAGCCATTGCTGCCAACCAAGCTGAAGGTGCTTGGAAAACAGGGGGAAGAGGAGCCAGTAATATTGATATGCTGCCTTTAGGTGAAAAACGTTTGCCCGTGAAATTAGGTGAAATTTCTCATCCAAACTTGGAGGAAACAGAATTTTACCCCAGTCATCAAGGCATTGATTTTTATCATCGGTATAAAGAAGATATTGCACTACTCGCAGAAATGGGTTTAAAAATATTCCGCACCTCAATCTCTTGGTCACGTCTTTTTCCAAATGGTGACGAAAGTGAACCTAACAAAGAAGGATTAGCATACTATCATCAAATGTTTGCAGAGTGTCGAAAGTATGGAATGGAACTCTTAGTAACCTTAGGCCATTTTGACGTTCCGATGGGGTTAGTTGAAAAATATGGTTCATGGCGTAGCCGCGAAATGATTGCTTTTTTTGAAAGATATGCTCGAACTTGCTTTCATGAATTTGGTGATGCTGTGAAATACTGGATTACATTTAATGAAATAAATATTATTTTACATAGTCCTTTTTCAGGGGCAGGATTAGCCTTCCAAACAGGAGAGAATCAAGCTCAAATTATCTACCAGGCTGCCCATCATATGCTCCTGGCAAGTAGTCTGGCTGTGAGAGCGGCTCATGATTTAGATAAGGATTTACAGATAGGCTGTATGATCGCTGGAGGAGCATTTTATCCCTATTCTTGTAAACCCGAAGATATCTGGCAGGCAATGCAAGATGATCAAACGAATACATTTTTTACCGATATCCAAGCTCGGGGATATTATCCTTCTTACACAAAGAGAATATTTCGGGAAAAAAATATTGAATTAAAGATAGAAGATGGTGATGTGGAAATCTTGAAGCATACTGTGGATTTTGTTTCTTTTAGTTACTATGCTTCGCGTTGTTCGGCAGCTCGTTTTGATGATTTGGAAGTTAATTCAGGTAATGTTGTCAAGTCGATTAAAAATCCACATCTAAAAACAAGCCAATGGGGGTGGGCAGTTGATCCTCTTGGGTTAAGGATAACTATGAATCAGATTTATGACCGTTACCAAAAACCTATTTTTATTGTTGAAAATGGATTGGGAGCTTCAGATAAGATTGTGGATGGAAAAATCAATGATGATTATCGCATTGAGTATTTACGAGACCATATTCAAGCCATGGCTGCTGGTATTTCTGATGGAATTCCCTTGATGGGTTATATTGTTTGGGGAGTTATAGATTTGGTTGCAGCCTCTACAGGTGAGATGAGTAAAAGATATGGTATGATTTATGTGGATAGAAAAAATGATGGATCAGGCACACTTGCACGAATGAAGAAAAAGTCGTACGATTGGTATAAGACTGCTATTGCATCAAATGGAAAAGATTTATAAAATAAAAAGGCAATCTTAGCTTGCCTTTTTTTGAAAGGAAATATATGGATTACTTAATAGGAATAGATTTAGGTACTACTGCGACAAAAGCAGTTCTCTATGATCAATCAGGTATTCAGATTGCCACAAGTTCTCAAGCCTACCAGCTTTATCGTGATGCCCAAGGAATGGCGGAAGAAGATTTAGATGAAATATTTGCCGCTATGATAACTGTTGTTGAAAAAATAACACGAACAATAAAAAAAGAGGACTCTATTTTAGCATGTGCCTTTAGCACTCAAATGCATTCCTTGATTGCATTTGATCAGGATTGGCAGCCTTTAACTCGTGTCTTAACTTGGGCAGACACCAGAGCTGAAAAATACAGTGATATTCTAAAAAGCCAAGATGTTTCAAACGAAATTTATCATAAAACAGGAACACCTTTACATCCGATGTCGCCTCTTGCTAAGTTATTATGGCTCAAGAATGAAAGAAAAGAGATTTTCAAGCATGCAGCACATTTTATGGATCTCAAAGGCGCAATCTTTCAACGTATTTTCCAAAGTAATACGATGGATTTATCAGTTGCTACAGGTACAGGCCTTTTTAATAATCAGGAAATGACTTGGGACAGTGATATTTTAAGTTTGTTAAATATTTCGGAAGTACAACTTCCTAAAGTTGTCTCACCTTATACAATGGAGAAAGATTTATCAGAAGAATGGATAGAAAAAATGGGCCTTTCTAAAGATACCATTTTTGTATATGGTGCTGGGGATGGTCCTATGTCAAACCTTGGAGTTGGAGCAATTAAAAAAAATGAAATGGCAATTACAGTGGGTACCTCAGGCGCACTACGAATGGTAAGTGATGAACCTCAACTCGATCAAGCAGCAAGAACATTTAGTTATGCACTTGATGAAAAACACTGGGTAAACGGAGGTGCGGTAAATTCTGGTGGTGAGGTTTTTCGGTGGTTAAAAGACAATTTATTTGAGTCAGCCCATGACTTTGCAACAATTACAGATTTGGCAAGTAATGTCTCACCAGGAGCAGATGGACTTCTCTTTCATCCCTATCTAGGTGGAGAACGAGCACCTCTGTGGAATGCAGCAGCTAGGGCTTCATTTTTTGGACTTAGTTATCGTCATACAGCTAATCACATGGCGCGTGCAGTTCTTGAGGGAATTTCCTTTAATCTGCGTATGTTAGAAGAGACACTCACAGAAAATTCTGATTTTCCATCTAGGATCAAAGTGACAGGTGGCTTTTCTCAGTCAGAGCTTTGGTTGCAAATTCTTGCTGATATTTTGGAGTTACCGATAACGGTTCAAAAAGAGCATGAGGCAGGCTGTTTTGCGGCGCAAATCATGGCTCGAAAAACTTTAGGGCTGATTGACAACATTGAAGACATTACCAGTGGAATGATGGAAATAACTTACAAACCTCAGCCGGAAAATTTTAAATATTACCGCGCTCTATACCCTCTTTTCAAAAATTTAACACAAGAGTTTGCGAGGAGCTATGCGGAAATAGCTAAATACCAGAAAGAATTTTCATAAGCTTCGTAAATCTTGAGCGAATACCGGATGAAAATAGTGTATAATAGATAAAAATCGTTTAGGAGAATTACTATGCTTAAAATTGCATTTATTTGTGTACATAATTCTTGCCGTTCACAAATTGCAGAAGCTTTGGGAAAAAAATTAGCTGGGGATAAGTTTGAGTTTTACTCTGCTGGCACTGAGACAAAGCCACAAATTAATCAAGATGCTGTCCGTTTGATGAAGGATATCTATGATATAGACATGGAAAAAGAACAATCCTCAAAGCTCTTACAGGATATTCCACCTGTGGATATTGTGATTACGATGGGATGTAACGTTGACTGTCCTTATCTTCCTTGTCAATATAGGGAAGACTGGGGCTTAGAAGACCCAACAGGTCAAGGTGATGCCGTCTTTAGGGAGACAATTAAGCAGATTGAAACTAAAGTGCTTAATTTAAGGAATCAAGATTTTAGTAAATAAAAAAGCACTTGTTCAGTGCTTTTTTACTTATGACTTTAGAAAATCATCAATTCTTTATTTGTTTTAGTTAAAGGCTCACATCCAGTTTCAGTAACATAGAGACAGTCCTCAATACGTACGCCAACTTTACCTGGGATATAAATGCCGGGTTCATCAGAGAAGCACATGCCTTCTTCGATGATGATGTCCTCAGAACCACCAATAGATGGGAATTCATGGACATCCATCCCGATACCGTGTCCTAGACGGTGGACAAAGTACTCACCATAACCAGCTTTAGTAATCACATCACGGGCTACTTTATCAATTTCAAGTGCAGAAACACCAGGTTTTACAAAGTCCATAGCCGCCATTTGCGCTTCAAGCACAATTTTGTGGATCTCTGCATCAAAATCAGAAGGTTTACCAATAGAGATGGTACGTGTAGCATCAGAAGCATAGCCATTTTTCATAACACCGAGGTCAAAGAGCAGGAGCTTATTGTCTTGAATTTTAACATCTTCTGGCATTCCGTGTGGGTTAGCAGCTCGAGCGCCTGAGAGCACGATTGTTTCAAAGCTCATTTGAGGTACGCCCATACGTTTCATTTCGTATTCGATTTTGGCAACAACATCTGTTTCTGTACGGTCAGAATTTGCATATTCAAAACCAATTTCGAAACATTTATCTGCATAATCACCAGAAATTTTCATTTTTTCGATTTCATCGGCAGATTTGATCAAACGCATACGTTCTACTAATGGCGTCAAGTTGACAAATTCAACACCAGAAAATTGAGATTTAAGTCCTTCAGTTTTTGACAAAGGGATATCAGAAAATTCGACTGCAATTTTTTTGATGTTTTTTGATCCTAAATGTTCTTTTACAACAGCCCACGGATTTTGTGAATCTTCATAACCAAAAATATCAAAGCCAGTAGTATTTTCTTTGGCTTTTTCTACCTCCAAAGCCGGAGTGAAGAGAGATGGTGCTTTATCCGGGAAAACCATCAAACCAGCAATACGTTCATGCGGATCAATGGCAAGACCTGTCAAATAATTCAAGGTCGTAGGATTGGTAATGAAAGTCATGTCGACTTCATTTTCGTTCAGAAAATTAGAGATACGTTCGAGTTTGCTCATAGTATCCACCTTTCTATAATTATTATCTCTATTGTACGCTAAATTCTGAAAAAAATCATGTGTGACAATATCTCCAATATACTACCAAAAATTATTGAAACGGTTTTCAAAAAGTGATATAATTAAATTTGGAAAAACTTTTCATAAATATTAAAAGATATAAAAACAGACAAAGATTATTATAATTGAGGTTTAAAAAGAATGGAAGAATCAACAACAACAATTTATGACGTTGCTCGAGTTGCGGGCGTGTCAATGGCTACCGTAAGCCGTGTAGTCAATGGTAACGCCAACGTCAAAGAGAAAACACGTCAAAAAGTCCTTGATGCAATTGAAGAATTGGACTACCGTCCAAATGCGGTTGCACGTGGATTGGCAAGCAAACGTACAACGACAGTTGGGGTTGTTCTCCCAACAATCACGTCGCCATATTTTGCTGAAATCGCTCGAGGCATTGATGATATTGCTTCCATGTATAAGTACAATGTGATTCTCGCAAACAGTGATGGAGATGAAGAAAAAGAGCTTAAGGTTATCGAAAGTCTTTTTTCTAAGCAGGTTGATGGCATTGTTTATATGGGGAGCTTCATGACAGAAAAAGTCCGCAAACAGCTTAAATCAACACGTACACCGATTGTTCTTGCGGGTATGATTGATGTGGACAAACAAATGTCATCTGTAAATATCGATTATCATCTTGCAGCACACCAAACAACTGCTGAATTGGCCAAAAACAACAAACGTATTGCTTTTGTGTCAGGCTCTTTAGAAGAAGTTGAAAATACAGAACGTATGGTTGGCTATCAAGAAGCTTTGAACGAAGCAGGTATTGATTTTGATGAATCACTTGTGTTTGAAGGTAATTATACTTTTGAAAATGGTCAAGCTCTAGCAGAGCAAATGCTTGCCAAGAAAATTAACGCAGCCATTGTTTCTTACGATACTGTAGCAGTTGGCTTACTTAATGCATTACTCTCGAAAGGTATCAAAGTTCCTGAAGACTTCGAAATTATTGCAGGTTCAAATAGTCCAATTACAGCATACACATACCCAGGTTTAACTTCAGTCAATCAACCACTTTATGACTTGGGTGCCGTTTCAATGCGCTTGTTAACAAAACTTATGCATAAGGAAGAAGTAGAGGAAAACCAATTAATACTGGCTCACCAAATCATTAATCGTGGTTCGACTAAATAGAAAAATAAAAAGATACAGTAAAGTATCTTTTTTATATAACCCCCAAGACCAAGGCATAGCAAGACTTTAACCATAATAAAGATAAGCGATTTGACTTTCTGGATAAAGCATGGTACTATTAAGAGGTAAATTTAGTCTAAGTTATATATTTTTAATGTTTTCTTTCACATAATGATTTACAAATATGACGAAAGGAAAATATATACTATGACAAAAGGAACAGTAAAATGGTTTAACGACTCTAAAGGTTTTGGTTTCATCACTGCTGAAGATGGTACTGACGTGTTTGCTCACTTCACTCAAATTCAAAGCGATGGCTTCAGAAAACTTGAAGAAGGCGAAAAAGTTACATTTGATATTGAACAAGGTCAACGTGGCCCTCAAGCATCAAACATTACTAAAGCATAATTATAAGGCACTCTTGGGAGTGCTTTTTTTTATTAAAAGTACAAAATTAGGTTATTAACGAAAAGTGTGTTACAATGAGTATACCATTTGGATACATCCATAATGGAAGATCTCGTCCACTCAGTTATAGCGTGACTGTGGGATAGTTCAAATTTCTTCCATTTTTATTAGCGCGGGATGGAGCAGTTAGGTAGCTCGTCGGGCTCATAACCCGAAGGTCGTAGGTTCAAATCCTGCTCCCGCAATTGAGATAAAGATTCCTGTTTTTCAGGAGTCTTTTATTTTTCTCAATAGAAAAATATTTTCAGATATCTTCAGGATTATGTTTGGTACGTATACAAATATGTGCTAAACTAAAAATATGAGGAAAACGAAAATTGTAGTACCCGTTCTTCCGACAACAGTGGCGGAAGTGCAGGAATTAAATGTAGAAAAGTACAGGAAGGCTGATATTATTGAATGGCGAGCAGATTTTTTTGGGGATATGGAAAGTATTCTTCAGGCTGCACCTTTCGTCTTTGAGAAATTTAAAGATTTTTCCCTGCTTTTTACTGTACGCACAGCCAACGAAGGTGGAAATATTTCAATTTCTAAGAAACACTATGTTGCTCTTTTAAAAAAAATAGCCGAATTTGAACCAGATTATATTGATATTGAATATTTTTCCTATCGAAAAGCCTTACCACAGTTGCTTGAATTTAAAGAAAAAATCGTCTTGTCTTATCATAACTTTTTCGAGTCACCCACAGACTTAACCACTCGAATGATGAAAATGCAAAGAGAAGAAACAGGTTTTGTAAAAGTGGCAATTATGGCGCAACGTGAGTGTGATGTTTTAGATCTTCTTCAGATTACACGTGATTTCACAATGGAATATGGGCCAAAATTTATAGGAATCGCTATGGGAGAACTGGGGAAAATTTCTCGTATCGCTGGAGGCTTAACAGGATCTGTTTGGACTTTTGCGGCGCTTGAAAACGATGAAACCAGTGCTCCAGGACAAATAGCTTTGCCACAAATGTTGGATGTTCTGGAAGCTTTAGAAGGTTAATATTCGTCTTTTCCACATATTCTTTCAATAAATTGTGAACATTAGAGAAATTCCCGAAAAAATTCGTCCAAAATGGTATAATTTATAGTAAGTTAGAAATTTGGAGGAACTATGGTTATCAATCGTTACAGTCGCCCAGAAATGGCGGCAATCTGGTCGGATGAAAACAAGTACAAGGCGTGGCTTGAAGTCGAAATTCTTGCGGATGAAGCATGGGCTGAACTCGGAGAAATTCCAGCCGAAGATGTGAAAAAAATTCGTGAAAAAGCAAGTTTTGATGTTGATCGTATCTTGGAGATTGAAAAAGAAACGCGTCACGATGTTGTTGCCTTTACACGTGCTGTTTCTGAAACGCTTGGCGAGGAAAGCAAGTGGGTACACTATGGACTTACATCAACCGATGTTGTAGATACAGCTTATGGCTATCTCTACAAGCAGGCTAATGATATTATCCGTCGGGATTTGGCTAACTTTTTGGAAATTATTGCTGATAAAGCGCGTGAGCACAAGTACACTGTATGTATGGGACGTACGCACGGTGTCCATGCAGAACCAACAACTTTTGGCCTGAAATTAGCAACTTGGTATTCTGAAATGAAGCGTAATATCGAGCGTTTCGAACATGCAGCTAAAGGGGTTGAAGCGGGTAAAATTTCTGGTGCTGTAGGTACATTTGCCAATATCCCGCCTTTTGTTGAAGAATATGTATGTGGCAAGCTTGGAATTCGTCCACAAGAGATTTCGACCCAAGTATTACCGCGTGATTTGCATGCAGAATACTTCAGTACGCTAGCACTAATCGCGACTTCGATTGAGCGTATGGCGACAGAAATCCGTGGTCTTCAAAAATCAGAACAACGAGAAGTAGAAGAGTTCTTCGCCAAAGGTCAAAAAGGAAGCTCAGCAATGCCCCATAAACGTAATCCAATCGGTTCTGAAAATATGACCGGGTTGGCGCGTGTTATTCGAGGACATGTCGTGACAGCCATGGAAGATGTTGTGTTGTGGCATGAACGTGACATTTCACACAGCTCGGCAGAGCGTATTATTACACCAGATACGACTGAATTAATCAACTATATGTTAAACCGTTTTGGTAATATTGTTAAAAATCTGACTGTATTCCCAGAAAACATGAAGCGTAATATGGATGCAACTTTTGGTTTAATCTACAGTCAACATGTTATGCTTATGCTTATCGAAAAAGGCATGACACGAGAAGAGTCATATGACTTAGTTCAACCATTGACAGCAAAAGCCTGGGATGAACAAATCATGTTCCGTCCACTGGTGGAAAGCAATGAAAAAATCCGTGAAAAACTGACAGATGCTGATATTGATGCAGCTTTTGATTATAATTATCACTTGTCACGTGTAGATGTTATCTTTGAACGTCTTGGGTTGTAAAAATAATGAAATCCTAACACTTTCGTTTAGGATTTTTTTGTACAAAAAATTTAGATTTGAATAGTTTTAAACAATTCAGTATTGACTAATATGAGTAAGTTTGATAACATATTAGTACAAACTAATATAAAGAGATGAATAATGAATTTAACCGAAAAACGTCAAAAAGTGATTCATGCCTTATCTAATACGACAAGGCTTAATGTCCTTGAAGCATTACGTGAAAAGGAAATGACAGTCACAGAGTTACTTAATAAAACTAAGTCAGGACAATCAAACCTTTCACAACATTTATCATGTTTGCGTGATTGTGGATTGATCACAAGTCGAAAAGAAGGAAAATATATCTATTATTCCTTGACAACCCCTGAACTTAATCATCTACTAGAAGTTATTGATGCTACAGTAGAGTCAATGCACTGGTCCCCAACAGAAGATATCCATTGTGATACATATATAAAATAAAAGGAGTTTCATATGTTTAAATCTACTCAAAATAAGGTAAGACATGATGCACACTGTGTAAAAGACACATGTAATTGCCTCAAACACAAAGCTAAAGCTGCACTTGTGACTGCTGATGGGATTGACAACTCAAGTAGCACAGAAGTAACAGGGGATTCTGATGATTCAGATCCTGCCTGTTGCAGCACCTGTTGCAGCACGAAAATAAATCTAAATGCAAGTTTAGATAAAAGTGAAGAGGAAGGCAAATATGAACTGATCATCATCATTATCACAGCCTTATTATTGGTGATGTTGAGCTTTTTCGATTTTGCGCCTCAGTTTAAAACACCGCTCTTCATTTTAACGTATTTGTTAATCGGGCACAGTGTCTTGTTCAAAGCGATAAAACAATTGCTTAAGGGGGACATTTTCAATGAATTCTTCCTCATGAGTATTGCAACTGTCGGGGCATTTGCATTGGGAGAATACGCTGAAGCCGTTGCGGTAATGCTTTTTTACCAAGTCGGAGAGTATTTTCAGGATCGTGCGATTGGGAATAGTAAAAAATCAATCGCAGCACTGATGGACCTTCGCCCAGAAGTTGCGACTGTTAAGCGTCAAGGAAAACTTGTTGATGTGTCTCCAGAAGATGTCACTATCGGTGAAGTGATACAAGTAAAGCCTGGAGAAAAAGTACCACTTGATGGCCTTGTATTGTCTGGACAATCAAGTGTTAATACAGCAGCTTTGACGGGAGAGTCCCTACCTCGTGAGGTGGGTGAAGGAGAAGAAGTACTTTCAGGCTTCTTGAATATTAATGGTCTCCTGGCAATCCAAGTTGAAAAAACTTTTGGGGAATCTTCGGTATCTAAAATTTTAAATCTGGTCGAGAATGCTCAAGAAAATAAAGCACCGACTGAACAGTTTATTTCAAAATTTGCACGTTATTATACTCCAGTTGTGGTTTTTGCAGCAGCGATAATCGCTCTAGTACCTCCACTTTTCTTCCAGCAGGACTGGTCGGACTGGCTGACACGCGCCTTTACCTTCTTAATTATTTCTTGTCCCTGTGCAATGGTGGTTTCCATTCCCCTTGGATTCTTTGCTGGGATTGGTGCCGCATCGAAAAATGGTATTTTAGTCAAAGGTGGTAATCACCTTGAAGCAATGACTAAAATAAAACATGTGCTCTTTGATAAAACAGGAACACTGACACAAGGGAATTTTAAAGTTACTCAAGTTTTTCCTGCAGAGGGTGTTGCACGAGAAGAATTGCTCTATCTGGGAGCTATTGGTGAACTTCATTCTACTCACCCATTGGGACTTGCGCTCAAAGAAAATCAAGCCTTAGACACAATCACTGTAACAGAGTCAGAAGAAATTTCAGGTCATGGTACACGTACAATCTATAAGGGTGATGAGATTCTTGTCGGAAATGCAAAACTGCTGAAAATCTACAACGTTAACTTTACTGAAAGCGACGCCTTAGGTTCTTTGATTTATGTTGCTAAAAATGGTATATATCAAGGCGTTATCCTAGTAGCGGATGTCCTTAAAGAAGATGCTGAAGAAGCAATTGCGACTTTAAATAAGCTTCACATTTCACAAACAATGCTGACAGGGGACAGTGAAAAAGTTGCTGCTCAGGTTGCTGGAAAACTGAAAATTACAGATTATCATGCCAATCTTTTACCGGAGGATAAAGTTGCTTTACTAGAGAAAGTACTTGATCAAGGTGATGGTCTTACCGCTTTTGTTGGTGATGGAATTAACGATGCACCAGTTATTGCGCGTGCTGACATCGGTTTTGCAATGGGGGGATTAGGCTCTGATGCTGCGATTGAAACAGCTGACGTGGTACTGATGACCGATAAACCGTCAAGTATCGCGCAATCCGTTAAAATTGCTAAGAAAACGAAACAACTTGTGGTCCAAAATATCGTTTTAGCTCTTGGTATAAAAGCAATTTTCCTTATCCTTGCTGTTTTCGGCATTGCTACCATGTGGGAAGCAGTTATTGCGGATGTTGGAGTAACACTCATCGCAATATTGAATGTTTTAAGACTCTTAAAATAAGATGAAACTCCCAAGATGGGAGTTTTTTTGAGCTTGCTTTTATCAGATGAAAATATGCTAAAATAAGGATATGAATGGTTTAAAAAACGGTGTGAACTTGCTTTTCAACTTTGCAAAAATCCAAGCCGCTTGTTGTCTCTTTCCACTTGCCGTTTTTGCTACCTTAGCGATAACACGTGGATTGACTTTTCCCAATATCCCACGTTATGATTTAATTTTTGTGATTTTACTTGTGTTTCAAGTTTTGATGGTTAAATTAAAATTTGAAACACTTGAAGAGTTAAAAATTATTTGCTTGTTTCATATCTTAGGGTTAATTTTAGAGATTTTTAAAGTCAATATCAGCCATAGTTGGACCTACCCTGAGCCGGCTTACTTAAAAATTTGGAATGTCCCTTTTTACTCGGGGTTTATGTATGCCAGTGTCGGGAGTTATGTTGTTCAATCGTGGAAAAAGTTGAAGCTAAATGTGGAATATTGGCCACCATTAAGGCTTAGTTTTGGCTTATCCACAGTTTTGTATCTGAACTTTTTTACCAATTATTTCTTCCATGATTTACGGTATTTTATTATTCTGGCTATTGTCTTAATCTTTTGGCGCACTCAGTTCACTTTTTGTATTAATGGAAGAAAAAGATATAAAATGAAGGCACTCTTCTCTTTTGCTCTGATTGGCTTCTTTATCTACATAGCTGAAAATATTGCTTCATTTTTTAATGCTTACCGGTATCCTAATCAAGCAGAAATCTGGCATCTCGTAGGATTTGGGAAAATGTCTTCATGGTTTTTACTGGTCATTGTCAGTATTGTTTTAGTCGTTAATCTCAAATTAAAGCAGTCATCGAGAGAAAATAAGTTAATAAAAAAGACAAGGTAAAACTTGTCTTTTTTTTGTTTAAGTAGGAAGGTTTATAAAATATTGCACTTATGAAAGGGCATACATTTTGTGTTTTCTTTCTGGTTTCTTTTAACTATAATGAATATAAAGCGAATATCGCAGAGAGAAAAGAAAGGAGAATTATGATAATAAAATTGTCTTTGAGGCAAATAAACATCTTGCTTTATTTACTCAAGGCTAAGAGTCCTTCCACGTCCAATGAATTGGCAGAGGTATTTGGAATCTCTGTACGGACAATCAAAAATGAAATAGCTGCGATTAAGGATTATCTTTTATCTCAAGGAGAAGAATTAATTTCGCAAAGAGGAAGAGGATATTTTCTAGAGATTAATGAAAAAAAGAAAAGGGAATTCATTGATTTTCTACAGTCCACAGAGCGTTTTTCTTCTTTCATGGATCATAAGAGAAGAGCGAATCAAATTTTATTGGATTTGTTTTTATCGGAAAAACCCATCACAAGTAATTATTGGGCTGAAAAATTTGGGGTAAGTCAGAACACAATTTTTAGTGATATTTCAATTTTGGAGAAAAAAATTAAAGAATTTCTTGTACATATAAAAGGAAATAAAAATGGTTATACTCTCTCAGGGGATGAAATACGGGTGCGAAATTTATTGTCTAGTATTTTACAGACAGAATTTACAAATTATGATATTTCAAGTCTAATAGCACACGTTGAAATGGGGGATGAGTACGATGAAGAATCTTCAATAATTTCAAATGAAGCACTTCAAGTAGTTTATAAAGAAGTTGTTCGATATACAACGAAATACTTCACACGTTTAACGAAAGAAGTAGATAATTATGCTATTTTTTCCTTAATCATTCGAGTATGTTTATCTATTTCTAGGCTGAGAATAAATAAGACTTTTCAAATTTCTGAAAGTTTAAAATCTGGGGATAGTGATTTGAAATTGTATCTTGCTCACATTTATAAGCATTTTGGCTTTGAACTGACAAGGGAAGAAGTTCGGTATATCTTGAGTGAACAAACAAATATGGACAAAGTAGATGTGAGAGCTCTTACAACACATATTATGGCAAAGGTAAGCCAAGAAATGGAGATGAACTTTGAAAGGGATTCACAACTATTTCAAAATCTTTATACCCATTTTTCTTTACGCTTCTCCAAAGAGAATATGTACCTCAATGAATATAATCCGTTTGTGCAGGATATTAAGAAAAAACAAGAAAAAATTTTCCTGGCAATAAAGACAGCTTTGGAACTCTATGTGTCTCTTCATTTTGATTTTGATGATTCATTTGTTGCTTATGTGGCCTTACATTTTATTGCTTCTAAAGATAAAAATACTCATTCAGGGAAGAAAATTCAAGTATTGTATGTTTGTTCTACCGGAGTAGGAGTGGCTTCTTTTATACAGCAAAAAATTGCAAAAGAAGTTCAAGGCATCGATATTGTAGGCTTCGCTTCAGTTATTAATTGCCGTCGATTTGTTAATAAGTTAAAACCAGATTTAGTAATATCAGTTTTTCCTATTGAAAATATTTCTGTACCTATTATTGAAGTAGAGGCATTGGTAAGTAAATCAGATATTGCTGCTATACAAGAACAAGTTAATTTATTACTCAATGCAGGTATAGGAAGCGTAGGAGACAAGTTTTTCAAGAAGGATAAAGCAAAAAACGAGGAACTCAGTCGAAATGTTATATTCAATGGCTATATGATATATGAGGAACTTACTTTGCTTCTTAGAGATAAATTGCAACCAGAGTATAGAGAAGGATTTCTTTTACATGTCTTGTTGATGGTGAATAGAGTTATGTTTGACCAACAATACCAAGAATTTGGAGAGTTAGAAGATGAAGAATTTACAACTCAAGTAAAGAAAATTTTTCTTACACGAGAATTAGAAATAAATGATTCAGAAATTTTTGCGCTGACGCAATATTTCAAAAGAGAGTCAGAGAGGAATAAATGAGAACAGTAGAAAAATATCTTCTGGAACAGCATATTTCAGGAGAAGTTGAAACATTAAGAATGCTTGTAAAAGATGTTGAAAAAATTTTTTTTAGGGAAAAGCTTACACCAAATGAACTGCAATGGAAAGTAATGATCAATCATTTTGACGCCGTTATTACGCGTCACTTGTCTGGTGAGAGGTTGCCAGAAATGGACAGAAGCCTCTTTGCCGATTTGAGTGAGCAGTCGATGCAGCTTGCTCAAGAAGTTGCGGATAGCATCAAAATTCTTGATAAGAGTGAAATCTTTCTTATCGCTGTACACGTGGAAAATGTTTTAGGAAATATTAATTAATAAAAATGGAGGAACATAAAATGGTAAAAATCGTAATCGGAGATCGTATGGGCAAAGGGCAAAATATTGCTAAAGGTATTGAAGCAGCAGGGGGAGAAGCTCTTGTCATCCCTGGGATGGCGGCGGATATGCGCCTTGGAGATATGATGAAAAAGGAAGGAGCTGACATGGGCTTATCTTTCTGCGGTTCCGGAGGAGCTGGTGCTTTAACAGCAGCAACAAAATATGGTTATACTGAACGTCACGGTATGCGATCTGTACAAGAGGGGGTGACAGCTATAGAAGAAGGGGTTCAAGTTTTAGGCTTTGGCTTTATGGATACAGAAGAGCTCGGAATGGCTTTGACTGAAGCTTATAAGAAAAAACACGGGGTATAATAATGTTAAAAGTTCAAAGAAGAGTTGTTGTAGAAGGCAAGGGCTACTCGAAAAAAAACGCTTTTGCTAGTGCTTTGAATAAGATACAAACTGAAATTATTAAAAATAATGAAGATGTCTTACTAAGAATTGAGCCCAATGATATAAGAGTCATCAGAGCCCAAAAAAGAGAATGGACAGAAAAATTCTTCTTTTTCTTCATGCCGCGGCAAAAAGTAGAGTTTCAGGTTACCTTGGAAGTGGTTGTTGACATGCAGATGATTGAAATGGGAAGCGTTCATTTTACAGAAGCACCACACGAAATTCAAGGAATAAAAATTCCAGTCATTAATAAGGTTATTTAAAAGGAGAAAGTTTATCTTATGGATATTATCGTCATCTTAAAATCACTTGTCATAGGTGGTTTACTCGGTTTTTCAGCCGGAATGGGTGCAGCAAGAATGTTTCACATTCCGACAACGCAAGGTTTGGGTGCTTTTCGAACCATGGGAGAAATGAATGCCTGCGAAGGGGATGCCGCATCGCATTTCTCATTTGGTTTGGGTTTCTTCTTCAATGCTTGGGCCTCTGCCGTTGGTGCTGGAGCTTTTACGCAGGATGTTACCCACCGTATCTTGCCCAACTGGGCAGCTGCTTCGCTCCTCGCACGTAATAAAAATGTTGAAGAAACGGTACATAACCCAAAGAAAATGGCGATTGCCGGCGCAATTTTTGGTGCTATTGTCGTGACTTTCTTGAACTCGACAGCGACTGCTATTCCTGAAGGTTTAAAAGTTTCTGCTGTCGCTGTCTTAGTTCCTGCGGCGACAATGCTGATCAACTTTGTTATGCCGATTGTTTTCTGGCTGGCAGCTCTAGATGCAGGAAAACGTACAGGGTTTTGGGCAACCTTATTTGGTGGTATTGCTCAACTTATCATGGGAAATGCAGTACCGGGTGTTGTCTTGGGTATCCTTATCGGTAAAGGCGTAGATGAAGGCGGGTGGAGTAAGTTGACGAAGATTATCTTTGTTGCAGTTATTCTCTTGTTCATCTTCTCTGCTTTCTTTCGTGGAATTGATTTGCAGGCTTTGGATCAGTTTAACCTGCCGCATCCAGTTTGGCTTGAAGATTTACATGATTTAGTAACAGTAAGATAAAGTGAGGAAAATATAATGCAAGAAAATGATTTGATGAAAGAAAAGAGTTTTTGGTTTGCGGATTGGGCTTTCCCAATCTTGGTGGCTATTATGGCAGCAGCCGTATTCGCCGGCACACACATGTATGTCACTTATGGTGTTGGTGCTTTTAATGAAGTTTCGATTGTTGCCATGTTAAAAGCAGGATTAGATGGCGAATCCTATGGTGCAGCCGCAGCTTTTGGAGCAAGCTTTCTCTTTGCGCGTGTTCTAGAAGGCTCGTTGGTCGGGATTTTAGACTTAGGCGGCTCAATTTTAACAGGTGTCGGTATTGGTATTCCAGCCATGTTTTTGGCTGCAGGGATTACAGGTCCTGTTGATAGTTTCCCGCTCGCTTTACTCACAGGGGGGCTTATCGGAGCCATTATCGGTGGTGTGATTATCTTGATTCGTAAATTTACTTTAGGTTCAGGTGAAGCAACTTTCGGAGCAGATATCATGATGGGAGCTGGAAATGCAGCAGGGCGGTTCTTGGGTCCACTTATCGTTTTGTATGCGACATCTGCATCAATTCCTGTCGGTATCGGCTCGATTATTGGAGCAATTATCTTTTACAAATGGGATAAACCAATTGCTGGTGGTGCAATCCTTGGTGCAATGATTATGGGAGCTTTCTTCCCTGTCGTTGCTCAAGGTTAAGGAGATTTAGTATGTTTGATTTACTTGTTAAAAATGCCCGAGATATCAAAGGAAATCCTTTAGAAATAGCAGTCAGGTCAGGCAAGATTGTTGACCTAGCTAATAGTCTACAAGGTCAATCTAAAGAAGTTTTTGATGCAAAGGGCGCCTATGTTTCTGCCGGTTGGATTGATTCTCATGTCCATTGCTTTAAAAAGATGGACTTGTATTATGACTATCCAGATGAAATCGGGATAGCTACAGGTGTAACTACAGTCATTGATGCAGGATCATCAGGGGAATCCAATATCAAAGATTTCTATGAGCTTGCAGAAAAAGCTAAAACAAATGTCTTCGCCCTGCTTAATATTTCTAAAAAGGGTATCGTCACTCAGGATGAACTTTCGGATTTGTCACTCATTGATGAGGAAAAAAATATCGCGTGTATTCAAGAACTGCCTGACTTCATTGTAGGTATCAAAGCGCGTATGTCGAAGACCGTTATTGGTCAAAATGGTATCATCCCCTTACAAATGGCGAAAAAACTGCAAAGTAAAGTGAAGCTGCCCCTGATGGTTCATATTGGTTCTGCGCCACCAAAACTTGAGGATATTTTACAAGAGCTAGAAGCAGGAGATATTGTCACGCATTGCTTTAATGGCAAGGAAAATGGGATTCTAGCTACAGACGGAGAAATTAAAGACTTTGCCCTAGAAGCTTATCGTCAAGGGATTGTTTTCGATATCGGTCACGGCACTGACAGTTTTAACTTCAAAGTTGCTCAAGTTGCTAGGGAGGAAGAAATAAGGGCACAAAGTATTTCAACAGACATCTATATCCGTAACCGTAAAAATGGCCCCGTTTATGATTTGGCGACAACTTTATCAAAGCTTTTAAAAGTAGGTTACTCACTAGAAGAATTAATTTCAGCTGTGACAACTGTTCCAGCTAAAAATTTTGGTCTAAAAAATAAAGGAAGTTTAGAAGTGGGAAAAGATGGCGATTTAACTTTCTTCAAACTTGAAGATAATCAGGAAAATCTCGTGGACTCTAACGGAAATATACAGCAAAGCGAGCAAATTTTAACCCCTGTTGCTTGTACTGTTGCAGGAGTACTTTATCAAGAAAGTGAGAAGAAATAAATTGGAAAATATACACAAGAAGTTTAATCTAAAGCAAGTCATCAATGCCAGTGGGAAAATGACCATCTTAGGCGTCTCAAAGGTCTCTGATCAAGTCGCTCAAGCCCAAAAATTAGCAGGGCAATCCTTCTTTGAAATGAGTGAATTGACGGAGAAAACCGGTTATTATATCGCAGACTTAGTGGGTACTGAGAATGCGACAGTTGTTTCCAGTGCTTCTGCAGGGATTGCTCAAGCTGTTGCCGCTCTTATTGGTCAAGGAGATATGTATCATGCTGCTCATCCTTTTACGGATCGCATCCAAAAACGTGAAATTGTCTTGCCTAAGGGTCATAATGTGAACTACGGAACAGGTGTTCAAGTCATGGTTGAGCTTGGAGGCGGAAAAGTTGTTGAAGCAGGCTGGGCAAATCAGTGTTCTGCGCAACAAGTAGAACTGGAAATCACAGATAAAACAGTAGCTCTTCTGTATATCAAGAGTCATCACACGGTGCAAAAATCAATGCTTACGGTTGCTCAAATGGCTAAGGTTGCCCAAAAACATAATTTACCTTTGATTGTAGATGCAGCTGCAGAAGAAGATTTGACAACTTACTACCAAGCCGGTGCTGACTTAGTCATTTACTCTGGCGCAAAAGCGCTTGAAGCACCATCATCAGCAATGGTCCTTGGGAAAGATAAGTATATCAAATGGCTACAATTACAGGGACAAGGTATCGGCCGTTCTATGAAAATTGGCAAGGACAATATTATTGGTTTTGTAACAGCATTAGAGCAATATTTGGCTACAGAAAGTGAAACAGAAATCAGCCAGAAAGCACGTTTAGCATCGTTTATTAGTGGACTTAATGAGATTTCTGGAATTAAAGCTCATATTGTGCAAGACGGTGCTGGTCGTCTAATTTTTAGAGCTAGCATCAAGGTTGAATCAGACTCTATGAGTGCGCTAGAAGTTATTGACAAGCTTAAGGAAGGCGATACAGCTGTCTATACACGAGAATACCAAGCCAATAATGGTATTATCGAATTTGACATCCGCGCAGTTAATGAAGCAGAAATGCAGCTCATTGTTGAAAAACTTAAAACAATCATGAAATAAAAGGGGATAAAATGAAAAAAACACCAAATTACTTAGAAGACCGTCTTTGTCTAAATGTTTTAGCAGGTTCTGTGGAAAATGCTCAAGAAATATACAATGCAGCAGAGGGACATGTTGTTGTTGGAGTACTTTCAAAAAATTATGCAACTGACGAAGCGGCGATTAAAGACATGAAACGCTATATTGCTGTCACGGATAATGCGCTCTCTGTTGGCCTAGGTGCAGGCGATCCGAACCAATCGCAGATGGTTTCTCGTCTTTCAGCTGTCTTACAGCCGCAACATGTCAACCAAGTTTTCACAGGAGTCGCAACCAGTCGTGCACTTTTGGGGCAAGATGATACAGTCGTTAATGGCTTGATTTCCCCAACAGGAAAAGTTGGCTATGTAAATATCGCCACAGGACCTTTAAGCTCTCAAGCACCAGAAGCAGTTGTGCCAGTCGAAACAGCTATCCGCCTTCTTCAAGATATGGGTGGATCTTCTGTAAAATTCTTCAATATGAAAGGCTTAGAACATATTGAAGAATACAAAGTTGTTGCTGCAGCTTGTGCCAAGTATGACTTTTACTTGGAGCCGACGGGCGGTATTGACTTAGAAAACTTTGAAGAGATTGTCCAGATTGCTGTGGATGCCGGCGTTAAGAAAATCATCCCTCATGTCTACAGCTCCATTATTGATAAGGAAACGGGAAATACCAGAGTAGAAGATGTTAAGGTATTGCTTGAAATAATGAAGAAAAGCGTGTCATAAATACAAGAAAAACAAAACGTCTATACATTTGTAATAGACGTTTTATTATGAACAAATTAAATTAGCTAAGTGGAAGTGGTTATTTACTTCTTCAAAATGATTTAACTTCTCACAATGTATTAATTGAAAATCCCTTAGTTTCATGTTCTCTGAGGTTTTCCATACTTGTCTCAATCATGTTGACCAGTGCTTCATCGGTAAAGCTTCCGATATGAGGTGTTATAAGTACTTGGGGATAGAGATTTACCAGTTCCTCAACTACAGGATCTGGCAATGCTTTTCCTTCAAAATTTTTGAAGAAGTAGGCACTTTCGCCAGTGAAAACATCTGTTGCATAACCACGCAACTTATTAGATTTTACGGCTTCTAAAATATCCGTGTGGTTCTGAATTTCGCCTCGCGATGTATTGATAAGAATACTGCCAACTTTCATTTTACTCAAAAACGCCGCATTGACCATTTCATCATTAGAACCAGCGAAATAAGGGACATGTAAAGAGATTATGTCAGTTTGTGCTTGAAGTTCTTCCAGACTCACGTACTCCAAGATTTCATGTGCTTCATCATGAGGATAGAGGTCAAATCCAAGAACACGAGCGCCTAACCCTTTGAAGAGTTTTGCGGCAGTCAGTCCAATTTTTCCTGTACCAATAATACCCACGGTTGAGTTGCGCATTTCTTTTGCGAAGTAGTTATTTTGTACACGGAAATCTTTTTTAGTCATATTGGGAATCATAGGTGCTGTCCGAGATAATTGTAGGGCAAGGGAAACTGCAAGTTCAGCGATAGCGTTTGGAGAGTAACTGGGAACTCTTGCCACGCTTAAGCCATTTGCCTTTGCATATTCAACATTAATATGATTGTAGGCAACTGTCCGGGTAAAGAGATAACGTACACCGTATGTTTTTATGAGATCAATATAAGCTTTGTCTGCCTTGCAGTTGGCCCGAAGAATGACTGCATCACAGTCTTTTGCAAGCTCAATATTATCGTCTTTGAGTAATTCTTCTTCTAAAATAAGGTCATAGTTAAATTTCTTGTTAATTTTATGGAAATATTCCATTTCGACGGGACGAACACCGTAAAATAATACTTTCATTTTTTATCTTTCTAGCGCTTTATCTGCGCTTTTTCTTAGAACAATCCTGCGTTATTAATGACTTCAAGCACAATGAGCATGAATGGTAAAAGCACGACAGCTACGATGGTTGCTAAAAGCGAGATATTTGATGACATTACGGATTCACGGTCTGATGAGATAGAGAAAGCAACCGCAACTGTAGCTGGCGGCGTAAGAGCCATTAAGAAAACAACAGCGACAGTTAAAAAATCAACAGGGAATAGGCCTGTAATGGTAGTCAAAAGTAATAAACCGACGACACTTAAAGGAATTACCACAAGTTTAATGAGTGAATAAAACCACGATTCCCTACTGGCTGCCGCGTGTTTCACGTCAACTTGACTCAAGGTTACACCAATTGAAATCCAAGCCAATGGTGAAGCCAGACTTGCAAGGGTGGTCATTGGACGGAAAAGCCAAGGTGCAACAAGGTCAACACGGGCAAAAGCTGTCTGTACAAGTTCTCCCTCCTCTCCTGTCACAGTTACTTGTGGCAATGAGTTTTGGAAAATCCAAATGATCATGCCAAGTAAAGTAGCTATAACGATGGGATTGAAAATCATTGCTTTGATATTTTCACGTTTTAGACGAAGACCGGAAGTGACGATATAGCCATAACTATAAAGAAAGACGCGGTAACCAATATTGAAAATGGAGGCGCCGAGCACACCTTCCGGGTAAAGTACAGCAATGATCGGAATACCGAAGAAAGTTGTTGAGCCAAAGATAGTCAAGACACGAAGCACGTCACTTTTATCCACATTCCCCCGGTATTTGAGATAAAAAAGTTTGGTTAAGAAAATGAGGACTATATGAAAAACAAAACCTAAAATGAGCAAGTTCATCCCTTGACGTAGACTTTCTGCATCAATATCTTGCATGAAAGAGTTGAAAGCTAGAAAAGGCAAAGCAGCGGTCAGAACTAGTTTTGCCAGCATTTTACCTGCGGCTGGGCTGATGATTTCTTTGCGTCCTAGGAAATAGCCCAAAAGGATAATGAGAACGGAGGTTGATACAGCTCCGATAAAGGCTTGGTCGGTTAAGACCGATTGGATAACTTCTAACATTTTTGATACCTCTCTAAATTGTTCGAAAGATTAGTTTGTGTATTCACAAACTACATTTCTGTAATATTATATCATGTTACAAAAATATTTCTTAGTGATATGATGTAACTTTACAGTAATGTTATTTTCTTAAAAATAAAATAGTTACTTAAAAGTCAGTGTTTCACACGAGCAAATTTAAATATTCAGATGAGGATAAAAGAATTTACCATAGTGATTCCTATGAAAAAAGATATTTGTAATAAGACCAGAGAGAAATAAACTCTCCCACAGGGGAGAGTTCCGATTTATG
The DNA here is from genome assembly GCF_934191625.1 of uncultured Lactococcus sp. Taxonomy (GTDB): domain Bacteria; phylum Bacillota; class Bacilli; order Lactobacillales; family Streptococcaceae; genus Lactococcus. Next base: position 592,985 of record NZ_CAKPUG010000001.1, read on the forward strand.
ATTAGCCTATGCAGAATATGCTATAATAAGACCATGAATAACACGATTAAAGCAAAGCTGGAGCTCTTACCAGATAGCCCAGGATGCTATTTACATAAAGATAAAAATGGGACAGTTATCTATGTTGGGAAAGCGAAGAATTTAAAAAATCGCGTGCGGTCCTATTTTCATGGTTCTCATAATACAAAAACAGAGCTGTTAGTCAGTGAAATTGAAGATTTAGAATGGATTGTTGTTGAATCAAATATTGAGTCTCTAGTCCTTGAAATTAACTTAATTCAACGTTATAGACCAAAGTATAATATTATGCTTAAGGATGATAAATATTATCCTTTCCTAATGATTACAAATGAAAAATATCCACGTTTGATGATAACCCGTCGTGTAAAAAAAGATGGGGCAATGTATTTTGGACCTTATCCAGACGTTAAAGCAGCCAATGAAGTCAAACGCCTTTTAGATCGTATCTTTCCTTTTAGAAAATGTGGTTTACATGAAAAGAAAGTTTGCTTTTACTACCATATTCATCAATGTCTTTGTCCAGTCGTTAATCATGTAGATCCTCAAGTCTATAAGGACATGGCTCAAGAGGTCAAACATTTTTTAACGGGTGATGATAAAAAAATTATTAATGAACTCAAGGCAAGAATGTTTGCGGCTTCGGAAAAAATGGAATTTGAACAAGCAGCAGAATATCGTGATGTTATTAATTCTATCGGTACTTTGAGAACTAAACAGCGTGTTATGAACCACGATTTAAAAGACCGCGATGTTTTTGGTTACTATGTGGATAAAGGTTGGATGTGTGTACAGGTTTTCTTTGTGCGGCAAGGAAAAATGATTCAGCGTGATGTTAATATGTTTCCTTATTATAATGAAGCAGAAGATGACTTCTTAACTTATATTGGACAGTTTTACCAAGAAGCTGAACACATGGTTCCTAAAGAAATTTTAGTTCCCTCAGAAATTGATGCGGAAGCAGTCGAAGCAGTAACTCAAACTAAAGTTCTCAAACCAAGCCGGGGAGAGAAGAAACAACTTGTAGCTATGGCAACTAAAAATGCACGCACACAGTTGCAATTGAAATTTGACTTACTCGAAAGAGACTTACTTAAAACGCAAGGTGCTATTGAGAATCTAGGAGAAATCCTCAATATACCAACACCCGTTAGAATAGAATCGTTCGATAACTCTAATATAATGGGGACCTCACCAGTATCTGCAATGGTGGTTTTTATAAATGGAAAACCTTCTAAGAAAGATTATCGTAAATATAAGATAAAAACGGTCGAAGGCGCAGATGATTATGCCTCAATGCGAGAAGTGATTACACGACGTTATAGCCGAGCAATGCGAGAAGGTACAGCTTTACCTGATCTAATAGCAATGGATGGTGGTGCAGGACAAGTCAATGCTGCCAAGGCTATTCTGAAAGAAATTGGTTTAGATATTCCTGTTGCTGGTATGGCCAAAAATGATAAACACCAAACCAGCGAGTTACTTTTTGGAGATCCTTTAGAAGTTGTGCCGCTGAGTCGGCAATCACAAGAATTCTTTCTCCTTCAACGTATCCAAGATGAAGTTCACCGATTTGCGATTACTTTTCATCGGCAAGTACGGGGGAAAAATACTTTCTCTTCAAAACTGGATGGTATTACAGGGCTTGGACCAAAACGTAAGCAAAAATTAATGACGACCTTCAAGTCACTGAAAGCAATATCTGAGGCAGATGTTGCACAAGTTGCTGAAGCAGGAGTGCCTTATGAGGTTGCTGAACGGGTCAAAGAAGTTTTAGGAAAAGATAATCAAAAATAGATTCAAGTAAGAACAAATCATCAAAGATTTGTTCTTTTTATTTCAACTATACTTTACCTTGCATAAGGAGCTAAACTAGTCTATTTTTGTGTGAAAACTTGTTATAATAGAATTTATGGATAAAACTGAAATAGAAAAGTTCCAGCAGGATTTATTAGGGTGGTACAATATCCACAAAAAGCCTTTACCATGGCGTAAAAACACTGAGGCTTACTCTGTTTGGATTTCTGAAATTATGTCTCAACAAACACAGGTTGAAACAGTTATGCCCTATTATCTGCGCTTTATGGAAAAGTATCCTCAGATTGAGGATTTAGCAGCAGCAGATGATGATGAGCTTTTAAAGCTGTGGGAAGGCTTGGGTTATTACTCACGCGCTCGTAACTTAAAGATTGCGGCACAGCAAGTAATGACAGAATTTGATGGGCAATTTCCTAACCAACTAAAGGATATTCAAAGTTTGCAGGGAATTGGTCCTTATACAGCAGCAGCTATTGCTTCAATATCTTTTGGCTTATCTGAACCAGCTATTGATGGTAATTTAATGCGCGTGACGAGTCGATTATTTGAAATTGATGCGGATATTTCTAAGGCTGCTTCGCGGAAAATATTTGATGAAAAGTTGAGAGAGCTAATCTCGGAAGACAATCCAGGTGATTTCAACCAAGCGCTTATGGATATTGGATCCATGGTCTGTACACCCAAAATTGCTAAATGTGAGATTTGCCCCTTAGCTGCATATTGTCAAGCGAGAACTAAAGGAACACAACTTAAGTATCCTGTCAAAAGTAAAAAGACAAAGCAGCAGCACATCTACTACAATGCCTATGCATTAAAAAATTCACAAGGTGAATACTATCTACAAAGGCGTTCTGCTACAGGTTTACTTGCTAATATGTGGACCTTTCCTATGCAGGAGATATCTAAAGAAGACTTTGATAATGATACATTGTTAGCACCAACTCATCTGCCAGACAGTATTTCACGTATGACCAAGGTTGGAGAAATTACACATGTTTTTTCTCACTTGAAATGGTTTGTTCAAGTTATTGAATGCATTCCTGAGGAAAATTTTGTTGCTCAAGAAGAAAAACTGAATGAAAATCAACTTTGGGTAAAATTAACGGACCTTTCAAAAGTCGCTCTGCCTACACCACAAGTCAAAATGTTTAAGTTTTTCAAAGACTAGTTTTCACTTTATAAATGCAAACGTTTTACTTTTTTGGTATAATTATAGGAGTTTAGAAAACAGACTTTTTGTGAATATATTATCAAGAAGTCAAAATAATGGAGGCAATCATGACAACTATTGATTTTACTGCAGAAGTAGAAAAGCGCAAAGACGCAATGCTCGAAGATTTGTTTGAACTTCTTCGTATCGATTCAGCAATGGACATGGACAATGCGGACAAAGAAAACCCATTTGGCCCTGGACCTCGTAAAGCCCTTGACAAATTCTTGGAATTGGCTGAGCGTGATGGCTACCAAACTAAAAACTATGATAACTACGTTGGTCACTTTGAATACGGTGAAGGCGACGAAGTTTTAGGTATCTTCGGCCACTTGGACGTTGTACCTGCTGGTTCTGGTTGGGATTCAAACCCATTTGAACCTGAAATCCGTAATGGTAACCTTTACGCACGTGGAGCTTCAGACGATAAAGGCCCAACTATGGCGTGTTACTATGGTTTGAAAATCTTGAAAGACCTTGGTGTGCCATTGTCTAAAAAAATCCGTTTCATCGTTGGTACAAACGAAGAAACAGGTTGGAAAGATATGGATTACTACTTTGAACACTGTGAATTGCCATTGCCAGATTTCGGATTCTCACCAGATGCTGAGTTCCCAATCATCAATGGTGAAAAAGGTAATGTTACAGAATACCTTCACTTTGACGGAAAAAATGCTGGTGCTGTAGTACTTCACTCATTCAAAGCTGGTTTGGCTGAAAACATGGTTCCTGAATCTGCAACTGCAGTAATCTCAGGTGCGACAGACCTCCAAGAAAAATTGGAAGCTTTTGTAGCTGAAAATGCGGATAAAAACTTGCGTTTTGACCTTGAAGAAGCTGATGGTAAAGCAACAGTAACAGTTTATGGTAAATCTGCTCACGGTGCAATGCCATTTAAAGGGATTAACGGTGCAACTTACCTTGCTAAATTCCTTAACCAATTTGACTTTGAAGCTGGTGCCGCTGCATACATTAAACTTGCTGCTGAAACATTGATCGATGACCACGAAGGTGAAAAATTAGGTACAGCCTACAATGATGACCTTATGGGTGCAACTTCAATGAACGCTGGTGTTTGGAACTTTGATGAAAACGGAGAAGGTACAATTGCATTGAACTTCCGCTTCCCACAAGGTACTGATCAACATAAGATCAAAGCAGTTCTTGAAGCTCTTGAGGGTGTAAAAGAAGTAACAATGAACGATCACGTTATGGAACCTCACTATGTACCAATGGAAGATGAACTTGTTTCTACATTGATTAGTGTTTATGAAAAACACACTGGCCTTAAAGGTTACGAAACAGTAATTGGTGGTGGTACATTCGGTCGCCTCCTTAAACGTGGTGTGGCTTATGGCGCAATGTTTGAAGGCGAAGAAGACACAATGCACCAAGCAAATGAATACAAACCATTGGATGCACTTTTCAAATCAGCAGTTATCTATGCTGAAGCAATCTACGAATTGGCTAAATAAGTTTAGATATATAAATCCCCTTACTGGGGATTTTTTATATCTTTTTTTCCTGTTGGATGAAATTTCATTTCAAATCTTTTTTTTGAAATATCAAGATAAATACAGATAAACTTCAGTTTTACTGGGTTTATTTTTTTTTTGGTAAAAAATAAAGTAAAAAAAGACAAGTAAATTGTTGAAATAAAGTTTTGGTTATGATAAAATGAATGCGTTAACAAAAGAAATAAAGTTTCAGAAATAGAGAGGTGTGTATGTTTGGCTTTTCAATTTTTATGAATGAAAATCTTTCCACACAAGATATTCAATATATAAAAAGCATGAAACAAGCAGGGTTCAAAGGAATATTTACTTCGATGCATATTCCTGAAGATGATGCTCAAGCTTATAAAATGCGCTTAGAAAATTTAGGCGCTTGTGCTAAAGTAAACCAGTTGGAACTGATGGTAGATATTTCAGGAGAGGCTTTGCAGCGCGCAGGTTTCTCATTTGATCATTTAGAAGAACTTATTCAATGTGGTGTCACGGGCTTACGAATGGATTATCATATTGATAATCAACAAATTGCCCAAGCTAGTCATAAAATGAAAATTAGTTTAAATGCCAGCACTTTAGTAGAAGATGAAATCGGAGAGCTAAGGAGTTTAGGAGCTAATTTTGCTAATTTAGAAGCTTGGCACAACTACTATCCGCGACCCGAAACTGGACTGGATACGGATTATTTGTTCGAGCAGAATCAATGGTTGCAAAAATATGGTCTAAAGCGAGTTGCTTTTGTTGCTGGTGATGCCCAGAAACGTTTACCTTTAAGGCTTGGACTTCCGACTCTCGAAAAGCATCGGAATATGCATCCGCTAGCTGCTGCACTTGATTTATTAAAGTATGGGACGGATGAAGTTTATATTGGAGATGGTGCATTAGCAGAAACAACGATCAATCAGTTCGAAAATTATATGCAGTGGGATAAAATCGTTCTACATGTAAAAAACAATGATTCAGTCTATTTTACTTCAGTTTTAGGAGAACATGACAATAGAAATGATCAATCTCCCGACTTAATCAGAAGCGCAAATGCTCGTTTTAAAAAGGTGGAACAGATTCAAAAAGAGCACACAGAAACGCGTAATAAAGGTGCTGTAACACTTGATAATGAGTTGTATGGACGTTACATGGGTGAAACCCAAGTATGTAAAAAATCCCTTCCAGCTCATCCTAATATTAACGTTGTAGCATATGTTATCGAAAAGGACAGAGATTTACTGGATGTAATTTACTCGAAGCAAAAGTTTGAATTAAAAGAAAAGGAAATAAAATGAACTTAGAAAAATTGACAACGGAGCGCCGTAACGAAGAAACTTTTGGATTGGATGAAATGTCGGTCTCAACTGCTCTAGAAAAGATGAATAAGGAAGATAAAAAAGTTGCAGAAGCTGTAGAAAAAGCACTTCCGATGATTGAACCAGTTATTGAAAAAACGATTGAAAGTTTTAATCAAGGTGGCCGTCTTATTTACCTGGGCGCAGGAACAAGTGGACGTTTAGGGGTGCTTGATGCTGCAGAGTGTGTTCCGACTTTTGGAGTTGAAGCAAGTATGGTTGTAGGTCTTATTGCTGGGGGAGAAAAAGCAATGACTCTTGCTGTAGAAGGCGCAGAGGATGACTTTGAACTTGGAAAACAAGACCTGATAGACCTTGAATTGACTAAAAAAGACATGGTGATTGGGATTGCTGCAAGTGGTCGCACTCCTTATGTGATTGGCGCGCTTGATTATGCGAAGAGTATTGGTGCATATACGGGTTCTCTAGCATGTAATATGAATGCCGAAATTAGCCAACATGCTGACTTTCCTATTGAAGTAGACTGCGGTGCTGAATTTTTGACAGGATCAACCCGCCTCAAATCAGGTACTGCCCAAAAATTAATATTAAATATGATTTCGACCATTTCAATGATTGGTATTGGAAAAGTCTACAATAACTTAATGGTTGACGTGCGTCCGACAAATGAGAAATTAGTGGAGCGTAGCAAACGTATCATTATGCAAGCTACAGATTGTGATTATGAAACAGCAGAACAAACCTTTATCCAAGCGGGAGAAGATGTTAAGCTGGCGATTGTCATGATTTTAACCAATAGTGCAAAAGATGAGGCGCAAGAAAAACTCGTACAGGCAAAAGGTTTCATTAAAAATACATTGAGCTAATAAATAAAAATTAGGAGATGAAGATGGCAGAAGATAAAGTAACACGTATTGCACGGCAAATTTACGAAGAAATTGGTGGTCCAGAAAACGTTCAAAGTTTAGTTCATTGTATGACGCGCGTTCGACTTTCAATGATTGACGAAACAAAAGTAAATCTTGAAAAACTCAAAGCTATTGATGGTGTTATGGGTGTTGTTGAGGGTGAAACATTACAAGTTATTGTTGGTCCAGGTACAGTAAACAAGGTGGCTCAAAAAATGGTTGATACAGTGGGCGTTAAACTTGGTGAACAGTTTCCTAATACATCAGGTCTTAGCCTTGAAGAGCGTGCGGCACAAACAAAAAAAGCAGCCAAGGAAAAATACAATAAACCTTCAAAAATAAAAGAAGTGCTGAACTCGATTTCACGTATTTTTACACCTTTAATTCCTGCCTTTGTAGGTGCCGGACTTATTGGTGGTATTGCTTCGATTCTTGCAAATTTGATAACAGCAGGTACGATTGATGGTGCGACTTTTGCACAGATTGTTGCTGTCCTAGGTGTGATTCAAAAGGGTATCTTCGCCTACTTGGTAATCTATGTGGGGATTAATGCAGCAACCGAGTTTGGAGCTACACCTTCACTTGGTGGAGTTATTGGTGCTGTGACTATGTTGACTGGGATTACACCAGAAGCACCAATTAACAATATCTTTACAGGGCAGCCATTATCTGCGCAACAAGGGGGGATTATTGGTGTTATCTTTGCCGTATGGCTCTTATCACTTGTAGAAAAGAATTTACGAAAAGTAATTCCCGATTCGATTGATATTATCGTTACGCCAACACTTTCTCTCCTGGCGATTGGTCTTTTGACAATTTTTTTCATCATGCCAGTTGCTGGAACTATTTCAACATCTTTAGTAGGCGGAATTAATGCAGTACTTAATGTAGGCGGTGGATTTGCTGGATTCCTTTTAGGAGCCCTCTTCTTGCCAATGGTTATGTTTGGTTTACATCAAATACTTACACCGATTCACATTGAAATGATTGATAAGACGGGTTCTACAACCTTGCTTCCAATCCTTGCTATGGCTGGAGCGGGTCAAGTTGGTGCAGCTTTGGCCCTCTGGGTACGTTTGCGAAAAAATAAAGAGTTCGCAGAAATTGTCAAAGGTGCTTTACCTGTAGGGTTCTTAGGTATTGGTGAACCTCTTATTTATGGTGTCACACTTCCGATGGGGCGTCCATTTATTACAGCTTGTATTGGTGGCGGTATTGGCGGTGCCATTATCGGATCACTTGGTCATGTCGGTGCAATTGCTATCGGTCCAAGTGGGATTGCTTTAATTCCTTTGATTGCGGATAACCGTTGGTTGATTTACGTATTTGGCTTAATTGGTGGTTACGTTGGTGGTTTTGTTGCGACCTACTTCTTCGGCATTCCTCAATCTGAAAAAGATAAAGCAGACAACTATGTAGATGAAGAAACAGCAACACCATCTATTGTTGCAAATCTTGATAAAACAGTTGCTTCACCAATGTCAGGGCAAATTATTCCTTTAGCGAAAGTAGAAGATGAAGTTTTTTCTAAAGGAATGCTCGGGCAAGGTTTTGGTATTCAGCCTCGTGATGGGAAAGTTTTTGCACCATTTGATGGTACAGTGACGACAGTTTTCCCTACTAAACATGCGATTGGGTTACTTAGTGACTCCGGTGTAGAAGTGTTAATTCATGTGGGCTTAGATACAGTGTCATTAGAGGGTAAGCCTTTCATTGCTAAAGTAACAGATGGAAGTAGGATTGCTAAAGGCGACTTACTTTTAGAAGCAGATTTAAAGATGATTGAAGATGCTCATTTGTCACCAGTAACCTTAGTTGTTGTTACGAATTCTGATGAATTTAAACATATCTATGTTGAAGCTCCTGAAGAAGTAGCTCCTGGCGAGCAAGTTATCATTGCAGAATAAAAAAATAGGTTGGGTGGAAGCTCAGCCTATTTTCCATTCTTTAAGCTTTAAATAAGAAGAATGATTTTAAATAAAGTATCTGAAAATTTGGTATAATAGAAAAATGATCTACGGTATAGGAACAGATAATGTCGAGATATCGCGCATTGTCCAAGCATTAGAACGCAATGATAAATTTGCCCAGCGCGTCTTGACAACAAAGGAGTTTGCTCATTTTGCAAGGTTTACTTCAAAAAAACGTCAAGCGGAATACTTAGCGGGACGTTGGGCAGCAAAAGAAGCCTTTTCAAAAGCTTTAGGAACAGGTTTTGATAGTCAGCTTTCCTTTCATCATATAGAAATTTCTAAAAATGAAAAAGGCAAACCATATTTTCTAGAACACCCTTTTGCTGGGCAAGCACACTTGAGTATTTCACATAGTAATCTAGAAGCAGTTGCTATGGTTGTTCTTGAAAGCAAAGATTGAGTATAAAAAGAAGGTAAATGTTATGAAAGCAGCACCACATCGCCACACACCAGCGATTATTAAATTATCCGCAATTGAAAATAATGTCAAAAAAATGCGTGAACATATCGGTGACAAGCCAGAACTTTGGGCTGTTGTGAAAGCCAATGCTTATGGTCACGGAGCAGTTGCTGTTGCACAGCATATTGATGGTCTTGTAGATGGTTTTTGTGTGTCCAACTTTGATGAAGCCATCGAGTTACGCCAACAATTAATTATTAAACCTATACTTGTACTATCCGGTATTGTACCTGATCATGCAGAAATTGCGGCCAGTCAGCATATTACCTTAACAGCGCCTAGTTTAAAGTGGCTCCAACAAGTTATTGATTCAAATAAGAATAAACACTTCTCACGTTTGCGAATTCATATTGCTGTTGATACAGGCATGGGCCGTATTGGAGTGACCACAGCTGAAGAAGCAAATCAAATTATCGAGCTAGCGGATCAGTATAATATTAGCGTGCGAGGAATCTTTACACATTATGCTACTGCTGATGAAGAAGATACGACACAATTTAAAGAACAAAAGGCAAAATTTGATGCTTTAGTCAGTCAATTGAGTCGTCGTCCAAAATATGTCCATTCGACAAATTCTGCCGCTGGCCTGTGGCAAAATCAAGAAGTGCAAGATATTGAGCGTATTGGTCTTGCAATGTATGGTTTAAATCCAAGCGGCGAGGAACTCCCTCTCCCATATGAGTTGGAACCTGCTTTAAGCTTGCATTCTGAGTTGACACATGTTAAAAAAATCCACAAAGGAGATACTGTCGGTTACGGGGCAACTTTCCGTGCGGAGGAAGATACCTATGTAGGAACAGTTTCTATTGGTTATGCTGATGGTTGGACCCGAGATATGCAAGGATTTAAGGTTATTGTGGATGGCCAATACTGTGAAATTATTGGTCGGATTTCGATGGACCAAATGACAATACGCTTGCCGAAAAACTATGAAATGGGAACACAAGTCACTCTAATCGGTAAGAATGGAGACAAAGAGATTACTGTTCAAGATATCGCCAATTGGCGCCATACAATTGGTTATGAAGTCATCTGTCTTTTATCGGACAGAATTTACCGCGTCTATGAAGAATGAAAGCTGCTTTTGCGCGGCTTTTTTTCATTACATTTACATTTAAAAATAAGTCCTAAGTTGAGTAATTTGACAAAGGCTTTAAAAATGATATAATTATATTAAATACAGATGAGATAAAATTAAGAAAAGTGAGGAAAGGGATATGATTAAAGTATATACTGTCATGGCTTGCAGTTCTTGCAAAAAAGCCAAAGAGTGGCTGACGAATCACGAGTTAGAATTCGAAGAAATCAACTTGATAACTGATAAAATCGATCCCGAAGATTTTCTTAAGATTTTCTCTTTAACTGAAAATGGGACTGAGGAAATTATATCCACTAGAAGCCGTGCTTATAAGCGTTTATCTCTAGATTTTGAGAAGCTTTCCCTTCATGAGCTAGTCAAAATAATTGAAGAAAATCGTACATTATTGCGTCGTCCTTTGATTCTTGACGATAAAAGATTACAAGTGGGATACAATGAAGATGATATTCGGAAATTTTTACCACGTTCAGTTCGACGAGTTGAAATGCTTGAAGCGACACATAATATCCGTAAATTAGATATCGAACGAACACTGGAAGAACAAGCATAAGATAAAAATGGAACAAAAAATGTTTCATTTTTTTTTGTGTAGTTCATCAAAAAAAGGTTTTTCATTCCTGTTCATGTTATAATTTAATAATCAAATTAAAAAGAGGGAACAATGAAAAACTATATTATTTGGTTGAAACATGAACTCAAATCTATTAATACAGCTGGCAGCGTAATGCTGGCTTTTATCATAGGCGTACAACTAGCTTTTTTTCTCACGGCACCAATTACATTGCTATCTGTGATTACACTTTTTGCGACTCTTGTAGGCTCGGCTTGTACGGTCTATATGATGATTGGACGGCCGATTAATGGTTTACTTGGATTAATTAGCGCTTTCGGCTTTATTTATATTAATTGGACTGCAGGACATTATGCTTCTGTTTTAGATCAAATCGTCTTTATCGCCTTTATTGATATTCCTTTAATCCTGACTTGGAAAACCTGGGGACATCGTATTGAAAACGGCGTGAAGTTTATGTCGGTTAAAGGTTGGTTTATTGCAATAGCTTTAATGCTAATCGCTTGGTGGCCGATGATGCAAATTTACGCGCATTTGGGAGATACAAATCCGATGTGGGATTCTATTACACTAATTATTGGAGCAACGGCTTCATTACTCGTATTCAAGGGATACGGAGACAGTTATTCTTTATGGTTGCTTTCTAATATTGTAACTATTGTATTGTGGGCGACAGCATTTGCACAAGGCTACTCTGCTAGTGCATTACCGATGCTTCTCACAATCATCTTCTATTTGGCTACAGCTCTATATGGGAAATATTTTTCAGTATGGAAAAGAGCAAACAAAAAAAACTAGACTAAAGCTAGTTTTTTTATTTTCCTTTTAAAAAGCTGGACAGCTTAATGGCCACTAGTAACTTTTATTCCGATCAGTCCAACAACAAGCATCAGAACAAAGAACCAAGTCAGTGAAGGGACCTTGTCCTTAAAGATAAGGGCCCCTACTAAGATAGCCCCGACAGCTCCAATTCCTGTCCAGATAGGATAAGCTATCCCTAAGGGAAGTTTCTTCATAGCTAAGGTCAAAAATCCAAAACTAACAAGCATCCCGATAATTGTTAAAATATCATACTTGATTATGGAAAAACCTTGACTTAATTTCATTGTTGAAGCCCAAACAACTTCAAAGATTCCCGCAAGAAATAAAAAGATCCACGACATATTACACCTCTTTCGCAAAGATAATTGAGCTAGCTTTTAAGGACCAGAAAAGCGCTAGCAAGTGATAAACAAAAAGAGTCATGTCAACTAACCACAAGGCCTAAGGTTAGTTGGCATGACTCTAATAAGCATCGCTCCGGCGAGTGATACTTTAGTCCTTCTTTATTATATTATCATTATTTCACATTTGCTATCTGAGGTCAAGTTCTAGACTTGCGAGGTATTAAATGACCAGTAAAGAGAGAAGGAATAAAACTGCTATAATAAAAACAGATAAATTTAAACAAAAAAAGGAGCCCATAGTAAAATTACTATGGACACCGGGTTGATTTATACTTTTATTCTATCACTATATTTTTAGTTTAGCTGACTATTTGATTATAGTTTTGAAAAGCTAAGATAGTGGAGAATGTAAATGTTTCTTTTTATGACTTTCACAAGCTATTCAACTATGGGCTGGCTTTGGGAGGTAGTCGATTGTTTTTTAATATAAATGCTTTGTTTTCTGCGGTGCACTCTTAGGTCCGGAGTGCCCAGTATCTGGCTGCAGTAGCGCTGCGGTTCTTCTTTTAACAAGAGAAATTCAAAATTCCGATCATCTTTTTCTGCTCTATTTATCGTCTTAATTGTCACGCTTATTGAATATATCGGCAGCTGGATATGGAAAACTTGTTTAATATGAAGTTATGGGATTATTCAAATCTTCCTTTGGATTTTCAAGGAAGGGTAGATCTTTCAAGTTCTTTATTTTGAGGTGTAGGTGGTTTGGTATTAATTAAGCTTATTCATCCAGTTATCCCAATTTTTTTGAGGGGAGTACTAGCAGTGAAGCGACAGGCGATACACTTGTATTTATACTAGTGTTGCTGTTTTCAGCAGATTTACTTTCTATGTTTGTGTTTACGTTATCAGCTAAGAAAAATTTCATGTCCTTAGGAGATCAGAATCCTCCTAATATCAAAATTATTAAAAGACAGTAGCCAGCCCTTAGCGTGTTATCTGAAGGCGAACGTTACAGAAAATTTTTAAAAAATCACGAAACACCTGTTGGCACATATTTATGGAGTCTGATATAATAAATAGTATGAAAATAATTGATGGAAAAGCCCTTGCTGAAAAGATGCAAGAAGAACTCAAAAATAGAGTTATCAAACTGAAAGAACAAGGCATTCAGCCAGGACTCGCTGTCATTTTGATTGGAGAGAATCCAGCCAGCCAAGTTTATGTTCGAAATAAAGAGCGTGTAGCTGCAAAGCTTGGTTTTAAGTCAGAAGTGATTCGTCTCCCTGAAACAACGTCTGAAGCGGCGCTGTTAGAGCTTATTGAAAGCTTTAACGAGGATCACTCTTGGCACGGAATTCTTGTGCAGTTGCCGCTGCCTTCACATATATCAGAAGAAAAAGTCTTACTCGCGATTTCTCCTGAAAAAGATGTAGATGGCTTTCATCCAACAAATATGGGTAAATTGTGGAGCGGAGCGCCATTAATGATTCCTTCAACACCAGCAGGAATCATGGAAATGTTCCGTGCCTATAATGTTGAACTTGCAGGAAAAAAAGCTGTTGTTGTGGGACGTTCCAATATCGTTGGAAAACCAATGGCTCAACTAATGATGATGGCTAATGCCACTGTCACCATTGCGCATTCACGTACAGAAAACCTTTCTGAGCTTACGCGTTCTGCAGATATTTTAGTCGTAGCCATTGGCCAAGACCGTTTTATCAAAGCAGAAGATGTAAAAGAAGGGGCAACAGTTATTGATGTCGGTATGAACCGTGATGAGAATGGAAAACTTCATGGAGATGTTGACTTTGAACAGGTGAAAGAAATTGCTGGTCTAATCACGCCAGTACCTGGAGGCGTGGGCCCGATGACAATCACTATGTTGATGGAACAGACTGTACGTGCAGCAGAAGCTTCTGTAAAATAAAAAAGAAAATTTCGTCCAGATTTATTTACAAGTCAGTACATGTAGATAAGCAGTGGATTTAGAAAGATTAAAGGCATGACAGAGTATTTAACCGTATCAACTCTAACAAAATACTTAAAAGCAAAGTTTGACCGCGATCCATATTTGGAACGCGTTTATTTGACCGGAGAAATTTCCAACTTTCGCCAACGTCCCAATCATCAATATTTTGCAATTAAAGACGAAAAGTCTGTCATACAAGCAACGATGTGGGCAGGCCAATTTAAAAAGCTTGATTTCAAACTTGAAGATGGAATGAAAGTGCTTGTAACAGGGCGTATCAGTCTCTATGCACCTTCAGGTTCTTATTCTATTAATATTGAAAATATTGTACCTGATGGTATCGGTGCTTTGGCAGTTAAGTTTGAACAGTTGAAGAAAAAGCTAACAGCGGAGGGATTATTTAATCCACAATGGAAGCAAGAGTTGCCGCTTTTTTCCAAAAAAATTGCAGTAATTACAAGCCCTTCTGGAGCTGTTATTCGAGACATTATTACTACCGTAAATCGCCGCTTTCCGATGAGTCAGATATTACTCTATCCGACAAAAGTTCAAGGCGCTGGCGCTGCGGAAGAAATCGCCGCAAATATTGAAGCAGTGAATAATCGATCTGATATCGATATCCTTATCGTTGGACGTGGGGGAGGATCTATCGAAGACCTTTGGTGCTTTAACGAAGAGATTGTCGTTCGTGCTATTTTTGAATCACGTATTCCCATTATTTCTTCGGTTGGGCACGAGACAGACACGACCTTGGCGGATTTTGTTGCAGATCACAGAGCAGCTACGCCAACAGCCGCCGCCGAACTTGCAACTCCTAATACAAAACTAGATTTGCTGGCGTGGTCAAATGACCAAGAGCTTCGTATGAGAAATCGTGTAACACACCTCATCAAGGTCCAAAGAGAACGGGTGGAAAAGTTATCAAATTCGGTAGTTTTTCGTCAGCCGGAGCGTCTCTATGATGGACATATTCAGAAAATCGATCATCTCACGAGTCGTTTACAAAATCTAACTGAAACTAAGCTGAGTCGTGAGAAACATCGCTATGAACTAATATCAGGAAAACTAGTACCTGCTTTTGCAAAAAGCTATGAGCAAAAGAAAAATCAAGTTGATAACTTGGTACAGGCCCTTCTGTTGATGGATATTAGTAAAATTAAGGCGCGTGGTTTTTCAGTGGTAACTGCGAATGATGGTAAAATTATAAAGAGTGTTCACGATGTTCGAGCTGGTGAGACAGTGAATATCGATTTAAGTGATGGTACCGTTCATGCAGAAATAAAGTAAAGGATACATATGGCAACAAAAAAAGAAGCAAAATTTGAAGAAAATTTAGCAGAACTCGAAACAATTGTAAAAAAACTAGAAAGCGGAGACGTGGCTTTAGAAGACGCCATCTCTGAATTTCAAAAAGGAATGCTCCTTTCTGAAAAACTCAAAACAACATTAAATGAAGCTGAAAAAACACTAGTAAAAATCGTCGGTAAAGACGGTTCTGAAAGTGAGTTTATAGGAGAATAAAAAGATTGCTTAGGCAATCTCTTTTTTGTTATGGCTTCCTGAATTAATTTTTTACATAAAGGTTTGGTGCTATAATAGCATTAACAAGTAAAAGCGAGGAAATAAATATGAAAGTTGTAGTAGCAATTGATTCTTTTAAGGGATCAGCCACGAGTGCCGAGTTAAACCAGGCAGTAAAAACTGCGATTTTATCTGTATTTCCCAAAATCAATGTTGAGACTTTTGAAATTGCTGATGGAGGAGAAGGAAGTGTGTCCGCTCTTCAATCTGGTTTAGGTGGGAAACTCATTAATGTTAAAACGGTTGATTTAATGCAACGCCCAATGCACGCCTCCTATTTACTCATCGATGATTGTTTGGCTGTGATTGAGGCAGCTGAGGTTGTCGGCATCGATAAAATTAAACCTAATGAAAAGACAATCCAAGAAGCCACAACTTTTGGACTCGGTGCCTTATTGCTTGATGCTAAAAAAAGAGGAGCGACTGAGATAGTTTTAAGCCTGGGAGGGAGTGGCACATCTGATGGTGGGCTAGGGCTGCTGAAAGCTTTGGAAAAACAAGATTTTTCGGATATAAAAATTACCGGCTTAGCAGATGTTACCAATGTTTACGCTGGTTCTGAAGGATATGCCAAAGTTTTTGGAAAGCAAAAAGGTGGGACAGCAGAAATTCTGGAACAACAGGATAGAGCTGCACAAGCCTTTGTCCAAAAGATAAAAAAAGAAAGAAATATTGACTTACAAAAGATCCCAGGAACCGGCGCAGCTGGGGGGTTAGGGGGAGCTATTATCCTATTAGGAGGCACACTTGAGCCTGGATTTAGTAAAATAGCTGAGCTTTTAAAGATTGAAGAAGGAATTAAAACAGCTGATTTAATTATTACAGGCGAAGGGCAAATGGATTTTCAAACAGCTAAGGGCAAAGTTCCGTTTGGAATGGCAAAACTGGGAGCGAAAAATAATGTACCCACCATTGCTTTCTGTGGCAGCGTAGCAGAAGATTTAGGAGAGATGAAAGAGATCCTGTTAGCAAGTTTCAGTATCCAGAAATCGGTTCTTCCCTTAGAGAAGGCAATGAAAAAAGATGTGACTTTGAAAAATATACAGCATTTAACTCAAAATGTGATTAAAATTTGGACTTATAAAAAAGATTTATAAGTCAATATTGTAATATTTGGGCTTCTTTAGAGTGTTTGATATAATAAAAATATAAAAGTAAGGAGAAACTATGGATTTAAATAATCTTGTCGATAAAGCTAAAGACTTGGCTGCAAATGTGCCAGAAGATGTGAAACAAAAAGCCGGAGATGTAGTGAGTGATCAGGTTGATAAATTAGCTCCTGAAAATCTCAAAGAGCAAGCACAAGGGTTGGTGGAAGGCCTAAAGGGTAAGCTTGGATTGTAAAGCAGAGCCTATAAAATAACGTTCTTTATTAAAGAACGTTTTTTTCATACAATTAGAAGTTTTATAGGTGATGTTATCTATTTTCTATTGGACATTATTTATGTGAAATGGGATAATATAACTAATGATAACCGATATGAATAGGCTCAATCAAGAGCTGATAAAATTTTATAAAAATGCTGAAATTCCTCAACATCTTGCAGATGCTGTGACTTACTCACTTGCTGCAGGTGGCAAAAGAATTCGTCCGCTTTTGTTCCTCAAGATGTTAGAATCATTAGGAGTTACTCTAGAAACAGCGCATTATCAAGTGGCGACAACTGTTGAGATGATTCATGCAGGTAGCTTGATTCATGATGATCTACCGGCAATGGATAATGATGATTACCGCCGGGGGCAACTCACTAACCACAAAAAATTTGATGAAGCAACCGCAATATTGGCGGGAGATGCGCTCTTTTTAGATCCCTATTATCTGCTTTCTACAGCTTCTTTACCGGCTACAACCGTTGTTTCCTTAGTTAAAGAACTTTCTTTTGCAAGTGGTGCTTTGGGCATGGTTGCGGGACAAATTTTAGATATGGATGGCGAAGGAAAAACATTATCTCTAGAGCAAGTAAAGAAAATCCATCATTTAAAAACAGGGAGAATGTTAACCTTTCCTTTTGTTGCTGCTGGAATTATCGCGGAGCAGTCCGAAGAAGTAATTACAAAATTAAGAGAAATTGGTCAGAATCTAGGCTTAGCATTCCAAATACGTGACGATATTATTGATGTTACAGGAACATTTGAAGAAATAGGAAAAACGCCTGGAAAGGACCAAGCAGAAGAAAAGTCAACCTATGTGGCCTTACTTGGATTAGGCGGGGCGCAAGAAGCTTTAGAAAAATTGTTGTCTACTGTGAAAAGTGATTTGGCACAGATAACGTCAAGTGCTGAAATAGTCGAAATTATAGAAAGTTTAGAAATAAAATGAAAGAAAGAGTAGATGTTTTAGCAGCAAATCAAGGTTTGTTTGATACGCGAGAACAAGCAAAACGGGGAGTTATGGCTGGCTTAGTAGTAGATGCCAAGTCAGGGGAACGCTTTGACAAACCAGGACAGAAGATAGAGGAATCCACAGAATTACGACTCAAAGGTGAAAAACTGAAGTATGTGAGTCGCGGTGGCTTGAAGTTAGAAAAAGCGCTTTCAGAGTTTGGGCTTTCTGTGGAAAATAAAATTTGCTTGGATATTGGTGCTTCAACTGGTGGTTTTACAGATGTTATGCTACAAAATGGTGCCAAACGTGTCTATGCTCTCGATGTCGGGACAAACCAACTGGCATGGAAACTTCGTAAAGACGAGCGTGTGGTGGTTATGGAACAGTTCAACTTCCGCAAGGCTGTCTTAGATGATTTTACGCAAGGACAACCTGAGTTTACTTCCATTGATGTGAGCTTTATCTCACTTGACTTGATTTTACCGCCTTTGTTTGATATTTTAGCTCAAGATGGTGATGTGGCTGCCTTGATCAAGCCACAGTTTGAAGCTGGTCGTGAGCAAGTGGGGAAAAATGGAATCATTAAAGATCCAAAAGTTCATAAGCAAACTATTGAAAAAGTGATTCAGCACGCCTTGAGTACTGGCTTTTCAGTCAAAAATCTAACCTTTTCACCAATTAAAGGTGGAGCAGGTAATGTTGAATTTTTAGTACACTTAAAAAAAGAAGAGAATGCAACAATAGCACCTCTTGTTAATGTTGAAGATGTACTCCAAACAGAAAAGGAAACATTAGTATGAGAAGAGAAGAACGCCTTGATTTCATTTCAAGCCTCATCACAACTAAAGAAGTACAAACTCAAGATGAGCTTGTACAAGAGCTTTTGGCTAACGATATTGATGTGACTCAAGCAACAGTTTCCCGTGATATTAAGTCACTCGCACTGATTAAGATTCCTGGAAGTCGTGGGGGGTATCGTTATGCCTTGCCGCAACAGCATGATGAAGAACAAAAGGACCTTTTGCATAACGAGTTAGCCAATGAGGCCATTTTAGAATTGAAAATACACGATAATATGATTTCAATCACCGCTAAACCAGGAACAACCAGCGTGATTAAAAAAAGCCTTATAAATCGCTATAATAAGAAGATATTTTCTATTATGACAGACGATGACAGCATTTTAATTATTTGTGAAACAAGACGGCAAGCAAATACCGTTTATGACGAATTAAGTTTATAAAAGGAAAAAATATGCTACAAGAAATTTCTATCAAGAACTTTGCAATTATCGAAGAGATTCATCTTTCTTTTGAAAGCGGGATGACTATTTTGACTGGAGAGACCGGAGCTGGTAAATCAATCATTATTGATGCTATGGGACTTTTACTCGGTGGACGGAGCTCTAGCGATTTTGTCCGGACAGGTAAGGATAAGGCCGAAATTGAAGGTCTATTTTTTGCAGGGGAAAATGCGGAGTTGGATCAAAAGTTAGAAAACTTGGGCCTTGAAAGAAGTACTGAACTCATTTTACGCCGGGATATTTTTGCTAATGGGCGCTCTGTTTGTCGGGTGAATGGACAAATGGTGAATCTGACAACCTTACGTGAAATTGGCGAGCTTTTGGTTGACATTCACGGGCAACATGATAATCAAGAATTAATGAATGCTAAACATCACCTTCGACTTCTTGATGAGTTTGGTGATGAAAATTTTGAGCAAATTAAGGCAGAATACCAGGTCAAGTTTGAGCATTATAAAAAAATTCGTCAAGCACTTGAAACACGTCAAAAGAACGAACAAGAATTTGCTCAACGTATCGAAATCTTGCAGTTTCAAGTTGAAGAAATTGAAGCAGCTGAGATTGATTTAAAAGAAGATGAGCAATTGCAGGCCCGACGTGATAAGCTGAATAATGCTAAAAATATAGCCGATGCCCTAAATACAGCCTATGTTGCCTTGGATGATGAAGAAGGTGACTTTTCAAGTCTCAGTGGAATACGTACAGCTATGGCAGAACTCGAAAATGTTGCAGAGTTTGATCAAGATTATCAAGATTTGTCTGATAAAACGATGGATGCTTATTACTTACTTGAGGAAGTTTCAACCAAGTTATCAACAGCAATTGAAGGTATTGAGTTTAATCCCACAGAACTTTTGCAAATCGAAGAGAGAATTCTCACTTTGAATACCTTGCGAAAAAAATATGGTCCAGAACTCTCTGACGTATTGAAAACCTTGGAAAAAATCCAACTTGAACTCTCAGATTTGATGGGTGGAACAGAAAATAGTGAGAGTCTTGAAGAAGCACTGAAAGAAGCACAAGCAGAACTATTAATTGCAAGTGAACATCTTAACACAGCACGTCATGCGATAGCGAAAGAATTAGAAACAGACATTAAAAAGGAGCTTGCAGATCTTTATATGGAAAAAGCCGATTTTTCTGTACAGTTTGAGAGTGGAAAATTCTCAAGCAAGGGGAATGAGCAAGTAGAATTTTATATTCAGACTAATCCAGGGGAGGGTTTCAAACCCTTAGCTAAAACGGCTTCAGGAGGCGAACTTTCACGCTTGATGCTTGCTATTAAATCAAGTTTCTCCAGACGGGAAAATAAAACATCGATTGTATTCGATGAGGTAGATACAGGTGTATCTGGGCGAGTAGCACAAGCTATTGCGCAAAAAATTTATAAAATCGCCCAAGCGGGTCAAGTTTTAGCTATCTCACATTTACCCCAGGTAGTGGCTATTGCCGATACACAATTTTATATTGAAAAAGCATCCACAGATGATGTTACAACTTCAACAGTGAGAAAATTGAAGCTGGAAGAGCGGGTCGAAGAGGTGGCAAAAATGTTAGCCGGAGATGACATAACTGTAGAAGCAATTGCGCAAGCAAAACGATTATTAATGAAATGAGGAGAATATGCTTAATTTGAAAGAGTTTAAACAATCCTATCAAAAATTTTGGTTAGGTTATATTTCTTTTAAAGAACGAACCAGTCGTAAAGATTATTGGCTCGCAATGTTAGGACACCTTTTAATCTCAATTGCTCTACTTGCCTTAGCTACTTTATTTCATCTTTTATCAAGTGATGTCTTACCAGATTTGTGGTCTGTATTTTCATATTTTTTCATTGCTTTATGGGGATGCTATGGTTTAATTGCCTTTTGCCCTTTCTTAGCCATAGCCGTACGCCGTTTCCGTGATGCTGGACTTCCTTGGGAATTGATTTTTGTACTTTTAGCTCCTTTGGGTGGTTTATTTGGTGTTCTTATTTTGAATGCCTTGCCTGCAGCTCGATCTACAGCTGACTTACCAGAATTTGCAGAACCAGCTTATGGGCAAGCACGGATAGAAGAAAACGGTCAAGAGAACTTTTTACAAGCAATAAAAAACTATTTTAAAGGCTATGTTTCATTCAGAGGAAGGACAAGTCGTTTGAGTTTTTGGTTTGTTCAACTTATATTTGCTCTAGTATTTGCAGTTCTAGGAGTGATGTATGTTGGTGTACATTTCTTTGACAATGTCCTCTTTGGAGGTGTATTTATTGCGACTTGGATGATGTTATCCCTTTTCTTTCTTATCAGTGTTGCCTTCTTGTTACCTACACTTGCACTATTTACACGTCGCTTCCGTGATGTTGGTTTGTCCAACTATGGAATTGGTTTAATCTTCTTTGTGGCTTTATCCTTGTTCTTATTAATCATTATAAGTCATGCTGTAGATGCAGCCAGCTTTGGAATTCATGATTTTTCATTACTCAACTACCTGCTCTTCCTTGCTGACTTCGTCTTCGTGATTATCCTTCTCTTTGTTTTGGTTCAAGACAAAGATCAACTTTTACAAAAGGAAAAAACACTTCTATTTAGAAGGAAAGGCTGAAATATTCAGTCTTTTTTGCTATAATAAATAAAATCACTAAAGAAATAAGGATATGTTTTGAATTATAAATTAAGAGAAATTTCAGCTGAAGAATTCGCTCAATTCAATGAAAATGTAAGCCAAGGAAGTTTTTTACAAACTCCTGAAATGGCAGAGCTGATGATGGCAAACGGCTGGGAAGTAACTTTATTGGCTGTTCAATCAGATAAAATCGAAATGGCTGCTCTTTTGGGTGCAAAAAACATGACTGGAGGAAAGCACTATGAAATCCAGTATGGTCCAATTTATCAAGAGTATCATGAAGAAGTAGAAAAATTTTTCTATAAAGAATTACGTCAGTTTGTCAAAGATCATGGTGGCATGGAACTTTTAGTAATTCCCAATACAAACTACCAAGAGTTTGACAGTACAGGTAATGCGTTGACTGCCGAAAACAAGCAGTTTATTCAATCAATGCAAGAGTTGAACTACGAACATACGGGATTAGAAGTTGGTTATAATAAACGCGGCGAGTCTACATGGCACTATGTGAAAGATCTTTCTGATATCGCAGATGATAAAAAACTTTTAAAATCTTATACGAAAGATGGACAATATTCTGTCAAGAAAACACAGCAATTTGGGATTCGAGTACGTCCTTTAGCTTATGAGGAACTGGATAAGTTCAAAAAGATTACTTCGGAAACATCGGAGCGCCGTGGCTATGATGATCATGATTTGCCTTACTACCAAAGTCTTTATAAAACTTTTGGCGATAAAGCAGAGTTTTTGGTGGCTGAGATTAATTTCGCAGACTATGAAGCAGCAATTTTAGCTCAGATGGATAAACTTACCGGTCAAATTGAAAAAACGAAAAAAGAAGGTAAGCGCAAGGAGTTAGAAAGCCAGTTAGAAACTCAAAAAGTTCGTTTAGTAGAAGCGCGTGAATTTATTGCTCAACATGGTCGAGAAGATATTATCTTAGCCGGTTCACTCTTTATCTATGGTGCAAGTGAAACTATCTATCTGTTTAGTGGATCATACGAAGCCTTTAAGAAACTATATGCGCCATTTGCTATACAGCATTACGTAATGAAGAAAACCCTTGATAAAGGTGTGAAAAGTTATAATTTCTTTGGAGTAGCGGGAACTTTTGACGGTACAGATGGCGTTCTGCACTTCAAACAGAACTTTGCAGGTTATGTTGTACGTAAAGTTGGTTATTTCAATTATTATCCAAAACCACTTAAACATAAAGTTTTAAGCATGGTTAAGACACTTTTAGGTAGAAAATAATGGAATTCTTAGAAATCACACAAGAACAATTTACAGCTTTTGCAGCTGAAAAAACAGAGTCATTTTTACAAACACCACAAATGGCAGAAATGTTAGAAAAACGTGGTTATAAGCCGATTTTCCTCGCTGTAAAAGTCAATGACCAAATTAAAATGGCAGCACTTATGACTTCTGTTTCTGTTTCAGGCGGTGCAAAGTTGGAAATTAACTTTGGCCCTATTGGCAATTTCGATCAGATGGTCTATAACTGCTTTATTCAAGAATTAAAAAAATATGCGAAAAATCAGCAAGCTCTAGAAGTGAAGATACGTCCAGCTGTCGACTATATGGTTTATGATAGCAAAGGTCAAGAACTTCAAGAAGCTAATGAGACTTTCATTTCAGAAATGAAAAAGCTTGGTTTAACTTACAATGGTCGACATGTGGGGTATGAAGAACAGGATGCCGTTGCTGAATGGCAATACATCAAAGATCTTTCTGAAATACACAGTGAAGAAGAACTCCTCAAGAGTTACAATTCTAACGCAAAGCGTAACGTTAAGAAAGCGATAAAAAACGAAGTTACAGTTAAGATAGCGACTTATGAAGAACTCTTTGAAGTGGAACGTTTGATTGGTAACACAGGGGAAAAGCGTCATTTTGCAACCAAAGATTTGGCATATTATCAAGAACTTTATAAGGCATTTGGCAATAAAATCGAATTTTTGATTACTTATAAAGATGAAGTGGCTATTGCAGCTGGTGTCTTTATTGAAGTCAACCAAGAATTTCTTTACCTTTATGGTGGATCTGATGGCGCTTATGGCAAGTTAGGTGGCCCTTTCCTTATGCAACATACAGCCATGCTTCATGCAATTGAGCGTCAGATGAAAACCTATAATTTTTATGGCATCTCAGGAAACTTTGATGGCAGTGATGGTGTTTTGAAATTTAAACAAAATTTTGGTGGCTATATCACACAAAAAGTAGGAGAATTCTCCTACTATCCACAACCTGTAAAATACAAACTTATTCAAGGTATGAAAAAAATATTAGGACGTGTTTAATTAAAAAAACTGACGAAATTAATTCGTCAGTTTTTTGTACCAGATACGTATGAAATTTAAAATGTAAAAAACTTTTGACAAATTTGCTATAATGAAGGCATGGAAACTTTATACGATTTAACAATTATCGGTGCTGGTCCTGTTGGACTTTATGCCGGGTTTTATGCTGGAATGCGTGGCATGACTGTCAAAATAATTGAAGCTCTAGAAGAAGCTGGCGGTCAACCTCAAACACTTTATCCCGATAAAATGATATATGATATAGCAGGTTTACCTGAGATTTCAGGAGCAGATCTAACGGCTAATCTTTTAGCGCAACTTGCCCGCGTGCCCCATGAACTATATTTAGATGAAAAAGTTGAAAACATTAGCCAAGAAGAGGAAGATAAGCATTTTGTACTGCAAACAAATAAAAGCACACATCATTCAAAAGCGGTATTGCTCACAACAGGCTCTGGCTTGCTCAGTCCCCGTAAGCTTAATCTTGAGCAAGAAGAGGAACTTCATGTTTTAGGAAAACTAAATTACTTTATTCAAAACTTAGAAGAATATCGTGAAAAAGAAGTTGCAGTACTTGGTGGAGGAGACAGTGCACTGGATTGGGCACTGATGTTGGAAAAAGTCGCCAGCAAAGTTCATCTTATTCATCGTCGTCCTGCTTTCAGGGCGCATGCTTTAACAGTCGCAGAGTTGGAACAATCAACCGTTGAAGTACACACACCGTATCTTCCTCATGAGTTATCAACTGAAGGTCTTAAGCTGCAACGTGTAAAGACAGAGGAGCTAAAGGATTTAGCCGTAGATAAAATAGTAGTAAACTACGGGATGATGACAAATCATGTTGATTTGAACGAAGAACTCCAGCTAAGTCGCAGAGGAAGAATAACGGCTAACCGCCAACAAGAGACAAATATTTCAGGGCTTTATGTAGCGGGAGATGCCAGTGATTACGATGGAAAAGCCCCCTTAATGTCAGTTGGTTTTGGAGAAGCTGTACTGGCAATCAATGATATGACTCAGAAGCTTGAATTTAGCCATAGCTTACAAAAAGGGCATTCTTCAAGCCTGTTTGGTAAATGAGGAGAAAATAAGGTATAATGGGTAGTAAACGAATGATTTACAGAAATTTAGGAAAACATTATGCTTATTAACTTACTTATCTTAATATTACTTATATGGGCCTTTCTGGTTGGCTATTCAAGAGGTTTAGTCTTACAGGCTTTATATAGCTTGGGGATCATTATATCTGCAATTATTGCCTTCTTAAATTATAAGGAACTTGCTTCAAAATTAACGATGTGGGTACCTTTCTCCAGTGCAACAGCAGATTCACGATTACTGTTTTTTGATAATAACTTGCTTTTCCAAATCGATGATGCCTTCTACGCTGGACTTGCTTTTATGATTATTTTTGTTGTTTCTTATGCGGTGATACGTCTACTCGGACTTTTTGTCCACATTACACGTTTGCAACCCTTCGGAAAAACGGGAAAAATTATCGCTGGAGTTCTTGCGCTCGGAGCAACTTATTTCGGCCTACAAATGGCTGTTACTTTACTTGCGCTTGTACCAATGCCCACAGTTCAAAACCATTTGAATGCTTCCGCTTTGGTTCGCTTGATGGTTAGCCATACTCCGATTTCTTCGGGGATGCTGAGAAATATATTTATTGAGAATATAATAGGTAATATTTAGAATTTATGAATAAAAAAATTATCCAAATTTTAGAATTTGACAAGGTCAAAGAGCAATTCTTGGCCTTTTTAACAACCGCCCAAGGCAAAAAAGAGTTGGAAGAATTAGAGCCCCTCTCTGATGCCACTAAAATCCAAAACTTATTTGATGAATTGGCAGAATTTGAAAAATTAGCTCAAGAAAATGGGCAGCTTCATCTTTCAAAAACGGCCGATATCAGTGAAATTTTGCGTCGTTTAGAATTAGATGCCCAATTGAGTGGCCGAGAATTTGTCGAAATTAAAAAAGTGGTCCAACAGGGCCTTAATATTTTGCGTTATTTTGACGAAGCAGAGAATGTTGAAATGCCAACACTTGAGGAACTTATCCAAAAGTTTTCTGATCTTTCTCCTGTGCATAAAACACTTGAAATTTTTGATAACTCGGGGGCACTTTACGACAATGCATCTGCTGAACTGATGCACATTCGCTCAGCCATTAAACGTTATCAGTCAGACATTAAAAAAGTGATGCAGGAACTTTTGTCTAAAAATGCAGCTTCTCTCACTGAAAATTTAATCACGGTTCGTAATGATCGCCAAGTGTTGCCTGTACGTGCAGACAGTAAAAATAAAATAGCAGGTGTGGTGCATGATATGTCTGCCTCAGGACAAACACTCTATATTGAACCCAATGCTGCCGTTTCGCTTAACAATAATTTAAACCAAAAGAAAATCGAAGAAAAAAATGAAATGCTTCGAATTTTTCGAGCAGTCAGTGAAGAGCTTAAACCCTACAGCTTGGATATCCGGCAAAATGCATGGTTACAAGGTCATCTCGACTTGATTAAAGCCAAGTACAACTACTTATTGAAGCATAAGGCGAGTATTCCTGAGTTAACCCAAAACAAAGACATCTGTTTTTATGAGGCCCGTCATCCTTTGATTGATCCAAATGTAGTTGTGGCCAATGACATCAAATTTGACAGTAGTTTAAACACAATTGTAATTACGGGACCAAATACTGGGGGTAAAACAATTACCCTAAAAACTGTAGGTCTGCTTACTATTATGGCGCAATCTGGTTTGCCTATTCTCACCAGTACAGGCAGTCGTGCACATGTCTTTCAGGAAATTTTTGCGGATATCGGGGATGAACAGTCAATTGAGCAAAGTCTCTCGACTTTCTCTAGTCACATGACAAATATTGTTGATATTCTAGACAAAGCAGATTATAACTCCTTGGTTCTCTTTGATGAACTTGGTGCTGGGACAGATCCTAAGGAAGGTGCTGCCTTAGCCATAGCAATTTTAGAATATTTACGTGGTAAACATGTGAAGACAATGGCAAGTACGCACTATCCCGAACTTAAAGCATATGGTGTCGAAACACCTGAGGTTCTTAATGCGAGCATGGAGTTTGATATCGATAAAATGCGGCCTGTTTTCCGTCTGCAGCTGGGTGTACCGGGTCGTTCAAATGCTTTAGAAATTTCACGACGTTTAGGTTTGTCCGACCAAATCATTCAGGAGGCTAGTAATATGGTTTCTGATGAGGAACACGATGTCAATCATATGATTGCAAGTTTAGAAGAAAAAACGCGTGAAGTAACAGAAGCAGCAGCCAATATTAAGAAGTTAGAACGAGAAAATATAAATCTTCATAAAGATTTAACCAAGGTTTATGATCAAATTAATCGAGAGCGTGAGCATGAGCTAGAGAAGGCAAAACGTGAAGCCCAAGAAGTTGTGAAAAAGGCCAGTCAAGAAGCTCAAGAAATTCTCAAAACATTGAATGATAAAGCGCAGCTCAAACCTCACGAAATCATTGCAGCCCGTAGCGAGCTTGAAAACCTAGTTCCATCTGTTGATTATAGTAAAAACAAAGTTTTGAAGAAAGCTAAGGCACAACGTGGGTTGAAGCAAGGAGCTGAAGTGGTGGTTACAGCATATGGGCAACGTGGAAAACTTATTCGTCTTGAAAAAGATGGACGTTGGCAGGTGCAAATGGGATCAATAATGACCAAACTGCAAGAAAATGAATTTGAGTTAACTGAGGAAGAGCTTGCCAAAAATAAACCAGCAAAAACGAAAGCCGTAACCCGTAAAGTGAGCAACAAAGTGAAAGCACAGCTTGATTTACGTGGTATGAGATACGAGGAAGCAGAGCTAGAAATGGATAATTATATTGATCAGGCCTTGCTAGCTAACTTATTACAAATTACCATTGTTCATGGTATCGGAACAGGTGTAATTCGTGAAATGGTACAGAAGAAGCTGCAAAAACACCGGCATATTAAGAGTTATGAGTATGCTCCTGTGAACGCTGGCGGAAGTGGCGCAACAATTGCAACCTTGAAATGACTCAAAATATAAAAACAATCATAATATTTGTAAAGTAGATAAAAATTCGCTAGAATGTACTCATAATAAAGAACGAGGAACGAAAAATGGAATATAACATTACTGATGCTACATTTAAAGAAGAAATTAAAGAAGGACTTGTACTAGTAGATTTTTGGGCAACTTGGTGTGGCCCTTGTCGTATGCAAGCTCCAATTCTTGAACAATTAGGAGAAGAACTTGACGAGTCTGAACTTAAAATTTGTAAGTTAGACGTTGATGAAAATCCTGAAACACCTCAAGCTTTTGGTGTTATGAGTATTCCCACTTTGATCTTCTTTAAAGACGGTCAAATGGTGAAACAAGTTGTCGGTGTTCAAACAAAAGCTCAATTGAAGGCAATTGTAGCAGAACTTTCATAAGAAAATAAAAAAGAATGCCTCTTGGGGTATTCCTTTTTTTATTTCAAATTATTGGATATGTTTGACAATAAGGTACAGTGCAATTAAAATGGAAGACTCACACGAACAAAAACAGCGTGACAAAAACTCGGCAAAATGGTATCATTGAAAAGTTGAGATGGAAATCTCTAGATATGAAGGATAAAGGAGACTGATGATGTCGAAGAAAAAAGATACAGAAATTGAAGTTATTGACACAAAAACAGGTGTTCAAGTCAAATCAGGTAAAAAAATCATCGCTGATATTAACGAAGAAAATGGTAGTTTTGTTGTGGTGGCTTCTGGCAAAGAACTGGCGGTTACCCGAAATTTTGCAGATGCCATGGAAGAAGCAATCAAAGCCTATAATTTAGGCGCCTAATTTTATTTTATATCTCAGAGATTAGAGTTAATCCTTGAAATCCTCTCATGATTTTGATAAAATATTTACTGTTGTCGAAAGATAGACAGTGGGGTATAGCCAAGCGGTAAGGCAAGGGACTTTGACTCCCTCATGCGTTGGTTCGAATCCAGCTACCCCAGTTGGTCAAACAGGTTCAAACTGAGCCTGTTTTTTTTAATAATTTTTGATAGAATAGAGATATGTACACAGTAAAAATTGGACTCGATCCACATCTACATGACAAGTTTGTTGCTGCCTCTGGTATGCCAAACCTTTTACAAACCTCAAAATGGGCGACCATCAAAAGCAGTTGGAAATCAGAAATCATCGGATTTTATCAAGATGATAAGCTGGTTGCAAGTAGCTTGGTCTTGATTCGCCCCCTTCCATTGGGATTTACAATGCTTTATATCCCACGCGGAATTTTGATGGATTATACAGATAAAGCTTTATTAAAGTTTGTTCTGTTAGAATTGAAAAAATTTGGTAAAAGTCAAAAAGCACTTTTTATCAAGTTTGATCCGGCTTACAAATTTGACGATGCATATGATCTTCTGACAAATTTAACAAGTGCAGGTGTTGAGTATACTGGACGTACTACAGAAATGCATGATACGATTCAGCCTCGCTACAATGCTGTCATTTATAAAGAAGATTTTTCAGAAGAAAATTTAGATAAAAAAACACGTCAATTTATTCGTAAAGCACGCAATTCTTATCCAGAAGTTACTTTTGGTGGAAAGAAGTTAGTTCCTGTTTTTGCTGAATTGATGAAGAAGACCGAAGCACGTAAAAATGTAAGTCTTCGTAACGCAGATTACTATACAAAACTTTTGGACACTTATGGCTCAGATGCCTTTATTACTTTAGTAAAATTTAATATGGCTAAAGTAAAAAAAGATATGGAAGCTAACATTGAAAAGATTAAAGATAATCAAGCAAAAGCCAAAAATGAAAAACGTTTAAAAACTTTAACTGAAGAACTGGCTATTGCTGAGAAAAATGTTGCGGACATTACGCAGTTTATCGCAGAAAAAGGAGAGATTATTCCGGTAGCTGGAACTTTATCTATCAATGCCTTTGGTGCAGCAGAAACCCTTTATGCTGGAACAGATACAGCATTCCAAAAATACTATCCTTCTTATCTAGTATGGTTTGAAACGATACAACATGCTTTTGAGAATGGAGCAAATACCTTGAATATGGGTGGCCTTGAAAATTCCCTTTCCGAAAAAGATGGATTATTGAAATTTAAAAAGCACTTTAATCCGCGTATAGAAGAATATGTAGGCGAATTCGACCTCCCTGTAAGCCAACTTCTTTATAGAATGGCAAATGCCATGTATATGCGCCGAAAAACAAAACATTAAGAACAAGAGAAAAAAAGTTTACAATATATTGTAAACCACTATACATTTTGGAGAAAAATGTTATAATGAATATTAGCTATTAGGGAAGGATGGCGTTTTTCGCCTGTAAACTTGTAAACATGGAATTCAAGCATGATACTGTAATGCTACACGAAACTGTTGATATGCTTGAGGTGAAACCTGATGGCATCTATGTGGATGCAACTCTTGGTGGTGCAGGTCACAGTGAATATCTTTTGAGTAAGTTGACAACAGGTCATCTTTACGCATTTGACCAAGATGATACTGCCCACGAAAATGCAAAGGTTCGTCTTAAAGCTGCTTTGGCAGAAAACAAGGTGACATTGATAAAGAGTAACTTCCGCTACTTACGTTCAAGTCTTGCAGACTTAGGAGTTACAAAAATTGATGGTATTCTTTATGATTTAGGTGTCTCAAGCCCACAGTTTGATGATAGCCAACGTGGTTTTTCTTATAAGAAGGAAGCACGATTAGATATGAGAATGGATCAATCTCAAGCACTTTCTGCATATGAAGTTGTAAATGACTATACTTATGAGGATTTGGTACGCATCTTTTACCGCTATGGTGAAGAGAAGTTTTCAAAGCAAATTGCTCGAAAGATTGAACAAGCACGTAAACTTCAGCCCATTGAAATGACGACAGAGCTGGCGGATATCATCAAGTCAGCACTTCCTCAAAAAGAGCTCAAGAAAAAAGGCCATCCTGCCAAGCGTATTTTTCAAGCAATCCGAATCGAAGTAAATGACGAACTAGGAGCAGCTGAAGAATCAATAGAAGAAGCAATTGATTTGCTTAATATTTCTGGACGAATAAGTGTGATTACTTTCCATTCTTTAGAGGATCGTTTAACGAAAACAATTTTTAAAGAATACAGCACAGTTGACGTGCCGAAAGGTCTTCCTATGATTCCGAAAGATATGGAAGCAAAACTCAAGTTAGTCAATCGTAAGCCCGTTCTTGCGAGTGAAGAAGAACTTGCTTTTAACAATAGAGCGCATAGTGCGAAGCTTCGTGTGGCTGAAAAACAAAAAGATTAAAATTGATGAAAAAGGAGAGAGGAGAGAAAAATATGGCAGCGCAACCTAAAGAATATTTTGACATTGAAACAGCGGCCAAAAAGGACAGCTATGCGATTTCAAAAGACTCATTAGCACCAGAAGTTTTGGCCAAAAAGTTCAAAAGATTTTCTGGGGTTGAAAAAGTATTTTATCTTTCTATGGTCGCCGTAGCATTAATGCTTGCGGTTACCCAACTCTTCATTCAAACAAAAACACAAGAAATTGAAAGTAGTACCTTGCACTATAACAGTCAAATTACTGTTAAAGAGCAAAAAAATTCTGAGTATGACCAGAAAATACAGGAGTTAACATCCCAAGACAAATTACAAAAAGTTACGGATAAGTATGGTATCTCCTACAATTCTGATAATGTATTGAAAGCGACAAAATGAAAAATATTTTTCGAATAATTACTCTCCCTTTCAGACGTATTTCGAAAAAAGCGAAAAAAAGTCATCAAAGACCTGAACAAAATCGTAAACATGTAGGTAAAAGTCTATTTGTAGTAGCTATTGCTCTGTTTGCGATTTTTATATTTCGCTTTGTCTGGATTATTACAGTGAATCAAATCGGTGGTGTAAACATCTCCGAAATGGCTAAGACAAACTATTTAAACACAACGACGGTGTATGCGAAGCGAGGCACAATTTTTGACCGGAATGGTGTGCCACTTGCAGTTGATGCGAGTGATTACACCATTTATGCTGTGCTCGATAAGACACAAGTCGACAATAACAATAATAAGCTTTATGTTGATGAGGCTGATTTTCCGAAAGTTACAGAATTTCTTAATAAAGAATTGGGAATTGACAAGGATTTGATTGAGCAACAACTCAATTCTGGAAAAGCTCAAGTCCAATTTGGTTCGGCAGGAACAAAGATTCCTCTCGCTAAAATGGAAAAGATAAAAAAAGATGCAGAGAATGCTGGATTAGTAGGTATTGGTTTCACACCTAACTTGACACGTTCTTATCCAGAACCAAATTACGCTTCACAATTTGTGGGTATAGCATCCTTGAAAACACCTGGGGACTCTGCCTCAGGTTTGGTCGGAATCAACGGTTTAGAAGCATCCTTTAATGATGTCCTCAGTGGAACAAATGGTGAGGAAACGTATGAAAAAGACCGATATGGCCGTCCATTACCTGGCACAACAACTGTAAGTAAGCAGGTGAAAAATGGTCAAGATCTTTATACAACCTTAGATGCCCGTTTGCAAGGTAATCTTGAATCACTCATGGATACAGCGGTAGAAAAGTCGGGTGGTCAGCAGCTTTCGGCCACTCTCATGGATGCACATACAGGGGATATATTGGCAACCACACAGCGTCCAACAATTACTGCGAATAACTTTAATGATAAAAAAGCACGGGAGCAGCCACATTTTACAGAAAACAGTATGCTTTACCAGTCACAATTTGAGCCTGGTTCAGTTATGAAAACATTCTTAATGGCTTCTGCTTTGGACAGTAATAAAGTGGATTTAAATGCTTCTTATTTCCGTCGTGTTAATCTTTACGATGTTGTCATTAATGACTGGGACGTCAATGAAAGTGAAGATGGAATTTTTAAACTTCCATCAACTGTTACTTTTGCTGAAGGCTTCATGATGTCCAGTAATGCTGGTATGACACGGATTGTCCAAAATATGGGTAGTGAGCTGTGGGACAGTTACTTGCGTCGCTTTAAATTTGGCGTACCAACTCGTATTGGTATGGGGGGAGAACAGTTTGGTGCACTTCCTGACGATAACCCAGTATCCCAAATCCAGTCTTCATTCGGACAAGGTATCAGTACCACCCAAATTCAACTTCTACGTGGTTGGACAAGCTTTGCGAATAAAGGTGAAATGCTTGAGCCTCACGTAGTTGATAGGATTGTGGATAAAGATAAAAATACATATCTTGAAAGTCAGAAAGAAGTGATTGGACGACCAGTTTCTGAAGAGGCGATAAATAAAACAAAAGATTTGATGGTAGGCGTTAATACGGACCCAACATGGGGAACATCTTATCTGACAGTAGAATCGCAAGGGCATGAACCAGGCCCGCTCTTTATGGTTAATGGTAATACAATGGCAGTCAAAACAGGTACAGCCCAGATTGCTTCAGATACAGGTGGTTATATGAAGGGAATGCAAGATAATATTTACTCTGCAGTTGCTATGTATCCACCCGAAAATCCAGATTTTATTTTCTATATGAACATCAAAATTCCATCAAGTACTTGGTCATTGACTTATATCTCTGATGTGGCTAATTCTTTGATTACACGTGCAGAGCAAATCAAAAACCAAGAAGCAGCACCTCAGGACACTTCTGGGTTGAAAGCTGGTAAAGTGACACTTGAAGATTACTCAGGTAAATCTCCAGGTAATGTTTCAGATAGCCTACGTCGCAATCTTTTAGCACCGATTGTTATTGGTCAAGGCACCAAGGTCACTAAACAATCTGTAGCTAAAGGTCAAGAAGTGGGGGCAAATACACCTGTCATGCTTCTTACAGATGGCGATCATATTATGCCAGATATGTTCAAGTGGTCGAAAGAACAAGTTGAACAACTCGCCAAATGGTACAATCTGAAAATTGAATATCAAGGTTCTGGCGACCATGTGAATACACAAAGTGTAGGAATGGGAACCAAACTTAAAGACAATCAAACAATCACAGTAACAATGAATTAGGCGAAAATTTTCGCCTCTTTCAATTTTGAGCTGAGTAAGCTCTATAAATAAAGGAAACAAAGTTTCTAAGTAACAGTCGGAGGCACTATGTTAATCACTGCATTTTTAGCAGCTCTAGTCGCGTTGGTTTTAACCGCAATTGGAATACCACGCTTTATTATGTTTTTTCATAAGAAAAAACTTGGGGGACAACCCACACTTGAAGAAGTAAAACAACATGCAAGTAAGTCAGGCACACCAACAATGGGAGGACTTGTATTTGTAGTTGCAGCCCTCCTTGTTTCAGCAGTATTTGCTTTGATATTTGCACAATTTACTCCGATATTTATCACCGCATGGTGGGTATTAGCGATGTACTCTCTGATTGGCTTCTTAGATGACTTCATGAAAATTTTTAGCCAAAAAAATCATGGAGGGCTTAAAGCCAGTCATAAACTTTTAGCCCAAATAGCTACAGGTATTGTTTCTTACCTTATACTGATGCAAGTAGATAGTACAAATGTACTTAATATTTTGGGTTGGAAAATTGATTTTGGGTGGTTCTTTGCTGTTTTCATCATCTTTTGGCTTGTAGGTTGGTCAAATGCCGTAAATCTGACAGACGGTATTGATGGCTTAGCCAGTATCACAGTGGCTATCTCTCTCAGCGCGTATGCTATAATTGCAACTGCTCAAGGACGATATGATGTTCTTCTTATCATTCTATCTGTTATTGGGGGTTTGATCGCTTTCTTTTTCTTCAATCACAAACCAGCAAAAATCTTTATGGGGGATGTGGGAAGTCTTGGCTTAGGAGGCTTTATCGCCATCGTTTCGATTCTTTTACACGTTGAATGGACACTCCTTTTGGTTGGCTTTATTTATATCTTAGAAACCGTTTCTGTTATGATGCAGGTTTCGTACTTTAAAATAACGCATGGAAAACGGATTTTCCGAATGACTCCTATTCACCATCATTTTGAGCTTGGCGGCTTCTCAGGTAAAGGAAAAGGTTGGAGTGAGTGGAGAATTGATATTGTCTTTTGGTGTGTTACAGCACTGCTCTCTAGTCTAGCTTTAGTCATTTATTTTAATATATAAAAAAAGAGGAACTTCCTCTTTTTTTTATGTAATTTAAGTTGAGTACATTTTAAGATTCTAATTGTATAATCTTAATTATCTTAAAAAGGAGCAAGGACTCCTTACATTTTATTAGCCATTATAAGTGGGTGGAGAAAACGAAGTAGCTTCTAAAGCTGATAAATTTCGTAGCCTCTGGTATAATAGAAATATGTGAAAACTCTTTCAAGAATGGAAATAAATATGAATAAAGAAATAAAAACGACCCGCTTTGAAGTTGAAGAGTTTGAGAAACTCAAGAAAAACTTGGTGAAATACGAATGTGCTTTGGCAGTTATCATGACAGAGCTTTCTAATCTTAATGCTTACTACAATGCTTATGAACCCGTTAATCCGATAGAACATATTAAACAAAGGATTAAATCTCCGGAAAGTATTGCAGGCAAGCTGAAGAAAAAATCATTACCTGTAACGGCAGAAGCAGCAGAAAAAAATCTTTCAGACATAGCTGGTGTAAGAATCATATGTGCTTATGCCAAAAATATCTATGAAATTGTAGAAATTATTAAGAACCAAGAAGCTTTTAATGTTATTAGTGAAAAAGATTACCTTAATCATCCGAAGCTAAGTGGTTATCGTTCTTATCATATGATATTGGAGGTTAACCTTGGCCCACTTTTTAATAATGAAGCGCGTCGTGTTGAGATACAATTACGGACATCTGCAATGGACTTTTGGGCAACATTGGAGCATAAGGTACGCTATAAATATGGTGGCGAAATGCCAGATCATCTTAGTAATGAATTGCAAGTATGCGCAGAGCAAATACATGCATTAGATAATAGGATGTATTTGATTCATGAACTGGTAGATATGATTAATGAGGAGGAGATATGACATATAAAACAATATATATTGCAGATGACGATGATAATATTCGCTTAGCAATTAAAGCCTTTTTGGAAAAAGAAGAATTTAAAGTAGAGGATTTCCCGACTGGGGATGAGCTCTTAGAGCGTTTTAATGAAGTACCAAGTGATTTTGTGATTTTAGATGTGATGATGCCGGGCTCAAATGGTTTCACAATATTAAAAGCTTTACGCACACAAAGTATAGTACCAATTATTATGCTGACAGCGCGAGACAGTGATCTGGACTATGCAACGGGATTGGATTTGGGGAGTGATGATTACTTCACTAAACCATTCAGCCCGATGGAATTAGTGATGCGAGTTAAAGCTATTTTTCGTCGAATTGAGTTTGAAAAACAAAAAAATGAAGAAGCAGGTTAAGGAGTAATATGATCAGAAGAAAACCACTCAGTATCAAGTCTCGCTTGCTTCTGACAAATATCGGTTTTGTCTTCTTTGCTTTTTTATGGATTATCTTCATTTTTAATATTTTGATAAATAGCTATATTAGTAATTCAGCCTCAAGACAGTTATCACAAGTCAGGATTTATCAAGCACAAGTTACGCCCCCTTCTGGAAGTACTTCTGCGGACTTAGAAGATGCACCGCGTGGAAGCTTGAATACCCATCCTGTTGCTTTTAATATTAATGATAATTATGAAGTACAGGATTTGGAAAAAGTTGGTAATTTTGAAAGAGATACAGCTAATAATATTGCGCAGGCCTTGAAAAGTCAAAAAGTTCCCCTGAGTAAGGTAAAAAATTATCGTCTGGATACCTCTGGAAGCACCTTTTATATTGAAACGATACGACAGAGTTCGGGAGATTATCAGGTTCTATATGTGGATATTACAGGGATTATTAATTTTACTAACTCAGTCAATTTGTTTTTGGTTTCTGTGGCCCTTGCTGTCATCCTTATCCTCAGTCTCGCTGTAACTTTTGTCACGCAACGCTTGATTAAACCTTTATCAATTTTAGCAAAATTTGCGACACGAATTGGTCAAGGAGATTTTACTGAATATAAAGGTAGCTTTCATGATCGTGAACTAGCTACATTAGCACATAATATGAATGTAGCTGCCAGACAATTGGATAATAATGATAAAAATCAAAAGCTCTTTTTTCAGAATGCTTCTCATGAACTTCGCACACCGTTAATGGCAATAAAAAGTTATGCTGAGGGAATTTCTTACGAAGTGATGGATCCGAAAAAGGCAAGTGAGACGATTCTTGACGAGACAGACCGTATGAGTGAATTAGTAGAAGATCTTCTGACTCTCTCACGTTTAGATAGTTTAAGTGTACATCAAGAACTGGTTTATCAAGATGTTCGCCTAATTATGAAAGATATTGCCAAAGAGCAAGAAATATTTGCCGTTCAAAAGGGGATAAATATCACTACAGTTTTTGATAAAAAAGCAGTGATGCTTACCTGTGATTATAAAGCTTTAAGGCGCGCCATAAGTAATCTTGTTTCTAATGCGATGCGATATGTCGAAACAGAAATTGAGCTTACTTGTACAAAAAAAAATGGAGTAGTGAGTATTTCGGTTGCCAATGACGGTAGTGGGATTGATCCTGAAACTCTGCCACATATTTTTGAACGTTTTTATAAGGGTGCTGGTGGAGTTCATGGCATTGGTTTAGCAATTGTTCAAACGATAGTTGAACAACACCAAGGACAGGTATCTGTTACTAGTGATGAGTATCAAACGATTTTTACTATGACATTTCCTAAAACTCTAAAGAAAGCTCTTGAAAAGACAACATAAATTTGGTAGAATGTTATAAGTGCCAATTTGGCATAAATAAAACTGTTTATCCGCTGGGCCAATGGCTTTATTGATGAGCAAAAGGAGAAAAAAATGTCTATTTCATTGATCGATTCTATCAATGCAGGTCAACTTCGTTCAGATATTCCTGAATTCCGCGCTGGAGACACTGTTCGTGTTCACGCTAAAGTTGTCGAAGGAACTCGCGAACGTATCCAAATGTTCGAAGGTGTTGTTATTGCACGTAAAGGTTCTGGTATCTCAGAAACTTACACTGTTCGTAAAATCTCAAACGGTGTTGGTGTAGAACGTATCTTCCCACTTCACACTCCACGTGTTGAAAAAATCGAAGTTATCCGTCACGGTCGTGTACGTCGTGCTAAACTTTACTACTTGCGTGCATTGCAAGGTAAAGCGGCTCGTATCCCAGAACGTCGTAAATAATTTTGACTTGTCTAACCGCTCTGTTGAGCGGTTTTTCTTTTTGGACTGGTAGAAAAAATTAAAATTATGCTATAATATTCAGTGCTTCGATTTGTATTTAGACTTACTTTCTATGAGTTTCCGATAATTGAAGTATTTAAGGATATCAAGTTTTACTATTTTAGGAATAACGAAGGAGACGAGTATGCGAAAAAATAAAGATAAAGAGTGGTTATCAGGCCCAGGACTTGTTGTTCTAGTCATCATGTCGCCCATAGTAGTAATACTTGCTGTTCAGGCTTTAACAGCGATTTATACAGTTTTGCATTAGTTTTTAATATACTAAACTCGAGTAAATTTAGCTTGAAAATAATAGTAAGGGATGCTATGATACTTCTACAAGGATTCATAAAATATATGTATTCGTATTCGGAATAAAAGTATCAATAAATTTTGGAGAAAAAATGAATTTTGAAAATATTAGCTCACGTCTACAAGAGCTTTGGAACAGCGCCCCAGAAAATTTTTGGCTAGCACTAATTGTTTTAATCATTGCAATTTTAATCTTCTTTTTACCTGTCAAAATAGCCAGTTCTCGTGATTTATCTGGTGGCCAAGTATTTGGAGTTTTGTTGGCTACAATATTTGGTTTTTGGTTTCTAGGATTAATCTTAGCACTTGTCTTGCCTCGTTCAGTTTAAAGAAGCGTATGTTATAGATAAATTTTATTTAAGCTGTATATATGCTTTCTCATGATAAATGAAGCAGAACGACAGCACATAAACATTATATAAAGGACCGATGGGTCCTTATTTTATTGGGATTTTTAGCATTGAAGTGACAAACTTATTTTAAATTTTTGGTTTTAGAATAAACTCTAATATGAGTGCATTTGTTTAGAATTTTAAAATTGCTTATTTTTATAATCTCAGTCTTTCATTATCATGCTATACTAATATCTGTCCTAAAAAAGTATCAAAATAATAAGAATGTTTGATGATTGTTATAGTGACATACCCATTCTTCAATCTCCAGATTAGGGCTGGAGATTTTTATTATTAGAGATAATTTTTAGGAAATAATAGATTATTTAGTATGAAGAAATGACAGATTGAAAATGATAAGATTTTATTATGAGAATAGTAATTCTTCAAGTAAAAAAGCACTTGAATGGTTCGAAAAGAAGCACATAAATTGTTCTACCAAAAGGATTCGCTATATATCAAGAGACGATTTACTTTTGGCACTAACCTTGTCTAATAATGGTTTTTCAGATATTTTGAAATCAAATGGAAAAATTGGTTTTGGATCTGAAAAGATGATGAATGAGATTAAAAATATGAAATTCAATGATAGTATAAATTTTATTTTAGGGCACACAGAAGTTCTAAAAACCCCAATCATTATTGACGATCATAAATTAATGACAGGTTTTAATCCAGAAGAAATAAGAAAATTTATTCCACAGTCTTATCGCCGATTAGGGATGGTGTGAAGTTTACTTTGATGAGCATATTTTTTAGAGAAGGCAAGATGTAAAAATGAAGTAGAAGTTATCCTGTGTAAAAAACTAAGCTTCTATTTCGCTATCTTTAATATGGAAAGCGTTTTCTTGAATGCCTCGTTGGTCTATGTTACAATGAAGAAAAAGAAAAGCGAGGTATATTATGAATAAGAAACTTCTCTCATTGTTAGCTGTATCAACTTTGTCATTAGGTGTTTTGACAGCTTGTGGATCTGGTGATAAAAAAACAGAAGAAACACAAACAGAACAATCTGCTGAGGTCTTTGCCGGAGCTACTGCAGGTACAGATAACTTTGATACCCTTGCCAAAGGTCTTTCTAAGGATGGTGCTTGGATCGCGGCAATTAGTAAGGATTTAGATGCATCAGATAAAACCTTGAATGTTGAGGGTAACTTTAAAAATAAAGAAGGCGAGGAAGCACGTAAATTAGCACTTTATACCCAAGATGCAGACCATAAGGTTACAGATCGTTATACACTCACTGTGAAAAAACTTGAGGTAAATTCTCCTCAATTCTATATTTCAAATGGGACAGTTAAAGGGGATGTTGAAGTAAATGCTGAAGGCTTCCATGGTCAAACTGGAAAAGGTGTTGATGGAGAGGCAATGATTGATGGAAATCTTATATTTAAAAATCAAGAATTGATGGATGCTTATAACAAGCTTCCTAGTGAAGAACAAGTTAAAGTAACGGGGGAAATTTCAGTTAAATAAAAGGGAATTTCCCTTTTTCTTTCCCCATGCTAAGTTAATCGAATAAATTTGAAAATATTTTTTGATGCTAATCCCTTGTTTTCCACCATTTAAAATTATAAAATGTTATTGAAAAAACATTCAGAAAATTAACTTCTCCTAGAATTCTGAAAGGACACGGCTATATTATAAAGAGGTAATTGGTTTGACTGGGTTTTCATCTTTGAACACAAAATCATCTTTAAAAATGATAATAAATAGTATTTTGGAGGTATAAAATGGTAGAAAGAATTTCTTTAGAAACAGCTGCACTAGAATTTAGTGAAGCAAATGCACCTCATCCTCGTATTTATGAACTTCCGGTAGAAGAGGGAAGAAGCTTATTAAATGAAGTTCAGGATTCTCCAGTCGCAAAGGAAGACGTCGACATTGAAGATGTCGCTGTTGATACAGGTGACTGGGGGGAAATTAATGTCCGATTTATTCGCCCCCTTAATCAAGAAAAGAAATTACCTGTAATCTTTTATATCCACGGCGCAGGATGGGTTTTTGGTAACGCACATACACATGATAAACTTATTCGTGAGCTTGCTGTACGCACGAACTCGGTTGTTGTTTTTCCTGAATATTCTCTGTCACCCGAAGCTAAATATCCCACAGCTATTGAACAAAACTACGCTGTCCTACAGCAACTAAAAGATTACTCTGATGATAAGAAGTTTGATATCAATCATCTTACTGTAGCTGGCGATTCTGTTGGGGGAAATATGGCCACTGTGATGACACTTATGACCAAACAGAGAGGCGGTCAAAAGATTGGACAACAGGTTTTGTATTATCCCGTAACAGATGCCAATTTTGATACGGATTCTTACAATGAATTTGCGGAAAATTACTTTTTGACTAAAGAAGGAATGATTTGGTTCTGGGATCAATATACGACAAACGAAGAAGAACGTAATCAAATTACAGCTTCACCGCTTCGTGCGACGAATGAAGATTTGACAGATTTACCTGCTGCTTTGATTATTACTGGTGAAGCTGATGTTTTGCGAGATGAAGGTGAAGCTTATGCACGTAAATTGCGAGAAGCTGAAGTGGAAGTAACTCAAGTGCGTTTCCAAGCCATCATCCATGACTTTGTTATGGTAAATTCAATGAACGAAACTAATGCTACACGTGCAGCAATGACACTCTCTACTCAGTGGATTAATGAAAAAAACAGTAAATAAGTCAATGAGATAAAAGGAGTCTATAGGATGGACTCTTTTTTATGTAAAATTATCCTGTATCATTCTACTATTGAAGCGTTTTTATTTTAAAAAGAAACTATGGTAGAATAAAAGGTAAGTTAGAGCCTTAAAAAGATAAAGAAGAGGATAAAGATGCTGGGTTTTCAGGAACGAGTAAAAAATAAAGAGAATAAGTTGACAGAGTTAGAGGAGGACTTAGTAGACTATATCTTAAAAAATAAAGAAGCAGTAAGTCAAACCAAAATTGTTATCCTATCACAAAGATTTTACACTGTGCCTAATACGATAACACGTTTTTGCAAAAAATTAGGCTATGAAAATTTCTCTGAATTTAAAATGAATCTCAAGCAGGAGCTTACAACTCCCGAAGTCATGAATACTCACAAAAATATTCTTTTAAAAAACTTTGATCTGATTGATCAAGAAAGAGAATTAAAGGTCGTGCAGCTTATGCAAAAAGCAAGAAATGTAAATTTTTATGCATTGGACCAAACTGGCCTTCTGACAAAGATGTATGTAAAATGTCTCTTTGCTTTGGATGATAAATTTCAATTTTTTGAATATCAGCAGGAAATGAAAAAGAAGATTTTAAATTCTTCTCATGAAATATTCTTTTTTGTTTCTTTATCTGGAGAGACACCTTCAGTTTTAGAATTAGCAGAACTGGCTAAATCTAGAAATCACAAATTGATTAGCCTTACCAATTTAACTGAGAATAGTTTAGTACAGATTGTTGATATCCCTCTTTATTGTTTAACACAAAAGGAGGAAGTAAATGGTTATGATACGACAGATAAGACACCACTGCTATTGGTTTTGCAATCACTCTACTACAGTTATCGTGGAATTTTACACATTTAAAAAAGGCCTCTCGAATGAGAAGGTGTTTTTTTAGCAGTTTTAATGAAAGCGTTTTATATTGTGTTAATATTAACTTACAACAAAATATAAAGGTGGGTTAAATGATGAGTAACCAAAAAAAACTCTATTCTCCTTTTGAAGGAGAAATTATCCCGTTGCAGAACGTTAAAGATCCAATTTTTTCTGAAAAAACTATGGGGGATGGTTATGCCATAGAACCATCAGGCGAAACTATTTATGCACCAGTATCTGGTACAGTGAGAATGGTTCAAGGGCATGCTGCAGGATTTAGTACAGCAGATGATTTGCAAGTATTGCTTCATATTGGGATTGATACGGTAAGTCTGGATAAATTTGTATTTGAGTTTAGCATTAAAGAAGAAGAGACTGTGAAAGCTGGGCAAGTAATTGGGCGCGTGAACTGGAAAGCAGTTGAAGATGCTGGTCTTGAAAAAACAGCGATTGTTGTTATTACAAATACAGCGGAAAAATTAAAAAGTATGACGATCAGTGCCTCAGGAAAAGTAAAAGGGGGCTCACCTATAGGAGAATTTTTGGCCAAAGATTCTGAAACACAAGCTAAAGTTCCCTCAGGCAAGAAAAAGAAAAAATTTGCCTTGGGAGGTTTCTTCCAAGAATTAGGTAAAACTTTCATGCTTCCTGTAGCCCTAATGGCATTTATGGGTCTCCTTTTAGGGCTGGGCAGTTCATTTTCAAGTCAATCTACGATTGATGCTTTTCCTTTCTTAGGAAACGAAGTCCTTCAAGTTGCCTTTCGTTTCTTTTCTGCCATTGGTGGTTTTGCCTTCAGTAACTTACCCGTGATGTT
Source organism: uncultured Lactococcus sp. (assembly GCF_934191625.1). Lineage (GTDB taxonomy): Bacteria > Bacillota > Bacilli > Lactobacillales > Streptococcaceae > Lactococcus. Next base: position 636,424 of record NZ_CAKPUG010000001.1, read on the forward strand.
TGCTATGGCTATTCCCTTAGGTTTAGCTAAAAAAGAAAAAGGAGTCGCAGCTTTCTCAGGATTCGTAGGCTATATGGTTATGAATCTTTCTATTAATTTCTTTTTAGCCGAACGTGGTCAGCTTGCTGATGCTGAACTCATGCAAAAAGCTGGACAAGGTATGGCACTTGGTGTACAAACTATCGAAATGGGTGTTCTTGGAGGTATTATTACTGGTATTATTGTTTACAACCTCCATAAGAAATTTTACAACATTCAACTTTCAGATAGTTTTGCTTTCTTTGGGGGAGCAAGATTTGTACCAATTATTACTGCTTTAGTAATGGCTTTGGTCGGGCTAGCTATTCCAGTTATTTGGCCCCTTTTTGCCCTTCTTATCCAACAAGTAGGTAACTTGATTCAACGTGCAGGAATTTTTGGCCCCTTTCTTTTCTTCTCTGGCGAACGTTTGCTTTTACCTTTTGGTTTGCATCACATTCTTGTTGCAACTATTCGCTTTACTCAAGCCGGTGGCACCGCGCTTATTGATGGACATGAAGTTTATGGTGCTTTAAACATTTTCTATGCTGAATTAGCAAATCGTTTGCCAATTTCGAGCTCGGCGACAGCTTTCCTCTCTCAAGGAAAAATGCCTACGTTTATGTTTGGGCTTCCGGCAGCTGCGCTTGCCATGTATCGTACAGCTAAACCTGAAAATAGAGCCAAAGTAAAAGGTCTTCTGATTTCTGGTGTGATTGCTACTTTTGTAACTGGAATAACAGAACCGATTGAGTTTCTCTTCTTGTTTATCAGTCCTTTCCTTTGGATTTTCCATGTAATAATGACGGGACTTGGAGCAATGATTGTCAGTCTGTTAGGTGCAAAAATTGGTAATACAGACGGTGGGGTCCTTGACTTCCTTATCTTCGGGGTAATGCAAGGTTCATATACACAATGGTTCTTGATTCCTCTCGTAGGTGCCATATGGTTTGCAGCTTACTACTTCACATTTAAAAAGGTTATCCTATGGAAAAATTTAAAAACACCAGGACGTGAGGCTGTACTTGAACCAGAATATTCAGACCAAGAAATAGCGCATGATGGCAATACATCGGGATATAATGCCGAAGCAATCTTAGCTGCATTGGGAGGTAAAGAGAATATCGTCACACTCGACAACTGTATCACCCGTCTCCGCTTGATTTTAAATGATGGTGAACGTGTTGATGATGAGAGACTTAAAGATTTAGGTGCATTAGGAGTCGTACATTTAGATGATACCAGTGTTCAAGTAATTATCGGAACAAAAGTAACGACCGTGCGAAATGCATTGGATAATTTAATTTAGAAGGAGAAGCGTAAAACAAGACAGTCGTCTTGTTTTAGCATTTATTGATATGACAGAATTTGATAAAATTATTGATCGTAAAGGAACATTTTGTACTCAGTGGGATTTTGTAGAGGATCGTTTTGGTCAAAAAGATTTATTACCCTTTACTATCTCGGATACTGATTTCGCCATACCGGAGACAGTTAATCAGGCCTTGCAAAAGAGGATTCAACATCCGATTTATGGATATACGCGTTGGAATCATAAACATTTCAAATCAGCTGTCTCTGAGTGGTATCAAAAACAGTTTGGATTTAGCATTGATGAAGATTGGATTTTGTATAGTCCAAGTGTGATCTACTCTCTTTCTCAGTTGATTGCAATTAAGTCTCAGCCACAAGAAGGTATTGTTGTCCAGACGCCGGCTTATGATGCTTTCTTTAAAACCATTACAGCCAACAATCGTTTGTATGTAGAAAATCCATTGATTTTTCACGAAGGAAGGTATACGATTGATTTTATAGATTTAGAAGAAAAACTTGCGCATCCGAACAATAAAATCCTTCTCTTTTGTTCACCTCATAATCCTACAGGGCGTGTGTGGACAAGTGAAGAACTACAACAAGTGGTATTGCTTTGTCAAAAGTATGATGTTTTCTTAATTTCCGATGAAATTCACATGGATATTTTACGTAAAAATAAGCAACATCACCCAATTTTGCAATACGGTGCAGAAAATATAGCACTTTTGACATCAGCCAGTAAAACCTTTAATTTTCCGGGATTAATTTTTTCCTACTTATTAGTACCTGACGCGACTCTACGTGAAGACTTTTGTCAACATTTAAAAGAAAAAGATGGACTTTCCTCTTGCAGTATTTTAGGAATGGAAGCAACTATTGCAGCTTATCAGACATCTGATATATGGCTGGAGGAGCTGAATAACTATTTGGATGATACGGTAGACTTCACGCGAGCTTTTTTAAAAGAGTATTTGCCAAAAATAAAGCTTATCGAATCAGAAGCAACTTACCTTTTATGGCTTGATGTTTCAGAACAGGGTGTTCCTATGGATAAGTTACAACAAGCATTAATCAACAAAGGAAAAGTCGCTATTATGGATGGACAAGTGTATGGTCAGGAAGGAAGAAACTTTCTCCGACTTAATATTGGCTGTTCACGAACTAAGGTAAAAGATGGACTTGAAAGACTTCTTAAAAGTGTTCAATCTTTATAAAAAAAATCCAAACATAGGGTTTGGATTTTTTATTTAGACGGTTACTCAGTTAATAAGCTTACTGAGTATCTTTGTAATCTCTTCGGGAGATTCTTTACGTTTACGGCGAATCCAGGCTTGTGTAAGTCCAAACATAGCATTAGCATAGTAAGTCGCAGCATAAATTTTACCTAAATGGCCCAGGTTACTTCTTCTCGAATCTCTTGGGATAATTGAATGCTCAATCATACTTTTTAACTTGGCTTGCATAAATTGGTGGATTTCCTTGCTGCCATTTTCAGAAAGCAGAGCTGCGTAGATTTCATTATTATCTAAAAATTCGTAGGTTTCAAGCATTGTTTTTTGCAAGTCTCCATCATTTTTTTCAAAGACATATTGAATTGTGTTGATCAATGTTTTTTGATACTGATCTATCATTTCATATTTGTCTTGATAGTGCGTATAAAACCCGCTCCGACTAATCTTTGCAACTTTAACGAGCTCAGTGGTTGTAATTTGATCAAATGGCTTTTCATGTAAAAGTTGAGTCATTGCATCTCGAAGACGCGCTTTTGTACGTTCTTTTCTATTCTCCACAGTGTGTCCTTTTCCCTACGCAGCTCTGCTTTCTTAAAACTTTATATTACTGTAATTATAGCATTTTTTAGACGTTGCGTCTATAAAATGGTTTGTAAATTGACTAAAAATTATATTTTTCTGTCCTCGTCAATTTTTTAAAAATATGATAGAATAACAATGTCAAATAGATTTTACAATGAGAATGTGGAGAAATTTATGAGTGAAGAAAGCAAATATACTGATGCACAAATAGAAGAAATTAAAACAAAGATTTTAGCAGCCTTAGAGACAGTTATTGACCCTGAATTAGGTATTGATATCATTAACTTAGGATTGGTCTATGAAATTTCTTTTGAGGACAATGGCTTTACAGAAGTTAAAATGACACTGACAACAATGGGCTGTCCTTTAGCTGATGTTTTGACTGATCAAATTCATGATGCACTTAAAGAAGTTGAAGAAGTAACTGAAATCAAAGTCAACCTTGTTTGGTATCCGGCGTGGACAGTTGATAAAATGAGCCGCTATGCGCGTATCGCTTTAGGGATTCGTTAACTGTAAAATAATTTAAAATAAGACCAAAGACCGAGCATAGTGCGGTCTTTTTTTGGTAGAATAGAAGTATGAATAGACGGATAAAAACATTTATTGTTATAGAGCTTTGTATTGTAGTCGCTTTGCTTTTTCACATTCTAAAATCACCGTACTTTCTTATATTACTCGCCTTAGCAGTATCTTTCAGTATTTTGTCACGTAAAATAACTTTTCTCCGCCCTGTTACAGTAGTACTGTGGATTTTCTTCGCGGTAATGCTCTTGACGGCAGGCTGGTTCTGGCTTGCACTTCTTTTTCCTCTATTGGTTGGAATTAACTTCTGGAAAAGACAAGCCTACGTAATGCCGAATTCTTCTTTTAACCAAGCTTATGAGGAAAATCGAGAAGACATCACACGAGCTAATGGAAATGATGTGATTGATCTCTATGACGTGAATTTTAGACCTGAGGGAAATAGTATGAGTATCAAGAAATCAGCAGGAAATACTAAAATTATTGTACCAGACGATGTGTCTGTAGCTTTAGATATCACCGTACACAATGGTATTGTCAAGATTTTTGATGAAGAAACTGAAATTAACCCAGTAAACTTTCGCTATTTCTCAGATATGAAGGAAGACACGCAAAAGCGGATGCGTATTAAGCTCCAAGTTGAAACAGGAAATATTGAGGTAGTAAAAGGATGAAAAAATCAATCATAAAAACCTTTACTGTCCTCTTTATAATTATTGTTTTGGTAGATGTTCTATTATTTTCAATCACGAGTGGCGTTTCAACAGCAAGTATTATGGGTGAGATTGCGAATAATTTTTATGGCATCTGGATTTTTCTATCGGTAGCAGGATTATTGGCCTTAGTTTTCACTTTTTTCAATTTTTTGGAAAACAGTAAAATTAAGAGAGACTTTTATGAGGATATCCACCGCGTAAGTCAAAATCAAGAACCAGAGCAACCGGAATTGAAGGCTCTTTATTTACGATTGAAAGAGATGTCTGTCGAGTTACAAGAACTTTCAAGCCAAAAATCAGCCACTAAAGCAGAAATCGTGGAAACGGAACGAAAACGTATTTCACGTGAACTCCATGACTCAGTTAGTCAAGAACTTTTTGCTGCTACGATGATTCTTTCTTCTGTAACGGGGAGTGAAACTGAAAATACAAACCTTACGCAAGACCAAATTTTAACGCAAACACGTTTAGTTTTAAAAATATTACATGAAGCACAAAATGAGATGCGGGCTTTGTTACTTCATTTAAGACCTATTGAATTAGATGGTAAGTCCCTTTCTGCAGGTTTAAACTCCTTGACGGATGAATTACAAGCGAAGATATCAGCCAATATCAATGTCAAACTCAGTGATATTCAAGCTTCATCTAACATTGAAGATAATCTTTTCCGTATGGCTCAGGAAATTCTGAGCAATGCACTACGGCATTCACAAGCTGATAATATCGAAGTGGTTTTAAAAGAGCAGTATGAAAATATTATTCTTAGAATAGCAGATGATGGAGTCGGCTTTGACACGCGAGACAGTAAATCAGCGAGCTATGGTTTAGTCAATATAAAAGAACGCGCGCTTTTACTTGGTGGTGATGTTAAAATTATTAGTGCACCAAATCAAGGAACAAGTGTTGAAATACGTATACCACAAGTGAACCAGTAAGAAGTTAAAAGGAAAAAATGGATAAAATAAAATTATTAATTGTCGATGATCATCAAATGGTCCGCTTAGGACTCTCTAGCTTTATGAATATTCAACCCGATATTGAAGTCGTAGGAGAGGCCGCTGATGGCGAATCAGGTTATCTTAAAGCTAAAAACTTAAAACCAGATGTTATTCTGATGGATCTGGTTATGGATCGTTTAGATGGAATTGGGGCTACCCAAAAAATCTTAGCGGAAATGCCAGAGCAAAGGATTCTGATTTTGACGAGCTTTTTGGATGATGAGAAAGTCTTCCCGGCTTTAGCCGCTGGGGCAAAAGGTTACATTCTAAAAACTTCTCAGGCCGCAGAAATTGCTAGCGCTGTCCGTAAAGTTGCTAGCGGACAAGATGTATTATCGGTTGCAGTTAAAGAAAAAATCAATCAACAGAAACATCGAAAACCAGAATTATATGATAATCTTTCAAAAAGAGAAATGGAAGTTTTGAAAATACTAGCCCAAGGCTTATCGAATCAAGAGATTGCAGACCAACTTTTTATCAGTCTTAAAACAGTAAAAACACATGTTTCTAATATCTTTAATAAATTAGAAGTGAATGATCGTACGCAAGCTACAATTTATGCTATCCAGCACAAATTGGTCGATCAGTAAATATGTGTTTTAGCAGAAATCATACACTCTAATTGTATGTACAATAGCGAAAATAAGCTCTATCTGTTATAATAGAGACATGAAAGATTTAATCGAAAGAGCTTCAAAAGTAAAAATCATTTTTTTCGATATTGATGATACTTTACGTGATTTAAAAACAGGATATATTCCTAAAAGCTTACCCTTTATCTTTGAAACATTACACCAAAAAGGAATAAAAACAGGTATTGCAACAGGACGAAATTATTATAATGTTCTCCCTGAAATTCGCAATTTGAACCCTGATTTTTTTGTAACTATTAATGGTGCTTTGGTGCAAAATCAAGCGCAGGAGATTATTTTCAAAAGCCCTTTGGACAAAGAAACAGTTGAAGAAATAGTGACATGGTTAAAGAGTGTAGGTGCTGAGTATCTTTTTGTAGGAAACGAGAACTTAAAAGCTTCCAAATGGCAGGGATTAACTGAACAAGTTATTCCCAATGATTATGGAGTACTCGAGGTTAAACCCGATTATTACAAAGAGAATGATGTCTTTCAATTACTTACAATATCCGAACATGATCAAAGTCTTCGCTTGCCTCAATGTTTGGCTCAAAAAGTAAGAATGGTTCGGTGGCATCCAAATTCTTCCGATATAGTCCCTCTTTTAGGGAGCAAAGCTAATGGTTGTATGAAAGTACTAGAATATCTTGGCCTATCGCCAGAAAATATGATGAATTTTGGAGATGAGCTTAATGATAAGGAGCTCTTTGACTTGGCTGGGCTTTCAGTTGCAATGAAAATCTCACATCCTCTTATTTTGGAAAAAGCCGACTATATCACGGATACAGTACAGAATGATGGTATATTAAAAGCTTTGCGAGTGCTACAACTCATCGATTAAACTTACAAAAATGAAAGTCTCATCTACGAGATTTTTGATAAAATTTAGAAAAGAGAAACAAATGACTTACCCACAACTTAATCTTGAAGCATATGATGGAACAACAGCAATTATCCATACTAATCATGGTGATATGACTGTGAAACTCTTTGACGAGCTCGCTCCAAAAACTGTTAAAAACTTTGTTGAACTCAGCAAAAAAGGATACTACGATGGTATTATTTTCCACCGTATTATCAAAGACTTTATGATTCAAGGTGGCGACCCAACAGGAACAGGTATGGGTGGTGAATCAATCTATGGTGAAAAATTTGAAGACGAATTTTCACAAGACGTGTTCAATATTCGTGGTGCCTTGTCTATGGCTAATGCAGGACCTAATACAAATGGAAGCCAGTTCTTTATTGTTCAAAATCAAAACCTTCCTTATCCAAAATCAGCTTTGATTGATGGTGGTTGGCCTGAAGAAGTTGCTGAAGTTTACACCCAAGGCGGAACCCCGCATCTTGATGGACGCCATACGGTATTTGGTCAATTGATGGATGAAAGTTCATTTGAAGTTTTAGATAAAATTGCTGCTGTCCGAGTAGGAATGCAAGATCGCCCAGTTGATGATGTAGTTATCGAAAATATTGAAATTATCGAGAAATAAAATGATTGATAAATCCGTTAAAATTGGTGATAAAGTCACTGCTGAGATAATCGGGCTCCAAGATTATGGCGCTTTCGTAAAATTTTCAGACCGTCAAGGTACAGAACATAAGGGCTTGATTCACATTTCAGAAGTTCAGTCAGGCTTCGTCAAAAATATTCGAGAAGTTATCAAAGTAGGGCAACATATAAAAGCCCAGATTATAGACATTGATGAGTACAATGGCAAAGTCAGTCTATCTATTCGTAGTCTCGAAGAAAATCCCCAAAATCATTACTTTTATCGTAAAAAACGATTCACAGATTCTCGTAATAAGATTGGCTTTAAGAGCTTAGCTGAGAAAAGGGAACTTTGGATTGAAGAAGGCGAAAAATATCTGAAAGAAAGAGCAAACTAAATCCAAACGAGGTGAAGATGAACAACAATGTCTTAAAATATACCAAACGAGTTTTTAATGTGATAACAATTTTGGGTTTTATTGCTACTATTGTTGGTAGTGTTTACCTCTGGCATCTCGGTGCTTTTCAAGATCAAGAAATTTTAAAACGTCTGGTAACAGCGCACGCTTTGCTTGGGCCAATCATTTTCTTCGGTATGCAAATCATTCAAGTTATTATTCCGATTATTCCGGGTGGTTTAACAATTGCAGCAGGAGTCTTAATATTTGGTCCTTTCTGGGGCTTTGTTTACAATTATGTTGGTATTGTAGTTGGCTCAGTAATACTTTTCCATCTTGGACGAAAGTATGGTCAGTCTCTAGTTCAGGTTTTTGTCAAAGAAAAAACCTACAACAAATATATGGCTTGGCTCGAAAAGGGTCAAAAGAGATTTAACATCGCTTTTCTTCTCTTAATTCTCTCACCAATTGCACCTGATGATGCTCTGGTACTTATAGCTAGTCAGACACGTATGAGCTGGAAATTCTTTAATTGGGTGATGATCTTGTGTAAGCCTCTCCCGATCTTATTCTATTCCTATGCTTTAATCTTCGGTGGAAATTTAATTGGAAATTTGTTCTAACAAGAACTTTACATAACGAACAAAAATGGTTTTGCGAAAGCAACCATTTTTATATAAATAATGTATAATAGAGCCTATAGACTTTCTAGTGATGGAGCTTCATTTTGAATAATAAAACAAATACAATAAACAAAAAGAAAAAGCCGACTAAAAATAAGCTGACTTTTGATAGTCGGATTGACTATGCATTAATCTTGCCTGCTTTTCTTTTAACAGTTATCGGTCTTTATGCAATTTGGGTTGCCGTAAGTCATGACTATCCGACGCAAGCTGTTAAAATGGTGGGCCAACAAGGGACCTGGATTATTGTCGGCATTATTTTAGCCTTAATTGTCATGCATATGGACTCCCGGCTGCTTTGGAATCTTACACCGGTTCTGTATGGCTTTGGACTTATTCTGATGGTACTACCCATATTCTTTTACAGCCCTTCCATGTATGAGCTAACGGGCGCAAAAAACTGGGTAGCCTTTCATAACACTAATCTTTTCCAGCCTTCCGAGCTGATGAAAATAGCCTATATATTATTTTTGGCGAGAATTGTTGTTTCCTTTCAAAACAAACTGAAAAAACATTATCTTAAAGATGATTTTATTCTGATTGGACAAATTGCTTTGGCTACTGTGCCCATTGCTATTCTGGCAGCCTTGCAAAAAGACTTTGGTACCTTCATGGTTTTCCTTGTGATTGCAGCGGGAATTATTCTTGTTTCAGGAGTATCTTGGAAAATTATCTTGCCCGTCCTCCTCGTAGCTATTCTTGTGGCTGTAGGTGTGGTCGCTCTTGTGATGAATCCTAAGGGACAAGAGTTGCTAGGAACGGTTTTCAGTCAATATCAGGTTAACCGTTTCTTGGCTTGGCTCCATCCCTTTGAGTATACACAGACCTTCTCACTACAACAATCTCGGGCATTAATTGCTATTGGAGTAGGGGGACTCTTCGGACATGGATTTGGCGTGGCAAATGTCAACGTACCCGTCCGTGAGTCAGATATGATTTTTACCGTGATTGGAGAAGATTTTGGTTTTGTCGGTGCAACTTTTGTCATTTTACTTTACTTTATTCTAATCTACCGTATGATTCGTGTGACTTTCCAGTCTAATAATCAGTTCTATATCTTCATTTCAACGGGAATTATTATGATGATTCTGTTCCATGTTTTTGAAAATATTGGAGCGGCGATTGGCTTAGTACCTTTAACCGGTATTCCTTTACCTTTCATTTCACAAGGTGGTTCAGCACTGATTAGTAACATTATTGGTTTAGGACTGGTTCTTTCTATGAAATATAATCAATTACCTGAGTTCGTATTAGTTCGCGAAGCAGGTAGAAAAAAATTAGAACATAAAAGAGCTCGTTTATCTCGATCATCTTATAAAAGAGTGAAGCCAAAGGGAAGACGAAGAACAAGCAAGTAAAAAGCTTTTCTCTATGAGAAGCTTTTTTTGTTGAATACCGTATTAAGACAGTGAAGTCTGCGAAATTTATAAGCTAGAAATTTCACATACTTCACAAAATATGATAGTCTATAAATGAAGGAACAAAGGAGGAATTATTAAAATGAAATATGCAGTAAGATATGCTTCGCGCGGGGGGAATACACGTGCAGTTGCTGATGAAATTGCTAAAAAAATTGATGTTAAAGCAGAACGTATTTCTGAGCCTTTAGAAGAAGAAGTTGATGTACTATTTCTTGGAGCAGGTGTTTGGTTTGCCTCTGTGACAAAAGATATGAAGGAATATTTGGCAGCATTGGACAGTGGTAAAATTAAGCAAATTGTTGCTTTTTCTACATCAGGTCACTTAGAATCAGCAATTAAAAAAATTACTGCGGCAGCAAAAGATAAAGGCATTAAAGTCAATGAAGAATCTTTTGATTTACACTTAAATATGCAAGGAATGACATTCTTCGCTCCTGCAGGTGGAGATTTAACAAAAGAGCAAATCAATGAAGTAGATGCTTTTGTTGATAAAGTTCTTACACGTTTGTAATATTATTTTATGCCCTTTTATTGGAAAGCTCCTTATTTTGGAGCTTTTTTTATTACTTTAAATTATATATTACATTAAAAAGGTATTACAAAGGCGAAACTTAAGGTAATCTATTTGTAATAAAATAGGAATGTTTTGTAACTAAAATAAAATATTTTGTGATACAATGTTAATATAAAAAACGTGAGGAAGTAAATTTACATTTTATGAAAAAGAAACTGATTATGACACTCATGCTTTCAACTGTTGTGTTGTCTGCTGGGGCTCCCCTAGTCACTGTAGAGGCTGATTCTTCCGAGAATGAACTTGCCATACAAGATACAAAGATTGCAATTTTAAAAGATGAAGCGAGTCAAGCGCAAGCGAATGTTGAAGCTGTCGAATCTCAGGTTGGTGCTTTAAAAGCTAAACAAACTTCCATGCAAGAGCAAGTGGAAAACTTATTAGAACAACAAAAAGTACAAACTACCCAAATTCAAGAATTGGATAAGGATATTGAAGAACGTAGTCATGCATTAGAAGCGCAAGCACGAAGTGCTCAAACTGATGGTTCAGCAACGAATTATATCTCAGCAATTTTAGATTCCAAATCTTTAACGAGTGCTATTCAAAAAATTACAGCTATGTCGACCGTGGCAGGTGCTAATAAAGCTATGATTGAACAGCAAGAGCAGGATCAACAGAAGGTTCAAACTAAACTTAAAGATAATATGGATAAGTATGCCAAAGTTACGCGCTTGCAACAAGAGCTAAGTAGTCAAGCCGATGAATTGGCGACACAAGAGGCACAACTTAAAGTAGCCCAGCTTAATTACCAAGCTACCATTACATCTGAAGAAGGAAAAAAACAAGAACTGTTAGCTCAAAAAGCTGAAGCTGAGAAAGCAGCCCAAGAAGCAGCAGAAGCTCAGAAAAAAGCTGCGCAAGAAACAACGGTAGCTCAACAGGAAAAAGCAAAAGATACAGTTTCACAAAATAAGCCATCAGCTGTTGAACCCCCAGTTATTGAAGATACTAAGCCAGTAGCACCACCAGTAACAGTTGACCCAGATCCAACAGTACCACCAATTACGGATCCTAAGCCACCGGTCTCAATTACCAATCCTTACCCAGCCGGTCAATGTACGGCTTATGTTTGGGATCGCCTTGGTGGTAATATGCCAACTTACGAAGGTAATGCTGCTGATTGGGCTCGTTATGCTAATGCGGGACCAGCTGTTGGTAATATCATTGTTTTCCCTGCAGGAGTGCAAGGAGCGGATTCTTATTATGGTCACGTAGGAGTGGTAGAGAAAGTTTTGGACAATGGACAAGTTGTTATTTCTGAAGGAAATTTCAATGGTGGTTGGGGATCTCAGCGTACAGTTTCAACGTCAGGTGTTCTCTTTATTAATCCAGCATAAACCAAAAAAGAAGTAAGCTTACTTGCTTCTTTTTTGTTTTGCAATTATAACTAAGAGACAACTGAGTTATTGCTTCAATATATCTATTTAATAAGGTATACTAAGTTAAAGGATTATGAATTAAGCTTAAGGAGGATGGGATGCTCGAAGTTAAAAAGCTCCGAAAAACTTTTGGAGAACTTGTTGCCGTGGATGATCTGAGTTTTACTATCGAAGATGGTGAAATTTTAGGTTTCATCGGTCAGAATGGATCGGGAAAAACAACAACATTTAGATTAATATTAGATTTTTTGATGCAAGATTCCGGGAGTGTGCTCTGGAATGGCAAGCCACTCTCAAGTGATGAATATAATATTATTGGTTATTTGCCAGAAGAAAGAGGTTTGTACCCTAAAGATAGTATAGAAACGCAGTTGCGTTTCTTTGGACAATTAAGAGGCAAGTCACGAAAAGAAATCGATGAGAAAATCGATTATTGGATGGAAAAATTTGAAGTTAAAGGTAAGCGAACGGATAAGGTTAAAACTTTATCAAAAGGTAATCAGCAGAAAGTTCAACTTATTGCCACGCTTATTCATGAGCCGAAGCTTGTTATTTTAGATGAGCCATTCTCCGGCTTAGATCCTGTAAATGCAGAGCTACTCAAGACAGCAGTTGCCGAACTACGTGAGAAAAAAGTCTGTGTTGTCTTTTCAGACCATAATATGATGAATGTCGAAAAGATGGTGGATAAGATGATTATGGTAAAAGAAGGTAAGAAAATACTGGATGGGACTGTAGATGCTGTACGCCAAAGTTTTGGTCGGACCAAAGTATTTATTGAGGCCCCTGTAACACAAGAAGAATTAGCAAAGCTAGAAGGTGTAAAAGAGGTACATGTGGAACGTAATGGTACTTTTGAGTTGACCCTAGAAAATGAAGAAGTTGGAAAATCTGTCTTTGATTATGTTACAAAAACAGGCTATATCCAGATGTTTTCCCAACAACCACCAAGTTTGGAAGAAATATTCAAAATGAAGGCAGGTGATGCTCATGAATAGTAAGTTTTGGACGATAGTTAAGGAAGTCTTTCGTAAAAATGTTAAATCTGTGGCCTTTTTAATTATGGTTTTTCTCCCCCTTCTTATTGGTTTGGTAATTTATGTTATTGCAAGAGTTGCAGATGATGGAACGGGTGATGTTGACCGTATTGCAGTAGTGACAAAAAATCAAGAAATCGGAAATGCGCTGACTGAAGTTAAAGGTAATATTAAGTATGAGGTAATGGATAGGACAACGGCTGACCGTAAACTTAAAGACGAAGATGTGGGTGCAATTTTAGCTTTAGAGATGAATCAGGGGAAAATAAGTTCGACCTTAGAGACTACACGATCGCTTGACATGACAACTCAAATGACTGTCTCACAGACGCTCACTGGTATACAGCAAAGTGTTTTTGCGACCCAATTAGGTTTGTCACCCGACGAAAAAACAAGTCTACTTTCTCCAGCTAACTTAGAGCCTGTACATGTTGAGTTTGACGCTGATGGCAATCGAATTCAAGGTACTGATTATTCTGGTTTGAGACAAGTTATAGCAACAGTCTTGATTGTCATGATCTGGATTTTCGTTGCTACTTATGGTAGTATCGTAGCGCAAGAAATTGCTAGCGAAAAAGGAACGCGGATTATGGAAGTGATTCTTTCTAGCGTTAAAGCCGAAACTCATTTTTATGGAAAATTGGTAGGTATCATATTAGTCTGTACCGTTAACGTATTGGCTTATGCGGTTCAGATTGGAGTTGGTTATCTGATTTTTAGAGATAACGAGATGATTCGTAGTTTCCTCAATGGTTTAAATCTTCAAGAAGTCTTTACAGGACAGTTTTGGCTGGTTATACCAATTGTTATTTTAGGTATTCTTCTGTTTACCTTCTTAGCAGCCCTTTCTGGCTCATTGATTTCTCGTGTTGAAGATGTGCCTAAAGCACAAACACCAATGACGATGATTGGTCTACTTGGCTACATGCTGTCGGTGATTTTTGCTTCTCAACCTGATAATATCATAATGACGGTGACAAGTTATATTCCCTTTATTTCGAGTTTTGTCTTGCCAATGCAAATTGCAACTGGTGTAGCAAGTAATTTACAGGTCTGGATTTCTATGGGAATTATGTTTGTGACAATGTTGTTTATTCTCTTGTTCTCTGCACGACTTTATAAATCAAATGTTTTAATCTATAGTAGTGACGGATTACTTAAAGTATTGAAACAATCGCTTAATAATATCAAAAATGAAGATAAGTTAAAAAATAAAACACGATAAAAAAACCAAGAACTCCGAATCTAGAGTTCTTGGTTTTTATTAACTTGCATGAATGTGAAAATCACGCTCTAATACAATATCACGTACTTTGCGACTAATATCACTCAATCTTACCTCACGAACAGGGCGCGGGAGAAATTTTCGGATATCATCATCATTATAACCAATCTGAAGACGTTTATCATCTAGAATAAGAGGGCGGCGTAAAATGGATCGGTTCTCTTTCATGATTGTAATCAGAGTGTTTAAAGAAAATCGTTCAAGATCTAAGGATAAACTCTGATAAGCACGGCTTCTTTTTGAAATAATCTCCTCCGTACCATTTTCAGTCAAAGCAAGAATTTCAAGAAAGTCCTCTTTCTTAATATCATCTGTAAGAAGATTTATTTCTTGAAAATCTACACCGTTGTCAATGAGCCACTTTTTTGCTTTTTGACTTGAGCTACAACCAGCAACTGTATAAATTTTTATCATATTATCCCCCTTGTCGAAAATCTTATTTGTTTCTAATTTACTTATGAATTAATTATAACATTTTTACGGAAAGTGTCAAGGGTATTATTAAAATAATTTAATCGTAAATTTACAATTATTTTAAAACTTAGGATTACCTCTTTAATTACACTAGTTTAGGAGTTTTCCTAGAGTAAGGAAAGAAATACTTTTCGAACAAGAGAGGACTTTTTTTCTTTTTTAATTATTATATAGAATGCGCTTTCTATTTAATGTAAATCTTATTGGTTATCAGTATATCCCTTTTTTAAGTGGGGAAGTTCTCGTGAAAATGTTCTCCAAAGGTTATCATTTGACTGCTACTTTAGAAAATGATATCCTACTAAAGATAAAACTTTTAAACTGGTCCAGAGAGGCTAGCAAGGTTGTGAACTTGAATATTAAGACCTTTTACATAAAAAGGGAATACTCTATCTTCTTTGCACCTGCTTTTTCTGGCAGGTGCTTTTTTCTTAAATTTCTCAGGAAATGAGAAAAAACCTGTCAAAGAGTGTTGCAAAGTTTATCTCACAGCTGCTTTGGAATTTTAGAAATGAGGAGACTATGCCAAAACGTACGGATATTAAAAAGATTATGATTATTGGTTCTGGACCAATTGTTATTGGTCAAGCTGCTGAATTTGACTATGCTGGGACGCAAGCCTGTTTAGCACTTAAGGAAGAAGGTTATCAAGTAATTTTGGTTAATTCTAATCCAGCAACGATTATGACTGATCGCGAAATTGCTGATAAGGTTTATATTGAGCCCATTACGCTTGAGTTTGTCAGCAAAATTCTTCGCAAAGAAAGACCAGATGCACTATTGCCTACTTTAGGTGGACAAACAGGCTTAAATATGGCAATGGAATTGGCAGAAAGTGGTATTTTAAAGGAACTTTCTGTTGAACTTTTAGGTACAAAATTATCGGCAATTGACCGAGCAGAAGATCGCGAACTATTTAAAGAACTCTGCGAAAGTATTGGAGAGCCCTTGTGCGAATCCGAAATTGCTACAACAGTTGATGAAGCAGTTGCTCAAGCAAAAGAGATTGGCTACCCTATCATTGTTCGCCCAGCCTTTACGATGGGGGGAACTGGAGGTGGAATTTGTGACAATGAAACTGATCTTCGGGAAGTAGTTGCTAACGGCTTAAAACTTTCACCTGTGACACAATGTTTGATTGAAAAATCAATCGCTGGATACAAAGAAATAGAGTACGAAGTGATGCGTGATTCAGCAGATAATGCGATTGTGGTCTGCAACATGGAAAACTTTGATCCTGTTGGCATACATACAGGGGATTCGATTGTGTTCGCACCAAGTCAAACCTTGTCAGATGTTGAATACCAATTGCTTCGTGATGCTTCACTAAAAATCATTCGTGCCTTGAAAATAGAAGGAGGTTGTAACGTTCAGCTTGCTTTAGATCCACATTCTTATAAATATTATGTGATTGAAGTAAATCCACGTGTATCACGATCTTCTGCTTTAGCTTCTAAAGCAACTGGCTATCCTATTGCAAAAATGTCAGCAAAAATTGCTGTCGGAATGACCTTGGATGAGATTATTAATCCTGTGACAAACACAACCTATGCCATGTTTGAACCAGCATTAGACTATGTGGTTTCAAAGATTGCACGCTTCCCCTTTGATAAGTTTGAAAATGGCGACCGTAATCTCGGTACACAAATGAAAGCAACGGGAGAAGTAATGGCGATAGGGCGTAACATCGAAGAAAGTCTACTCAAAGCTGTACGTTCTTTAGAAATAGGTGTGAGCCATAACCGCTTAGAAGGTGTTGAAGAAGTTACAGAAGATTTCTTATACGAAAAAATTATCAAAGCACAAGATGACCGTCTTTTCTATATTTCAGAAGCAATTCGTCGTGGTATTCCAATTGAGGAAATTGCAGCTTTAAGTAAGATTGACATCTTTTTCTTGGATAAATTACTGCATATCGTTGAAATTGAAAAAGAGCTAGAACTCAATGTTTTTGAACCAGAAATTTTGAAAATAGCTAAGAAAAATGGCTTTTCTGACAAAGAAATTGCTCGCCTTTGGAATGTAAGCGAAGCAGAAGTACGTCGTCGTCGCAAAGATAGTGAAATTATACCCGTATATAAAATGGTCGATACCTGTGCTGCTGAATTTGAAAGTCGCACACCCTACTTTTACTCCTCTTATGCATGGGAGAATGAGTCTGTAAAATCTGAAAAGGAAAAAATCCTTGTTTTAGGTTCTGGTCCGATTCGTATTGGCCAAGGTGTTGAGTTTGACTATGCAACAGTTCATTCTGTTAAAGCAATTCAAGCTTTGGGCTATGAAGCGATTATCGTGAACAGCAACCCAGAAACGGTTTCTACTGACTTCTCAATTTCGGATAAACTCTACTTTGAACCTTTGACTTTTGAAGATGTAATGAATATTATTGACCTCGAAAAGCCAAAAGGAGTGATTGTTCAGTTTGGTGGACAGACAGCTATTAACTTAGCAGAACCATTGGAAAAGGCTGGCGTACCTATCTTAGGAACGCAAGTGGCAGATCTCGAACGTGCGGAAGACCGTGATTCATTTGAAAAAGCTTTGTCGGACTTAGATATTCCACAACCACCAGGTGCAACAGCCACTAACGAGGAAGAAGCAGTTGCCAATGCTGAGAAAATAGGATACCCTGTCTTATTACGACCATCCTTTGTCTTAGGCGGGCGCGCCATGGAAATTATTGATAATGAAGCTGATTTGCGCAATTATATGAATCGTGCAGTTAAGGCTTCGCCGGAGCATCCAGTGTTAGTAGATAGCTACTTGACGGGGCAAGAGTGTGAAGTGGATGCTATTTGTGATGGAAAAGATGTTTTGTTGCCGGGAATCATGGAGCATATCGAGCGTGCGGGAGTTCACTCAGGCGACTCAATGGCTGTTTATCCACCTCAAACCTTCAGTCCAGAAATTATTGAGACCATTGTGGATTATACAAAACGATTAGCTGAAGGCTTAAACTGTATCGGTATGATGAACATCCAGTTTGTTATCCACGAAGAAAAAGTCTATGTCATTGAAGTTAATCCACGTGCTTCGCGTACGGTTCCTTTCTTATCAAAAGTTACAGGAATTCCAATGGCACAGCTTGCGACACAAATGATTTTAGGAAAAAAACTTGCTGATTTAGGTTATGAGTCAGGTCTTGCTCCAGAATCGGAGCTCGTCCATATCAAAGCGCCTGTCTTCAGCTTTAGCAAATTGGCGAAAGTTGATAGCCTCCTTGGCCCTGAAATGAAATCGACTGGGGAGGTTATGGGATCAGATGCAACATTAGAGAAGGCACTCTATAAGTCATTTGAAGCTTCAAAATTACACATGGCTGATCATGGCTCCATTCTCTTTACAGTGGCTGATGAAGATAAGGCAGAGTCTTTAGAGATGGCAAAACGATTTGCCAACATTGGCTATTCGCTAGTGGCGACTTCTGGAACGGCACAGTATCTAAAAAATGCAGGACTCTATGTTCGAGAAGTTGGTAAAGTCACAGAGTCATCTGAAGATACGGTTATTGATGACATTCGTCAAGGTCGTGTTCAAGCTATTGTCAATACTATGGGCAGCAAGCGCGTATCAACACGAGAAACGGACGGTTTCCTCATACGACAAGAAGCTATCAGTCGTGGAATTCCACTTTTTACAGCTTTAGACACAGCAGAAGCCATCCTTCGTGTGATGGAGAGTCGCTCATTTACAATGAATGTAATTTAAATAAAAAAGCAGTCCAGTACTGCTTTTTAAGTATTATTTTCTTCATAGCAAGTGCGAAGCTGGAACAGTTTTGGTACAATAGAGGGGATGATATTACTATTTAATAAACCCTTTAACGTACTTACCAAATTTACTGATACTGAAAATCGTAAAACATTGAAAGATTATATAGATATTCCTAATGTGTATGCAGCTGGACGCTTAGATAAAGACAGTGAAGGCTTACTTTTACTGACGGATGATGGAAAGTTAAATCATAAATTAACTGATCCTAAATCTAAGGCTTATAAAACCTATCTTGTACAGGTGGAGGGAGAGTTTACTGAAGCAGCAGCTCAAAAATTGCGTGAAGGAGTTTTGCTTAAAGACGGCAAAACACTTCCAGCGAAAGTTAGAATAGTTTCAGAGCCGGAATGGCTGTGGGAAAGAACGCCACCAATTCGTGAGAGAAAATCTATCCCCACAAGTTGGGTCGAACTTTCCATCAAAGAAGGTAAAAATCGTCAAGTGCGTCGAATGACTGCTCATGTCGGTTTTCCAACTTTACGCTTAATCCGTACAAAAATTGGAAATTATGAATTGGGGGAACTTCCTTCTGGAGAGTATAAGATAATAAAGTAAAAAAAAAGAGCAATTGCTCTTTTTTTACTTTTATTAAAAGCTGCGTCCTCCGCCAGAACCTCCTCCACCAGAGAAGCCACCTCCACTAGAATTATTATTTCTAGGAATGCGACGTGTTGTAATAAAGGAGTTGACCAGTGTATCGCTACGTTTGGAGAGATTTAATTTTCCATTCTCTTGATAACCATAGTTCCAGTGCGCGCCCATTTTTAGTTGGTAGCGTGAAACCAGAATAATAACAAAGGCGCCAGCAGAGATGAGTGCAAGGATAAAGGCGATTAGAATATAAGCAGGTCGGAAGGAACGGTGAAAAGTAACTGCTCCCGTTTGTGAGTCAACCGTATATTTTCGCCCTCCTGGGATTCCTTGTTCATAATAATGAGTAACTTGTGCATAGAAACTTTCTATAGCTTGTTGATAACTCCCATCGGATAATTGTGGCTGCACGATATCTAATATTGAATCAATCCGAGAAGACGTAATGTAATATTTTAAGTTTCCTGTTGCCCAGATATAAATCTCTCGTTGCGCCATATCAATTAATAAGACGATACCATTATTACCTTGTCCTACTTTCTGAGCTAAATAATTAACCGCAAATTCTTTGGGCGATTCAGTATTCTTCGTTGTAGTGACTACAAAAATACCAGCTTTAGTCTGATTGGCTAGGAGCTCAGCCTCTTGTTGAAGAGATTGTGTGGAGCTACTCAAGAGACCAGCCTGATCATCAATTCCTACTTGCTGAGCAAAACTCTTTTTAGAAAATGTAAACAAAGTGAACAGTGTAATTACTGCTAAAAATAGTGATAAAAGTATTCGCTTCTTTTTCATGAGACAAACCACCCCACAATCACTCCAAGAATAAGCACAGTGATAAAAATAAGAAGTGCAACTAGAGAGATTTTCATTTTATCTACAGGAAGGATACCAGCTGTTTTACCTGTTTGACCATTCATCGCATAATAGAAAAGTTTATCGCTGTTTTTCTGACGATAAGTCACGAGCCAGAGCGGTAAAAGTACATAGTCACTTTCCAAGTTTTTGATATTTTGTTGAGATTGGATACTCGTAACAGCAGTATAACCTTGGATTGTATCACGCATGAGCGCTTCGGAATACTGACGCAATTCACTATCCACTCGTTCTTTGATTTCGGAATACTCAATGTCTCTTTTTTCAGTTAAAAAACCCGAGAGATACTGGTTCTTGAAAGACACCGCCTTGGATAAATCAAAAGGTTGAACGGCACCGACCATTTTTTCAGGTTCATTTTTTTTCAAAGCATTTTTAACTAAATCTTGAAATTTACTATTTCCTTCTCGAATAATTTGGTATTGTTTGGTTTCTGTATATTCCAAATCTCCCACAATCCAGACACGGATTCTATTGGCACGTGCCTGCAACTGGCCTTCTAAATCAGCACCAACCACCCAATAAGGAAAATAGACGCCTTGTAGTTGCTTGATTTGCTTTTTATCAAAAAAATCTTTTGGGACAAATTTCTTCTTTCCTACCCAGTCAAGGAAAGCTTTTTCAGCGTCCTTTTGTTCAATCTGAAAGGGTAAAACTTTTTCTGGGAGAAATTTCCCAGATAAACGCTCTGAAAGCACAACCGGGTTGTGACAATAATAACAGAAAGTAGAAGCTGTAGTGGCTTCGGTCACGATTTCGGCGCCACAAGATGGACAAACAAAGAGCCCTACTTGGTCGTCAACTGGTGTTTCTACATTATTAACTTCCGGAGCAATATCTGAAACATTTTCTTCTGATATTCCCTTATCTTCTTGCTTGGCTTCAAAGGCAGTAACTTCCTCCTCTGTAAAGGTAGACAAGCAGTACTGACAATGAAACTTTTGACTCTTAGGATCAAATAAGAGGGGGCCGCCACAGTTAGGACAGAGATGAGTGAGAACCTTTGACTGGCTCATAATTTACCTCTTTTCTGAATTTTATAAAGGTTTAGCAACGAATGGTTGCCCACATTCTGGACAGAATTTTGGCACACCATTTGCTAAATTAACGATCGCATTACAAGCTGAACAAGCCATTTCAATCTTTAAGTTAGCTGTTGCTTCAGGTTTTTTCTCACCACAGTTTGAACAGAATTTTCCAGCGTTTTCAGTACCACAGTTTGAACATGTCCATGTATCTCCTGTTTTTGTTGTAGTCTTTTCTTGTTGAGCAATTTGGGCTTGATTTGATGCACTAGCTTGACCAAGGACATCGCCCGCTTGATTCATTCCCATGCCCATTCCCATAAAGGCTTGCATGGCACCACCAGTATTGCTCCCAGCTGCTTCAATACCGCGTGCGACAGCTCCTTGCATATATCCTTCACGCACACTTGGATCACCTAGCATTGCACCTTGATTACGCATATTGATTAATTTTTGACTGTCATCCGTATAGCTGATTGAGCTTACAGCGACAGCGACTACTTCGATACCACGAAGTTTGCGCCACTCCTCATCAAGTGTATCTGCCATATATTTTGAAAGTTCAACAGATTTAGAGGGGAGGAAGGAAACACGCTCACCTTGGGCAGAGTAAAGGTTGATTGATGTGTTCAATGCTGTTAAGAATTCTTGGAGATACTGTTCATTAATATCTGAAATTTCAACTTGAGTTTGATTTTTAGGAATGGCATTAGCATAGAATAAGATAGGATCTGTAATTCTTATCGAATATGTTCCATGTGTACGGAGAAAGAGCTCCGCATTGTAAAAGTTATCAAAATATTGCAAGGGTGTCGCTGTCCCAAATTTAATGCCTTTGATTTCTTGAAGGTTAATATAGTAAACTTCTTGCTTTTGAGGTGTTACACCCCCAAATTTAAAACGGAAGAAGGCTTCTTGCACAGATTCTTTAAGTCCGCCGTTAAACATTGAAGGTGCAGTATCATTTTTGACCGTATAATAACCTTCCTCAGCGGTATAGTCAATAATTTTTCCGCCATCAACGAGAAGCATCATCATATTAGGATAAACATGCACGACCGAACCATCAGTGATGACATCAGAAGTACCTTTACGATTACTCCCACGTTTATCGTCTTTGCGCACCATAACACCTTTTGTCATTACGGTTTGATCAGACATATCTTCGGGTTCGATAACCTCAAGCCATTGATCTGCTAAAGTTCCTCCGAGGCTACTTGTTGCTGCTTTAATGATACCCATATTTTTCTCCTGTCTTTGTTTAATTACACGCTTTCATTATACCATAGAAAGAAAGGAAATTTTTACAACTTGAGTAGGATTTATTGATTCTTGTAATTCCTTGAAATTTAGGTTATAATACTTTAAAACCTTTAACTTAGTCCAGAGAGACTAGCAAGGATACGATAAATTATATCCCCTTTATTACGCATAATTTTTGAGCGTTTGAAAAGGATGATAGACGCTTTTTGTACACCTGCAGTCCATCTGCAGGTGTTTTTTCTTCTTCTTTTAATTTAATGTACTGCCACTCATTGTGCCCAATAGAGCAATGTGTGATGGAAAAGCTTTAAGTCATTCCTAAACATATTATTTAGAAGAAAAATATCCCTATAATTTCTCCACGTTATAGAGATTACCAGAAGAAGAGAATGAAAAATTGTAAAGAGATTTTTACATAAAGAATTCTTGACCTGCAGCATTGATTGACTAAAAATTCGTTTAATAAAAAGGAGGAGTAATGAAGCTTCAAGAAGAGATGCTTATTGCTAGTCAGAAAGAAGTTGCTGAAGATATTTTTGAGATGATATTGCAAGGCGATTTAGTGAATGACATGGAAATAGCTGGACAGTTTTTGCAATTAAAAGTTCCCAGTCAAGATTTACTTTTACGGCGACCAATTTCGATTTCTAGTTGGAATAAACAGGAAAAAACGTGTACATTACTCTATCGTCGAGGTGATCAAACCACGGGTACCTATCTTTTATCAAAGATGGTTGCAGGGCAATCCTTGGATGTTCTGGGGCCTCTAGGTAAAGGATTTCCAATTGATGAGGTGACAGAAAAGGACCAAGTTCTGATAGTAGGTGGAGGAATTGGTGTTCCTCCATTATATGAGTTAGCGAAACAACTTAGTAAAAAAAAGTGTGCTATTACGGTTTTACTCGGTTTTGCACGAGCGGAAGTCAAAATTCTTGAAGAGCAATTCATGAAACTCCCTAATGTTCAGGTAAAAGTAGCCACAGATAATGGTTCTTATGGTTGTCGAGGGCATGTTGGACATTTATTAAATTGCCTTGAACAAGAGGTCGACGCTGTTTATGCATGTGGCGCGCCATTAATGTTAAAAACTGTTGCAACTAAGTTTGAAAATTTAGAGCGCTTGTATTTATCAATGGAGGCCCGTATGGCTTGTGGAATTGGTGCCTGTTATGCATGTGTTGTTCCGGATAAAAAAGATCCTGATCATGCTTTAAAAGTGTGTCAAGATGGCCCAGTATTTAAAGGAAATGGAGTGATAATATAATGAATCGACTTGCTGTGGAACTACCTGGCTTGAATCTAAAAAATCCAATTATACCGGCTTCAGGGTGTTTCGGTTTTGGGGAGGACTACGCACGATATTACGACCTAAATCAACTGGGTTCCATAATGATTAAGGCTACAACTCTTAAACCACGTTATGGCAATCCGACGCCACGTGTAGCAGAAACAAATGCTGGCATGCTTAATGCGATTGGTCTACAAAATCCTGGGCTCGATGTAGTACTAACCGAAAAATTGCCTTGGTTGTATGAAAATTTTCCTGAGTTACCTATTATTGCTAACGTAGCCGGTTCTGAACAATATGATTATGTGGCTGTTTGCGATAAAATAGGCTCAGCCCCAAATGTTAAAGCTATAGAGCTCAATATTTCCTGTCCTAATGTGAAGCATGGTGGTCAAGCTTTCGGTACAGATCCCGATGTCGCTCATGATTTGGTGAAGGCTTGTAAGGAAGTAGCGGATGTGCCACTCTATGTAAAGCTCTCGCCAAATGTGACAGATATCGTGGAAATAGCTCAGGCTGTAGAAGCAGCGAGAGCTGATGGCATCACGATGATCAATACTTTAATGGGGATGCGCTACGATTTGCAGACCCGAAAACCTATTTTAGCCAATATTACAGGTGGGCTTTCGGGTCCAGCGATTAAACCAGTTGCTTTAAAAATGATACACCAAGTTGCACAAGCAGTAGATTTACCGATTATTGGGATGGGAGGCGTAATGACTGCTCAAGATGTGCTTGAATTTTATTTAGCAGGTGCAAGTGCAGTCGGCGTAGGAACAGCAAACTTTTCCGATCCCTATGTGTGCCCAAAAATTATTAACGAACTTCCTAAACTTATGGATAAGTATGGGATTATTAGTTTAGAAGAATTACGTAAAGAAGTAAAAAAGGAGAAAAAAGAAAATGCATGAATCAAGACCAATGGTAGCCCTCGACTTCCCAAGCTTACGTGACGTAAAGAATTTTTTACTACGCTTTGATGATCACGAAAAACTCTATGTAAAAGTAGGAATGGAACTCCTTTATCAAGAAGGGCCAGTTGTTGTGGATTTCCTTAAATTTCAAGGGCATGATGTTTTCTTAGATTTGAAACTTCATGATATTCCAAATACAGTTGGATCAGCTATGAAGGGGTTAGCCCGTTTAGGAATAGATATGATTAATGTTCATGCTGCAGGTGGTATTGAGATGATGCAGCAAGCTAAAGAAGGTTTAATAGCTGGCACACCAGCAGGAGAAAAGGTTGCCGATTTGATAGCTGTAACCCAACTAACTTCCACAAGCCAAGAAAGTATGCACCATGATCAAATGATTATGACAAGCTTGGAAGAATCCGTTTTACATTACGCTAAGTGTACGGACGAGGCTGGCTTAGATGGCGTTGTTTGTTCAGCTCATGAAGTTCAAAAGATTAAAAGCGTAACACGTCCAGATTTCATTTGTTTGACACCAGGTATTCGTCCTGCTGGAACCGCTAAGGGAGATCAAAAGCGCGTAATGACGCCAGAAGAAGCACGTAATATTGGTTCAGATTATATCGTAGTTGGTCGTCCAATTACTCGTGCTGAAAATCCAACTCAAGCTTATCAAACAATTAAGAATGAATGGAATGGTCGTTCATAATAAAGAAAAATCTCTGATTTAATCAGAGATTTTTAAAGTGGTTTTTTATTTGGGATACCCGCTTTACGTGGGTATTTTTTTGGTGTTTCTTTTTTCTTCTCAATGATAGCAATATGTCGTTCGTCGCCATTTGGAAGTTGATAATCAATTTGTTCGATAAACTTGCTCCCTAAGATGGCAATTGCATGTTTAGCCTCAGAAAGTTCCTCATCAAATTTGGCAGCTTTAAGCGATAAAAGTTGCCCATTTTTCTTTAAGAAAGGGATAGTGAGTTCGGAGAGCACACTGAGACGCGCAACTGCGCGTGCTGTAACGATATCAAACTGTGCGCGGTAGAGAGGATTTTGTCCAAAATCCTCAGCACGGCCATGCAATAAAGTAATATGTTCTAAGTGTAACTCCTTTGATAAAAGAGATAAGAAGTTGATTCGTTTGTTAAGTGAATCAATAATAGTTACTTGCAACTCTGGGAAAATAATTTTCATTGGCAAACTAGGAAAGCCTGCTCCGGCACCGATATCAAGGATTTTTATCGGCTCATTTTGAATGAGCTTGTAGAGGATTGGCGCAATAGAATCATAGAAATGTTTGAGAAAAACCTCTTTTTTCTCTGTAATTGCCGTAAGATTAATTTTTTCATTCCATTCAATAAGAAACTCAAAATAGCATTCAAATTGTTTTTGTTGTTGTTCACTTAAATAAATATCAAACTTTTCAAGTTGCGCATAAAATTCTTCAGGTGTCATTATAAATTCCGTTCCAAAAGTTTTTTTGTAACACTGTTGATGTTATCACGTGTTTGGCCCTCAGGTAGTTTGTTAATTAGACTGAGCGCTTGATTTGTATAGTATTGAGCGAGTTCTTTAGTTTTAGTTAGTGCTCCAGAGCTTTGAATGAAGCTGTAAACATCTTCAAATTGTTCTTTTTGTATCAAAGATTTTACATGATGGTGATCAATTTCTAAAGCAAAAAGAACTGGGGCAGAAAAGATGCCTTGCTTAATGTCTTCATGTACAGGTTTACCAAGGGTTTGACTATCGCTGGCGTAGTCAAGATAATCATCCATAATTTGGAAGGCGATACCAATGTCCATGCCAATATTATAGGAAAGCTCAGATAAGTGAACGTCTTGCATAATTAAAGGGGCAATTGAAGATGACATAGCAAAAAGTTCACCAGTTTTTCCAGAAATATTTTGAATATAGTCATCCATCGTTTGCTCAAAATCAAAATGTTTGTTGAGTTGACCAAGTTCTCCACCTAAAAGGCGTTCTATTGACCCGATATTTTTTGTCAAATTTGGCAAATCAAAAGAATATTTTGACAAAAGTTTAAAAACAGCTACAAATAGATAATCGCCTGCATAAACAGCAATTGATGGATCATATTTTTTTGAGAGAGTCTCGACACCACGACGTGTGTCCGCTTGATCAACAATATCATCATGAATAAGTGTCGCAGTATGCAACATCTCGACGCTTGCAGCAAGAGCGATTTTACTTTTGTTATCCATAGTAGTAAAATCGGCAAACATTAATAAATAAGCTGGACGCAGCATTTTTCCACCTGCATCAAACAGGTCAAAAATGGCTGACTTAATTTCTTTATTTTTAATGCCAACCTGTTGCTTCATCAGCTTTTGAACTTTAATTAAGGAAGATCCTAATTTTGGATATTCTGACCAAATTGTATTTTTTACGTCCATTTTTTACTTTCTTTAATAAATAATAACTGAATTGGTGCTACACGCTGAATGAGTTGGTTGCCTCCAACGCCAATGGCAAAACCTGCGAGCATACCGAAAAAAGAGAGCCATGGTAAATAAAGCATTACTGAGCTTGTTCCTGTGATAAATGAGGCAACAAGTAGTTGCCCTAGATTGTGAAAGAATCCCCCGACAACAGAAATACCAATGAGAGAGACTCGCTTGGGGCCTAATTGTTTCATGAGGTACATGGCTAAGAGGCTTAAAATAGCTCCTGCTGCAGAGTAGATTACTACAGAGATACCTGTGAACAAAGCGGTAATTAGTAAGCGCAAAACTTGCATTGTCCAAACTTTACGCCAATCTAAGGTGAAAATCGCAATAATCATTACCAGATTAGCTAGGCCAATTTTGGCGCCCGGAGCAAAAGCAAAGAAGGAGGGGATCCAGCTTTCAAAAATGCCCATAACAACAGCTACTGCAGTAAGAAGTGCCACATAAATATTTTCTTTTACATTCATCCGCTATAATCCACTCCAGATTCTGATTGATCTCCAATGATTTGAATGACTAAATCATGAGGTAAGCAAACGATAGTATCGTTAACTTTTGAAATAAAGCCCCGCTGTACATCAATTTGATCACGACAAGAAGCTTTAACAACGGCAATTGCTCCATCCCTTACCTCTATTTCATTGTAATCCCCATCCTCAGAGCGATAAGTCCAGCGCTGATTTTTGCTTAAATCAAATGTTTTAATCACTTTCCCTTGTACACGTAATTGGGCCTTTGTCCCGGAGCTATTGTGAGGCAGAAGAAAAAAAACAGAAAAAGAAGCACAAAATAAGGCAAGAATAATGATAATATCCAGAGCTTTAATCTTGATTTCTTTGAAAAATTTCATCCCCTCCATGATAGCATAATTTAGGGAAAATAAGAAGCTCGGAATGATTTGTTCTTACGGGAAAAAGAGGATAAGAAGAGCTGTCCAAGTAAATTTTGGACAGCTTTGAATTATTTTTCAGTTTTGCTTTCAGTCTTTGAAAGTTCTTCTGCTTTAGCGATGATATAATTGTGCAATTCATCTTTAATTTGTGGGTGGTTAAGGCCATATTCGATTGTTGTTTCAACGAAACCAAATTTGTCGCCGACGTCATAACGTTTGCCAGTAAACTCGTGTGCAAAAACGCGCTGAGTTTTATTTAAAGTCTCAATTGCATCCGTCAATTGGATTTCGTTACCTGCACCAGGCTTTTGTTTTTCTAATACTTGGAAAATTTCTGGAGTTAAGAGGTAACGGCCGATGATAGCTAAATCAGAAGGAGCATCTTCCACAGCAGGTTTTTCGACGAATTCTGCAACGTTATAAAGACCTTTGGAAACTTCACCCTCTGGAGCAATAACACCATATTTGTCTACATCATCATGTGGAACTTTCATTACAGCGATTGTAGAAGCGTGTGTCTTTTCGTAATCAGAAATCAATTCTTTAGTGAGCGGTGTACCATCGCCCATAATATTCATGAGGTCATCTCCAAGCATTACAACAAAAGGCTCATCTCCAACGAAGGCTTTTGCTTGAAGAACTGCATGTCCAAGCCCCATAGGGTGACTTTGACGAATGAAGTGAAGATTGATATCAGTAGTTTCTTCGACTAATTTTAAAAGCTCTGTTTTACCTTTTTCTTTAAGGTTTTGTTCCAGTTCAATATTTGAGTCAAAGTGATCCTCTATAGGACGTTTAGCTTTACCTGTAACGATAAGGATATCTTCAATTCCAGATTTTAAAGCTTCTTCAACGATAAATTGAATTGTTGGTTTATCAACGATAGGTAACATTTCTTTTGCAAGAGCTTTAGTGGCTGGTAGAAAACGTGTACCTAAACCAGCTGCGGGAATAATTGCTTTTCTTACTTTTTGTTTTGAGTTTGTTTTAATCATTTTAAAAATTGGCTCCTTCTAAATTAAATACTGAATTCATTTTCAGTACGTGTTTCACGGCGCATAATATCTAAGATACCTTCACGTGCATCCATATTTTCATAAAGTACTTTGTAGATTGTTTCAGTGATGGGCATATCGATATCCATACTTTGCGCTAATTCGTAAGCTGCTTTTGTTGTTGAAACACCCTCGATAACCATTCCCATATTGGCCTCGATATCCGCAAGTTTCTCTCCTCGACCAAGAGCATCACCTGCTCGCCAATTACGTGAATGAATCGATGTACCGGTAACAATCAAGTCACCTACGCCTGATAAACCACTATATGTAAGGGGTTGAGCACCCATAGCTACCCCTAAGCGAGTAATTTCAGCTAAACCACGCGTGATGATAGCTGCCTTAGCATTATCTCCAAAACCAAGACCATGTAAAGCCCCTGCACCGACAGCAATAATATTTTTTAATGCCCCCGCTGTTTCTACGCCAATAACATCCGTATTGGTATAGAGGCGGAAATAATCGTTAGAGAAAATTTCTTGGGCGTATTTAGCCGTCTCTAAATCGTTTGAAGCAGCAGAGATTAAAGTTATATCACGTCGAATAGTTTCTTCAGCATGTGAAGGACCAGAAACCACAACAATTTCACTTCGGTATTCTTCTGGAATCTCTTCTTCGAGTATTGAAGAGATACGTTCGTGGGTTCCTTGTTCGAGTCCTTTAGATGCATGCATAACTGTCACTTTATGTTTTAGAACTTTTGCGACTTGCCGAGCTACTAAACGTGTGACTTTAGTTGGGACAACAAAAAGGATGGCATCGATATCAGACAAGGCTGCTTCGAGATCTGTATAAGCAGAAATTTTCTGATTCAAAGTAATCCCCTTGAAGTAACGTTCGTTGGTATGCTTTTCATTAATTTCAGCAATTTGGTCAACATTGTTTCCCCAAATACGAACTTCATGTCCATTGTCATTAAGAACTTGAGAAAGAGCAGTTCCCCATGATCCAGGGCCGAGCACGGCAATTTTTTGTGGATTCATATTTTTTCCTTTACTAATTTATCCTAGCTTATAAAAGCCCAATACATCCTCATTTTACCATAATCTATATTAAAATTCACTGAAAACCCCAGCGTGAAAATAAAACAAATACGATATTTTGCTTAAAATACAGTAAACGCTTTTATTTATAGCTCGTTCATTGTATAATAAAGCCTAAATCTTTTATTATGAAATAAGGAAGGTGAATATGCAAAGACAAAAACATATTGCGCTTTTGGAACGATGTGTGGAGATATCTCAAAATGCTCGCAATCATGGGAACACTCCTTTTGGTGCACTTTTGACAGATGACAAGGGAAATATTCTCCTAGAACAAGAAAATATTGAGATTACAGAGCAGATTTGTACGGGACATGCGGAAACAAGCTTAGCCGCAAAAGCTTCAACTCTTTATACTAAAGAATTTTTGTGGCAGTGTAAGCTTTATACCACAGCTGAACCTTGCGCTATGTGTACCGGTGCGATTTATTGGGGGAATATTGGAACTATTGTTTATGCATTAACTGAAAAACGTTTATTAGAATTAACAGGAGATAATGAACAAAATCCCACTTTTGATTTGCCCTCGCAAGAGATTATTGCCCGTGGACAAAAGCCTATACAGATTATTGGCCCTTTTCTAGAAGTGGAAGAAAAAGCTAGGAAAGTTCATGAAGGTTATTGGAAATAAAAGGTAAGGTGATTCTAAAATGAAAATTAGAGCATTAGAAAGAACAGACTTAAAAAATATCCATATTATCAATAATGAAGCTAAAACTATGCATCTATGGTTTCAAGAGCCATATGAATCTTTAGATGAACTAACTGCTCTATATGATAAGCATATTCATAGTATGGATGAGCGACGTTTTGTAGTGGATGTGGATGGAGCTTTTGCAGGTATCGTAGAATTGATGGAGATTAACTTTATCCATCGTAGCTGCGAAATACAGCTCATTATTACAGAAGAATATTCGGGCCGAGGATTGGCTCAAGAAGCATTTCACCTAGCTTTAGAGTATGCTTTTAAAGTATTAAACATGCATAAAGTTTATCTATGGGTTGATGTTGATAATGCTCCTGCTGTTCATATCTATGAAAAAGTGGGGTTCAAAATTGAGGGAACAATGAAAGAACACTTCTTTGCAGCTGGGAGTTACCACGACAGTCATTTTATGGGGCTTTTGAAAAAAGATTATTTAAAATAAAAAGGAGATAAAATGACAAGTATTCGACCTGTACATCAGGCTGATTTAGAAGATATAGCACATATTAACGTAGACAATTGGCAAACGACATATGAAAATCTCTTGCCACAATCCTATTTGAAAAGTTTAGAATATAGCACATTTCAGAGAAGGTGGGAGAAGTTTCTTAAAAAGCCTTCACAGCATATTCTCGTCAAAGAATTAGAAAATAAGGTTGCAGGCTTTATTGCTTTTTCAGAAAATAAAGATCAGAGCGATAATTTGTATATCGATTCCCTTCATATCTCACAAAAATTTCAAAGAAAAGGGATTGGAACTCAGTTGTTGTCACATGTGTTGCAGCAAGCAAATGAAGCACAAAAGACGGTTACCATTGCGATACTTAAAGATAATGAAAAGGCAAGAAGCCTTTATACAAAGTTAGGCGCTGTACATTTTAAAGATTTTTCGGATAAGTTTGAGGAGGTTACTACAGAGTCAGAACTTCTTATTTGGAAATAAGCTTATAATGAGTTTAGAAAGAAGGTTTCTGTACTATCCTTACTCATCCCGATTAAAAAAATTATTCCCATCCTTTAGTTTTATCTTAAAAAAGATGATACAAAAGCTTTGTTTTTATTGATGGAAACAGCCTTGATGAGTGGAACTATTTTTTGTTCAACAGTAGAAATATTTAGCATTCTTAACGCCTTGACTTTAAGTTTTATGACCTTAACAAGATAGTATATGGAGATTTAAAGCCGATAACTCCAACAGATAAAATACTTACAATGATGTACGCTTCGGTTAGTTTAGGCAACACGGCCTTTATATATCCCAAACAAAAATACAAAGAAGAAATGTGCAAAAAAGCAGTTGTATATGACAACTGCTTTTTTTCTTTTAATATTAATAAATGTTTAATGATGTTGGAGCATGTATTGACGAGTCATTGGAAGGCCAGTACCTGAAGGGCCTTTTGTTAGAAGGTATTGAACCACATCAATGTTTCCTGATTCAAAACTTGCAGCACAAGCTTGAAGATAAAGTGTCCACATGCGAGCAAATGGACGGCCCATTTCCTTTTCAACATCTACAAAAACCTTACTGTAGTTTTCGTTCCAGATTTCTAGTGTTTTTTGATAGTGACGGCGTAAAGGTTCTAGATCATCAAGTTGCAATTTCGCAGTCATAATGTGTTCAACGTTTTCAGCGATGTTTGGAATGTAGCCTCCTGGGAAGATATATTTTTCTATAAAAGGATCAACGCCAGCTCCACGATGTTGTCCAGTAATTCCATGAATAAGAGCACGTGAATTTGGTTTCAAATAATCATAAACCTTTTGAAAATACATTTCTAAGTTTTCTTTACCCACATGCTCAAACATACCCACAGAGGTTACATAATCAAAGGCCCCTTCATTTAAATCGCGGTAATCTGTAAGAAAAACTTTTACTTTATCCTCTAGACCGAGTTTTTTCGCTTTATTTACGATATAGTTGTATTGTTCTTCAGATAGTGTGACACCCACTGTCTCTAAACCGTATTCTTGGGCAGCAGTAAAGAGTAATGTTCCCCATCCACAACCGATATCTAACAAGCGCCCGCCAGGTGTACTATTTAGCTTATCTAGGATATGATGAACTTTAGCAATTTGTGCTTGTTCAAGTGTCATATTCTCATTTTCAAAATAAGCACAAGAATAAGTCATTGTGGGATCCAACCATTTTTTGTAAAAGTCGTTCCCAATGTCATAGTGCTGATGGATATCCTTTTTGGACTGCTTTTGAGAATGATTGCCCAAAAGTTCAACAATGGATTTTCCAAAGCCTGATTGATTTGTTAAAAAGCTATCTGCTTTACGATAAGCGGAAGCGACAAGTTCTTGGATACTACCTTCAATTTCAATTTCATCGTGCATATAAGCTTCAGCAAGAACCAGAGTAGGCATGGATGCTAAATCGCTAAAAGCGAATTTCTTATTGAAAATAATGTGTACTTGAGCTTCACCATCACCATATTTCTCTGATTTTCCATCCCAGTAAGTTACTTTTACTGGCATATCAAAGGCTGATGCAAGAGCCTTGTTTAATACTGTTTTTTCAAATACCAAGTTATTTCCCCTTTTCTAACTTTGCTATAGATAAAACTATACTCCGAGTTTTTTTGAAAGTCAAATAGTTAAATTTCACAGTTAAATGAGGATGGGAACACATTCATATGAAGTTGTATTATGACTTCAAGTCTAGCAAGTGGTATAATGATAGCGTAAAGACACATTAAAAAATAAAAAACTTAAATTATCCGATGAACAAAGTAATTAACTATTGAAACTTAAGTATATTAAAAACAGAAAGATAGGCAATGACAACAACAGGTATTATTTTTTTAACGACCCTCATTATTTGGAATTTTATTGTCTTTCTATTTTATGCTATTGATAAATACAAGGCAATGCATCAATTATGGAGGATTCCTGAGAAGATTCTTATTACCCAGTCAATATTGGGCGGCGGCTTAGGGGCCTTTCTTGGTGGTAAAATTTGTCATCATAAAACGCAAAAAACGTATTTCCTAGTTTCGTGGTACCTTGGCTTAGCTATTGATCTAATTTTAGTAGTTTTTATACTTAAAACTTTACTTAAATAGGATAACTCAGCCTTTTCTAAAGGAGTAGATTTATGAAAAAAATAAGGCTATCCACAAAAGAAAAAAAGATTTTAGATGATATTTATCGATTAATAATGGATGAGTCCTTAACGAATGAAGAACGAAAAGTACTGACTAAAGGGAAATTATTGATAGAAGCTGGTGAGTATATTCCACAGGTATTGCAGCGCATACAAGCAAGCTTCACTTTGCTGGCATTAAATGGTAAGTTGTCACCAAATGCTAGTAAGTTTAGTCAAAAAATTTCTGAAAGACTCCATGAAATTTTACCTTTTGGAAGTATACCTCTAGGATTGCTTGGCCCTTTATGATTGAGAGGGGCTAGAAGAAGTAGGAAGTGAAAGATGAGATTATGGCATGAAGATTTAATAGAGCACCTTCCACGGATGCAACTGTTGGGGCAACACCGAGAATGCTGTGCTTTGAGAGGTAAGGGATGGGGCAAGCCACACGCGACTGTAAATTATGTTTTTCATTACTCACCTTATAAATTATTTCAATATCATCAACGGGTCATAGAAGAAATGAAGCGAAGAGGGTACAAACCGGCTAAGGAATGGGAAAGTCCCTTGTACCGTGGCAACCATTGTTCAAGTTATGAGTCACTAGAGACTCAGCCTTTGTCTGTTCCGATTTATCCCGAGCATAATGTAGAATATTTGATAGAATGCCTGGATAACTTAAAGAATAAAAATGTGCTGATTGAACTGTAAATATAAGAAGTTATATTATTAAAATTAAAAAAATAAGCACAAAAATTTTAGTATCTATTTAGTATCTATATGAAACTCAAGGAGGAAGAGAAAATGGAAAATAAAAAAATGAGTTTAATAAAAGCAATAATGAGTGCCTTTTTGGGCAGTGTGGTTATTGTATTGTCTCTTTTTGGCTTTCAACTTTTTTGGAATACTAATCCATATTTTGATGGATTTCACGGTACCACAGCGGAGAACTGGAATCCTCAATTACTATTAGGCATGTTTGGGGTAACTGTAATTATTAGCATTATTTTGATTATAATTGGAATTGTTGACCGTAAATCTTCGACAGAAAAAGTTAGCAGGCGTGCAGGTTTTTACTTTATCTTAGGGGGGCTATTTGGTTTAATTCCATTTTTAGGTTTTATTGGAGGAATATTAACTTGGATTGGAAGTAGTGTGAGCGCACAGGATTAACCATAGCATTCACAGGTATTTATTAAATAGAAGTTGTGAAAGGAATGAATTAAAATGAAAAAAGCACAATCATTTGAAACCTACTTTAATGACAGTGACTTAGATTTAGAAAAACTTGAGAGAATGCGACTTACACGCGATTTAGTTCATGATATCTATCCGGAAGTACAAGAGCGTGTTTCTTATGCAATGCCAGGTTTTTATCCAAAAGAGGCTAAGAAAGCAACGCACCAACTCTTTTTGATAATGGCTAATAAGAATTGGTTAGGCATTTACGGAACACAAGGGATGGAAGAAAGTGATTTTTCTGATTTTGCTGATTACAAACTTGAATTTGGAAAAGGATCACTTAAAATTCCTTATGATATGCCGGAACTTAAATACAAAAAGTTACTTCAGCTCATAATGAATTTCAATGCCCAGAAAAATGGATTTGATATTTCTTAAATGCAAAGGTATTTCCGGATACTCCATAGCTATACGGATGTTTGAATTTATTAAATAAAAATAGGATTAAAAAAGAGCAACTTTAAGTGTTCAGACGTATTAAAATAGATTGGAAAAACTCATGAAATTTATTATTTATAGTTGCGAAATACTAGCAATAATTTTATTATACTTATTTGCACCACTAAGCCTTTTACTGAAAATTATAGGTTTTGTCATAATTATTTGCATCTCACAGTACGCCCTTTCAATGTTAAAAAATAATGAAATGAACGATACCCTTTCTTAAAGGTTTCGGTCGGCTATCCCACCAGTTTTTCACTGTAATGTGATTAACACTTCAAATAAAAGGAATACTAATTCATGACTAAAAAGCATATTAATTTATTGATCACATTAATATCACTTATTGCTATTGCAATAAATTTTATATTTTATAACAGCAATCCTTACGTATCTCTAGTAATAGCTTTGGTTTTAATGTTTAATCTTTATTTCTCATTACCTAGAAGAGCAAAAAATCAGGGGCCTCAACAAACAAAAGAGACTGATTAGAACATTATCCTACTATCATACAACGCACTCCTATATATCCCTACCTTATTAAATTTTATGATTGAATGAGAGAAAAAGTCTTCAATTCTTGAGCACATAAACTTACGATAAGCACTCTTATCTCAAATTAGAAATCATACGAAAGTCTGAAAAGTTTCCTGCAGAATATGATAAAATTAAAGTATAGCCAGTTGGCTGATGAAATAAGTAAAGAAAGCTTGTTATAACAGGAAACAAGAATGGAGGCTAAAAATGCATATGACTGAAATGATGATGGGTGGGATGCATGGATTTATACGGATAATTCTACTTCTACTAGTGGCACTTTGGCTGATAAGCTTAATGAGAAATAAATCAAATAAAAAGAATAAAGCAGTAAAAAAACCACCACGTAAAGAAAATATACAACGTTATCAAGAAGCAGGGCTTTCTGAGAGTGATATTGAAATTTTTCGTGAGACTTTAGCAGATGCTAAAGAAAACATTGAAAAGTGGGAAGCAAACACAAAGAAAAATGATGAGCTAGAGGTTGTTGAATCTGTCACAGGTGGCCTAGAAGCAAGTAAGCTCCTCTTTAAATATATCGTGCAAAATCCAACACAATTGACAAAACAGAATGATTTCCTCTATAAGGACTTGCCAAATATGGTGAAATTAACAGAAAAATATCTGGAAATGCAAAAGCAATCTGTTAAATCTGAAGATGTTAGCCGTGATATGGATGAAACATTGCTTCTGATTAAGACCTTGGCGATGAATATCTCGAAAAACTATCATGAAATTTTGATGGATGATGTCAATGTTATTAAGCATGAAGTAAAGTTTGATTAAGGAGTGAGAATGGAAAACCCTATTTTAGATGAATTAATTAATGATGATAAAGTCGTGAAAGAAGCAGAAGCCCTTTCGGAAACCCAAAAGACAGAACTTGTCGATATGCATCAAAGGGCCTCTTTGCGTGCGATAGATGCCTTAAGCCCAGAAGAGCGTGAAAAAGCCAAAGAGTTGGCGAAACAACTTGATGAGAACAGTTCACAGTCTGTAATTGCTTATGGAGCAAATGCGCAAGATAAAATATCCGCCTTTTCACAAAGTGTTTTGGATAAAGTCCAGGCACAGGATCTAGGTGAGGTTGGTGGGTCTTTGACTGATTTGATGTACAATCTCCAACAAGCAAATCCAAATGAACTTGTTGCTGAAAACAAAAGTGTTTTCCAAAAAATGTTTGGAAAAGTTAAAAAGTCGATCTTTGAAGTTACCCAAAAATATCAAAAAATTGGAGCTGGTATTGATAAAATTTCGGCTAAACTCAACAATGAGCAACAAGGACTTCTTCAAGATAATGAGATGCTTGACAAGCTTTACGATGAGAACCTTAACTATTTTAAAGCACTTAATGTTTACATTGCTGGAGCAGAGTTTAAGATTGAAGAGTTGGAACAAGAAATTCTTCCGGCAGCACGTCAAGAAGCACAAGGTGCTGGTGATGACGGAGCATTAGCTGTGCAAAAAGTTAGTGATCTAGAAGCTTATAAAAATCGTTTAGATAAGCGTGCCCATGACTTACGTTTGGCACGTCAATTAACGATTCAGCAAGCGCCACAAATCCGCTTGATTCAAAATACAAACCAAGAGCTTGCAGAAAAAATTCAGACATCCATCAATACAGCAATTCCTTTGTGGAAAAACCAAGTTGCAATAGCTTTGACTCTCTTGAAGCAAAAAGATGCTTTAGCGAGTCAACGTATTGTTTCAGAAACAACGAATGATCTTTTACGTAAGAATTCTGAAATGCTTAAATCCTCAACAATTGAAGCAGCAGAAGAAAATGAACGTGGTCTTATTGATGTAGAAACATTAAAAGTTACACAACAAAATCTTATTGATACAATTCAAGAAACAATGCGTATCCAATCTGACGGACGTCAAAAACGTCAACAAACGGAGCAGGAATTGGTCAAAATGGAAGATGAGATCAAGCAAAAATTGCTGGAGCTTTCTAATAAAAAATAAGTGAAAAGTCAAGTATTGATATATACCAATTCTTGACTTTTTTAGTGCCTAGTGTTAAAATGTTGGAGAATACAAAGTATCGGAGGAACCCTTTTATGACTTACTATATTAAAGCAGACAAATTTTTCTATCCTTATGAAGTGAAAACAGGTGGTTTCCTGCAAGTCACAGATGGTAAATTTGGAAAGTGGATGGCAGAAGCACCAGCTGGAGCTGAGATTCTTGATTACTCAGGCCAATCCATCGCTCCTGGACTGGTTGACACACACATTCACGGTTTTGGCGGAGCAGATACTAATGATCGTAAAATCGAAGGCATCGTCCAAACAATGAGTGAAGGACTTTTGGCAGCAGGTGTTACAAGTTTCTTCCCAACAGCTGTAACTGCAAGTCATGAAGAATTGTTAGAAGTCGCTGACGAAATTGGGTCAAATGTGGATAAAGCAGCAGGAGCAAAAATTCGTGGTCTTTTCTTTGAAGGTCCTTACTTCACAGAAGAATTTAAAGGTGCTCAAAACCCTAAATATATGCGTGATCCATCATATAGCGAACTTGCTGAATATGGAAAAGCAGCTAAAGGTTTACCAATCAAAATTGGTATTGCACCAGAACGTGAAGGTTCAACTGCCTTTGTTAAAGAAGCGGTGGAACATGGCTTTACAATTGCTCTTGGTCACTCAAATGCAACTTATGCCGATGCAGTAGCAGCTGTTCAAGCGGGAGCTTCAATGTGGGTACATGCTTTTAATGGCATGCGTGGTCTTAACCACCGTGAGCCTGGTATGGTTGGCGCGGTCTTCAACCTACCAAATACTTATGCAGAGTTGATTTGTGACGGCTTCCACGTACGTCCAGAAGCATGCCAAATTTTGATGCGCGAAAAAGGTACAGACCATGTCGTATTAATTACCGATTCAATGCGTGCTGCTGGCTTAAGCGATGGTGAATATTATCTTGGTGAATTCCCAGTAATCGTTAAAGATGGAGCTGCACGTTTGAAAGATGGGGGCAATCTCGCTGGGTCAATCCTTTTACTTAAAGATGCAGTGAAAAACGTTGTAGATTGGCAAATTGCAACACCAGCTGAAGCTGTCAAAATGGCTTCTTTGAATGCTGCTAAATCTACAAAGATTGATGATGTATGTGGACAAATTAAAGAAGGCTTAGAGGCAGACTTTATTGTACTTGATGACCATCTTGAGCTTGTAGCCACTTACCTTGATGGTGAAAAACGTTACCAAGCCTAATAGAGCAGTTCCATGGAGGAACTGTTTTTTTGTATCTGTAAAATTATAAAGGCAGTTTTAGACAATAATAATCTTTTTGTAATCTGAAAACCATTACATTTGCAAAACGCTAAATAAAAACGCTATCATAGCGTTTTTATGAGATTTTTTTTTCGTATCGTGATATAATAAACAATGAAATAAAAAATGTACTTTAAATTTGCAATTGCAAATATAAGTATCAGATATGATGGAGGAAAAAACTTTAATGAAACGCATTGCAGTTTTGACTTCTGGTGGTGATGCACCAGGTATGAACGCAGCTATTCGTGCTGTTGTTCGTAAAGCGATTTCTGAAGGTATCGAAGTTTACGGTATCAACCACGGATATGCAGGGATGGTAGCGGGCGATATTTTCCCACTAACATCTGCAAGTGTTGGTGATAAAGTTGGACGTGGCGGTACATTCTTGTATTCAGCACGTTTCCCAGAATTTGCTCAACTTGAAGGGCAACTTGCGGGTATCGAGCAACTTAAAAAACACGGCATCGAAGGTGTTGTTGTCATTGGTGGTGATGGTTCTTATCATGGTGCAATGCGCTTGACTGAGCATGGCTTCCCAGCAGTAGGACTTCCAGGTACTATTGATAACGACATCGTTGGTACAGATTTTACAATTGGTTTTGATACAGCTGTATCTACAGTTGTTGATGCCATTGATAAAATTCGTGATACATCTTCATCTCACCACCGCACTTTCGTTGTTGAAGTTATGGGACGTAACGCTGGAGATATCGCGCTTTGGGCTGGTATTGCTGCAGGTGCTGATGATATTGCAATTCCTGAAAAAGAATTCAAATTTGAAAGTATTGTTCGTAATATCAAGTCAGGATATGCTAAAGGTAAAAATCACCATATCATCGTAGTTGCTGAAGGCGTTATGCCAGGTGAAGAATTTGCGATGAAGCTTAAAGCTGCAGGTGATGATTCTGACCTTCGTGTATCTGTGCTTGGTCACATCCAACGTGGTGGCTCACCTACAGCACGCGATCGCGTGCTCGCATCACGCATGGGTGCTCGTGCAGTAGAATTGCTTCGTGATGGTATTGGCGGTGTAGCTGTCGGTGTCCGTAACGAACAACTTGTCGAAAGTCCAATCCTTGGTTCTGCAGAAGAAAATGCACTTTTCAGTCTGACAGATGAAGGTGAAATCGTTGTCAATAATCCACATAAAGCTGGATTGGAACTCTACCGTTTAAACGCTGATTTAAACAACCTTGACATCAAATTTAATTAAGTTATTGTTAGTAATCTTATTTGGTTGATGTCAGAGTGAAGTTAAAACTCTAAATGCTCACATTGACCAAATAATGAGTACATTTATAAAAATAGGAGAATTACTCAAAATGAACAAACGTGTAAAAATCGTCTCAACACTTGGCCCTGCAGTAGAAACTCGTGGTGGTAAAAAATTCGGAGAAAAAGGATACTGGGGAGAAGAGCTTGATGTTGAAACATCAGCACAAACCATTGCTGATTTGATCAAAGAAGGTGCTGACGTTTTCCGTTTTAACTTCTCTCATGGTGACCATGCTGAACAAGCTGCTCGTATGGCTACTGTACTTCGTGCAGAAGAAATTGCTGGACGTAAAGTTGGTTTCTTGCTTGATACTAAAGGTCCAGAAATGCGTACTGAAGTATATGAAGATGGTGCAGATGAATACAAATATGTTACTGGTGATAAATTCCGCGTTTCAACAAAACAAGGTTTGAAATCAACTCGTGATAACATTGCTTTAAACGTTGCTGGTGGTCTTGATATCTTTGATGATGTTGAAGTTGGTCAAACTATCCTTATCGACGATGGTAAATTGGGTCTTACAGTAGCTGCTAAAGATGTTGAAGCACGTGA
The DNA here is from genome assembly GCF_934191625.1 of uncultured Lactococcus sp. Taxonomy (GTDB): domain Bacteria; phylum Bacillota; class Bacilli; order Lactobacillales; family Streptococcaceae; genus Lactococcus. Next base: position 677,502 of record NZ_CAKPUG010000001.1, read on the forward strand.
GTTTGACGTTGTAGCACAAAATGATGGTGCTATCGGTAAACAAAAAGGTGTGAACATCCCTAACACTACAATTCCTTTCCCAGCACTTGCAGAACGTGATAACGACGATATTCGCTTTGGCCTTTCACAACCAAATGGTTTGAACTTCATCGCTATCTCATTCGTACGTACTGCTAAAGACGTTAACGAAGTACGTGCTATCCTTGAAGAAACTGGTAACACACACGTTCAACTTTTGGCTAAAATTGAAAACCAACAAGGTATCGATAACCTTGATGAAATCATCGAGACAGCTGACGGTATCATGATTGCTCGTGGTGACATGGGTATCGAAGTACCATTTGAAATGGTTCCAGTCTTCCAAAAAGAAATTATCCGTAAAGTTAACCAAGCAGGTAAAATCGTTGTTACAGCAACAAATATGCTTGAGTCTATGACTGAAAAACCACGTGCTACACGTTCAGAAATCTCAGACGTATTTAACGCAGTTATCGATGGTACTGATGCTACAATGCTTTCAGGTGAATCAGCTAACGGTAAATACCCACGCGAATCAGTTCGTACAATGGCTACAGTTAACAAAAACGCTCAAACATTGTTGAAAGAATACGGACGTCTTCACCCAGAAAACTTCGATAAAGATTCAGTAACAGAAGTTGTTGCATCAGCAGTTAAAAACGCTGCAGAATCAATGGAAATTAAACTTATTGTTGCCTTGACTGAGTCTGGTGCAACTGCACGTTTGATCTCTAAATACCGTCCAGAAGCTGACATCTTGGCTATCACTTTCGATGAAAAAGTTGAACGCGGATTGATGATCAACTGGGGTGTTATCCCTATGCTTATGGACAAACCAGCTTCAACAGACGATATGTTCGAAGTAGCTGAAAAAGCTGCCTTGGCTTCAGGACTTGTTGAATCAGGCGATAACATTGTTATCGTAGCAGGTGTTCCAGTTGGTTCAGGACGTACAAACACAATGCGTATCCGTACAATCAAATAAAAAACTTTAAGGGCAATTTTGCTCAGAAAGAAGCATCTAACATGGTGCTTTTTTTTATTGATTTTCTTGATTAAAAGGTAAAGAAATGTAATCGTATTATGCTTTAAATGTAAGCGTTATAATGTGATATATATCACTTTCCAATGTGACAAGAATGTGAAAAAATGCTATAATAATATAGTAAACATTATTATTGCATTCAGGAAAGGAATGAACAATTATGACTAAACAACATAAAAAAGTTATCCTCGTTGGTGATGGTGCCGTAGGTTCAAGCTATGCTTTCTCACTTGTAAACCAAGGAATCGCCCAAGAATTGGGTATCGTAGATATTTTCAAAGAAAAAACACAAGGTGATGCAGAAGACCTTTCACACGCTCTTGCGTTCACATCTCCTAAGAAAATCTATTCAGCAGATTACTCTGATGCTCATGATGCTGATTTGGTTGTCTTGACTTCAGGTGCACCACAAAAACCAGGTGAAACTCGTTTGGATCTTGTTGAGAAAAACTTGCGTATCACTAAACAAGTTGTTACTGAAATCGTAGCTTCTGGATTTGATGGTATCTTCCTCGTTGCAGCTAACCCAGTTGATATCTTGACTTATGCAACATGGAAATTCTCTGGATTCCCTAAAGAACGTGTTATCGGTTCAGGTACTTCACTTGACTCAGCACGTTTCCGTCAAGCTTTGGCAGAAAAACTTGATATTGATGCACGTTCAGTTCACGCTTACATCATGGGTGAGCACGGCGATTCAGAATTTGCCGTTTGGTCACACGCTAACGTTGCGGGTGTTAACCTTGAGGAATTCCTTAAAGATAGCCGTGGCGTAAAAGAAGAAGAATTGGTTGAACTTTTCGAATCAGTTCGTGATGCTGCTTACTCTATCATCGAGAAAAAAGGTGCGACATTCTATGGTATTGCTGTAGCTCTTGCACGTATCACAAAAGCTATCCTTGATAACGAAAACGCTGTATTGCCACTTTCAACTTTCCAAGAAGGTCAATACGAAGGCGTTGAAGGACTTTACATTGGTCAACCAGCTATCGTTGGTGATAAAGGTATCGTTCGTCCTGTCAATATTCCTTTGAACGACGCTGAATTGCAAAAAATGCAAGCTTCAGCTAAACAACTTAAAGTTATTCTTGATGAAGCATTCTCAAAAGAAGAGTTTGCTTCAGCATCTAAAAACTAAGAAAAGAAAATACCTAAATTTAGGTATTTTTTTTGTGCATTTTTCAATTTTTTTTCGTATTAAGTAATAAGAATAATATAGCTACTAAAGACGTTTAGTTTTGCCAGACCTTGAAATAACGCTCTGTACCTAGATGAGAATAATTTTATTGAAGAAGTATATTTACTAGAATTTGCTCGTCTATTTGTTTAAGAAACAGTTGAACTTACAAAAATTGCTTATCTTTTTGTGGAATATTTATTCAAATACAAACAAACTGGTAAAGCCCAGAACAAAATAACAAAGAAGTTCATTTGTAAAGCTTTATAGATGTAAGATGGTCTCATGAAAAATGGTAACAGAAAAATTATGAAAGTTATGTAAAGTAGAAATATCTAATTCAATATGGATTATCAAAGAGTTCTAGATGGTTTATATTTAAAGAAGATTTTATATAAAAAAAGATAAGGAGGTTAATTATTCATAGTTGGTATATGTTATCCAGAAGAAATTGGAAAAGAAAGGAAATACCATGAAAAAAACCATTATTCGTTTAAGCAGTATAGTAACTTTATTCTTAGCTTTTATACTATTTTCTGCTTCTATTGCTTATGCATCAGACGGAGTAGGCTCTTCTTCATTAGTAGGATCTACTCTTGTAAGAGGTTCAACTTTTGATTTAGAATCTATATCACAAAATGGAGAAACTAAGACAGTGAGAGATAAGAATGGTGAAGAAATTCACTTTTCAGTAATGCCAGAAACCAGTAATTTAAATCGTATAGCTAATGGAAGTTATAGGATAAGTGCTTGGGGGATTGGCTGGAAAGTTACTTATCATATTAGAGTAGTTAATAACAAAATTATTTCCGCGTATGATTTAAACTACATCATAGCAATGCCTGTTCGATCCTCTAATGTAAAAGTTGATCATAGTAGGCAAGCAACGGCACGTTTTGGATTTAATACACCAATACACAATGTACTTTCTTGGACAGGATGGGTTCGAGTAAGACTGGATAATTCTAATAGAATAGTGGTATATAATAATTGATTTTAGTTAGTATAGTTTTTATACTAATAATAGTTTTTATTGTCGTGCTCGTTTATCTCCTTAAAAAACTTATTTTGAAAATAAATAAGTAACCATCCGTAATGAAGTGATTTATGATTCAATAAACTATTAGAAAAATAAAAAAAGCATCTCAAATTGAAATGCTTTTTTATTTTATTTCGTTTTAATATAGTTAACACCATCGGCTTTAGGTGCGACAGCTTTTCCAAGAAAGGCCGCAAGAACGATGATAGTCACTACGTATGGTGCCATTTGGAGAAAGGCAGAAGGAATTTCTTTGATAACGGGAATTTGGCCGCCTACAACCGCCAGTGAGGTAGAAAGTCCAAAGAGGAGGGAAGCAAGCATCGCTCCAACGGGATTCCATTTACCAAAGATCATAGCAGCCAATGAGATGAAACCTTGCCCTGCGATTGTAGCCACAGAGAAGTTACCTGAGATAGATTGGGCATAAATTGCACCACCAATACCACCAAGGATACCGGAGATGATAACACCAGCATAACGCATAAGGTAAACATTGATACCAAGAGTATCTGCTGCTTGAGGATTTTCACCTACAGAGCGGAGACGAAGTCCGAATTTCGTTTTAAAGAGAAGATACCAAGAGAGGAAGGCAACGAGAATTGCAAGGAAACCTGGTAGTGAAGTTTGTGAGAAGAAGATTTGTCCGATGACAGGGATTTTTGAGAGAACAGGGAAATTCCAGTATCCAATCTGGTTAGTGATATTTACCTGTCCAGCATTGTAAAACGTTTGGATTAAGAAAACGCCAAGTGCAGGAGCCATTAAGTTAAGGACTGTACCTGAGACAATATGATCGGCGCGGAAGTTAATAGTTGCTACCGCATGAATCAGGGAGAAGATACCACCAATAAATGCTCCAAAGAGGATGGAGAGCCAAGGTGTCATTCCACCAAATGTTTCTGTGAAAGTAAGGTTAAAGACGACAGAACTGAAAGCCCCCATTGTCATAATACCTTCTAAACCAACGTTGACAATACCACCACGTTCAGAGAATACTCCACCGATACTTGTGAAAATTAGAGGTGTTGAGTAAATAAGCATATTTGCAACAATAATTTGCAATGTATCTACAATATTCATTATGCTTTTTCTCCTTTCTTCTTAATATTTGGGAGAACTTTTTCGATAATATATTTTACAGCAATAAAGAAGATGATTGTAGCTGTGACAATCTGTACAATTTGCGGCGGGATATTATCGATATTACTCATATTACCTGAACCTGTTTGAAGCATTGAGAATAAGAAGGCAGCAAACAGAATGCCGATAGGGTTTGTTTCACCCAAGAGAGCAACTGCCATGCCGTTAAAACCAATATCTAATGTTGCAGACTGTGTGACGAAGTTTTGCATGTAACCAAAACCGTAAACTACACCACCAAGGCCGGAGAGCGCACCGGCAACTAACATTGACATGATGATTGTACGTTTGGCTGAAATCCCCGCATATTCAGATGCATCTGGATTTAAACCGACAGACTTGATTTCAAAACCAAGTGTTGTCTTTGAAAGAACAATAGCCATAATTACAAGAACAATTAAAGCAATAAAAAGTCCAATATTCAAAGTTGAATTATTTGTTAAATCTGACAACCAGCCTGTACGGAAGGAAGCATTTGCACTGATCAACTTTGTTTGGTCAGTTGAGTTTGGCATCATGATTTTTGAACTAAAGACATCGTGTATCAAGAAAGTTGACATGAAGAGGATGACATAGTTAAGCATGATTGTAGTGATAACTTCCGAAGTCCCTAAGAAAGCACGTAAGATACCAGGAATTGCACCCATGAAAGCACCAAAGATCATACCAATAATGATAACCAATGGAATCATTATTGGTTTAGGAATATCAGGGAAGCTGAGGGCAAACCACATAGACATAATCCAACCTGCAAGTGCTTGACCTGACATACCAATATTAAAGAGACCAGCTTTCATACCGACAGAGAAGCCTAAGGCACAAAGAATCAATGGCCCCATTGTTTGAAGAGTTTCGCCAATAGCACGAGGTGTACCAAAGGCGCCGATAATTAGATCTTCGTAACCATATATAGGGTTAAAGCCGAAGATAAGCATGATGATTGCACCGATTAAGAAACCAGAAAGTACGGCAATAACAGGTACAAGGATTTTTTTAGTTTTGCTGTTCATTGATATTACCTCCGACCATGAGAATTCCAAGTTCTTGTTTGCTTGTTGATTCTGGACTGACAATTCCTTGAATTTGTCCATCATGAATAACAGCAATGCGGTCTGAAACATTCAGAATTTCATCTAACTCAAAAGATACAACGAGTACAGCTTTTCCTTCATCACGTGCTTGAATTAATCGCTTATGGATATATTCAATTGCCCCGACATCAAGTCCACGGGTTGGTTGAGCAACAATCAACAAATCAGGATTACGATCAACTTCACGCGCAATAACAGCTTTTTGTTGGTTACCACCTGAAAGTGATTTGAAAGGAATTTGTTCACCAGCACCACGAACGTCAAATTCTTCCATAAGTTCGCGAGCTTTAGCATTGATTTTATTATAGTCTAAGAATCCGTACTTACTTAATGGTGCTTTGTAGTAAGTTTGAAGCGCAATGTTTTCAGCAACAGTCATCTCGAGTACTGCTCCATCACGGTGTCGATCTTCAGGGACATGACCTACTGAATCTTCAATAATCTTACGTGGCTTGTGAGTGGTAATATCTTTACCTTTGAGCTTAACGGAACCAGAATCAATTTTCATCAAACCAGTAATAGCCTTAATCAGTTCAGTTTGACCATTGCCATCAATACCAGCAAGTCCGACAATCTCACCGGCTCGTACATCTAAAGAAAGACCCTTTACAGCAAAGGAACCACGTTTCTCTTTAACAGAAATGTTATCGATACATAGAACAACTTCCTGTGGTTGAGCAGCTTCTTTCTCCGTTTTAAAGGATACTGAGCGGCCCACCATCATTTCAGCGAGCTCTTTATTCGACTTATCGCCCAGTTCTACTGTTTCAATGGAAACACCACGGCGAATAACAGTTATACGATCGGCTACTGAACGAATTTCATCAAGCTTGTGTGTGATAAGAATAATGGACTTACCTTCTTTAACCAAATTGCGCATGATTTCCATGAGCTCAGTGATTTCAGAGGGAGTCAGCACAGCTGTGGGTTCATCAAAAATTAAGATATCTGCTCCGCGATAAAGTGTTTTCAAAATTTCGACACGTTGTTGTTGTCCAACAGAGATATCGCGAACAAGTGCATCAGGTTCGACAGAAAGTCCATATCGTTTTGATAATTCCACGATTTTATTTCGAGCTGTTTTAAGGTCAAGGCTTAAGCCTTTCGTCACTTCACTACCGAGCATAATATTTTCAGTAACAGTGAAGGCATCAATCAGCATGAAATGCTGGTGAACCATACCGATACCAAGCTGAGAAGCTTTTGTTGGAGAGTCTATTTGCTCGAGTTTGCCGTTAACATGAATCTCACCTTCTGTAGGTTCCAGAAGACCAGAGAGCATGTTCATCAGAGTTGATTTACCGGCACCATTTTCACCGAGCAAGGCGTGAATTTCACCTTTTTTCAGCTCCAAGTTGATCTTGTCGTTTGCGACAAAGTCACCAAACTTTTTGGTAACGTTGATCATTTGGATAACATTTTCGTTGGCCATGGCGGCTCCTTCTAAAAAAATTTATGACATAATGTCTAAAGTTAAAAAATAAAGACTTACTGGGAAGCCCTAATATAGCTACACTTTAGACAAAATAATTACATTTTATTATAACAAATATTAGGGCTTTTATAAAGAACTTTCTATAGTAGAAAATGAAGCGTTTTCAAAGATTGTCAAAGTTTTCAGTGTTTTAAAGGGTTTTTGACAATTTTTACATAGAAAATTTAACGGGACTTTGATAAACTAAAAAGTTCACAAAAATTATTTGTGAACTTTTTTTATTTTATTTTTGCTTTTTTGATGACAGTCTCATCAGGCGTAACACGAATAGTTTTTTGTCCAGTATAGGTCACAAAACCAGGAGGAGTTCCTGTAGGTTTATGGAGTTTCTTCACATCAATCATATCGACCTGCACCAAGTTAGAATAACGGGCTTTAGAAAAATAAGCAGCGAGTTCTCCAGCAAAAGTAATAGTTTCATCTGATGGATTTGCATTGCCAGTTATCAAGACATGAGAACCCGGAATATCCTTTACATGGAACCAGAGGTCGCCTTTACGACTTAGTTTAAAACTGACTTGCTCATTTTGAAGGTTATTTTTACCAACAAGAATAATAGTTCCATCTTCAGCTTGATACTTTTCAGGTGGCAGCATTTTTTGCTTTTTATTATTCCGATATTTTGCTTTAACAAAACCTGTTTGTATGAGCTCTTCACGGATATCAGCAATTTCAGAAACATCAGCATGTGTAAGATTAGCTTCAACGGATTCCAGATAAGAAATTGTTTGTTTGGTGTTTTCTATCTGATCGCCAAGATACTTAACTGCCTGCTTCAATTTTTGATAACGATGGAAGTAGCGTTGAGCGTTTTGTGAGGGACTGAGTGCAAGGTTCAAGCTAATCGTGATGGGCTCATTGGTATAATAATTTACTAAAGTTACCTCAGATTTATCATTTGGAACTTGATGAAGAAAAGTTGTCAGAAGCTCTCCTTTTTGGCGGAAAATTTCAGCGTTTTCTGTAGCTTGTAGCTCGGCTTCTTGTTTTTTGAGCTTGTCCCGATTTTTCTTAAGCTCATTTTGAACTTTTTTAATTACTTCGCTGGCAACCTGTTTTACACGATCACGTTCGGCTTTATCTGCATAATAAACATCTAACATCTCAGATAAACTTGGGAACTTTTGATAATCTTCACTGAGTCGAATAGCAGAAAATTTGTCATTTGGATAGATCGCAGGGAGAACTTTATGTAGTGTTTGTTTGAATTCCGGAAGTGACAAGTCTTCTAGGGCTTGTAGGCTATCTCGCCCTATACCTTGAAAGGTTGATTGTAAGGTATGGGTCTGTAGTGCCTCAAAAATCTTTTCGTCAGAAGCTGCAAAGGGATCCACTTTATCATTTGTTGGAGGTGCAATATAAGTCGAACCAGGTAGAAGTGTACGATATTGATTTTGTGAAAATCCAACATGTTTGATAGTTTCGATGATTTTATTACTGCTTTTATCCATAAGGATAATATTACTGTGTTTTCCCATGATTTCGGCAACCAAAGCAATCTTCATAGCGTCTCCAATTTCATCTTTAGTTGAAATATGGAAAATCAATTGGCGGTCATTGCCCACTTGTTCAATCTCTTCAATAAAAGCGCCAGACAGATATTTACGTAAAATCATGACAAAATTATTGGGATTTTGTGGGTTTTGGAAGTCAGTTTTAGTGATTTGGATTCTACCAAAAGTTGGATGAGCAGACAATAATAATTTATGTGAAGTTCTTCCTGAGCGTACTGTTAAAAGAAGCTCTTGCTCAAAAGGCTGATTGATTTTTTGAATTCGTCCTCCTTTAAGGATTGCAGAAATTTCAGCTGTCATATGATGTAAAAAAATACCGTCGAAAGCCATGTTTTACCCCGTGTTTCTTAATAATCTAATGCTTATTTTAACATAATTATGAAGGCTGTTGTTAAAAATTATGTTAAGATGTCTATAAAGAAAGGTTTAACAGATGAAAAGTTTAAAAGAAGAGATACAAAAGCTTGCGGCAGACCTGAATATTCAAAAAATTGGATTTACAAAAGCAGATGATTTTGAATACCTGCGTGCCTCTTTAATTGAACAGAAAGAAGCAGGACATACTTCTGGCTTTGAGCATAAAAATCTCGATGAGCGTTTACAACCAAAACTCTCCCTCGAAGATGCAAAAACAATTATATCTATTGGCATAGCCTATCCTAATAAGGCAGAAGGAAAGCCAGAAAAAACAGGATATCGCCGTGGGTCCTTCTCGCGAGGAAGTTGGGGTGAAGATTATCATTATGTACTTCGACGTAAACTAAAAGAACTTGCGGAGGGGATAGAAAAAATAGCGGGAAGTTTTAATTATAAAGCTATGGTCGACACAGGTGCTCTTGTAGATGTCGCTGTAGCCGCGCGTGCTGGTTTAGGTTTTGTGGGGAAAAATGGTTTGCTCGTAAGTAAGGAGTATGGCTCCTGGATGTTTTTGGGAGAGCTTGTAACTAATTTAGATATTGAGGAAGACCAACCTGTAGATTATGGATGCGGTTCCTGTACACGCTGTGTCGATTTTTGCCCAACAAAGGCTCTTCTAGGAGACGGTCGCTTAAATGCACAGCGTTGTCTATCTTATCAAACGCAAACTCGGGGTGCGATGCCAGAAGAATACCGTGAAAAAATTAAAACAGTAATTTATGGTTGTGACATTTGCCAAGTGGTTTGTCCCTATAATAAAGGAATAAACAGTCATTTTCACCCCGAGATGGAACCAGACCCAGAATTAACAAACCCAGAACTCCTCCCACTTTTGGATTTATCTAATAAAGAGTTTGCCAATAAATTTGGCAATATGGCGGGGAGCTGGCGAGGTAAGAATCCCATTCAACGCAATGCTATTTATGCCTTAGGAAATGCAAACGATCGTTCAGCTCTACCCAAGCTACATGATATTGCTGAAAACGATGTGAGGGAATATATGGTAGATGCGGCCGAATGGGCTATTGAAAAACTCGAAAACAAGCACCGCATGAGACCACGTAAAAGATAGGAGCCTTAGAGCTACTGTCTTTTTTGGGACAAATATGCTAAAATAGAGCCTATGGAACTATCTGAAATTAGAAACAAACTAGAGGCATATGGTCAGAAAGTCGAAGATTTTCGTGGCTCCCTGGACTTAGATCGCCTAGAAGAAGAAATCGCTTTGCTTGATAACGATATGGCTGAGCCTGATTTTTGGAATGATAATGAAGCTGCGCAAAAAGTTATTGATGAATCTAATGCGCTTAAAGCTAAGTATGAAAACTTCATGTCAATTGCAACGCTTCACGAGGACAGTGAAGTATTGTTGGAAATGCTCCAAGAAGAAGATGATGAAGACATGCAAATTGAGCTTGAAGAGAATGTCGAGAAGTTGGGTAAAAAGATTGAAACTTACGAGTTGGAAATCATGCTCAATCAGCCTTATGACCATATGAATGCAATCTTGGAAATACACCCAGGATCAGGTGGTACAGAGTCACAAGATTGGGGCAGCATGCTTATGCGGATGTATGAACGCTGGGGCGCTGCACATGGCTTCAAAGTGGAAGTTTTGGATTATCAAGATGGAGATGTTGCAGGACTAAAATCAGCGACATTAAAGTTTGAAGGACGTAATGCTTATGGTTTCTTACGAGGAGAAAAAGGAGTACACCGCTTGGTCCGTATCTCGCCTTTTGACTCACAAAATCGTCGCCATACTTCATTTACTTCGGTAGATGTAATGCCAGAACTTGATGATACAGTGGAAGTTGATGTTCGCGATGCAGATATCAAAATGGATACTTTCCGCTCAGGTGGTGCAGGTGGACAAAACGTCAACAAAGTCTCAACAGGTGTACGTTTAACACATATTCCTACAGGAATTGTTGTTGCTTCTACCATGGACCGTACACAATATGGTAACCGAGACAAGGCGATGGCCATGCTGAAATCAAAACTTTATCAATTAGAGATGGATAAAAAACAAGCTGAAGTCGATGAACTTCGTGGTGATCAGTCAGATATCTCTTGGGGAAGCCAAATTCGCTCTTATGTTTTTATGCCTTACCAATTGGTCAAAGATACAAGAACAGAGTATGAGACAGGTCAAATTGATAAAGTAATGGATGGAGATCTTGATGGTTTCATCCATGCTTATCTACGTTGGAAAATGTAAGTAGATAATTTAATAGAAATTCATTTGTAACTTTAAAGAAAAAATGTAAAATAATATATACCTAAAAATCTTTTTATCTGGTATAATGAGAAGAACTTTGTTTTTTTTGAACAAGAACAGAAGTTTCAAAAAAACATCTCCTCTTTTCTATAGAGGAGGAGACAAAAATAAGTTGCAAAACAATTCAATGGAGACTAGGGATAATGAGTATTATTAAATTAAATAATGTATCAAAAAAATACTCTAACGGAACAACAGCCTTACGCAATATCTCTCTTGACATCGAGGCAGGAGAATTTGTTTATATTGTTGGACCGTCTGGAGCTGGTAAGTCGACCTTTATTAAGTTGCTCTACCATGAACTAAAAATTGACAAGGGGACAGGCGTCGTTGCAAGTTTTGATTTGATGAAACTTAAACGTCGTGATGTGCCTTTACTGCGTCGTTCTGTAGGAGTTGTCTTCCAGGACTATAAACTTTTACCGAAGAAAACTGTATTTGAGAATATCGCTTATGCGATGGAAGTTGTCGGAAAACGTCCACGCGAAATCAAAAAACGTGTCAACGAAGTTTTGGATCTTGTAGGTCTTAAACATAAATTGCGTTCTTTCCCCGATGAACTTTCAGGTGGTGAACAACAACGTGTAGCTATTGCACGTTCAATCGCTAATGCGCCTAAACTCTTAATTGCTGACGAACCTACAGGAAATTTGGACCCAGAAAATTCATGGGAAATTATGAATTTACTAGAAAAAATTAACTTGCAAGGAACGACTGTACTCATGGCAACTCATAACAGCCAAATCGTAAACACATTACGTCATCGCGTTGTTGCTATTGAAAATGGACGTATCGTTCGAGACCAAGCGGAAGGAGATTATGGTTACGATGATTAGAAATTTATTTAAACATTTATTGGAATCACTGAAAAATCTCCGTCGTAATGGATGGATGACTGTAGCAGCAGTTTCTTCTGTAATGATTACTTTGACTTTAGTCGGACTTTTTCTCTCAGTTATTTTAAACACAGCGAAATTGTCAAGTGATATTGAAAAAAATGTACGTATTGTAGCGTATATGGATTTGAATATTCATGATATGGACAAAAAAATTGAAGATCCCAAAAATGCGAAGAAACAGATCAATAATCCAAATTATCGAAAAATTTATTCAGAAATTGAAAAAATCCCTGACGTTGCTTCAATTAAGTTCTCAAGTAAAGATGAACAACTTAAACAATTGACAGAGACACTGGGTAGCACATGGGCTCTTTTCCAAGGAGATGCTAATCCGCTCTACGATGCTTATATCGTGGAAGCAGATAATCCGCAAGATGTTGAAAAAGTTGCCAGTGCTATTAAAAAGATTAACGGTATCCAGTCTGCAAACTATGGTGGTGCCAATACAGAACGTATCCTTGCGTTAGGTAATAACGTGAAGATTTGGGGAGGTGCAGCAGCAGCTCTACTTATCCTAGTCGCTGTCTTCCTCATCTCAAATACAATCCGTATCACCATTATGTCACGCCAACGTGAGATTCAGATTATGCGATTAGTCGGAGCACGTAATGGTTATATTCGTTGGCCATTCTTCCTTGAAGGAGCTTGGGTAGGTTTATTGGGGGCAATTGTCCCAAGTGTGCTGATTGCTTGGCTTTACAACCTTGCTTTCACAAGTTTCACACCAAGTTTGAAACCACAAAGCCTTTATTTGCTTCCAGCAAATAGCTTTGTACCAATGATGGTTGGCTTACTATTCCTTATCGGTATTTTGATCGGTTCACTTGGAGCAGTAACTTCAATGCGTCGTTTCTTGAAAGTCTAAAAATGAAAAAGACATGCCCTCAGGCATGTCTTTTTTTGAGGGAGTAGGTTCGTCTCGGATAATAAAAAGACTAGGAAATATTTCCTAATCTTTTTATTTTATTTCATACCAATCGTATAATCATCATCTGTCATGGCTTCAACTTCGCCAAGCAGGTAAGAGTTACCGACTTGACTAAAGAAGTCATGGTTTGATGAAGAAGTAGAGATCCCATTCATCACCACAGAGTTAACATCAGCTGCTGTATCTGGGAAGAGAGGATCTTGACCTAAGTTCATGAGCGCCTTGTTGGCATTGTAACGAAGGAATTTTAAAACTTCATCTGTCCAACCAATTTCATCGTAAAGTAAGTGTGTATAAGCTTCTTCGTTCTCATAAAGTTCGTAGAGTAAGTTGTACATCCAATCGCGAAGTTCACTTTGTTCGTCTTCTGATAACTCATTGAAACCAAGTTGGAACTTATAACCGATATAAGTACCGTGGACACTTTCGTCACGAATGATAAGTTTGATGATTTCAGCAGAGTTAATCATCTTATTATTTCCAAGATACCAGAGAGGTGTAAAGAAACCAGAGTAGAAGAGACAAGTTTCAAGGAAGACACTTGCTATTTTTTTCTGAAGTGCCGAACCATTTTGATAGATATCGTTGATGATTTCTGCCTTCTTTTGCATATAAACATTAGTATCTACCCAATCAAAGAGTTCTTCAATCTCTGATTTTGTATTTAAAGTACTAAAGATTGTAGAATAAGATTTAGCGTGTACTGACTCCATAAACTGGATATTGTTAAAACAAGCAATTTCTTGAGGTGTCCGTGCATCATGCTTGAGTACTTCTGCACCGTCTACAGATTGCAAAGTATCCAAGAGTGTCAAACCGGCAAAAGCTTTCGCAAATGTCTCGCGTTCAACTTGCGGCAATTTGCGCCAGTCGTCAAGGTCATTTGAAACAGGAACACGCGTATCCAACCAAAATTGGCTGGTCAGTTTTTCCCAAGTGTATTTATCAATCGAATCTTCAATTGCATTCCAGTTAATGGCTGCATAGTAAGTAGGGACTTTTTGATTATTTTGTTCAGACATAATATTTCCTTTTTTTAAACAACACAGCTTTCACATTGGTTTGAGCCAACTTCCTCTTCATCATCTGTAAAAGTACGGACGTAATAGATAGTTTTGATTCCTTTATTGTAAGCATAGTTACGCAAGATACTCAAATCACGTGTTGTCATTTTATTATTTGTAATTTTCCACTCATAAAGGCCTTCAGGTAAAGTTGAACGCATGAAGAGGGTCATAGACAATCCTTGGTCGACATGTTCAGTCGCAGCAGCGTAAACATCAATGACAGCACGCATGTCTGTATCGTAAGCAGATTTGTAATAAGGAATAGTATCTGTTGAGAGGCCAGCCGCTGGATAGTAAATCTTACCAACTTTCTTTTCTTGACGTTCCTCAATACGGTTAACAATCGGGTGAATTGAAGAAGAACAGTCGTTGATATAAGAAATTGAACCATTAGGTGCAACGGCCATACGGTAAGAATTGTAAAGACCACTTTGCATAACTTTTTCTTTTAAGGCAGCCCATTCGGCAGGTCCTGGTACAGAAATGCCAGCGAAAAGTTCTTGGATTTCAGCTGGAACAGCGGCGAAGTAATCATGAGTAAGATATTTATCGAAGTAAGAACCATCAGCATAAGCAGATTTATCAAAGTCTTTGAAGGTTGCTTGGCGTTCAACTGCAAGTGTGTTTGAAGCAACTAAAGTATAGTAGTTCAAGAGCATAAAGTACACACTCGTAAAGTCTACAGCCGCTTTACTATCGTAATGGATATGATTTTTAGCGAGGAAAGAATGAAGCCCCATAGCACCAAGACCAATAGCACGCATCTCGTTATTTCCTTTACGCACAGTTGGTACAGAGTCAAGATTTGAAGTTTCAGAGATGAAAGTTAAAGCGCGAACCATTGATTCAATAGAACTACCAAAATCTGCACCTGAAGTCATCATATTCATGATATTTGTCGAACCCAAGTTACAAGCAACATCAGTTCCTAATGTTGAATAAGTTTGATCATCATTGAGGACAGAAGGAGTTTGAACTTGGAGAATCTCTGAGCAAAGGTTACTCATTGAGATAACACCATCGACTGGGTTTGCTTTGTTTACCGTATCAATATTTACAATGTAAGGATACCCAGATTCTTGTTGAAGTTTAGAAAGTTCTTGTTCCAACTCACGCGCACTGATTTTGATTTTACGGATATTATCGTTAGCAAGCATATTATCATATTCTGCTGTAATATCAACATGAGCAAAAGGTACACCGTACTCTTTTTCGACAAAGTAAGGTTCAAAGAGGTACATATCCTCACCTTTAGCTGCAAGTTCATAGAATTTATCTGGAACAGTCACGCCCAGAGATAAAGTTTTAACGCGAATTTTTTCATCGGCATTTTCTTTTTTCGTTGAAAGGAATTCCATAATATCAGGATGGAAAATGGAAAGATAAACTACCCCAGCACCTTGACGTTGACCAAGCTGGTTGGCGTATGAAAAGCTATCTTCGAAAAGTTTCATCACAGGAACAACCCCTGCTGCAACGCCATCATATCCTTTGATTGGAGCGCCGGCACCACGTAGATTAGTTAAGTTAAGACCAACACCACCACCATTTTTTGAAAGCTGAAGGGCAGAGTTAATGGTTCGACCAATCGAATTCATATCATCTGTCAGTTGTAAAAGAAAACAACTGACGAATTCACCGCGACGTTTACGACCAGCATTGAGAAAAGTCGGAGTTGCAGGCTGGTACCGGCGATTAATCATAGCAAAAGCTAAGTTACGTGCAAGTTCTGTATCGCCATCAGCCATGTATAGCGCATTCATCAAGACGCGGTCTTCAAAATTTTCAAGGTAGAGTGTGCCTTCATTATTTTTCATGGCGTATTGATTGTAGAATTTGTACGCAGCCATAAAGCTATCAAAACGGAAGCCAAAATCTAACAATTCTTGGTGAAGTTGTTCAATAAAACTCATTTCATACTTACGGATAAACTCCTCTTCCAGGTAATCACCTTCTAAAAGGGCTTCAATTTTTTCGGCATAAGTATCTTTGGTGAAAGTGTTAGGCTCGACATTTTCCTTAAAGAAAGCAGTAATTGCTTCCTTGTCTTTTGCTAAAGGAATAGAGCCGTTAACGGGGATATTGATTTGATTGTTAAGTGTAAAGTACGTAACATCTTCAAGATTTTTAAGTGACATATATTTCTCCGGGGCTTTGCACCCACATGCTAATTTTATATTTTTGAGTTAAATTTACGGTTTGAGACTGATGGTTGCTCCAGACTCTAAACGAGCTGCAATATCTTCCACAGCAGCTACATCGCTCGGTGTTCCATTAAATTCGAAATCGTAAACAATAGGAATTTGGAATTGAGCGGATAATTCTTTTGCAGTAAATATATATAAGGAAGCAAAATTTCGATTTCCTGTACCGACAATGCCTTTGCAGTGTTGTGCGTTATTGGCATAGGACATAAATTCAAAAACAGGGTCCATGATATCCATGCTTTTTTCTGCTCCAGGAGTTTCATCTGCATAACTTGGCACGATAATTAGGAAATCTTCATTCACTTCAAATTCTGGATCGGTAGGCAGAATTTCTTCATGATCTAAATTGGTTTTATTAACAAAACGGCGTGTTTGGCCGGTTATACTAAAATAGATTAATTTCATGCTAATTTTGCCAATTCACTTGGATTGAAACCAGAGAATGAAATATCATCTTTGACAACAACAGGTGCAGCACGATATCCCATATCAAGCACTGTTTGAACAAATTCTGGTTTTTCGTCAATGTTAATTTCTTCAAAAGCTACAGTGTGTTCTGTGAGCCATTTTTTTACCATTTTACATTGCATGCAGTTGTTTTTTGAGTATACAGTAACCATATTTATTCTCCAATTTTTCATTATTTTTATTCTTTTATTTTAGTATAAAAAAAATACCTAGTCAAGTTATCGATACTAGATATTGTGGTCTATAATTATGTAAAATACTATATATTGTGTTGTTTGCTGAGGTTGAGGCCGAAAGGTACCAAAGATTCTTCTTTATTTTTTATTCTCTTGATGTTGCTCTTGTGTCGAACAATAATAATGGAAGCCAAGGCTAATATTATTATTGAAAACAAGGGGTCATAATGAGGTAAAATAAACTGGAAATAAGGAAAGACTATAACTCCAATCAGGGCAGCGATAGCTCCTAAAATAGAAGACAGACTAATCATACTAAAGAGGTAAAGAACGAGGAAGAAAACCACAGCTAGATAAAGTAAAAAAAGGGGGTTAAATCCGAGTACTACACCAGCGGAAGTTGCAACGGCTTTTCCTCCTTTAAATTTATCAAAGATGGAAACAGTGTGACCTACAACAGCTAATAATCCGAAAATAAGTGGTGAAACATCGTGTACATGGAAAATCAAAGGAAGAAGTGTTGCTAATGTACCTTTAAGGAGGTCAAAGATGAAAACAATGATGCCAGCTTTTTTTCCAAGGATACGGAATGTATTTGTGGTACCCGTATTTCCGGATCCATACTCGTGCAGATCTTTTTTAAAGAAAATCTTTCCAATCCAAAGTCCAGCAGGAATCGCTCCAATAAGATAGGCAGCGATGCATAAAATTATTATATTCATATCATCTTTCTTTTACGTTTGTGATAGTTCTACAATTATAACATAAAAGTTGGTGAATTTTGACTTTTCTTTGAAAGAAAATCTTTTCAAATTCTATTTTCTTAGTTGAGAAGAACAAAAAAAGGGACAAAAATCTTAGTTTGTTTTATAAAGACTTTTGACAAAGGCTCTTGAAGAATGTAGAATAGGAAAGATGAATATTTCTGCTGGTTTAGAGCTAGCTTAAATGGAGAATAATGAATGGTAGATATAAATAATTACGACGACAGCGCGATTCAGGTCTTAGAAGGGCTTGATGCCGTAAGAAAGCGCCCAGGGATGTATATTGGTTCCACTGACTCAACAGGTTTGCATCACTTGATTTGGGAAATCGTAGATAATGCTGTCGATGAAGCCTTATCAGGGTTTGGAACAAAGATTTCGGTTATATTAAATAAAGATGGTTCTGTAACTGTAGAAGATGAAGGACGTGGAATGCCTGTAGGCATGCACGCTACAGGGAAACCGACTGTTGAGGTTATCTTTACTGTCCTTCATGCAGGTGGTAAGTTTGGACAAGGTGGCTACAAAACATCAGGTGGGTTACACGGTGTAGGTTCTTCTGTTGTGAATGCCTTGTCAAGCTGGCTTGAAGTAGAAATTACTCGCGATGGTAATGTTTATCGTCAACGCTTTGAAAATGGTGGTCACCCAGTAACAACATTGGAAAAAATAGGTAAGGTTCCAAAATCAAAAACAGGTACAAAAGTTACTTTTATGCCAGACGCTACGATTTTTTCTACAGTTGAATTTAAATACCAAACGATTTCCGAACGATTGAATGAATCTGCATTTCTCTTGAAAGATGTCACTCTTTCACTTGCAGATGAACGTGGAGAAGAGGAAGTTAAGGAAGAATTCCACTACGAAAATGGAGTGCAAGATTTTGTAGATTATCTCAATGAGGATAAGGATACTCTTACTCCTGTTTTGTATTTTGCAGGGGAACAAGATTCTTTTCAAGTAGAGGTGGCTTTACAATATAATGATGGCTATTCGGAAAATATTCTTTCTTTTGTTAATAATGTCCGGACAAAGGATGGCGGAACACATGAAGCTGGGCTCAAAACAGCCTTAACAAAAGCCATGAATGATTATGCGAGGAAAACAGGTTTACTCAAAGACAAAGATAAAAACCTTGAAGGATCGGACTATCGTGAAGGTTTGACAGCTGTTCTCTCTATCCTTGTACCAGAAGAATATTTGCAGTTTGAAGGTCAAACGAAAGATAAACTTGGCTCACCATTAGCACGTCCAGCAGTAGATGCTCTTGTTTCTGAAAAATTGACTTTCTATCTTTTAGAAAATGGCGAGCTAGCGCAAAATTTGATTCGTAAGGCGATTAAGGCGCGTGAAGCACGTGAAGCTGCACGTAAGGCACGTGAAGAGTCACGTACAGGTAAAAAGAATAAGAAAGACAAAGGTCTTCTTTCTGGAAAATTAACACCGGCGCAAACTAAAAACCCAAATAAAAATGAGCTTTACCTTGTCGAAGGAGATTCTGCGGGAGGGTCAGCGAAACAAGGACGTGATCGTAAATTCCAAGCGATTTTACCCCTGCGTGGTAAGGTTATCAATACTGAAAAAGCTAAAATGCAGGATATCCTTAAAAATGAAGAAATTAATACAATGATTTACACCATTGGTGCGGGCGTTGGAGCAGATTTCACCCTTGCGGATCGGAACTATGATAAAGTTATTATTATGACCGATGCGGATACAGATGGTGCACACATCCAAACTCTCCTTCTTACATTTTTCTACCGCTATATGAAGCCCCTTCTCGAAAATGGACATGTTTATATTGCCTTGCCTCCGCTTTATAAGATGAGCCAGGGGAAAGGGAAAAAAGAAAAAGTTGCTTATGCTTGGACGGATGCTGAACTTGAAGAACTTCGTCAAAGCTTTGGTAAAGGTGCAATTCTTCAGCGTTATAAAGGTTTGGGTGAAATGAATGCTGACCAGCTGTGGGAGACGACAATGAACCCTGAAACACGCACATTGATTCAAGTCACTATTGACGATGCAGCACAAGCTGAAAAACGTGTTTCTGTTTTGATGGGAGACAAGGTAGAACCACGCCGTAAATGGATTGAAAATAATGTTAAATTTACTTTGGAAGAAAACACAATCTTTTAAGTAATTAATGTCTTAAGGGAAAATGAGAAAGGAACGTGACAAGGTGGAGCATTACGTAGTATTTGATTTTGAAACAACGGGATTCAATCCTCAAAAAAATGAGATTATTCAAATAGGTGCCGTTAAATATGACCAAGCTCATCAAGAAATCGACCGCTTTAATCAGTTGATCAAACCTACGCGTTCTTATCTTCCAACTAAAATTTCAGAACTGACCGGCATTTGGCCAGCCTCTTTATTGGATCAGCCTGTACTTGCGGAAGTTCTCCCCGACTTTATTGCTTTTTCGAGGGATAGCTTGATGGTTGCACATAATGCGCCTTTCGATGTCAGCTTTCTTTATCAGGCGATTGTCGATTGTGAAATTGGAGATGCACCCCATTTTCAAGTATATGACACTTTATCTGAAGCAAAAAAATTAGTGCAAATGCCTAATTATAAATTGGAAACTTTCAAGGATGTTTTTGGTATTGATTTACGCAGTCATGATGCCCTCAATGATTGTCTCATTACTGCAAGACTTTACCAGCATTTGCAAGATGTGTCGCGCCCCCCAAAACCTCAACCGCTATCAAATGAATATTTGCAAATAGATTTATTCGGTGAGGTGGATACGACAATAACCGAAGAAGTACGTCGAAAATTGAGTTTGCCAATTACAAAAGACTTGGTTTATTATCGTAGAGATACACAGCGAAATTGGCAAAAATTCGAGGTGACCGGCTTAGCAATAACGGCAGCTTATTCTACGGGCTACAGCTTAACTGCCACGCTTTATAACAATGAGACAGTAACCATTCATTCTGACTTTTTGAAAGAAATGCAAAAAGCTAACTTTACAAACGAAATAGAAAAAGAGGGATAAATATATGGAATGGAAGATTAAAAATTTCGAAGAACTCACTCGATCAGAACTTTACAAAATTTTACAAGTCCGCTCTGAAGTTTTTGTTGTCGAACAAGAATGCGCCTATCAAGATATTGATGGTAAAGATCAAAAGTCAGTGCATTTGTGGTTAGAAGATAGTGAAGGTGGAATTCACTCTTACTGTCGTATCTTACCAGCAGGTCTTTCTTACCCCGAGGCTTCTATTGGACGTGTATTGGTTAAGGAAAGTCAACGGGGGAAAGGTACGGCGCGCCAAATGATGC
Organism: uncultured Lactococcus sp.; assembly: GCF_934191625.1. Classification (GTDB taxonomy): domain Bacteria; phylum Bacillota; class Bacilli; order Lactobacillales; family Streptococcaceae; genus Lactococcus. The sequence goes on from NZ_CAKPUG010000001.1 coordinate 698,519, forward strand.
AACAGGCACTTGAGTTTCTGGCTCAAGCATGGCGAGAACCTGTAGTACGTATTGAAGCACAGTACTATCTCCGCGCATTCTACGCTTCTTTTGGTTTTAAAGAAGATTCTGAACCCTTTTTGGAAGATGGTATAAAACATGTTGAAATGATTTTGGACTTAAAGGATTTTGCCTCTTAAAAAGCATTTTGGGAACTAAAAAAATGAGACAACTGTTGGAGGACTTATGTCTAATATACAAACTCTACCTTTAGAGGATATTATGGGCGAGCGCTTCGGGCGCTATTCAAAATACATTATTCAGGAACGTGCCCTACCTGATATTCGAGACGGTTTAAAACCCGTTCAACGTCGTATTCTGTATTCAATGAATAAGGATGGCAACACTTTTGATAAATCTTACCGTAAATCTGCCAAATCAGTTGGTAATGTCATGGGGAACTTTCACCCACACGGAGACAGCTCAATTTATGATGCGATGATTCGCTTATCGCAAGATTGGAAGATGCTTGAACCTCTGATTGAAATGCATGGGAATAATGGATCAATGGACGGTGATCCGCCAGCTGCTATGCGTTATACTGAAGCACGCTTATCAGAAATTTCTTCATATTTATTAAAAGATATTGAAAAAGATACAGTTGCTCACGCCTGGAACTTTGATGATACAGAAAAAGAGCCCACTGTATTACCAGCAAGTTTTCCTAACTTGCTAGTGAATGGGTCAACTGGTATTTCAGCGGGGTATGCAACAGATATTCCACCGCATAGTCTTGGTGAAGTTATCGATGCAACCATCTATATGATCGATCATCCTAAGGCTGACGTTGATAAAATTATGACATTCATGCCGGGACCGGATTTCCCGACAGGGGCCATTATTCAAGGTCGAAGTGAAATAAAGAAAGCTTACGAAACGGGTAAAGGGCGTATTGCTGTCCGATCTAAAGTAAAAGTTGAAAAGCTAAAAGGCGGGCGTGAACAACTCGTTGTTACTGAGATTCCTTATGAAATCAACAAGGCGACTTTGGTTAAACGTATTGATGATGTGCGAGTAAATGCTAAAGTACCAGGGATTTCCGAAGTACGCGATGAGTCTGATCGTGAAGGATTACGTATTGCAATTGAGCTGAAAAAAGAAGCGAATAGTCAGTTGGTACTTAATTATCTTTATAAAAATACAGACTTGCAAATTAATTATAATTTTAATATGGTAGCAATTGACAACATGACGCCTCGCCAAGTTGGTGTTCTTCCTGTATTACGCTCTTATATTGCCCATCGTCAGGATGTTATAGTTAAACGCTCAAAATTTGACTTGAGTAAGGCTGAGAAACGCTTGCATCTGGTAGAAGGTTTAATCCGAATGGTTTCTATCTTGGACGAAGTCGTTGCTCTGATTCGTGCGTCTGAAAATAAATCTGATGCTAAAGAAAATTTGAAAGTGAGTTATGCGTTTAGTGAAGAACAAGCAGAAGCTATAGTTACTCTGCAACTTTATCGCTTAACTAATACAGATATTGTTACTCTGGAAAATGAACAATCGGAGCTCGAAGCGAAGATTCTAGAACTCCGTGCAATTATTAATGATGAGCGTACCCTTTATAACTTGATGAAACGTGAATTACGTGAAGTCAAGAAAAAATTCGGTAAAGAAAGACGTTCAGAACTTCAAGATAAAGTAGAAACGATTGAGATTGAAGCGCAACAACTGATTGCAGAAGAAGAAACTGTAGTTTCTGTAACACGTAGTGGGTATATCAAGCGCACATCGCCACGCAGCTTTGCTTCTTCTAATATTGCAGAAGTCGGTAAACGTGAGGATGACGAGTTAATCTTTGTTAAAGCAGGCGCGCGGACCACCCAGCATCTTCTAATGTTTACTAGTCTTGGAAATGTTATTTATCGTCCAGTTCATGAATTGTCCGATGTCCGTTGGAAGGATATTGGAGAACATATTTCTCAGACTTTGAACAATTTTGCTAGTGATGAAAAAATTATTTTTGCTCAAGTGCTTGACAATTTTGAAACGGGTGAAAATTATATGGTAGTTACCGCGGCTGGACAAATCAAGCAAGTTGAACTCGCTTCCTTCAAACCTTGGCGTACATATCGCTCTAAGTCAATGGTTTATGGCAAACTCAAAGGAGACAAAGATAGTATCGTAACCATCGAGCCAATCTTCAAAGGCGATGAAGATGTGATGCTGATTTCTGAAAATGGCTATGCACTTCGCTTTAATATCTCAGAGATCCCAGTTGTAGGGGCTAAAGCAGCCGGCGTAAAGGCAATGAATCTAAAAGCAGGAGATTTGGTGAAGGCAGCCTTCTTTGTCCAAACAGAGAGTTGGTATCTGCTCACACAACGGGGCTTTATCAAGCGGGTAAAATCTGAAGATATTCCAGAAACGAGTCGAGCTAATCGTGGACTTCAGGTCCTCCGTCCTCTCAAGTCGAATACGCACACCGTATTTGCTGCTGGTAGTGTGATAAATACCGATAGAACACCACTTTCAGAGACGGTTGATCTTTTCAGCCCTGCAGAAGTAGAAGAAATGCAAACGGATAAGAGCCAGATTTTGGAGGTGACTTCAGCAGTGGGGAAAGTCTATCAAACAGAATTGACAGACTTGAATTTATCTGATCGCGCCAGCAATGGACATCCCTTAGCCGAAGATATTGACCGAGTAATAGAAGCTAAAATAAAATAAAAAATAATCCTCAATGAGGGTTATTTTTTATTTATAAACAGCAAATTTCTCCTGTCAAAGTGGGAGATAACAAGTTAAAAAAAGGCAGACAAAAGATTTAAAAACAACTGTAAACAGTAAGAAATTATGGTATAATAGAGACAGTGTTTATACATTGAAAGAGGAGAACATGGAAGATAAAAATATCATAAATGTCAATCTTGCTGAGGAGATGAAAACCAGCTTTCGTGACTATGCGATGTCAGTTATTGTGGCCCGAGCCCTACCTGATGTACGTGATGGTTTGAAGCCAGTTCATCGCCGCATTCTTTACGGAATGAATGAGCTTGGTACAACGCCTGATAAACCACATAAAAAATCTGCCCGTATTACCGGGGATGTCATGGGTAAATATCACCCACATGGAGACAGCTCGATTTATGAGGCAATGGTACGTATGGCTCAATGGTGGAGCTATCGCCACATGCTGGTTGACGGACATGGGAACTTTGGTTCCATGGATGGAGACGGTGCTGCTGCTCAACGTTACACCGAAGCTCGTATGTCAAAAATTGCCTTAGAAATGCTACGAGATATCAACAAAAATACAGTTGACTTTGTTGATAACTATGACGGAACTGAACGTGAGCCAGAAGTACTTCCGGCTCGTTTCCCTAACCTTTTGGTTAATGGGACAACAGGGATAGCCGTTGGGATGGCAACAAATATACCTCCTCATAACTTAGGAGAAACAATTGATGCTGTGGATTTGCTGATGGAAAATCCAGAGGCGTCAACTCGTGATTTGATGGAAGTTTTACCTGGCCCAGACTTTCCTACAGGTGCGCTGGTTATGGGTAAATCAGGCATTCGCCGTGCTTATGAAACAGGGAAAGGCTCAATTACGCTTCGTGCGAAGACAGAAATTGAAGAGTTGCCTGGTGGTAAGGAACGTATTGTAGTTACAGAGTTCCCATATATGGTGAATAAGTCAAAAGTTCATGAGCATATTGTACGCTTGGCGCAAGAAAAGCGTATAGAAGGTGTCACAGCCTGCCGTGATGAGTCAAGCCGTGAAGGTGTACGCTTAGTGGTTGAAGTACGTCGTGATGCCTCTGCACACGTGATTTTGAATAACTTGTTCAAACTTACACAACTTCAAACATCCTTTGGCTTTAATATGTTAGCCATCGAAAAAGGTACGCCAAAGATTTTGTCATTGAAACAAATCTTGACGGATTACATTGAGCACCAAATTGAAGTTGTTGAACGTCGTACGCGATTCGATAAAGCGCGTGCAGAAGCTCGAGCACATATCTTAGAAGGTTTACGTATTGCCTTGGATAATATTGATCGTATGATTACTATTATCCGAGAATCTGCAACTGATGCAATTGCTCAAAAAGCGATGATGGATGAGTTCCAATTATCAGACAAACAATCGCAAGCCATCTTGGATATGCGTTTACGACGTTTGACAGGTTTGGAACGTGACAAGATTGAAAATGAGTATCAAGAACTCATTGCCCTAATTGCTGATTTGGCAGATATCTTGGCGAAACCAGAACGCGTCAAAGCTATTATTCGTGAAGAACTTGGTGAAGTAAAACGCAAGTTCGCAGACAAGCGCCGGACGGAGCTTTTGGTCGGTGAAGTCTTGAATCTGGAAGATGAAGACTTGATTGAGGAAGAAGATGTTCTCATAACACTCTCTAATAAGGGATATATCAAACGTCTCAGTAATGACGAATTCCGTGCACAAAAACGCGGCGGACGTGGTGTTCAGGGTATGAATATGTCAGATGATGATTTCGTACAGCACCTTGTGTCCACAAGTACGCATGATCACTTGCTCTTCTTTACTAATCTTGGACGTGTCTATCGGATGAAGGGGTATGAAATTCCTGAATATGGACGTGCTGCTAAAGGATTGCCGATTGTTAACCTTTTAAAACTTGATGAAGGTGAAAAAATCCAAACCGTTATTAATGTAGTGAAGTCTGATGAAGAAAGATATCTATTCTTTACGACACGCAAGGGCTTGGTCAAACGTACAAATACACAACAATTTGCTAATATCCGAACTAATGGTCTAAAAGCTCTAAATCTTCGTGACGGTGACGAACTTATCAATGTTCTACTTACATCAGGTAAAGAAAACATCATTATTGGAACGCATAATGGTTTCTCTGTACGCTTTGAAGAAGCTGTAGTTCGTGATATGGGTCGTTCTGCTACAGGTGTTAAAGGTGTTAGCCTGCGTGAAGGTGACTTCGTTGTGGGTACAGCAATTGTTCATGATGAGCAAGAAGTCTTAGTGATTTCTGAAAAAGGTTTAGGTAAAAGAACTATCGCGAGTGAATATCCAATTAAGGGCCGTGGTGGTAAAGGGATCAAAGTCATGAATATCACTGATCGTACAGGTAAGCTAGCTGGTTTAACTGCAATTAACGGTGATGAAGACATTATGGTTATTACTGACACAGGTGTTGTGATTCGTACAAGTGTGGACAATATCTCACAAACAGGTCGTGCAGCGCAAGGTGTGAAAATTATGCGTTTGGATGAGGAAGCACAAATTGTGACATTTGCACTTGTTGAACCTGTACATGAAGAGGAAGAAATAAGTGAGGCAGAGGTAGCTTCAAATACGGAAGAATAAAATGAAAAAATTATTTATATTCTTAACTGCAGCTGTCAGTATCTTTTTACTGACAGCTTGTAGTTCAAATAAGGAGACGCGTGATCTTTTAGAGCAACCGATAAAAAAGGATGCTACTACCATGGGGACCTACATCCAAGTCACTGTTTATGATAAAGGTAAGGAAAAAGCGGTTGAAGAAGCTTTAAAAATTGCCGAAAAATATAATGATTGGGTATCTGTTGATCAGGCAAACTCAGTTGTTGATAAGATCAATAATAATGCTGGGATTAAACCTGTCAAAGTAAATTCCGAAATTTATCAATTAATTAAGTTGGGTTATAACTACTCCGCTAAGAATATGGGCTACGATATCACCATAGGTCCTTTGAGCAAGCTCTGGAATATAGGTTTCCCTGATGCACGAAAACCGTCACAAGCTGAAATAAACAAGGTGTTACCTCTAATTAACTATCAATTTATTCAATTTAATGAAAAAGACAGCTCGGTCTATTTAAGACAAAAAGGTGCTCGATTAGATTTGGGATCGATAGCTAAAGGCTACACAGCCATGAAGATGGTTGAAAGTCTTAAAAATAATGGCGTAACAACAGGTATTGTTGATTTGGGTTCAAGTTCGATCTATGTGATAGGACATTCTCCACGTCAAACAAATGATCCGTGGACGATTGCTATAAAAGATCCTAACGATCCAGAAAAATCGCAGTTGGGTATTTTAAAAGCGAGTGACCAACATGTAAACACTTCTGGTATCTATGAACGTTATTTGGAAGTAGACGGGCATCGTTATTCTCATATTCTTAATCCAAAAACTGGTTTCCCATTTGACAATGACATTGCCAGCATTACTCTTTTAATTTCTGGCGAGGATGCTACAAATGGAGATGGATTATCTACGTTGATCTATGCATTGGGAACGAAAAAAGGTTATGAATATGTAGAAAGTCTGAAAAATGTACAAGCTGTGTTTGTAGATAAAAATAACAAGGTCTACCTTACCGATGGTTTAAAAGATAAATTTGACTTAACCAGTGAAAATTATAAAATAGGTCAAATTAAGGATTTGAAATAGAAAGAGGCTCATGGCGAAAAAAAATAAAAGTTGGAAACGTATGTTAGTCAATTTACTTATTTTGCTTCTCTTTCTTGTGGGTTTGATACTTGTTTTTAACAAACCTATCCGCAACTGGTTAATTGGTAGAAATACGGTGCATTATCAGATAAATACTGTGACGCGAGAAACGATTAAAGAAAACAAAGAAGTGAAGGGTAACTTTGACTTTGACAGTGTAGAGTCGATTAGTTTTGAACAAGTGGTACGTAACCAGTTAAATCGTCAACCTATGCCAGTAATTGGCGGCATTGCAATTCCTGATGTTGGCATTAACCTACCAATTTTCAAAGGCTTAGCAAATGAAAATCTTGCCTTTGGAGCTGGAACGATGAAGGAAGATCAGGTGATGGGGCAAGGGAATTATGCTTTAGCTAGCCACAATGTTACAGGATTTAGTAGTGATGTTAGCCTACTCTTTACGCCGCTTGAGCGTGCGAAAGAGGGGATGGTTATTTACGTCACAGATAAAAATAATATTTATCAATATCGTATCAATAAAATATCTGTGGTTTCTCCAGAGCATTCAGAGGTGATTGATGATACCCCAGGAAAAACGGAGATTACCTTGGTAACCTGTGCTGATCCAGAAGCTGTAAATCGAATTATTGTGCATGGTACATTTGAGAAAAAAGTTGCTTATGCTGATGCGACAAAAGAGATGAAATCTGCTTTTGATCGTAGTTACAATCAAGCTCTCTAATAAAAAAATAAAAAACTTCTAGAAATTACTCTGGAAGTTTTTTGATACTATTATAAATCCTGTTTACGCAGGTAGAAAATACCAATTAGGCCAAAAACTAAGATTTCAATGACATGGTAGCCTATACTGAAAAGGCTGTTATTACTTACAAATGTCGAGCTAAAATTTGAAGTTCCTACTTGTGCAAGTAAGAGGAAAAATAGACTCATTAAGACTGTCTGAAGAATACGGGAGGCAAAATTAAAGGCAATATATACAAATAAGCCAGAAGTTCTTCCGCGCGTGATGATAACAGCTAAAGCCATTGTCACCATCATTGCAATGAGTCCTAAAATGTAAGAGAGAAGCCCAGTAAAAATATCTGCAGAATGAACCAATAAATCAAGCGATCTAAAGAGTGAAAAGACAGTTTCTTGATTGAATATAAAGAGGGTAACAAACGGAACAACTAACACAAGGAAAAGCGCAATTAATTGGGTTAAAATGGTGGTACCAATCTTTACAAAGTAATATTTGACACGAGAAACACCACTAGCAATCATCAAACTCATAACCTTGTTTTTATAATCAACATTGAGTAGATGAAATGGATACAAGAGTGAAAAAATAGCTAGGCCGATGATTGCGAAAACAGTCGTAATAGAAAGAAAGGTGAGGAGGATAGGAGAGCTTTGAAAATCAATGTGAGTCAAGCTGATCGCTAACCATGAAAAATTTAGCAGTAAACTTAAAGAAATAAATACAGCAAGGATAATCATGTAAGTTTTATCCTTTATGTTTTTATACATTTCCATTTTAAAAATATTTTTTGCATTCATATTGAGTTCCTCCTATTTTACAAGTTCAATGAACTTGCTCTCTTTTTTAATCTGATAAAACTCAATATCTTGAGCTACAGCTTCCTTGAAGAACTCGCGATACTTGTCTTCATTCATTTCAAAAATTGTCCAGTTTTCAGATTGCTGTGAATAATTGACTTGTAATTCTGCTAGGAAGGTCCGAAGTGCTTGTATCTGATCCGTTTGTACACGGTAAATATAGGTTTGATTTTTCTTTCGGAGATCAAATTTTTCAATAAAATCACCATTTTCCAGAACTAAAACTTCATCGGCTAGAGTTTCAATGTCTTCTTGAACATGACTTGAAATAAGGATCATTCGTCCCTCAGCTTTTAAGTGAAGCAAGTAATTTTTAAACCATTCGACTGTTCTTTTATCTAACCCGCGAAAAGGCTCATCAAAGATGAGAATATTTGCGTCACTCATCAATGAAATCAGGAGAATCAATTTTTTATTCATCCCCAGAGAATATCGGCTTACTTTTTCGTTAAGATTATCATAAATATTTAATTCCTTGGCTAAGTTACTCGTTCTTTCCTCATCAAAATTTCCACGTAAGCCTCCAAAATATCGGAGATTAAACCAACCCGTGTAATTTTTATAGAGTTCCATATCATCAAGAACTATACCCACTGAAGTCAGTATTTTAGGGTTTTCCTTAATATTTTTCCCCTCAATTTCGATGCTACCGGAATAGTTGGTGATGATATTTGTCAGCGTTTTAAAAAATGTCGTTTTTCCGACCCCATTTCGTCCCACAATCCCATAAATTTTTTCTTGTTCAAAAGTTACAGGCGATAAATCAAGGATTTTGTGCGCTTGATAAGAAAAGCGGAGGTTTTGTATGTTTAGCGTCATGTTTTTCCTTCTTTCATTTTATGAATAATTCTATCATGTGCGTGTTGCTTTTACAAGCCAACCCATGAAGTGTAATCCCCTATTTACAACTTTATTTAGTGCGAAAAACATTATATTGAAGGAAAAATTTAGGGGAAACAGATGTGCAGGATAGGCCCTCTTTTGTTATAATAGGAGAGCAAGACTAGACTGGAATTGAGAGAATAAATGAATCCTTTATTAAATGGAATGAATGAAAAACAAGCAGAAGCAGTACAAACTACAGAAGGGCCTCTTTTGATTATGGCAGGTGCGGGATCAGGAAAGACCCGTGTTTTGACACACCGTATTGCCTATCTTATCGATGAAAAAATGGTGAATCCTTGGAATATTTTAGCGATTACCTTTACTAACAAAGCTGCGCGTGAAATGAGAGAACGTGCCCTTAATTTAACACCAGCAGCTCAAGATACATTGATTGCAACGTTTCACTCAATGTGTGTTCGCATTCTCAGACGTGATGCTGATCATATTGGATATAACCGGAACTTTACGATTATTGATCCCGGGGAACAAAAAACTTTGATGAAACGTATTTTGAAAGAAGCCAATTTGGATCCCAAAAAATGGGAACCCAAAACGCTCCTCAATACAATTTCTAATGCGAAGAATGACCTCTTGGATCCGGAAGCTTATGAAGGACAAATCAATGCACGTAATCCTTACGAGTTGTTGACAGCACGTGTTTATAAAACCTATCAAGCAGAATTACGTAAAGCCGAGTCGATGGATTTTGATGATTTAATCATGCAAACCTTGCGACTTTTTGATAAAAATCCTGACGTCTTGGCTTATTATCAAGGGAAATTTCAATATATTCATGTTGATGAATACCAAGATACAAACCATGCACAATATCAGCTCGTCAAGTTAATGGCCCAACGCTTTAAAAATATTTGTGTCGTTGGTGATGCTGACCAATCCATTTATGGTTGGCGTGGTGCTGATATGCAGAATATCCTTGACTTTGAAAAAGATTATCCAGATGCGAAAGTTGTTTTGCTTGAAGAAAATTATCGCTCTACAAAAACAATCCTACAGGCTGCCAATAATGTGATAAACAATAACGTTAATCGTCGCCCTAAAAAATTATGGACTCAAAATAATGATGGAGAGAATATTCTTTACTATCGTGCCAATGATGAGCGGGATGAAGCAATCTTTACAGCTTCTACGATTAATGAACAAGTACAAGCTGGGCGGAAATACTCTGACTTTGCAGTTCTTTATCGGACAAATGCGCAATCACGTACAATAGAAGAAGCTTTCCTGAAATCAAATATTCCTTATAGTATGGTTGCTGGAACAAAGTTCTATTCACGTAAAGAAATTCGTGATGTTATTTCTTACCTTAACGTGATTGCTAATCCTCGAGACAACATGAGTTTCGAGCGGATTGTCAACGAACCCAAACGTGGCGTTGGCCCAAGTGCGCTGGAAAAATTGAGAAATTTTGCAGATATGCAAGGGAAGTCTTTGGCAGAGTCAACACTGGATATTACTTTATCGGATATTCGAGGCAAAGCAGCTGGCGAAATCTACAATCTTGGTCTGATTTTTGATTTCTTGCGTAGCTTTATTGAAACTTCAAGTATTACGGAACTTGTCGAAGAAATGCTCGAACGGACAGGCTATATGAAATTCCTACGGATGCAAGCTAACCTTGAAGCACAGACTAGGATTGAAAACATTGAAGAATTCCTCTCCGTGACAAAGAATTTTGATGAAAAGTCAGAAGTACCTCTGGATGAGATGACAGGGGAGCCTATCAAAGAAACAGGCTTGGATCGTTTGAGCCGCTTCCTCAATGAGGTAAGTCTTCTTTCCGAGGTTGATGAATACGAAGAAGCGAGTGATGCAGTTACTATGATGACCTTGCATGCTGCCAAAGGTTTGGAGTTTCCTGTTGTATTTCTTATTGGGATGGAAGAAAATATCTTCCCACTTTCACGTGTTAATGATGATCCTGACGAATTGGAAGAAGAGCGCCGCCTTGCTTATGTCGGTATTACACGAGCGGAGGAATCACTCTTCATGACAAATGCCAATCAACGTGTACTATATGGTAAAACCAGTTATAATCGTCCTAGTCGGTTCATCTCCGAGATTGATGATGAGTTACTTGATTATGGAGGTATCGCACGCAAGGCTAATTCAAGTTTCAATATCAGTTATAAGTCACCTGATGGTGCGACACGATTTGGTACTGGGATGTCTATGACGGATGCTTTGCATCAACGCAAAGCTGCAGTCAATCCAAGCTCATCACGTGTGGTTGAGAAAGCAGATGTAGCAACAGAAGATTGGGCGATTGGTGATACTGCAGTCCATCGTAAATGGGGTGAAGGAATTGTTTTAGCTGTTACTGGCACTGGTAAGAATATGGAACTAAAAATTAAATTCCCTGAAGTTGGGATGAAACGTCTTTTGGCTGCGATGGCGCCTATCGAGAAAAAGGAGTAGGAAATGGATAAGAAGCGATGCAAATGGTGTCTCTCTTCTGAACAGATGATTCATTATCATGATACGTATTGGGGGACGCCTGTCCATGATGATCAAGAACTTTTTGCCAAACTTATTCTAGATATGAATCAAGCAGGGCTCTCTTGGTCAACCATTTTAAATAAACAGGAAAACTTCTATAATGCCTATGATCAGTTTGAAATTGAAAAAATAGCCAGCTATAGCAAGGAAAAGGAAGAAGAACTCCGCCAAGATGCTGGAATTATCCGGAACAAATTAAAGATAGCAGCTGCAGTTAACAATGCTCAAAAAGTTTTACAAATTCAAAGCGAATTTGGTTCTTTTGATACATATATTTGGTCTTTCTCAGAAGGACAAGTTCTGCAACATCAAATTACTGATGAGAGCCAGATACCTGTAACTAATGCTTTGGCTGAAGCCATGTCTAAAGACATGAAGAAAAGAGGAATGAAATTTGTCGGCCCAACAATCATATATGCTTATCTTCAAGCTGTGGGCGTGATTAATGATCATGCGGATTATTGTTTCCGTAATGAGGAGTTGCAATAGATTTTTAGTAGCGTTAAGTAAATGACGTATGAAGAGTCTGGATAATCCGGGCTCTTTTTTACTAAAAGAATTTAAATACCAGTTCACAGGACTTGAATTACTTTGAGATTTATTCTTTTTTTGATAAGCTTTTACTTAAAAGAATCGATAGTGCTCGGTATTTTAGAAGTACTTATAAGCTTTAGAATAAAAAATAAAAGGAATATTATGAATACAACTATGCCTTCCAACTGGCGGAAAAATTTTTATTTGTTTTTGATTGGACAGCTCTTAACAGGAGTGACATCAATGATTGTCCAATACGCTATTATTTGGTACTTAACTCTTGAAACAGGTGAAGAATCTGTATTAGCTATTGCAACACTTGTAGGAATGTTGCCTATGGCTGTCCTTAGTCCATTTGTTGGTCCATTTATTGACCGTATCAACAAGAAGTTTTTACTTATCTTTTATGATGCTGTAGTCGCAGTAATAGCTTTGGGACTTTTTATCTATGGGATTAATAATGAGGTCTATCCTCTATGGATGGTCTTTGTAACCATTGGTATTAGAGCAGTAGCCCAAACAGCTCAGATGCCTACGGTTCAGTCTATTATGCCTACAATGGTTCCAGAACATGAAATAACGCGTATAAATGGCCAATTTGGAATTATTCAGTCACTTGTTTTTATTGCTGCTCCTGGTATCGGTGCTTTTATGGTCGCGGCCTTTCCTATCCACTGGGTTATTCTCCTTGATGTAATTGGATTTATTCTTGGGGCGGTCATGTTACTTTTCGTTAACATTCCTAAAGTTGCTACCCAAGGAGAAAAAATAGCTGTATTCAAGGATACGTTAGAAGGGCTCAATATTCTCCGAGATAATAAACCCATGTGGAAAATGACACTCATTGGTGCACTATTTATGCTTCTTTTTATGCCAGCAATGAGTCTCTATCCTTTGGTGACGACAAAATATTTTGGTGGAACTATTGTTCATGCAGGTTGGGTAGAAGTGCTTTATGCTTCTGCTATGCTTGTCGGTTCTTTTGCTGTTGGTATTTTCGGCAAAGTCAAAGATCGAATGCCCTGGATTATTATGGCTTATCTTGTAGTTGGGCTAACCATTGGTGCTTCAGGTTTTCTACCAGGAAATATGAACGGATTTTGGATTTTTCTAGCACTTAACGGTCTGGCTGGGATTGTAGGACAAATCTTCAATACTATGAATATGGCTGTCACGCAACAATCCTTTGAGCCACAATATTTAGGACGAGTGATGGGAATAGTCTCTGCCCTTATGAGTATTGCAGGCCCCATTGGTTTAATTTTTGCGGCACCTGTAGCGGACTCGATTGGTGTACAAAATATGCTTGTGATTGCAGGATTTGGTGGAATACTAGCTGCAGCCCTCTTGTATTTCATCCCTTCAGTTCGGAACTATGATAAGTTTTTACAAAAAAAGTTAGAAAATGACGGACAGTGAAACAGATGTCAAATCAATAGTTGAAATAGTACCCTTATGATAAAATGAAGGTGTCACATCAGCAAGTAAAAAAAAGAAAGAGGCGCTTATGGCTAATATACATCCTTATATTGCTCTTAACAATACCAAAGAAGCACTTGCATACTATCAAGAAGTGCTCGGAGCGAAAAATATCCGACGTCTTCCTGTTGCTGCTGAACAGGCAAAAGAATTCGGTTTAACTGAAGAACAAGCAGCAGAAATGACAATGCACAGTCAGTTTGATGTTTTAGGCACAACTATTATGGCAGCAGATAATTTTCAGCATGAAACTTTAAGTTATAGCGGAATATCCATCTTATTAGATCTTAATTCAGAAGACAAAGATGCGATGGCAGAAGCGCAGGAGTTTTGGAAGCATTTATCCAATTCAGGTAAAGTGACAATAAACATGCCTTTTGAAGAACAATTTTGGGGCGGTGCTATGGGCGATTTCACCGATAAATACGGTGTGCGTTGGATGCTACATGCGCAACCTTACTCTAAATTTGGAGAAATGTAAAAACGACAAAACTTCATATGTATTTTAACGTAGCAGAAAATGCTACGTTATTTTTAGGTAACAATTTTAAATTGAAGCACTCCTTTATCTGAAATAAGTCTAAAAAAGTGCTATAATTATGTATCTATGAATGGAATTTTAAATGTATATAAAGAAGCGGGCTGGACATCTTTTGATGTTGTTGCTAAACTTCGAGGAATTTTAAAAACGAAAAAAATAGGCCACGGAGGAACGCTTGATCCACAGGTGACTGGAGTCCTTCCTATAGCTATAGGTAAAGCCACTCGTCTTCTGGAATACATGGAAGAGGCGGGGAAGGTATATGAAGGTGAAGTAACCATCGGCTTCTCTACAGAAACAGAAGATGCCGAAGGTGAAGTCATTGACACTACTCCTGTGCCATTAACCCTCTCGGACCAAGAAATTGATAGGGTGATGACACACTTCGTTGGGGAAATTCAACAAGTTCCACCGATGTACTCAGCAGTCAAGGTGAAGGGCAAGCGCCTGTACGAATATGCACGTGCGGGAGAAACAGTTGAGCGTCCTGTCCGAAAAGTTACAATCAAATCATTCGTGCGAACAAGTCCGGTGACTTTTGAAAATGGTTGTGCGCGATTTACTTTTCGTGTAGCTTGTAGTAAGGGCACTTATATTCGTACTTTGGCAGTCGATCTCTCTGCTGCTTTGGGCTATGCCGGGCATATGTCTAAATTACAACGGACTGCAGCAAATGGTTTGAAGATTGATCAGGCTTTGACTTTGGAAGAGATTGAAGCTATGGTTCTTGCTGATAAACTTGATGAAATATTGCAACCTAATGAAGTTGCAGTGTCTGATTTACCGCGTGTTGATTTAACAGGTGATCAAGCTGCAGCAGTGCGCGTGGGTAAAAAGTTTGAAGAGGCTGACTTTGCTAAGCTTGGCGAAGCTACACGCTTTGCTTTCTTTTATCAAGAACAAGTGATTGCTGTCTATATGAAACATCCCGAAAAACCAGGAATATTAAAACCAAATAAGGTAATAAATTAAAATGAAAACTTTATATTTTGACGAAATTAAAAATTGGAATGAACCTACTGTTCTTGTCTTAGGCTATTTTGATGGTTTACACCGTGGTCATCAAGCATTATTTGCTGAGGCAAAAAAACTTGCAGCTGTTCTAAATTTGAAAATTGCCGTCTTAACTTTTCCCGAAAAACCGACACTTACTTTTCAAAAGTTCGAACCAGATATGTTGCTTAAGCTAACAAGTGATAAAAAACGAGAAGCACTTTTTGCAGCAAATGGTGTAGATTATCTAGTTTTTAAAGATTTTACTTCAAGTTTTGCTAAACAAACAGCAGAAGAATTCTCTAAAAATGTAGTAGAAAAGTTCTTGCCGAAAATTGTTATTACGGGTTTTGATCATAAAACGGGCTCAGACATGACACAACTTAAAAGCAATGATCAATATAAAGTAGTCGTTATACCAGAAGTTGCAGATGATGAAGGAAAAATTTCTTCCACGCGGATCCGTGAACTTGTAAAAAATGGTGATATTGAAGCAGCAAATGAGCTTTTAGGTTTCCCTTATGAAACAACCGGAATCGTTGTGCATGGTTTTGCCCGTGGCCGAACAATTGGCTATCCAACTGCAAATCTGGCAATCAAAGACTTTATTCACATCCCGTCAGCTGGTGTTTATACGGTTGATGTTCTGTGGGAAGGCAAACGTCAACGTGGTTTTGCTTCCATCGGTTATAATGAAACTTTTAATGGCAAAGAAAAAACAGTTGAAATACATATTTTTGATAAAGATTTAGATTTATATGGAGAAAATTTAACGGTTCTTTGGTTAGATAAAATTCGTGAAATGGTCAAATTTGATAGTATAGATGCCCTTATTGCTCAAATGAAAGATGACGAAGAAAAAGCACGTCAATATAAAGTAAAAGAAGCCTAATTTTGATTAGGCTTTTCTGTTAATCTTTGTTTGGTTCACGTGCTGAAGATGAAAAAGTTTAAAACGTTAATCCAAGCAGAAAGGGCCAGATTGTGATATACTTAATAAGAACAATTTTTAAGGAGAACATTAATAATGTCACGTAAACCTATTATCGCTGGTAACTGGAAATTGAATAAAAACCTCAAAGAGGTTAAAGAATTTATCGCTAACATTGACGGTAAATTGCCATCAGAAGACAAAGTAGAAGTTGCAATCGCAGCTCCTGCACTTTACCTTGTATCAATGGTACAAGAACGTGGAAATAACCCACTTAAAGTTGCAGCTGAAAATGTTTACTTTGAAAATTCAGGTGCTTTCACTGGTGAAATCGCACCAGCTATGCTTGCAGCAGAAGGAATCGAATACTCAGTAATCGGTCACAGCGAACGTCGTGAGTACTTCCACGAAACAGATGAAGACATCAATAAAAAAGCTAAAGCGCTTATTGCAGCTGGTGTAACACCAATCCTTTGCTGTGGTGAAACACTTGAAACTTTTGAAGCTGGTAAAACAGCTGAATGGGTTTCAGCTCAAATCGAAGCTGGTCTTGCTGGTATCGATGGTAAAGATGTTGCGAACATGGTTATCGCTTACGAACCAATCTGGGCTATCGGTACAGGTAAAACTGCGACAGCTGAAATCGCAGACGAAACTTGTGGTGTTGTTCGTTCAACAGTTGAAAAACTTTACGGAAAAGAAGTTTCAGACGCTGTACGTATCCAATACGGTGGTTCTGTAAAACCTGAAACTGTTGCTGAACTTATGTCTAAAGAAAATATCGACGGTGCTTTGGTTGGTGGAGCTTCACTTGAAGCTGATTCATTCCTTGGCTTGCTTGAAATTTACAAATAAGATTAATTTAAATACGAATAAAAAAAAGAAACCTGTTGAGGTTTCTTTTTTTTATTGCTTTTTTGAAGTTGATGCCTATCTCTTCTTCAAATAATCCGAGTAATATTCCTTAAGGAGATTAATAATCTGTTTACCAATCAAGTAATAATCTTCCGTAGGTAAGTTGGCTTGAGATATACGCAGTGTACCACTAGAAGCTCCAAAGCCTGTGCCATCCATCAAGACAACACCATTTTTGTCGGCGAGATTAAGTAGGAACTCTAAATAATCGAAGTTTTCTTCCAAATAAATACGGAATTTCTTACCAAAGCGAATTTCGGCAAGTTGATAAATATCTACAAGTGTATAATATTTCGCATTTTCTTTCGAATTGTCGGGCTCTAATTTCATGGCTTTAAGCAAATCTTGATAGCGTTCATCGATAAGAGCATCACAAGCTTCAAAGTATGGATCTGCCTCTTTACGATGTATCAAATGTGTGAAGGCGAAGAGCACTTCCATAATTTGTTGCGGTGTAGAAAGTCCAGCTGTATGATAGAGACCAACTGAACGCGAATCAGCAACTATACGTTCGATAAAAGATAGCTCTTTAGTGTCATGCGTGACAATATCATAACGCTTGTCGAGTTTTTCGATATCCTCAGGATCAAGCTCGGAAATGAGACGATCAAAGACATTATCTTCCTGCATGGCAATAAGTCCCAAGCGCCACCCTGTTGCACCAAAAAGCTTTGAGAAGGAATAAACGAGAATGGTATTATAAGGGACGACACTATATACAGATTGGAAGTCTTGAACGAAAGTTCCATAGACATCGTCTGTAATAATGATGAGATCAGGATTTTTTTCTACAGCTCGTTTTAAAGCTTCGAGAGTTTCTTGACTGAACGCTTTAGATCCTGGATTAGATGGGTTGACCAAGAAGAAGGCTTTGATTTCAGGATCTGATAATTTCTCAATTTCTGTCTCGGGGATACTCCAATTGTCACTTTCATCTGAAGTAATCAATGTTTCGACGAGATTGAATTCACTAAGACCAGGAAGTTGCAAATAGGGTGTAAAAATAGGTGTATTAATAGCAATTTTATCACCCGGTACAACTAATTTATTGCGTTTGAGCGAGTTGAAGATATAAACAATCGCAGCTGTTCCACCTTCTGTGGGAAAGATTTGTGTCTTATCCTCGAGATGAACTCCATTGTATAGAATTTTTTCCATAAAACGATTCAATACAATCTCTGTATTTCTCAGGCAACGGCTTGGAACAGGATAGTTGTTACCGATAGCACCATCGATAAATTCTTTAATGACATCATCAATATTGAGTTTAAGATCAATTTCGATATAATCCATGACATCAAATAAAAATTTGTCAATTTCATCATCGTCAGGTTCTAAGAAGGCTTCAAATCGTTGTCCGATTCCTTTTAATGTCGTATAACCGGCCATATCAGCTTTTTCAATTGTACGAAGGGAGTCTTTAATACCAAATTCAATCAAGCGATTAAAGGCTAAACGTGCTTTTGTATTAATCCAGTTTGGGTTACCGCGCCCGGCATTCAAAAAGATATTGGCTTTTTTATTTTTTTCTGCCAGTTTAAGCATTTCAAAGCTAACTTCAAAAGCTCCTAAACCGGTGTAATCATTAATGGTAACTTCTTTTTCCATGTGTTCTCCCATTTAAATTTATTGAACTTTTGTTATTAATTATAACACAATAAGCAGAAAACAAATTGACCGAAATAGTCTAAAATGATAAAATTTTTGCTCTTTTTTTGTTACAATAGTAAGATATGAGTTTTTACCAGTAAAGGAGAGCAGCGAGATGGTGTATTTACTTATTATAAGTGCTGCTGTTACCTTGTATTTTGCCTTAGGTTACGTTAAAGCAACCCTCAAAGGCTGGGTTATTCCGAATAAAATCACTTGGTTTCTCTGGGGTTTGGCACCGATGATTGCCTTTTTTGCCACTTTTTCTTCTGCAGGATTTAGCCTTGGGCAAATCCCGGTTTTCATGGCTGGCTTTACGCCCTTACTTGTTTTTAGTGCTTCCTTTATAAATAAGCAATCTTTTTGGAAAATAACCTTTTTTGATTTGTCTTGTGGGATAGTTTCACTGATCACTTTAGTTATCTGGTATTTAACCCAAAATTCTAATCTCGCAATTATATTAGCTATTGTGAGTGATGCTTTAGCAGCTTTGCCTACTTTGATTAAAGCTTGGAGATTTCCTGAGACTGAAAGCATTAAGCCTTTTGCTGCCGGAATAGTAACTACAGGTATAGCACTTCCGGCTATAGATACTTGGGATTTTACTCATCTTGCTTTCCCTGTTTACCTTTTTCTGCTGAATATTTTAATGACAGTGATTTTAAAAATGAAAGATAAGCCAACAAAAGTAGAGTAAAATGAAATCTGTAAAAATTATAGAACAAATAAGGAAGAGGAAATGAAGTGAAGAAGAACGAAACAAAAGCAGCTTATATACACATCCCTTTTTGCTCACATATTTGTTACTATTGTGATTTTGCTAAAGTACTGATGACAGGGCAACCTGTTGAAGCCTATATTGATGAGCTTCTCAAAGAGTATGACAGCTATGATATTAAAAGTTTAAAAACTCTTTATATTGGGGGAGGAACACCAAGTGTCTTACCTGCAGATCAGCTTGAAAAATTACTTACACATTTGACGAAAAATCTTAATTTAGAAGAACTGGAAGAGTTTACAGTGGAAGCAAACCCGTCTGATTTAACCGATGAAGTTCTAGCTGTTTTAGCGAATTCACCGGTGAATCGTATTTCACTGGGCGTACAATCATTTGATGATAAACTCTTGAAAAAAATTGGGAGAACACATACCGAGGCTCAAGTCTATTCTTCAATAGAGAGATTACGATCTGCAGGTTTTAAAAATATCACGATAGATTTAATTTATGGTTTACCCAACCAAACAATGGAAATGGTTGAGCGGGATGTGCAAAAATTCTTAGAATTGGACCTTCCCCATGTTGCCTTGTATAGTTTGATTCTCGAGGATCATACAGTATTTATGAATCGTCAACGTCGTGGGCGTCTCCGTTTACCATCTGATGATCGTAATGCGGATATGTATGAGTATATTATCGAAACACTGACCGCTAAAGGTTACTCGCATTATGAAGTTTCGAACTTTGGAAAAATTGGCTATGAAAGTAAACACAATATGACCTATTGGGACAATGCGGAATATTATGGCGTTGGAGCTGGAGCCTCAGGGTATCTTGAAGGCATTCGGTATAAAAATCATGGTCCCGTTCATCATTATTTACGTGAAGAAAATAAACGCGTAAATGAAGAAGTTTTGACAAAAAAACAAATGATTGAGGAAGAGATGTTTCTAGGATTACGCAAAAAAAATGGGGTGTCTATTGAACGCTTTTATAAGAAATTTGGACAAACACTTGAAGAAGTTTATGGCTCGACTGTTGAGAAATTAACGGCTCAAAAGATGTTGTTTGAAAGTGATGGACGGATACAAATGACAGAAAAAGGGTTTGAATTAGGGAATGAAGTTTTTGAACGATTTTTGCTAGATTAAGTATGCATATCTGAAAAATATTGCCCTAAACTATGTTACAATAGTTTGAATGAAGAGTGAAAATAGTAATATGAGAAAAAAGCTTACCCCTCTGGCAACCATGCTTGTTGCTGGAATTTTTACTGCTCTGGTCTTTGCTTTTGGTAACCTGAGATATCAGGTTCCGGAGATGGCAGCGACACATGAAAAAGAAGAAACGGTGGTTGTTAATAAATCATTAAGTAATGACGATGTTGATTTGAACCGATTTGTAGTAGATATTTCTGCATGGCAACGACCTGAGGATATAGACTACAACTTGATGAGTCAAGAAGTCATAGGCGCTGTTGTACGCGTACAGACAGGAAAGTCAAGTAAAGATAACGCTGCTGCTTATAAGAGTGGTGAAGATCGCCAATTTAAAACACACATGACTGAGTTGCAAAAAAGAGGAGTCCCTGTTGCAGTGTATGCTTATGTAAATGGAAAAAATGTTGAGGAAATGAAAGAGCAAGCACGTCTTTTTTATGAGCGTGCGCATCCTTTCAAACCCACATATTATTGGCTTGACATAGAGGAAGTCAGCATGGATAATATGAGCGAGGGTGTTGATGCTTTTCGTGAGGAGCTCAAGAGTTTAGGGGCCAAAAATATAGGGATTTATGCACAAGACTGGTTTTTGAATGACCATGAGATCGATTCTAGCCATTTTAGTTCAATTTGGATGGCAGATTATGGTCGGAATACTGGTATGTGGGATACTTCTCCTAAAACGGACTTGAACTATGATATGCATCAGTTCACAGACCGCGGACAATTGTCGAGCTATGGCGGACATTTAGACTTAAACATGATTCGTACGCAAGAGCAGTATGACAAACTTTTTAGAAATCCCTAGTTTAATAAGGGGACGTAGCAGTAGACGAAAGTCTATTTTCTTTATGTTGTTTTTGAGACAA
Source organism: uncultured Lactococcus sp. (assembly GCF_934191625.1). Taxonomy (GTDB): domain Bacteria; phylum Bacillota; class Bacilli; order Lactobacillales; family Streptococcaceae; genus Lactococcus. The sequence goes on from NZ_CAKPUG010000001.1 coordinate 719,813, forward strand.
GAAGAAATAAATACAATTAAACAAACCGTAAGATAAAAGTAGGAGTGAAGATGTCAAAGAAAAAACAAACAGGTTTGAAAGCAGGGGCTGGTATTCTAGGAACAATTGTTGTTCTTGGTTTAGGGTTTCTGAAGTCAAATCCCGAACTACTTTCGACAGTTACAGGAACACCATCACTAAATCAGCCCGCTCAAAGCCAGCAGCTTAAGAATTTTAGCAAGGTTGATTATGGCAGTGTCAAAGACAAAGTACCCACCCAGTCTCTAGCACAATCAGTTTTGACACCTTCGATTAAAAAGAATCTTAAAGACGCAGTAACTTACAATGGTACAGGAGCTTTCATTGTAAATGATAATAAAACCGATTTGGATGCAAAAGTTAATAGTGCACCTTATGTCCAATTGGCAAAGCAGGATAGCTTAGGACGCCCCAGACTTGCCAATGCGCTCCTTAATAAAACGAGTCGTCAGTACAAAAACCGTTCAGAAACAACGGGAGCAGATGGTAAATCTAACAGTGCGAAAATAAATCCTGTGGGTTGGAAACAACTCATGATTCCTTCTGGCTCCTACAGTACACTCTATAACCGTGGACATTCTATTGGCTACGCCCTAGCGGGAAATATTAAGGGCTTTGATGCCTCTGAAGCAAACCCACAAAATATCAGTACACAAACCGCTTGGGCTAATCAAGCAAGTAACGGAAATGAGGAAAATACCGGACAAAACTATTATGAAGGTTTAGTGCGTAAAGCACTTGATAAGAATAAAACAGTTCGTTATCGCGTAGAACCTTTGTATGATGGGGATGACCTTGTTCCTTCAGGTACCCATATGGAAGCTAAGTCGAAAGATGGAAGCTTAGAGTTTAATGTTTTCATACCAAATGTACAGCCTGGCATCCAAATTGATTATGCTTCAGGCAAGGGAACTATGTTGCAATAGAAGAATAGAGTTGCATTTGAATAAAATAAAAAACGTAGAAACAGAGTTTATGTTTCTACGTTTTTTTACTTTTTGAAAAGCAAAACTAAATCTTATCGTATTGATCTAGACCGTAGCTTTCAATCATTTGAATGAGCTTCTCGGTATAAGCAGGGTCAGTGGCGTAACCAGAGCTTTGCACGGCTTTAGCAGCTTCTTTGTAGTTTTTAGCGGCTAAAACACTTGCATATTGTTTAGGATTCCATGTGGTTCCTTTAGTAAAGAGAGAGGCATGTCCTTCAACAGATTCTTTCCAGCCATCATAAACGCGAAACTGCGCTTTTACAGTCACCCATTTATCATTTTCAAATTCTTTGGTTTCTAAAGTTACTGTTGGGACGTTTCCATAAGCTTTGATACCAAAAAGATTATAATATTTAGCTGCAAGCCCACTTTGTCCAAAATTACTTTCCAAAGCAGCTTGAGCCAAGGTTAGTGAAGCCAGAACGTGGTACTTTTCTTGAGATTCTTGTGCATACGGAGCTATGGTGCGAATGAAGTTATATTCTATAATTGTTTCAACTTGGTTGGCAAGCTCGGTGTCATTACGATTATCACTAGTTTGGATAACTTTGAAATTCAGGAGATTTGCTGCAACAAAGAGAAAAATCAAAAGCTGCAATAGAATGCGAAAGATACTTAGAATTTTAGAAGTAGTCTTTCGACGCTTTTTATCATATGTCATGAAACTAGTATAACAAAAAAGAATGAATTTGTGGATAGGTTCAAAAATATTGAGTGATGAAAAAATAGCAGTTCTTAAGTTTCTGTACACAAATAAAAAGCTTTCATTTCTGAAAACTTTTTATTTTCTATTTCTCTCTTTAATCGCTTGGATTCCAAACTGGGGCAGACGAATGTATGAGAGCCGTTGCAAAACTTCTTGCCGATAATCTGCACGTCCAACTATCAAAGTGATTTTACTAAAGAGATAACAAGATAATAAGGTCACAGCAAAGTTTGGTAGGGTAAGATATGTGAGAAGAGAAAGACTTAAGACGATAACGTCACCCCCGAATAAAACTTTGTCCACTTTGAAGCTCCATTTTTCCTCTAAAATTCGTCCTAAAAGAAGGGTACCTCCAAAAGTTCCTTCAGAGATAATGACTAAGCCAGCAGCTGTTCCTGAGAGCATTCCGTCAAAAATACCGGCAAAGACGATATTAGAAAACTGGATCCCAGTAATCCCGATTGCTTCGTAAATAATCATCCAGATACTCATAGCAGCTGCGCCAGGAATACTAAGAAGAAGCTCACGTGAAGATAAGTATTTACGGCCAAAAGTAAAGAGAGGCACATTAACGAGGAAAAAAGTTAAAGCTGGATTAATGCCAAAGACAAAGTCCATCAATACAGAAAAGCCAGCAACGCCATTGCTGGCTAGTCGGTTGGGGATGACGAAAAGCTGTACAGATAGGACATATAGTCCTACGCCGATAAGTAGTATCAGTAAATCCCGCATAAAATATTTATCTATTTTCACGCCTAAAAGTGTCATAAGTTCTCCTTAACAGTTCATTATTTCTAGGATATCCTTAAAGCTTTGAATAAATAATTTCGTATCTTTGTAATTGCTTTAAAGGAGCCTACATTTATCAGTGTTGTAACTATTATTATTACATTTAAAACTTAATTAAACCTTGTTTAAGGTCAAAATCACTATTATATTATAGTAAATACACAAAAATTCAGATAAATATAGAAAAATAAACTAAATCATTAAAAAAGCAGACTTTTTTAGTCTTAGTTAAGAAGACGAATGTATAATAGAATTATTCCAAATAATACTCTTTTTTGTAACATCTTTAGTCCTCACGTTTAGTGAGGACTTTTTAAAATTGTAAAATGTTATAATATAAGAATTGATAAAAATTTAAGCTTTCAAAAGGAGGAAATAGTTTTGAGTAATCTAAATAAAATAGGTGTTACAAGTGAGTTCGCGCCACTGAAACGCGTAGTTTTAACACAATCTGAATTTATCTTACCTCACGAGGAACATACCAATGATGATGGCTCCTTCCTTGAAAACGATGTTCTCGATATGTTTAACAATAAAGACACCAGTGGAAAAAATTATGCAGAAGTATTCCCCGAAAGACAAAGTCAGTGGGTAGAAGAACGTGCAAATCTACAAGCTTTGTTAGAAAAATATGATATTGAAGTTTTGCGTCCGCGCCTTCTCACGGATTATGAGAAAAATCAAGGAAAAGTCTATGGGGCTGCAAACTTTTTTGTACGTGACCCTTTCTTTACGATTGGCGACTCTTTAATTGAAGGTTCCATGCGTTTCTTTCATCGTCGTAATGAAGTTTTACCTGTCAGAGACTTACTCACAGAGCAGGCATATTCTAGTGAAGCCTTTTATGTCTCCCTACCAATGGCCGATACTTCGCAAGGAGAAAAGGATGAAAGCGGCCCTTTCTTAGAAGGTGGCGATATCCTCGTTTTAGGAAAAACAGTATTTGTGGGAAATTCAGGTAAAGCGAGCAATCATAACGGCTATTTATGGCTGAAAGCTTATTTAGCACATTGGGACTATGAGGTGATTGAGGTCAAGCTTCAACATGATGTTTTGCATCTCGATTGCGCTCTAAGCTTGGTTAGAGATGGTTTAATGATTATCTGTGAAGAAGCCTTTTTAGCCGGTATACCGGAACAGCTTAAAAATTGGGACAGAATAAATGTTCCTTTTGAAGATATTGCAAAGCTAGCCATAAATGGTCTACCCATAAATGATGAAGTATATATCTTAGATTCAGAATTTAAATACATTGGTGAAGCTCTTGAAGCACGGGGAATCCATCCGGAATACCTTGATTTTAAAGTATCTCGGAGTTTAGGAGGCTCATTTAGATGTAGCACCCAACCTTTACTTCGAAAATAAGAATTATAAGTTTAAAACAGAAAGCCAGCCCTTGGCTGTGATATAATTATCAAATGAACTACGAAAACTATATCTGGGATTTAGGTGGCACCTTACTAAATAATTATGAAAATTCTAGTCATGCTTTTGCTGCGGCCCTTTGGCAAAAGGAAGAACGAGTAGTTTTGCATGACGATGTCTATGCAGCACTCAAAGTTTCTACAGCTCATGCTGTGGAGCAATATGCGAGTCATATACCATACTTTCTGGAAACTTATCGAAAACTGGAAGCAGAAGCTTTGGTTAAGCCAATTTTGTTTGAAGGAGCAGCGGAGCTTTTGAGCACTCTTGTAAACCAGAACTGTAAGAATTTTATGATTTCTCATAGAGATAAGCAGGTACTTGACATTCTTGAGGCGGCCCATATTTCTCAGTATTTTACTGAAATTGTTACGGCAGATAATGGTTTCCCTCGTAAGCCAGCCCCAGATTCAATAAATTATTTAGTACAAAAATATAAATTAGACCCCAAGAAGACGGTGATGGTTGGTGATCGTCCATTGGATATTGAAGCCGGTCGTGCAGCGGGCATTGCTACTATTTTCTTTGATAGTCAACAGGAGTATCCTAAGGCGACTAGAAACATCAAAAAATTATCAGATATTATGGAGTAAACTGAACCACAATGAATACTTTTCTTATATCTAATGAAAAAGCAGTTGGACCAGGTTTTGGGCTTTTCAGTACAGATCACTTTTTTGCCCTTGCTGTTCTCGCACTGATTAGTTTAGGCTTGATTCGTACTTACCTAAGCGCAAATGACGAGAAGCGAAAATTATTACGGTTACTTGTTGCATCGTTTACCTTGCTACTTGAAATCATTAGAGATATTATTTTAGTTATGACCAATCAATTCTTGTATGCAGACTTGCCTTTTCAATTATGTGGGCTGGGCATATTCATTATTGTATTTGATTCGATGCGCTCGAATAAAACGAGTCGCGAGCTTTTGTATAGTTTAACTTTACCAGGAGCTTTTTTTGCGCTAGTGACTCCAAACTGGGTAACCAATGCCTTTATAAACGTCTTTGTATGGCAGAGTTTCTTGATTCATTGCTTACTCATATCCTATGTATTAATGCGTTTGATTGCCGGTGATTTTATCCCACAATGGCGTGAGCTCTGGCGTTCTGCAGCTTTTTTAGCAGTTGTCGTGCCTATCTGTTCAGTCTTTAATCAAGTCTGGAATCAAAATTTTTTCTTCTTAAGAACACCAGTTCCAGGTAGTCCACTTGAACCTATATATAATGTATTTGGATCTAATTATATCTTGGGATTGATCTTTATTGTTCTAATTTTTTGGTTGATTATTTATCTTCCTTGGACATGGAAAAAATCACCGAAAGTTCGTATGAACTAAGAAAATATTCTAAATATATTAAAAAAGGAAAGTAGCATAAAGCTGCTTTTTTTCTGAAGATATTAGGGGTAAGTAAAAGCTTTTATGGTTCGCAGTATATAGTAAAAAAAGCTAAAATGTGCTATAATTATAAGTAAGTATTTTCAAAGAAATGAGATTATTTTGAACGAAGAAAATAAAGAACAAATTGAAAAAATGGCAGAAGAATATGATGCCAGTCAAATTCAAGTTTTAGAAGGACTTGAAGCGGTACGTATGCGTCCAGGGATGTATATCGGATCAACTTCCAAGGAAGGATTACACCACTTAGTGTGGGAGATTGTTGATAACTCAATCGATGAAGCGTTAGCAGGATTTGCCAGCCATATCGAAGTGTTTATTGAGCCGGATAACTCTATTACGGTTGTAGATGATGGACGTGGAATTCCAGTAGATATCCAAGAAAAAACGGGGCGTCCTGCGGTAGAAACAGTCTTTACTATCCTTCATGCTGGTGGTAAATTTGGCGGTGGCGGCTATAAAGTTTCTGGTGGTTTGCATGGTGTGGGTTCTTCCGTTGTTAACGCTCTATCTACACAGTTAGACGTTACTGTGCATAAAGATGGGCAAAAATACTATCAAGAATACCATCGTGGTGTTGTTGTAGAAGATTTGGCTATTATTGGTGAAACAGATAAACGTGGTACAGTTGTTCACTTTACACCAGATCCAACGATTTTCACCGAAACCCAAGTTTTTGATTATGATAAGTTGGTGACACGTGTCCGGGAATTGGCTTTCTTGAATCGTGGCTTGCGTATCTCTATTACCGATAAACGTGAAGGCCAAGAAGACAATCATGCAATGTTCCATTATGAAGGTGGGATTCAATCATATGTTTCCTTCATTAATGAAAATAAGGAAGTCATCTTTGACACACCTATCTATACAGAAGGTGAATTAGACGGTATCACTGTAGAAGTTGCTATGCAATATACCGGAACTTATCATTCAACTATCATGTCTTTTGCAAATAATATCAATACGCATGAAGGTGGTACACATGAGCAAGGTTTCCGTACGGCTTTAACGCGTGCAATAAACAACTATGCAAAAACTCAAAAGCTTCTTAAAGATAATGAAGAAAATCTTACAGGTGACGATGTCCGTGAGGGCTTAACAGCAGTTATTTCTGTTAAACACCCTAATCCCCAATTTGAAGGCCAAACTAAAACTAAGTTGGGAAATAGTGAAGTGACAGGTATCGTCAATAAGCTCTTCTCAGAAGCCTTGCAAACCTTTATGCTTGAAAATCCTCAAGTAGCGAAGAAGATTGTTGAAAAAGGTATTCTTGCGAGCAAGGCACGTATTGCAGCCAAACGTGCGCGAGAAGTAACGCGTAAAAAATCAGGTTTAGAGATTTCTAACCTGCCTGGTAAACTTGCAGATTGTTCTTCGAATGATCCAAAACAGACAGAACTTTTCATCGTCGAAGGAGATTCTGCAGGCGGTTCTGCTAAGTCTGGGCGCAATCGTGAATTCCAAGCTATTTTGCCTATCCGTGGTAAAATATTGAATGTTGAAAAAGCAACAATGGATAAAATTTTAGCAAATGAAGAAATCCGTTCGCTCTTTACAGCGATGGGAACTGGTTTTGGGGCTGATTATGATTTATCTAAAGCGCGTTACCATAAACTCGTTATTATGACCGATGCCGATGTTGATGGTGCACACATTCGTACGCTTTTGTTGACCCTTTTCTACCGCTATATGCGTCCTGTAGTTGAGGCAGGCTATGTTTATATTGCCCAACCACCAATTTACGGAATCAAAGTTGGATCGGAAACAAAAGAATATATCCAACCCGGAGAAAACCAAGAACGTGAGCTGAAGCTGGCTCTCGAAAAATGGTCTCAAGGTCGTGCCAAGCCAACAGTTCAACGCTACAAAGGTTTAGGAGAAATGGATGACCACCAACTTTGGGAAACCACTATGGATCCTGATGCTCGCTTGATGGCGCGTGTATCTGTAGAAGATGCTGCTGAGGCAGACAAGATCTTTGATATGCTAATGGGAGATCGTGTTGAACCACGTCGCGAGTTTATCGAAGCAAATGCCCAATACTCTACTATTGACGTTTAATAACTTAAAAACCCTTGTATTTACAAGGGTTTTGTTGTGCCGTTTTTCTTGTTTTATTAAAAAGAGACAAGTAGCTTAATTACTCTTTATTAATGTATTTGAAGGGGATTAAGTCAAAAAATTGACAATGAAGAATAAGCACTGGTTTTAACTTATTTTTACACGTGTACTTGTTCTTCAAATAAATAATAAGGTAAGAAACAACTGAATTAAAGTGTGAAAAACGTGTAAAGAATTAGTAAAAGAAAAAGGCAGGCTTTCTTCAAGTGAAATAACTTAGGAATCTAGTTCGCTTTTTAACAGTTGAGAAGTTCTGATGTTCCATCTGAAATCAATTACTCACATGTGTTTTATATGTCGAAAATTTCAATATAGTGAAATTTCCGCTGGCGCTTTCATTTTTTTAATTTTTACACTAAAATTAAGATGTATCAATTTTTAATGAGGAAATAGGAAGGAACTTAACAATAGGTATGTCAAGTCCAAAAAGAATAATAAACTTTGATCTGCTAAGAATATTAACAATGTTTCTAGTTGTAGTTGTACACATGTCATATTATTTTAGCGATATAAGGGGAATACGTGTCTCGGCTCTTATATTTACTTTTGCAATTATTTGTGATCCAATTTTTTTCTTTTTATCTGGTTATTTTTCAATAGTAAAGATAAAAACGAGTTTAAAAGAATATTACTGTAAGAAAATCGCTACAATTATATTGCCATTAGTAGTTTACTCAATTTTACTTTATTTATATAGTCAGCGTATGGCAAATTTAAGTATTAGCAGCTATCTTTCATCAACTATCTCACGGGTTTCGCATGGATGGTGGTTTATTCCTACGCTAATACCATTCTTAATAATTGCACCTTTTCTTTACACTTCATTTAATGCTTTGACAGACCGTCAAGTCCTTTTAATTTCAAAGATTGTTTTTTATACTTTTTCTTGGGGAATAATATCAGGCACGATTTTATGGATTGCACAGACGAATAATATATTAGAATTAACAAATATCTTTAAAATACTCACGCGAGTTTTACCCACATGGGTTATACCAGGTTCTGGTTATTTTATATTCTTTTGTTTTGGTTATTTCTATAAAAGGTTAAATTTAATATTAACAGATGTTCAGAAGAAAAAATTGTTTATTATTGGTTTAGTAGCATGGGTATTGGATATAATTTGTGCTTATTTTAAAATAAATAGAGTGGATCCTAGCTATTTTTGGATATTTAATACAATCGCAGTTTTTATTTTCTTTAATAAAATAAATATACCTCATTCATTTTATAATAATATTATCTTATGGATTTCGAAACGTACATATTCTATCTACCTTCTCCAGTTTACAACAATTTATATTTTAACTCAGTTAATATATACTAAGAAAGTTCTAGGTGATGTTAATGCTATGCATTTTTATTTTAGAATCCCAATTTGGATATTAACAACAATTAGTGCGTTTCTCTTTGCTTTGATTTTTGCAGCTATTTTTGATTATTTATTGCTTAAACCTATTCAAAAATTATTCATGAAGTTTGTAGCTTATGCATTGAGGAAAAAGCCCAGTGATGACTTGTTGCACTCTCGCAATTAGTGTAAGGATGATCACGAATTTAACAGATACTTATAAAAAAAGCACTCAATAGAGTGCTTTTTTCACTATTTTATTGGATGGATTATCGAAATAGTTAAAGTATCCAATTGACGATAACATAATAATGGCAGGAAGGAATTGTATTAAATAACGACTTCTACCGGCTTCGAATATTGATAAATATAGAATGACACCAAATAATACGATCTGCAAGTAGAATTCAAAATTTGATGTCTGTTTAAATCTTTTGAAATAGAAAACTAAACCTAAAATCACTATGACCCAAACGATTTGGAGGTACAGGGAATAGTTAGCATAGTAAGGGCTTCCTACATAAAGTACAGATCTTATTCTATGTCCAAATTTAGAATTTGTAAATTTGGTTTTAACAACTTTTTGTTCTTTTAAAACATTTTCTGCAGTCCAACCTAGACTACCATCTTGTGTAAAAATTTTAAACTTTGTACTTTGGTGCTTGATAAGACCCCAAAAGCCATAATGTGAGAGCCTTTTTATTGCATCTTCTTTAAGTTGAGGTTCAAGTTCAGACTTGAGTTTAAATTCCCCCTTAGAGTTTAAAAGTTTAACATCCTGACTAATTGCTGCATGGTCTGCTCCAGTAGCAGTTAAACCTAAATCAACAAAAAACCATGGGCTCATGTTGTATTTATCATTATATTCTACAAATTTTTGATTTTCCGCATAATAATTAATAGCAAAAGTCATTGTGAGAGTTCCTAAAACAACAAATAAGCTTTGCATGAACAGCCGTTTAAGATGTACTTGCTTTCTTTGAAAAATCAATCTGTATATAATTATGATAACTAAGGCGATAAGGTAAATAAAAATAGGAACCCTAATTTTGAAGGCAATACTAAAAAGAAGTCCCATAGCAAACCATCTGAAAAATCCTGCTTTACCTGAATTTATGATTGTTAAATAGCAGAGTAGAGACATTAGGAAGAAGGTAGCTGGATCGCTATAAAAAGATAAAAAGTGAGGTTGTAAACCGAATAGAAATATACTTTCTAAAAAGACAATCTGACCTAATTTTTTACCCTTCAGATGTTCTGCTAAACCTGTTAGCAATAAAATACCACTATCAATTAGGAGGGCATTTAAAATTGATACTGTTAAAATTAGCTGTTGAGCCGTAACAAGACCATTTAATATTTTAAAAACGATAAAAATTAGGAAATTATTTGGAAATAAGGAGAAGTATTTGATGGATAAACCTTCGTGTGTTGGTGGGGCAGTAGCTACCTTATATAAAATTGAAGCATCTCCGTTAGGAATACCTTGAGCAAATACAGATACCACAACCTGACCAATAAATAGTATTCCAATTACAAAATAACGATAAGTATAGAGGAAGTTGAAACTCTTTATTACTGGGTTTTTCAGAGTCTTATAAAAGGTGATTCCCGTAACGATTCCCAAAACAAGTAGCGATAAAAAGAAGGTGTGACTTATAGTTGGAAGTACATCTGAAAAGATATACCTTACTGACCAAAAAAACCAATAAAACGAAAATAAAAATAATAAGAAAAAAAGTATTCTTTTTACTCCGCTATTAATTTGTTGCATCCTCATTTTGCTGAACCGCTCCTTTAAGATTAAAAATTTTCAATATTTATATTTTATCATAAAACAAAAGAAATTAAAGCCTCAACTGGTAAGAACACTAATAAAAATAAATATTTAAAAGATGCTAAGTTTAATATATTATTTAATTATTTAAAATTCTCCTCCCAATTGTTTTTTATTGATAAGCCGTATGTATTATCTTCATAAAATTGCATATCGCAAAGTTAAAATTCAACCATTTTTCTTCAGACTACCTTAAGTTATAAGCTCTATAATGCATACATTCCATAAAAAGAGTTGAAGATTTTTAACATTTTTTGTAACGTTCTTCTTCATATATATTTAATGAAAAATGGCCATTGAAGTAGACCACGATACGTCGGTCTCTTTTTATATGAAATGTTTTTCACTACGATTTTTCTTTAATATAGAGGAGATATGCTTGAAATCTAAGCTTTCTTACCCGCATTAAATTTTTGACAAATTATTATAAAGAGAATATAATACTAACAGTGTTAGATAATTAATAGCGTTAGGAATGGAAGATATGGATTACAATCAAGCAGCAGAAACTTTTTTATCTTGTGTGAAAAGTCGTAGTAAAACTGAAGTTATGAGTCGTTTTAGTAAGTATGCGCATGGTGAAAAACTTGTTTTAGTTGGTCTTTATAAAAATACCGGCTCACCAATTTTACCAAGTGATATTGCGAAGCAAACCAACATGAGTACTGCGCGAGTAGCAACAATTCTTAATAATCTTGAGGAAAAAGGACTTGTAACACGTGAGATTTCTCGTACGGATCGGCGTAAAATTTTGGTTGCTATTACAGCTAAGGGACGCGAGGAAGCGGAACAATCAAGAAAAGAAGCTGTGAGCCGCATTGTGAAAATCCTAGAACGGATGGGCGAAGAACGTACCAAAAGTTTTGTCGAAAATGTCCAACTATTTTTTGATTTAGCAATAGAAATATTTGAGGAGGAAAACGAAAAAGTATGACTGAAGAATTAACAAAAGATCAGCCACTCGATATTCATGGTAAACCCTTTAATCGAGGAGTTGTTCTTGCACTTATTTTGATTGCTACTTTTGGAGGGATGCTCATGCAAACCTCACTGGGTACGGCAATGCCCACATTGATGAATGATTTCAATATCTCACTAGCAACTGGTCAGCAAGCCACAACCTGGTTCCTGTTAGCCAATGGGATTATGATTCCTGTTTCGGCATATTTAACTACAAAATTCCCAACGCGTTGGTTATATTTGATTTCTTATGCAATTTTACTTGCCGGAATGTTTGTCGCGTATTCTGCGCCCACTTCGACATGGAGTGTCTTTTTAGGAGCGCGCATCATGCAAGCTATTGCTGTTGGTATTTCGATGCCATTAATGCAGGTTGTTATGGTGAACATGTTCTCACCAAAACAAATGGGGGCAGTTATGGGTGCTATGGGACTTGTTATAGGTCTTGCACCAGCAATTGGTCCAACTTACGCAGGGTGGATTTTAGATAAAGATCATGTCATTTTGGGATTCACCCTGGAACAATCATGGCGTACAATTTTCTTGATCCCGATGGTTGTAATTGCAATTTGTTGGGTATTGATGCTTATTTTTATGCGTGATATTGTGCCTAACCGGCATATGAAGCTAGATTTTATGTCATTGCTCGAATCTGTACTTGGTTTTGGCCTCTTTTTATGGGGCTTTACAAATGTAGCTAGCGATGGCTGGGGTGATCTTCAAACGGTTATCCTCCCTATTATAGCCGGTGTAGCTATTATTGCTCTCTTCGTTCGTCGACAATTGCATATGGAAATACCTTTCTTAAATGTTTCTGTATTTAAAAATAAACAATTTGCTTTGACAACAGTAGTTATGGCACTTTCAATGATGGCCATGATGGGTGTTGAGATGATGCTCCCGTTATATATGCAACAGGTCCATGGCCTTTCACCTTTGAGTTCAGGTTTGACGCTCTTACCTGGTGCCTTGATGATGGGGATTGTGAGCCCACTTGCGGGGGCTGCCTACGATAAAGTGGGAGCTAAACGCTTAGCGCGTGTTGGATTTACCATTTTGGCTGTCGGCACAATTCCATTTGTATTTTTAACAACAACGACACCGGAACATTTCATTACAGTTCTCTATGGTTTACGTATGTTTGGTATAGCAATGGTAATGATGCCGTTAACGGCATCAGCTATGAATGCTTTACCACGTGAACAGTCTGCCCATGGTACTGCAGCTAACAGTACAGCACGTCAAGTAGCATCAGCTGTCGTTGTGGCGCTCTTAAGCTCTGTTACGCAAAATATTATTACCAATTCACAACCGGCAGCAAGTTTGAAAGCGACCAACCCACTTGCTTTTGCAGGAGACATGTTAGATGCTATGCTTAAAGGCTATCATGCTTCTTTCGCTATTGGTTTGGCCTTTGCCATCCTTGGCCTCGTGCTTTCATTTTTCCTTCAAGGGCATATAGTTAAAGACAAAAAAGAAGTAGGAGGTGAGAAATAATGATTATCATACTTATTGCTTTATTTACACTTTTAACCTTCTATGGCTTTATCCACATTGATAAATTGTTGTGGCGTGGTCTTGTCGGAGGGATATCTCTAATCCTGCTTACAGTTTCAGTTATGGCTTTGACCTTACATATTAAAGATAACTGGGGTATGGAGAAAGTCTCTTCTACTGAAACGAAGAAAATTTATACGGCAGGAGATCCCAGTGCGACCTTTGGCATGCTTTTAAAAGTAGAAATTGGTCAAGATACCAATAACTATGCTTTAGTCTACCGTACAAACAAAGAAGATAAAGAACCCGAAGTTCATTTCCAACCAGACCAAAAACATATGGTTGAAACCTTGAAAAAAACTGCAGATTATAAGCTTACATCCGAGTCAGAAGCCAAAGTTGTTACAACAACAGATAAATGGAAATTTAAAAACAACTTTATGAAGATACTTTTTGGTATCGGTGATGAAGAAGGAAAACTTGTTTCCCAACACGCGCGTGCTTATGTGCCTAAGGATACCTGGCTAGTCTTGACCCAAGATGAGGCCAAAAAACTTCAACAAGAAGTACCAGCAATGCAAGCTGAGCAAGAAGCAGCACTGAAAGCAAACCCTGCACAAGCAAAAGCAATGATGGAACTACAAAAGAACAGTCCAGAGGAATTCACAAAACTGCAAGTTAAGCAAATTAAAGAACGCCTCGGTCTTAAATAATAACAAGAGAGTCTGAATTTATTCAGACTTTTTCTTTTAAAGTGTATAGAAAACTGAACTCTTTCCTTAATATACGTAAAAAACCAGTAAATGTAACCAAATTGTAATTTTATTAGCGTTGAAATATTGTAAAATAGTGAACATAGAAAGGTTGGTATTATAAAAGTGAATTCTGATAGTAGAAAAAGAATCAGGAACTTGGTGATTGGTGCTCTTCTTACGGCTTTAGGTATTCTAATTCCGTTGGTTATGCCTGCAAAAATCGTGATAGGCCCCGCATCATTTACTCTTGCTTCACACGTGCCTGTTATGGCCGCGATGTTCTTTAGTCCTTATTTAGCAGCTCTTGTAGCTGTTGGGACCACGCTTGGATTTTTTATTAGTGTCCCAGTTCCCCTTATCTGGATGCGTGCGGCAACTCATATTGTAGTAATGACTGTCGGTGCTTGGTTCTTAAAGAAGAATCCAGATCTAGTTGACAAAAAAGTTAAACTACAAGTTTTTAACCTGATTTTGGGAGTTTTCCACGCAGGATTAGAAGCATTAGTTGTTTTAGCCTTTTATCGTATTGGTTTTGCAGATCTTGATCCCCAAGCCTTGAATAGCTTGCTGATGCTTGTCTTCTTCGGTGGAATTGTTCATAGCTTTGTCGATTTCAATCTTGCATTTGGTTTATGTAAAGTTCTCAATAAAATTTATACTATTGATGTCTTTAAAAATTCTAAATTAAAATCATTAGCTGAATAAAACCAGATAATTGCGCTCATTAGGAGCGCTTTTTGTATCTGCTTCCTTTGTAGATATGGTACAATTAAGTAACTATGGAAAAATTATCAGATGCGGAAATGTATACTTGGGGATTTTTGGAAGAAAACAAGTCCAAAGTCCAACTGATGTCGATTACTCAAATTGCGGAAGAAGCGCATGTGAGTACAGCCACAATTGTCCGAACACTCAAAAAAAGAGGATTTGATGGCTTTGCCGATTTCAAAAATTCTCTTAAACGTAATAAAAATGGAACCAATGCCGAAGAAAACAAGATAGTAGGTTTGTCTGACGAAGCTAATCAATATGTTTTTAAGAACCTGATTGAGGTTTCGCGTACAATTGGTTTACTTAATCCTGCCGACTTGGAGGCTATCTCTAAAGCCTTAGTAGAAACCAAGATGATCATGACAGTAGCACGTGGCGCGAGTGAAGCTGTAGCCGACGATATGATTCATCGTTTTCAAACGCTAGGGAAAAATGCCATCAGTCGTTACTATGATGATATGGAAATGTATGCTGAAAAATTAACCACAGATGATATGATGCTGATCGTCTCTTCGACAGGTGAAGAACAGATAATTGTTTCTGCGGCTAAAAAAGCAAAGAAAAAAGGTGCAAAAGTAATAGTTCTGACAAGTAACTATCGGAGCCAACTGGCCCAAATTAGTGACTACTATTTACTTGCTTATCAGAGTAAATTAGAGAAAGAAGAGCTTTATGGAGATGCGGGAAGCATTTTACCTTTAGAAGTCATCTGTCGTATTATTGTGGATATGTTCACCATCTATCGGGCCAAAGGTACAATCAAGTAAAAGTAAAAGACAAGGAATCCTCTTGTCTTTTTTTGTAAAGTTTTTCACGGGAATTGATGAGAAAGCGAATACATTTTCAGAAATGATTAAGTTATAATAATTATATTCTTTAAAGATAGCGTTTTCATAAAACGTTCAAATATATTATATTGGAGGACTTATTGTGGAAGCACAACTCTCTACAAGTCAGCAAAATACAGCACAAGAAATACAGGTAGGCAAAGCTGTTCCTGTCATCTTACTATTGATGATTTTTTCTTTAGTCATTGATAATTCTTTTAAAATTATTTCCCCTAAACTGGTAGAATATTTCCAAGTATCAGCTAGTACAGTAGCCTGGCAAGTAACCTTGGCTGGTTTAGTTATAGGAATGGGAGCAGTTGTTTATGCTTCGCTTTCTGACAGTATTAGTATTCGTTCATTACTTATTTTTGGGATTCTTTTGATTTCTGCCGGTTCTTTTATAGGATATTTGGTTCATGATAACTATTGGTTAGTTGTTTTTGCGCGTGTCATTCAGGCTGCCGGCTTGGGTGCCACAGAAACCCTCTATCTTATATTTGTGGCCCGCTACGTTGCACCAGATAAGCAAAAAAAATATTATGGTTATTCAACTTCTAGTTTTCAAATTGCGACAGTCATAGGTACTTTGACGGGAGGATTTATTACTACTCATTTGGCTTGGCAAACACTTTTTCTTGTACCATTACTTTCTTTATTAGTTATTCCCTTCCTCTTAAAATACCTTCCTAAGGAAGCTGGAGAGAAAAAATATATTGATGTGATGGGGATTATACTTGTAGCAGCAGTTGCCGTTACTGCAATGGTTTACTTGACTAACTTCTCATGGCCAGTTTTGTTTGGATTTATTTTCGCAACAGCTCTTTTCTTATATTATATTTCGAAAAAGAAAAATGCTTTTATCACGATAGACTTTTTCAAAAATAAGTTGTTTGTTTTTACACTCATGGCTGCACTTTTAATTTACTCTACTCAAGCTGCCTTTACTTTAAATACATTTTCATTTTTACTTACAGATGTGTATCAATTGCAATTAGACACTGTATCTTTGATGTTCATCCCTGCCTGTGTCGCAGCTGCGATTGTAGGTAGTCTTTCAGGTGTAATTGCTTCTAAGCTCAATTCATTTAAAGCAGTTATTGTTTCTATGGTGACTATTGTGGTGACAATTGTTATTGCTGCATTGTTCATGGGAGCGTCTGTCTTTCTTTTCACAGGGTTACTCATTTTAAGTTCATGTGCTTTCGCGATGATGTACGCGCCACTCATGCATACAAGTTTGGAAAAAATGCCGGAAGAAAATAAAGGTACGGCAATCGGTTTTTACAATCTTTGTATCAATATTGCAATGTCGATTGGCTTCACTTACTCTTCTCGCTTTATTGATGGTGTGAATCTTCATATTTTTGCGGCAACAGTGAAGGGACACTATAGTGAAGTGCTTCTTATGATAGCATGTGTAGCCATTGCTGCCTTAGCAGTTTTCACTTTCCTCATCAAAGGGCAACTTCCGAACGAGAAAAGTTTTTCTGCATGAATGTTTAGCTCTGGAAACCTATTCACCACTAAATAGTTTATAATGATAATATATAGAGTTCACTAAGTAAGGAGAAAATAATATGCCTAAGAAATTTAACCGTGTTCACCTCGTAGTTATGGATTCCGTTGGAATCGGTGCTGCCCCAGATGCAGATAAATTTTTCAACCATGACGTAGAAACACACGAAGCAATAAATGATGTAAATTCAGATACAATTGGTCATATCTCAGAAATTCGTGGTCTAAATGTTCCTCACCTTCAAGAAATGGGCTGGGGTAATATTCCACGTGATACAGCTCTAAAAACCATCCCCGCTGTTGAACAGCCTAAAGCATACGTGACAAAATTACAAGAAGTATCTAAAGGAAAAGACACAATGACAGGCCACTGGGAAATCATGGGTTTGAATATTCAAACGCCTTTCCCCACATATCCTGAAGGTTATCCTGAAGATCTGCTTCAAAAAATTGAAGAGTTTTCAGGACGTAAAGTAATTCGTGAAGCCAACAAACCTTATTCTGGAACAGCTGTCATTGATGACTTTGGTCCACGTCAAATGGAAACAGGTGAGTTGATTATTTACACTTCAGCGGATCCTGTATTACAAATTGCAGCACACGAAGATATCATTTCACGTGAAGAATTATACAAAATTTGCGAATACGTTCGTTCAATTACACTTGAAGGTTCAGGTATTATGATCGGTCGTATCATTGCTCGTCCTTATGTGGGTACACCAGGGGACTTTACACGTACTGATGGCCGTCGTGATTATGCTTTAAGCCCCTTTGACGAAACCGTTTTGGAAAAACTTTACAATGCTGGTATTGATACATACTCAGTAGGTAAAATCTCTGACATTTTTAACACAGTTGGTGTGAAATATGATATGGGACATAATAAAAACGATATGGATGGTGTAGATCGTCTTCTCAAAGCAATGCGTAAAGAGGAATTCATTGAAGGCTTTAGCTTTACAAACTTGGTTGATTTTGATGCTAAATACGGGCACCGTCGTGATGTAGAAGGCTATGGACAAGCTATCGAAGACTTTGACGGACGTTTGCCTGAAATTATTGAAGCGATGCATGAAGATGACTTGCTAATGATTACAGCTGATCACGGAAATGATCCAAGCTATGTAGGTACAGACCATACACGTGAATACATTCCACTTGTGATCTTCTCACCTTCATTGAAAGAACCAAAAGTCCTACCTTTGGGCCACTTCGCGGATATTTCTGCTACTATTGCAGACAATTTTAACATTGACAAGGCTGAAATCGGGGAGTCCTTCCTTGAAAGTTTGGTCTAATTCATGACTAGAAAAGTTTTTTGCCAATCTTGCGGTATGCCTTTAGCACAAGCGGTCGATTTTGGAACGGAAAGAAACGGCCAAGCAGCTACCGAATATTGTAGATATTGTTACCAGAATGGCTCTTGGACGCAACCCAATATTACTTTGGAAGAAACCATTGCTTTAGGAAGTAAAGCTTTGGAACAACTGGAAATATCAGGAATTAAAAAATGGCTCCTCAAGACATTTTACCCGATGCAAATAAAGGGCTTGAAGCGCTGGAAAAAATAAAAATTAAAGGAACACAAAAATGGAATTGAAAATGAAGTTAGCTGAAACGACAAAATACCTCAAAGATCAAGGTGTTGGTGCTATTGATGTCGCCCTTATCTTAGGATCAGGTTTGGGAGAACTCGCGGGAGAAATTGAAAATCCTGTTGTTATCAAATATGAAACAATCCCTCACTTCCCTGTTTCAACAGTTGTTGGTCATGCGGGGCAACTCGTTTATGGCGATTTATCTGGCAAGAAAGTCATTGCTATGCAAGGGCGTTTCCACTTCTATGAAGGAAATGCAATGGAAGTTGTGACTTATCCTGTACGTGTGTTCTCAGCTCTTGGTACACCATCAATTATTGTTACCAATGCTGCAGGTGGAGTAAATAAAGACTTCGCGCCTGGCGATTTAATGATTATTAACGATCATATCAATTTCATGGGAACAAACCCATTGATTGGCCCTAATGACGATGAAATCGGTCCTCGTTTCCCAGATATGTCACAAGCTTATGATAAAGCCTATCAAGAGCTTGCTAAGGAAACAGCAGCAGAAATGTCAGCTAAAGTTCAAGAAGGGGTCTACATGGGCTTCACCGGACCTACTTATGAAACTCCAGCAGAAATTCATATGGCGCGTACCATGGGCGCTTCAGCCGTAGGTATGTCAACTGTTCCAGAAGTTATTGTGGCTGTTCATTCCGGAATGCGTGTTTTGGGGATTTCATGCATCACTAACTTAGCAGCAGGTATGCAAAACGAACTTAACCATGCAGAAGTTGTGGAGACCACGGAGCGAGTAAAAGAGACTTTTAAAACACTTGTTAAGAATGTTTTAGTGAAAATGTGATAAAATAAGAGAAAACGTGTTAGCGTTTTCTTTTTTTAGTGGAGAAAGCTGGCACCAAAATAACCTCAACATAAGGAGTAACTATGTCAGTTCATATCGAAGCTAAAGAAGGTCAAATTGCAGATAAAATCCTCTTGCCAGGCGATCCATTACGTGCCAAGTTCATTGCTGAGAATTTTCTCGAGGATGCTCAACAATTTAATAATGTGCGAGGCATGTTGGGCTATACGGGGACTTATAAAGGACACCGTATCTCAGTTATGGGAACAGGCATGGGGATGCCATCCATCTCCATCTATGCACATGAATTAATCACCGAATACGGCGTGAAAAAATTGATCCGAGTAGGCACAGCAGGTGCGCTAAATGAAGATGTTCATGTACGAGATTTAGTCTTGGCACAGGGCGCTGCCACAACTTCACGCATTATTAAAAATGACTGGCCACAGTTTGATTTGCCGCAAATTGCTGATTTTGATTTGTTGGATAAAGCCTATCACATTGCGAAAAACTTAAATATTCCAACCCATGTAGGAAATGTTCTTTCGACTGACTTATTCTACAGTGATATTGATACGCTGGCTATAGGTAAATTGGGCGTAAAAGCAGTAGAGATGGAAGCAGCAGCTCTTTATTACTTGGGTGCAAAGCATAATGTCCAAACATTAGGAATCATGACCATCTCTGATAGTCTCGTGACAGGAGAGTCAACAAGTTCAGAAGAACGTCAAACTACCTTTACTGATATGATGCGTGTAGGTCTTGAAACACTTATTGTTTAGGAGGGAGTAGAGGTGAAAGCCGAACATTCAAAGGGTAAACTTATTAAATTTAGCATTTACAAAGGAAATTTCCAGATGTTTCTGTTAAAATGATAAGAAAGTTATGGAGATTAGGGAGTTATTTAAAAGATGAAAACAGATATCGAAATTGCACAAGAATGCAAGATGGAAGCTATCACAGCCGTCGCTGAAAAAATTGGTTTAAGTTTTGAAGATATCGAACTTTACGGAAAATATAAAGCAAAAATACCACTTGAAAGTCTTAAAAAGTTTGAGGATAATGCTGAGGGAAAACTTGTCTTAGTTACCTCCATTAATCCTACTCCTGCAGGTGAAGGAAAATCGACGGTGACAGTTGGGCTAGCAGATGCCTTTGCACATTTGAACCAAAAGGTGATGGTGGCGCTACGTGAACCTTCATTGGGCCCTGTGATGGGGATAAAAGGTGGTGCAACAGGAGGAGGATATGCTCAAGTTCTTCCGATGGAAGATATTAATTTGCATTTCACCGGCGACATTCATGCCATGACAACGGCAAATAATGCCATTGCAGCACTTTTAGATAATCATATTTTCCAAGGAAATGCTTTAAACATTGATAGCCGTCGTGTGGTTTGGAAACGTGTCTTAGATATGAATGACCGCGAGCTTCGTCATATCGTTGCTGGCTTAGGCAGTGTAGTTAATGGTGTGCCACGTGAGGACGGTTTTGATATCACAGTAGCCAGTGAAATTATGGCTGTTTTGTGTTTGGCTACTTCATTGACAGATTTGAAAGAACGTCTTTCTCGTATCGTTGTGGCTTATACTTATGATCGTCAGCCGGTCACTGTAGGTGATTTAGAGATTGAAGGTGCAATTACAGTCCTATTGAAAGATGCACTTAAGCCAAATCTGGCCCAAACGATTGAAGGGACACCTGTATTAGTACACGGCGGTCCGTTTGCTAACATTGCGCACGGCTGTAACTCTGTTTTAGCTACAAAAACAGCCTTGAAATTAGCTGATGTGACAATTACAGAGGCTGGTTTTGGTGCAGATCTCGGAGGGGAAAAATTCCTTGATATCAAAACACGTCAATTGGGTAAAACTCCCGATGCTATTGTTATTGTTGCCACTCTTCGTGCTTTGAAAATGCATGGTGGTGTTGCTAAAACGGAGCTAACTGGCGAAAATGTTGCAGCTGTTACTCAAGGATTTGCAAATCTGAAACGTCATATTAAAAATATGGCGAGCTACGGTGCGCCAATCGTTGTAGCTATTAATCAATTTGCCAGTGATACAGAGGCGGAAATAGCTGAGCTAACACAACTTGTTGAAGCAGAAGGAGTGGCTGTTAGTCTGACACAAGTCTTTGAAAAGGGCGGCGCAGGCGGTATTGATTTAGCTGAAAAATTAACAAACATTTTTACTCAGAAAGCTAAAGAGTTCCACTATCTCTATGATTTAGAAGCTTCAGTAGAGAACAAGATTGCAACAGTTGTGACAAAAATTTATGGTGGTAATAAAGTTAATTTTTCTGCAAAAGCAACGCGTCAATTGAAAGAAATTGAAGAAAATGGTTGGGACAAACTCCCTGTTTGTATGGCTAAGACGCAATATTCTTTTTCTGATAATCCGAAACTTTTAGCAGCACCAGAGGGCTTTGAAGTGACTGTTCGTGAATTGGTACCGAAGATTGGAGCAGGGTTTATCGTGGCCTTGTTAGGAGATGTAATGACCATGCCTGGCTTGCCAAAAAAACCGGCAGCTTTAAATATGGACATTGACGAAACAGGAAAAATAACAGGTTTGTTCTAAGTAAAGGAGAGCGATGGTAAAATCAAAACTTACCCCTTTTATTACATTAAATGGTAAGGCCAAGGAAGCAATGACTTTTTATGCTCAAGTTTTACCAGATACAAAGATTACACGGATGGAATATTATCGAGATATTCCAGCTTTTTCCGAGATAAAAGAAGATCTTATTTTATATGGAAGCTTAGAGATAAAAGGTGCGGAGCTTTATTTTCTTGATATGCAAAAAGAATATGCAGCTCCGATACCGAACTGGTCAAATTCTCTTTTTCTGAACTGTGCAACAGAAGCTGAATTTGATGAAGTATTTATAGCTTTAGCAGAGCAAGGTAGCGTAATGATGGGACCTGAAGCTGTAGGAGATAATCGTAAATGTGCTTGGATTACTGATCAATTTGGCATTACTTGGCAACCAGTTTGGACATAAAATCAAAAAGTTATTCTCTCAGGAATAACTTTTTTTTGATAGCTGATATTAAATAAACAAAATCCCGATATAAAAAAATTTTAACCCCTCGATAAACAAATAATATGACAAACCGATAAGGAGCGTGATAAACTTTAAATATCAAAAAATAAGGAGAACATTACTATGAAAAAGTCACTGAAGCTTTCGCTCGCGCTCGTTTCGCTTATCGCCGCAGGAGCTTTAGCTGCTTGCAGTAATGGTGGTTCATCAAGTAAAGAAGAATCAAAAACCAAGCAAACGGAAATTATTGTAGCTACAGATGGAGCAACTAAACCTTTTACTTATTCTGATAACCAAGGAAATTTGACTGGGTATGATATTGAGGTTGCACGTGCTGTGTTCGATAAGTTACCTGAATATAAAGTGACATATCAAGCAGTTGACTTTTCTGGGATTGTTCCAGGTTTGGACAGTGGCCGTTATCAAATGGGAGCCAATGATTTTGGTTGGTCAGAAGAACGTGCAGAAAAATACAATTTTTCATCACCAATTTCTAAATCAAACAATGCAGTACTAACTAAAGATGGAGATTACAAAACTTTAGAAGACCTCGCAGGCAAAAGTACAATCGGGAATCCAGCTTCTAACTATACAAAGATTATTAATGATTGGAATAAGGCACACCCAGACAAGAAAATAAACATCAGCTACTCTTCTGACAGCACATCTATCAATACACGCTTTAATCAGATTGAATCTGGAAAGATTGATTTCATGCTTTATGATAAAATCTCCCTCCAATCAAGTATTAAGGATCAAGGGTTTGATAGCTTAAAAATACAAGATATCGATACTTCAACAGGTGATCCTGAACATGACGGTTATGAGTATTTCCTCTTTGCAAAAGATGATGCTGGAAAAGAACTACAAACTAAAGTCAACAAAACACTTGCTGAGCTAGAAAAAGATGGCACTTTGAAAAAACTTTCAGAAAAATACTTTAATGGAGATTTTGTACCAGAAGCGAGCAAGTTTAAATAAATATTTCACAGACAAGAAAAAATTATTAGTTTCTTGTATAATAGTAGGAGTAGTGTAAAAGCTGTCCCTGAGTCTCTCGCACAGAAATGCTTGTAGCACGAGTGAGGGATTCAGACAGCTTTCTTTGATGAAGAGAATAAAAATGAATAAAAATAAAAAAATAATATTAGGCTTAGGAGTTTTACTCCTGTTGATTATTTTGCCTATGCTTCCCTTTTTAATCATGCAAGGTCAATATAGTTTTGACGAATTTTGGACGATGTTTTTCACCAAGATTTTTAGTTGGAAAGACTTTAAAGCAGCTTTCGTACCAATTATTAAAATGATTCCTATTTCATTGCAGATGACACTTATCGCAATGTTCTTTGGCCTTATTTTGGGACTGCTACTTGCACTTGTCAGAATAAATAAAATTCCTATTTTAGATCAGTTACGTGCCTTGTTTGTTTCCTTTACACGTGGGACGCCCATTCTGGTACAACTTTATTTAACTTATACAGGGATTCCTTTGATTCTAAAAGCTATCAATATGAATTACGGGACGAATTATACGGTTAACTCTGTCCCTGCCATGCTCTTTGTTATTGTAGCTTTTGCTCTTAATGAAGGTGCTTATAATTCAGAAACAATCCGTTCAGCCATTCAATCAGTAGATAAAGGGCAAATCGAAGCAGCGCGCTCCCTTGGAATGACGAATTTTCAAGTTTTCTGGCGCGTGACCTTACCTGAAGCAGCTTCTGTTGCGACGGCGCCATTAGGAAATGCTTTGATTGGCTTGCTCAAATCAACTTCACTTGCTTTTGTTGCGGGTGTAGTCGAAATGACCGCTCAAGCACAAATCATTGGCGGTTCAACCTTCCGTCTTTTTGAGACCTATTTAGCTCTGGCCTTAATTTACTGGCCAATCTGTATTGTTCTGGAAATCTTGATTCGTAAAATTGAGAGCAAACTGGAAATCAAAATGCCTAAAGCAGCGCGGAAAATCTCACTTGGACGCAATCCTTTTGATAATGGGGTGACCAACAAATGATAAAAATTTCAAATTTAAGTAAATCTTTTGCAGGTAACGTTGTTCTTGACAACCTTAATCTGGAAATTAATGAAGGTGATGTCATTGCGCTTATTGGTGCATCAGGTGCTGGTAAGTCAACGTTTTTACGTTCGATTAACTATCTGGAAGAAGCAGACAGTGGTCAGTTAGAAATAGATAATTTTAAAGTCGACTTTGAACATATCAGTAAACAAGAAATTCTTGAGCTTCGCCGCAAAACAGGAATGGTCTTCCAACAGTTCAATCTCTTTGAACGTCGTACAGCCCTCCAAAATGTGATGGAAGGCTTAATTCAAGTTAAGAAAATGCCCAAAGTGGAAGCACAAAAGCTTGCTGAGGAAAACTTAAGAAAAGTCGGCCTTGAAGATAGAATGAATTACTATCCCAAGTTCTTATCTGGTGGACAAAAGCAGCGTGTAGGTATAGCTCGAGCGATGGCGATGCAGCCAACTTTGCTCTTGCTTGATGAACCAACATCAGCGCTTGACCCGGAACTTGTTGGCGAGGTGCAGGACACTATCCTCAATGCAGCTAAAAACAAACAAACAATGGTTTTGGTCAGCCATGAGATGGACTTCGTATATAATGTGGCTACAAAAGTGCTCTTCCTAGAAAAAGGGAAAATCATTGAAGAAGGAAGTCCAGAAGAAGTGTTTCATCATCCTAAAAATCCGCGGACGAGCGAATTTCTCTCTCGTCATGTTAGAACCATTGATATAGGAAGTTCAAATGATTAATTTAGTATTACAGTTTTATCTTAAAGGTTTGCTCATTTCTTTTTTAATTGTAGGTTTACTTAGTCTTTTGTACGGTTTTATTTACTGGCTAAGGAATCATCATAAGCCACGGAATGTCTGGCGTAATCGCTTATTTGACATTATTTTGGTGGATATTTTGACGATTCCTATTTTGAGTTTTGCAGTTGTTGGTGTACTAATTATTTTAAGGATTAGATGATTGCAAATCAAAATAATGGTAAATAACCAAAAGAGAACTTATAATGGTTTTATACTTTAAGAGGTGAATTATGACAGAAAAAATTTACGATGTAATAGTTATCGGCTCAGGGCCTGCGGGCATGACTGCAGCTATGTACAGCGCTAGAAGTGAAATGAAAACCCTGCTCTTGGAACGAGGCGTTCCTGGCGGTCAAATGAACAATACAGCAGAAATTGAAAACTATCCAGGCTATGGACAAATCATGGGTCCTGAGCTTTCGATGAAAATGTATGAACCTTTAGCTGACCTTGGTGTTGAAAATGCTTATGGCTTTGTCACATCGATCGTTGATAATGGCGCAACAAAAACAATTAATACTGAAGAAGAAGTATTCGAAACAAAATCAATCATCATTGCGACAGGAGCAAACCACCGTAAGTTAGGTGTGCCTGGAGAAGAAGAATATGGTGCCCGTGGTGTATCCTATTGTGCTGTTTGTGATGGCGCCTTCTTCCGTGATCAAGATATCTTGGTTGTTGGTGGTGGGGATTCCGCGGTTGAAGAAGCAATTTTCTTAACACGTTTTGGTAAAACAGTAACAATCATGCACCGCCGTGATGAATTGCGCGCGCAAAAAATTATTCAAGAACGTGCCTTTGCTAACGATAAAATAAAATTTATCTGGGATTCTGTACTTGAAGAAATCAAAGGTGATGAACGTAAAATTGAATCTGTACGTTATAAAAACGTTAAGACAGGTGAAGTTACGGAGGCTAATTTCGGTGGTATCTTTATCTATGTTGGTTTGGACGCTGTATCTGAATTTGCTCGTGATTTAGGTATTACAGATGAAGAAGGTTGGATTATCACAGATGCTACGATGAAGACAAGCATTCCAGGTATCTTTGCCGTTGGTGATGTTCGTCAAAAAGATTTCCGCCAAATTACTACTGCTGTAGGTGATGGTGCCCAAGCGGCTCAAGAAGCTTATAAATATGTAGAAGGTTAAACAAAAAGAACGTGCATTACTGGCGTTCTTTTTGTTTTTATCGTTCGTATTCTCATAATAAATGTGTTATAATCTTATTAGTGTAATTCTGATTAAGGAAGAAAAGTATATATGGATAAAGTTATTTACGATGTTTTACTCGTCATTATGTTAGTTATTTCTGCAATTTTAGTTATTTCAATTTTGATGCAACCTTCGAAACAAGATGGTGCAGCGGATGCCTTTTCAGGGGGCACGGGAGAGTTATTTGAACGACGCAAAGCGCGTGGGTTTGAGGCTGTAATGCAACGTTTTACAGGTATTACTATTGGTATCTGGCTTGTGCTTGGTTTTATCTTGGTCGTTCTATCTACTAAATAAAGAAATAATCACATACGAATGAAGGGATCCAAAAATACAGGATCGCTTTTTTCATAAAAATAAAAATTTATAGACAAATGTTAACCGTTAGTGTAAATTTTTTGATACAATTTAAATACATAATTTCATAATTTCAATTTACTCTCCAAATCGGAGAGTTTTTTCTTTTAACTAAAAGTCCCTTTTCTTTTTAAAGGGACTTTTTAGTATGCTTAGTAATTTAACGATAAATTTTTGCAAAAATAAGCCGTGAGCTTGGTCCAACCAAAATTAATTGAAGCGGTAAAGCAACGACTATATTCAACAACCACGTTTTACCATATAAGAGCAGTAAGCTATCTGTTGTTGGTGTACCTTCCATGATAATCCCGAAAATAGACATTAGCGTCACCATTCCAAGAATCATGAATAAGGAAATAAATACTCCGAGTTGGGCCGGAGAGGGCTGTAAATTCTTTTTCTCAATATGAGAAAAAACAATTTTTTTGGCTAAAGGCCCAACAAGTGCAAGATCAAGTATCACAGCAACGAGTAGAGCGAGTGGAAAGCCAGTAAGAACATTGCCCCAACTTTCTAAAGTTATTCCATTGGCTTTAAACACATTATACATGGTCATTCCAAAAACCATCATTCCTGCAATTAAACCAGTAAAAACAAGTTCTTCTTTAAAATTTTTAGGCATCTTTCTTCTCCATTCTTTTAAGTGCACTATATGATAACATAAATGACCTGGTCTTCGTAAGTGAAAACATGTAAAAAAGATGAAAAAAATGAAATTTTTAGAGCGATTTAAGTTAAAACTAGGATTTCAAAAAAAATAATATTAAATACTTGACGTTTACAAAAGTAAACGATATAATACAATTATAATTTACAAACGTAAACGTAAAAGGATGAAAAAATGAAACTTAATACAGACAAGAAGCGATGTTGATGAGAGACAAACAGTAGGCAAGACTAATTAATATCAGAAAGAAGAGATAAAATGACCAATTATATTTTCAAACCGGGCGATAAAAATCGTGCACCTGTTTTGGTTTTGCATAGTACAGGTGGAGATGAACAGCAGTTGCTTCCACTAGCTGAAGACCTATTTCCCGACCATCCTCTCTTATCCATTCGTGGACGAATCAATGAGCAAGGAATAAATCGCTATTTTAAACTCAAAGGGCCTGGTTTTACAAAAGAAAATTTTGACTTGGAATCGCTAAGTCAAGAATCCCGCTGGTTGGCTTCGGAAGTGATACGTTTAGCGGAAGTACATCAACTGGATCTTAGTAGACTTTCAGTGATAGGTTATTCCAATGGAGCTAACGTTGCATTGTATATGCAGCTGAAAGGAATCATACAATTTGATAGAGTTTTAGCCTTTCACGCTATGCAACTTACAGATATAGACGAACCCGTAATTGCGGATGACAGTAAAATTTTCCTGACTCATGCGGATAATGATCCCATCGTGAGCCGAGCAAATCTTGAAGAACTTTCTTCGGATTTGCAAAGGACAGAATGTGAACTGGAAATATTTAAAGCCAATTATGGACATCAATTAAGTAATGACGAACTTGTAGCGGCAAAGAAATGGCTCGCAGTATGAAGAAAAAGTTAACCATACATGAACATGTCTTTCCAATCGAAAAAATTATAGAGAAACTAAAAAAAGAGGAAAAACCCATGAATCCAGAAATTGAAACACAAAACATCCTTGGTGGTGTACACCATGTTACAGCAATCACATCAAGCGCCCAAAAGAATTATGACTTTTTTACAAATATTTTGGGCTTACGTTTGGCAAAGTTGACGGTCAATCAAGATGATTATGAGACTTATCACCTTTACTTCACAGGGGAAGATGGGAAAAGTCCAAATATGACCTTCTTTGACTTCAAGGATATTCCGAAAGGAATGCATGGTGCGAATAATATTGAACGCGCTTCGTTTCGAGTGCCAAGTGACGCCTCTCTTACTTACTGGACAGAGCGTTTTGAAAAGGCCCATGTTAAACACGGCGAAATCAATGTCAAATTTGGTAAGAAAACACTCGAATTTGAAGATTTTGATGGGCAAAAATACCAGCTGATTTCTGATCAAGATAATACAGGCGATGCTGCCCTTGATCGCTCATGGCTCCTTTCAAATGTAGCGCCTGAACACGGAATCATTGGGATGGGACCTGTCTTTGTCAAAGTAACGGATACCTACAACTTACGAACTATTTTGGAAACAGTCTTCGGCTTCCGCTATGCTGGTCAAGAAAATAATTTGCATCTTTTCGAAGTAGCCAATGGAGGCAATGGTGCGGCCTTGATTATTGAAGAAGCACAAGAAGGTGAACGTTATGCTTATCAAGGTTATGGAACAATTCATCATTTGGCCTTAGGAACAACAAATCCTGAGACTTTAAATTACTGGATTGAACGTATTCAAGCCTTCCGTTTGCCACACTCTGGCTTAGTTGATCGCTTCTATTTCTCTAGCGAATATGTGCGTGTCGCACCAGGCGTACTGTTTGAAATTGCAACCTTTACCCCAGGTATTGGTGCCCTTGATATGGCTGAGTCAGGTGATGGTGCTGTTGACAGTTATGAAGAGGCATTAATTACTTCAGGCTTCTGGATTGATGAGTCAAAAGAAGAAGCAGGAAAAGATTTAAGCTTACCTCGTCATCTCTTCCCAGAAGATGAAGCTGTTAAAGCACGTACAGCAGCAAGTTTACGTCCTTTAGACACTTCAGATACCCTGCGTGACCGCAGTCGTGATGAATTATGGACCATTGAAAAAGTTGTTGAACGTCGAGAAGGTGAAAGTCTTGAAGCTTTTGAACAACGTTATCTTGGAAAATAAAAGAAAAACCGTTTCTATCATTATGATAGAAACGGTTTTTTTATAAATTAAAACGATAACCCACTCCCCAAAGAGTTTCGATAGGTTGAGTCGGCAACTGAGCACTTTTGAGCTTTTCTCTTAGTCTTTTGATATGAACTACAACTGTGGCGATATCTGTATCATAGATATCCATTTCCCAGATTTGTTCGAATAAGTTTTCCTTGCTCCATACTCGATTTGGGTGTTCGGCTAAAAAGAGCAACAGTTGGAATTCCTTGTTCGTAAGGATGATTTCTTTGTCTAAAACATAAACCTTATGTGAATCCTTGTGGATGATAAGGTCATCTATCCTAAGAATATCGGTGTTTTCTTTAGGTTTTAAAAGTTTATAGTTCTGGATATGAGCTTTGACTCGTGCCACTAGTTCATTGGGACTGAATGGTTTAATCATATAATCGTTCGCCCCTAAGCCAAGGCCACGAATTTTATCAATATCTTCTTTTCTTGCGGAAACAATCATAATGGGCGTTTGTTTTTTATTTCGAATTGCTTTACAAATCTCAAAGCCATCAACGCCAGGCAACATAATGTCTATGATAATTAAGTCAAAATCTAGATTTAGAGCAGTGGTTAAACCAGCTGTTCCATCTGTTTCAATCACAGCATCCATGCCATTAATTTCCAAATAGTCTTTTTGTAAATTTGCGATACTTACATCATCTTCGATGATTAATATTTTATCCTTCATTCTTGCTCCTTATGCTTCGGGTAGAGTTATTATAATACGAGTACCTTTGTTTAAGGTACTTTCTGCACGTACGTTGCCCTGATGCTGCTCTACAATTTGTTTGACGATACTCAGACCTAGGCCACTGCCTTTTATTTGAGAAGAACGCGACTTATCAGAGCGATACAAATGATCGAAAATATAAGGCAAGTCCTCAGGTGAAATTCCTCTGCCATTATCTTCAAATATAAACTGGACACCTTTTGATGTTTTAAATAACGTGAGTATAATCTCTAACTGCTGCTCTGATTGGGCAAATTTAAAACTGTTTTGGATTAGGTTTTGCATAACTCGGTCAAAGTAAGCTGTATCCAACAGTACAAGAAGTTCATCTTGAGGGAGTTGAAGGGTAACATTGGCATTTTCGTGTCTTGCAATTTCGGTTTCAAACTTCTGGATATAAAAGGCAAAGTCGATTTTGCTAAAACTTAAGTTGATACTGTCCATATCCAGCTTCGAGTAAAGGAAGAGTTCATCGATAAGTTCATTGAGTACTAAGCTCTTTTCATGAATGGTGTCCAAATAAAGAGCCCTTTTCTCTGGGGTCTGAGCAATATTTTCTTGAAGACCTTCGACATAACCAATAATCGAAGTTATTGGTGTTTTAAGATCATGGGAGATGTTGGCAATTAGTTCTTTGCGATTTTCTTCATATTTTTCCTGGACTTCACGTGCAGCTTGTAAATCCGACCACATCTGGTACAAACTTTCTTTTAATTGTTCGACTTCTTTTGCTCCCTTGGAATCATCAGTAAATGGATTTTCTGTAAGTGTATTATCCTGTTCCACCAGATACCGGGCATTTTTTTCTAGACTAACCAAGGGCTTGATGATCGTTTTGGAGAGACGCTTACTGATAAACCAAAAAATAAGAACAGATAAAACAACAATAAACAGAATCATCCAAATTCCCCAGCGAATGAAGAACTCAAATAAGTTGGTTTGTCTCTTTAAAATCAGAAAGTCTCCAAAAGATCCGTCTTCATATCTAAAGCTATACTTGATGTAATTATAAAAACGCCCATTGTTGTCTATCGTGCCTGTCGGTTTAAGGTTGCTTTCGTCGAACTTAGGCATATGAACCCGGAGTGAAGAAGCTTTCAACTTTTCGGAATGATAGAGGACATTATTGCCTTTACGAATGACGATATTAATATTTTGCTTTTCGATGTTCTGAATAATATCTTTGGCTTCGTCCTTTAAAGGAGGCTCAAGAAGATTGGGCGAACTTTTTACCAATGATTGCAAAGACAGGAAACTTTGCTTTTCTTGCTCTGTAAGAGGCTGATTTGTCGTTAACATGCTGTAAATATTTTTTATAGAAGGAATCTTACCTAATGTACTGTAAGATACAACAGAAAAAATTAAGAACACAGAAACTAATGTCACTGCGATAGCACTGATGTAAGTCGTGATAAATCTATGTTTTATTGTCATATAGCTCTTTCTCAACCAAATGCTAAAAGTTTATAATTTGTTCATAATTTAGCCATTTGGAGTTTATATTTGCTTGCTATAATAAATTATACAATAAAAAAGGAGATTATCTTATGAAAGTTCAAAAAATAGTATTGTTCTCATCTGTCTTAGCACTTGGTGTCTTTGCCGATACTTATGTGTCAGATTACTCAGCCCAAGCCAATCAAGTGTCTCAACATTCGACTTCACATAAACCCGATTCTTCATTAGGAAATCGATATGAAAAAACATTGTCACAGACCAACTGGCAAGGTACAAAAGTTTATGATGCACAGGGCAATGATTTAACAAAAGAGAATAGTAACTTTATCGGTCTTGCTAAATATGACAACAAAACAGGTTACTATGAATTTTTTGATAAGACGACAGGAAAAACCAGAGGAGATGAAGGAACATTTTTCGTGACAAATGATGGCACAAAACGAGTCCTGATTTCTGCCACACAAAACTATCAAGCTGTCGTTGATATTACAGAGTTGAATCATCACAAATTTACTTACAAACGAATGGGTGTCGATAAAAATGGTCAACCGGTCGAAGTATATGTCGAACATGTACCCTATAAGGTGAAAAACCTTAAATTTACACATGGCCGTGAAAAATTGCATACCCAAACAGGAAAAATTGTGAAGTCAGAGCCTGGAAGTCAAATTCTAGGTAGTACCTTATGGCATGGTACAATAGTGCGTGACGAACAAGGCCATGACGTAACAAAAGAAAACCAGATGTTTATTAGTCTTGCGAAATTTGATGCACAGACAAGCAAATATGAATTTTTCGATGTCAATACAGGTAATACACGTGGAGACTTTGGTTACTTTGATGTGATTTTCAAAAATAAAATTAGAAGTCATGTGTCTATAGGTCAAAATAAATACGGTGCAGCATTAGAAATCACTGAGCTCAATTCTCGAAAATTTACTTATAAACGTATGGGGAAAGATGCAGCTGGTAAGGATATTGTGGTCTATGTTGAACATGAGCCATACAAAGGATCTTTTAATCCAAGCTTTACCTTCTAACTTAAAAAAAATAGAGTGTACACTCTATTTTTTTTATCTAAACTCAAGAAGAATAAAAGAAGGACATTTTATTTACATTCATACTTACTGTGTTTTATTAATGAATATTTGCATAATTATTCACATAGCTGTATAATAAATCTAAATAAATATATAAAGAGGAAGAAAATGTCACAACTCAAAAAGAATAAACTAACAGCAATTTCTTTAGCCTTGATGATTTTTACATCGGTTTATGGCTTTGGAAATGTTCCACTCGCTTTTTTTCAGATGGGCTACGGATCAATTATTTGGTACATTATTAGTGCATTAGTCTTTTTCATCCCATTTTCTTTAATGGTCACTGAATTTGGTTCCGCTTTTAATGCTGAGAAAGGCGGTATTTATACCTGGATGGAAAAATCAGTGGGTCCTTCCTTTGCGATGATTGGTACTTTGATGTGGTACATGTCATGGGTTATATGGTTTGTTTCTGTAGGTAACCGGATACTTGTACCTATCTCGAACATGATTTTTGGTACGACAATTTTGCCGAGCACAGTTATTGTCTCACTTTTGGCTATTCTTATCATGTTCCTTGTAACTTTTATCTCCCTTAGAGGGCTTGAAACCATAAAAAAAGTGGCCTCAGTTGGAGGAATTGCTGTTGTTTCACTTAATTTCA
This sequence comes from uncultured Lactococcus sp., assembly GCF_934191625.1. Taxonomy (GTDB): domain Bacteria; phylum Bacillota; class Bacilli; order Lactobacillales; family Streptococcaceae; genus Lactococcus. The sequence goes on from NZ_CAKPUG010000001.1 coordinate 753,348, forward strand.
TCCTTATCATCGGGGCCTTTCTTATTTTAGCGAAAAGTGGTTTTCAGCCTGCAACGCCCTTGACCATAAAATCCTTAATATCTACACCCAACCCTACATTGCAGCCCGCAAGTTTTGTTACTTTTATCGCTTTCTTAGTGTATGCAATTTTTGCCTATGCTGGAGTGGAATCAGTAGGTGGACTTGTTGATGAAACTGTAGAACCAAAAAAGAACTTTCCTAAGGGTATTTTACTTTCAGCGGCTATTATTGGTATTGGTTACTCTTTCATGATTCTTTGTACGGGTTTTTTCATTAACTTCGATAAAGACTGGATTCCGGGGATTATGGATGGTTCAGTCAATCAAGGGAATATTACCTATTTTATGATGCAGCAGTTAGGTGAAAAACTCGCAGAATCCTTTAATCTATCCTCTAGTGCTGTGCAGACTTGGGGGACAGTTTTTGCTCGCTATGTTGGTTTCTCTATGTTCCTAACTCTTATCGGTGCACTCTTTACTTTGATTTATTCTCCCCTTAAACAATTAATGGAAGGAACACCTGAAAAGATGTGGCCGGGCAAGCTTGGAAAAATCGAGAATGGTGTGCCTAAAAATGCTATGAAAGCTCAATTTGTCATTGTAACATTGATGATTTTACTGAATATGGGGATCTCAATAGTTAATAAGGGAGCAGCAGATAAATTCTTCTTGGTTATTACTAATATGAGTAACATTGCTTCCAGCCTTCCTTATGTCTTTATCGTCTTTGCATATATTAAATTCAAGAAAAATATGGCTATTGAGAAATCTTTCATAATCATGAAAAATCAAGCTTTTGCTATTACCATTTCCTGGATTGCGGCGTTGATGATTCTTTTGGCAGATTTCTTTACTATTATAGAACCCATCATAAACTACCTACAAACACCAGGAGAAGTTCCTTTGGGGAGTGTTTATTCTGATATTATATCAATGATAGCCGGACCAGTTATTTTCAGTATTTTGGGGTGGTGGCTGATACGAAACTATAAGACGCAAGCGGTTAAGACTAAAGTATAAGCGAAAGGAGAGGTGTTTGCAGAAGAAACTAAGTATAATTATAGGAAATTCCTAACATTCTTGAGGAAAAATTTCTCACTATATTTTATTTTGAAATGATTAATTAGATTATATGCTATAATAATAACCTACTAAAACATGTGAGGAACACAATGGACGATCGAATCAGAATAAGTAGTACATGGCTTGTCATAATAGCAGTTGGTCTTGTCTTATTTGGCTATGGCGCATACTCTCACAAATTATTTCTAGAAGGCCTGGGAGCGATAGCTTCCGTTAGTGCCCTCTTTTGTGGATTATCGGGTGTAGTTATTCGGTTGATAAGACGAAAGCGTGGACAGCGTTTTAAGTAATCCCACATCAAAAGCATCCCTATCTTTAAAGATAAGGATGCTTTTTTTATTTATCTTGAATATTTACCATCGATAAAGGTAATATCTTCTGTGTCGTTATATGTACTGTAAGCTTTCACAAGGGAAATAATCCAATCTGTGAGTGACCAAATCCCAAATGTCATCCAATTACATAAGAGTTTAAAGATACCCATACCGATTTGACCACGCATAAAGCGGTCAACGCCAAAATGTCCTACTAAAAAATTTCCAATCCAAACAAAAATATGTTTGTTAATCTTCTTTTCATTCATAAAAGCTCCTCCTTGCCCTTTTAGCGTGATTCGCGCACGTATTTATTTGTTAAGACTGAAGGTTAATTTAAGGCCAACATAAGATAGAACTTATTTGCTTTTTTTCTAGTATACCTTACTCTTCCCATTATATAGACAAGTGCATCAAGATTCAAACATTTGATAAAATTTTTTCAAAAAAGTATACTAATTAATTTGTTGAAGAATATAAAGAACTTTTGTGTAATTTCACACGTGTGATAAAATGAGAGAAGGAGGATTAAAAGTGGACACAACTTTAGCTTTAGCAAAACTCAAAGCACTTGTAAATACATCTTTGAACTATACCAAAGATGTTTATGACCGAGAAAGATTAGAAGAAATGAAAGAAATTCTCCTTGAACTTTCTCAAAAACTGACTTCTCACTCAAAAGTTGAAGTAGAAACTTTTTTTAATGAAGATTTAGGCTACGTCACACCCAAAGTGGATGTAAGAGCTGTTGTCTTTGAAGGTGATCGCCTCTTACTTGTGAAAGAAAGAGCCGAAGGACAGTGGTCTTTACCAGGTGGTTGGGCAGATGTTGGCTATTCACCAGCAGAAATTGCTCAAAAAGAAGTAAGAGAAGAAAGTGGACTGGAAGTGATACCCATACAGTTGTTTAAGATTGTAGATAAGGCTAAGCATGCTTACCCTAAAAGCTTGAATTATGTCTATAAGCTCTTCTTTTATTGTAAAGCAATGACTTTTGAGCTTTCTCCTGGTATAGAAACATCAGAAGCACGCTTTTTCTCACGGAAAGAGGTTGAAAAATTGCAGAATATCTCGATAGATCGAAATACTCGTGATGACCTCTTGGAAGCCTTTGAATATCATAAACATCCGATAAGAGGGGCGAAATTTGACCAGATTCAATAAAAAGGTGGTTCACTAAAATATCAAATATGTTATAATATCATTATTCCATGCGGACGATGAAAAAGATTGGGCTGTTTAGGATTAGTGCCCCTATTGTATAAACGATTACAGATAAGTCGGCTGTGCTTTTATCGTTTATTGAACCAAAAAGTAGCGGGCTGCTTACAGTCCGCCTTTTAATTTTTAAAATAATATATGTGCTTTTGCTTGAAAAGAAGCACAGAAGTGTATAGAAAAAAGATATTGGAGAAATATGAAAATAAAAGAAGTTATATTGGATGAACTTAAAAAACATCCAAAAAGAGCCTATGCTGTTGAAGAACTGGCTATGGATCTGGAACTAACGAAGGCTTCAGATTTTAAACTATTTGTTAAAACTTTAGCTGCCCTTGAAAGTGAAGGTTTACTGGAATTTACGAAAAATGGAAAAGTGACCTTAGCCAAGGTGAAGGCAGAGCTTGTCGGTATTTTTCGTGCCAATGCGAATGGTTTTGGTTTTGTAACAGTGGATTCTGATGAACCTGACGTTTTTATCCCTAAGGGAAGAACAGCTTTTGCTCTTGAAGGAGATGAAGTAAAAGTCGAACTGAAAAGTAATGCTAATCCTTTAAAAGGCACAAGTGCGGAAGGCGTAGTTACAGAGGTTTTAAAGCGTGCGGTTACTCAACTGGTTGGAACTTTTGTTAAATTTGATGAAAAAGAACGTCAAAAGTTCAATCGTATCGGTTATGTAAAATCACGCAATAAAAAGCTACCCTATCATGTCTTTTTGACAGATAAAGGATTAATGCCAGAAGACAAAGCAGTTGTACGTGTCGACATCACCGCCTATCCAGATAAGAAAAATCCAAAAAGTATGCAAGGTTTAGCCGTTGAAATTGTCGGTCAAGCAGGCGATAAAGGAGTTGATGTTCTTGAAGTCTTAGCTTCACTTGGTATTCGTTCTGAATTTCCAGAAGATGTATTGGCACAGGCTAATGCTGTTCCCGAAGAAGTGGACGAAAAAGACATTATGGGGCGGGTGGACTATCGTAACGAAATTACTTTCACCATCGATGGTGCCGACGCCAAAGACTTAGACGATGCTGTACATATCAAACGTTTAGATAACGGAAACTATGAGTTAGGTGTTCACATCGCCGATGTGTCACACTATGTCACTGAAAACTCGCCATTGGACCGTGAAGCTTTTGAGCGTGGAACATCCGTCTATGTCGCTGATCGTGTCGTGCCGATGTTGCCTGAACGCCTCTCAAATGGCATCTGTTCCCTCAATCCTCGAGTGAATCGTTTGACGCAGTCTTGTGTGATGGAGATTACACCAGAAGGAAAAGTCCTTCAATCGCAGATAGGTCCTTCCGTTATTAAAACTACTGAACGTATGACCTATGATGATGTAAACTTGATGCTTGCCGGGGACGAGGAAGCTTTGGAAAAATATGCAGCGATTAAAGACTCCGTGGAGATTATGTCTGAACTTCACGAAGTTTTAGCAGCAATGCGCCGCCGCCGCGGGGCGATTGATTTCGAAACTATGGAAGCACGTATTATCGTTGATGAGAATGGCTTACCTATTGAAATCCGTAAGCGCAGTCGTGGTACAGCAGAACGCATGATTGAGTCCTTCATGTTGATTGCTAATGAAACAGTCGCTAGCAGTTTTGAGGCGCGCCATTTACCAGGTATTTATCGTATTCATGAGCACCCAAAAGAAGAAAAAATGACTCGATTTATCGATTTTGCGGCAACCTTTGGCTTGCAAGTCAAGGGAACATCCACCGAAGTCAGCCAAAAAGCCTTGCAAGAATTTCTGAAAAAAGTAAAGGGTCAACCAGGAGAAATGGTCCTTTCAACGATGCTTCTGCGCTCGATGCAACAGGCACGCTATTCGGAAGATAACTATGGACACTTTGGCTTGGCAGCCGAGAATTATACGCACTTTACTAGCCCGATTCGCCGTTATCCTGACTTGATCGTTCACCGCTTGATCCGCGAGATGGCTCAACCAAGTCCAAAAACTATCGAATACTGGGCGGAAAAAATTCCAGAAATTGCTCAACAATCAAGTAATCGTGAACGTCGTGCGGTTGATGCTGAACGTGAAGTTGAAAAGATGAAAAAAGCGGAATTTATGGAAAAACATGTCGGCGAACAGTTCGAAGGCGTTATTGCCAGCGTTACTCGCTTTGGGATGTTTATTGAGCTTGAAAACACCATCGAAGGTTTAGTTCATATTTCTACTATTAAAGGTGAATATATGAACTTCCATGAGCGTATGATGGCACTTGTGGGAGAAAAAACAGGGCTTGTTTTCCGTATTGGTCAACCTATCAAAATTCAAGTCACTAAAGCGGATAAAGTTACCGGTGATATTGACTTTGAATATATCAAGAGTGATTTAGATGTTGTCGAAAGTAATTTAAAATCTAAAAAGGAAAAAGGTCCACGCCGTAGACCAAAAGCAAACCGTTCCGAAAATAAAGATGAACGTAAAACTTCAAAACACGGAAAAAATTTCTCTGAAAACAGCAAAAATAAAAAATACAGAGGAAAATCAAAGGATGAAGATCGAGAACGTAAGAACGATTTCGATAAAAAACCAAATAAAAAGAAAAAGAAGAAACCTTTCTACGCGGATGCAGCAAAAGGAAAATTCGGGAAAAATACGAAGAAAAAATCGAAAAAATAAAAACATCTTAGAGGAGAAAAGCCTATGTCAGAACAATTGAATTTTGAGAAAACGGCCTTGGTCCTGATTGATTTACAAAAAGGTATTGTAAATCGCCCACAGCTTGAACCTTATAGCAAGGGAGAAATTCTTGCCAAAAATGAGAGATTGTTGGACAAGTTCAAGAACACAGCAGGACTTATCGTTTTTGTATATGTGAAGAATTATGGCCCAGAAATGCTCAAGCCGCTTACAGATACAAATGCTAGCTCTTCTGGTCCAATTCCCGAAGATTACAGCCAATTCGTTTCTCCTTTGGCTTATGATGAAGAGATAAAAAATAAAATACATGTCAAAAAGCATAATTGGGGCGCTTTTTATGGCACCGATCTCGATGTGCAGTTACGTAGACGAGGTATTGAGAACATTATCTTGACAGGTGTTGCTACAACGATTGGTTGTGATACAACGGCGCGTGAAGCCTATCAACACGGATATAATGTGATTGCTGTTGAAGATGCAATGACAGACTTTAACGCGGAACTCCATGCGGGTATCGTTAACGGTATCTTCAAACGCTTAGGACGTGTTCGCTCAACAGAGCAAGTCATGAAAATGTTACAGTAGTAGAGAATAGAGGTTCACTATTTTAAAAGTCTAAGTTGTAGAAGAGCAAAAGCTTTTCTGCACTTGGACTTTTTCTGTCTTCAGGCTTTTAAGAAAATGTTGAAGATGATTAAATAAAGTACCGTAACAGTATGGTAACCTTATCATAAAGTAAAAATGAAACAATTTTTTGCTATAATATTATCGGCACTTTTTTCACATTTATTTGATAATGTAAGTTATGAACAATTTAAAATGAGAAATTACTCCCTTATAAGAAAAAAGAGTTTAAGCCGTTACTTTGCCGACTTAAATTGTAAATGAAATAGAAGATGACTTACTTGAGTCATTGAAGGATATCGAACATGGATAATAGGACAAGATTTAACTTTACAAGTAGTTGGAACATATTGCGTGTAACATCAGCCTTGGCAATTCTAGGGCTGACCTTTATTTTTATTTTGAATCTCAACCGCTTTACAGGTTATACGGGCGATGATTTTCTGTATCACTTTATCTATACTGGTGCTTGGCCAAGTGAGCATTTGAGTGAATATCATAATCTTGCGGATTACATTTCAGCAGTATACACGCACATGACACTATGGAACGCACGCATGACTTCGATAATTTTCGAAATCTTAGCGATGCAGCTCCCTAAAGGAATTTTCAATATCCTTAATGCCAGTATTTATGTATTGGTTGGACTGTTGTTAAATGTAGTGATCAGTGGAAAAAAAGCTCTTTTAAAACCTTTGCATCTAGCGTTAACTTTTCTTTTGATGTGGTTTTTCATTCCAGGGATGGGCAGTACAGTACTTTGGGTTAGTGGCGCTGCAAATTACCTGTGGGCCACAGTTATCATTCTTCTCTTTTTATTACCCTATCGTTTTAATATAAGTACAAAGCGAGGGTGGGAGGAATACTATCTACCAGTATTGGGATTGTTAGCAGGTTTAACAAATGAAGTCGGAGGCGCGACAGCAGTTTTAACTGCACTTATTTTTACGGTCTACAATTTTAAGCAATCATCAAACGGGAATACAGTTGCACAAATATTAGGAACTTTGGTTGCTGCCTTTGGCTTTGGGATGCAAGTTATTTTATCATCAGGATCTGCTGAAACTCAGAACTACGGTTCTGCGGTAGGTTTAGGCCAACGTTTCCTCGACATCTTGACAGGTACAGCACATTATTCTGGTTTTCTTTTACTGCCTCTGGTTGTTCTTGGAACCCTTCTTTACTTTAACCGGGTCCAGCTTCAAGAAAAAGCACGTTATCTCTGGCATGGTGGCCTTATCTTCCTCGTTTCAGGACTTACAGGTTGTGTTGCCATCTTAGCGTCGCCCATCACACCAGCTCGCCTTTGGTTTGCAAGTAACATTTTGTTTATCTTAGCTCTACTAATGATGGTTGAAGCATGGCAGGAGCTGCGAGCACAAAGTTCTTGGACCAACGTGCCTTTATGTCTTGCTATTCTTTGCTTAAGCTTTGTAAGCTTGCCTAGCTATGACTATAACTTAAAAGATATCAAAAATTCTTATGAATATTTTTATACAGCTCAAACTATAGCTCAAAAAGCAAAAGAAGAAGGCAAAAATTCGGCTCATGTCCCTGGAATTCCGATGACCTCAAACGACTTTAATGCTTATTTTGGGACGCCTTATCTGGTTTCAAGTGAACATCCAGAAAAAGAATGGTCAAACACATGGTTTGCCAAATATTATGGGCTAGAAAAAGTCTACTTAGATGATGCGGTACCAATGGAAAAAGTCAACTTAGACAATGCAAAACCTATTGATAACATTCTGAACACTTACAATAAATACTTCGGCTATTTCCAACGCAAGATTCTCCCTTTCAATACCGATAAGGTTGTAAAGCGCGAGCAAAGCTCTAAAACTTCGTCAGCAAAAGAAACTTTTAGTAAAGACCCGAAACCAAACAATAAGAACTTGCCGACAGACAAACCATGGCTACGAAATGCGCTCATTCGTTATATAGATGTAAATAGAGATGAAATTGTTGCAACAGAACAAATCACCTCACCTTATAATGAAGCCTATGACATCTCACATGCTTCAACAGCGGGATATGAAACATTGACAAATAATCCTAAATCATATGTATTTGATAAGCGTTTTGATCAAACCATCGATATTAAAGTAAAACCCATGCTTCATACGGTGACACTTTTCTTCAATGACAAAAATCAAAAGAATGTTCTCATTACGAACGTGGAAGGACAAACAGGAGAAACCCTCACTGTAGAGTTGCCACGAGGATACAGCAATAATGGTTCAAAAACAACAACAGTTTCCCTTGAGGCAGATACACCTTGGGATAAAACAATCGAAGTAACCAAAATTCCATTTTGGAAAAATCTAGGGAGCTTCACTACTTTTTATAGTGTTGCTGCTGGATTGTTGATTTTTGTGGTTTACGATATTTTTCTTAAACAACGGCAGGGAAAATGATTTTAAATAAAATTTTTTAGATGAATTAAAAGAACTAACGAAAATTAGTTCTTTTTGTTATAAATTCATCTCATAAATATATTCAATCCCAACACAATTACGAGTGCTTTACAATGTCATCAACGATTCTTTAACTTATAAGCTACTATATAAAGCTGAATGATGTACAGACATTTTGATGGCATTTCCAAATGCTTAGGATGTCTGTTCAAGAGTGGAGTTTTAGATTTGTCAATGATGAAAATAAGAGTTTTATGTAAATTTAATTATATTATCTTATGTTTTTCATATCATTTCTTTATAAAACGAAATTTTTATATAATAATTTTAGAAAGCGCTTTCTCACGTTGGGAAAGGAGGTATTTACCCATAACTTTAACTTCAAAGTCAGTAAAATTAACGAAGAGCAGAAGTGCCATTTCCAGAACGTTGAATCGTGGGAAGCTTAGGAACTTGGATAATTAAATGAAACTAGGAGGAGTTGATGACTAACGTTGAAAGTGTTTATGATAAGTGTGTTGGAAAAAATAGGCAAACAACAATATTGTAATCTTTGAGCAAAACGTAAAAGGCGCTCAATATTTACAGAAATTACCAGATGAAAAGAGTTGGAGCTGGTACGGTGGATTTGAAGGAATTGTGCGCAAGAAATAAATAATGCTCTAGAAACTAGTGAGTTAAGGATACCTTAATATTTTATGTGTTGCTAGGTATGTTTTTTTCTATACCCTGAATGAGTGATATTGAATTAATTACTCATGGAGAAAAAGTAGAGCAAAAACTACAGTATGCACTTGAAAACTTGTGAATAAATAATTTTAAGAATGGAGAAGTTATGTCAAAAAAATTAGAAGTTTCTGTATTATCCGAATTACTTAATGCATCTTTGTCTGTAAGTAATATTAACTTTAACAGTATGAGTGCAAAGATGTCGCTCAAAAATAATCTTCCGCATATTATGCTGAATTATAATAACGGAGCAATTGCTGAGGGACCGTACTCGATGTTAGAGGTAGTTCCTATGGACGCATTGATCGTCAAAAGAGCTGTTGTTGACACTCTCGATCAAATTGATTTAGAAAAACTCTGCATGAACTTAGAAAGTTCAGCACTACTCATTGATGTTGCTTATAATGCTTGTAATGGTATCTATGAGGGGAATGCTCATAAAAATCTGTATCGGTTACGCGTAAATGTTTATGATGCAGTTATTGAATCTTCAGCTTTAGCTAATAAATTCAAAATTGCTTCAAATGCCATTATCGAAAATTTACTTTATGCCTATGAGCAACTATCTTCTGTTGACAATCTAGACATATATGATTTAAAGTTTTATCTGAAAAGGACCCGTGAAGTTGCTACAGGAATGTCGAGAGCAGCTAAAGACTTATCCGCAAAATTTGATAATCTGAAGCAACAGACATTTAAAGAAGGCGAAAATGTTGTCGAAGTTGGAAGTAAAAACCTTAAAGAACGAGATCTCTTAGTGAAGAATTTAGCAGATTTTAGAGCGCAGCTCGATGCATTTAATGTATCAAAAGTACAACTTGAAAAACAAATTGCGGACGCACAAAAACTCTATGAAAAGTATGATAAAGAAGCACGTGCATTGGATGACAAAGCGAACACAATGGAGATTATTGGAACCGTGATTGGTGGTATAGGTACAATTGCTCAGGGTGTTGGTAATGCTATGTCGGGATATTATGGGGCGAGTACACCGAAAATCAATATTAATTCGAATCCATCATCTCCTTCGGAAAAACCAAAGGAAAAAGAAGCTGCACCACCCACTCCTGATGTGGTTGCACGCGAAAAACGTTTGGGTGAAAACAAAGCAGAACTTGATATCTTGGAGCTGAGGATAAAAGATTATCCGCTGCAGCTTGAGAAGTTTGAGAAAGAGAAGCAAGAAAATGGACGAGCAGCAGACTTGGTAGAAAAAGACATTAAAGCTGTGAAAGAAAATCAGGAGAAAGACAGCCTACGTAAAAAAGTATTGGAAAATGAAATTTCTGCCGACGAAAGCTACTTGAGGGCAAAATTATTATCAGCAAGTGGTGCTGCTATAGGTGATGTTTCGAAAGAGTTAGAAGAGCGTTTATCCAATCTAGGAAATAATGCAAGAAGTGCAGCAGCTGCAAAAGATAAATTAGCAGAACAAATGTTGAGCTTGAAATTTGAGTTGGAGAATAAAAACACAGAGAACTTAGCTCGAATTGCGGAGTTTACTGGGAAAATCAAAAACACAAATATTAACATTATCGATACGGAGGTGGTAATCAACTCACTACAATTAGCCGTCACTTGTTTGTCAACGGTGGGATCAACTCTAGCAACAGTAGCAATGTTTTGGGAGTCAATCGAAGCTGCATGTGCAAACTTATCTGATGATGTTGCTCTATCTGCATTAGAAAGAAAAATAGAAGCTAAAGAAGAACACTTAGCAGAACTCGTAAAATATGCAACAACAAACACACAGTTTAATCGTCAATGGTTTACGATGGCTTCCAAATGGCAGGCTTTGTATATGGTGTTCGAAGCTTATCTTATTTCTTCAAATGAAGCTAAAAAGACTCTAGATATTTCTTTTCTTCGTCCTGAAGATGACCCACGAAAACATTGGAAATTAGCGCAGGAACTTGCTGCAAGTTTGGAAGAGGCACTACAGGTGACCTTGCGCACTTCTCAAAGTAAAAATGAAGATTTTAAAAAACGTGTAGAATTAGCACAAAAAGCTAAAGAAAAGATGTTAGAAGAGTTCTTCTAAAGAAAGGAAAAAAATGACAACATCAATATTTTTAAACCAACTAACACAGTTGAGTAAGGTGACATATGATTTTTCACCATTAAAAAATAAGTCAGCTTTTCAAAGTAATCTTCCTCCTTCCTTTTCGCCTCATTTGATTTCTGCACAGCTTTTGGAAGAAACAGAAGCTATATCTCATAAGGATTTGATTAAACGTGTGGGTGAAGCAGTACAAGCGGGCGAAGAACTTCTGGAACAGTATGAGTGCGTAAAAGAAATGCTTGTAGATACAGGATCAGAAAATGCAGCAAAAAAATCTCAAAATGCTTCACAGATAGAGCGCAATAATAAAAGAAAGGGAGAACTAAATGCATTAATAGAGGCACAGACAATAGAAATTGACAGCTATGTATTAAAAGAAAAGAAACTGAATGATGACAGAGCTTGGTTTGATAGAAAACACAAGGAAATAGAGGACCGAAAGAAAAGTGGTAACAACTATATCCCGTTTTATGGTATTGACTATGCAATAAAAACGAATAAGATGGTAGATGACTATAATCGAAAGCTGAGAGCTTGGGAAATATTAGAAAGTGATGTAAGTGGGCAGAGACCAAAATATTTGGAAAATGTTCAAAAAAAAGAGAGCTTTCTAGCCGAGGTCGCACGTCTGACTTCCGACAATATCCGTCTAGAAGGAGAAAACCCTCATATCCTTAACCTGCTTGATATTGTAAATGCAATGATTGTAGCTCTTCAAAGCTTTGTGTTAGAAGCGAACAGGATTATAGATAGTTTACGATATGCTAGTCCCAGAGCGGAAAGAGAGCTGGATTTGTGTGTGACGAATGCTTTTCAAGAAATAGAGAGTTTACAAAATAATTTGAAAGTAAAGCTGGATCAAAATAAAGAGAAACTTCCAAGTAAAGTTCAAGAGACTCTGAAGAAAATCATTTGACCGCTTCAAAGAAACAAAAAATTAAAAATTGCACGATAAGTATAAATATAAATTAGAAAGGTAATAAAATGAATAGAATAACATTTTATGCATATGGATCAGGCACCCCAACTCCAACTGGAAAGTCTTCATTTGGACATATGTTTTTTCAAATTACAGATGGCACCATTCTTGGTTGGGCTCCTGCAGAGGGCGGTCTCAGCTTAAAAGATGATTGTAGTCTAGCAAATGTAGAAGGTACAATTAAGGCCTCATTTTATGTTGGAGATATCACACTATCCGCAATTCAGGGTTTGATAAATAGGTGGCTTAGAGATGAAAAAGGGTACTGGCCTCTTGTTCAAGATTGCGTCACATTTGTTAAGAGTATTGTTGCGGTAATTAATGCTAACCTTCTAGCGGGTCAAACCCCATTTCCAGACACATGGTCCAAATTTCCTAAAAGCGTTATTGAGTCTTTAGCTGCTACAAGCGTTGATCCCGCTTTTCAGGGCCATCAAATTGCTGCGTAAATTCTGAATTGAAGCAGTTTTTAAAAGTTTGTTCATTCAATGGAAACTTTTAACTCTGGTGATTTGAGATAAGGAGATAATAACAATGGTGAGTTTAACAGATATAATAAATTTTACTTATACAGATTCTTTAAAAGAAGGTGATGTTATTCAAATTGATGATAACCTAGTATTAGTATCAAATATGACGGGTTCTGGTCAAGATTCTGGTCACTGGATTAATTTTTGGACAAAGAATGTTGGGTGGAATTCCAGTTCACACCCATTTTGTAGTGTAACAGGTTGCAATAGTACAGGGGGTCATGGAGGTCATGTAATCGTGGAATTAAATGATGATTTGGATAGGGAGATTAGAGGAATTATACCCTTATGTCCAAACCATAATAATCCAAGCAAACAGGGACATTTTGAGATAGAAATAGGGAGTACTTTAGTTTGTCATCTTTTCGAGCCCAATGTCCGAAGAAAAAGCACACATGGAATGGTTTTAAGGCCAAGGAAGCAGCACTGATTCTTGAAACTTCTGAAAGTTTAAGCGGATACCAATGTTATTAAGTTAAGCAATATAAAAGCAGGAAGCCCTTTGAGATTTCCTGTTTTATTTTAGTCTAAGTAAAAAGAACACACTCTTGATAAAATTATTTTAACAATAATAAAACGTCAAAGTGTTATGTATTTCAGAGATGTTCTTTGTATATCATCTAACACAATTAAGCGACTGTGATAATATCGGGAATCGTGCTTGTTTTTTCTCAAAAAGCGCCAAGATAGTGAGTAAACAGATGTGAAGATCCCCCTACATAGTGTGAGACTGCTGAAGTTCATTTTTTATTGCAATTCCACTCAATAAACTAAAGTTATCTGAATTGTTTTTTTTTAATATTTCTTAGTAATTATAGATGAAAATTTGACATAAAGTTATATAAATGACATAATAGTAACGATTATGATTACAGAAGATGACAAAAAGATAAAAATAAAAGCCAGTTATATTACAAAGCGTTTTGATTTAATCAATAATAATAAAAAAGGAAGAACTCGGACAAAAGAAGCTTTTTTTCCGAGCGATAAACAAGATTTTTGGGCTTTGCGGAATGTCTCTTTTGAGCTTTATGATGGTGAAACTATTGGGATTGTTGGACTTAACGGTTCAGGAAAGTCCACACTTTCCAATATTATTTCAGGTCAAATTTCACCAACGACAGGTCAAGTGGAAATCAATGGAGAAGTATCCATTATCTCAGCTTCAGCCGGTCTGAATAATAATCTTACAGGGCGTGAAAATATACGTCTAAAAGGGCTCATGTCAGGCATGACCAAACGTGAGATTGAAGCAAAAATGGACGACATCATCGCTTTTTCTGAACTTAAAGAGTTTATTGATCAACGTGTTAAGACTTATTCCTCAGGTATGCGCGCCAAGTTAGGCTTTTCAGTCATGGTTCATCAAGATCCCGATATTATGGTGATTGATGAAGGCTTGGCTACAGGTGACCAAACCTTTATTGGTAAATCAAAGAAAAAAATGTTTGAGTTTCGTGAAAAAGGCAAAACGATTTTGTTAGTCTCTCACTCGATTCCCACAATTCGCGAGTGGTCGGATAAGGTGCTTTGGATTCATTATGGCGCAGTCAAGGCATATGGTCCAGTTGAAGAAGTTCTGCCCCAGTATGAAGCATTTATTCGTTGGTTTAACGATCTAGAGCGTAAAGACCAAGATGAGTACAAAACAAAAGCTCGCCAAGAGCAATTGTCTTATTCTTTGCAAGAGTATAGAAAAGAACTGGCAGAGTCGAAAGTCGGGGCGAATCGAAAAGGTAAACGTAGGATTGAGGAACTCACTACAAAAGCAGCCAAGAAGAAGTCAAGTTTATCAACCAAAGTATTATTATCTTTTTCTGCCCTCGTGCTGATATGGCTGGCTTTGGTCAATACATCTTCGATGTCTTTGAAAAAATCGCTACGAAATCCGCTCGATTTCTTTCAAAATCATTTGTTTCAGCCCAAAGAATCCTTCTTAGAGCGGCAAAGAGCCACAGGAAACTTACCACCTCAACCTGCAGAAGAAAAACAAGAAGAGCAACACGTTCAAGAAGAAGAAAAGTTGCCACCGCAAAATGAAACACTAGAAAAAGAAGAAACGCCAGCAGAAGCCGAGCCGAAAATAGCAGAATATCATGTTCAAGTTGGAGATACTTTAGATGCTATTGTGCTACATTTTAACACCACGATTGAGGAGTTAATGCGCTTAAACCCTGAACAGGATTTAAATATTTTAATAGCTGGACAAGTCCTTAAAGTTCCAGAAAACCAAGCTTCAGGAGATGGGACTACTGCTATGAGTGAATACAGAGTTCAAGTTGGAGATACTTTGGACAGCATTGCTGCACAGTTTCACATCAGCGTTGAGGAACTGATTCAACTTAATCCTACCCAAGATTTGAGTAACTTAACTGTTGACCAAAACCTCACAGTCCCATCAACACCCTAAGATTATAGAAGAAAGATTTACAAAATGAACAACATTTTGCAGTACTTTAAAGAACAAGTGCGCTACTTCCCTGTAGCTTACAGTATGTCCAGATACAACACCAAAAGTGCAACCATGCATAACCGTTTTGGACGTGTCTGGGAAATTTTAGACCCCTTATTTCAGTTGGGCGTTTTTTATCTCTTGTTTGGTGTACTTATGAAACGTGTCATACCTGAAGAATATCCAGTTCTGCCGTGGATGTTTATCGGTTTAGGTGTTTGGGGTCTCATGCAAAAAACGATTGTTTCCGGTGCATTAACCACTTATAATCAACTGCGTGCAGCCTCGGTTATGAAATTTCCTGTAAGTATCTTGCCTACGTCAGCCTTTTTTGGTTTTCTGAGCGAATTTTGGATTATGATAATCGTTGGGACACTAGGAGCGGCATTCAATGGTTTTTTACCTAGCCTCTATCTTCTACAAGGGTTTTATTATTTCATTGCCTTGCTTATTTTCTCTGTCTCGTTCTCCTTATTGAACGCTACGATTATGATTGTTTTTCCTGACTTAAAATTCTTTTTGAACTATTCATTCCGTTTTTTGATGTTTCTGTCAGGCGCTGTGTTTTCGATGAGACAGTTCAATCAGATTCCGCAATTTATGTTGCAAGCGCTGATGTTGAATCCTTTTTATTACTTAATTGAGGGTTTTAGAGACGCTATTTTTGGTACTCAGTGGTTCTGGGAAGTGGATCCTTCGATTATCTTATTCTTTTGGACTCTGACTTTTTTTATCCTTATTTTAGGTACGCACTTGCATTATAAAATCCGTGAGCGTATTTCGGACTTTTTGTAGAAAATGAGAGTCTTTAAAATGACTAAAAAATTGAAAGGCGAGTTTTGAATTATTTATAAATAATTCAAAAAGTAAGAAAGGGTTTATTCTATGAAAATATCAATTATTGGTTTTAACATTTTTGGAATTGGAGGAACGTCACGCAGTAATCTCAATATGATTTATGAGTTTTCCAAAGATAACAATAATGAAATAACTTATTATAACTTTGCAGATTTTAGCAAAATAGATATTTTAGAGCTTGTGCAACGAGAAGCTTTTATGAGAGATATTAAATATGAAAATTTAAATGATATATTTAATATCCCCTTTGATGAAAGCGATACAAGCTTGTATTTTATTACAAGAGAATCTTTTTTTGGTTTAGGAAAGTTTCTGAGAGCTAAAAGACCAAATTCAAAAATTTTGGGAGAAATTCATGCGCCATTAGCATATTTAGATGATGCTTTGGGAGATGATTTACCTTACTTTTCAGCTATAAGAGTTGCAACAGAAGGCATAAAGCAAGACTTTATTAAGTATTTTGGCTATGACAAAGTTTTTGTCCAAAGAGTCAGTCTTGCGCATATATCACGTATGATTAATACGGGAAATACCTTAACATCTAATTTTGTAGTTATGTCGCGATTTTTTGAGAAGCAAAAAGATATTGCTTATTCTTTAAAATTGATGGACTATTTGATTAATTATCTTGGGCATATCGATATAAAATTTTATATAAAGGGTGGAGGCGCTGGACAAACCCTATATGAGAATCTCATCAAATATTATAATCTGAAAGAACATGTTTTTATTAACTATGAATTACCAGAAAATTATATTTATTTATCAACCGCAAGGTTAGAAACTTTGGGTTACTCAATAGTAGAGGCGATAAGTGAGTCAAGGCTGGCTTGTGTTTATTATGGTGATGATAAAGTTAACTTGGAAAACTTCAAAGAAATTAGCTCTATTTCATGGCTGAATCAAGATTTGAGCCATGACGCAAATGTTCTACTTGAAACGATACAAACTACTTTGACCAAAGATGAAATACAAAGTGATGTTGAAGCAATATTAAAACCAGCGGAATGCTATAGTGAAAATATTTTAGAACAGGTCGATAAGTTCTCAAGGAACTCCTCGCAAACAGATACGAAAGTCATTCTAACAAATAAAGACATTAGTAACATTATCAAAAAGCTTTCTACAGATACAATCGAAGCAGAAGATATTTTATCAAACCTAAGAAGCTATTACTTAAAAGTTAAAAAATATCCTATTGTTGGGCCTATTCTGAAAAATAAAAATATCAGAAGACAGCTAAAGAAGGCTATTTTAGCTGTAGGAAGCAGTAGAAATCATCAAATCGAAGTTAAAGAGAACTATTTTTTTATAGAGTCATTTCATGGTAAAAATTTTTCAGGAGATCCTAAGTATTTGGCATTGGCAATTTTGGAAAAGTATCCAGAAGCTAAAATTTTTGTCAGTTCTACTAATCAACTCGTTGATTTGGCAATCAGAAGTTATGGCTTTGAAGCAGTAAGACTTGGTACTAAGGCTTACCTCAAGGCTTTCTTACAAAGTAAATACGTTTTTCATAGTGCCAATACCTTGGATAAGGCTGGAAAAAGTAAAGGACAAATCTTTGTTCAAACTTGGCACGGATTTCCGATAAAAAAAATGGTTTCAGACTTAGAAAACAAGGAACAGAGAGAACAAGAACTTAATGCCTTTATTCCGAAGATGAAAAAATGGGATTATCTCTTAACATCATCTGATTATCATGCCCAACTATTAAACTCAGCCTTTCAACTTCATAAAAATCCAAAATTAAAGGTTTTAACTTTGGGAACTCCAAAAAACGGGTACTTGATAAAAAATAAGGAGAATCTAGATGAGTTGAAAAAAGTTCACCTAAAATACTTCAATAGACCCTTTGAGGAGTCCAAAAAATATATCCTTTTTTGCCCTACTTGGCGAAAGGATGAACGTAATAAAGTGACTTCAATAGATTTAAAAGAAGTTATTACTCAGTTACCAGAGAACTACGAAATTATTGTTAAACTTCATCCACATGAAGCACAATTAAGGAAATATTATTCAGATCTAGATCAACGCATTCATTGCTTCTATAACGAGCTTGTCGATATTCAAGAGCTATACTTATTAAGCAATATTTTAATATCAGATTATTCATCAGCGGTATTTGACTATGCCCATGTACAAAAGAAAATTATTCTTTTACAAGAGGATATTGAAGAATATACACATCAGATAGGAATGTATTTTGACGCTGAGACATATCTCCATTTGAAAGGAAAGAATTATACAACTGATGAACTGGTTCAAAATATTCTTAAAACTGACGAAAGCGAGAACTATGAATACAATTCCCGCATCATCAACGAGCTGTTAAATAAAGACAGTATCCACTCAGCAAATGAAGTTTTGAAAAGAATAGGACTATAATTTATGGAAAATGAAGAAAAAATATTAAGAATAGCATATAAAAAGAAAATTCGTGACTATAACTATGACCGGATTATTGTTGATTTGAAAAACTCAAAAAACATTATTGCTTTGAGTATAGAAAACGAAATTGTCTATAATCTCTATAAGAATTTATTGTCCAATGATTTTATGTTTTATTACCACCAAGGTACAAAATCTTATTTTATCAAACGCCAATTAGTGGGAAGAATTTGGAAACGTCAAGATTTAACATCATTTGGTGAATTGTTTTATACAGTTGAAGAACCGCCTCAAAAAAGAAAAAATTTAGTGGCTCCTTTACGCTTAGTTGTTGTTTTTTCAGGAATTGGTGATGGGGATGATTATTTTAATCCCAATATTGGGATACGTTGCTTTATCAAAAATTATCCTACGATTCAAAATGTAGTTTTAAAAAATACGATGGTGATGAGAATTATGGATCTTAATCTTTCTCATGGCAGTCATTATATCAATACCGACAATTATCCTCAGTTTGAAGACGATGTTCAAGGTGCTATTAAAGCTGTGATTGAGCGCTATGATATTAGCAAGGAAGATATTGTACTCTATGGCGCAAATAAAGGGGGGACTGGGGCTCTCTACCACTCAATATTAGGTGATTATAAGTCTCTGAGTGTTGAACCGATTATCTCTACTCTAGAGTTAAAAAATTTATTACGTGACAGCTTTTTTTTGAAAGACCTAAGAAAAGATTCTATTCTGGACGATTTACTTATACTCGATAAACAAGAATTCCAGTATGAAAAGATGATTATTGGTAGCCCAGTTATCCCATTTAATTATGATATGTATGCGCAGTTAAAAAATGAAAATCTCAATGTTATTGATGTGTTTGATGATGCAATAACTCAAGAGGGAAATGTTTATCGTGAAACGATTGCGGAGCAGACAGCAATTATTAATAATTTATTGCTTGAAAGTAATGAGTATAGAAATAAAGTTCAAGAATTGAAAGAACTTAGTGAAATGTTGAGATAATACAAGCTAGACAATAGTAAAGGAAATATGGGAAATTAAATGTTAAATAGCAATAAAATACTCATTACAGGTGGTGCAGGATTTATCGGTTCAACTTTAGCAAACACACTGTCACCTGATAATTTAGTTACAGTTCTTGATGATTTGTCAATGGGTGATTTTTCAAATTTGAATGATTCTAAGAACCTAACTAAAATAGAAGGCTCTGTAACGGATCAGTCTTTGCTTGAAAAAATTTTTGAGGAAAATGCTTTCGATTATATTTTTCACCTAGCTGCGATTGCTTCTGTTGCGGATTCAGTAGAACGTCCTTACGAAACCCATAAAGTTAACTTCGATAGTACGATGACAATTCTGGAAATCTTGAGAAAAAACAAAAAATCCTTGAAACGTTTAGTTTTTGCTTCTAGTGCAGCAGTTTATGGTGATGAACCAACTCTGCCTAAGCAAGAAGAAAGTGTCATCCGTCCTTTAACACCTTATGCAGTAGATAAATTTGCTTCAGAGAAAATGGCGATAGTTTATAATGATCTGTATAAAATTCCAGTCAGTGCGACACGATTTTTCAATGTTTATGGACCTAATCAAAATCCTAAATCACCTTATTCAGGATTTATCTCTATCTTAGTGGATCGCCTAAAAAACTGCCAAGAGGTGACTATTTTTGGAGACGGGAATCAATCACGAGATTTTGTATATGTCGAAGATGTTGTTCAAGCCTTGCTTTTGGTTGCAGCTTCAGACAAATCTCTGGGGCAGGTTTATTGCGTTGGCACTGGGAATGGGGTTACATTAAATAACTTAATAGAGCTATCCCAGAAAATTACAGGGAAAAATATTCAAGTAAAACATGTGACTGCGCGTGAAGGAGATATCAAGGTATCACTTAGCGGTATCAACAAACTGAAAACTATTGGTTATAATCCGAGTTTTAATATTGAAGATGGAATGAAAAAATATTTGGATTATGAGTTTGATTGTGGAGTTAATAGGTAATAGTAAACACAAGGAAAAAATACGCTTTATTTCTCATTGAGGGTACAAATACAAATATAAATAAAAGGATACTGAGGCTTGGAAATAAGTCTTAGCTAGATATGGAGATTTAATATGAATAAGAAAATATATATGCTGCTTTTTGGTGGACTACCTTCGAAACCATCTGGATTAGCAGGATCAGTAATCAGAAGAGCTAATGCCCTTGTTAAAGATAACACACCTAATGAAATATTGGTTTATAAATATTATAATAACTTTGACAATGAGTTATCCTTATTACGACAATCAGGAAAATTGGATGAAAACGTTAATGTCAGATATATGTTTAATGATTTTGCTTTTGAAGAAGGTGACGATGATAGAAAAAAGATTGTTCAATCTTCTAAAGAAGAAGCCTACATTACTATACAGGACAAAGTAAATAAAAATATATTTCGATCTTACAAAAACGGTATTTATGAGAAATTTAAATGGTTTAACAACCTTGAGGGGGGGGAGTTGAACTTTATTGACTATCTGACACCAGGATTTGTCAGGGAAAAGCGTGAATGGTATGATCCTAAAGGCTATATCAAAAGTATTGAGTATATGGACCCCAAAACAAACAAGCCTGTCAGGATAACTCACTTAAATAGAAATGGTCAATGCTACTTGAGTTATTCACTGAGTCCTACAACAGGAAAGGTTAATCAAATTCTCTGGTTTGGTAAGAATAGTGAATTTATAGCCGAGTTCAAAAATGAAGATGATATGTTGCTTTACTGGCTTCAGAATATAGTTTTAACAAATCAAGAAGAGTATTCATTGTTGATCTCTGAGTATGGCTTCAAAAAGCAGTATCTTTCACAAATAAAAAAAGAGAACCTTTCTATTTTTTATACTTTTCACAGTACACACTTCACAGCCCCCAATACTTTTGGCAGTCCTATTAAAAAGGAACATGTACAATTTTTGAACAATCTTCATGAAACTGAAGGTGTCGTTTTTCTGACTCAAGAGCAAAAAAATGATATTGTAGCTCAGTTTGGCAATCTTGAAAAAGTACATGTTATCCCTCATCACGCTGAAAAGATAAAAGTTAATGATAAAAATCGTGATTCCAAAACAGTTGTTTATTTAGGTCGGTTTGAACCAGGCAAAAATCAGGCCCACGCAATAATGGCCTTTAATAGGGTAGCAAAAGATGTACCAGATGCAAAATTGGATCTCTATGGTAGGGGAAGCGAAGAAGAAATTTTAAAGAAATTAATTAAAGAAAATAATTTAGAAAATAATGTATTCATAAAAGGATTTACTAATAATTCTTATAAAGTATTTCAAAATTCAGCTCTTTCTTTAATGCCATCGGACAGAGAAGGTATGAGCTTGTCTGCGTTGGAAAGTATGGCTTCCGGTTGTCCCATTATTAGTTATGATTTTAAATATACACCTAAAGACATTATAGAGAACGGTATTAACGGTGTAATTGTCCCACATGGTGATATTAATGCTTTGGCAGATAACATTATTGATTTACTAACAAACGATGAAAAACGCCAATCTATGTCCAGAGAAGCTAAGAAAATTACTGAAAAATTTAGTGAAGAGCGATTAATCAGAGAGTGGAATGAGCTTTTCGAAGAAGTGATGAAGAAAAAGCAAAAGCAAGGTTGATTCACTAAAACTCTAGTGGTTCTTGTTTAGGGAAATAGAACAAGACTATCAGATTTCTGTTATAATGCCTGCTTACAATATTGTTAGCAAAATTATTATTGATGTAATTGTAATTCATTCAAATGGTTAGTAATAATTAATTTAAAATTTATACTCTGTGTTAAGTATTTTAGAAGAAAAAGAAAACATAAAATGAACAAAGAAAAAAGAATCCTCGTTGCAGGTACCTTCGACATCCTCCACGAAAGCCATGTGGATATGTTACGCAACGCGAAGAATCTTGGCGATAAGCTAACCGTCATGCTTTCGACAGATGAATTCAATGCACAAAAAGGAAAAAAAGCATATCAGGAATATGCGACAAGAAAGTATATACTGGAGTCTGTCCGCTATGTGGACCTTGTGGTTCCGGAACAGTCTTGGGAGGACAAGATACTCTATATTGATATGTTTGAGATTGATATTTTCGCCATGGGTGATGATTGGAAAGGGAAGTTCGATTTCTTAAAAGAACAGTTTCCTAAGCTGAAAATCATGTATTTCCCGCGTGGTAAAACTTCATCTTCAGGCATTAAACGGGATTTAGGCAAGATATATAATTCGAATTTGGAACTTGAAGGGAAATGAAAGACATAAAATATATCCTCTCAAAATTCAAATTGGCGTCTCATCCTGTCAAATTTCTACGACTTATGCAGGAAATAGAGCAGCTTTTCAAAGCGTGCCCGCATGTTTATCCTGCAGATAAAAGGTCGAGTACGCTTTATCTCAAGGTGGAGGATAAGGTATACTGCTTTCAGCATAAAAGGTTTAGACAGGTAGAGGGCTTGCCTCAAAGAGCAAACGTGATAAAGGTGAGTCAGGCGGCCTTGGCACGTGTAGCGGAAACTTTAGGAAAGTCCGAAGCAGATATCAATGCTTTACTCAAAGCACTATATCAGGAAGAAGAGCTAACAGTTTTTCAAAATGTTAGGGATGCACTTGCTGATGGATTTTCCAGTAATATTAGTTTGCGTCAAGTGATGAGAAATTTGACTAAAGGATAGTGTGAAGCAACCAGAAAGGATAAGATGACAGCAGTAAGTTTTGTGGGCAATCTCAGACGTCAGATCTTGAAAGTCTTGCTTTCCGTCTTTTTACGTGTATTGCCTCTTTTTATCAAGCGTGAAGCTAAGATGATACTATTTGCCAGCTATAATGGCAAATCAACAGGTGATAGTCCGGGTGCTATCTTTGAGGCTTTACGTGCTAATCCGACTTATGCAGACTATCAGCTGGTTTGGGCTTTAAACAAGCCTCGTCCGGTCGCAGGAGCTAAGGTGGTAAGATTTAACAGCTTGCCTTATTACAAAGCGCTGACGAAAGCAAGGTTTTGGGTCTTTAATGCCAAAATGGCACCTTATTATTACAAGGCAAAAGATCAGGTTTATTTACAGACTTGGCATGGGACACCGCTGAAGCGTTTGGCCCATGATATTAAGGACACAGGCAAGCATTATCGTGCTTACTTGACCCACGAGCAAATGATAAAATCCTATGATGAAGATAGTAGACATTGGGATTGGTTGATTGCTTCCTCACCTTTTACTATGGAGAAATTTGCCAGTGCTTTTCAGTTTCCTCGAGATAAAATGATAAAAATGTCCTATCCTCGGACGGATATGCTGTATCAAGCAAAACCAGAGCAGATCACACAACTCAAAGTGCGTTATCAGCTTCCTTTAGATAAAAAGGTTATCCTTTATGCTCCGACTTGGCGCGATGATACTTATGGCTTGGATGGTTATCATATGCGGCTACAGCTTGATTTCGCACGCTGGAAAGCTATGCTTGGTGAGCAGTATGTTGTTTTATTTAAGCCGCATTATTTGATTTCCAATCACATTAGGATTGACGTAGATGTACAGGATTTCGTTTATTCATTACCAGCGACTTTGGATATTCATGAAGCTTATCTCATGGCAGATGTGCTTGTTACAGACTACTCATCTGTTTTCTTTGATTATGCTATCTTGAATCGTCCCATTTATTTCTATATGTATGATTTAGAGCTTTATGACAAGCATTTGCGTGGTTTTTACTTAGATGTACATAGAGATTTACCGAGTGCGCCGATACAAACTGAAAAAGAGTTGCTTGAAACACTTTTAGAAAATAGCTTTGATTTTGCCCGCTTGGCGGACTTTAACCAACGTTTTAACCCGTGGACACAAGATTCGAGCAGCCTAAAAATTATCGAAAAAATTTTTAAGGAGCGCAAGGAAAGCTAACTTTTGCGATATCAAAGGAGTCACAAAAAGAAAGAGAAGAAAACATGACGATGAACAGAAGCAGGAAAAAGACAAAGAAAAAGCATCCCGTAAGAAATACGATTCTTATTATTCTGGGGCTTTTCCTAGTGACAGGAACGGCTCTCGCTGCTGTTTTTTACCAGACGGCCAGAGTAAACGTTGATAAGACTTATGCACCGCTTGAAAGCTCCAAGGATCAAGCTGAAGCGAGTCAAGCCATCAGTGAAAGTCGACCGCTGTCATTTCTTATCATGGGTCTTGATTCACGTGATGAGGATTTGTCTGGGAGAACAGATAGCTTAATGGTGGTCACGCTTAACCCACAAACCAAGCAAACAACTATGGTTTCCATTCCACGAGATACATTTATTGAAGCAGAGGACGGCTCCATCACTGCCTTTAACAAGATTAATGCGGTCTTTACACAAGGGGGCGCAGCTGCCTCGATTGCAGCGGTTAACCAGTTGCTCAATGTCGAAATTGACCATTATATAACCATGAATTTTAGTGGTGTTGAACATTTAGTGGATGCACTGGGAGGTGTAACGATCTACTCCGATCTTGCTTTTAATGTAGGCGATATGGAATTTCGTGAAGGTGAAAATAACTTGAACGGTAAGCAAGCTCTTGCCTTCACACGTATGCGACAAGATGATGCAAAAGGAACTTACGGGAGAGATGAGCGACAGCAAAAAGTCATTGCAGCTATTCTAGCAAAAATGAAGTCGCCACGAAGCGTGACGGCTTATCAAGGACTTTTTGAAGCTCTAGGTGGTAATGTCAAGACGGATGTCACTTGGAGCCAAATTCAAAAGATTTTACTGAACTACAATCAAGCCTTTGGGAATATCGTGCATGATGCTGTACAAGGACAAGGACAAATGCTCAATAACTTAAGTTTCCAAGTTATAGCAGAAGAAGAGCGCCTACGTATCCACGATTTACTCCAAGAACAGTTAACGAAATAATCAATCAGTGTGCAAAGTATTATTTGTGGAAGGAGAAGCTGTAAATGAAAATTAAATCCATTGTGTTAACTTTTCTTTTAGCGCTTTTCTACCCCTTCACTTTTCTCTGTCGTGTGCATCAGAACCGTATCACTTTCATTTCGCTTGAGCATGATAATCTATCCAAGGATTTCAAAATCCTGCATGA
>NZ_CAKPUG010000002.1 GCF_934191625.1 uncultured Lactococcus sp.
CACTTCAAAACAAGTCGATAAAGTCAAAGATAAAGTGGACGATATGACTCCGGAAAATGGAAGAGTTGAGTAACATTTTGCTTTTTTCTATCAAAAAATATTTTTAAATTTAGTTACGCCCATGTAATATACAGTTTAACTTAGCACCATCGGAGGATAGATAATGTTTAGATTTAATGAGTTTAAAGCATCAGGTCTCAGTAATCCCAGGTTAGAGCCTCTTAAGGGAGATGATACTTATACAATCGTTTATTTTTACCAACCAGACGAACAGTTTTTCAAGGATTTAAATAACCAATATCAGCAAGACTTTTCTTCCTTGTTTTTTGAAGAGACTGATGCCCAATATTCGGTAGGGACATCGATAAATGATTATGAGTATATTAGCTTGCTTCTTCTCTATCCAAAGGAGAAAAACGAAACAAAGCTTGAGCGTATGGTGGAGTCTTTACTAATCTTGAGGTGTGAGAATCTAGTGATTGTTATTACCGAAGAAAAAGAAGCGTTTGTGTCAGAATTTTTGAAAAAGTGTAGTAATGTAGAAGCTACGCCTGAAGAAAGCATGGTTGGAATAGTAAGCTCTTGTTTAGAGAAAATGGCAGAAGATGCGCACAGAATTCGTGATGAAATTGATGCACTTGAACGGTCAATTAATGAAAATGGCCCAACACATTCTGTTTTCAACAATTTGTTACAACTTAAAAAATATCTCATCACCTTATCCTTAACCTATGACAGTGATGATAAAATAATCGAATTTTTTAAGCGTGAAAAAAACTTTTTAAACATCAAGTCTAAAGGAAGCAACAGTATTATCCAACTGGAAGAGGAATTGGATAGCTTAAAGAAATTAACACACTCTTACAATCAATACCTTGCGAGTTTAGATGGTATGATTAATAATCTGGGCTCTTTTCGACTGAATACTATTATGAAAACACTCACTGAGATTTCGATAGTATTGACTATACCTGCCATGACTTATGGCTTTTGGGGAATAAATGTTAAACTTCCCTTTGAAGAAAGTCCAATTGGTTTCTTGTTTGTGTTTGGTATTTCTCTACTTGTTAGTGGAGGAGCATGGTATTGGATAAGAAAAATGAAGTTTCTGTAGGAATTATAATAACTGCGTTTCATTTTCTCGCGAGCATGCCCTTCTCTATAAGGAATGGCAAGAGATTGTCTCTAATAATATAAAGATGTTTGGACTTTTGGAGCTCTAGTTACCTATAGTCAAGAACTTAGGGAAGTTTTATATTTGCAGAAGGAGCGAGTTGGATATGAAATAAACTGATAGGAGAGGATGGGGCAGATGAAATCCAAGTTGATGAACCTGGAACATCACGGCCTTTCCATATCTCTCGTGGAAACAGTACGCTTACCAGGTGAAAGGCCTGCTTTTACCCACTGAAAAGAGTGGCTGATTCTAATGACTGGGGCAACTTCATGCTCTTGATAATCGCACGCAAGCCGATGCATAAAGCGAGGATTATGCCTAAGCCTTATCATTTATCACTAGTGGAAGTAAACTGGAAACTAGGAGAGATTAGATTACGACCCTTGTGAACAGACCATAAAAAGGCATGAATTCATGTCTTTTTATATGAGAAAGTATTCCAGAACAATAAAATAGACCACAAACTCAAACGGCTACATATTAGCGAAGAAGTCCAAAAAATGATAGAATAACCTAGTATGATATGCTCTACTAGGCTTTTTTCTGTAAAAAAAAACACAGAGAGCAGATTCAAGTAAAATAGAGATATGGACATCTCTAGATGTATTTGGTACTTATTTTCATCACTAAAAACAAAAAAGAAAGGCTATGACACTAGTTATAGCAAGGTTTAAAAATGGGTGTAGCAATTCAATGGTTTCCAGGACACATGTCCAAAGCGCGTCGTCAAGTTCAAGAAAATTTAAAATATGTTGATTTTGTGATTGAGTTGGTAGATGCACGTTTACCGATCAGTTCACGTAACCCAATGTTGGATAAAATTATCGGGGATAAACCACGTCTTATCGCTTTAAACAAGGCTGATTTAGCTGACAGAAACGCTGTGAAATCATGGGTGGACTTTTTCGAAAAGCAAGGTATTATTGCCCTAGCTATTAATTCGAAAGAAGCACATACTGCCAAACGTTTGACTGTTGCAGCGAAACGTTTGATGGCTGACAAGATTGCGCGTAATGCTGAACGTGGCATTCAGAATAGTTCTTTACGTACGATGATTGTTGGTATTCCTAATGCGGGTAAGTCAACACTGATGAATCGTCTTGCAGGAAAAAAAGTAGCTGTTACAGGAAATAAACCCGGTGTAACAAAGGGTCAGCAATGGTTACGTACCAATAAAGAATTAGAAATTCTCGACACACCAGGGATACTTTGGCCAAAATTCGAAGATGACCAAGTTGGTCTAAAACTTGCTTTAACAGGTGCCATTAAGGACCAGCTTTTGCCGATGGATGATGTGACTATTTTCGGTTTGCAGTACTTCCTTGAAAATTACCAAGAAGCAACCATGAAACGTTTACGCATGAAAGAAGCAGACCTAGAGTTAGAAATTCCCGATCTCATCATGGAATTGACCAAGCGTTTTGGCTTCCGTGATGATTATGATCGATTTTATCAAATGTTTGTTAAGGATGTGCGTGATGGTAGAATGGGCGAATATTGCTTGGATAAAGTGAGTGACTATGTCAACGATTAAAGAAATAAAAGAGCAACTGAACGGCTTAAATACACTACTCGAAGTGGACGCTTTTTTGGAAGATACTCGTGCAGGTGTTCAAGCGGCGATTAAAAGACGTAAAAAAGAGATTTTAGCAGAACAAGCCGAAGATGAACGTTTAGAAATGATGCTGAATTTTGAACGTCAAGCTTATGCACAAGGGCTGGACTTTATTGCTGGTATAGATGAGGTTGGACGTGGCCCCTTAGCTGGTCCTGTTGTGACTGCAGCCGTGATTTTACCAAAAAATTGTAAGATTAAAGGTCTTAACGACAGTAAGAAAATTCCCAAATCTAAACATGAAGCCATTTTTGCAGAAGTCCAAGAAAAAGCACTCGCCATAAGTGTTGGTTTAGTTGACAACGAAACGATTGACCAAGTGAACATATATCAGGCGACTAAAATCGCAATGCTTCAAGCTGTAGAAAAATTAGCAATACAGCCAGAATGCCTCTTAATCGATGCGATGAAGTTAGACATTAATATTCCTCAAGTTAATATTATCAAAGGCGATGCTCAGTCGTTAAGCATTGCAGCAGCGAGCATTGTTGCGAAAGTGACGCGAGATCGAATGATGATGGAGTATGCTAAAAAATACCCACATTACGACTTTGAGCATAATGCAGGCTACGGGACAACTAAGCATTTGGAGGGGCTAAAGAACTACGGTATTACACCGATTCACCGTAAATCTTATGAACCCATCAAATCAATGATAGAAAAATAAGCAGATCATGGGGATCTGCTTATTTTGTATAGTATTTATTCATGATTTCTATGCGTAAACCATTTATTTCACTGAGATTTGCCGTGAGCAGGCTACGTATAAAAATACTCTCATCTCGTGTGATGATACCGTTGTAAACAACTTGAGGATATTCAGCATTTACTCGGATTATTTGTTCTTTCATCGCCTCCAAATTTTCGGCAGTGACTGGGATATCTAAGTTCAACGTCCGATCTTTGTAAGAGAAGTTTTTCAAAGATTCAATATTACGGTTAGGGATGAAAGCAGTGGCTCCATCATCTGAAATCAAAGTGATTGAGCGGATTCCCACAGCAGTGACTTCCCCTTCGATACCGAGATTTTCAAAGCGAATCCAATCGCCCACATTAATCTGATGTTCGACAATAATAAAGAAACCATTGATGATATCTGCGACAAGATCACGGCCTGCGAAACCAAGAGCAACCCCGAGAATACCAGCACCAGCAAGCACACTTCCTACAGGAACACCAAGAATAGAGAGGATGGTATAGATCCAGAGAAAGGCTGTCAGATAAGTTAAACCACTTTTGGTTAAGCGGGCCAAGGTCATTATCCGAGAAGTATCTGCCCAAGAGCGATTGCTGTATTTTTTGAAAAGTGTCTCTACAATGCGGGCGCTAATCTGGTATAAAATAAAAAACAAAAGACTAATTAAAAAGACGTAAATTAATTTATCCAACAAGAGTTGTCCGAGTTCTTGAAAATTTATTCTAAGAATATTCATTTTATTTCCATTTCTATAATTTTCTGAATTTATATTGAAATCACATTCAAAATAGCTTATAATATTTAATTATAACAAATACCATAAAGTTTGGCTTTATGGAAGAGAGAATACCGTTAAAAATGGGGGACGAAAAAGCATGACAGTTGAATTAGATTGGGAAAATTTAGGTTTTGAATACAGAGAGTTGCCTTATCGCTATATTTCACATTTTAAAGATGGAAAATGGGATGATGGAAAACTTACAGGTGATGCGACTTTGCATCTTTCAGAAGGCTCGCCAGCACTTCACTACGGCCAACAAGGTTTTGAAGGGCTCAAAGCCTACCGTACAAAATCTGGAAAAATAAATCTTTTCCGACCTGATCGCAACGCGGAGCGTTTGCAAGCTACAGCGCGCCGCTTACGTATGGCAGAAGTGCCCACAGACAAGTTTATTGATGCCGTAAAACAAGTTGTTAAGGCAAATGAAGACTTCGTCCCTCCTTACGGAACTGGAGCCACACTTTATCTCCGCCCATTATTAATAGGAGTTGGCGGACTTGTTGGGGTAAAACCAGCTGATGAATATATCTTTACAATTTTTGCGGTTCCTGTAGGTTCTTACTTTAAAGGTGGCCTTGTACCAACAAACTTCCTTATCTCTCGTGACTATGACCGTGCTGCGCCACACGGAACAGGCGCAGCGAAAGTTGGCGGAAATTATGCTGCTTCGATTGAACCAGGGCAAAAAGCACATGAAGCTGGCTATTCTGATGTGATTTATCTTGATCCGGCGACCCACACTAAGATTGAAGAAGTGGGAGCAGCAAATTTCTTCGGGATTACCAAGAATAATGAATTTATCACACCGTTAAGTCCTTCGATTTTACCCTCAATCACAAAATATTCTTTATTACAGTTGGCTGAAGAGCGTTTAGGAATGAAAGCGATTGAAGGTGATGTTTTTGTGGATCAGTTAGACGATTTTGTTGAAGCAGGTGCTTGTGGAACAGCTGCGGTGATTTCACCGATTGGCGCTATTGATGATAAGGATAAACACCATGTTTTCTATTCAGAAACAGAAGTTGGCCCAGTGACTCAACAGTTATACAATGAACTTGTGGGTATTCAATTTGGTGATAAAGAAGCTCCAGAAGGTTGGATTTATACCGTTGAATAATAAATAAATGGTTCAAAAATTGTGAGAGAAATCTGCAGCTGACAAATGTGTCTAAATTTGATATAATAAGGAGTAAAAATTACGAAAGCGATTTTATAGCTTTCTTGTAGGAGAGTATTAATGAATTTATTTGTTGCAATTTTACTTATGATTGTCTTTGCTATTGCTGGTTTTGCTGGGGGCGCTTGGTTTACACAAAAACAAACTAAAAAGCTCTTGATGGATAATCCACCATTAAATGAAGATGCAGTACGTATGATGATGGGTTCAATGGGACGCAAACCATCTGAAGCACAAGTACAACAAGTACTTCGTCAAATTCGTAGTGCAGCTAAACAAGCAGACACTAAGAAAAAATAAGATAAAAAGTAAATTTTGGAGGTATTTATGGACAACAGACCTATTGGCTTACTAGATTCAGGAGTTGGAGGCTTGACCGTTGTTCGCGAGATTCTCCGTCAATTACCAAACGAAGAAATTGTCTATATCGGTGATACGCAACGTGCGCCTTACGGGCCACGCTCAAATGAGCAGATTACTGCTTTCACTTGGGATATGGTCAATTTTTTGCTTTCTAAAAACGTAAAAATGATTGTTTTCGCGTGCAATACAGCGACAGCAGTTGCCATTGAAGAAGTTAGAGCTGCGCTTGATATACCTGTCATTGGCGTAATTTTACCAGGAGCTTCAAGTGCGATTCAAAAAACAATCAACAAGAAAGTCGGCGTAATTGCGACCCAAGCAACGGTTAATTCTGATCAATATCGTAAAGTTATTCAGCTCAAATCATCAAGTGTGGATGTTCGTAGCTTGGCTTGCCCAGAGTTTGTACCTTTAGTTGAATCTAACGGAGCAGATTCGGAAGAAGCTCAAGGAATTGTAGCGAAGGCTTTAAAACCAATGGTTGGTAAAGTGGACACCTTGATTTTAGGCTGCACACATTATCCTCTTTTGCGCAAACTCATCCAAAAAGAAATGGGACCAGATGTTCAACTTATTGATAGTGGTTCTGAAACTGTACGTGATATCACCGTTTTGCTCAACTATTTTGTTTTAAATGGTGAAGAACGCCAAAGTCTCCATCATCGTTTTTATACAACAGGTAAGGCAGAAGATTTTCAATCTATTGCGGACAGATGGCTTGGTTCAGGAAAAATCACTGCGCAGCATACAGAACTATCTGCTGAAAAAAC
The DNA here is from genome assembly GCF_934191625.1 of uncultured Lactococcus sp. GTDB lineage: Bacteria > Bacillota > Bacilli > Lactobacillales > Streptococcaceae > Lactococcus. The sequence continues at coordinate 6,581 of NZ_CAKPUG010000002.1, forward strand.
GTTACTCATAGCCACACGTAACGATGGGAAAACTGCAGAATTCAAACGACTATTTGAAGAATTTGGTTATAAAATAAAAAATCTTAAAGATTATCCTGAGTTACCAGATATTGCGGAAACAGGTATGACTTTTGAAGAAAATGCCCGTCTCAAAGCAGAACAAATTGCTGAAATTACTGGTGAAGTTGTTATCGGTGATGATTCTGGCTTGTGTGTGGATGTTTTAGGTGGTTTGCCAGGAGTTTGGAGTCATCGTTTTGCTGGACCTGATCCAACGGATGAGGAGAATATTGCGAAGCTTCTCCATGAGTTAGCCTCAACGGCAATAACGCCGGAACGCCGGACGGCGCATTTTCATACGACATTGGTTGCTGCTTATCCAGGTCATGAAAGTTTAGTTGTCGAAGCAGACTGGCAAGGTCGTATCGGCCTTACACCGCAAGGAGAGAACGGTTTTGGCTATGATCCTATTTTCTTAGTAGGAACATCAGACCGAACTGCTGCCCAGCTCAGTGCTGAAGAAAAAAATACAGCTTCACATCGTGGACAAGCTTTACAAAAATTAATGGTAGAACTCCCAGAATGGCTGGAGCACATTAAAAAATAAAACGCGGCATGAGTGTTAGCTAAAAGGAGTCTTCCATGTTTATTGTAATGAGTGATTCACACACTGATCGTGATGTAATTAAAAAAATAAAAAAAAGATATGAAGGCACAGCATCAGCTTTGTTTCATTGTGGCGATTCTGAATTGCCAAGTAATGATGATATATGGCAAGGCATCAACGTAGTTGCAGGAAATTGCGACTACGATGAAGGCTATTCTGAGATAAAAATAGTGGATGTTGAAGGGAAGAAAGTCCTTATCGCTCATGGCCACCAGTTTTATGTTGGCTTTGGGCTTGATCGTTATTCTTACTTTGCTGAAGAAAAAGAAGTGGACATTGCTCTTTTTGGTCATATCCATCAGCCTGTTGCTCAGATGATAGGAAAAACTTTGTATATTAATCCGGGCTCAGTCAGTCAGCCTAGAGGAAATGTCAATATAAAAATGTACGCCATTGTTACTATTTTAGAAAACGGATATAAAGTTTCTTATCATGATTTAGAGCATAAGGAAATCCCCGGCTTACAATTTACTTTTAAGCTTTAGAAAAAAGAGGTGGAGTTAAAATGATTGATAAAGCTATTGAAAAATATTTCTTAGAACAAAGCGAAACATTTATCAAAGATGCTGACGACGTAGCTATTTTATGTGACGAACATAATATTTCTCATGCAAAATTATTGCTCAGTCAGTATAAATATTCTAGAGTACCTGTCCTCACTAAAGATAAAGAATTTGTAGGAGTCTTAGGACTTGCTGATATTGTCGAATTTGAAATGGGTGAAGATTTCTTTTATGAAAAATCGATGAATACACCTATATCAGAGATTGTGGACACTGAAATAGAAACAGTATCCCCTTCAGCACCTTTGGAAGAGATCTTACATAAGTTAGTCAAAGAGCCTTTCTTGCCTGTGGTAAAAAGAACCGAGTTTGTAGGGATTATTGCCCGTCAAGAAATACTTAAAGCCATTAACGCTTTTGCCCATGAATTTAGTAAAAAATATGATATTATCGAACGAAATTCCTAATTTTTTAGAGAGCAAAAACTTCTCAGAAAATACTAAGTCAAATTATCTTTATGATTTACGAAATTTTACCGAATTTTTTGAGAAAAGAACAATTTCTCGTGAGTCGCTCATGCTTTACCGTCAGTCTTTGAAAAAATTGGCTGTAGCAGCACAGCGCCGCAAAATATCAAGTGCAAATCAGTTTCTTCTCTATCTTTATGATAAAAACTTACTGAAAGAGTACCATAAAATTCAGCAAGTAAATACGCCAAAGAAAGAAGTAAAGAAAAAGTTAGAAATCAAGAACATGTCATCAGTTTATAAACCGGTAACTTCTCCTGGACACTTTTTAGCATTTTTGATTCTTGAGTTTGGTTTAACTTTTTCAGAAATACAACACTTAAGGTGGGAAAATTTCAACTGGAAATTCCGAATTCTTACTGTAGAGAAGGCTGGCTTAAAGCGTGTCTTACCAATACGGGATAAGTTTGCACTCTATACTCAAAGAATAAACAATGCTGATGAATTGTTTACCAAATCACGTCAATTTCTTTATTTAGAACTAAAAAAATATACGAACTTAACCGCGAAAGAATTACGCGAGCAATATATCTTACAGCAAGTGCGTCTGGGTAAAACTGTCTACGAATTAGCAGAGGCTCTAGGGCTATCTACAACAACTACTTTAGAGAAATACTATAAATAAATGAGTGAAGAAATAAAGATAAAAATCAATGATTTTGAAGGCCCTTTAGATTTACTTTTGCACTTGGTTGGGCAATATAAAGTTGATATTTTTGAGGTGCCTTTAGTTCCAATCATTGAGCAGTATTTGAACTTTTTGAAGGCCATGAAGACTTTGGAGTTGGAAATTGCCAGTGAATATATGGTAATGGCAAGTCAGCTAATGTTGATAAAGTCTCGTCGCCTTTTGCCTACAGTGGCGGAAGAATTTATCGAGGATACTGAGCAGCTGGAACAAGATTTGCTTACACAAATCGACGAATATAGAAAATATAAAACTCTCTCCCAAGACATTGCACAAATGCATGAGGCTCGTAGCCAGTATTATTCCAAAGCCAAAACGGAAATTATTAGTGAAGATGCAGTTCTTTTACAAGATCATAACAGTTTGGACTTGTTTTTGGCTTTCAGCAATGTTTTAGCCTTACAAAAACAGTCTTTCACAGATGAAAATACAACAATAGAGGCAGAGAGATTTTCAATTTCCGATAAAATAGTGGAGCTATCCAGTTACTTTTTAAAGAAAAAAACGTGTAAGTTTAGTTCTTTGTTTTCGAAGAAGACATCGAAAGAAGAGCTTCTGACAACTTTTATGGCCTTGCTAGAGTTAATAAAAACGCAACAAGTCACGTTTAAGCAAGAAGAAGTTTTTGGTGAAATTCTATTAGAAAGAGGACAAATGAAAGATGAACCATCTGAATAAGACAGCTACTTTGGAGTTGTTACTCTTTGTTGCAGGTGAGGAAGGGCTGGAATTAAATCAATTATCAGAGCTTTCTGGCATGAGTAAATTTGCTTGTGAACAGCAAATTGAGCGGCTTCGTGAGAAATATCAGGTAGACGAAGAATCAGCTTTAACAATTATCGAAACAGCTGGGAAATATAAATTAGCAACGAAAGATAGCTTTGCGGACATTCTTAAAAACTATGCGAAGACACCACTGAATCAAAGTCTTTCACGCTCAGCCTTAGAAGTACTTTCGATTATTGCTTACAAACAGCCGATTACGCGGTTGGAAATTGATCAATTACGTGGTGTCAACTCTAGTGGAACACTCTCAACACTCCGTGCCTATGATTTGGTAGAAAAGACCGGCACACTTGAAGTAGTTGGTCGTCCAGGTCTGTATGGTACGACGGAATTCTTTCTGGATTATATTGGTATCAATGACTTGTCCGAGCTACCTGAAATAGATGAAAGCCAATTTATTGGCGAAAAACAAGTATTATTTAACGAAAATGAGGAATTAAATGAGAATTAATAAATTTTTGGCGCATGCAGGTGTCGCCAGTCGACGTAAGGCAGAAGAACTTATTCTAACAGGAAAAGTTTCTGTCAATAACGTTCCAATGACGAACCTGGGTTATCAGGTAGAATCAGGAGATAGTGTTGAAGTTAACGGTGTAGCGGTTTATAACGAAGAGCCCGTTTACTATATGCTGAACAAGCCACGAGGCTATATTTCAAGCTCAAGCGATGATAAGGGACGCCAAACCGTTATGGATTTACTCCCTTCTGGAAAGGAGCGCATTTACCCTGTTGGCCGTTTGGACTGGGATACAAGTGGTCTTTTATTGCTGACCAATGATGGAGAATTTACAAATTTGATGACACATCCGCGTCATGGTGTTGAAAAAGTTTATATCGCTAAAGTTGAAGGGCAAGCGAATAAAGAAAACTTGCGTCCCTTGACCTTAGGTATGACCATTGATGGTAAAAAAGTGAGTCCAGCACGTTATGAGATTATGAAACAAGACAAAGCGAAAAACAGCTCTCTTGTTAGTTTGACTATTCATGAAGGACAAAATCACCAAGTTAAAAAAATGTTTGCAGCAGTTGGTTTACCTGTCCAAAAACTTAGTCGTGTTCAATATGGACCACTAAGTTTAGATGGTTTAGTTCCTGGTCGCTACCGTCGTTTAACTAAAAAAGAAGTTTCACAATTGGTAAATGAAGCCAAAAAGTAAGTGATTTCCGAACAATTCTTATGAAAATTTGAAAAAAATTTATTTATTTTGATATTTTCTTGCTAAAAATAATAAAATGCGTTATACTGTATCAATATTAAAAATCTTATTTATGCTTAGGATATGGCTAAGTGTTTCTACCCTGCACCGTAAAGGCAGGACAATAAGAGGATTCTATTTGTACAGTTGTATCTTTAAATAGAAACTTTCACCGTTTAAGTTTAAAGGTCGTAAATAATATCTTCTTTTTGTCGTCTAGAAATACTCTACCTTATCGGGTAGAGTTTTTGTGCGTATTAGAGCTAAAGCCTGTCTTAAGTAATAAATTTTATAGGAGAAGTTATGAAGTTATTGGAAAATCGTATCGCAACTGATGGACAAGTTTTGGGAGACCAAGTATTAAAAGTGGACAGCTTCCTTACTCATCAAGTCGATTATGAGTTGATGAAAGCGATTGGCGCACGTTTTGCTGAAGTTTACAAAGAAAAAAATATCACAAAAGTCGTAACGATTGAAGCAAGCGGTATTGCACCAGCCCTTTATGCAGCAGAAGCACTTGGTGTACCGATGGTTTTTGCTAAAAAATCCAAAAATATCACAATGAACGAAGAATTATTGACAACAGAAGTTTTTTCATTTACAAAACAAGTTACTTCTACAGTTTCAATTTCTCGTAAATTTATCTCTTCTGAAGATACTGTTTTGCTTGTAGATGACTTTTTGGCAAATGGTCAAGCAGCGCTTGGTCTCGAAGAGTTGATCAAACAAGCAGGTGCACAAGTCGCAGGTATCGGGATTGTCATTGAAAAGAGCTTCCAGACAGGGCGCGATCTATTGATGGAGAAAGGCTTAACAGTAACTTCTCTAGCACGTATTGAGAAGTTTGATTCAGGTCAAGTTGTCTTTGCACCAGCAGATGATGCTGCTTGGGATTAAGAAGGAGAAGGGAAGAAATGTTTAATACAAAAAGACAAGCCAACGGTCAAGCTGCAGTTTTAGGTTTGCAGCATTTACTCGCTATGTACTCTGGCTCAATACTTGTTCCTATTATGATTGCATCAGCCCTCAATTATAGTGCTATGCAATTGACTTACTTGATTTCAGCCGATATTTTTATGTGTGGTTTGGCGACTTTATTGCAATTAAAAATGACCAAAAACTTTGGGATTGGTCTTCCAGTTGTCTTGGGCGTTGCTTTTCAGTCCGTTGCACCTTTGATTATTATTGGTCAAAAACATGGTGATGGCGCGATGTTTGGTGCATTGATTGCCTCAGGTATCTTCGTTATCGCATTTGCAGGTGTTTTCTCTAAAATTCGTAAATTTTTCCCACCACTTGTTACTGGTTCAGTAATTACCACCATTGGATTGACTTTGATTCCTGTTGCGGTAGGAAATATGGGCAATAACGAAGCAGCTCCTACAGCTAATAGTCTCTTGCTTGCTGGTTTTACAATTTTAGTTATTGTCTTGGTAAATATCTTTGCGAAAGGCTTTATTCGTTCTATTGCTATCTTGATTGGTTTAGTTGCAGGAACAATTTTAGCAGCAAGCTTACATATGGTTGATTTCTCTGCTATCAATCAAGCACCTTGGGCCCACTTACCAATTCCTTTCCGTATGGCAATGCCTCGTTTTTATCTGGTAGACTGCTTGATGATGATTATTATCGCAATTGTTTCGATGGTTGAATCGACAGGTGTTTACTTAGCTTTGTCTGATTTGACGGGCGATGAATTATCTGAAAAACGTTTGCGTAATGGCTACCGTTCAGAAGGACTTGCTGTTTTACTTGGGGGGATTTTCAATACATTCCCTTATACAGGTTTTTCTCAAAACGTAGGTTTAGTACAGTTGTCAGGTATTAAATCACGCAAGCCTATTTATTTTACTGCAGGGTTCCTCATTGTGTTAGGGTTGATTCCTAAGTTTGCGGCAATTGCCCAACTTATTCCTGTTCCCGTACTGGGTGGGGCTATGCTCATTATGTTTGGAATGGTTGCTATGCAAGGCGTGAATATGCTTGGTACAGTAGATTACAAAGATAATCAAAACCTCCTTATCGTAGCTGTTTCCGTTGGGATGGGTGTTGGCTTTAACTCAAGCAACCTTTTTGTAAGTCTACCAAGCTGGGCCCAAATTTTCCTTTCGAATGGAATTGTTGTAAGTACTGTTTCAGCTATCTTGCTTAATTTGGTTTTAAATTCAAAAAGCAAAGCACAATCTGTCGTAACAGTCAAAGAAGCAGAAGTGCAAATGAATTAAAAATAAAAACCACGCGACGTTCATCGTGTGGTTTTTATTTTCTTTTATTTATTTTAATTTATCTTTATCATAAGTATGAGACAGTTCCAAACCAGCAAAATCTTGTTGGCGAAGTGCTTCATAGACAATCATACAAGCAGTATTAGAAAGGTTGAGACTACGTACATGCTTATCATTCATTGGGATGCGAATACATTTTTCAGCATTTTCTCGCATAAAGTTTTCAGGTAAACCAGTGTCTTCACGACCAAAGAGGAAGTAATAGTCTTCTGAAGTTTCCGTATAATCAACGTCAGAATACACTTGATCCGCAAACTTACTAACTAAAAATAGCTTCCCATCCACATGGTTGATAAAATCTTCTAGATTTTTATGATAAACAATGTTGACCTGATCCCAGTAGTCCAAACCAGCTCTTTTGAGATTTTTATCAGTAATTTCAAAGCCGAAAGGTTCAATCAAATGTAGGGTAGTATTAGTAGCTGCACAAGTACGTGCGATATTTCCAGTGTTAAAATGGATACGTGGTTCGAAAAGTGCAATGTGATTCATAATTTTCTCCATTCCGTTTTTGTAAGGGTTTTACATTTTTACAAAAATAAAAACTAGGTAGCTCGGAGTATGGTCTCAGCGAGCAGCCTAGTTGGGGGACTAATTTGCTTTAATCATAACAGGGTTGATTGAAACAAATTAATTGATAGAAATATCTTAACACATCTTTAAGGAAAAGTAAAGGAAATAATGGAAATTTTTTTCATTTTTTTCCGAATAAGAAAAATTAAAGTAAAAAAAGGTGTTTTTTGATATAATAAGAAAGGTAATTCGCTCACTCAAAGCAGACAAAAAGCTTCTGAGAGAACAACGAGAGATTAACTGTTCAAACGGTTAATAAATAAGGTCTAACATAATTTATTCTGAATTTATTACTTACTTGTGGAATAAGTAGTTGACCTTAAAATCCCAAAAGAAAGGAACATCTTTGTTTAAAAGGATGATTGGCTTTTCAAAGCAATTGAAGAAAAGCAACGTAGGTGAAATAAAATGATTTACGCAATCTGGGCAGAAGACGAAAAGAAAGTAATTGGCATTGATGGTCATTTACCTTGGCGCTTACCTGCTGAACTCGAACATTTTAAAAAAACAACTTATCATCAAGTGATTTTGATGGGCCGGAAAACCTTTGAAGGAATGAATAAGCGCGTTCTACCGGGGCGTATCACTATTGTTCTTACAAGAGATAAAGCTTATCCTAAAGCAGATAATGACCGTGTCTTAATCATGCATAGTGTATCCGAAGTTCTAGAATGGTATAATAATCAAGAGCGTGATTTATATATCATCGGCGGATCAGAGATGTTCCTTCTTTTTGAAAATGAGATATCAGCGCTCTATAAAACAGTTGTTCATGGAGAATTTGCAGGGGATACATATTTCCCTGATGCGTTTGATTTTTCAAAGTATGAGCAAATATCAGAGGATTGTCATAAAAAGGATGAACAAAATCCTTATGACTTTACCGTAGAAAAATATGAGCGGAAGGAGAAATAAAAGCCGTGACAAAATCAATCTTTGGCTTATTTACAGCAGTTTTATGTGCAATCTGCGTAATCCTTGCACTGCAATGCTTCCGCAAAAAACGCTGGGGCTTAGGAACTATTTTTCTTCTTAATGCCTTCACGAATATTGTAAATTCCATTCATGCTTTTTTTGGAACTTTATTTTCCTAAAAATGTTTAAAACCTAGAAAAAGAGAAATAAATGTCTAACGATACAAAAGAAAACGAAAATATATATTGTTCATTCTGTGGCAAGAGTCAACCAGAAGTAAAGAAACTTATCGCCGGTGTTGGTGTTTATATTTGTGACGAATGTGTTGAGCTATCAAGCCATTTAATTGAAGAAGAGATGCGTGAGGAGATGGCGCAAGAATTTGAAGCAACTCCTGTAATGACACCAAGAGAAATGTTGGATCATCTGAACGGTTATGTCATTGGACAAGAGCGAGCAAAACGTGCGCTTGCAGTTGCTGTATACAACCATTATAAACGCATCAATTTTACAGGTAAAGATGACGAAGAAGTTGAACTTCAAAAATCTAATATCTTATTGATTGGTCCTACAGGTTCAGGGAAAACTTTTTTGGCGCAAACTTTAGCTAAATCACTTAATGTTCCTTTTGCCATTGCTGATGCGACAAGTTTGACAGAAGCTGGTTATGTGGGGGAAGACGTCGAAAATATCTTACTAAAATTACTTCAAGCTAGTGATTTCAATATTGAACGCGCTGAGCGTGGTATCATCTACATTGACGAGATTGATAAAATTGCTAAAAAATCAGAAAATGTTTCTATCACACGTGATGTGTCTGGTGAAGGTGTACAACAAGCTCTCTTAAAAATTATTGAAGGTACTGTTGCGAGTGTTCCCCCACAAGGTGGACGTAAACATCCTAACCAAGAGATGATTCAAATTGATACAAAAAACATTCTCTTTATTGTGGGTGGCGCCTTTGATGGTATTGAAGAAATTGTCAAACAACGCTTAGGCGAGAAAATAATTGGTTTTGGAACAAATAATAAAGCCTTGGCTGACAATGAATCCTATATGCAGGAAATCATCGCCGAAGATATCCAAACTTTCGGATTGATTCCTGAATTTATTGGACGTTTACCTGTAGTTGCTGCACTAGAACGGCTGACAGAAGCTGATCTTATCAGTATCTTGACAGAGCCAAAAAATGCTCTTATTAAACAATACAAGCAGCTGTTAAGCTATGATAATGTGGAACTAGAATTTGAGGATGCTGCTTTACATGCCATTGCTGAAAAGGCTATTGAACGTAAAACAGGTGCCCGTGGCTTACGTTCAATTATTGAAGAAGTGATGATGGATATCATGTTTGAAATACCTAGTCATGATAATATTGAAAAAGTGATTATTACGGAAGCTGCTGTGCGTGATAAAGCAGAAGCAGAAATCATTTATATTCAAAAATAAAAAACAGAAAATCATGAGTGGTCATGGTTTTCTTGTTATTATCATCCTTTTGCTTTAGGAAGTTACAATGGTAATGTACAGGGAGCAAAACGGAATATAATTCTTCTTCCAAAAAAGACTTTAAATAAACCTTGCGCAACTATCTAAAGATAGGATGATTAACAAGGAAAGAGAGAAAAAATGAAAATAAACCCTAATAATTTACAATTGACCATTTCAGCAGCCTCTGCTAAGCAATATCCAGATACAGATATGCCAGAAATTGCTCTTGCTGGCCGTTCAAACGTTGGAAAATCAAGCTTTATCAATACCTTGTTGAACCGTAAGAACTTTGCGCGTACTTCAAGCTCACCAGGTAAAACACAGCTCCTTAATTTTTATAATGTTGATGATACAGTCCATTTAGTAGACGTTCCAGGTTACGGCTATGCTCGTGTTTCAAAAAAAGAGCGTGAAAAGTTTGGTAAGATGATAGAAGAATATTTGACAACTGCACCTAATCTTAAAGCAGTTGTCGCTCTCGTTGATTTACGTCATGAACCATCTGAAGATGACAAGCTGATGTACACTTTTTTGAAATTCTATGATATTCCTGTCATTTTAGTTGCAACGAAGGCTGACAAAATTCCACGGGGTAAGTGGAATAAACACGTATCGGTGATCAAAAAAGCTTTGCAATTTGATAGCACAGATGATTTTGTGATTTTTTCAAGTTTTGATAAAACAGGAATTGATGAGGCTTGGAAAGCCATTGAACAATATGTATAAAATTAAGATTAACAATATGAAGTTCTTTTCGCACATCGGGGTTTTACCTGAAGAAAAGATCTTAGGACAAAATGTCGAAATTGACTTGATTGTTACCACGAATTTTTCCTACTCTGGTGTAGATGAGCTTGACGAAACTTTGAGTTATGTCGCTTTTTATGAAAGTATCGCGGAAATTATTGAAGTCTCACGTGCAGATTTGATTGAAAAGTTGGCTTTCGATATCATTCAAGCCATTAAACAAAACAACAAAGTGGAAACAGTAGAAGTACATATCCGAAAATTGGCTGTACCTATTGCAGGAATCTTTGACAATGTCGAAATTGAAATGGTCGGTTAAAATATTTAACTTTTGAGGAATATTTACGGTTTTCTAGGGGGGAAGCAAGAAAGTGATGCAAACGGTTTATTTGAGTTTAGGAAGCAATATTGGAGACAAGCAAGCTTACTTGCAAGATGCGGTAAGCTTATTAGGGCAGGATTCGGCCATTTTAATAGAAAAAAAATCAAAGTTTTATCAAACCTCACCTGTTGGGGGCGTAGAACAAGATGATTTTGTCAATATGGCATTAAAGATTACAACGACACTTAAAGCTAGTCAATTATTGGATCTTATTCATGAAATAGAAGCCAAATTAAATCGTGTACGTAAAATTCATTGGGGACCACGCACAATAGACATTGATATTCTATTTTACGGAAATGAACAAATTTTAGAGGAAAATTTGATAGTTCCGCATAAAGAAGTCTTTAATCGCCTTTTTGTTCTAGTGCCACTATTAGAAATTTTAGAGCCTGATTTTTCATACGAACAGCAAGTGACACAAGCTATTGAGAAGCTCAAGGATACTGAACAAGAAATAGTAGAAATTCCTACAGAAAAAACCGCACGAAAACGTATTGAGCACGCTGTACGAGAAATTCTCTCAGCTGTAGGTGAAGATCCCAACCGTGAAGGATTATTAGAAACGCCAGAACGTGTAGCTAAAATGTATGAAGAGATTCTCTCTTCGCAAAAATTAACACAGTTTGAGGAATATAAGCTTTTTAAGATTGAAAAAACAGACCAGGAACAAACCATCTTAATCAAAGATATTCCCTTTTACTCAATGTGCGAACATCACATGTTGCCTTTCTTTGGTAAGGCAAATGTCGCTTATATCCCAAAAGATGGCAATATTATTGGGTTAAGTAAGATTCCACGCTTGGTCAACTACGTTTCTCATAAACTTTCAGTGCAAGAAAATATTACGCGTGATATAGCGAAAATCTTAAATGATATTTTAGATCCAAAGGGTGTTGCAGTTGTTGTCGAAGCACGTCATATGTGTGTGGAAATGCGCGGTGTTAAAAAAGGAAATTCCCTAACAAAAACCTCTTTCTTCATGGGTGAATTTGAAGAAAACAGAGAAACACGTCTAGAATTTTTAGAAAGCTTGAATTGAAATGAAAATCATTGAAAAAAATACAGAGTGTTTTTCTCTGAAGCACATCTCTATCTGTTTCACCAATATGAGTAGTCAAGAACAAGCTAAATTGGATAATCTTTTGTATCGTGTAAGAGCAAAAACTCTTTTAGACAACCATGATTTGCTGGTTTTTTTAACAATTTATGAATTGGCAGATTTGATTAAGGCTTGGCCTACTTCTCAGGAAAAATTGGAGTTGGAGCGTATTTTTAAACGTCATCAGATCATTTGGTCAGGCCAGAGTTTTTCTTTTGATTTGACTTTGGAACCGATTGTTTATTCTATTGTCAATGTCACACCAGATTCATTCTATGATGGTGCAGAAGAAAATCTCAATTTGGATTTTATCCTACAGCGAGTAGAACAGGATTTGCAAGAGGGGGCACAAGTTATTGAACTTGGAGGAAAGTCTTCTCGTCCAGGCTATGCAGATATTACACCAGAAGAGGAATGGCAGCGTCTCGCTCAGCCTTTAAAAAGTATTCGTAAAGAGTTTCCCGAGGCTGTTATCGCTATAGACACTGATGAAGACTATGTTATGCAACGTGTACTTGATGCAGGTGCAGATATTATTAATGATATTGATGGTTTTGATACACCTGCAAAATTACGTCTGATGAAAGAATATCAACCGGCTCTGGTTGCTATGAATAATGGTCGAGCAGGGATGAATTATGCAGATAACGTTTATCAAGAGCTTCCGGCATATTTTGTCGATAAACAAAAAGAATTGAACCAACTTGATATCGCCAATGCACAAATTTGTGTTGATCCAGGAGTCGGTTTTTCAGGCGGCGCAACAGGAATTGACTCTTTGGAGCGAGTGAAAACGACTGAACTACTTACGAGCCTAGGTTTACCAGTGATGATTGCCATCTCTCGTAAATCGTTCATGACCAATCTTCTGAACATGGAAGTGGATGAACGTCTTTTCACAACATTGATTCTTGAAAATCAAATGATGATGGACGGCGGGCGTGTCCTACGTGTACATGATGTTGCAGCAACACGACGTTTAATTGATAATTTTAAAATATACCAAAAATACTAATGTATAATGATTTGATACGTGAACTTTCGGTTTTAGAAAGTTCTAAAAAACAAGAACAGGTAATTACTCTTTTACGGAGCAAAAAAGGACTAAAGGGAAAACAGAATCCAGATTTGCAACTATCGGCATCTGCTGTCGTTTTCAAAGGGGAGAAAATTTATTTTATTGAGCATCCCTATCAAAAAGAACTCTTGCTACCTGCTGGACATGTCGAAAAAGAGGAAAAACCCCATGAGACGGCAGAACGAGAATTCCATGAAGAAACAGGTCTAACAGCTGATGCTCCACGTCTTATAGATGTGAATCTTATTAATATTCCCTATAATGCGGTTAAAGAAGAAAAAGCACATCAGCACATTGATTTTCGTTATCTCCTTAAATTGCGGGATGAGCCTTCTGATCTGGCAGAGTTGCCTGTTTTTTTACTTTCAAAAACAGAGGCACCTGAGGAATTTAAAAAGTATTTTCTAGAAGGGAAAAAAGCCTAACATGACTATCGAAACAGCACTAGAATGGATACATTCTCGCCTGAAATTTAATATCCGACCAGGATTGTCACGAATTGAAGCCTTGCTCAAATTGCTTGGAAACCCTGAAAAAGAGTTAACAATGCTTCACATTGCAGGGACAAATGGCAAAGGTTCAACTGTTGCTTTTACCAGAGGTATTCTGGAGCAGTTGGACTTGAATGTAGCTACTTTTACCAGTCCGTTTATTGCGACTTTTGGCGAACGGATGGCGATTAATGGCCATCCTATTCCTGATGAAAAACTTATCGTGTATGTTGAGCAACTAAAACCATTAGTAGAAGAAATGGATAAGGATGTAAACCTTGCTGGCATTACCGAATTTGAAATTATTACTGCACTGGCTTTTCGCTATTTTGCAGACGAACACGTGGATGTAGCTTTGATTGAAGTTGGTTTAGGAGGGCTTTTAGATAGTACTAATGTCATTCAACCTGTAGCGACTGCAATTACAACCATTGGCATGGATCATATGGACATCCTAGGCGATACCCTAGAGAAGATAGCTGCCCAAAAAGCAGGAATCATTAAGCCAGATACACCCTTGGTGACAGGAAAAATAGCAGATGAAGCTCTAGCTGTTATTGCGCAAACAGCTCAAACAAATCGAGCACAGCATTACCAATACGGTATTGATTATCAGGTAGAAATCCTTGAAAATGAGCGATTTAACTACAAGGATGATGAAATTCACTTGCTCAACTTGGAAAAAGCCTTACTTGGTCTTCATCAAATAGACAACGCAGCGCTTGCTATTAAACTTACCTTGGTTTACGCGCATAAAGTAGGATTATCACTTTCAGAAGAAGCAATCAGAAAGGGGTTAAAAAGTACTTTTTGGCCGGCACGTATGGAAGAAATAAGCCGAGAACCTTTAACATTACTTGATGGGGCGCATAATGTACATGCCATGCAGCGACTCCTTGAAAACTTAAAAAAAGAATTTTCAGGCCGTAAAATTACGATTCTCTTTTCAGCTCTGGTCACAAAAGATATTACTGAGATGATCAAAATGCTGCAAACCGTTGAGAATTCTGAGCTTATTTTGACAACTTTTGATTACCCGAAAGCTTTAAAATTAGAAGATTTTGCTTACTTAGAGAAAGAAAATGTGGTGTTGGCAGAAGATTGGAAGAGCACATATAAAGTATTAAAGGCAAAGCTACAAGAAGAGGATGTACTTTTAATGACAGGTTCTTTGTATTTTATGTCTCAAATTAGAGCATACATCTTAGAGGCAGAGAATAATAAAAAATAATGTCCTTGATGGACTTCAGGAGGAAGAAAACTGTGATTGTTTTAGCAGGAACAATAGGAGCTGGTAAATCAAGCTTAGCAAAGGCTTTAGGGGAGTATCTTGGAACAGATGTATACTACGAGGCAGTAGATAATAATCCGGTTCTTGATTTGTACTATCAAGATCCAAAAAAGTATGCTTTCTTGTTGCAAATCTATTTTTTGAACAAGCGTTTTGAATCAATTAAAATGGCTTATGCTCAAGAGAATAATGTCCTTGACCGGTCAATTTTTGAAGATGAACTTTTCTTAACGCTAAACTATAAAAATGGTAATGTCACCAAGACAGAATTAGAAATCTATCAGAACTTGCTCAGTAATATGCTCGAGGAAATGGAAGGAATGCCTAAAAAACGCCCTGACTTACTGGTTTATATTGACGTAAGTTTTGAAACAATGCTTTCTCGAATTGAGCAACGTGGCCGCAGCTATGAACAGATTGATGAGCAGCCTGGATTAAAAACATATTACCATCAAGTTCATGAAGAATACCCGACCTGGTATGAAAATTATGATGCGTCACCTAAAATACGGATTAATGGAGACGCACTTGACTTCGTAAATAATGCAGAAGACCTCGATAAGGTACTTACAGAAATAGATAAAGCATTATTCAAATTACAATTAAAGTAAATCGGAAGATTTATTTTTTTTTACTTAATAACAAACTATACCAATTAAAGATTTATTATTCTTGACAAATACAAAACATTGTATTATCATATTCTTATTGACGAAAAATAAAGAAAAAGCTAACTATACCAATTAGCTTATGGAGAAATTAATATGTGTGGTATCGTAGGAGTTGTCGGAAATCGTAATGCAACAGACATTCTAATGCAAGGTCTTGAAAAACTTGAATACCGTGGTTATGATTCAGCAGGAATCTTCGTTGCTGATGGTGCCGGACAAGTGAATCTTGTAAAATCTGTAGGTCGCATTGCAGATTTAGAGGCAAAAACAGATGCTAACGTTACAGGATCAACAGGGATTGGTCATACACGTTGGGCGACTCATGGTAAACCAACTGAAGATAATGCGCATCCTCATACCTCTACTACAGGACGTTTCGTTTTAGTACATAACGGTGTAATTGAAAACTTCTCAGAAATTAGACAAGAATACCTAGCTAATGATACATTTAAAGGCCAAACAGACACAGAAGTTGCTGTTCATCTCATCGCTAAATTTGTAGAAGAAGAAGAACTTTCTGTACTTGAAGCATTTAAAAAAGCACTCTCTATTATTGAAGGTTCTTATGCGTTTGCGCTTATGGATGCTGAAGATGCTGATGTGATCTATGTTGCGAAAAATAAATCTCCTTTACTTATCGGTTTAGGTGATGGCTACAATATGGTATGTTCTGACGCCATGGCGATGATTCGTGAAACATCTGAATTTATGGAAATTCATGACAAAGAACTGGTTGTCTTAACTAAAGATAAGGCAGAAGTCATCGATTATGAAGGAAATAAGATTGAGCGCCAAAGCTATACAGCAGAACTTGATCTTTCTGACATTGGTAAAGGGACATATCCTTACTACATGCTCAAAGAAATTGATGAACAACCAACAGTAATGCGTAAATTGGTCTCAACTTATACCGATCAAGACGGCCAATTAACTGTTGATACGGATATTGTCAAAGCAGTTCAAGCAGCAGATCGTATTTATATTATTGCAGCAGGAACATCCCTTCATGCAGGCTATGCTTCAAAACAAATTCTTGAAGAGTTAACAAATACACCAGTTGAACTTGGAGTGGCTTCTGAATGGGGATATGGTATGCCATTATTGAGCAAAAACCCTTTGTTTATCTTCCTTTCACAATCTGGTGAAACAGCAGATAGCCGCCAGGTATTGGTAAAAGTAAATGAGCTTGGACATCCAAGCTTAACGGTTACAAATGTTCCGGGCTCTACATTGTCACGTGAAGCAACATATACAATGCTAATCGGAGCTGGACCTGAAATTTCGGTAGCCTCAACAAAAGCATATACCGGACAAATTGCAACACTTGCCTTCTTAGCAAAGGCTGTAGGAGATGCAGACGAAAATCCGAAGTCGCTTGCTTTTGATTTAGTCAAAGAAATTTCGCTTGTTGCTCAAGCTATTGAGTCAACTTTGTCAGAGAAAGATCTGATTTCAGATGTTGTAGCCAACCTATTACCAGAAGCACGAAATGCCTTCTATATCGGACGTAAACAAGACTACTTCGTCTCTATGGAAGCAAGTTTGAAATTAAAAGAAATTTCATATATCCAATGTGAAGGTTTTGCTGCTGGAGAACTCAAACATGGAACAATTTCCTTGATTGAAAATGGCACACCTGTTATTGCCTTGATTTCAAATAACGAAGAAGTTGCGGCACACACACGTGGAAACGTTATGGAAACAGTAGCACGGGGAGCTTCAGCAATTACGATTGTAGAAGAAGCTGTAGCGCGTGAAGATGATGATATCATTATCAATAATGTTCACCCTTATCTTTCAGCAATCTCAATGGTGGTTCCTACACAGCTTATCGCTTACTACGCAACTGTCCAACGCGGATTGGATGTTGATAAACCACGTAATCTTGCCAAAGCTGTAACAGTTGAATAAAGACGAAATAAAAAAGTGGGTTATAGAAAACCACTTTTTTTATTTTCTAAAACAAGAGTGATATTGATACTCTTTTTTCGTATTAATGACTATGGAGAAAGTCGTGTATCAGATTAAAGAAGAACAATATCCTATGAGACCCCGAGAAAGATTAATCATTTTTGGACCTGAAAAGCTAAATGAGCAAGAACTTTTAGCTATTTTACTCCGTACAGGCAGTAAAAAAGAAAATGTCATTGAACTTGCTGACCGAGTTTTGAACACCTTTAGTAGTTTAGAAGATTTTCGGCGTGCGTCTCTAGAAGAGCTGAAAGCCATTCCTGGTATTGGACCAATTAAAGCCTTGGAAATTCGTGCTATGATTGAATTAGGTAAACGGATTCATACGAGCCAAAGAAAAAGATACGGACAGGTGATAGGCTCTCGGCAATTTGGGCTGAGTTTAGCAGCTGAAATGTCTGATTTTGAACAGGAAAACTTAGTTGCAATCTATCTAGATGCACAAAATTGTATTATCCAGAAAAAAACGATATTTATTGGTTCTGTGAATCATTCTATTGCTAATCCTCGAGAAATTTTACATCATGCAATAAGAAATCTAGCAGTAGGCTTGATTATTGCACACAACCATCCATCAGGGAATACTCAGCCGAGTCAACAAGATAAGCTATTTACCCAGAAGATTAAACAAGCATGCGATTATTTAGGCATCCAATTTTTAGATCATATCATTACGGGTCAGGAATCTTATTTGAGTTTCAGAGAAGAAGGATTGTTGGAAAGCTGTCGATAGAAAGATTAAGTCAGATAATGTATCATGCCGGTAAGCTAAGGAGTTCACTATTGCATATATTTATTTAAAAAGCTAGCTGTACGTTGTCGATATTGCTCAGGTTGTACGATGTAGGATTGTGCATGTTGGGCTTTTGGAACTATCCATAATTCTTTAGGAGAATGAGCAGCTTTAAAAATTTCATCTGCCATTTTTCTTGGTACAAATTTATCCTCCGCCCCATGAATGATTAAAATAGGGAGTTTAGATCGACTTAAAGCTTTAGTAGCGTCTGCCTCGCCAAAGTTGTAATGCGCACGTGCTTGGACAAGAATCTGGGTTGTGTAGACGAGTGGGAATTTTGGAAGATGAAACATTTCTTTTAGTTGGTAAGTAAGTTCAGAAGACACGCTACTGTAGCCACAGTCTTCAATAACTGCTTTTACTTGAGGAGGAAGCTTTTCGCCGGCCGTAAACATGACTGTTGCTCCGCCCATACTAACACCAAACAAAGCGATTTGACTATCTTGACCTGTATGCTCAAGAACTTTATTAATCCATTTGACATAATCTAAACGATCGGGCCAACCGAAACCAATATAGTTTCCTTCAGAAGATCCTGCTCCGCGATCATCAGGTGCCAAGACATTGTAGCCAAGTTCATGATATATTTGCATATAGCGTGCCATATCTTCTTTTTTTCCCATGTAGCCATGAGCAATAATAATGGTTTTTTTGGTTTCATTCTGTGCAGGTATATAATAAGCATTGAGTTTGAAATTATCTGTTGCCGAAGTTTCATGCCATACTTGCTTTTGAGTAGACTTAAGCCATTGGTTGGCATTAAGATTTATAGGATTGTTTTGTCCACTATGTGGTACAAAGCTCTTGTTTCCCGGAACAAATGCGAAGTTATACATGTAAAATGTTACAGCTATTATCACTGTTGTCAGAATAATTGAAAATATTATTGTCAATGTCTTAGTTTTTTTCTTCATAATGGCTCCTTTTAACTTAAACTATTATAACATTTAGACGAGTGGTATAGACAATCTAAGAAGAAATGTTTAAAATATTGAAATATGAACAATATGACTCCCAATGTATCGTATTATGATAAAAAAATGTGCTAAACTATATCTTGTAATTTTCTTTTGTATTAATTTAAAAAATACAGAAAAAAATAAAATATAATTCCACCGGGAATAACGCTCAAGCGTTTTAAGCATTTCATTAGGTCTAAGAAGAAATGCTTGAATCACTTGATTTTTTTTTGAGGAGAATAAATGAGTTATAGTAAGTATGGTGAATCTTTTAGAATGCTGAGGAAGCAGCATAAAAAGACTTTAGGCTATTTTGAAAATCTTGGAATTTCAAAAGGAACGTTGTCACAATTTGAAAATGGCAAAACTTTACTTTCTTTTGATAAATTGGATATGGCCCTTCAAAAGATGAATGTGACAATGACTTCGTATATTCTAATGATTAATAATAGTGAATCGGAATATTTTATCATACAATTTCGAAAGATTGAACGGGCATATATGACGCGCAATAAAGAAAAACTCATGCAGATTTATCATGAGAACATCTATTATGAGATTGAAGAAGACTATTTCATTGCTTTAGCGGCTAAGGCATGTTATGAGGAATTAGATGTTGAAGAAAAAACGCAGCTTGAGACCTTTTTTAACAGCTGTGAGATGTGGAGTAGGTATGAGCTTAATTTGTTTATTAATGTGATGCCTCAGATCGATCAGAATCTTACTTTTTCAATTATTAATAAGTTAAGCTTATCGAAATACGACTACCTCCGTGAACGGCGGGAATATCGACCACTCTTTGCTCGTCTTATTGTTAAGAGCGTTTTGTTACTTGTCACTCAAGAAAAGCAAAAAGAAGCAGAAGGTTTAATTAAATATCTACAAGATTTACCAACTATAATTGATGTTACCGAAAAAGTTGTCGCCTTGTTTTTAGAAGGCTGCTGTATTTACAAATTCGAAGACACACAAATGGGAAATAAAATTGTTAGACGTTCTTTACGTATCTTATTAGATGTAGGGGCCATAGAATTAAAAAATATACTGGAATTTTACTATAAAAATACAATTAACAGTAAGAAAAAAAGCTATTTGCTGATAAATTAAGAAGGACTATCCGATAATTTTTGAAGAGAAAAAACTAAGTTTTAAAAGCAATCAGTATACATTTACTGGTTGTTTTCTTATGTTTTCTACGATAATTGTCTGAATATTTTTATTTTTAGTTTCAAAACTCTGTTTTCTGGCTCGACGTAATATAAGCTAGGTGTTTCTAAAAAAATCTTTGTTTAGCATCCTAAACAAAACTGGACAGCCATTGAGTTTTGTCAAAATAGACGGTATAATACAACCGATTAAGTTAGATTAAAGTCTTTTGTCAATTTAATTAACTTGAGAACATCATATATTGAGAGAGGTAGAAATGAAAAATTCTTACAAAAACACTATTATTGTTGGCTTAGCGTTAACAACCCTTGCTGGAACAAGTGCAATCAGCTTGTCAGCTCCTGCTTTTTTAAACAACGTTACCGTTGCGCATGCAGATTCACAAGCAATTGCTGACAACACTTCGCAACGCTCAATCACTTTGACAAAATATGCAATCCAAAGTGAAGGGCAACTCGGTGCACCTGGCGACGGTACAAAATGGGATAATCCAGATAACCTAGCAACTCTGAAAAATGTAAAATTCAAACTTGTTCGTGTGAAAGCATTGGATGGTGGGCAACCCTTAGTGGATGCTGCTACAGCAGTTGAGGGTAAAGACTACGAGATTGATACTGCCTTTGCCCCAATAGAAACTACAACTGACGCTAATGGACAAATAACATTTGACTTAGGCAAGGGAAAAGCGAATGATGGTATTTATATGTTAGTTGAAGAAGATTCAACTGGTGTAGTTAACAATACTACCGGTGAAACTACAACTATTAAATATAAAGCAATTCCTGCTTTTGTGTATGTACCTATGACAAATCGCGACTCACAATCAAGCTTAATTTATGATGTGAATGTATATCCTAAAAATGAAGAAGATACACCACTTCATCCTGTGAAAACAATTGATGGAACAAATGGTGAATCGTTAGTTGCGGGTCAAACTTATGAATGGGATGCTGCTTTTGATATTAACCCTGCGGACTTTTTCTATCTTGCCCCAGAGGATAGCTTTATTGAAGGTTTAGATCCTAACTCAGATTATACTGGTCCTGGTTCAACTGGAGGACATGTACACAAAGGCGATAAAGTGTATATGGATTACTTAACAGTCACTGATGATTTGAATCCCAACCAAAATCTTCTCTCTGTTGATGTTCAAGTTAAAGATAAAGACAATAACTGGGTATCACTTGAACAAGGAACGGATTATACATTTGTAGATGGAGCAAATGAAATGACACCTGCAGGTAAAAACACGGTTCAGTTAACTAAAGCTGGAATGGAAAAAGTTGGTAATATGGCAGGTGCGACACAAATGCGCGTGGTTTATAAGGCTCAAGTTAATGAAAATTGGGATGGTGAGATTGTAAATAGCTTTACCGTTGATAAAAAATCACCAGGTTTGGATCCAGATACAGATACCAACCCAGACAAACCTAAATACTTTGATGGCGGGTTGGATCTGCATAAAATAGATGAAAATGGTGATAACTTAGCAGGTGCCGAATTCTATATCGCCACTTCCGAAGCAAATGCACGTGCTGGTAAATTCTTAGCCTCAGATGGACAGTCCTATGCTGAAGGGACAAAATTACCTGACGGTGTACATTTCTTAACATCAACTTCCGATGCCCAAGGTCATGCAGGATTTGATGGCTTACCACTGAAATGGTATGACGATGTAAATGGTAATGGTAAACAAGATATGGATGGTACAGAACCAACATTTGCTGATGCAGATATTCAACGTGATTATTGGGTAGTTGAAACGAAGGCTCCTTCAGGTTATGAGTTGGTAAAAGACCCAATCAAAGTTAATGTAACTCTGGACACAGCAGCAGATAAAACATGGGAAGCAACTGTCGAAAATAAAAAACAATCAGATCTTCCATTTACTGGTGCCAAAGGTACAACATTGATGGTAAGTATCGCGATTGGTGCAATAGCTCTTGGTACAGCAGCAGTAGTGATTGACAAAAAGCGTCGCCAAGCATAATTAGATTCAGGTAATAGGCGGATAGAGTATGCTCTAGCCGTCTGATTGCTTATTAATCACCAAGAAATAAACGAGCAATTTTGCTTTTTAAAAAATTTTTTCGTTATTTTTTGAATGATGGAAAAGGATATAAAATGAATCTTAAAAGAAATCGTATGAAAAAAATGTTGATGGCACTAGCTACGTTTGTATTAATTTTTAATAGCTTTATTCCTGTTTTAGCTGAAACGATGGATAATGCTCCTGCTGTAGAACCAGTTAACGAGACTAATTTTTTCCCCAAGTCATTAACCCCAAAAATAGAGGTTACTCCTAATGACCCCTTCTCTTATTTGAATGATAATACAGGTATCTATCCAACTAATCACACACAAAACTATACAAATAGCCAAAGTTCCGATAATATTCAAAACTTTGACTTTAGTAAAGATAACAGTGAAGTGACACCAACGGAAAATGTATTAGGCACTGGATTGATGAATTTTGAAAATGGTTACCATTCTTATGGTGATGCCTATGTTAAAAAAATCGTCATCCCAACAGATGATCCTAACAACTTCAAAATTCAATTGGATGTTATTGGTAAGGCCTTGAAAGAAACGCAACCTGTTGATATTGCTTTAGTCTTGGACAAGTCTACTTCGATGAATTCTGATATTTATGGAAATAAGTATGGATCACCTAGTCGATGGGAACTTTTGCAGTCAGCAGTAAGAGACTTTTCTGAACAATTGTTAGCACCAAATAATAAAGGGATGATACGATTGGGGCTCTCTAATTTTGGTTCAGATGGTTCACTATGGGGAACTAGTGATTTATTTGCAAATATAGCTACATTTTCGAACGGTACAGCTTTTACAGATAGTTCGGAAGAATATATGGATAAATCTTTGATAAAAAATCCTCCAGGAAATTCATCAGGTACTCCAACATTTATGGGAGTTGATGCAGGGTATAAAATGGTTACAGACTCTAAATATGGGGCTAGACAGGAAGCACAAAAAGTTGTGATCGTCTTAACTGATGGTTTACCTACTTATAGTCCAGATCTACAGTTGTACAACAATGCTCTCGATTCTAATGTTGTCCATATGTCTCAGGATCGTAGAGGTTTTGATGCCTATCAAATGAACACAGGCTGGAATGGGACAGGTTCGGAAGAACAAAACCATCTATATGAAATTATTGAGCAAAATAAGAATTATATTCTTAATAGAAGTTCTCAGTATACAGATTTTGTAAAGTATTCTATTGGTTTTACTACGGGATCCAATGCTTTAGAGGTACTAAAGGCTATAGGTAAAGATGGCTACTATTCTGCAGCTAATGAAGAGGCTTTGATTGATGCTCTAAATCATTTGAAGAATAGAATCTCAAACTCCATTCAAAATGGTATTGTGACAGATCCAATGAGTGAATTTGTAACTTACAAAGGAAATCCAGAACTTTCTGCTTTGAAGGTAGAAAATGGTGTTTTAAGCGAAATCAAAAAGGGGGAGTCAGGATTTCCAACCTATGCTTCAGATGTACAAGTTGTACCAGAAAATAATCAAGTTACTTTAAATTCATTAAATTTTGGGGGAACAGATACAGAAAAAGATGGTATTCGTTTAACTTATAATGTTGAATTAAAAGAAGAGTATCGTGATGGAAAGTTCTATCCTGCTAATGCTGCAACCTACTTGCTTAATCAAAAAACAGCTGAAGGAAACGTTGATTACTTTGCGGTTCCCTCAGTAAAGGCTTTTTCTAAGCCCAAACCTTTAAATCCACCAGTGAAATATGTTAATGATTCTGATGAAACGCTTGTCAATTCAGATACATTGACGGATATTCATGAAAAGTATCTTTATACTTTGGAAGGTGAATTTTTAGAGCTTCCAACTTATGATGAAACTAAGGCGCTCAAAGATTGGCAATTAACAGACCAGACTCCTGCAGGTATTACTTTTGCTGACGTCTCAACGATTAAAGCTTACGCATGGGATGGTACAAATAAAGGGGAATTTCTTACGAGTCAATTTGATTATAGCTTAGTTAATGGTTTGCTAACTATCAAAGCTAAACCAGAGTTACTTAAAGACCCTAAAATGTACGAACAAATCCATAAAGTACGTTTTGAAATTGGTGCACGAGTTACGGATGAGAGCAAAGTCGAACGTGATGAAAATGGTAAAGTCCATATCGTGAATAACACAAAACAGTTTGGTCATTATTATGACGATACATCATTTGATGATCCAAGTAATGATGTAGTGACTACTGTGGACAAGGACACAGAAAATGCCTTGAAAGCTTCTAAAGAAGTTGATAAGAATCTAACAGAAAACGGAACTGTGGATCCAGTGGATACAGCAAAAATCCGTCTTCAACCCATTACTTACACAATTAAGGCTGCAAATACAAGTGCAACATCAAGTATGGATAAGGTTCGTATTTTAGATGTTTTACCTTTCAATCAAGATGGCCGTCAAACAAGTTTTAATGCTAAAGGTACAGCTCATGTCCTTTCGGCTCAATTGGTTGATGCAAATGGTAAGTCTGTTAATGGGGCCCGTCTGTATTACAAAGATCCAAGCCAAGCAGAAACAAATACTAAATTAGACCCAAATAGTTTACCACACAGTGCGACAGATCTAGCTGCAAAGGGCTGGCTAGCCTATGACGGTTCAGATGCATCTGTGCTGGAAAAAACCTCTGCAATTTTGGTTGATGTAGACAATATTCCTGCCAATACAACTTACGCTTTAAAAATCACAGTAGAGCACAAAGACAATGTTGGCGCAGATTTAATCAATAATGCAACGGTGAATTCGATTGTCAATCAAGAGCAGACGACTAATAATGTTGAAACAAAGATTTATGGTCGTGAATTGTCAGGCTATGTTTGGTATGACGATAACTATGATGGGCTGAAAGATGATACCGAGGCCCCAGTTAAAGATATTGCTGTTAAACTTTACCGTACGAGCTTGGAAAATCCGGACTACAAAGGTCAGCTAGTGACTGAAAATGTCAAGGGAGAAAAATTCATTGATGATAAAGGTAATTCTTTAATCAAAACGGATGACAAAGGTTTCTATACTTTCAGCAACTTATCCGAAGGGCATTATATTGCTGAATTTGAAATCAACGGTCAGCTACAAACAAAAGAATATCAAATTACTAAGTTCATGGCAGATTCGACTAACTCAGATGCGAAGAATTCAAAAGTTCAAGCTGAAGGAAACCGTATTACCACTCAAACTCCTAACAAAGGATCTGATTGGAATGACGTTGGTGCCACTCTTAAAGATCTCGATACAGTGATTAAGCCAAAAAATGGTTTGCAAGAATTACCTTATAATAACTTGGGACTCAACCGTTCAGCCCACTTAGACATCTTCAAAAAAAATATTTTAGGAGATGGTTTAGCTGGTGCAAAATTCGCCATTTATCGAGGAAATTTAAAAGAAATCCCAGAAGATGGTGAACAAAATGTCAACTTTATTGGCACATATGAAACGGATAAGACGGGTAATCTGAATGTCGATCAAAATCTTTTTGCAGGTTATGATACCAATCACACGCCTATTTCCCAAACTTATACTGTTTTCGAAATTAAAGCACCAGCAGGTTATGAGCTTTTGAAAACACCAGTTACATTTAATGTAAAAGAAGGTAATCAAACAATTAATCTCCAAATTAAAGATGACGCAGAATCTCTCTTGCCATTTACCGGTGGTAAAAATGGAATCGCACTGTTAATTGCACTTGGTCTTCTTGTACTTGGAATGCTCAGTCTTGGTGGAGTATTCTTTTACCGTCAAACAAAGAAAAATAAAGAGGTGGCTTAAAATGAAAAAATATATTTTTATGCTAACAACAGTTTTGTCGCTTCTCTTATCAACCGCATTTGCCCAGAACGTTGCTGCTCAAGAAGTTACTGGAAGTTATGGTATTCATATCATCAAATATAATTTAAGTGATAACCAAGAGAATCAGTTGCCACATGATGGAACACCAGTAAAAAGTGGTACGGAAAATCTCCAGCGTCTTGCAGGCGTCCAATATACGATTACACGCATGACTAAAACGGAGATGAATACTTATGTAACTGCTCAAGGGGCGGATGCATTTAGTCAAACTGTCACTACAAATGTTAAAGGAGAGGCCGAATTAACAGGACTTCCCCGAGGCGTGTATCAGGTTACGGAAACAAAGAGTGAGCAAGTACCAGCGCCCATGTCGCCTGTGTTGGTCTCTCTTCCAATGCAAAATGCAAATGGTTTGATCAATGAAGTCTATATTTATCCAAAATCAAGTATGGTTTTACCGGATACTCCGCAAATTCCTGATAACGATTTGCCAAATAAGTTACCCGATACAAGTGGTAATATTGGATCTTATCAAATTATCATCGCAATGATAAGCGTGATTTTACTTGTTGGGTTCAGTGGACTTTGGTGGACAAAAAAAGCACACTAATGAATAACTCTTGAACAAATTAAGATTGAAGTTGGATACATGCAGGACTGTATTCAAAACTTCAATCTTATATTTTTTCAAGGGCGAACAAAACTTTGAAGAAAAATTGGAGAAAAAATTGATTAAGAAACAAAAAAAGAAAAGGAATATGACTATCCCATCAGGTCAAAAAAGCCGAAGAGTTTCTCCACTCCTTGTTTTTGCCTTTCTATTAATTTTTATCGGTGTTGGAATTCTTATCTATCCAATCATTGGTAACTATATGGCTAACCGACAAAGGTCCATTGCAACCAGCAGTTATAATGACACTCTGAAAAAAATGAGTCAAAAAGAACGCAGCGAGCAGTGGGCTTTAGCTGAAAAATATAATCAATATATATTTGAACGTCAGGAAGGAAAAGTTGGTCATCCGGTAGATTATAGTAAAGTTATCTCTAACGGTAATCCTCCAGTAATGGGGACGATTGATATTCCAGCTATCAATGTGAATAATCTCCCTTTTTATCATGGGACATCTTATGGAACCTTAGACAAGGGCGTGGGGCATTTTGAATCGTCCTCTATCCCTATTGGAGGAAAAAATACGCGCGCCGTCCTTAGTGGGCACAGTGGCTTAGAGAACCAGGTTCTTTTTACAGATATCAAAAATCTAAAAGAAGGCGATATCTTCTTTATTAATATACTGGGTAAAAAGCTCGCCTACGAGATTGATTCTTTTCAGGAAGTTCTTCCGAGTGAAGTGGACAAGGTGAAAATCATCCCTGGCGAAGATCGTGTAACACTCTTAACTTGTACACCACCAGGAATTAATACTTATCGTTTACTTGTAAATGGGAAACGGATTCCGTATCACGAAGCTATATCTAAGAAGACAAGCAAGCGTAATATTTGGACCTATCAAACTGTGGTTATGGGAACATTAGGAGTTTGCTTCCTCTTATTTATTATTCTCTTCCTGCTTTATCGGATTTTTTTAAAACAGTCACGCAAGAAAGACCCAAAAATTTCGGCACGTGCTCTAAAACGTATTCGCCGTTTGATAATCGTGACACGTGGTATGTTTGTTGTGATGCTAGTGGTTATGATTGCCATTTTAGGTTTTGCCATTTATGGCTATTTCCGAATGCAGACACAATCATCCTTGCCTAACATTAATGTGGGAAAGCAACACGAATTATCCGCTTATAATCCAGATAAGATACTCAAAGGTGATTATGATGAGAGTAAAATTGCTAGTGTAAATGTTACTAATTTTGCGGAAAGTAGAAAAAATCTGCAACATACAGTCAATGATAATGGCATTGGGAAACTTTATATCCCAAAGGAAGAAGTTAATTTGCCCATATTGGCCGGAATAAGTCAAACCAATTTGATGACCGGTGCCTCCACTTATCGGCAAGGACAAAAATTAGGAAAAGGCAACTATGTGCTTTTAGCTCACAATATTTACAATGTCAATACCAATAAAAATGTTGACGTTCTTTTTAACCGTATTAGCAACCTCGTAAAGGGCGATAAAATCTATGCAACTGACTTTCAGAATATCTATGAGTATCAAGTAACTACAAATGAAGTAATAAAGGATACCCAAGTTGATGTGGTAAATAGTGAAGTTAAAGGTACACCGATCCTAACTCTTATCCGCTGTGAGGGTAATGTGGGAACAGTATATCGGCGCTTAGTTCAGGGGCGTCTGACCAAAATAAATCCTTTAAATAGGAGCAGTAGTAAGATGATGAATTTAAGTATGAGCGGGAACGTATCTGGAGATAGCTTAATAACAAAAACTCCCATCCCCCTTTTCGAACAGCTTTCCATGGATATGGCAGCACATATTATTTCGGATCCAATGCAAGTGATGATCCCCTTCTTTTTACTTTTAGTGTTGCCTATTTTATTTCTTAATTTTATTTGAATACTGAACAATAGGTGTGAAAGGAAAGAGGTGTGGCGAATATTAAAAATTTATTATAGCAGTAGGTGTAAATCTAGTCAAAAAGTCTTCGTGTGGTTAGAACGTTATGGCATAGATTTTGAGAAGCATAATATAAGTCAAATATCTATTGATGATTTGCTGAAACTTTTAACGCTAACGACAGAAGGCATGAATGAATTAATCAAAAATCCAGAAAGAAGTAAACACAAAGCAGAAGAGCTGGAAAAAGTGGCAGAAATGGAACTAAAAAGTGCACTATATTACCTTAAAATGAACCCTTCACTTTTTAAGACGCCAATTTTTATCGATGAAAATAATTATCTGATCGGCTATAATTCTGATGAAATACGGCGCTTTTTTCCAAGAGAGTATCGCCAAATTTTATTTAATTTATGATGTTTTGCATAGATTGAGCAGCTGAATAAAATAAAAGCATGATTTTTGAATCATGCTTTTTTATTTTATTTGATGTCCTTATTTGACATAAAGAATAAAAGAGTTTGAAGCTCTTTCGTTAAGTCGATCGACTGAACAACAACATCTTCTGGAACTTGCAAGCGCAAGGGTGAAAAATTAAGGATACCTTTGATACCAGCTTTAACTAGGATATCTGCGACTTCTTGAGCATTCTCTTTATTTACAGAAATAATTGCTGTTTTGATTTTTGAATCTTTAATATTTTTAGAGAAGTCAGCGATGTCATAGATAGGAACACCAGTAGAAGTAGTTGTACCAACGAGAGGATTTTCTGGAACATCATAAGCTTGGGTAACACGCATTTTATTGCGGTTTTGGAATTCATAATTAATAAGGGCGCGTCCAAGGTTACCAACTCCTATGAGTGCGATATGCGTTTCTTGATCTTGTCCGAGTAATTCTCCAAAGAAATCACGTAAAGCGCGTGTTTCATAACCATAGCCTCGACGTCCCAGCTCACCAAAGAGTGAAAAATCGCGACGAATCGTCGCTGCATCCACACCAATTTTTTCCGAAATAAGTTGTGAGTTTGTGCGTGTTACTTGTTCATCAACTAAAAGTTTGAACAAGCGATAATATTGAGGCAAACGTTTTGCTGTTGCCTTGGGTAGTTGTTTATTAACTTGGGAGCCAGCCATGTTATCTCCTTTACATAGTCTTTGTGAATATTTTACCTTTTTTAATGGGGGCTTGTCAAACAATTCTTTCCGGAATTATGCGGTTGAGGAAACTTTGTGAAAAAAAGGAAGAAAATTTAACAAAGAAAAAAAGAGAAAGTTTCTCTTTTTGCTTCAATTTATTTTTTCATTGAGTTCATCTAGTAAACGAATTAATTCTTTCAAGTCCGCATTAAGAAGAGTGCTTCTGAGATAGGCATATTGAACATGAAAAATTTGCTTATCTTCAGGTATTAATGGTATCTTTATAAGACTATCCATATCAGCAAATGGAAGAAAATCGGTCATTAAGGTTATACCCACATTTGAGTTGACCAGCTGACCAATAGTATGGATATCTGAAAAATTAAAGAGAATTTTAGCTTTTTTCTTGTATTTTTCATTCAAATTTTGGAAAGCCTCCATGTGCACAAAGCTTTCATCAAGAAGAATAAAAGGATAATCCAAGGCTTCTTTAAATGAAATTTCTTGACGCGAAGCGAGTGGGTTGTCTTTAGAGACAAAGATATAAAATTCACGTTGATAAAGTAATTTTACAAAAAGGTTGGGATGCATCAGTGGAGCAATGCTTCCAATGAGGCTAAAATCAATTGTGCCAGAGATGAGTTTGGCCAGAAGCTCTTCCGAGCCACCCGATACTAAATCAAATTTAGATAAAAAGCTAATAGCATCCTTATCATTTAAGAGCTGTGCCAAAATTTTTGCTCGAATAATAGGTGGAAATCCAATATGATTTTGATGATTTTTAGAATGTTCAATGGCTCTTTGCGTGAGTGCTAACTCTTCTAAGATACTTTCAATATGAATTTTTAAAATTTTTCCTTCATCCGTCAGTACAACGGTTCGATGGGAAGGATCTTTATATATTAAATTACAGTTATAATATTGTTCCAATCTCTTTACAGCATAGGTAATTGTCGGCTGACTTACCCCAAAATGATTAGAAACAGCAGTAAAAGACAGCAAGTCTCCTAAAGCATTAAAGTACTCGAAATCATGCAAGTTCATTAGATTAAACGCTCCTTTGACTTTTATATTCTACCACAAGTTTATCAATTTGTTATAAATTATATTTATCGTAACCTAAAGGTTTGACTATAATTTTTTATAAGTATTAAAATACATCTTGTAAGAATTTCTTATAGGAATAATAAATTTGGAGGACGTACGAATGCGTGCACATGAAATTTTAAACAATCCTTTTTTAAATAAAGGAACAGCATTTACTATGGAAGAACGTAAGGAATTAGGTTTAATCGGTCTTTTGCCACCTTATGTTCAAACACTTGAAGAACAAGCAGAACAAACATACCAACATTACTTGGAAAAACCATCTGATTTGGAGAAACGTCATTTCTTGATGGAAATCTTCAATACAAATCGTACTTTGTTTTACTATTTGTTTAACCAACATATCGTTGAGTTCAATCCTATCGTGTATGATCCAGTTATTGCTGAAACAATCGAAAACTACAGCCGTCT
Organism: uncultured Lactococcus sp.; assembly: GCF_934191625.1. Lineage (GTDB taxonomy): Bacteria > Bacillota > Bacilli > Lactobacillales > Streptococcaceae > Lactococcus. Next base: position 37,896 of record NZ_CAKPUG010000002.1, read on the forward strand.
ATTTGTTGATCCACAATATGCTGCATACCTTGATATTAACCACCCAGAAAATATTCAAGAAACCTTGAAAAATGCAGCAGGTGACCGCAATATACGCTTGATTGTTGTGACCGATGCTGAAGGAATTCTTGGTATTGGTGATTGGGGTACACAAGGTGTAGATATCTCTGTTGGGAAATTAATGGTTTATACTGCAGCAGCAGGTATCGATCCTGCGTCAGTACTTCCTATCGTTATTGATGCAGGTACTAACCGCAAAGAACTCTTGGAAGACCCAATGTATCTTGGAAATCGTCACACTCGCGTTTATGGTGACCAATATTACGACTTCATCGACCAATTTGTAGAAACTGCTGAGACAATGTTTCCTAAACTTTACTTACACTGGGAAGACTTCGGACGCTCAAATGCTGCAAATATCTTGAACAAATACAAAAAAGAAATCCCAACATTCAACGATGATATCCAAGGAACTGGTATTGTTGTCTTAGGAGGTATCTTTGGTTCACTTGATATTACAGGTGAAAAATTAACGGATCAAGTTTATCTTTGCTACGGTGGTGGCTCTGCTGGTGCAGGTATTGCTGATCGTGTTCATGCAGAAATGGTAAGTGAAGGTCTTTCAGAAGAAGAAGCCTATAACCACTTCTTTATGATGGATAAACAAGGTTTACTTTTTGATGATATGGAAGATTTGACACCCGCACAAAAACCATTTGCTAAGAAACGCGCAGATTTTGAAAAAGCTGGTGACATGACGGACTTAGCGAATGTTATCAAAACAGTAAAAGCTACTATCTTAGTTGGTACTTCGACTGATGCTGGTGCATTTACGAAAGAAGTTGTTGAAGCAATGTGTGCCAATACAGAACGACCAGTGATTTTCCCTATCTCCAATCCGACTAAAAAATTGGAAGCAACTGCGGAGCAAGTGATCGCATGGTCAGATGGAAAAGCTTTTGTTGCAACAGGTATTCCATCAGGAACCGTGACTTATAAAGGTGTTGACTACCAAATCGGTCAAGCAAATAATGCTTTGATCTATCCTGGCTTGGGGCTTGGTATGTTGGCTTCAGAAGCTTCACTACTTACTGATGAAATGATTGGTGCAGCTGCACACTCACTGAGCGGTCTTGTTGATCCTGGAGCAGCTGGAGCTCCTGTGCTTCCTCCATTTGAATATGTTGCTGATGTTTCAATCAAAGTTGCAGAAGCAGTAGCGAAAAAAGCTCAAGAACAAGGCTTAGCACAAGCTCAAGAAAAAGATATGGTGAAAGCCGTTCGCGAGATGAAATGGTATCCAAAATACTAAGAGGTTAATGGATTAAAATGAAAAAATTAAAAGAAATAAAAATTTCAGGAATAAGTCTTCCTCTCTATGCCTTTTTTATGATTGTATTGGCAGTGACGATAGGTTTAGGGAAATTACCGCTTAACATGGTGGGTATCACTCTCCTATTAGTACTGTTAGGCCACCTGCTTTATTTTATCGGTGAAAAATTACCTATCATGAATTCATATTTGGGTGGAGGTTCTGTCTTTACTTTGTTAGGTGCAACCCTCTTATCCTTTTTCCACATCATTCCTGCGAATGTAACAGATGCAGTTGGGAAATTTATGGGTGGTCAGTTTGGTTTCCTTGATTTCTATATTGCAGCCCTAATTTGTGGGTCAATCTTAGGAATGAACAGAAGTTTGCTTGTCAAAGCTTCAGCTAAATTCATCCCTGTTGCTTTGGTAACAATGGTTGTTGGTTTCTTCGCTGTGGGTGGTATGGGTGTCTTGCTTGGCAATGGTTTTGCAGACTCTGTCATGTATGTTTCAATGCCTATGATGTCTGGTGGTATGGGAGCCGGAATTACTCCTTTATCACAAATCTATGCTGATGGTTTAGCTAATGGTAACCAAACGGCAATTTTCTCCCAACTTGCTCCCGCAGTAACCTTTGGGAATATCATTGCCATTATTGGGGCACTTTCCATTTCTAAAATCTTTGCGAAATCAAAATACAATGGTCATGGAACATTAGTTTCTGCGACAAAAGAAGAACTGGCAAAACCGAAAATTGAGTTTGATGCAACTAAAATTGGTGTCGGTATGCTATATGCCTTTACCTTACTTATGGTTGGTGTTATCTTGAACAATTTCTTCCCAAATATTCACGAATATGCATTTATGATTATCATCGTCTTTGTTCTCAAAGCCTTTGATGCTGTACCAAAAGAGTTGGAAGATTCGGTTGTTATGTTTAATCAAATTATCATGACTAATCTTACTCATGCGGTATTGGCAGGTATTGGTTTAGCATTGATCGATTTGACCACACTTGGTTCAGCTTTAACATGGCAATTTATTGTGCTCTGTCTGACAAGTGTTATCGCTATGGGATTGACCAGCTGGTTCTTAGGTCTTGCCTTAGGCATGTACCCTGTCGAAACAGCTATTGGCGCTGGGATGATAAATAACTCAATGGGTGGAACAGGGAATATTGCCGTTCTCTCTGCCTCTGATCGTATGGAAATGATTGCCTTTGCACAAATGGCCAACCGCTTGTGTGGTGCCATTGTCCTTATCATGGGTGGTATACTCATTCGCTTCTTTTACTAATTGATCCTCCAATCAAAGTAATATAATAACAAAATAATAATGAACTAAAACGAGGTGTTATCGCCCTCGTTTTTTTTGTGTACTGTTTCTTTAAAGGATACAATTATTAGCTAATATATAATAGAAGAAAGTATCAATAGTTTTTTGAACAAACTTTAATCATAACAAAAAAATACCGTAGATAACAAGAAAAAATATAATAAAACCACACAATGTTTAGTTTTCTAAACAAATCCTGTTTGGTATATACTCTCAAGTATAAAAAAAGATATAATTTTAACTTGGAAAGTGAGAGCTTTAAAAGTATATAACAATAAAGGTTAAGGTATACTTTATAAGCTTAAAAGTAGGGTTTATGTTATATGATTTATAGTAAGTATGGTAAAATATTTCGACACTTAAGATTGCAGAAAAACATGAGTCTATCTGAGTTGAATACTTTAACAGGTGTTTCTAAAGCGACGATTTCACAGTTTGAGAATGGTAAATCATTGGTATCGTTTGATAAGCTTGAAGCTCTACTAGAATGTATGAACCTTACCATACTAGATTATTCATTACTTGTAAATAATGGTTTACCCGAATATTTTATTACGCAATTCCAAAATATAGAAGATGCATATTATAATCAAGATGAAGCTGAGCTTCATCATCTGTATGAAAAAAACCTAGAGTATGAGAATGAATCTACATATATGATTGCTTTAAGTGCCAAAGCAACTTATACTCAGCTATCGGAAAAAGAAATCCAGGAGGTTGAAGCACTTTTATCTGTAGGTCCACTGTGGGGGCTTTACGAATTGTACATTCTCATTCACACTTTGGAACAACTCAATCTGAATTTGGTCTGGTGTATAATTGAAACATTTTTTAAAAATAAAAATGTTTTTAAATATTTAAAAGTACTTCATGAATATCGTGCATTACTTATCAATATTTTAATTAAGGCTGAATTAGTATTTATTGAAGCAGATTGCGATACAAAAGCAGGGATTGTCTTATCACGGTTGAACAGCCTCGCTGTGGAATCAGATTTGACCAGTAAAGCAATAACTCGTATATTAAAAGGTTGTTATACTTACGCTTTTGAAAATCGAAGTAAAGGCGAAAAGATTATAGCAAGTTGCCTGGAAATTATGGATAAGATGGGAGCAGTAAAATTAAAAAATGTTATTGCTCATCGCATTACATTGCTAAAAAATAGAGTGAAAAGATAAGAAAAACCGCTTAGGTAAGTGGTTTTTTTTATAAACATATTGATGCTTCATGGTGAATTTTCAGACAGAAGCAAATACTTTTTACTGGAGGAGTGCTATAATAAAGGGAGAAAAACAGATAAGGCGGTGTTGATAATGGAAAAAATTTCAAAAGAAGAACTCAAACAAAAATTGTCTGATATTGAATATGCAGTAACACAAGAAAATGCAACTGAGCGTCCTTTTTCAGGAAAATATGATGATTTTTATCAAGACGGAATTTATGTTGATATTGTCAGTGGAGAAGCGCTTTTTAGCTCGACCGATAAATATGATGCAGGTTGTGGTTGGCCTTCATTTACCCATCCTATAGATAAGCAAGGGGTAAAAGAAAAAGCAGATTTTTCCTTAGGTATGCATCGTGTGGAAGTACGGAGCAGGGAGGCTGATTCTCATTTAGGTCATGTTTTCACTGATGGTCCACAAGATCAGGGAGGTTTGCGCTACTGTATAAATGCTGCGGCGTTAAAATTTGTCCCAGTCGAAAAGTTGGATGAAGAAGGTTACGGAGAATATAAAGTGCTGTTTGATGGAGTTGAACAGGGAAAATAAAAACTTAAAAAGTCTATAACCAAAAATTAATAAACAGGGTATTTTTTCTTTGCCTCAATCCTATGTTAGAATGACAATATAGAGAATATATGATTATTTTCTCAAGAATTCAATTAGAGGAGGATTTACTGATGAAAGCACCCTTAATTACAATGAACGATGGCCACTTGATACCAGCTGTTGGGCTTGGAACCTATCAGATTCGAGGTGGTGATGGTCTAGACGATGTCATGACAGCAATACAAAGCGGTTATCGCCTTTTAGACACTTCCACAAATTATGACAGTGAAGGCATGGTTGGTGAGGCAATACGCCGTTCAGGCATTCCCCGTTCTGAATTCTTTGTGACAACCAAATTACCGGGGAAATATCACCATTTTGAAGATGCCCTTGGAATGATTCAAGAATCACTTTTTCGTATGGGCTTAGAATATTTTGATTTGTATTTAATTCATTGGCCTCTTCCAAAACGTGGATTGTATGTTGAAGCTTGGAAAGCTTTAATTCAGGCTCAAAAATTGGGCTTTTCCCGATCTATTGGTGTTTCTAATTTCGAACCTGAGCATTTAGATAAAATTATTGATGAAACAGGCATTACACCAGCAGTGAACCAAATTGAAATACATCCATATTGGGTACAAGAGCGTATGGTAAAAGCTAATGCTGAACGAGGAATCATAACTGAAGCGTGGAGTCCACTAGGACGAGGAAATGACGCTCTTGAGGAGCATATCATTACTAATCTTGCTGAAAAATATGGGAAAACAGCCGGTCAAATTGTTCTACGTTGGCATGTAGAACGTGGGATTCTTCCGATTCCTAAGTCTAAAGACTTGGTTCATCAGCGTGAAAATCTTGCAATTTTTGATTTTGAATTGACTAAAGAAGAGATTGCACAAATTAATACCTTGGAAAAACCGGACGGACGTATTGATGGACAAGATCCTAATGAATACGAAGAGTTTGTTTAATGAACCATTTGAAAAATAATAATAATTATTGAAGAAACCTTGAGAAATTTAGGGTTTCTTTTTTATTAATATAAACTGAAAAGGGGAAGGGAGAAAAAGTTTTATTAAGATGCAAGTGGAGTATGACTTAACAACTTAATAAACTTAATGATGATGTATCTGTGGTTGATTGGAGCATTTATGATAAAATAGAACTATGACCTACTATGAAAATTACATGACTGGACACATTGTACTACCTCATGCTATGCTGGAGCATTTTGCTCAAGTATTTCCTTCGGCAGAGGATTTTTTGGTTTGGCTCTATTTATATGAAAATCGGGATATAGCGCCAAGTGAAATAGCCACTAAGATAGGAAAAAAACTTGCGGATGTGAACCGTAGTATTGATAATCTTCAAGAGTTTGGTTCTCTAAAGGTCACTCTACTCGGAATTGCTGGAGATATGGAAACCATCTTTGATGTCACGCCCGCTTTAAAAAAATTAGACCAATTGGCTGGTTTAGCTAAAGAAGAGCATGCAGAAACCAGTGCACCAACACAACAAAACAAGAGTCAGCTGCAAGAGTTGGTTAATATTTTCGAAGCAGAAATGGGTATGGTTACTCCGATGCAAAGCGAAGAGCTCCGTATTCTCTTGTTTGAAGATAAGTACGACTTTGAGCTCATTAAACTTGCCCTACGTGAAGCAGTGGTGAACCGCAAGGTTTCACTTAACTACATCAAAGCCATTTTACGCAATTGGCGCAATGATGGTTTGATGAGTACTCAAGCTGTAGAACAGCGCAAGGAAGAGCGTACCGAAGCAACGCAAAATCACAAAACTACTGATTTCTATATCCCGATGGATGGCCCATGGAACGGAAAATAATATGCTGAGTAAGAAACGATTTTTAGAAGCTTTAGATATCATTGTTGCTATGTTTCCCGAAGCACATGGTGAACTAGAATGGGAAACACCTTTTCAACTTTTAATTGCTACTATTTTATCCGCACAAGCCACCGATAAGGGTGTTAACAAGGCAACACCAAGCCTTTTTGCGAAATACCCTGATCCAGAAAGCTTGGCTCAAGCAGATATCGCGGATGTTGAACAATGTATCCGAACGATTGGTCTTTACAAAACAAAAGCGAAAAATATTGTCAAGACTTCGCAAATGTTGGTAGAAAATTTTAACAGTGAACTACCCAGAGATAAAAAATTATTACAAACCTTGCCAGGTGTAGGACGGAAAACAGCAAATGTTGTTCTGGGAGAAACCTACGGTATTCCTGGGATTGCTGTTGATACACATGTTGAACGGATTTCGAAACGATTGGATATTGTACCACAAAAAGCCTCCGTCTTGGAGGTTGAAGAGAAGTTGATGAAGCTGATTCCTGAAGAACGCTGGGTGGAAAGCCATCACCATCTTATCTTTTTTGGTCGTTATCATTGTACAGCACGTGCACCAAAGTGTGAAGAATGTCCTGTGCTCGCATACTGTAAATTTGGAAAGAAAAACTTAAATGAATGAAATAAAACTCTCGAAACGCCTACAAGCTGTTGCAGATCTCGTGAAGCCAAACAGCCGTCTTCTGGACGTGGGCAGTGATCATGCTTATTTACCTTCCTATTTGGTTCAGCAAGAAAAGATTGACTTTGCCATCGCAGGTGAAGTTGTCAAAGGACCTTATCAAATCGCCCAAAATCACGTGGCTGAGCAGAAGTTGCAAGAGAAAATTAAAGTCAGATTAGCCAATGGTTTGGCTGCCTTTGAAGAAAATGATAATATCACAAGCATCGTGATTGCTGGTATGGGTGGCATTTTAATCTCCGAGATCCTCGAAGCAGGAAAAGATAAATTGAGCCAAGTGGACCAACTCGTTTTACAACCCAATAACCATGAGGAGAGCCTTCGTTCTTGGCTTGTGGCACATGATTTTGTAATTACTGCCGAAAAGATCCTTCTTGAAGCAGGAAAAATCTACGAAATTATTGTGGCAGAACACGGCACATCTGAGCTGAATGAAACAGAACTTGAATTTGGCCCTTATTTGTCACAAGAAAAATCTGAAGTCTTCCGTCAAAAATGGAACAAAGAGCTCAATACTTTAAATAAAATACTTGAGCGACTGCCTGAAAATCATGAAAAACGCGCCACGGTTCAAGCAGAAAAAGAAAAAATAGAAGGAGTTCTCCAATGAAAATCAGAGATTTTATGGCCTTGTACGAAGCGTTCTGTCCCAAAGATTTAGCGGTTGAAGGCGATCCGGTTGGATTACAGATAGGCTCGCTTGATGCTCCAGTAAAAAAGGTCTTGGTTACTTTAGATATTCGCGAGCAAACAGTTTCGGAGGCTATTGAAAAAGATGTGGATTTGATTTTAGCAAAACATCCGATTATTTTTCGGCCTTTAGCCAATCTGACAGATGCGGACAGTCAAGAAAAAATTATCCTTGATTTGATAAAAGCGGGTATTGCAGTTTATACAAGTCATACCAATATTGATGTTGTGGATGGTGGACTTAACGATTGGTTCTGCGATCTTTTAGAAATTAAAGATACGGAAATCTTGACAGAAGAAGGTTTAGGCCGTGTCGGAAATATTGCGCCGATGAGCTTGGCTGATTTTTCAGAAAAAATGAAACAAACTTTTGCTTTAGATCATTTGCGCTTGGTGACTTATGATCGCTCTTTGAGCCAGACTATTCAACGTGTAGCTCTCTGTGGTGGAAGTGGCGGTAAATTTTGGCCAGAAGCTCAAGCCAAAGGAGCAGACCTCTACATTACAGGTGATATTTATTATCATGTAGGCCATGACCAGCTTTCGCAAGGCCTTATCGGACTTGATCCTGGACATTATTTGGAACATCTCTTTATCCCAAAAATTGCTGAAAAACTAGCCAGCTTTGGCACAGATGTTGAAATTATTGAAAGTAAAGAAAATACCAATCCTTTCTTTGATATTTAGCTGGTAGTTTTCTTTCTGTATATTCATAATAAAAAACAACAAAAACCTTGATTTAGCATCAAGGTTTTTTATAATGTTTGTGACCACTTTGAACGATGTACTATTCAGATAATTGATGAAAAATACTTATTTCTAAATTCTAAAGGTGTCATGTCTTCGATACGTTTAAAGCTTTGGATGAAATGACTTTGACTGGAAAAGCTGAGTTGCATAGCAATTTCCTTATAGCTTTGGGATGTAAACAACAAGAGATGTTTTGCCTCAGCGATTTTTTTCTGAATAATGTACTTATGTATCGTGTGTCCCACAGCTTTTTTGAACTCTGTAGACAAGTGAGTGGCGTTTCTTTGAGTATAATCAGATAAATTTTTCAGGGTAATTTGCTCATACAGATGATCGTCGATATAGTATAAGACTTGTTTGACAAGATGGCTTTTTTCGGAGTAGGGGAAGCTATGTATGAGCTCCATAAAGAGGAAAGAACCTTCTTTTATATGGGTTAGGCACTCCTGAGTAAAGTTAATACGTTGTAGCTTTTGGATTAGCGAGTCAGATAAGCTGTAAGCTTGGAGGATCGGAACACCATTACTAATACTGACTCGTGTGAGGATAGCAATTAATGAGGCGCATTTATACTTTAACGTTTCTAGTTTACTTGTTGCAAGTTCAACATCATAAGTACTGCTCATTTTCTTGAAAATCCACTCTAATTTTTCGGGTTCATTTCGTTTAATAGCTTCTATATATCTTTTCTCAAACTCATAGGAGTCAAATGAGGAACCATCGTAACGTCTGAGGGACAAGTTTTTTTCTAAAATAACATCAGTATGTGTCTCGCTGAGGCTTTGACGTACAATCCATTTATAATTAGTGCTGTCAGACAGTTTTCCATTGAGCAAAGCATACAAGAGTTCTACAAAATCAATAAAGGTCTTTCGGCTCTCTTTGGAGTAATGCACACCTGCTAAATAATTGTGATTGTTGAACTTATAAGAATCTGTTGCTGTACCGAGTATGCCACAGGGACCAATTAAGACTCTACAATTTTTATATTCCATTAAGTCGCAGTAGAAACTGCTGAAAAAATATTCCTTATCTTCAAAAAATAAAATCTGACCTTTCTCTGCCTGCTTGAGATAAGGACTTTTGAGGTAGCTTTCTGAATAATCGATTTTTTTAGGAATAATTATTTCATCTGCATCATTAATAATCACGAAAGGAACCAAGTATTTATAATAGAGTTGCTTTGTCACTAATTGTAGAGCCTCATAATCCATCAAAGTTACTTCTTTCCAAAACTTTTTTCATGATATATTTTAACATAAAATAAACCTTAATCAAAAAAAGTTTCTAATTTGTAGTTGTATTTAATCGAATTTTCATGGTATACTTAATCGACGAAAAAGAGAGGATTTATTAAAAATATTATGTATAAAAAGCTACTGTTGAAAGGTCTGTTATGGTTTTTCGGTATTGTAGGAGGTTTGTTCTTATTAGTGGTGATTGCATTCAATGTATCGCCTAAACCAGGCGTTTGGATTATACGTCATATGTTTAATTCTGAAGTGCAAATTACTGCACCGGAACCTTACCGAAAAGCTCAGGAAAAGATTACGACAGTGCGAGACCAACGTTATGCATCACGTTTTAAAGATAATTCCTACGATATATATTACCCAAAACAGAATCAAGAAGCGCTTCCTGTTTTGATTTGGGTACATGGTGGTGGTTTTGTCGGGGGCGATAAAAAAGGAACTCAGGAATTTGCTACTAGATTAGCTGCGGATGCACATATTGCCGTTTTGTCGATGAATTATGAGACAGCACCAGATTCTGCCTATCCCAATCAAGTTACGCAGCTTAGTGAGTTAGTTCAGAGCTTGAAAAAAGAGAAATTTAAATTTTTAGACCTGTCTAAAATGATGCTTGGCGGCGACAGTGCCGGCTCACAGATTGCTCTTCAGTATGCTGCAACTCAGACAAATGCAAGCTATGGAAAAAGTGTAGGAGTTCCACAAGATTTAGATAAAAATGTACTTAAGGGTGCAATATCTTACTGTGGTCCTGTGAATCTCACACAGATGACCAATGTTCGCTCAAGTAGTTCATTTATGAAATTTTTTGTAACAACTGTGGCCTGGGCCGAAATCGGAACTAAAAACTGGCAGGACAGCCCAAAACTGGATGAAATAAGTATTGTCAATCACTTAACCCCGGATTTTCCAGCAACTTATATTACGGATGGAAATGCCTACTCGTTTCAAGACCAAGGTATTTCCTTTGAGAAGAAGTTAAAGGAGTTAAAGGTTCCTGTACGTGGCTTGTTTTATAAAGATTCAGAAAAAGAAATCACGCACGAGTATCAGTTTGACTACAGCCTCAAAGAAGCCCAGGAATGTTACCGACAAACCTTGGAGTTCGTGAGAGAACATAAAGATAAATAGAATGACTTATAAAAGAGAGGGATTCGACTCAGCCCTCTCTTTTTGTGTGGTATAGCTGTAAAAAATAAATTATGACATCCTTTATATGTTTTTTGATATAAATACGAAAAATATTATATAAAAATAAATCAAAAGAAACTATAATTAATTTAAAGAAAGCGCTTTTTTAAATAAAAAAGGAGACACACAAATGGAAAAAAATAAGCTAAAAGAAATATTAAATACTTTGAGCTTAAAAGAAAAAATAGCACAGACTGTTCAGTTAAACGGAGATTTATTTACCGAGAGTGGTGTTATGCCTACGGGGCCCCTTAAGGATTTGGGACTACCAAATAATTTTGATATTCACCAAGTAGGATCGATTTATAATGTGAACGATCCTGAAAAGTTAAGGATGATTCAGGAACAGGCAATTAACAAGAGTTCTCATGGCATTCCCTTGCTTTTCATGTCAGATATTATTTATGGTTTTCGCACGATTTTTCCCTTACCCCTTGCTCAAGCTGGCTCTTATGATTTTGACCTCATTCAAAAAGCAGCGGAATTTACGGCTAAGGAAAGTTACTTGAGCGGTATTCATTGTGTATTTTCTCCTATGTTGGACTTATCCAGAGATCCGAGATGGGGGCGCGTGATGGAATCCCCAGGTGAGGATGTTTATACCGGTAAGGAATATGCGAAAAGTGTGGTGACAGGCTATCAAGGACAGGTTAAAGATTGTGTCTCGGAAAACCATGTGGCAGCGTGTATAAAGCATTTCGCAGCATATGGTGCTCCTGAAGCTGGTCGTGAGTATAATACCGTAGATATGTCCAACCAACGCCTTTTCAATGAATATCTTCCAGCCTACCAAGCAGCCATTGAAGCCAATGCGTTGCTTGTGATGACAGCATTTAATGTGTTAAATGGAGTACCTTCTACAGGGAATAAGTGGCTGAATCGAGATATTCTAAGAGAAAAGTTTAACTTCTCAGGACTTTTGGTTTCAGATCATTCAGCTACTGAGGAATTACAAGCACATGGTTTTACCGCAAATCAAGAAGAATCTGCCAAAGCATCAATTGAGGCGGGTGTAGATTTTGATATGATGACCTCAGTTTATACGAATGGTTTAGAGCCTCTTATTTTATCAGGAAAAATCGATGAAGCCCTTCTTGATGAAGCGGTATGGCGTATTCTAGAGCTTAAAAACAAGCTTGGTCTCTTTGAAAATCCTTTTCGAGGACTAAATCAAGAAAATACAGGCGAGTTTCTTACAGTGGAAGCCAAAGAAACAGCTATTGAACTCGTTGAAAAAAGTTGCGTCTTGTTGAAAAATAAGGAAAACACTTTACCATTGAATACTCAGCAAAAAATAGCTGTCATTGGGCCATATGGAAAAAGCAAATTCACTCTCGGCTTCTGGGCCTCGGTCAGCGGTAAAGCGGAAGATACAGTTACTTTAAAAGAGGGGTTAGAAAATAACTTTGCGAAAGAGAATCTTACATTTGCTACAGGCTATAACTTGTTTGACTCGTATGAGAGATTTGGTCCGCTCAAGGCAGGAATTGAGTATTTAAACGGTCCGATTGGGGATGAGAAAGAGTTGCTTGAAGAGGCACTAGAAGTTGCTGAAAATTCCGATGTTATTCTTCTGACTATTGGAGAGCAGTTTTTAGAAAGTGGTGAAGGTGCCTCTAAGGCTAAGCTTTCTTTGCCAGATAAGCAAATTCGTCTCATCAAAGCACTCGCTCAATTAGATAAGCCAATCGTAGGACTTCTCTATACAGGACGCCCGCTGGTATTGACAGAAGTTGAACCTTACTTTTCAAGTTTACTTTTAGTGTGGTACCCAGGCACGATGGGTGGTACAGGTATCGCAAACTTACTGAATGGTCAAGCGAGTCCTAGCGCTAAGCTTACGATGACATTCCCAAGAAGTGAAGGTCAAATTCCTATTTATTATGCGCAAAATACTACAGGACGACTTTTGAATGAAGAAAACAAAAACACCCGATTTGTTTCCAAATACAGCGATGAGTCTAATGATCCGCTGTATGCATTTGGGACAGGGCTTACTTACAATCAAGTTGATGTAAAATGGCTGAAAAATATGGAAGATATCTCCTTTACAGAGAGTAACCAGATAAAGTTAGCTTACCAACTCGAAAATCTGTCGGATAAGACTACTCATGTAGTGGTTCATCTTTATATGAGAGATATGACTGCATCGATCGTCCAACCTTTCCGAAAATTAGTTGCGAGTCAATTTTTAAAAATAGAGCCAAGTGCAAAAGAAGAATTGGCTGTTACACTAACAAAGGAAGATCTTTCATTTTCTGATAATCAAGGCGAATGGCACTTTGAATCAGGAAAATTTGGTTTCTATCTTGTTGCATATGGACAGGAAGAAGAATTAATTATAACGTTATAACTATTAGGAATAAATATTAGGAGTATAAAATGAGCAAATTAGAAGTTTTTCTAAATGACAAATTGATGCCGGTAGCTTCACGCTTACAGCAAAATAAAGTTTTAGCCGCACTTATGGAGGGCTTTATTCGTACCAGTCCAATTACATTGGGTATAGCCTTCATTACAATCGTTGGTAATTTCCCGATTCCTGCATGGATTGAATTTTTAACGAAGATAGGAATTCATTCCCATGTAGAGGCAATCACAAATGGTGCTACTGGAGTCTTCTCACTCTATGTGGTCTATAGTTTAGCTTACTCTTATGCAAAACAACTGGGAGCAAATGAAAGAAATTCAGCCCTTATTTCTTTAGCAAGTTTTATTATGCTAATGCCTCAAACAATCTCAACTACTGTGATAAAAGATGGCCAGGAAGTAACTCAAGCTATTGGAGCTTTAAAACTTGACTTCTTAGGTGGTCAAGGTCTCTTTATTGGGATGTTAACAGCACTTTTAGTGACACGTCTCTACGCCTTTCTTTCTAAGAAGAAAATAATGCTTAAGCTTCCTGAAAGTGTTCCTCCGATGGTTACACAATCTTTAGCACCAGTATTTGTAGTTACCCTTATCTTTATTTTGATCTTTGCTTTACGTGTAGCCTTTGGATTTACAGCTTCAGGTTCAATCTTCCAATTCTTCATTGATGTAGTCAGTGCACCTCTAAACTCATTAGCAGCAAGTCCTTTGTCAATTATCCTTATTATGGAAATATTAGCTATTCTTTGGTTCTTTGGTATCCATAATGCCGTTTTACAAGGTCCTTTAGGGATGATTACAATGACAATGATTGTCACAAATATTGGTGCCTTTCAAAAAGGTGAACAGCTTCCTTTCCTTATCCCATCAGTGATCTACATGGGTATGTATGCAGCTGGATTTATGGGCTTTGTTACTTTCTTCATGATTCGTAGCAAATCAGCCAAAATGAAACAGTTAGGTAAACTCTCTTTCATTCCTTCTTTGTTTAACATTACAGAACCACTTATGTTTGGTATGCCAATTATTTTAAATCCCATCTTCTTTATTCCGCAAGTGTTCACACAATTAATTGCTGGTTTTGTGACTTGGGGATTGACAATTACCATTTTACCAATCAATCTTAATCCGACAATGAGTCTGTTGCCATGGACTACTCCTGTCTTTGTAAAAATGCCTCTCTCAGGTGGTTTAAATTATACAATCTTGATGGTTATTAGTATGTTGATTGGTGTTGTCATGTGGTATCCATTTATTAAAATTGCGGATAAAAAAGAATATGAACTTGAAATGGCAGCAGAACAAGTAAATCGTCATGAAACCAAAGAACAAAGCTTACAAGAAAGTATGCAAGCATAAAAAGGGGAATTGATGATTTTAGCAATTGATATTGGTGGAACACACACTAAAGTAGGTCTTGTTGAGAATGAAAAAGTTACCACTAAAGATAAACTGACTACCGCACAAAATTTAGAAGAATTTTGTCATCAAATAAAAAAAGTAATTAATGACTATTTAAAAATCTATTCTTTCAGCAAAGTAGCCTTTTCAGTCCCTGGTTCGGTTGATGAATCGGGTACTGTTTTCTATGGAGGAGCAGTTGCATACCTAAATGGTATAAATTTGAAAGCAATGATAACTGACGTTGAAGGATTAGAAAACTTAGAAGTAGTTGTTGAAAATGACGCTAAAGCAGCAACATTAGGAGAAATGTTTTTTGGAAATCTTAAAGGTATTAAAAATGGAGCTGCCATTATTTTAGGTACAGGTGTTGGAACAGGAATTTGTATTAATGAGCAACTCTATAAAGGGAGCCATAATCAGGCGGGAGAAGTAAGTTTTTGGATTCGTGAAAGAGCGATTTACGGAGCAGATTCTTTCGTAGGCATGGGGCTCTCAGCAGTAAAACTCATTAGTTTGTTAGCAAATCAACTCCAAATAGAAAATGATGGCCCACTCGTATTTAGTGCGTTAAAAAATTCAACAAATAAAGAAGCAGCACAACTTTTTTCAAGTTACTGCGATGGTGTCGCAATACTTTGCTTCAATCTTCAACTTATTTTAGACCTTGACAAGATAGTGATTGGTGGAGGCATTAGTCAGCAACCTCTTCTTATTGAGAAGATTGAAGCAGCTTATCGAAAACTATTTACAACAGCTCCAATTATCAAGGAAACACTACAACCAATAGTGATTGAAGCAGCTAAATTTAAAGCTGATGCTAATCTTATCGGAGCCGCTAGAAAGGGAAACTGAGAATAATGAAATTTAAACAAGATTTTTTGTGGGGCGCATCTACAAGTGCTTATCAGGTAGAAGGGGCTTGGGAAGAAGGGGGAAAAGGTCCTTCTGTTCAAGACGTAAAAGAGATACCTGAAGGCACGACAGATTTCAAAGTAGCCTCTGACCACTATCATCACTATAGAGAAGATGTCAAACTCTTTAAGGTGCTAGGACTTAAAGCTTATAGATTTTCTATCTCTTGGAGTCGTGTGATGCCAGATGGTAAAGTTAATCCAGAGGGAATCAAATTTTATAAGAACCTCATAAATCTGCTTAATGAAAATGAAATAAAACCCGTTGTTACTGTTTTCCATTTTGATTTACCGCTTTATATTGCAGAAAAAGGGGGTTGGGAAAATCGTGAGACTATCGAAGAATTCACACGTTACTGTCAAGTGCTCTTTGATTATTTTGCAGATAAAGTCCCTTTATGGCAAACCATTAACGAGCAAAATGTGATGGCGCTTGCAGGTTCAGTGATTGGCACGAGCCAAAAAAGTATGAAGGAAAAGTTCCAAGAAAATCATCATATGTTAGTGGCACAAGCGAAAGTCACAAAAATGTTTCATGACGGAAATTATCAAGGAAAGATAGGACCTGCGCCAAATATTGCAAGTGTTTATCCAGCTTCCGATCGTCCAGAAGATCAGTTGGCTGCTCTAAATATGAGTGCTTTAAGAAACTGGCTTTTCTTAGATGTTGCTGTTTTTGGTAGATATAATCACAATGCTTGGCATATCTTAGAGAGCATCGGAGCGGCTCCGACCGTGACGAAAGAAGATCAGGAGATTTTATCTGAAGGAACGTGTGACTATATCGCCTTTAACTACTACAATACAATGACAGTCGCAAGCTATTTTGAGAAAGACAATAAAATCGATCAACAGTCTGGTTTTGGGATCCCTGGTTTTTTCCAATCCGTTGAGAATACACATCTCCAGTTGACTGAGTTCGGTTGGCCTATTGATCCAAAAGGTTTCCGCTTTACTCTGAATGAAATTTATTCAAGATACCATTTGCCGCTCTTAATTACAGAGAATGGTATTGGGGCAAATGATGTCTTGACAGAGGATGACGCTGTGCATGATCAGTATCGAATTGATTATTTAAAGGAGCATATCGAGCAAATGGCTCTAGCGATATCTGATGGTGTTGAGGTGATTGGTTATTGCCCATGGAGTGCGATTGATTTGGTAAGCACTCACGAAGGAATGAAAAAGCGCTATGGTTTTGTCTATGTTAACCGGACGGATGAAGACCTCCGTGACTTAGCGAGATACAAAAAAGATAGCTTTTATTGGTATCAAGAGCTTATTTCTAAAAATGAAATAAAGGAAAGTGATGATAACTAAAACTTTTAACTTTGACGATGAAGCAAGTTTAACAGTTTATCTGCACGAAGATAAAGATGAGTTTTCACGCGCAGGAAATCGACCTTTTGTTTTAGTAATTCCAGGGGGCGGCTATTCATTTTGTAGTGAACGAGAAGGAGAACCTATTGCATTGAATTTTCTTGCACAGGGCTATCATACGGGGGTACTTCGCTATCACGTTGGAGATAAAAGAAGTTTTGAGAAATCCCTCGAAGATGCACAAAAATCCTTACTAAAAATTCAAGATTTAGCAACAATATGGAAGATTGATAAAAATAAAATCGCAGTCATTGGTTTTTCAGCAGGAGGACATTTAGCTGCTGCTCTTTCTAATCTGTCACCAGTTAAGCCAAATCTCTGTATTTTAGGCTACCCAGCTATTTTGAAAACTTTTGCCCAAGTGATGCAGATTGAAGCACCTTCCTTAGAAACTTGTGTAACGAGAGAAACACCTCCTACTTTCCTCTTTTCAACATTTGAGGACAACGTGGTACCTATAGAGAATTCCTTATTATATCTTCGGGCTCTGGAAGAAAATGATATTCCTTTTGAGGCACATATCTTCCAAAAAGGCCTTCACGGTTTATCGTTAGCTACGAAAATGTTTGGCGCCCAGGAAAAAATGGTAGATAAACGATTCTCACGTTGGTTTTCGGAAGTTGTCGAATGGATGGAAATAAACTGGGAAACCACAGAGGGTAAACCTGCTCCAGAGAGCCTAGCAGACTATTCAATTGGGAATTTACTTGAAGATAGCAATAATAAAGACATCTTATTACAGCTATTCCCTGACTGGAAAGATCGAAGCAAGTTAAAGATAGTAAAGAAACTGACACTCTCTCAACTCTCAGTGTTAATTCCTGAAAAATTTGGTGAGAAGCAGTACAAGCAAATTTTAGAAAGACTAACAAAACCAAAGCAACATATTACTTAGAAAGAGGAAAAAATGAAGGCTTATATAGTTCATGAAAGTTATAAGGCATCTACTAATCTGTTCTCAGGGCCGCCTGATGAACTTGAGGTATTATCCGTTTATAAAAATAGTTTTGGTGCATGCCATTTATTATTACACGATGGGTGTGAGAATCATTTTGTGTTGGGAAAAGAATTTTCCATTCCTGATCAAATTGAAATTCCAATCTATCGCATAGGGGTCAAATCCGAGCTGCCCGTGACGCTACAATTTGAAGAATATTACATGGGAAATGAAAATATTGAATACACGGACAAACTATTAGAACAAACAGCAAAAACTTATTCTGGTGATCGTTTTGCTCCTATCTATCTAGAATTTTCGACGCCTTCTGAGATACAGGCAGGGACCTACCCAGTCGAAATTACGCTTTATCGTTCACACTTAACGTCTCAGGATGAAAAAGTATTTTCTAAGACGTTAAAAGTAAAGGTAGGTGACTATAGTTTTCCTGAAGATACAGGACACAACTTTAATCTCGATATCTGGCAACAACCTTCGAATCTTGCTCGAACTTTTCAAGTGCCTATATGGAGCGATGAACATTTTCGCTTGATTAGTGAAATGGCAGAGAGCTTGGCAACCCTTAATCAAAAGGTTATCACAGTAATCGCGGGGGAAATTCCGTGGAAAGGCTGGTTTAACTATATAGTCAAAGACTATCCTGCCAATCTTTATGAGTATTCAATGATAAGCGTTAAAAAAAATAAGTCAGGAGAGATCCAGTGTGATTTTTCGGTACTCGATCGCTATTTAGAATGTATGTTCTCCGCAGGCATAAATCAAGAAATCAATGTTTTTGGGTTATTAGGTGTGTGGCAACCACCATTCTTTCCCCTAATAAAAGAACTTGACCATCCAGAAAAGCTGGTTATCCGCTACTATGATGAGACCACAGAAACCATTGATTTTATCCAAGATAAAAAGGAACTAGAGCACTATATCGAACAGCTTTTTGAACATTTTAAGGTATTAGGTGTTTGGGAGAAAGTGCGTATTGTCTCTGATGAGCCCAAAGTCCATGAAATTGATACATTTAGACATTCATTAGACATTCTTAAGTCAATAGAGCCTACATTGAAAGTAAAAGGAGTTTTTGATAAAGAAGCAGTTCTTGAAGCTTTGTTGCCAGTGATCGACTATCCAGTGACTTCCTATTATTGTACATGTAATAACTACAAAGAACTTAGCCAAAGCCATTCTGGAAAAACGCAGTACTATATCTGTAACTATCCTGACAAGCCAAACACTTTTCTGCACAGCCCCTTATTAGAAACACGTGTACAAGGACTCTTAGCACATTACTTCAAAACAGATGGTCTTCTTCGCTGGGCTTACAACTGCTGGCCAGATAACGCACGTCAAGATATCCGATATAATACAGGGGCTTTACCTGTCGGTGATCTCTGTTTAATCTATCCTTCATATTCGGGACATATTCTCTTATCTCTACGTTATAAAGAGCTACAAAGAGGCATCGAAGACTTTAGCCTCATTAAAAATGCAGAGATGGAAAATAAAGAAGCCGTTTCAAAAATTATAAAGGATTTTCTTGAAATAGAGGAACCAGCTGAATGGATGCTTGATAGTCACAATAGTAGTTCTCGGGTATTTAAACAGGATTATAAATCTTACGATAAATTGCGCGAAGATTTAATACAAGTTATCAATTCAAAATAAAAGTAGGCTTTATCTGAGCAGCTTTTGGGAGGAAGAGATGGAAGCAATAATAATACCGATGAAAAAACTTATGGCTGATATTGCGATCCCGGATTTGGTACAGGCTACTGTATTAAAAAATTTCACCAAAATCGGTGACAAAGCTTTGAAGAGGAGCGCACAAAAGTTACTCGATGTTAGAGTTGCTGCACAAGAAGCAGAGCGACTAGGAAAACTGTACAGTAATGAGACACTGATGGAACTGACTTATCACTTATATGCTGCTTTTTTATGCTGGAACACAATCTATCTACCACAAGGGATATCTTATGAAATTTATATTGACACTATGAAGTGCTTCACGAGATTTTTAGAAGAAACCAGAAAGATAATCTCAACTTATAAATTCAATAGAGGTTTTTGGACTTGGCGTTATACGAGTGGCTTGATATACAGGATTCAAGAATTAGAGTTTGAATTGGTTGCTCCGCCACATAAAATTAAAGCAGTAGGATTGGCAGGCAAGAAATATATTTCTGTTCATATTCCATCTGATGCAAACTTGTCTCACGAAATTATTTCAAAAAATTATCTTGAAGTGAAGTTTTTTTTGAAAAAGCATTTTCCAAGCTATGAACAAGTACCTTTCGTAACCAGCACATGGCTGCTCTCTCCTAAGTTAAAAGATTGGTTGAAGGAGAAGTCAAATCTGAGATTATTTGCCAGTGACTATGATTTGGTAAAAACAAGTCCTGATAGTGACGAGGGTGTGCCTTGGGTTTTTAATAGCATTTCTGCTGATATCTTAAATTACCCTGAAGAAACAAGTCTGCAAAAAGCAGCCAAAAAGTGGATGATGTCGGGTGGGCATATTGGCTCAGCTTTAGGAATTTTAAAAGAAGACCTATAACTAACATAAGCAAATATAAAAGAAATACAGATAAACGGTGAATTATCTGTGTTTTTTGATGCGCAAAAAGGCTTTGTGTGGTTTTCCGAGTAAGACATAAAGTAATTAGACTTTATCGGTGCAGTATGATATTATAAAATCATGAAAAAATTCCAGAAAAATGAAATTATCCAAGGAAGAGTGATTGACTTGACACATGAAGGACAAGGAGTTATCAAAGCAGATAACTTCCCTTTTTTTGTTGAAAATGCCTTACCTGGTGAAGAGATCAAAATGAAAGTCCTAAAAGTCGGAAAGAATTTCGGCTTTGGTAAAGTTGAGGAATGGCTCAACCAATCACCAGATCGTGTACAAGATGTCAATATGACCTATCTCCGAACAGGGATTGCTGACTTTGGGCACATGACTTATCCAGCCCAGCTCCACTTTAAACATAAACAAGTTGTTGATGTACTTCGTAAAAATGCACATAAGCCAGACTTTCCAGTTCTTGACACATTAGGTGCGGAGCAAGAAAGCCAATATCGTAATAAAGCGCAGGTGCCTGTGCGTAGCATCAATGGTAAGACAGAGACGGGCTTTTTCCGAAAAAACTCACACGATTTAGTACCAATCCGTGATTTTTATATCCAAAATCCAGAAATTGATGAGTTGGTTAATCAAGTACGGGAAAGTTTAATCAAGCTCAATATTCCGCCTTATGATGAGCAAACGAAACGAGGAATTGTACGCAATATCGTCATTCGTCGCGGTCATCATAGCGGTCAAATGATGCTGATTTTGGTTGTGACTAAAGAGAAATTCGCAGGTCTTTCAGAACTTGTTGCTGAATACAGCAATAAAGTGGACTCTTTCCAGCTCAGTATTAATACCTCAACAGGAAATGCAATCTTTGGCTCTAAGTTCAAACTGCTCTCAGGTAAGGAATATATTACGGACAGCATGTTAGATAAAGACTTCCAAATCTCAGCCCGTGCTTTCTATCAAGTCAACACAGCACAGGCCGAAAAACTCTATCAGTTAGCTTATGATTTTGCAGATTTGAAAGCCGAAGATGTCGTGATTGATGCTTATTCTGGTATCGGTACTATTGGAATTGGAATGGCAGATAAGGTCGCACAGGTTTACGGTATGGAAATCATACCAGAAGCAGTGGAAAATGCTAAATCAAATGCAGCGCTGAATGATATTAAAAATGCGCAGTACGAAGTCGGACCAGCAGAAGAAGTAATGCCACAATGGGTACAAGACGGCATCCAACCTGATGTTATCTTCGTTGATCCACCACGCAAGGGTCTAGACGAAAGCTTTATCAAAGCTGCCACAGCAACCCAAGCACGTGCCGTGGTCTATATCTCATGCAATCCGGCAACATTTGCGCGTGATGTCGTCCGCTTTGAAGAAGAAGGTTATCTTTTGGAAAAAGTACAACCCGTTGACCTTTTCCCACAGACGAAGCACGTGGAGTGTGTGGGATTATTGATGAAAAAATAAGTCTCAATACCAAAAAGGACCCAAAAATGCCACACAAAAGTCACGACTACGAAAAAGAATCCGAAAAATTCTATGATAATATCGCCCAGCGATTTGACCATTCTTTCGATGGTTTTCTTGCTTCATTTTTCAAAAAGTTCATTGTCAAACATTTAGAAGTGCCCAAAGATGCCAGTATCCTTGATATTGGCTGTGCCAATGGAACACTTCTGTCCATGCTTAGCAAGCAGACCAATATTTTCGGGGCAGGTTTAGACATTTCTTCTGAAATGGTCAAGATTGCCAGCCAACGTCATCCTCAGTTTGAGTTTAAGCAAGGCAGCGCGGAAGCTGTTCCGTTTCCGAAGGATAACTTCAATATTGTCACTTGTTCAGCCAGTTTTCATCACTTCCCTCATCCCGATCGCTTTTTAGATGAAGCGAGACGCTTGTTAAAACAAGACGGTAGACTGGTGATTGCGGAAATCCATATTCCTGTAGTGACAAAGCTTTATAATTGGCGACTGAACCGCTTTTCAACTGAAGGTGATGTCAAAGTCTACCAACCTAAAGAGCTCGTAAATCTCTTTCAAAAAAAGGGCTGGAAAATTGTGAAACGTAAAATTTTTCTGCAAATTCAATATTATGAACTGCAAAAGCTGTGAACACAGCTTTTTATATAAAAAAAATTATGTAAAAAAGAACCTTCGATGTTAATATTACAGGGATTATGTTATAATTTAAACAGTATTTTACATATTAGAAGGGGAAAAATCCTATGGAAAAACAAAATTTTAGAGCTTCTGTTTTTTTCAAATGGTTTGTAAATAATAAAGTCGTGACGGCACTCTTGGTGGTCTTACTTTTATTACTTAATATTCTATTACTCAGCAAAGTCAACTTTATCTTTGCACCAATTGCCGATTTTCTGACCATTGTTTCATTACCTGTCGTTTTAGCAGCTGTGTTTTATTACCTGCTTAATCCGATTGTTGATTATCTCGAAAAGAAACGTGTGCCCCGTATCGCCAGTATTATTGTACTTTTTATCCTAATTGCTGGTTTGTTGGTTTGGGGCTTGGCTTACGCCATTCCTTCTATCTCCAATAGTGTTGCAAGTTTCTCTAAGCACGTACCACACTATGTCGAACAAGCGCAAGAAGAAGTAAATAAACTCTTGACCAATCGTCACTTTGAGCAATTCCGCCCACAAATGGATGATTTCATGGATTCCCTCGGGAATAATATCGTGGACTGGTCGAAAAACTTTTCTACCGCTGCCTTCAGCTCAATTACTGATGTAATTACGCGAACAGCAAGTGTCTTTATTTCACTGGTTATCTTCCCGTTCGTCCTCTTTTATCTTTTACGTGATGGAAAAAACTTGAACGGCTACATTACACATCTTTTACCTGTAAACTGGCGTAAAGATACTTCAAAAATCTTGACTGAGATGAATTCCCAACTTGCAAACTACGTCCGTGGACAAGTTATTGTTGCCATTGCGGTTGCTTTGATGTTAGCGATTGGTTTGCCGATTATTGGCTTACGTTATGGCATTACTCTCGCTATTATCTCGGGCCTCTTTAATTTGATTCCATTCCTTGGATTCTACTTAGCCATCATTCCGGCTATGATTATCGGATTAGCAACGGGTGGACCAATCATGTTGCTTAAAGTTTTGATTGTCTATATTATTGAACAAACACTTGAAGGACGCTTCGTTTCACCTCTAGTTTTAGGTAAGCAGTTGAGCATTCACCCGATCACAGTTCTCTTTGTCCTCTTAACGGCTGGAAAAGTCTTTGGCTTATGGGGCGTTTTGCTGGGAATTCCGTTCTATGCTGCAGCCAAAGTAATTATCACTCATATCTATGATTGGTACCGTGAAATTTCAGAACTTTATCAACCTGTTGATTCAGGCAATACCAGTGAACTTGAAAAAATAGAGGAGAGCTAATGTCTTATTCAGAAGATACCATTGATTTTCTACATAAAGGTGATTTGATTGGGATGCATAATGCTTTGAGCAATGCGCTCAAGCATGACAATGAAGAAATGCTTGCAGATTTGGCAGAGTATTTACAAATGATGGGTTTTATTGATGAGAGCCATCAAGTCTATGATAAGATTCTGGGTGACAATCCTGAAAGTACCGACTATTTGATTAATCTGGCAGAGATTGCAGAGGATGATGGGCAGATTGATGATGCTTTAAACTATCTTTATCAAATTCCTGCTGGAGACGAAAATTATGTAGCTGCTTTGATTCAAATTGCGGATTTGTACCAGTTTGAAGGAGACTTTGAGACGGCCATTAGCAAGCTTGAAGAAGCCCGTGAACTTTCCGACTCACCTCTGATTACGTTTGCGCTTGCGGAAAGTTATTACGAGCAAGGCGCATATCAAGAAGCAATCCAAAACTACGCCAAGCTTTCTGTACGAGAGATTTTACAGCAAACTAAAATCTCTACTTATCAGCGTATCGGTGAATCTTACGCACATCTCGGGAATTTTGAGAATGCGATTTCCTTTTTAGAAAAATCTTTGGAGTTTGATAAAACTGCCGAGACGATTTACAAGATTGCACTACTTTATAGCGAGTTGGACAATCAAGCCCGTGCGATCAGCTATTTCAAACAGCTCGAAGAATATAATACAGATTTACTTAATTACGAATTAGCCTTTGCTCAAACACTGGAAGCAGACCATCAGTTTGATGAAGCTGCCCGTGTAGCACAAGAAGGTTTATTGAAAAATCCGAATTCGGCTTTACTGTTGCATTTTCTCTCGAAGCTGGCTTATAGTCAAAAGGATCAAGCAGCTGCAGAACGTTACTTGATGGATGCGCTCAATGTTGCTGAGCTCCATGATGAAACGGTATTCCTCCTGGCAAACCTTTATTTCAACGAGTCAGACTTTGAAGCCGTGATTCGTTTGGAAGATTTGTTAGAAGAAGAACATCTCTTAGCGCAGTGGTTATTTGCCCAAGCCCATAAAGAGCTGGAAAATGATACACAAGCAGAGGCGCTCTATACAGAGCTCTTGTCGACTGCCTTGACTGATAATCCAGATTTCTTGAAGGATTATGTTGATTTCCTTTTACAAATCGGACAAAATGAGAAGGCGCAAACCTATATTAAACAATATCTGGAGCTCGTACCAGAAGATGAAGAAATGAGAGGACTGTTGTTCGAGTAATCGAGCAATGGTTTTTTTATTGAAGTAAGATTACAAAGTCTGTAATATTTTATCGGAGGCAATGTAAGCGTTTCATACGATGAAATCTTGTGAAAGCAGACTACATATACATTCTTCAAGCGCGATTTTTGTAAATTAAAATATTTTCTGCTAAAATTGATTGTGAAGATTGTGAATCTTAATTGAAATGGAGAAGAAATGACTGATAAAAAATTCGGCTCAGACTTAGTTGTAGATAGTTTAATTAACCATAATGTAAAATATGTTTTTGGTATCCCTGGTGCCAAAATTGACCGCGTATTCGACCGCTTGGAGCATGATCCAAAAGCGCCTGAATTAATCATTACTCACCATGAGCAAGGTGCTGCCTTTATGGCCCAAGCTGTGGGACGTATCACCGGTGAACCTGGTGTTGTTTTGGTTACTTCTGGACCTGGTGTATCAAACTTGGCAACGCCACTTTTGACAGCAACATCTGAAGGGGATGCGATCCTTGCTATTGGTGGACAGGTAAAACGTGCTGACCGTTTGAAACGTGCACACCAATCTATGGATAATGCACAAATGATGGCACCTGCTTCAAAATATTCACAAGAAATCTTGGATCCATCAACAATTTCTGAAACAGTGGCCAATGCTTACCGTATCGCTAAAGGTGGACGTGCAGGTTCAAGTTTCTTATCTATCCCACAAGACGTGACGGATTCAGAAGTTTCAGTGAATGCCATTAAACCTTTGTCAGATCCTAAGATGGGAAATGCCTCAATTGATGACATCAACTATTTAGCGCAAGCGATTAAAAATGCTGTATTGCCTGTTATCCTTGTTGGTGCTGGTGGTTCAGATGAAAAAGTGGCCAAAGCTTTGCGTAACTTGCTTTCACACGTCTCTATTCCTGTCGTTGAAACTTTCCAAGGAGCAGGTGTGATTTCGCGTGACCTTGAACATACATTCTTCGGTCGTATCGGTCTTTTCCGTAACCAACCAGGAGACATGTTGCTTAAACGTTCAGACTTAGTTATCGCTGTTGGCTATGACCCAATCGAGTATGAAGCACGCAACTGGAATGCCGAAATTGATAGCCGTATCGTTGTTATTGACAACGCCATTGCTGAGATTGATACCTATTACCAACCCGAACGTGAATTGATTGGTGATATCGCTCAAACATTGGAAAATCTTTTGCCAGCAGTCCGTGGTTACAATTTGCCAGAAGGTTCAGTTGAATACCTTAAAGGTCTGCGTGACGTCATTAACCAACACGAATTTGATGTTGAAGCAGCTGAAGAAGGACGTTTGCACCCTCTTGACTTGGTAAGTACTTTCCAAGAAGTGGTTAAAGATGATGAAACTGTGACCGTTGACGTTGGTTCACTCTATATCTGGATGGCACGTTACTTCCGTTCTTACGAACCACGTCACTTGCTCTTCTCAAATGGTATGCAAACACTCGGTGTAGCTTTGCCTTGGGGAATCACAGCTGGCTTGCTCCGCCCCGGACACAAAGTTTATTCTCACTCTGGTGATGGCGGTTTCCTCTTCACCGGTCAAGAACTTGAAGTTGCCGTTCGTCTGAACTTGCCGTTGATCCACATTATCTGGAATGATGGACACTATGACATGGTTAAATTCCAAGAAGAGAAAAAATACGGCCGTGCAGCAGGTGTAAACTTCGGAAGTGTCGATTACGTGAAATACGCTGAAGCAATGGGTGCCAAAGGCTATCGTGTCCACAGCGCAGAAGAACTCAAAGAACTCTTAGAATCAATCCCTGACAGCACAGGACCAGTAGTTATTGACGTTCCTATCGATTACTCAGACAATATCAAATTGGCGGATACGCTTTTGCCTGAGGAGTTTTATTGATAATAATAAAATAAGAAAAAAACTTGATAATGCCGACATTATCAAGTTTTTTCTTTCTTTAGGTCCCTATTGTAATTTATAGTATATAATAAAGTTAGTTATTAAAACGAGTACTATGAGGAGAAATTCATGCACTACGACATCATCAACGCTTTCACCAGCAAGGAAAGTTTAGGAAATCCTGCGGCAGTTTGTATCTTAACCCAACGACTACCAAAAGAGCAGCTCCAGCAGATTGCTTCTGAAATTTCATTGCCTGAAACTTCCTTTATCTATAAAAATATAGAAAATGAATGGGAAATTCAGTGGTTCAGCCCTAAAAGGGAAGTTTTATTATGTGGACATGGTATGATTGCGGCCGCATTTGTCATTAAGCAGAAGCTAGAAAAAGATATTAACTTTTTAAGTTTTAAAACTAAATCGGGACAGTTAAATGTCAAAATGCATAAGGGTCAGTTTACCTTAGACTTTCCACGGCAACAGCTTTTTCCAGTAGTGGTTACTGAAAAAATGAAAGAAGCTTTTCCAGAAACAATCATTCAAGAAGCTTATACTTCGCAAGAAAAAGATCACCTTGTACTTGTGTTAGATTCAGAAAAAGCTGTAAAGAATGCAAATCCACAGATGGCTATCGTTAAAGCTTTAGCTCCTCATGCAGTCACACTCACAGCAAGAGGTACGGATGTTGATTTTGTGTCGAGATATTTTGCGCCTAATGGTGGTGTCGATGAAGATCCAGTAACTGGTTCATCACATACACGCTTGGTGCCGTTATGGGGAGAAAAGCTAAACCAAACGAAGTTTATCGCAAAGCAACTTTCGAAACGTGGAGGATTATTGAACTGTGAGTTAGAGGAAGCAAGTGTAAGAATAACAGGGCAAGCAACTCTAAGTGAAAGTAGTAAAAAATTACAAGATATACTAGAGAAGGGTGAAAGTAAAAGATAATATTTATAACCACTCTCTAATACACAAGCAATAGATAGAAAAAGTACTAGCAAAAGGTTAGTACTTTTTGTTTTTCGCAAATGAAAAAAGAGTTATAAGCTTAATATATATAAGATAAATCAATTAATTAAAAATTACAAAATATTAAAATTGAAAATAAAACGTAAAAAATCTAAATTTTTTGTTGACAAATAATACGTATTTGTGTAGAATGTAAACAGTTACAAAACGATGTAAGCGAATACATATATAGTAAAGCGCTTTCATGGTATCACAGTATATAATTCTGAAAAACTACAGAATTAAGTTGAAGGAGAAGAATGAAATTCAAAAAAAGTTTAGCTTTAGGCTCGTTATCACTTATAGCCATAATGACGCTTGCGGCATGTAGTAATAATGAACATGCTGGTAAGACACAAATAGAATTTATGACTTCATCGGTTGAGCAGGAGCGTCTAGCAGTCATCAATGAATTGGTTAATGATTTTGAGAAAGATTATCCAGATATACATGTTAAAGTGGTACCAGTTGATGAAAATGCATATAACACTAAGGTTGTTACTTTAGCTCGAGCGAACAAAATGCCTGAAGTTGTTGAAGTTTCCCAAGACTTTGCTAAGGTAATGGATCAAGACCTTCTTATTAATAAGGAAGCAGTAGATGAAATTATTGAAGAAGTCGGAGAAGAAACATATTATGATGGCGCGAAGCGCTTGGTCCGCTCAGAAGATGGAGCACATTATATAGCGGCTCCGATTTCTGGTTGGGTCCAAGGTATTTGGTATGATAAGAAACAATTGGCTTCAAAAGGTATTACAGACTTGAGCTCCTGGGAAAAAGTAGAAGAGGCTGCTAAAAAATTTAACGATCCTAAAAATAAAAAATTTGGTATTGCATTACCTACTGCAGATTCAGTTATGTCAGAACAAGCCTTCTCTCAATTTGCCCTATCTAATGAAGCCAATGTGTTAGATGCACAAGGCAATATAACTATTGACTCACCAGAAATGAAAGAAGCTTTGAATTTTTACAGTGATTTATCTAAATATACAATGCCTGGTTCAAATGATGTCACTGAAATAAATGATGCTTTCATGAATGGAACTGTACCAATGGCTATATACTCTACTTATATAATGCCTGGGGTTTTTGAATCAGGTAAAGCTCCAAATCTTGGCTTTGCAATTCCTCAAAATAAGAGCGAAGCGGTATATGGAACAGTTTCTGGATTGACTATAGCAGCAAATAAGTCTGACGAAAAAACTGAAGCTGCAAAAGAATTCGTAACATATCTTTCTCAACAAGAAAATATGGAGAAATGGGTACTTATGTCTCCAGGTGGAGCACAACCTGTCAATAAGAATATTGTTAATTCTCCAACTTACCAAGCGAACGAAGTAATTCAAGCTTTTGGCACACTTCCAACAGAGATAGCCAACTCTTTTGATAAGATACAAGTATTTGGCTTAGTCGGAGAAAAGAATTTTAAAAAAATGGGGAATATTACTTCAGCAGGTATTGTTGGTCGAGCTGTACATAACGTAACAGTGGGTAATAAAACTGTAGGGCCAGCTCTTGAAGCAGCTCAAGCTGAAGCAATCAAAGCCACAGAAGATAACTGAAATATACATGGTTAATTTAAGTAGTAATAAATAATACAGCACATAGAAGATTATGAAGCTTGAAGACAGTTAGCAAAAGAAGTAGTTTAAGATTGATAGTAATACCACAATGGCTATTGAAATTTGAGCAAAGTAATTTTTAACTAAATGAATATAATTGACGAAAAAGAGTAATCGAAAATGAAAAAAATCAACAATGCAGATACCAAGCTAGCTATTGGACTCCTTGCACCGAGTATGATTTTACTTGCAATATTGGTATTCTTCCCTATGCTGCAAAATATCATCATCTCTTTCCAAAAGATACCATTAAATGTTACCCTACCTTCCACTTGGATTGGGCTAGAAAATTACGTAGATATTTTATCTGATCCTGAATTTTACAAATCATTAGGACTCACACTTGCGTATACTTTTTTAGTGGTATTTGGTTCTACAGCTTTAGGTCTCGGAGTAGCTATTGCACTTAATAGACCATTTAAATCGAGAGGGCTTTCCCGTTCCTTGATTATACTGTCCTATGTTACACCTTCTATCTCTCTTATTTTTGCTTGGAAGTATATGTTTAATAATACTTACGGGATAGTAAACCATATTTTGGTAGATATCTTAGGGATATTTGATAAAGCACCTTTATGGTTTGACAAACCCGAAAGTTCCTTTGCTTTAGTAGTATTGTTTGCGATTTGGAGATATTTTCCATATGCTTTCATCTCACTCTTGGCTATTTTACAAACCGTAGATAAGTCACTTTATGAAGCAGCAGAAATAGATGGAGCTACATGGTGGGATAAATTTAAAGTCGTGACATTACCTGCCATTAAACCCGTACTGCTCACAGTCATAGTTCTAAGATCTATTTGGATGTTCTATATGTTTGCCGATGTATATCTTTTGACTGATAAGGTTGACATATTAGGAGTATACTTATATAAAACAGCTTTTGCCTTTAACGATTTAGGTAAAGCCTCTGCCATCTCTATTATTCTTTTCTTGATTATTGCGGTGGTTATCTTCTTCTCTAGAAAGCGAGTAAATTTGAATAATGGCTAAGAAAAAACAAATCAAAGATACACTATTTTACATATTTTTAATTGCTTTTCTCTTCATAAACCTCTTTCCTTTTTTAATTATGCTAATGACTTCATTTAAAGGGAAAAGTGAAGCAATTGCTACTACTCCAACTTTCTTTCCTAGGGATTTTACTTTTGAGCATTATGTGGACATTTTCAACCCTGAAATCTTTCCGTTTGTAGAATACTTTAAAAACTCTCTCATCACTTCAACCATAGCAGCTCTAATAGCAGTTGTTATTGGGATAGGAGGAGCATATGCACTGGCACGTTTGAATTTCAAGGGCCGTACTCAGATAAATGCTTCTTTCTATACGGTATACATGTTTTCAGGAATATTGATTGTCGTACCGTTATTTAAGATTATTGCTGGACTAGGCCTGTATGATACTTTAACTTCTTTAGTGATTATTATGGTCGTTCAAACGTTACCGACTGCAATATTTATGTTGAGATCTTACTTTGAAACTATACCAGTTGACATTGAGGAAGCTGCAAGAATTGATGGCCTGTCTCGATTCCAGATTATCTGGAAGATTATGGTTCCATTATCCATGTCGGGAATTATCTCGGTGTTTGTTTATAGCTTTATGGTTGCTTGGAATGATTTCTTATTTGCTTCCATTTTCCTCTCATCTACGGATAAGTTTACTCTTCCTATTGGGCTAAATGCACTCTTTAGTACACCTGATTATGTATGGGGCCGAATGATGGCTGCTTCACTTGTAACAGCAATCCCAGTGGTTCTGATGTATGCCTTTTCAGAACGCTTTATCAAATCAGGAGCAACTGAAGGTGGAGTGAAGGGATAAATAGGATTATATTAATTATAGGTTAATAACTATCTTTTAAAAATATTAATTAAAGATAGAAAAATAAATTAAGGGCACAGCCCGTATGGAGAATAAAAAAATGAAAAAACTAGTTGCTTTAGCACCACATGTCGCTGGACTTAAAGATTACGAGGAAAGAGCTGTTAAACCGGATGAAGTACTTATTACAGTAAAATTTGCTTCACCAAAACCTGGGACAGAATCTGTAGATTTTAAAGGGATTTCACCTTTTGCAGACGATGAGTTTAACACTGAGTGGAATATGTTTATGCCCCGTGCATCAGACGCTCCACGCGGCATTGAATTTGGTGACTTGCCTTTAGGAAACCAGGTTGTAGGTGAAATAACTGAAATTGGCAGTGAGGTAACCCAATATAAGCTAGGAGACATCGTTTCTACATACGGTCCAATTCGAGAAACAGTTATCGTGAAGGCAGTAGATAATTACAAATTACGTAAAATGGATAGCTTAGATAATTGGAAAAATGCACTGTGTTACGATCCAGCTCAATTTGCTATGGGGGGGACCCGAGTGGCAAATGTACGAGCAGGTGATTGGGTAGCTATCTTCGGCTTAGGAGCTATTGGGTTAATTGCTGTTCAAATTGCTGCTAAAGCTGGAGCTAAAGTAATTGCTCTTGATCCTATTGCGAACCGACGAGAATTAGCACTAAAAATGGGAGCAATACACGCTATCGACCCCGTTAATGAAGATGCAGGGTGGCGTATGAAAGAGTTGACAAATAAAATGGGTGTAGATTCTGTCATCGAAACATCTGGTGCAGCACAAGCATTGCAAGCATCTCTTAAAGGAATAGCATATGGAGGAATTATTTCATATGTAGCATTTGCAAAACCCTTCCCAGAGGCAGCATTAAATTTTGGACGTGAAGCACATTTTAACAATGCACAAATAATTTTTGCTCGTGCTTCAAGCGAGCCCAACCCAGAATATCCACGTTGGGACCGGAAACGAATTGAAGATACGTGCTGGGAGCTTTTAATGAGCGGATATCTAAACTGTGAGGATATTGTAGCTCCAATCGTTCCTATTCTCGAAAGTCCAGAGGCATATGAAACTTATATCGATAAGAACCCATCATTGTCTGTGAAATTTGGTGTACAATTTTAAAGGAGTAATATATGAAATTTTCAACGCAAGACCAACCTTTTTTTCCAAAAGATTTTACTGAAAAATTCCAATACTTAAAAAATATGGGGTTTGATGGTTTCGAAATTGATGGGAAAGTATTAGTAGATAATTTACCTGAAATTAAAGAAGCGATAAAAGTTACAGGTTTCCAAATATCCTCCACATGTAATGGCTACACAGGTTGGATCGGAGATATCGATGAGGAGCGACGTCAAAATGGTATTCGAGAAATTACTGCTATCTTAGAAGCTTTAAGTGAAGTGGGAGGTAGTGGAATAGTAGTACCTGCAGCTTGGGGCTTGTGGTCTTATCCACACTTTGAACCATTTCCTCGTACATCAGAAGAGGATTTCGCTGTAGTGACTGACTCATTAAAAGTATTAAACAATGTAGCAGCTCGCACAGAAACCAAAATATATTTGGAACCATTAAACCGTTATCAAGACCACATGATTAATGTTTTAGCAGATTCTCGTAAATATATTGATGAAAATTCCTTTGAAAATGTGGAAGTTATAGCTGATTTTTATCATATGAATATGGAAGAGTCTAACTCAATGATGGCTTTAGACGAACAAAAAGATAAATTGGGACATGTGCATTTGGCAGATAACCACCGCTATGCACCAGGTACTGGAGATATTAACTTTGAAGAATTATTTGCTGTCTTAAAAGTCAACAATTATACAGGCTGGTTAGCGTTTGAATGTCTAATGCGTGGCGATGATTTTGAAGGAACATATAAAAAATCTATTGATTTTATTAAGAAAGCATGGGCAAATGCCTAAATAATAAGACTGACTGAGTCAGTCTTAGAGAATAGATAATAAATGCATATAAATAAATACTGTAAAAATTATCTATTGTCTGAGTCTGATTGATCATATCTATAGTTAAAGGAATTATTGAATTATGAAAAAAGTAGCATTAATTGGTGCGGGACAAATTGCTGAAACTGTGCATGCCGCTTATTATAAAACACAAGAAGAATTATATAATATCGTAGCTGTTGTAGATCCGCGAATAGAAGTAGGGGAAGCCTTCGCACAAAGGAATGCTATTAAAAAAGCGTATACTGACATGAAGGAAATGCTCATACTAGAAAAACCTGATATCATTTCTGTTTGTACACCGAATCGGTTTCATTATGAAAATGTTATGTTGGCCTTGGAAGCTGGATGCCATGTATTTTGTGAGAAACCACCGGCTATGACAAGTGCACAAGCCTTGGAAATGGCAGAAAAAGCGTTAGAACAAAAAGTTATTTTAGCTTATGATTTTCAACATCGCTACTCTGATGAAACGCAAATGTTGAAAGAAAACATAGATATTTTAGGCGATATTTATTTTATAGATATCATGGCACTACGACGTTCTGGTGTTCCTGGATGGGGTAATTTTATTGATAAAAAATTACAGGGGGGCGGTCCTCTTATAGATTTTGGTATACATTTGCTAGATACTACCTTCTATCTTTTGGATTATCCTGAAATAGCGTCTGTTCAAGCTACGTCCTTTCAGAAAATAGGCCCGAAGAAATCCAAAGGAACCTTTGGAGAGTGGGATCCCAAGAAGTATACTGTAGAGGATGCTATTTTTGGAATTATTGAACTAAAAAATGGTGGAATTATTCGAATTAATACTTCATTTGCTTTAAATATAGAAAAAGAAAAAGTATTTAACATTCAACTTTGTGGGGATGAAGCAGGTGCTACACTTTATCCCGGAAAAATATATAGAGACAATGAAGGGCAACTTCAAATAATTAAAGAAGTTTCTGAAACATTGGAGAATATACATTTCAGGTCAATGGCTGCTTTTACTGATGCAGTTTCAGGTAATAAAAAAGCACCGATAGCAAATGCTATGCAGGGTTATACTATACAGCGTCTTATTGAGGTACTTTACCAAGCAGCAGAAAGTGGAGAAAAAATTGCATATGAAATATAAAACGAAACATTTTAATACCGAATTATTAAATAAAGAAGCCACCCTTATGGCACAGGGCAATGGTTTTCTAGGGTTACGTGCTACCCATGAAGAAAATTATCTTAATCAAGATCGTGGTTTTTTCATCAGAGGTGTTTATGACAGAGGACCAGGACAAGAAACTTCTGATTTAGTTAATCTTCCGGATTTTATTGAAGAAGAACTGCGTTTAAATAATGAAATACTATCCATTTGGCCAGAACGAATAATTGAATTTGAACGGTTTCTTGATTACAGTACGGGACAATTAATTCGAAAGTTGATTTGGAAAGACTCGAATGGACACCGCTATCAGGTTGTAAATCGACGTATCGTTAATCCAGAAAATGTACATCAGATAGCATTTAGAACAGAAATCACATCTCTTGATAGCCAAGCAGAAATTTCTATTAAATCAGGTTTTAATGCACAAATTTCTAATGCTGGAGTTCAACATCTCGTTGAGCGTGAAGTTCTTGTTACTAAAGATGTTATTGCTGTCAAGTTTGATACCATAGAGACTGATATTGGGATTGGTCTTGCGATGCGTTTTAATCATCCAGCTATTATGACGGCTAAAAATCGTAAAACACAAGGGACTATAACCGGAAGTTTAGAAGCAGGTGAAACATTTATCTTTGAGAAACTTGTGCACATTTATTCCTCACATGAGACACCAAAGCCTTACGAGGCAGCTCGAACAGATGCAGTCTTTAATATTTCTTATGATCAAGTACTAGAACAATCTACTAAACATTGGGACGACTACTGGTTAAATCACCGGATTTTGGTAGATTCGGCAAACTCTAAGGACCAAGAGGCCCTAGACTTTGCACTTTATCATATGAAAATTATGCTACCCAATGATAGTTCCAGCTCTGATAAACGCTTTTCCATTGGTGCGAAAGGGCTGACTGGGGAAGGATATAAAGGACATATTTTTTGGGACACGGAAATCTTTTTATTGCCTTTTTATCTTCATCATGATCATGAAGCTGCAAAAAGATTACTTGAATATCGAGTGATGCGGCTAGCTGGAGCACGTGATAAAGCTAAAAGTCACGGATATAAAGGTGCGCAATTTCCTTGGGAATCAGCGTTAAGCGGTTTTGAGGAAACACCACGCTATGCAGCGATTAATATTAAAACAGGTCGGCGCCAAATTATTGCTTCTGCCCAAGCTGAACAACATATTGTGGCGGATATAGCTTATGCTGTGAAGGATTATTACCAAGCTACTAAAGATCAAAGTTTTATGAAAGTGAAAGGGAAGAAACTCCTAAGAGAAACAGCAGAGTTTTGGATTTCACGTACTGTTGAAAAAAATGGGCGCTTGGAAATTTTAGATGTTATTGGGCCAGATGAGTATACAGAACACATTGATAACAACGCCTATACTAACTATATGGCAGCAGAAAATGTACGTATTGCTTTAGAATTTAATCATGATGATGAGGAATTTTCGAAACTTGCTTCAGATTTCTTAGATAAAATATATTTACCTGTTCCGAACCAAGAAGGAATTATACCGCAAGATGACACTTTTTTGAGTAAAGAAATTATTGACTTAGACGGTTATAAAGCCTCAGCAGGATCTCAATCCATTCTATTAGACTATAGTCGAGAAGAAGTCATAGATATGCAGATACTCAAACAAGCTGATTTGGTAATGCTCTTTTATTTGTTGCCTCATCTTTTTGATGAAGAAATAATCAAAAAGAACTTATACTATTATGAGGATAAAACTATACATGACTCCTCTCTTTCAAAAGCCATTCATGCAATTGTTGCGGCTCGTATAGGTGAATCAGATTGGGCCTACGACATGTTTCAGGCAGCATGTGCAATTGATCTCAATGATATGCCGCACAAGTCCGACGACGGAATCCATGCTGCAAGTCAAGGAGCCATTTGGTTGTCTACTGTTTTTGGCTTTTCAGGTATTATTAAGTCGGAAGTATTAGAAATTAATCCTAAACTTCCAACGGCTTGGAAGAGTCTTGAGCATAATTTTTTATGGCAAGGCCATAAGTTACACTTCAAAATCACTCACAATACAATTACTATTACCAAAGCTTCAAGAACCCCATTTTCTTTGTCTATTAACGGCAAGGGATATGAAATGACAGAAGAACTAATAATAAATTATTAAGGAAATCTATGAAAATTTCAAGAACAGTTTTAGATGCAATTACAGAAAAAATTAATTATCTTTACGGTGAGCATGCTGAAGCAGCATTAGACGCTTTAGAAAAAGTTTTAGATGATTTTACTCCTGCTGATTTTGTGAGAAAAGAACCCCTCACACAACAAACAGCTTATTTAATAACTTATGGGGATGCTATTCAAGAAACAGGCAAGGTGCCTCTGAAAGCTCTCCACGATTTGCTCAAAATAAAAGTTAAGGATAGTATTTCAGATGTTCACTTGTTACCAATGTTCCCTTATACTTCCGATGATGGTTTTTCAGTAACAGATTATGAGATGATTAATCCTGAGCTTGGAGACTGGTCGCATATCGAAGCTCTTAGCAAAGATTACAGACTGATGTTTGATTTTGTGGCAAACCACATGTCGAAGTCAAGTCAATGGTTCCAAAACTATCTTGATAATGTTTCGGGATTTGAAAATGCCTTTATAACATTTGATGATACATTTGATAGTTCTAAAACCACACGTCCGCGTACAACACCACTTTTTCATAACTATCTCGGAAAGAAGGGTTTTTCTAAAAAAGTCTGGACCACTTTTTCTGAGGATCAAGTGGATGTCAATATTAAAGACCCTAAAATGTTTGGGCGCATGACAAAAATCATTTTAGATTATGCTGCTAAGGGTGCTGCGAGTATACGCTTAGACGCTATTGGTTTCTTGTGGAAAGAGACAGGGACTACCTCTATGCATTTGGAACAAACCCATGAAATCATTAAAATTTGGCGTTTAATCCTTGATGAAGTAGCACCTTACACGCAAATAGTAACAGAAACAAACGTTCCACATTCGGAAAATATCTCATATTTTGGCAAAAATGATGAGGCTAATCAAGTTTATCAATTTCCGCTTCCTCCTCTAACTTTATTTTCTTTTACCGTAGGGAATGCGGAAAAGCTTACTGACTGGGCTAAAACGATTAATCGTGTTGGTGAAAAGGAAACTTATTTTAATTTTCTAGCAAGTCATGACGGGATTGGAATGCGTCCTACGGAAGGGATTTTAACTGAAGAAGAACGAGAGATTCTTATTTCTAAGGTTAAAACAAATGGTGGAAAAATTTCCTACAAAAATAATCCTGACGGTTCTCAAACAGTATATGAAATGAATATTAACTATTCTGATGCTTTGCGAAATAAAGGAGAAGATGATTCTACTGCCATCCAAAAAATGAAAGCTGCACATAGCATTTTACTTAGTGTTCTTGGAGTCCCAGCAATTTATTACCACTCACTCTTTGGCTCACGGAATGATTACGTTGGGCTTGAGTCTTCAAACATTAATCGAAGGATTAATCGAGAAAAGCTGAATGCTGTAAATCTGATGGAAGAATTAGAGAACAATAGGTACCGCAAAGAAATTTTTGAAGGAATCACTCAAATGCTTGATTTACGCAGTGAGCAAACAGCTTTTGATCCTTATGGCAACCAGGAAATACTAGAATTAGATTCGCGTGTATTTGCTGTCAGAAGGAAAAATCTTGAGACGGGGGAGACCATCTTATCCATAACCAACGTCTCAAACCAAGTTGTCGAGTTAACGGACATCAAAGGGACAGATATTCTGAAAAGGGAAAAAATATTGAATACCTTAGTCTTGCCAGCATATAGTTACGCTTGGATAAAATGAGGGAATAGTGGAATGAAAATATTTATTGCTTCTGATTCATTTAAGGGGTCTCTAACATCTAAAGAAGTTGCTGAAAGTTTGAAAACAGGCTTACTAGAAAAAGACTCTCAGTTACAAGTTGATTATTCAGAGATTGCAGATGGAGGAGAGGGCAGTCTTTCCGCTATCCTTTCTTCTAGAACAGATTATGAAATACAATCTCTATTTGTATGCGATCTTTTAGGTCATGATCATAAGGCAAAATACCTTTTGGGTGAAGAAGAGGGGAAAAAAACAGCTATCATAGAGTCTTCAGATTTACTAGGTTTACATTTAGTAGATGCAACTTCTGAAACTGTAGAACAAGCAAGTTCTTATGGGCTGGGACTAGCACTACTAGAGCTTAAGAAAAAAGGTATTGAGAAAGTTGTTGTCTTCTTAGGTGGAACAGGTTGTAGTGATGGAGGAATAGGGTTACTTCAAGCATTGGGAGTAGATTTCCTCACCGAAGATAAGCGTTATCTGGATATGAGAAGTAATCTTTTGAGTCATAATATTGTGGATATCCAGAATCTTAAAAAGGTATTAGAAGACTTTTCTACATTAGATATTATTATTGGAACAGATGTGACAAACCCTTATACAGGCGAGGAAGGAGCTCAAAAAGTCTTCGGTAAGCAAAAAGGAGCAACCCCTCAGCAAATTATTGATTTTGATACGCAAATGATCAAACTGAATGAGTTGCTTAAAAAACAGGTAAACATTGATCTAAATATCTACAAAGGTTCTGGAGCTGCTGGCGGTTTAGGTGGCATTCTTACCTTACTCGGTGGAGATATACATTCAGGTTTTGATATTATTTCAAATTTCATAGGATTATCAGATAAAATAGCTGATGCGGACTTAGTTATCACGGGAGAAGGTTCACTCGATGCCCAGTCTGCAAATGGTAAAGTGCCGATGAAAATTGCAACTTTAGCTAAAAAATATGCGATACCTACTCTTTCTATATCTGGCAGACGGGATGAATATCTTGGCGAACTAGAGGATACTTTTCTTTCTTCGTTTTCTATTCAACGTGAGGTTGCTCCCTTGGAATTAGCAATCTCAAAAGAATATAGTAAAAGCAATCTTAAAATATTAGGAAAAAATATCGCAGGTATGTTAAGCTTGCGTAAGTAAAGGAATTTTATGTTTAAAGCAGTACTTTTTGACTTAGATGGAGTAATTACGGATACAGCAGAATATCATTATCAGGCTTGGAGAGATTTGGCTGAGTCACTTGGAATTAAAGGAGTTGACCGTAAGTTTAATGAACAACTCAAAGGAGTATCACGTGAAGATTCTCTAGAGAAAATCCTTTTACTGGAAGGAAAGCGCAATTATTTTTCGAATGAAGAATTTACTTCTTTAGCTAAACAGAAAAATGATAACTATGTACAAATGATTCAAAAAGTTTGTCCAAAAGATATTTATCCTGGCATTTTAGAATTACTTCAAGATTTAAAAGCAAACGGCATTAAAATTGGCTTAGCTTCTGCATCCAAAAACGGGAAGTTTCTTTTAGAACGTATGGATTTGACTAGTTTTTTTGATTATATTGCTGACCCTGCAGAAGTGGCAGCTTCAAAGCCGGCACCAGACATTTTTCTAGCAGCAGCAGGTGGACTCAATATTCCCATTTCAGAAACAATAGGTATAGAAGATGCTAAGGCAGGAATTACTGCTATTCAAGCAGCAGGGAGTCTCCCGATAGGTGTGGGAAATGCTGCTGATTTAGGTACAAATATAGATATTGTGCAGGATACAAGTTATTTATCTATTGAATATTTGCAGGAAATATGGAAACAGAGAAGAAGTGTAAACAATGCATAAATTAATATAAAAGATAAAAGTGTTGGAGGTTTACCCTGCGCTTTTATTAATACAAAATGAAATAAATCTCTGAGTATCATATTAGGTTATAAAGATAAGATACTGACCCAAACGATAATAGAAAAAGTGCTTGGAACAACTGTCCAGCACTTTTTAGTATAATTTTCTTGAATATTAAGGGCTAATAAATTTAACACCGGCTGTTGAACAGTCCCGCTCAGTGCCCCATCCACCGTTATAGTTTCCTTCACTTACTCTCATTTTAGAGCCGGAAACCGAAATAACAACTGCGACGTGGCCAAGGTCCCCTGCACCTTGATTTCCTGGAGGAAAGACAGCAATTGTCCCTACAGCAGGCTTACTATTAGCATATCTAGCCCATTCTTTAGCATTGCCAGTATAGAGAGGGATATCCCCATCGAAATATTCCCAAACATAAGCTGTACACTGTCCTGCGGGATAAGGGTTTTGTCTGTTTGCTGTGATATTATAGAAACGAGAAAGGAAGGCAGCCATTTCACCACGTGTAATGTTAGCATTGGGACCGAAAGTTGTTGGTGTATAGCCTTTCGTGATACCTTTGGAATTTAACCAGGCAATGTCATTAGCAAACATATGATTTTTGGTATCGGTGAACTTTGAACTATATTTTCCAGAAGCAGGGGCATTTCCTGAAACTTTGGCCATCCGATGAAGGAAGGCAGCCATTTGACCTCGTGTCACATTGCCATTTGGATTATAGTGAGGGGCTGTGCCAGTTGATACTGTAGCTGCTGTTAACCAGTGTATCTGGTTTTTATATTGTGTGACATCTGTATATACACTGAATGGTGCTTTATAGCTTGGAGAACCTGCTAGACGATGCAGAAAGACTGCCATTTCACCACGTGTCACGTAGGCATTTGGTCTATATGTTGTTGGCGTATAACCTGTTGTAATCCCTCGACTATAGATCCAATTAATATTATTTTTGAATAAAGATTGTGAGATATCCTTAAAAGGATTGCCAGAGTTTTTTACAGGTAGCTTTTCTAGACTTACAGGAACCTTTGGTAGAGTACCACTTTTAAAGGTCTGCTGAGAAGTTACAGCACTTCGAGCTTGTACTACAGGACGTTCAGTCGTACTTGCTACTTTCGGCATTTCAGCATTTGTGTCTTGTTCCTCTATCGCTGCTTCAGTACTTGTGCTTGAGCTACTATTTTCTACCACACTACTTTCAGTACTCTTATTTTCAGTTGAAGCTTCAGAAGTACTTGCAGAAGTAGAAGAGCTACTTTCCTCGTTACTGGAAGCTACTGGGACATTTTTTTCATTATTTACAGCTGTGAGTTCACTCGCACTTACCATAATTCCTTGCGTCGACGACAGAAAAACTGCGCTCAGCATTAAAACCTTTTGATATTTTTTCACTATAAAATATCTCCTCCTTATTAATCATATCTCTTAGAATCATTAGTTGTTTGCTTTTTTAGCATATTATAATCATAACATATGATTTAGTTTTTTTTAAGAAATTTTGAATTAAAGTAAACATTTATAAGCAGAATTAAAGCATTCTCCTCATAAGAATGATAGAATAAAAAAGGAATTGATGACAAAGTAAATAAACATAATCTGAGGGTCATGAAGTGTCTATTCACACTTACAATAATGACTCTCGATAAGCTATATATTTTAATTTATTTTTCCTCAATGCAATT
Source organism: uncultured Lactococcus sp. (assembly GCF_934191625.1). GTDB lineage: Bacteria > Bacillota > Bacilli > Lactobacillales > Streptococcaceae > Lactococcus. The sequence goes on from NZ_CAKPUG010000002.1 coordinate 79,842, forward strand.
TTAAATAATGTTTAGAAGTCCTTTCTTTGAGGGCTTTTAGTTTGATTAAAAATTAGTTGAATTATGTACTATAATTCACTAAAATAAAAAGAAGAACATATAAAAAAGGAAACTCCCAATGAAAAAATTCAAAAAAATAGTCCTCTGGATCGTAAGTATTTTACTCGTCCTTTTGGCTGCGGGTTTTATTTACATAAAGTCCAGCACTTATCATCCAACTCCACAAGCAGCAAATATTGCAAGCCAAGCCGAAAAGGCAGATAATGCTTTGGTCTTTAAAGGTAAGCCAGATAAACCCAGTATCATCTTTTATCAAGGCGCTTTGGTGGACAATGCAAGCTATAGTATTTGGGCCAGTAAAGTAGCAAAAGCTGGATATTCTGTCTATCTTCTTAAAGAACCATTGAATCTTGCTATTTTTAATCCTAATCTGGCTGAGAAAGTAATCAAGGATGAACATCTCTCCCAATATATCGTTGGCGGTCATTCTCTAGGCGGAGTTATGGCTAGTCGCTTTGCAGCAGGTCATCAAGATAATTCAGCCTTAGAAGGAGTCTTTTTCCTTGCAAGTTATCCTGATCAAAAAGGGAGCCTGAAAGATTTCAAGGGTAAAGTTTTATCTATCGTAGGCTCGAAAGATGGCGTTCTTAACCAATCTTCATATGAAAAGGCAAAAACCTACTTGCCACAACAAACGATAAATGTAGCATTGGATGGTGGTAATCATGGTGGTTTTGGCAGTTATGGTGCTCAAAAAGGTGATAACCAAGCGGACATCTCAAATGAAAAACAACAAGAAGAAATCGCCGCAGAACTCATCAAGTGGCTCAAACCATCTGAAAAGTAAAAAAGAACTCTTTGATAAGAGTTCTTTTTCTTTCTGTTTACTCAACTTACTCAACCGCAACTTAATAGATGGTTTAAAATTATTTGTATGTAGGTTAACAGTGATAATTAGACGAGTTTTAAACTCTATATGAAAAAGTTTGGATAGAAGTAGAGATATGAGAATGTAAATATTTAGGTATTGCCTTAAACAAAAAGACATATCTTATACTTACACCCCACTAAGAAATCAAGTCTTAAGTAGTTGCCAGAAGTCAAAATCAATTTCTCTTATAAAATGATGGAACAAATAGACAAGAAACCTATTTTTACTATCCATCTTGTATACCACTAGAATAGAACTGAAAGTAAGAATGTGATATAATTTACGAGAAAAACAAGTTAAGACTAATGAGTTAAAGTTGAAAAAATAATAGAGGAGCAATAGTGTGGAATCAAATCCTAGAAAATTATTGGATGAATTCATCCCTGAAGCGATGGGGAAACAATTTGTTATACCCGTGTATCAGCGAAAGTATACTTGGACTGTCAAAAAACAACTTATCCAGCTGAAGAAGGATTTGATTAAACTTATTGAAGACGAAAGCCACCAAACGCAACATTTTTTAGGAACAATTGTGTATCTTGAAAACATAGTTGATTATAAAACTGAACGTTCCGTGGTAGACGGACAACAACGGTTAGTAACAATGTTTTTGATTGCTCATGCTATAAAATCAATCGCTGAAAATGAGTACCGTGCGCGCGAGATTGATGAAACATATCTTCAAAATTATGCTGAGAAGGTTGGAAGTCGCTACCGTCAGCGACTTTATCCGTCCGTAGCTGATGGAAATGAATATCTTATTATAGCTGAAGGGAGATATGACGAGCTTAATAGGGCAAGCGAGAGTAATATTGTCCGGAACTTTTTGTATCTTCAATCTGAGCTAAGAAACTTAGTAGAAAAGTATACTTTTGATAGAGTTCTATATGCTTTGAAAAGGTTTTCCATAGTCTATATTAAACTTGATGAGCATGATAATGCGCAACAAATCTTTGAAAGTATTAATTCAACAGGAGAGAGATTAACTGCCTCGGACTTAATTCGAAACTTCATTATGATGGATAAATCAAATGAAGAACAAACAATTTTATATACAACGTATTGGCGAAGATTAGAAGAAGTATTTAATAATTCAAGAGCAATGGAAGATTTTTTCCGATATTACCTTGCAGCAATAACGGGAAAATATTCTGCAAAGCATGTTTTGTATCAAGCGTTCAAAAATTATTGGTATGAAGAACGTGAAAAGTTCAGTGATGCGAAATTACTTGAAAAACTTGTGAGATACTCTGACTACTTTGCCTCTCTTTATTATAAAAAACCTGAAGGTAAATATTCAGAAATAGTAAATGATTTTCAAAGTTTAGAAAGTATGATGCCGGCCCCCTTTATCCTAGAGCTCTCGGAATGGTACTATAAAGATAAACTGATTACTGAAGAACAATACTTCGGAGTAATCAAAGTATTAAACAATTATCAAATTCGAAGATATTTCAATGGTGATGATACAAGTAGGATATCCAAGGCATTCCCCACATATATCAAGAACGTACAAAGATATGCCGAAAAGTATGGTTATGAAAACATTGTTGATATTGTGATTTATATTTTAGTTACTCGGAATCAATCTAACAAGATGGCTCTACCAACAGATAAATCTTTGAAGGCTAATCTTTTAAATGCTAATGCCTATACTATGAGATTAACACGATGGTTGCTTGAAAAAATAGAAAATAGAAACAATTCTGCAACTCTTAATATGAGCAAATTGTCCATTGAGCATATTATGCCACAAACGGGCACATATTATTGGGAAGAGAAATCTGATGCAGTAGGAGAAGATTATACCGGGCTAGTGAATAGTATTGGTAATTTAACACTTGTTACCAAACCCGATAACTCGGCCGCTGGGAATAAAGATTTTGAAACTAAGAAGAAAATTTTTGAAGACACTCTCCATATCCGTATGAATAAAAATTTATATGACATGTCTGAATGGAATTCAAAAACAATTACAGATAGAAGTTTAGAGTTAATCGATACTCTTATTTCTATGTACCCATATTTACGTTCAGGAGGCAACTACGAGTATAATGATACTAGAAATATTTTTCTAGAAGCACAAGGAATAAAAGCAAGCGGTTGTTTGAAGGAAGACGAAACTGTTATTATATACTCTGGTTCAGAAATATATTCTAAAATAAAAGATATTGCTTCTGATTCTTTAGGGGAAACGAGACAAGATTTATTAAATAACGGTATTATCGAAGAAGGTGTAGGTGGTCTACAATTTGCACAAGATTATGCAGTTTCGTCTGTTTCTAAAGCAGCAGAATTAATTCTTGGCGGAAGCAGAAATGGTTGGGAATATTGGAAAGATGAAAATGGCGTAATAATAAAAGATTCTTTGCGTAACAAAAATAATACTAACTAAATTTCTTGATGTTTTTGAAGAAACAGGTTGAAGTTAAGAAGTGTTTAAAGATCACAGGCTCAAACCATCTGAAAAGTAAAAAAGAACTCTTATCAAAGAGTTCTTTTCTTTTGTTTACTCAACCGCAGCAAATGGTCCGAAGAGCATATTATTATTTTGGACATTGACATCGATAACATTGTAGAAAGCATTTGGTGTATCAGCAACATCCCAAACAGCGAGGATAACATGATATCCTGAGCGATTACTTGGAACATTGATAGAGTGTGTCAAGTTGTTAGAAGCAGTAGAACCATCATGATTGACAGTGCCAATGAGCTCTAACTCTGAACGTTTGAGGGGCGCGTTTTGATCCCAACCAGTTTTGGTCATGTAATAGTGCCACTTGGTTGTTTTATGTGGTGCTGTATATTTCCACGTGAACTTATTAACACCAGTGTTTATTGTTGTTTTTTTCCAACGGTCGCTTGTTTGATTATCAAGGACAAAGTCAGCGATTTGTCCTAGACCACCATTAGCTGAAGCGATGCGTCCATCTACAGGTCCGCTTTCAGGGAAACCTTTAGGGGCTTCAAGTGATTGAGGATTTGTGATGACATTTCCATAGAGATTATGAGCTGTTGTCCAGCCATACTTTTCATAATCAAGCTTTCCTTGATACCCACGTGCCGGGGGACTCTCAACGTAACCGTGAGCTAAGACTGTTTTAGTATTGAAAGCCAATGAAGCGCCCAATACTCCTAAAGTGATTAAAAACCCAATAAACATTTTTTTCATAACTTTGCTCCTTTCTGCTTGTTAAAGCACATCATATTTCTTTCCAAGGTCCGTAAGGGCCTGACAAGTCAGGTTGATCACCCTTGGTCCACCATTTTGCTTCGTATTCTTTTCCATTGTAATAGACGCGGTCACCCGTCCAATATTCTTTATCCTTACTCCATGTATTTTCAGGAGTTACTGTGCCACCTGTAGTGCTAAAAGTTGTGCTTGCACTGTCAGAGCGAATGCCAGCATTATTGATTGCGACGACTTCAACAGTATAAGTTGTTGCGGCTTTAAGGTCTGAGATAGCTTGCAATCCATCTTTACTTGTATAAGTTTTTCCCCCAACTTTAATCTCGTAGTTGGCTATCCCAGATGCATCTGTTGATTTTGCTTGAATTGTAGCACTGGTTTCTGTAAGATCAGAAACGGTGATTATTGGAAGTGTTGGTTTTGTTTCATTTCCGCCACCAGTGTCCCCAAAAAGCATTGGAGCATAGGTGTTAACGAAGGAATTATTGTAATTTACGCCTGTCGCGCTCTTACCCGCATCCCAATTGACGGACCAGGTCATTAAGCCTTTGATTTCATTTCCAGAAGCTTTTAGGCGTTTTAAGGCATTTTCGACATCTTTAGGATCTTTAACGTAACCCGTTGCTGCCGCATCCTCATTTGCAGGCAAGCCAATGACAAACTTGTCTGCTGGAATTTTGATGAAATTATCAGTTCCTGTGACAAGGCGATGTGTCAAACCATAGAGGAAAGCTTCTTTTTGCTCGTCGTTAGATTGGGAAATCCACATGTTTAAGTCAGAATCCCAAAAACCATCGCCACCTTGATTATAATACTGAGGATTAATATAATCGTAATCGCCTTCTAAACCATTGATATAAGGCGCATACTTTCCTGTAGTCGTAAGATAAGGAAACTCTGGTGCCATCGTAATCATAAAGTTCTTACCTTGTTGACGATAATGAGCTTTGACTTTCCGTAAAGCTGATGGGATGACGGTATTATTGTCAGCTGCATCAATGGCAGATTGCTCTAAATCAATATCCAAGCCATCAAAGCCATAAGTATCTACAAGGCGGATAATCTCATTAACAAAATCATCCTCTTGTGCTTTAGTTAGTTCAATGTGAGCGTCTGCACCTCCTAATGCAATTAATACAGATTTACCTTCTGCATTGAGTTTAGCAACCTCAGCTCTGAATTCAGCATCGGTCTTATTATAAGGTTTAAATGTGGGAAGAGTACTTCCTTGAGGTGTTTTCATGAAAGATACATTAATAACATTGTATCCGTCTTGTGTTTGTGAAAGGTCAAAATCAGCAGAGGTTCCGTATTTATAACCATCTTTACCTGTTGATTTCCAATTGTGCCAATAACCGACTAAAACCTTATCGGTGGGATTGACCATTTCATCGGCAGCATCTGCTTGAGCATGTGCGCCTGTAAAACCAAGTGTAGCCAAGGCTAATGTCGCTATAGCTATTTTTAAGTGACGTGTGTTCCCATTTTTGATCATAGTTCCTCCTGTTGGTGGTAAGACTATGTCCGGACTAATCATGTAAGCGCTATAATTATTATAGCAATTTTTAATTTTCGATTCAATTAAAAAGGGAATTAAAAAAATAAAAATAAGGAGAAGTGAAGACCCATTTGGTAACAAATATTATTAGATAAGGGTGCGAAACCAAATAGATAGCTTAAAAATTAGTAAACGAATCAGTTACTTTAAAATATGTGATATGTTAAAATTAAGAAAATACTAAAGAAAACGGTTAACTTAGAAAAAGAGGAGGAATATTATGAAACAATCAAGTAAACTAAAACCTATCTTACTTATCGCACTATTTATCATTGTGGTAGAAGCAATTGGCAGCTTGTCAGGAATCCTTGCTGGTGATATCAAATCAATTTATAACAATTTGCAACTCCCACCATTAGCGCCACCAGATTACCTATTTGGTATTGTTTGGCCGATTCTCTATGCCTTGATTGCTGTAGCAGGCTTTATAGTTTTTCAAAATTTAAAATTGAGAAAGAGTGAAGCCCAGCCCGCTCTCTTGCTTTATGTCATCCAATTATTCCTAAACTTTATCTGGAGTATTATCTTTTTCAAAGGCTACTTCTGGTTGGGTGTCCTTGTTATCCTTGTTCTTGATATTGTGGTCTATCTCTGTATTAGGAAATTTTTCAAAATCAATCTATGGTCAGGAATGCTGTTCCTACCATACTTTGTTTGGATACTGTTTGCAACATACTTGAGTTTGGCTGTTGCTATTTTGAATTAGTAATTAAAGATGTAGTGGGACATTCCTATAGCTGGTCTACCTTTTATTAACTTGTTTCCTACAAGTTTTATGATAAAATTAAGGTAATATGGACATGAAAGGGATTTCCGGATGAAATTTGAAGAACGTGCACTAAATTTTGATTATAAATTAACAGAGCTAGAGGATGATTTAGTGGACTATATTCTGAAAAACAAGGAAGCTGCTGCGCGTTCAAAAATTACTGTACTAGCTAAAGAATTTTATAGTGTGCCTAATACAATTACTCGATTTTGTCACAAGTTAGGCTATGAAGGTTTTACTGATTTAAAAGCTTCTTTGAAATGGGAATTAGATCAAGAAAAAGGAAATCAACAACTCACAGATTGTTACGATCTGATGAAAAATATTGACCTGATTGATCTAGAACGTCAGGATAAATGTATTCGGTTATTCTATGAAGCAAAAGCAATAAATTTTTTTGCCATCGGTCAGACAGGCGATTTGAGCAAAGTCTGTATTGATAACTTCTATGCTTTTGATCCAAAGTTTATCTTTTCTCCTCACCCCAATACTGTTGCACAAAGGATTTCTCATGCAGAAGAAGAAATTTTTTTCTTTATAAGTCTATCTGGAGAAAGTGAAGCTGTTCTAAAATTAGCTCAGCAAGCCAAGGTTATGAATCATTGTGTGATAAGCTTAACGCATCTCTCTGATAATAACCTCGCGCGCATAGCAGATTTAAGCTTGTTCTGTTATGCAAAGCCAGAAATTGTGGATGGCTACAATGTGACAGATAAAACACCATTAATGATCATTATGAATAGTTTATTTAGGAACTATATTAAAAAAAGGGTTGTGTAATATTACACAACTCTTTTTATATCTTCAAGTTACTTGTTTACATTTACTAGTTTTTCGTGAAAGCGCTTATTTTACAGTATACTATGAGTAACAAAATATAAGGAGATGCTTTTATGAAGTTATCACAAGCGACATCAGAAAATTTGATTTTCTTGGAACAAGACTTTACGACGAAAGATGAAATCTTTGAATTTGTAGCTCAAAAGCTTGCGGGAGAAAATAAGATTGGGTCAGCAGAAGTATTTAAAAATGCTCTGTATTCACGTGAAGATATGGGTATTACAGGTTTTGAGAATGGCTTAGCTATCCCTCATGGTAAATCATCAACAGTAAGAGAAGCTACTTTTGCAGTGGTACGCCTGACTCAGCCTTTAACTCCAAGCGCTTATTCGTCACTAAACCCAGAAAATCAAGTAGACACACTCTTCGTATTAGCGATACCTGAGAATCAAGCAGGAACTTTACATTTAACACTCCTCGCAGACTTAGCTGGACGTTTAGGTGATACAGACTATCTGAATAAAATAAAAGCAGCAAGAACCCCTGAAGAAATGCTAATGATTCTTGAAGAAGATGAGAAAGAGTCTATTGAAGAAACAGGTGATAAGGGATTAATATTAGGGATTACAGCTTGTGCCGCAGGAATCGCCCATACTTATATGGCTGCAGAGGCCATTATTAAAAAAGCTAAAGAAATGGGCTATCGGGCGAAAGTAGAAAAGCAAGGAGCAAATGGGATTGAAGACCGAATAACCATTCAAGAAGCGAACCAAGCCGTTGGAATTATTCTTGCTCATGATGTTGCTTTAAAAGAAATGGGACGCTTTAACAAACTACCAAAAGTAGATGTTAAAGTTGCAGAACCATTGAAGAATTCTGAAGCGTTGATTCAAGATTTATTAAATAAAGCTGAAAATTATACCCCGTCTAAAAATGTAGAAGAGATAGAGGAAATTGAGGAAAATAAAGGGTTTTGGGGAGAAGTCAAAGATTCTGTTTTGACCGGTATCTCCTATATTATTCCTATTATCATTGCTGGAGGTATGATAGGGGCAATTGCCGTTATGATTACTCAAATATTTAACCTTCAGGGACAAATGGCGGCGCCTGTCGCTCCTGAAGTTAATGACTTTTGGCTTTACCTTCTTAAAACTTTAGGAGGAAATATGTTGGGCATTTTGATGCCTCCGATTCTTTCTGCTTACATGGCTTATTCTTTAGCGGATAAACCAGGTCTCGCACCAGGATTTGCGGCTGGTCTAGCCGCAACAGCGATTAATTCCGGATTTCTGGGGGCCATGCTTGGTGGTTTAGTTGCTGGTTTTCTGACGAAATGGATGAAGCAGAATATCAAAACAAGTGGTGTTTTAAAAGGTTTTGTTACCTTCTGGGTTTATCCCGTTGTTGGTACATTAATTACAGCAATTTTAATGTTATTTATCATTGGGCAACCTGTAGCTTGGCTTAATACAACACTACTTAATTTCTTAGAGTCAATGCAAGGGACAAATGCAATTATTTTGGGAGCTATTTTAGGAATGATGGTGTCATTTGACTTGGGAGGACCAGTAAATAAAGCTGCTTATGCCTTTTGTATAGGTGCGATGGCTTCTGGTAACTTTATTCCATATGCTATCTTTGCATCAGTAAAAATGGTTTCCGCTTTTTCACTCTCAGCTGCTATGTTCCTTAAAAAAGACTTGTGGACAAAAGAAGAACGCGAAATTGGAACGCAAACTTGGATTCTTGGCTTTGCAGGAATTACCGAAGGTGCGATTCCAGTAGCTATGGGGGATCCGATTCGTATTTTAGGCTCATTTATTGGGGGTTCACTTGTCACAGGAGCGATTGTTGCTTCTGCAAATATTGGCTTGAACGTGCCTGGTGCCGGTATTTTCTCTCTCGCCTTACTCCAAGGAGAACATGGCTTGCTCCATGCTGATCTTATCTGGTTTGGCGCAGCATTACTAGGTGCAGCAATCTCAACATTACTCTTGATTATCACGCGACAAGGTAAATTAAAAAAAATAGCAAAAAAATAAAAATTAGAAAAAGGTTTTATAATTATGACGAAAAAACGTGTGCACGTTGTGCCTCATATGCATTGGGACAGAGAATGGTATTTTTCAACTGAAGAAAGTCAAATACTTTTAGTCAACAATATGGAAGAGATAATGGAAATGCTGGAAAGCAATCCAGATTATCCAAGCTATGTTCTGGATGGACAGACAGCTATTTTAGAGGATTATTTCCAAGTGAAACCCGAGAATAAAGCAAGGGTAAAAAAACTAGTCCAAGCTGGAAGATTAATTGTTGGGCCATGGGTATCGCAAACGGATGAGATGACTGTAGGAAGCGAATCCATCACGCGTAATCTTCTTTATGGCTATAAAGATTCAATAGCTTTAGGACAACCTATGTCTATTGGTTATTTACCGGATTCTTTTGGGCAAACCAGTCAACTGCCAATGTACCTTAATCAGTTTGATATTCAATATTCTATTTTCTGGCGAGGTGTTTCTGAAAGACATGGTACAGACAAAACAGAATTTTATTGGGAGTCAGATGATGGTTCTAAAGTTTTGGTTCAACTTTTCCCACTTGGTTACGCCATTGGGAAGTACTTACCTATGGAAAAAGAAGCATTAAAACAGCGTATGGATAAGTATTTTCAAGTTCTTGATAGAGGTGCTACAGGTGTTACTCAAGTTCTACCAAATGGGCATGATCAGATGCCTATTCAGCAAAATATTTTTGAAGTTTTAGAGCAGCTACGTCAGCTTTATCCAGAACGAGATTTTTTCTTAAGCAAGTACGAAAATGTTTTTGAAGAAATCGAGAAAAATGAAAATCTTGATACAATTAAAGGGGAATTCCTTGATGGCAAGTATTCTCGTGTGCATCGTTCGATCTTCGCAACCCGCCAAGACTTGAAATCATTGAATACACGTATTGAAAATAAAGTTACACATATTCTTGAACCTTTAATGTCAATAGCTTATGCGCATGGATTTGCTTATGAACATGGACTGCTAGAAGTTATCTGGAAACTATTACTGAAAAACCATGCACATGATTCAATGGGGGCTTGCTGTTCAGATAAAGTCCACCAAGAGATAAAAGCCCGTTACTTTGAAGCTGAAGAACGTACCGACCGACTGATTGATTTTTATAAACGCAAAATTACGGAAGCATCACCTGATAAATTAGGAATGGATAAGTTAGCTCTTTTTAACTTTTTACCTTACCAAGAAGAACGATTAATTAAAACAACAGTAACAACACGTATGAAAGCTTTTCAGCTTGTAGATAGTAAAGGAAATGCAATAGACTATCATTTACGTTCTGTGAAAGAGTTAGATCCTGGGCTTATTGACCGTCAAATTGTCCATTACGGTAATTATGAACCTTTTTATGAATACGAGATTGAATTGATTCGAACTTTGCCGGCTATGGGATATGAAATACTTTTCATTAAGAAGTCAGAAAAGATGGAGATACAAGAAGATTCTGTATCAAAAATTGAAACAGAGTTTTATGAGATTTGCCCCAATCTCGATGGTACAGTTGATATATATGATAAGAAGCAAGACCTTAAATATAAAAATGTATTTGCTTTAGATGATACTGCTGACGATGGAGACGAATATGACTTTTCACCCTTACCTAATGAAACACCTCTCTCATCCCTTGGAAAAAGTCAAGCACAAGTGATGCTGCAAGAATTTGAACATGAGTTTGTACTCACAAGTAAATATACTTTTTCAGTTCCCAAGGAATTAACACCAGAGCGGCAACGGAGTAATGAATATATTGGTATCCCTGTAGTCTTAAAGTTATTGATGTCTAAAATATCTCGTATTATTGAAATTGAACTTACAGTTGACAATACAGCAAAAGATCATCGTTTACGTCTACTTATTCCAACAGGTATTGCATCTAATGTCAGCTTTGCAAGTAATCAATATGGAGTGATTGAACGCCCTGTTGTTGATGAAGCCTTATCCTATTGGAAAGAAGAAGATTGGGATGAACGTCCAGATGCTATCTATCCTTTTCTTGGGCATGTTGGTTTATTCAATGCGCAGACTTCTGTAGGTGTTTTGACTAATTCCAGTCGGGAATACGAAATTACAGGAAGTGCCTATGATACGATTGCAATTACCGTCTTACGCTCAATTGGAGTACTGGGTAAAGAAGAAATGCATCGCCGACCAGGTCGTCCATCTGGAATTAAATTAGAAACACCTGATTCCCAAATGTTAGGCGAAATTAGGCTTAATCTAGCATTGACTTTTACAAAAAATAGGGTAGAAGTCGCACAAGATGAAAAAAACTATTTAACTCAAGTTGAAACTTATAACCAAATGCCTTATCATGCCATGAAATTGAATAAAAGTAAGCAAAAAACTCCTACAACTTTCTCTCTTTTCCACATTAAAAATAGAGAATTAGTGATGACTACTGTCAAAAAGGCAGAAGATTCAATTGAATTATTGGCTCGCTTTTATAACCCTAGTCAACAAAATGTCTATTTGTCAATGGACGATAAGGAAAGTTTCATCCTTTACTCTTTAAATGAAGTCATTCGTGACAGAGCTTTTGATGGCAAGGTGAAACCCAACCAAGTGGTTACAGTTCGTTTGTAATTTATATATGAAGAGCAGTGTTTTCTATAGGAAAGGACTGCTCTTTCATTGAAAGGAAGAGAAAGATGTTAAAAAATATTGTAGTGGCTATTGATTCATACAAAGGCTCAGCAAGCAGCCGAGAATTAAATATGGCCGTAGAATCAGGAATACTAGAAGTTCTTCCTAACTGTACTGTAAAGACATTTGAAATTTCGGATGGCGGTGAAGGTACAATTTTAGCACTCCATCATGGGTTGGGAGGGCACATGGTAGAAGTAGAAACAGTGGATTTATTAAATCGTCCAACTGTTGCATCTTATCTTCTTTATAAAGATAAGGCATTTATTGAAGCCGCCGAGGTTGTAGGCATTGATAAAATAAAGCCAGATGAATATACTTTCCAAAATACATCAAGTTTTGGGTTGGCAAAACTTTTCTTAGATGCAAAACAAAAAGGAGCAAAAGAAATAACTCTCTCACTTGGAGGTACAGGGACTTCAGATGGTGGGGTAGGTCTTTTACAGGGGCTAGGAGTGGAAGTAAATAATTTGATTGAATTTTCTGAGATAGATTTTTCTAAAAGAGAAGACTTTTCTGGTATTCAGTTAACTGCACTTGCGGACGTTACTAACCCTTTTGCGGGGGAGCATGGTTTTGTCAAGTATTTTGGGAAGCAAAAGGGAGGAACAGCTGAACTTATTGAAATTTATGATAAGAAAGCTCAACAATTTGTCAATTATATCAAAAAACGCTATCAGTTTGATTTGCAGAAAATATCAGGTACAGGTGCTGCTGGAGGACTTGGAGCTGCTATTTTCTTGCTTGGAGGTACTATTGAACCGGGGTTTTCAACGATTGCGAAATTACTCAAAATCGAAAAAGAAATCAAAAAAGCAGACTTAGTAATTACTGGTGAAGGAAAGATGGATAATCAGACTGCACATGGTAAAGTACCTTACGGCATAGCAAAGCTAGCCCAAGAGCATGGTGTCCCAACTTTAGCTTTTTGTGGGACACTCAATGAAGATTTAGGGAAAACGGAGGAACTTTTCATTGCAGCGTTCTCTATTCAGCAAAAACCTCTTTCTCTTGAAGAAGCTATGCACAAAGATAAAACGTGCAAGAATATAAAACGGCTTACAAAAAATGCTATTCGGACTTTAACTTATAGGAATAAGAAACTTGATTAACACATATAAAACTCCACACCTATACTCCCCAAATTCACCAAGAAGATGTTAAAATAATATTGTACGAATAATTTTACTCATATTAAGTGAAAAATATCCTAATTATTATCAGATAACAAATTTAATGAAAACGAGGCGATTGTGTAAGCTTTGGCAATGGCCTTTTTATATGTCGGCCAAAATTAAATCTTACTTTCTGTAAAATAAAAAAGTATTGATATTGCGACTTAAAAGTAGAGGTTTGCGTACGTGCCATTTTTGGTAATATATTTAATTTTTCTATTCTTGGAGGATTTATGAAAGAATACATGCAGAAGATGGGCCGATCGCTCATGCTTCCGGTTGCGACTTTACCTGTCGCAGCTTTATTTACAGGGATTGGATATTGGATTGATCCTACGGGCTGGGGGGCTAATAATGTATTAGCAGCCTTTATGATTCAAGCCGGACAAACGATTCTGAATAACTTAGGATTACTCTTTGCTGTTGGGCTGGCCTTTGGAATGTCCAAGGACAAAGATGGCTCTGCAGCATTGGCTGGGGTAGTATCCTTCCTTGTTCCTATGACCTTACTCAATCCAGACTCTGTGGCGCTCTTGCAAAGAATTGACATGGAAAAAGTGAATACTGCATTCACTAAGATTAATAACGGGAACGTTTTTATAGGGATTTTAGCCGGTCTAATCGCAGCAGCAGTTTATAATAAGTTCAGCAACACGAAATTGCCGATGGCCTTTTCTTTCTTTAGTGGACGTCGTTTAGTGCCAATACTTACTGCGGTTATCATGGCCGCACTTTCAGCTGTTTTACTTTTCCTTTGGCCTGCCGTTTTCGGAGGATTAACAACTTTTGGTAAAGCTATCGTTAACCTCGGTCCTCTAGGAGCTGGGATTTACGGTTTCTCGAACCGTTTGTTAATCCCAACAGGAATGCATCACGCGCTCAATAATGTTTTCTGGTTTGATGCTGCGGGTATTAATGACATTGGTAATTTCTGGAAAAATATAGGAACTCAAGGGATAACAGGGCGTTATCAAGCGGGTTTCTTCCCAATCATGATGTTTGGCTTACCTGCAGGTGCATATGCTATTTATCGTAATGCACGTCCCGAAAAGAAAAAAGCGACAGCCTCCCTTATGCTTGCTGCCGGCTTTGCTTCATTTTTCACTGGTGTAACGGAACCTTTGGAATTCTCTTTCATGTTTGTTGCTTGGCCACTTTATGTGGTGCACGCCGTATTAACAGGGATTTCAATGTTTATTGCTGCGGTCTTCCATTGGACTGCCGGCTTTAATTTCTCTGCTGGACTGATCGACTTCATGCTGAGCTTACGCGTGCCTATTGCGAATCAACCTTATATGCTTCTCATACTCGGTTTAGTTATGGCGGTTATTTATTACTTTACTTTTGACTTTGTTATTAAGAGATTTAACATGATGACACCAGGTCGTGAAGAAGGCGTGGAAGGTGAAGAAGAACCAGATTTATCTTCTGCAGATGAAAAATTTGCCTATCTTGCTGGCCGTATTTATCAGGGTCTGGGTGCCGATAATCTTAAAACAGTTGATAATTGTACGACACGCTTACGTTTGACTGTAGACAATTCTGACCGTGTAGATCAAGCTGCAATCAAAGCAACTGGTGTACCAGGAGTACGCATTTTAGATAAAAAGAATGTCCAAGTCATCGTAGGTACAGAAGTGCAATTTGTGGCGGATGAATTGAAAAAAATTCAACAAACTGGTGAAGTTCCGGACCATATTGTAGCAGCAACAAAAGAAACTGCTCAGACAGATACTGAAGCAATCACGCAAGAAATATTTGCTGTTGCTACAGGTAAAGTTATGCCAATCACGGAAGTTCCGGATCAAGTTTTCTCAGCTCAAATGATGGGAGATGGCTTTGCGATATTACCAACAAAAGAAGAAGTATTTGCACCAATCTCAGGTAAAATAACAAATATCTTCCCCACCAAACATGCAATGGGAATTCAGACAGAATCCGGCTTAGAAGTTCTCTTACATATGGGACTAGATACGGTTGAGCTTAAAGGTGAGCCGTTTAAGTTGTCTGTTTCTGAAGGTCAAGTTCTTAAAAAAGGTGATAAGATTGCTGAAATGGATCTGCAAAAAATTAAAGCTGCAGGAAAAGGTTCAGAAATTATTGTTGCTTTTACCAATGCGGAACATTTAGAAGATATCACCCTTACAAAAACGGGGAATGTTATTGCTAATCTCGTGATTGGTAAAGTTACAAGTAAATAAAAGAAGAAGTGGAATTAGTTCCACTTTTTATTTTGTATAAATTGAGAAATTCTTACTTCTAAATTTTTAGGTTTTTACTTGACTTTATAAGTTTACAAATGTAAACTATATATGTAAGGTTATTAAAAGAACAGAAAATTTTAAGGAGGTTGAGATGAAAGATGAACATACAGAGCATATGCATCATGAGATGCATGATATGTCAGAAATGGACCACCATGAAGGACATGATATGATGAACCATGGAGGTCACATGATGCATATGGGCGATATGGGCAAGAAGCTAAAGGTTAGTATTGCCTTGATGATCCCCTTGCTCGCTATATCAAGTATAGCTGGTTATCAACTGATAAGTTTTCAAGGTGATTCGATTGTTAGACTTATTTTAGGAACCATTATTTTCTTCTATGGTGGAACACCTTTCTTTAGTGGAGCACGAGGAGAGTTCCAATCAAGAAAGCCTGCAATGATGATGCTCATTACGATGGGGATTGTCGTGGCTTATGCTTACTCTGTTTATGCTACGGTTTTATTATGGACCGGTGGTGAGGCAATGGATTTTTGGTTTGAGCTCTCGACCTTAATTGTTATCATGCTGGCAGGTCACATTATAGAGATGCGGGCGGTCAACCGTGCAGGTGATGCCCTTAAGGATCTCGCGTCTCTCATTCCTAAAAAAGCACATTTGAAAGATGGTAAAGATGTAGCCATATCTGAACTTCAAGTGGATGATATGCTTCTTGTAAAAGAAAATGAACGTATTCCAGCTGATGGGGTAGTTACATCAGAAACAAAACATTTGTCTATAGATGAGTCGATGATTACTGGTGAATCACGCTTAGTTTCGAAAGAAGTAGGCGATACAGTTTATGGCGGTTCATTAAATCAGAACCTTCCTTTTGAAATGAAAGTGTCCTCACTAGGTAAAGATTCTCTTCTAGCGCAAATTGCCCAATTGGTGGAGAATGCTCAAAAACAAAAATCGGCCAGTGAAAACCTAGCAGATCGTGTGGCAGGTTGGCTTTTCTGGGCAGCATTGATTGTGGGTATAGGTTCCTTTATCATTTGGTATATCACTTCTTCATTAAGCTTCGCACTTATGACAGCAGTATCTGTCTTTGTCATTGCTTGTCCACATGCTTTGGGGCTAGCTGTACCTTTAGTTGTAGCACGCTTAACCAATCTTTCAGCTAAAAATGGCTTATTGATTCAAAATCGTACATCTCTTGAATCTATTGGTAAGATAAAATATGCGCTTATGGATAAAACCGGAACATTAACAGACGGAAAATTTAGTGTACGTCAAGTTGTCGATTTGGCTAAGGAAGATAAGGTAGATATTCTACATATTATGGCCGCATTAGAAAGTGGCTCAACACACCCTATTGCTCTATCAATTGTCAATGCTGTTGACGATTTGAAGTTAGAAGCAGAAAATCTGGAAAATATTCCTGGTGTAGGCTTGAAAGGTACTGTCCAAGGAAGAAATTATAGTATCGTCTCTTACGCTTACCTCAAAGAAAATGGTATCGCGATTGATGAAGCAGAAGTTCAAAAAGTCTTTGACCAAGGTTTAACTGTTTCCTTCCTCATTTCCGACAAAAAAGTTTACGGCTTTGTAGGTTTAGGGGATTCACCGAAAGATGATGCGAAATTCTTTATAGAAGAATTGAAAAAACGTGATATCATACCTGTAATGTTGACCGGAGATAATGAAGCTACCGCAGAAAAAATTGCAAGAAATCTTGGCATTGCGGAATACCGTGCCGAATTAAAACCAGAAGATAAAGCTAAGATTGTCCAGGATTATCAAGAAAAAGGTGGTGTTCTTTTTATCGGAGATGGTGTCAATGACTCGCCTGCGCTTGCTACAAGTGATCTCGGTATTGCTATAGGAGGTGGAACATCTGTCGCTATCAATACAGCAGATGTTGTCTTGGTCAATTCACATCCGAGTGATGTTTTAGCACTGATTGAGATAGCTAAACGCTCTAATCGAAAGATGAAGCAAAACCTATGGTTTGGTGCGGGTTATAACATTATTGCTATTCCTGTTGCTGCGGGAATTCTTTACCCAACATTTGGTATCTCTATTGATCCTCTTGCCGCTGCAATATTGATGAGTATCTCAACTGTAATTGTCTCCATTAATGCAATGGGACTTAAATATCAAAGACCACAAGAAAAATAAAAAAGACTCCTGTTGCAAGGAGTTTTTTTATGTTCAGTATAACGTAAAAACCTACTTCGTGTATTGTTACACTTGTCAGCAAATATTTTATATGTTATTATATATCGTATAACATCATATTATATGCTATATAATATGTTGAAAAAGAAAGGACGTTTATGGATATTCAAATTCCAACCTTACTTCTAGACGGTACAGTGCTTTCTTTGTTAAATAAGAAAGATATGTATGGCTATGCCTTAACAAAAACAGTGCAAGCTCAACTTCCGATTAGTGAGTCAACTATGTATCCTGTCTTACGCCGTTTAAAAAAGCATGAGCTTTTAGAAAATTATGATGAGCCCTATGAAGGACGGATGCGACGCTATTATCGAATAACAGAGCAGGGCCGCCAAGAGCTT
The DNA here is from genome assembly GCF_934191625.1 of uncultured Lactococcus sp. Lineage (GTDB taxonomy): Bacteria > Bacillota > Bacilli > Lactobacillales > Streptococcaceae > Lactococcus. The sequence continues at coordinate 97,747 of NZ_CAKPUG010000002.1, forward strand.
CAAAAAATTACTGCAGACTGGCAGCAATTTCGTAATGCAATGGATAAACTATTAGGAGAAGGAGAAGTTCAAAAACAATGAATAGTTATTTAGAGGCTATACAGGTTAACCTAGCAGATTTACCTCAAGAAGAAAGAGACGACCTAATAGCTTATTATCAAGAATACTTTATTGAGTCTGGTTTGACACTTGAAGAAATACGAGCACGGTATGGAACACCTAAACAATTTGCCACTAAGCTCAAACTTAGTTATTTCTTAGATCAGGATGATTACGCACAAGAAGAAGAAAAAAGTGTACCCACTAAATCACGCCTTCAACTGGTCTGGCTCATTATACTCGGTCTATTTGCCTCTCCGCTGTTAGTTCCCTTGGCGCTTGCTGTTCTTTTACTTATGCTAGCCTTATTAATGGCTGTATTGGCCCTCCTCTTTAGTTTGTACATGCTTAATGTCTCACTCGTATTTGGCGGGTTATTCTCTTTCATTTCTGGACTTGGTGTCTTCTTCAGCAGTCCAATGACAACACTTGTCTTTTGTGGATTTGGCCTTTTGCTTTTTGGGCTGGGAATCCTTATCAGTCCTTTTATTCTTTTCCTCACGAAATGGCTGGGTCTTCGTTTTCTTGGAATGTTTAAATGGTTGGGGCGTAAGTTAACTCAAAGAACCAAGCGTGTTCAGAAAGGAGTAGTCTTATGAAAAATAAAAGAACAACAGCTGCTGCATTTATTATGATTATCTCTGGCACTATTCTTCTAGGAATTGGCTTAGCTTCTGGGGGAAAAACGAGCCTTGTCTGGAAAAAAGGTCGTCCTCAAGTCTCTCATCTTATTTCTACGCAACAGACTTTTGCTTCTGATAAAGTAAAAAATCTGATTGTCAACAGTAAGGATGCGGATTTAGAAATTATCACTGGGTCAAGTTTGAAGGTGGAAAGTCACCTGATTGATCAAAAGCCTGAAATCAAGCTTCAAGGGCAAACTTTGAATCTTGAAGCTAGAAAAAGCGCCTTTGACTTCAATTTAAGGCTTGATTTTGGTAAAATGGGTCAAGAAAAAATAATTGTAACTGTACCAGAAGATATGGATTTAGATAAAATTATTATCGATGGTACATCTGGACAAAAAACATTACGTGATTTGAAAGTTAAAAATCTCAAAATTAATCTTCGTGATGGCGGTCTTACTTTAGAAAGGGTAAAAGGAAACCAGCTCACTATGAATATTAGTGATGCTGCATGGCAATTGCGAGAGCTGACTTTGTCAGGACATTTGAAAGTAACTTCTAATGATGGCGCTGCTGTTTTAGAGCGTGTGACCGCCCAAAGTATGGATTTTGCTTCAAATGATGGTGCAACTATTTTTGAAAACCTTCGTCTGAAAGAGCGTAGCAAAATTGTTAAAAAAGAGGGTCAATTGAAAATGATAAACAGTCAATGGCCGGGGTTAAATGCCGAGGCAGAAGAACTCTATGTAAATCATATTAAAAAAGAGGCTCCTTATCAGACGGGAAATCAAGAGAAAGCTGTGACGGTCGAAGTTACAGATGGTAGTTTCTCCCTCATTAATGAATAGGATATAAGAAAAAATGGATTTAAATTTTATTGAACTTTTGAAAATTATTTTTCTCGGTATTGTCGAGGGAATCACAGAATGGTTACCTGTGTCAAGTACAGGACATATGCTTTTAGTAGATGCATTCATTCACACGAATATGACACAAGCCTTCAAAGACATGTTCTTTGTGGTCATTCAGTTAGGCGCTATTATTGCCGTTATTGTAGAATTCTGGTCACAGATGAATCCTTTGGTTAATGTCGAAGGCAAAGGTATACGTATCAAGCGCTCTGTCTTTAACATGTGGGTGAAGGTTGTAGTGGCCTTCCTTCCGTCTGCTATATTTGGCTTATTTTTGAATGATTTCTTAGAAGAAAACTTTGGGACACCATTGACAATCGCCATCATGCTAATTGTCTATGGTATCGCCTTTATCGTGATTGAACGTTGGAATAAAACACGTGTTCCAAAAATCAATACGATGAAAGAAATTACCTATCAAACAGCTCTTATTATCGGGATGTTCCAAGTTCTTTCAATGATTCCGGGTACATCACGTTCAGGAGCAACAATTGTGGGGGCCTTGCTCATCGGCGTCTCACGTGTCGTTGCTGCTGAGTTTACCTTTTTCCTCGCAGTACCAACGATGCTTGGTGCCTCTGCCTTCAAGCTTTTGAAATTCGGACTGCATTTCAGCCTTTCAGAGGTGATTGCCCTGATTGTCGGGATGGTAGTTGCTTATGTTGTATCCATCTTTGTAATTAAGTTCTTGATGAGCTACATCAAGAAACGTGATTTTCAAATCTTTGGTTGGTACCGTATAGCCCTAGGGATCATCGTTATCCTTTTCATCCTACTCGGTGTAATTTAAACTGATATTAGAAAAACCTACTTTGCTTAAAGCTCTTGCACGTAAGCAAAGTAGGTTTTTCTTTTGGAAGTTTTTGTATTGACGCACATGATTAGACTATAAGTTATAATGGTTGCTCTAGCCCTTGTATTTTCTTTGCTAAAGGCTAAAGTAACCCCCAGTTCCTTCAATAGGGAAAATCTGATGAATCTGTCCATTTTTAGTAACTTTAATAGATATAGGTCATCCTCTTTATAATAATGAATTAATGTATCAGTGATACGAGACGATTCAATTTATTCAGCCGATACCCTTCAAATAAAACTGGAAAATAAATCTAAGTTCAATTATTTGGCCAAAGAGGTATAATTTGGTATATTAATATTGTACCAAGCGGTAGGTAAAATGATTGGAGCGTAAAAAGTGTCAGAAGCAAAAGAAAAAATCATTGAAAGCAGTAAAAAACTTTTTTGCCAAAAGGGTTATGCCTCGACTTCTATCCGAGATATTCTCGAGGACTCGGATACTGGAAAAGGACAGCTTTATCATTACTTTTTGTCTAAAAAAGAAATCTGTCTAGAAGTGATTCGTTCTCACAGTAATGACTGGGAAACACAATGTTTTAATCCCCTATTGCGCGAGATGGAGGATCCCAAACAAGCTTTACTTGCAATGTTAAACTGGGAAATTCAGGTGCATGAGGATGAAACACAACATTATGGTTGTGCTGTAGGTAACCTAGTGGTTGAACTTGGAGCGAGTGAAGATAAAGATTTTCGTGAAATGTTAGGGCAGCTCATGGAGACTTGGACAGTATTGATTCAATCTCGTATTATGGAAATTACAGATTGGTCTCAAGAGCGGTCTAGAACTCAAGCTCAGCATATCATCTCAACAATACAGGGAAGTCTCTTGCTACTGAAACTTACACAAGACTGGTCAGTTTTTGAAAATGGCTTGGAGCAATTAGGAAAAGAAATTAAGGCACTTGCTTAACTATAGGAGGAAACAAGCATGAAAATTATATTTGACAAAACAGTAAGCGAAAAATTGGCGAAATTTGATAATGCAGATTTTGTATTGGATTTTGACCACGAGCTGAGTGAAAAGAACGAAGCTATTGACGCATGTGCGGGTGGTATATCCCGTTACCGTATCCTTGCTATTGACAAAGGCAAGTTGCCAGAGGCTTTTGATGCACATATGGATTCAGAATTTGGCCCTGTTTACTTCAAAAAATGGGGAGAAATGTTCTGGAGTGCTCAAGATTTACAAGCTAAAGTCGAAGGTAGCTACAACCTCATTGCTTTGAAAACAGACGGAGAATATTTGAGTCACAATCTTCTCATTGTAGACTATAGAGGCAAGCTTTAGTATGGAGAGAAGGACATTTAAGAATCTGATTATTGGTTTTGGAAAAGCAGGCAAGACCCTCGCTAAGTCATTAGCCAATAAAGGGGAAACAGTAGCACTAGTAGAACAATCTACGCGAATGTACGGGGGAACTTGTATTAATATTGGCTGTATTCCGTCTAAATCTCTAATTGTAAATGGCCAAAAAGGTGAAATATTCACCGAGGCAGTCCTTCAAAAATTCGGCCTTGTTGAAAAGCTGAATAAAAAGAATTACCATATGATTGCGGATGAACCTAATGCCACTGTAATTGACGGTAAAGCAAGGTTTTTATCAGATTATGAGGTGGAGATTTCAGAAGAAGGAAAGCCGATAATGCTTGTTCAAGCTGAACGTATTTTTATCAATACGGGGGCGCGTGCTATTTTGCCCTCAATCCTTGGCATGTCGGAGAGTAAAAATCTCGTGACCTCGACAGGATTGATGGACTTACAAGAAAAACCTGAACACCTTCTGATTGTGGGCTCTGGCTATATCGGACTTGAATTTGCAGCCATGTTTCTGTCTTATGGATCAAAGGTAACGATTATTGACTCACACGATATATTTCTGCCGCGTCAAGATAGAGATGTTGCAAATCGGGTGAAACAAGATTTAGCAGATGCTGGTGCGGTCTTCAAACTCGGATATGAAATAAATGGCGTTTTTGATCGTGGTGTGGAAAGCATCCTCAATATTACAAGAGATGGCCAAGCAGAAGAAGTGCACGGAAACAAGATTCTACTTGCTACAGGCCGTAAGCCAAATACATCTGGATTAGGTTTAGAAAATACATCGATTAAAGTAGGCGAGGCTGGCCATATTTTAGTGAATGAAAAGCTTGAAACCTCTGCTCCAAATATTTGGGCTTTGGGTGATGTACATGGTGGACCACAATTTACTTATACGTCATTGGATGATTTTCGTATCATTGAAAGTCAACTTTATGGCGACAAATCTCGGACATTAAGTAATCGAGGTGAGTTAGCAAGTAGTGTTTTTATCACACCAACTCTGTCTAATATAGGGTTAACAGAAACAATAGCTCAAGCTCAAGGTACCAAGTACCGATTGTTCCGTTTAGAAGCTACATCTATTCCAAAATCTGCAGTACTTGGACAAAGTAAAGGGCTACTTAAAGCACTGGTTGATCCTGACACACAAGAAATATTAGGTGCAACTCTTTATGCTGAAGAATCACATGAAGTGATAAATATTTTATCACTTGCAATAAAAGCAAAGTTACCTTACACCATGTTGAGAGATCATATCTACACTCATCCGACAATGAGTGAAGCTTTAAATGACCTTTTTTCTCCAGTAAACGAAGTAAAACGCTAAAAGAAAAATCCTTTAGATAAGGGTTTTTCTTTTAGAAGAAACTGTGTCTCGCCTCGATATAAAAAAATTAAAAGCTGGATATAAAATTACACAAATGCAACAAAAGAGAATCTGCATTATAATAAATAAACAATTTAAAAGAGGTGAAGTATGAGTGAGATGAAATTAAAAACAAAGATGATTCACGGAGGTATCAGTGAAGATGCTACCACAGGGGCTGTTTCTGTTCCTATCTATCAAGTGTCGACATATAAGCAAGATGGTCTGGGTCAACCCAAAGCTTATGAATATTCAAGATCGGGAAATCCAACCCGTCATGCCTTAGAAATGCTCATTGCTGACCTAGAAGGTGGTGTGCAGGGCTTTGCTTTTGGCTCAGGTTTAGCTGGTATTCACGCCGTTCTTTCTATTTTTAAATCGGGGGACCACTTGATTCTTGGTAATGATGTTTATGGGGGAACTTTCCGCTTAATGGATAAGGTTATGTCTAACTTTGGACTAGAATATGACTTGGTTGATTTGACAGATATTTCTGCTTTAAAAGATAAGATTAAAGCTTCAACCAAGGCGATATATTTTGAAACACCTTCCAATCCCTTAATGACTGTTTTAGATATCCAAGAACTTGCAGATATTGCTAAGCAAAATAATCTATTGACAATCGTTGATAATACTTTTGCGACACCTTACTTTCAACGTCCTCTAAGTTTAGGTGCGGATATTGTTTTGCATTCCGGTACGAAGTACCTTGGTGGACATTCCGATGTTGTTTCCGGGCTTGTCACAACAGATAAAGAAGATTTAGCCGAACGCATTGCTTTTATGCAAAATTCAATTGGTGGTGTTTTAGGTCCTCAAGACAGCTGGCTCGTTCAAAGAGGGATTAAGACTTTGGCTCTACGTATGGAAGCCCATGCCAAAAATGCTCAAAAAATTGCAGAGTTCCTTGATACATCGGAAGAAGTAAGCAAAGTATATTACCCAGGTCTCGCGCAAGATCCAGGACATGAGATTGCTTCACGGCAAATGTCTGGCTTTGGAGGAATGCTTTCTTTTGAACTTAAGGATGAACATAAAGTCAAAGACTTTGTCGAAGCTTTAGAATACTTTACTTTAGCTGAATCCCTCGGAGGTGTAGAAAGTCTGATTGAAGTCCCTGCGGTGATGACACATGCTTCAATACCGAAAAAGATTCGTGAAGAAGCTGGCATTAAGGATGGGCTGATTCGTTTATCTGCCGGTATCGAAGATATCGAAGATTTATTGAAAGATTTAAACAATGCCTTTGAGAAAATTAACAATTAAAACACCACTTGGTGTTTTTTTATTATGTAAAACTAGAGGAAAAACTCTTTTTTTATAAGTCCTGGTATGCTATAATCAAGAAGAGAGATTTCAAAAGAAAGTATATAATTTATGAACTATAATAAGTTGTTTACACGTTTGAATGAAAAATTAGCAGAAAATGATATCCACCTAAGCCTGCAGTGCGTAGGAGGTTTTGTCTTGGAATATCATGGACTTAAAGCTACAGAAGATATTGATGCTTTTTATGAATCTACTGCGAAAGTCGAGGAAATTATCGCAGAGATCGGGCAAGAATTCCATGTCGGAACTGCTAATGAACCTTGGCTAAGTCATTCTATTGGTCGTATTATGTCACTTTCTGATGAAGATAAAGTTTTGATCTTTAAGTCAAGTCACCTCCTAGTTTATTTGTCTTCCTTACAGTCAGTATTGATTGACAAGATACAAGTAGGCAGAGCTAAAGATATCCCTGATATTGCACAAATCATGAAGAAGTTAAATATTGATCGGCCGGATACACTCCTAAATTTATTAGACAGTTATTCAGATGGAACTTCTGACCCTGCAGTTGTTTTAGAAGCTTACAGTATCGCTTATGGTGATGAAGCATTAAGAAATTATTTAAAAGAAAATCCCGAACTTTTGAGGCTATTATAAATGAATTGGAAAGAATATTTTGAAGCGGCAGCTCAAAAATCAAGAGGAAATGCGAGGCTTTGGCTCCGCTATTTGAATAAAGCTATCCAGCGTGACCAAATTTTTCTGTCACAAGAAGATATTGAATATCTCAGACAGTCCGAACAATTATCGTATTTTCAGCGTTTTTTTCTGGCTTTAGCGGTTGAAGAAGGAAGTAAAGCTTGGGAAATGACGGTTTCTTTATCTGAACCTTCTCAGTTTTCACGCCTAAAAGCAGTTGTTCAAGAGTTAAAAAATTAAATTATAAAGTAAGAGATAAGAATTGCTGAAGCAGCAGTTCTTATTTTGAAAAAAGGAGCAAGTAATGATTCAACTGACAAAAATTACCCCCCCAGCCCTTGAAGAAAACTTAACACCAGTAATGTTGACAGATAACACGATGGTACAAAGAAAGCAGGCTCTACTAGATAAAATGTACCAAGATAATTATGATAGCTTGATTATTTATGCGGATTTAGAGCATGGAAGCAACTTTGAATATCTTACTGGTTTTCTCCCGCGTTTTGAAGAAGCTTTGCTTGTACTTCATAAAGATGGTAAAACTTATCTTGTTTTAGGTAATGAAAATTTAAATAAAGCAGGCAAGGCAAGATTGGATGCAAAAGCTGTGCATATGCCACATTTCTCTCTACCTAACCAGCCTATGAATACGCAAGAAACAGTTCAACAGATATTAAGTAAATGTGAGTTAGAGCATTCTGAAAAGATTGGTCTTGTAGGTTGGAAAAACTTTACCAGTGTAAAAGAGGATAATTCTCAGCTTTTTGATTTACCTTACTTCTTAGTTCACGCTATCCAAAACTTATGTCCAAAAGCAAAGCTGCTCAATGCTACATATTTGTTTATTGGGGAAAAAGGGGTTCGCACAACAAATAATGCTAACGAATTTGCCCATTATGAATTTGGCGCTGCTTTAGCAGGCCGGTGCATGTTACAAGCGATGAACCAAATAGAACTTGGTAAGACTGAAATGGAAGTGGCCAGAGGACTCTCTGACCTCGGACAGCCGCATAATGTGGTTACGATAATGGCAACAGGTGAACGCTTTGTAAAAGGTAATATTTATCCGAGCAATAAAGTCATTAAAAAAGGGGATAGACTTTCTTTAACTACGGGCTATAAAGGTGGTCTCCAGAGCCGAAGTGGATATGCGGTAACCCAATCTACGGAGTTACCAGATGAAGAAAGGGATTATCTGTCAGCTGTTGCCCAACCATATTTTAATGCTGTAAAAACTTGGTTGGAAACGATAAAGATTGGTATGCAAGGGCAAGAGCTCTATAGTAAAATAGAAGAAGTTCTGCCATCAGAAAAATACGGCTGGACTTTAAATCCTGGTCATCTTTCTGCTGACGAAGAATGGATGAGCTCACCTGTTTATCCGCAGTCAAAAGAAAGTATCGAGAGTGGCATGTTGTTCCAGATTGATATTATTCCATCTGTACCTGGCTATAGTGGTGTAAGCTGTGAGAGCGGAATTTTCTTGGCAAATGAGCAGTTAAGAAAAAAAATAAAGGAAGAATATCCTGAAATTTGGGCGCGCGTCCAAAGCAGAAGAGAATATATTCAGCATGAGTTAGGAATCGCACTCAGCGATGAAATTCTTCCAACAAGTAGTGCTACAGCTTATCTACGTCCATTTATGTTGGATAAGACATCAGCATTTACTGCAAAATGAAAAAGCCTGATTTGGCTTTTTTATTTTTAAATTGTAATATTTGAGAATTTTTTCTATTTACAAATAAAAAATAATTTGGGATAAATATTTTGGAACAAGGGAGGGAAACTTGTAAGGCGGAATAAGCGTATGGAATACCTCCGACTCAAAGTGTAATAATTCAGAAGTGTTAAGCGCTTTATTTTATCCAAAAATTTGAACATATCTTTTGACTAACATTCTTCATTTTGTGATAATTGTCTAAGAACCATAAAAAATTAATAGAAAAATTGGAGATAATAAATCATGTCATTAATCGGAAAAGAAGTTGAACATTTCGTTACTGAAGCTTATCAAAATGGAAAGTTTTTGACAGTAAATTCAGATGATCTTAAAGGAAAATGGAATGTCATTGTCTTTTATCCTGCGGATTTCTCTTTTGTTTGTCCAACTGAATTAGAAGATTTACAAGAGCAATATGATATTCTTAAGAACTTAGGTGTAGAGGTTTATTCATGTTCTACTGATACTCATTTTGTCCATGCTGCTTGGCATGAACACAGTGAAGCTATTGGAAAAGTTGAATATCCAATGCTTGCTGACCCTTCACAAAAGATTTCACGTATTTTTGATGTATTGGATGAAGAATCAGGTTTATCACAACGTGGTTCATTTATCATCGACCCAGATGGCATTGTACAGGCGGTAGAAATTACTGCAGATGGTATCGGTCGAGATGCAAGTCAATTAGTAGATAAAGTACGTGCTGCACAATATATCCGTAAAAATCCAGGTGAAGTTTGTCCAGCTAAATGGAAAGAAGATGCTGAAACTTTAACACCAGGTTTAGATTTAGTAGGTAAAATTTAATGTAATAAGGCGAAGTAGATTACTCGCCTTTTTAAGCTAAAAAGAATGGAAAGATAAAATGTTAGAAGAAAATCTTAAAGCACAACTTAAGCAATATTTAGAGCTTTTAGAAAATGATATCGCATTACGTGTCAAGGCAGATTCTGAAGATGCTAACGGGAAAAAAGTACGTGATTTTGTTAATGAGATTGCTGAAATGTCACCACGTATAAGTGTTGAAGAAGCTAAGTTAGTCAAAGCGCCTGGTTTTTCTGTCGTCCGTAAAGGAGAAATGAGAGGCATTGCTTTTGCTGGTATTCCTTTAGGCCATGAATTTAATTCGCTTGTTTTGGCTCTTTTACAAGTAAGTGGTCGTGCACCGAAGATTGAAGAAGACCTCAAAAAGCGCATCCAAGCCATTGATAAGCCTTATCATTTTGAAACTTACGTAAGTTTGACTTGTCATAACTGTCCAGATGTTGTGCAAGCCTTGAATATCATGAGTGTTCTTAACGAAAACATTACACATACGATGATCGAGGGTGGCATGTTCCAAGATGAAGTCAAATCTCGTGGTGTAATGGCCGTGCCAACAGTTTTTGTTAACGGTGAGGAATTTTCAAGTGGGCGCATGAGTCTTGAAGAAATTTTGAATAAACTCGTAGGTCAAGCTGGAAGTGAAGAATTTGACGACAAAGACCCTTATGAGGTTCTTGTAGTTGGCGGCGGCCCAGCTGGTGCGAGTGCAGCAATTTATGCAGCACGCAAGGGCATACGCACAGGTGTTTTAGCAGAAAAATTCGGTGGACAACCATTAGAAACACTCGGTATTGAAAACTTGATTGGGACGACTTATACTGAAGGCCCTAAGTTGGCTGCCCAACTGGAAGAACATGTCAAAGCCTATCCAGCTGATATTATGAAAACGCAAAAAGCAGTGAAATTAGAGAAGAATGACCTGCTTGAAGTGACTTTGGAAAATGGTGCTGTCCTACAGTCTAAAACGGTTGTGCTATCAACGGGAGCACGTTGGCGTTCACTTGGAATTCCGGGTGAGGAAGAATTCAAAAATAAAGGAATAGCTTATTGTCCACATTGTGATGGTCCGATCTTTGCAGGCCAAAAAATTGCCGTAGTTGGGGGAGGAAACTCGGGGATTGAAGCAGCCATCGATTTAGCTGGGGTAGTTGAACATGTGACTGTTTTAGAATTTTTACCAGAGCTTAAAGCGGATAAAGTTTTACAAGAAAAACTTTATTCATTGGATAATGTTACGGTTCTCACTAATGTAGAAACCAAGGCTATTCATGGTACAGATAAAGTAGAAAGCTTAGATTATGTCGAGCGTGATACTCAAAAAGAAATAAATCTCAAATTATCAGGTGTCTTTATCCTTATAGGTCTTGTGCCTAACACAGAGTGGCTTGAGGGAGTAGTGGAGCGTAACTCACGAGGTGAAATTATCGTTGATAAGCAAGGGGCCACTAATGTACCTGGTGTATTTGCTGCAGGGGATTGTACAGATTCAGCTTATAAACAAATTGTAATTGCTATGGGAAGTGGTGCAACAGCGTCGTTAGGTGCATTCGACTACCTTATTCGCCATTAAATATTAAAAAGTCATCTTAAGTTTCTAGATGACTTTTTAATATTTAATTTTGTGCGGAGTATCACGTACTAAAATTGTAGCTTTCGCAAAATGTTTTTGCTATAATATTAAAGTAAAAATTGTTTACAAATGTAAATTACATGAAATCTTGGAGGATTTATTAATGACTAAATTACTTGTTGTAAAAGGGCATCCCTTGACTGCAGAAGACAGCTTCTCAATTAAAGGCTTAGATACTTTCGTGTCAGCCTATAAGACTGCAAATGCAGCTGATGAAGTAGAAGTACTCGATGTTTTCTCTGCCAATATTCCTGAAATTGATCAAGACATGGCTTCTGCCTTTATTGCGATGCAAAATGGTGTAGAATTTACTGCCTTGTCTGAATCACAACAAGATAAAGTTGCTCGTTTTGGTGCCTTTACAGAGCAATTTCTTTCAGCAGATAAAGTTGTCATTGCAAGCCCATTATGGAATCTTATGATTCCTGCTAGCCTTAAAAAATGGATTGACACTGTCAATGTAGCTGGTAAGACATTCCGTTATACAGCTGAAGGGCCCAAAGGTTTAGCAACAGATAAGAAAGTTATGCATTTGCAAGCAAGCGGTGGTATGTACAACGGTCAAGACACAGGTAGTCAATACATGAAAACTATTTTTGAATTCATTGGTACAGACTTCTCTGCACTTAGTGTTGAAGGTCATGCTTACCAACCGGAAAAAGCTGACGAATTCCTCGCTGAATTTCTTAGTAAAGTAGAAACAGCAGCACAAGAGTTTTAATTTCAGTAATTCTCGGATATCATTTGACCCATATTTATTTTTATATTAAAATTAAATAAGAAATAAATAAAAGAAAGAGCATTTTTTTGAAATGCTAGGGGAATAACCTTATGATTAAATTTAGTATTCGTGCTGAAAATATAGAAATTACAGACTCAATTCGTTCATATATCGAGGATAAAATTGGCAAATTAAATAAATACTTTAATGATGGACATGAAGTTACAGCCTATGTAAATCTTAAATCGTATTCAGATAAACGTAAGAAAGTCGAAGTGACTGTACCAGCTAAAAATGTAACATTAAGAGCTGAAAATACGGCTCTAGATATCCTTGCAGCTATTGACTTAGTGGAGGAAAAGTTAGAACGACAAATTCGCAAGTACAAAACGCGTGTAAATCGTAAATCAAAAATAAATGTTCCGACTGGTTTAGCCTTTAATGACGAATTTGCTCCTTTAGATGTCGCCGATGAGATTGAAGAAGACACTGTTAAAATAGTCCGTACTAAACGCGTTGATCTTAAACCAATGGATGCAGAGGAAGCAGTCCTTCAGATGGATATGCTGGGACACGATTTTTATGTTTTCTTGGATGCCGATACTAATCATACAAGTGTTGTTTATCGACGTGCCGATAAGAATATTGGTTTGATTGAAACAGATTAAAACAAAAAAAGCTGGTGAAAACCAGTTTTTTTAATATTATGGTTAATCTTTATTTATATTTTTCTTCCAACTTACTCATCCAAAGTCCTAAGATTAGTCCAATTATAAAGAGTACAGCGCTCATAAAAAGGGTTGAAAGAGTTGCACCAGTATAACTGATTGCTTCGGCACTTTGTGTAGGCACTACAATCAGCAACGTACTTGAGAGGACTAAACCGATAATAAAGTTATAAACTTTAGAGTGGAAATTAATAAGAAGTTTCTCCATTAATTTTGAAAAACTTACCAGAGCAAATAATCCACCAATGGCAATAGGAAGAAATACTCCGAAAATGTCACGGTTTTTAAAGCCCTCAAGCATTGGAGAAAAGAGTCCTAGAATCAAAAGAAGGTTAGATGGACTAAGACCAGGGACCAAAACTCCTAGGGCAATTAGAATGCCTGCAAGGAAAAATCCGAAGAAGTTTGCTGGAACTGTCCCCGCAATAGCAGGTAACATATATAAAACAAGTGTTGATAAAACAAAGGTAAGGATTAAAGTAAAAGTATCGCTTTTATCACGACCCTTCTGACGTGTGCTTTCTTTAAAGAGGGAAGGAAGAGTCCCTAATATTGCACCTGCAAAGCCCCACAACACAATTATCTGATAATGCGCTAAAACCCACTCAAGTGGACGACTCAAGAGAACTAATCCTAAAATTCCTCCAATACCCACAGGAAGGAAAAAAAGAAAATTCTTCTTGAAATCCTGACGGATATGAGCTAGGAAATGAAGCATACGTTCATAAATCCCTAAAATAGCTGCCAGAACCCCGCCAGAGACACCAGGAAGGATGAAACCAAGAGCAATAATCATTCCTTTAACCAATCGAAAAATCCAGTTCATATTATCACTTTCTATTTTTAAACTTTTGCGACTATTATATCATAGATTACTTATATGAAACATATTTATAATACGAGTCGATAAAATACAAACTAAGATATATTTGAAATTTAATTCTTTAAAAATAATTTTACTATCTTTTTTGAGCTTTTTACATTAGAATAGAAGGCATAACATATTTTAATATGATAATAATATACCGATAAATAAAAAAGGAGAAAAAGTGAAAGAGGCGAAACAACCAAAATATCAGCAAATCGCTATTTTAATTGCAGAAAATATTGTGCGGAATGAACTAAAAATTGGGCAAAAAATTTATGCCAGATCGACATTGGCGACCACTTTTGGTGTTTCTCCTGAAACTGCACGAAAAGCGGTGAGTATCCTTAGTGATTTAGGAATTGTAGATTCCATCCATGGTAGTGGAGTTGTTATTGCTTCACGACAAAAAGCTCAAGAATTTTTGACCCAACATCAAGAAGTAAAGTCGATTCAGGATTTACAAGACGATATTCTGAAAAGTGTTGCACGCCAGCAAAAAGAGCTTGCTAATTTCTCATCTACTTTAGATAAACTCGTTGGGCAGACTGCACACTTTCAGAAATCCAATCCCTTGACTCCAATTGAACTTCAACTCAATGAACCTTCTGAAAATTTAGGTAAAACAATCGGAGAAATGAACTTGTGGCAAAATACAGGGGCCACTGTTATCGCTATCTTACAGAACGACGAATTAATTATTTCTCCCGGACCGTATGCTACTTTAAATCAATATGATACGCTATATTTTGTAGGCGGAGCTGACTCTTTGCAAATTATTCATAATTTCTTTTACAAAAGTTAATTTAAGGGAAGAAACACCCCATATATAGACAGTTTTTCTACTATGTCTATATGTGGGGTGTTTTCTTTAAAAATACGGTCATTTTAAGTTGATTGTAAGTTTACATATTTGACAAAGTGACAATACATTGTTATCATTGTATGGTCACTTTGATGGATATTAAATAAAAAAAATATTTAATTATTAAGAGTAAAGGAGAATATTTTGCCAGTAAAAATTAAAATTGAGCACTTGACCAAAATTTTTGGAAAACGTGTAAAAACTGCTTTGGCAATGGTCGAGCAGGGTGATTCGAAAAATGAAATTTTAAGAAAAACAGGTGCAAGCGTCGGTGTTTATGATGCTAACTTTGAAGTAAATGAAGGCGAAATTTTCGTTATTATGGGACTTTCTGGTTCAGGAAAGTCAACATTATTACGTTTGCTTAATCGATTGATTGAACCGACAAGCGGTAAAATCTTTATTGACGGTGAAGATGTTGCGACTTTAAATAAAGAAGACTTGTTAAAAGTTCGTCGTAAAACGATGAGTATGGTTTTTCAAAATTTTGGTCTCTTCCCACATAGAACGATTCTTGAAAATACAGAATACGGTTTAGAAGTACAAAATGTACCAAAAGAAGAACGTCGCAAGCGTGCCGAAAAAGCTTTAGACAATGCTAACTTACTTGATTTTAAGAATCAATATCCAAACCAACTTTCTGGAGGAATGCAACAACGTGTCGGCTTAGCACGTGCTTTAGCCAATGACCCTGAAATTCTTCTTATGGACGAAGCGTTCTCCGCTTTGGACCCATTGATACGTCGCGAAATGCAAGATGAGCTTCTAGAATTACAAGCTAAATTTCAAAAAACAATTATCTTCATTTCTCATGACCTGAATGAAGCATTGCGTATCGGTGACCGTATTGCAATCATGAAAGATGGTAAAATCATGCAGATCGGTACCGGTGAAGAAATTCTTACTAATCCAGCGAATGATTATGTTAAAACTTTCGTGGAAGATGTCGATCGAGCAAAAGTTATTACAGCAGAGAATATTATGATTCCTGCATTGACAACTAACATTGACATTGACGGCCCAAGTGTTGCGCTGAAAAAGATGAAAACAGAAGAAGTAAGTTCTTTGATGGCTGTTGATAAAAAACGTCAATTTTATGGTGTAATTACCAGTGAAGCTGCAGTTCAAGCAAAACAAGCTAATAAATCTCTTCGAGAAGTTCTCATGACAGATGTTGGACAAGTCGGAAAAGAAACATTAGTAAGTGATATCTTACCTATCATATATGACTCTCCAACGCCAGTTGCCGTGGTAGATGATGAAGGATTCCTCAAAGGTATTCTTATCCGCGGACGAGTGCTTGAAGCTTTAGCAGATGTAGACGATGAGGAGGTACATAATGATTGAGTTAGCAATAGGTAAGATACCCTTAGCAGATTGGGTTTCAACTGCAACAGATTGGATTACTAGTAATTTAAGTGCTGGGTTTGATATTATTCAAAAAACCGGTACCGCGATTATGGATACAGTAACTGCAGGCCTTACAGCCGTACCGTTTTGGCTAATGATTATTGTTGTTACTTTTTTGGCAGTTTTAGTTTCAGGACGTAAAATTGCCTTCCCTATCTTTACATTCTTAGGTTTAGTTCTTATTGCCAATCAAGGCTTATGGACTGACTTGATGAACACTGTAACATTGGTCTTGCTATCTAGTTTAGTTTCTATTATTATCGGTATTCCTTTAGGTATATGGATGGCTAAGTCCGAACTCGTTGCTAAGATTGTACAGCCTATCTTGGACTTCATGCAAACTATGCCTGGTTTTGTTTACTTAATTCCTGCTGTAGCTTTCTTTGGTATCGGTGTCGTACCTGGCGTATTTGCCTCAGTTATCTTTGCTTTACCACCAACAGTTCGTATGACAAACTTGGGTATTCGCCAGGTTTCAACTGAATTGGTCGAAGCAGCAGATTCTTTTGGGTCAACACCAAGACAAAAGCTCTTTAAGTTAGAGTTTCCTTTAGCAAAAGGAACAATTTTAGCAGGTGTTAACCAAACAATTATGTTGGCACTTTCTATGGTGGTTATTGCTTCAATGATTGGTGCTCCTGGGCTTGGACGTGACGTCTTAGCAGCTGTTCAATCAGCAGATATCGGTAAAGGTTTTGTAAACGGAATTGCTTTAGTTATTTTGGCAATTATTATTGATCGTTTTACTCAAAAACTTAACGTAGCCCCTACTGAAAAGCAAGACAATCCGCAACTTAAAAAATGGAAGAAAAGAGGAGCACTTTTAGCTCTTATCATTCTCATCATTGGTGGAATCTCTGGCGTTACGCTTAAGAAAACCGCAGCAGATAAAAATGTGGAACTAGTTTATATGAACTGGGATTCCGAAGTTGCATCTATTAATGTATTAAGTCAAGCTATGGAGCAACATGGATTTGATGTGAAGAAAACAGCATTAGATAATACAGTTGCTTGGCAAACGGTAGCTAATGGTCAAGCTGATGGTATGATTTCAGCTTGGTTGCCAAATACGCACGAAACACAATGGAAAAAGTTCAGCAAATCTGTTGAATTACTTGGTCCTAACCTTAATGGAGCAAAAGTTGGTCTTGTCGTTCCAAGCTACGTAAAAGCAAATTCTATTGAAGATTTGAAAGATCAAGCAGATAAATCAATCATCGGGATTGAACCTGGTGCAGGGGTTATGGCTGCAACAGAAAAAGCTCTAAAAGATTATGATAACTTAAAAGATTGGAACTTAGTTCCCTCATCTTCAGGTGCAATGACTGTTGCCCTTGGTGAAGCTATCAAACAACATAAAGATATTGTAATCACAGGTTGGTCTCCGCACTGGATGTTTAACAAATATGATTTGAAATATTTAGAAGACCCTAAAAACTCAATGGGTAAAGCTGAAGATATCAATACAATTGTCCGTCAAGGACTTAAAGAAGACAATCCTGAAGCTTATAAAGTATTAGACAAGTTTAATTGGTCTCAAAAAGATATGGAATCTGTAATGCTTGATATACAAAATGGTAAAACACCAGAACAGGCAGCAACTACATGGATTAAATCTCATAAAGAGCAAGTTGATAAATGGTTTGAAGATTAATAAATTATTCAAAAAAGACTAAATGTAATGTTTAGTCTTTTTTTGAAGTATCCTAAAAAATAATTCGTATTTTTACCGTGACAATGATAATATGGTAAAATTAGGGTATTGAAAATTCCAAAACTTGAAAGGAAAGAAAAATGAAATTATTTCAACATAACACCCTTGCAGCCTTGATGTCAGGACTTTATGAAGGAACGTTAACGATCGGAGATCTCTTGAAAAAAGGCGACTTTGGTATCGGAACTTTATCAGGTATCAATGGTGAGTTGATTGTCCTCGATGGCAAAGCTTATATTGCAACAGGAGACAAAAAAGTACGTCAAGTAGATAATAATGAAACTGTCCCATATGCTGCCGTAACTCATCATGAGGGAGCACTTTTGTTCCAGCAAGAGGAAAAAATTTCTAGTGAAGAACTATTTGAAAAAATTGAAAACGAGTTTAATAGCGAAAATACCTTTTACACGATTAAAATGACTGGTGATTTTGATATGATGCATGTGCGTATGGCTCCAGGTGCAGCAGAAGGGGAGCCCTTTGCTAAAGTAGCAGAGAATCAACCAGAATATAAAGAAAAGCAAGTTAAGGGAACTATTGTGGGCTTTTGGACACCAGAAATGTTCCATGGTGTAAGTGTCGCTGGTTACCATCTGCATTTTCTTTCTGATTCATGCGATTTTGGAGGCCATATTTTAGGATTTGCTGGCTTTTCCGGTAAAATAGAAATAGGTCAAGTAGATGCATTAGAGCAAAACTTCCCGACAAAATCTCAAAACTTCCTTCAAGCTAAATTTAACCTTGAACAACTTAGAAAAGATATTCAACAAGCGGAATAAAAAAACTGCAGGAATGCAGTTTTTTTATGTGAAAAGTTCCATTTTTTGCGTATTAATTAATAAATATCACCAAAAATGGAGGATTTATGATTAGAAACTTTGAAATTTTACGTCTTAAAAAAGCAGGAATGTCCAATCTAGGGATTTTGAAACTTATTGACTATCAGAAGAGGCATGAAGCAAAGCTGACTTTACGACAGTTGGCACGGATCGCAGAAGTCAAAACCGTTCCTAATTTTATTGAGAATTATAAGAGTCAGGATGTTAAAAGGCTACGCAAGCAATATAAGATCTTCCCTTCGTTTTCCATCTTAGATGAAATTTATCCCGAATGGCTGAAAGAAATGTATAATCCTCCGTCCCTTCTTTTTTATCAAGGCAATTTAAAATTACTCAGCTACCCAAAACTTGGATTTGTCGGTAGTCGCGAAATGTCCAAGGAAGGGCCAAAAATAACTCATAAACTTATTGAAGAATTACAGCAAAACTTTGTAATTGTTAGCGGATTAGCACGTGGAGTTGACACTTCGAGCCATGTAGCAGCTGTAAAACAAAAAACTCCCACTATTGCTGTTATTGGTAACGGCTTAGATATTAGCTACCCAAAAGAAAATCGTAAGTTACAAGAATATTTAGCAGTAAACGAGCTAGTCTTATCAGAATATTTGGCAGGTGAGCAACCTCTTAAGTTCCATTTTCCTGAGAGGAACAGAATAATTGCTGGTCTTTCTCGTGGAGTTGTTGTTGTAGAAGCAAAACAACGCAGTGGAAGTCTTATTACAAGTCGATTTGCATTAGAAGAAAATAGAGAAGTATTTGCTGTGCCTGGGGACATTTTGAATAGAAATTCTTCGGGCTGTAACCAATTGATTAAGCAAGGAGAGGCTAAATTGGTTACTCATGGGCAAGATATTTTGGATGAATTTTATTTATATTAAGATGAAATCAATCCTTAATTTTATATAAAAATTTAAAACATACATATCCATATAACCCCAGATTTAACAACGATTAATAGGTGTTTTAGTCTTTTAATAAATGTTTAATTCTCCTATAAGAAAAACACTTTTGGTTTTATTGCTTGACATATGATCAAAAAGCCTATATTATTAGACTATTGAATTTTGAAAAAATAGGTAAATATATGGCGAAAGCAAGTGAAAAACAAGCAACTACAAAAAAGAAAACGAGCAGTAAAAAAGCTGTGAGTAAAAAGAAAACAAAAATTGTTAAAGGCAAAAATCTCGTAATTGTTGAGTCACCTGCTAAAGCAAAAACAATCGAAAAATATTTAGGACGTAATTACAAAGTTGTGGCTTCTGTTGGACACATACGTGATTTGAAAAAATCAACTATGTCCGTAGATATCGACAATGATTATGAGCCACAATATATTAATATTCGTGGAAAAGCTCCATTGATCAATTCTCTTAAAAAAGAGGCTAAAGCGGCTAAGGCTGTTTATCTGGCAAGTGACCCGGACCGTGAGGGGGAAGCTATCGCTTGGCATTTAGCTCATATTCTAGGACTTCCTTTAGAAGATAAAAATCGAGTGGTGTTTAATGAAATCACAAAAGATGCTGTAAAAAATGCATTTAAAGAACCACGCAGTATCGATGTTGATTTGGTAGATGCGCAACAAGCACGACGTATTCTCGATCGTCTGGTTGGGTATTCAATTAGTCCCATCCTTTGGAAAAAAGTAAAAAAAGGTTTATCAGCTGGACGTGTCCAATCGATTGCCCTTAAACTCATTGTTGATCGGGAAAATGAAATAAATGCTTTTATCCCTCAAGAATATTGGTCCATTGATGGTGACTTCAAAAAAGGTGCCAAAAAGTTTAAAGCAGCTTTCTGGGGTGTTGATGGTAAGAAACGAGCACTAAATAACAACGATGATGTTATGGAAGTGATGTCGCGTTTATCTGGTCCAGATTTTGATGTGGATAAAGTGGAGAAAAAGGAACGCCGGAGAAATTCCCCACTTCCGTACACAACAAGCTCAATGCAACAGGATGCGGCTAATAAAATCAATTTCCGTACACGGAAAACTATGATGGTAGCTCAACAGCTCTATGAGGGTCTTACATTAGGCACACAAGGACATCAGGGTTTGATTACCTATATGCGTACTGATTCAACTCGTATCTCTCCAGTGGCGCAAGGAGTAGCAGCAAATTTTATTACAGATCGTTTTGGTTCTAAGTATAGTAAACATTCTTCTAAAATTTCTAATAAAGCAGGTGCTCAAGATGCCCATGAGGCAATCCGTCCAACTAATGTTCTTAATACACCAGAATCTATTGCAAAATATCTAGACAAGGATCAGTTAAAACTCTATACTTTAATATGGAATCGTTTTGTCGCAAGCCAAATGACAGCTGCTATTTTTGATACAATGAAAGTTAACCTTTCACAAAATGGTGTAATTTTCATTGCTAATGGCTCACAAGTAAAATTTGATGGTTATTTAGCAATCTATAACGACTCTGAGAAAAATAACATGCTACCTGATATGGAAGCTGGAGATGTAGTTAAGAAAGCAAACCTCAAACCTGAACAACACTTTACTCAGCCGCCTGCACGTTATAGTGAAGCGACTTTGATTAAAGTGTTGGAAGAAAATGGAGTTGGACGCCCTTCAACTTATGCGCCAACTCTAGAAACGATCCAAAAAAGGTATTATGCTCGGTTAGTTGCTAAGCGTTTTGAACCAACTGAATTAGGAGAGATTGTAAATAAACTTGTTGTTGAATTTTTCCCGAATATTGTAAATACCGAGTTTACAGCTGAAATGGAAAAAGATCTCGATAAAGTAGAAGAAGGGCAGCGTCGTTGGGTTGATGTCGTTGATCAATTCTATAAACCTTTCGCCGTAGAACTTGAAAAAGCAGAAGTCGAAATGGAAAAAATTGT
Source organism: uncultured Lactococcus sp. (assembly GCF_934191625.1). Classification (GTDB taxonomy): domain Bacteria; phylum Bacillota; class Bacilli; order Lactobacillales; family Streptococcaceae; genus Lactococcus. The sequence goes on from NZ_CAKPUG010000002.1 coordinate 119,066, forward strand.
CATCAAGGACGAACCAGCTGGCTTTGATTGTGATGTTTGCGGTCATCCAATGGTAATTAAATTGGGACGATACGGTAAATTCTACGCGTGTAGTAATTTTCCAGAATGTCACAATACTAAAGCTATTGTAAAAGAAATTGGCGTAACTTGTCCTAATTGCCACCAAGGTCAAATCATTGAACGTAAAACAAAGAAAAACCGTCTTTTCTACGGATGTGATAGATATCCTGAATGCGAATTTACAAGTTGGGACAAACCTGTGGGCCGTTCGTGTCCAAAATGTGAACATTATCTGGTAGAAAAGAAAGTACGTGGTGGAGGCAAACAAGTAGTATGTAGTAACGAATCTTGTGACTACAAAGAAGAAAAGCAAAAATAAGAAATTTTACATAATTAATTTTATGCAAATATAGAAAGATATAATGAATAAAACACATATAAACGTTATTGGTGCAGGACTTGCAGGTTCTGAAGCTGCTTACCAAATTGCGAAACGCGGTATTCCTGTAAGGCTTTACGAAATGCGTGGAGTTAAAGCTACACCTCAGCATAAAACTGATAAATTCGCTGAGTTAGTTTGTTCAAACTCTTTCCGAGGAGCTGCTATTACAAATGCTGTAGGACTCTTAAAAGAAGAAATGCGTCGCTTAGATTCTGTTATGATGCAAGCGGCAGAAAAAACACAAGTACCAGCTGGTGGGGCCTTAGCAGTTGACCGTGAAGAGTTTTCAGCTTTTATTACTCATGCTGTTTCAGAAAACCCATTGATAGAGGTAATCCGGGGAGAAATTACTGATTTACCTAACCTAGATGAAGAGATTACGATTATTGCAACAGGACCACTCACAAGTGATGCCTTAGCTGCAAAAATTCATGAGTTTAATGGTGGAGACGGTTTTTATTTCTACGATGCTGCAGCTCCGATTATTGATGCGAATACAATCGATTATGACAAGGTTTATAAAAAATCTCGTTATGATAAAGGAGAAGCAGATTATATCAATTGTCCAATGACAAAGGAAGAATTCAATAATTTCCAACAAGCTTTAATTACTGCTGAAGAAGCTCCGCTAAATTCTTTTGAAGATTTAAAAGTTTTCGAAGGCTGTATGCCGATAGAAGAAATGGCTAAACGCGGTTATAAGACAATGTTATTTGGACCAATGAAACCTGTTGGCTTAGAATACCCTGACTCTTATACAGGTCCACGAGATGGCGATTTTAAAACACCTTACGCTGTTGTACAACTCCGTCAAGATAATGCTTCCGCTTCCTTATATAATATTGTAGGTTTCCAAACACACCTTAAATGGGGTGAGCAAAAACGTGTTTTCCAAATGATACCTGGGTTAGAAAATGCAGAATTTGTACGTTATGGTGTAATGCATCGAAATTCATATATGGACTCTCCTAACCTACTCAAGCAAACTTTCCAATCTAGAAAACAAGAAAATCTTTTCTTTGCTGGCCAAATGACTGGTGTAGAGGGCTACGTTGAATCTGCAGCAAGTGGTCTTGTCGCTGGAATTAATGCTGCTCGACTTTTCAATGGCGAAGAAGAAGTTATATTCCCACAAACAACGGCGATTGGTGCTCTCCCATATTATATTACCCATACAGATAGTAAACACTTCCAACCTATGAATGTGACCTTTGGTATTGTAAAAGAACTTGAAGGTCCTCGTATTCGTGATAAAAAAGAGCGATATACTAAGGTTGCTGAGCGGGCACTAGAAGAGTTAAGTCAAATCATTGAGAAATTGTAAAAATAAAAACCTCTAATAATTTAGAGGTTTTTATTTTTACTTGATATTTACATATAATTAATTATGTAAATATCACAAAGTGATGCTCAAAATGTCATCCAAAGCAATTCTCCGTACCAAGTTCTCTTCCTTTATGTAAAGTAAATCATAGTCAATGCCGAAAATTTTACCCCGAGAAGTAGTTTCCTCTGAATTTTCCAAAAAACGTATACTAACTTGTCTTTGTCTGCTCCAGGCGTATTTCATTTCACAAAGAATTTCTTGCTGAGACATCTTTAGAGTAGTATTATTCATTCGATCCTTTCTATCTATTTATCTTAAATTAATAGTCTACTTAAATTTTACCAGTATTGCTTATAGTTCGTCAAGTGCATTTTTCTGTTCTTGACTAATAATATGAGTATAGAGGTCAGTGACTTGTGTTGAAGAGTGCCCGAGCTGATGACTTACAAGAACTTGAGAATTTGTTTGGGCATAAAGACGAGTCGCTAAAGTATGTCGAAGTTTGTGCGGTGTAATTCTTACTTTAAAAGCCTGGGAATACTTGGACACTAATTTCTCAATACTTGATCCATCAATCCGAGAAGCTTGCCCTCGGTAAATAGACAAGAAGAAGGCTTTATTATTTTTTTCAGGTTTATAGCGCTGTTCACGAATCTCTAAATAGTTAAGTAAATACAGCTCAGCAAACTTAGCGATATTTACGGCGTCACGTTTGCCGCCTTTACGAGTAACCTCCACAACCAATGTCTTCATATTCAAATCAGATATATTAATATTAACTGCTTCAGAGAGACGTACTCCCGATGCCAACATTAGTGCAATAATTGCTAAGTCACGTTCTTTGTTTTTATTAAAAGAAGAGAGAGCTCGATTAGACAAAGTTTTTTCGTATTCATTATCAATGAAATCAAGAAAACCTTGTGTTTCATCACCTAAAAAAAGTTTTCCTTTTATATTCTCGGCACGTGAGGCCAAAGTTTCTCTATTTTTTTGGATTTGAACTTTCTTCATCACATTCCGATAAAAATATGGCTCACCATTTATCCCCTCGGCTTGTTCGGTAAGGTATTTAAAAAGGCTAGAAAGTGCGGCTAAAGTACGTTTTACAGAATTTTGCGTTAACCCAGATTTATTATTTTGTCGGGGTTTTTCACGTAAGTAGAGGATATAACCTTCAATATCAGAACGTGCAAGATTTTCTAATGTATCCAAATCTATATCAGAAATATCTTTTGCTTTACTGACATCACTATCAATGAGCCAATTGAAAAATCTCTCATATTCTAAAAGATATTGATAGAGTGTAGTTAAGCTATAAGGAATACTAAGCTTTGATTGATAATATTCTAAAACGAAGTCGGGCATACGTTTTTTTATGCGATCGATATTTGCAAGTAGAAGTTCACGTTTCATAGTTTTTTAAGTATACCATAAATCTATAAAACTTTCAAGAATATTATAGTTTTTCGGAAAGATGTCATAGGATATCCCAAGATCTGTCTAAACCATATACTCAGCAAGTTTCATAAATTCTTTCTATTTATTTATTTTTTCGAATATAATTATATCATATCTTCTATAAATAAATAGGTTTGAACTTGACTGTTGAGCCATTTGAAGTAAATATCTATTGAAGTTTAATAAGCTACATAAAAGGATAAAAACTATAAAAAATACTCTCAAACTGAAAAATATATTATCGGAGAATAATGCCTATAACTGACAGATAAAATATAACTAAATATATCCTCACTATTCCGTACACGAGTCTTATCGCTGTTATATTATCATATATCAAGCTATTAGACATCTTTCCGAAAAACTTGCGTTATCATTTAATTGTGCTTTATCTATCCTTATATTCTAATTTTTCTCGTTTATAATAAAATTTGTACTGCTTTAAATCTTGTGATATGATTTTTTAAATATATATTAGGAGAATTACAATTTGAAAATTATTGAAATTGATTTAAAAGATAGATCTGATGATTTAGTGAAACAGCTTTTAGTAGTTTGGGAAAGTTCTGTTAGAGCTACTCATCTCTTCCTTTTGGATAATGAAATAAATAAAATTAAAAAGTATGTACCCCAAGCTTTAAAGGAAATACCTTATTTGATTATTATAAAAAATGATAGTGGTGATATTCCTGTTGGTTTTATGGGAATTATTGATAAACACCTTGAGATGCTTTTTATTGCTAATGAAGAAAGAGGTAATGGGTACGGTAAGAAACTCATCGAATATGGAATTGCTAAATACTCCATTAATGATCTTGCTGTGAACGAACAAAATCGACTTGCTAAAGAATTTTATGAATATCTTGGGTTTGAAATCTATAAGAGAACTGAGTTAGATGAGCAAGGTAACCCATAGCCACTTTTATATATGAAGTTAGATTAGTTAAAAGAAGTTCTTCTTCTTTTTTTATTTCTGCTTTAGAAAATGCTGTATCTCGTTCCCTAGCACGTTCAGCTTCTTTTTCTTTTATCCGAAAGTAGTGGCCCTGGTATTATAAGCTTATAAAACAATAATCATTGTCAGACGTTTCGTATACTTCTTCTGCTCATATTCCCTGAGATAAGGTTAAGTAATCTCAGCTAATTTTAAAAATTAAAAAACATACTAAAGTATTACGTAATCATATACAAGTAAAATGTTTTTTTTAAGTATAAGATTGTGTTATTATTGGTTTATATAAATGAAAACGTTTTATTATATAGAAGTTATATAAAGGAGGCTATTATGCATACTAACATTTCTAGGATAAATTTAACAGATTCAACATCTAAAAAGAACTTTGCTAAACAATTACTAAACCAAGATTCAACTCGTTCGCCACTAAAAGTAACCTTAGCTTTCCCAACTTTGAGAAATTTTGTAGATAATGAAAAAACTCGAATTATTTACAACAATTTATTAAAAGAACTTCAAAACGACTTGTCTAACAAGTTCCCTAAAAGAGAATGGAAAGATTTATTTGATCAACTACAGGAATATGGCAATGACTTAGAATTCTTTAGCTCTAGCGGTAACGGTATCCTTTTATTTGCTGATTTAGACATCATTTATAAAATTGATATTCCTCATAATCTTTCAGCATATGTATATGCCGGAGATCAATTCTTAATTAAAGATATATTTGGATTTGATAAAACATATAGAAAACCCAAATATATAATAGAAATTGGCAAGGATCGTTGTTTTAGTTGGGATACTCAAAATTTTAATCCAATAGTTTTAAAGGACATACCTTATAATATAACCGATTACTATGACGATTTTGATAATGATTCAAACTTAAACGTTGGCAACTATGGGGGCCTTGATGGCAGTTATCACGGGCACCGTACTAAAGATGAAGAAGAAAAAAAATCTCAAAAAAATTATTACCAGCATCTAATTAAAAAAATCGAAACCTTGGCTTCAGAAGAACAAATTACAATTTTATTATGTGGCGTACAAGAGGTTATTGATAATTTTTTGAGCTTAATACAGGATCAGTCCCATATTTTTTCTACCTTAAAAACTCCTCTTTCTAAACTTACCAAGAAAGAAATGATAGATATTGTTGAAGAATTATTTTCAAAACAAAGAAATCATGAAATAGAAAAATTGAACTTAGAATTAGAAAATGAAAAGATAAAAAATAATGTAATCCATGATATCCAAACAATTAATTATGATTTGGAAAGAGGATTAATCAAGAAGGTTATTCTTTTTAATACATCCGAAGGGTACTCTATTGAGCAAAATCAATTAATAATAGCTTGTGTAAAACAAAATGTAGAAGTTATTAATCTTGATAATAACCAGAATGCTACACCTCTTAATGCCATCTTATACTAAGAACTGTATCTTATATAAGATAATAATAAATGCATTTAAAAAACACTATTTCCTTGTGGCCATACAAAGAATTAGTGTTTTTTAATATCATATACATGGGTAAAGTAACTCTAAATGTTCACTACTATTCAAGTGATTAAATATATCCATTGCAGAATATTACTCTTTCAAAATAAGCTATTAATATTATATGATTGTCTTTATTTAGTGATTTTTTCTACATACTTATTTCGCTAATCAAATTTACCATCTCAATTGCTCCAGTTGCCACTTCAAAACCTTTATTACCTGCTTTTGTGCCGGCACGTTCAATGGCTTGTTCAATATTTTCTGTAGTTAATACACCAAACATAACCGGGACTCCAGTGTTTAGTGAAACATGAGCAATTCCTTTTGAAACTTCACTACATACATAGTCATAGTGTGAAGTTGATCCCCTAATAACCGTACCTAAACATATAATCGAGTCATATTTATCTAGATTAGCCATTTTTTGAGCTATCAAGGGAATTTCAAATGCGCCAGGAACCCAAGCAATGTCAATTTGATTTTCTGCTACTCCATGTCTTTTTAGTGCATCTAGTGCCCCTTCTAAAAGTTTTGAATTGATAAACTCATTGAAACGTGCAACTACAATCCCGTACTTTGCATCTTTATTTACTAATTTTCCTTCATATTTTACCATTTTTATTTTCTCTATCTTTCTTTATTTTGAAAGGGCGCCTATTTGTAAGATAATAAATGCCCCATTTTATGCTGTTTTACCTTTAGATACCCTTCGTCATAGATATTTTCTTTTATCTGTAGTGGGACTCTTTCGTTAATTTTTAAGCCATAGTCCGATAAATTATTAATCTTTATTGGATTATTTGTTAGCAAACGTAGAGAAGTTGCACCAATAATTTTTAATATCTGTGCACCTATATAATATTCTCTTTCATCTTCTTTAAAGCCTAGAGCTAAATTTGCTTCTATAGTATCCAGTCCTTGGTCTTGTAACTGATAGGCGCGCAGTTTGTTTATTAACCCAATACCACGACCTTCTTGGCGCAGATAGAGCAAGATGCCACGACCTTCATTGCTAATTTGCTTTAATGCTTTATCTAATTGTTCGCCACAATCACACTTTAGAGAACCAAACGCATCTCCTGTTAAGCATTCGGAATGCACTCGACAGAGAATATCCTTCCCTTCACCAATTTCCCCTTTAACGAGTGCGACATGATGCTCCCCGTTTAACTTATTGACAAAACCTAATATATCGAATTCACCATACTTTGTTGGAAGCTTAGCCTTTGTTACCAGTTCGACAAAGATTTCATTCTTTTTTCTGTACTCTTGAAGATCTTTGATTGTAATATATTTGAGGTCCCATTCTTTAGCCTTTTTTTGAAGCTCTTTTTTAGTCATCATATTACCATTTTCAGACATCATTTCAACACAAACCCCAGCTTCTTTAAGGTTGGCAATTTTCATTAAATCTACTGTAGCTTCAGTATGTCCATTTCGTTCTAACACACCGTTATCCTTGGAGATCAAAGGAAAAACATGCCCTGGTCTTCTAAAATCACTTGGTATAGTGGTTTCATCCGTTAACTTGCGAATTGTTAAACCTCTTTCTACAGCCGATATACCTGTCGTAGTACCCACATAATCTACAGAAGCTGTAAAGGCTGTTTTGTGGTTGTCCGTGTTATTTTCAACCATTGGTGTTAAAGCCAATCGTTTTGCATAGCTACTACTCATCGGTGTACATATTAAACCTTTTGCATGCGTAGCCATAAAATTAATATTTTCCGTAGTAGCAAACTCGGCAGCACAAATTAAATCACCTTCATTTTCTCGATTTTCGTCATCCGAAACAATGATAATTTCGCCATTTCTAAGTGCTTCAATGGCCTCATCAATTGAATTGTATTTAAACATTTCTCTTCCTTAAAAACCAAATTGTGTAAGTTTAGTTTTTGTGATCCTTTCATTATCATTTAAAATAAATTTTTCAATGTATTTGGCAAATAAATCATTTTCTAAATTAACCTTATCTCCTATTTTTTTAACATTTAAAATGGTGTTAGAAATAGTATGAGGGATTACTGAGACTTTAAAGCTAGAGTTGGTTAAGTCAGCAACAGTAAGACTTACACCATCTATGGCTATTGAGCCTTTTTCAACAATGTAGTTCATAATATTTTTATGTGTACCAATTGTATACCAAATTGCGTTATCTTCCTTTTTTATATTTATTATCTTTCCTGTCCCATCAATATGACCAGATACAATATGGCCGCCAAATCTTCCATTCACAGACATGGCTCTTTCTAAATTAACGAAATGTCCCACTCTTAAATTGCCCAGATTAGAGCGACTCAAACTCTCATTCATTATATCAGCAGTAAATTGTGAATGAGTAAAGTCACTGACTGTTAAGCAAACCCCATTCGTTGATATACTGTCCCCTAATGCTAAATCATCAAAAATTTTTTTTGCACCAATTGTTATCTTCGATGATTTAGCATGGTGAGAAATATTGACAATTTCACCTACTTCTTCAATAATTCCTGTGAACATCAGATACTCTCGCTTTCTAATAAGATATCTTCTCCCAGTGAAGCTATACGCGTAATTTTAAATTGAGTAGCCTGCTCAGGGAAAAGAACGCCTTCACCTCTGACTGGCGTTTTAGCATCTTCGCCTCCAAATATTTTAGGGGCGATGTAAGCCTGTATTTTATGAACTATACCCTCTTCTAATGCAGAAGCATTAAGACTTGCTCCACCTTCCAAGATAATACTGTCTATTCCCTCATTTCCCAATTTCATCATAAGTTCTTTTAGATTTATTTTTTCTTTCTTACTACTAACAGTTATGATTTTACAGCCTTTCTCGATATATGGCTGCTGGGCTTCTACATCTAAATGCGCTGTAGCAATAATTGTCGGATAATTTTTTGCAGAAGCGACGACTTCAGATGCAAGAGGTGTCCTCAACCAGGTATCACAAATGATACGAATTGGATTTTTTAAGTCTTTACCTCTACTTGTGAGACTTGGATTATCTGCTATTACGGTTCCTACTCCTACCATTATGCCCATAAACCGAGAACGATCCATATGCACATTTTCTCTTGCTTTCTCTCCTGTAATCCACTTTGATTTTCCCGTAACCGTAGCAATTTTCCCATCTAAAGTCATCGCGTACTTCATCATGACATATGGTGTATGGTTTTTAATAAAGTGATAGAAAATTTGGTTAATTTCTGTACACTCTTTTTCTAATACTGGTCCAATTACCTCTATACCTGCATTTTTTAATTGAGTAATCCCTTTCCCTGAAACCAGTGGGTTGGGGTCAAAAGAACCAATAATTACTCTTTTGATTTTGTGGTCTATTATTGCTTCGAAACAAGGTGGTTGTCTCCCTTGGTGTGCACAAGGTTCTAAAGTAATATACATATCCGCACCTTCGGGTGATTCTATACATGAAGAAAGTGCAAGTCTTTCGGCATGTTCTTGCCCATATTTTTTATGAAAACCCTCTCCAATAATTGTTCCGTTTTTTACAATAACTGCCCCAACTTGCGGATTAGGATTTACACTGCCCACTCCCTTTTTCGCTAATTCTAGAGCACGCCTCATGTAGTGTTCTTTATCTTTCATAATTCCCCACTTTCAAAAAATAACGCCTAGAATAAATTTCCAGGCGTTATTATGACGTTAATATATTTCCAAATTCTGCAGCATCAAAAGAGCTTAAAAAACCTATAAAAAATAGAGCGAAAATTAATTTCACTCCAGGATTGTAGGCTAAATAAGCATAATACTATTAAAATATTATGGTTCTATATCTTCTCTCATCCAGACTATACTGTCGGCTCCGGAATTTCACCGAATCCTGCTGCAAGCAGCTCGCGGGCTTTACCGCCGGTAGGGAATTTCACCCTGCCCTGAAGATTTATTCAATTTTGAATTTATTGTATCATTAATTATTTTTTATTTCAACAATAAAAATTTTTACCTTTCCAATTGCAGCGGGTTTAATTTACTAAATCAATAAAGCTTAACCTGCAAGTAAATCTAGCTTTCTTAACTGAGTAATTTTTTGTCTGGCATCTACTTTTCTTATTTCCTTTGGTATAAACTTCCTTATATTCTCATTATCAAAACCTAACTGTACTCGTTTTTCATCATAAATAATAGGAGTACAAAGTAATTCCAGATGATTCATAAAAAAATTAAGTGCTGATTCAAAAGATAGTTCTTCCATATTTTTAATAAGCCATTGGTATTTTGGATCTGTTTTTTTCTTGCGACCGTATAGTGCAGATAAACCTTCCTCTTCTAAACTCAATATTTGGATTAACTTTTCTCGTGTAAGTTTAAAAGGATGACGACTTATGTTTATCTCCTCATAGTCTATTTCATGATTATCTAACCACTCTCTAGCATTTCTACAAGATACACTACTATTCTTTGTAATGAGTATTACCAACTTTCTCTTCCTCCTGATCTACGTGTAAATTCTTTTGAACTATGGTTAGCCCGCCTCTCGTACACAATGGTCAACATTTCATCTCCCTACCAATCTATTAAAGCCAAACAGAATCGTTGTACCATCTGGCTTCTATCGTTATATTTCTTGTTAGAACTCTAGTGACTGCAGTTAAAGGACTAATGTTTGGTATGTCTACAAAATAAATCCGCATATCTTCCATAGAGAGGTACCATTGATAGGGAATTAAAGCTATATTTTACTCATTTTTCAATTACTCCAACCTATTCGGTCTTAGGGCATAAATTAGTCCGTAGGAATTATCCAAACAAATCATAATGTATAGCGCGGTATTTAGTTTTCGTTCCATACAATCTCTTGAAGGATAATAAGACTTAACCACTTCAAAAAATTTCAAGTCTAATATTATCACGATAACGGATAATCGTTATACATCTTCATTCGATATTGATATTATCAATATTATACACTAAAAAACAAGAATAATCAATAGTTTATATTGAATTATTCAATATAAACTGAAATGAGTAACTATAATAAAACTTCTTATCAGATTTCTCCAAGCCACTATAATTAGAATATAAAAGAGCTTGCTATCACAAGCTCTTTTATAACTTTTTTGAGAACGATTGCCCAATTTTAACATAAATAATTACCTACACTAGATTTCTAAAGAAACGATGTGAGATAATCTTTTCTATTTCTACTACAACGAAAACTGTCAGTCCAGCCAAGGAAGCATATAGAAGATTATTAAACCCGATACTTGTTGTGCCTATGGCGTTACTAATTGCTGGGATATAGACAAGCGCAAGTTGTAACACTAATAAAATTAACAAGGAGAGCCATAGTACACGGTTCTTAAACATATTTTGATCAATAGAGAACTTGGAGATGCTTCGACAATTTATCATATAAAACACTTGACCGAAAACGAGGGTCATTAAAAGGGTAGTTTGAGCAACAGATGTTGATGCCCCCATAGATATAACAATATTGTTGACGAAAAAACCTAAAGCAGCTAAGAGTATGGAAACATAGAACATTCTAAAAATAGCATAATGACTTAAAATGTTTTCATTCGGATTACGAGGCGGTCTTTCCATGACGTTAGGTGCTTCTTTTTCAAAACCCAATGCAAAAGAAAGTGTGATTGTTGTGACCATATTTAACCACAAGATTTGGATTGAAGTCAAGGGTAATGGGCGATCAATTAGTATAGCTACAACAACCAACAAACCTTGAGCAAAGGCAGTGGGTAAAGAAAAGTAAATTGTATTTTTTAAATTGTCATAAACTCGTCTACCTTCACGTACTGCATCTGAAATGGTAGCAAAATTATCATCTGCCAAAACCATATCTGCAGCATCTTTTGTAACTTGTGTTCCTTTTTGGCCCATTGCAATACCAATGTCTGCTTTTTTAAGAGCTGGGGCATCATTCACACCATCGCCTGTCATACCGACTATTTTGCCATGTGCTTTTATAGCACTGACCAGTCGCAATTTATGTTCTGGTGTGGTTCTCGCAAAAACATCATTTTTAAGTACAACATTAGCCAATTCTTGATCTGTCATCGTTTCAATGTCTTTACCAGTAATAGCACTGTCTATATTTTTTAAACCGATTTCTTTAGCTATTGCGACAGCTGTATCTTTATGGTCTCCGGTAATCATCTTTACGGAGATACCAGCACGATTGCTCTTTTTAATCGCTTCTATGGCAGAAGGTTTAGGTGGATCAATAATACCATACATTCCGATTAGCACCATATCCTCTTTCAAATCTTCATGGGTAATTGTTTTTTGGTCTGAGGAAACTTCCTTCATAGCCGTAGCAAGTATACGTTGTCCTTTTTTTGCTTGTTTAGAGATCATTTTTTCCCATAGTGCAGGGTCAATTTTTTCTATTGTGTTATCTCCAAATTGATAATCTACCATCCCCAGTAAAACATCTGGTGCTCCTTTTAAGTAAATAAAGCGTTGGTTATCTACGTCAACTAGAGTTGCCATATATTTGTATGAGGAGTCAAACGGAATTTTATACAGGATTTTTTCATCTTGTGTAGTTTCCATATGAGAAGCCCACTCTAATAGTGCTGCTTCTGTTGGATTCCCAATTACAGTTCTTTGACCGTTGTGATAATCGATTTTTGTGTCATTACAGTAAATAGCAGTTTCAACTAACTTTTTGAGTTGATAATCTTCATTAAAGATATTAAGGTCATCTTTCCATTGTTCGCTTTGATTTTTTTCAAAAATCTTTTTCTTTGTCAGAACAGTCAAAACTGACATTTCATTTTTAGTCAATGTCCCGGTTTTATCGGAACAGATAATTTCCATACTTCCTAATGTTTCAACTGCTGGCATTTTTTTAATGATAGCTTTCTTTGTAGACATACGTGTGACACCAAGAGACAAAATAATTGAAAGCACTGCTGGCAATCCTTCAGGAACAGAGGATACAGCCAGTGAAATGATCCATGAAATTGCTTCTTCGAACGTAAAATCCCGATGAAAGAAACTGAAAATCACTAATGAAACGATGAGTAATAAGAGAATAAAGAAAATTTGTTTATTCAAATATTTCATCTTCTTAATTAAAGGTGTTTCAGTAACCCCAACCTCTTTCAGGTGGACACTAATTTTTCCAATCTCTGTGTTGTCACCTGTTTCAACAACAACTGCTTTACCACTCCCGCTGTTTACTAATGAACCTGAATACCCCATATTGACACGATCTGCCAAGTCTGCTTCCGTTGATATGGAATCAGCATTTTTTTGTACAGGGGTTGATTCACCTGTTAGCATTGCTTCATCTACAACTAAATTATACGCTTCTAAAATTCTTACGTCAGCAGGAATAATATCTCCTGAGTTCAGTAAAACAATATCACCTTTTACTAAAGAATCGGTCGAAACAACTTTTTTCTCACCCTTAATTACAATTGTCGCCTCTGTTCCCATTAAACTCGTCAGGCCGTCTAAGGAGTTGCTTGCTTTTGACTCTTGGATATAACCAATCAATGCATTTATAACAACAACGATTAAAATGATAAACATATCGATGTAGTCTTGACTAATTCCTTTGAGTAGCGCAGCTACGAGCAATACATAAATCAATAAATCATTGAAGTGTTTGAAAAACTTTTTTATATTTCCTTCTGTTTTATCTCCCGATAACAAGTTGAAGCCATTTTCTGATAATCTTTTTTTGCGCTCCTCTTCTGCTAATCCAACATCGTCTTCTACTTGGAGCTTCTTTAATATATCTACTTTTGATAATTGAAACCAATTCATGATAATTCCCCCATAATTCTTTTAGTTTTTATTAAAATACTTAACTTTTTTAAGAGTACCTATTACTAGTTTATCATGCAAACTATTTAAAACATAATAAAATAATATTATCTGTATTATTTTATTATAAAATTATAATTTTCCCTTTCTCATCTGGAGGAGAGAACAGGGTAGGTTAAGGTTCACGCGCAACGGAAATCCTTCATAAAAAACTTTTAAGTTTTACGGAATTTGTAGAATAAATTTTAATCAAAAAAGACTAGTAACTACTAGCCTTTTTTACATTTCTATTTTCTAGTCTTTCTAAATTTTCTTACCCAGAAGATTGCCAATACAACTAAAATTAAACCGAGTCCAGTGACAAAAGCAGCTGTTTTGTTAAACTCACCTGCTTTTGGCAAGACTTTTTTCTGTGGTTTCACCTTTTCAGTCAAGTCCTTGTTTTCATTATCTTTAGAGGATGATTTTTTTTCTTCAAGATAGATATTTTTAAACTGTGGTTTTTGGTTGTAACTTATTGATGCGGCAAGTTTCCCTTTTTGGTCTACTACTTCAACATGAATCTTAAAGGATTTTGTGTCGTAGGAAATATGGGGATCTACTCCAGCCTTTTCGCGAATCGTGTAATCGTAGTTTCCTGTTCTTGTATAAGCTAACTTATCAAAGCGAATCTGACCTGAAGCATCATTTTTTGCGGTTTGAATAACTTGATTTGAAGCATTGACTAATTCAAACGTAAATTCCTTATCTGTCAGTTTCTTACCGACAAGCTCTTTGGTTGCTTGCAAAGTAATTTCTGTACCAAGCGGTTGATAACTGTTTTTAAACTGTATCGCTACATCCCCTGTAGCTGTAGCAACAAGGTTCCCTGCTTCTTCTTTAATGCTAACAGTAATTTTATGATTGTCTGTATCGTAGTCAATGGTCTTATCCAAACCAGCTTTTTCTCTCACTATATAGTTATAATCACCCGTACCTGTATAAGTGATTGGTGAAAACAATATTTTACCTGAAGCATCATTTTGTACAGTTTGAATAACATTTCCTGTACTATCTAGCAACTCGAAAGTAAACTCTCCATCTAAAAGAGAACGTCCGTTCAACAATTTTTCAGCTTGAATTTGGTAACTTGCACTTTTTCCAGTATCCGGCTTAACCGCAAGCTTTGGTGTACCAATCGTATCATAACGTTTTTGATTATGTGGATCTGTATAATAGAGTTTTGCTCCGGTATCTTCATCGTCAACTCCTCGGTCAGGAACCAAAATATCCTTGGCTTTATCACTTGTGTCTGCGTTTGTGGGATAATAAGTATCCTGTGAAACCTGACGATATTCTTCTTTTAATACTAACGGAATGTTTACAGAAGGATAACCATCAGGACTGTAATCATACAAATCACCTAATTCCCAGACAATTGTTTGTTCTTCACCATTGTCCTCATAGTTTCCTTCAATTGTCACGCCTTGAGGCAGAGTTGCATTTTCTGGGACATAATAATATTGACTCACTTTATCTCTAAGAACAGAATCACGGCCACCTGGAAAAAGTGTAGAGTTAAGCAACAAATCGGTCAAGTATGTTTTACCTGCACCAACATTATCAGCTGGTACTTCAAAATAATTTTGAGGATCATTTGCCATTATTTTTAAGATAGCACTATTAGCCATATAATCAACTGTTAGCATTTCTGCACCCATTCCAGCAACTTCATAAGTGGTTCCCTCAATAAGGTTCAGATAATTAGGATCGATATCATGACGTTGATATGTTCCCGTTGGTGCACCTTCTACTTCTACAGGCCCATCACTTGTAATAGCTGCGGACATTGCTAGAATTCTACCATCTGTTTGTCCAAAAGACACAATGGGACCGCCTCCTGCCCAGCCTGCTCTCATTGTTGCAGTACTTTGTGGAACGCCATCAGATAAGAAAACGACCATCGCACCTTTTGTTGCCTTAGCTTCATCACTGCGTGATTGAAGTAGATTATATGCCATGCTCAACCCATACTGATAGTCTGTTTGGGGTGTTGTAAACAGTCGAGGAAGCATATCGTTGATTGCTGCTCTATTTTCAGCAATACTATTTTTCCAACCCACAGTAGAATTATAATTTCCACCAATTGAGCCATCTGCTTCAAGGGTTGTTCCCGTACTTGAACCAAAGTAGCCGTGCACATTATTTTTTAAAACAAGATTATCTCTAAAGTTTTTCATCCGAAGCGAATTATAATTTAAATGTGTAACCATTGAAGAATCTCTAATTGAAAATGGTGCTAGAGCTACTCTGTTTTCAGGATGCTCTTGTAGCAATTTATCAGTTACTTCTGAGATAGCATCTTTTGATAGCATCCATCGGTCATAGCAACCTTCATCTTCATCACCATGTACCCAAACACCAGGTTCTGTTTTTCCAGCTACCTTAGCTGCAGCATCCCAACGACTAATGCGTACAAATTTTTCACCTTCCTTCTTAAAATGGTATGGAATATATTTAGCTGTACTTTGAGTAAATTGCTCAAAAAGATGAATTGGTGTAGTCCCAATCACTTCCCATTTGTCAACATCAGCATTATAAACTGTGAGAGTGTTATCGCCATTATCATAAACTTTTGCTTTATCAGCGTTTGCTTCTGGCTCCCCCCCTTCATGAAGTGGTTCAAGGTAGAAATGCTCTTGGTTTAAGCAAGGGCTAGAAAACAAAGGAAACCCTTCATAGCCATTCGCATTAGCATTGTCGGTGTAAGTCATATCCATACTACCTGAGCGGTCTAAAACGAAAACTACATCCATTGGACCCGAGAGACTTGAACCATTAACTTTTAAAAGTAAGTTGGCTTCATATGCTTCTTGATCTGTCCACCAAGCTTCTTTTTCTAAAATTTGAGCTGTGTTGCTATTCTTATCTCGTATAGGTGAGTCTTTTTGTTCAATTTTTTGATCAACTCCATTCGCACTTACTTGACTTAAGGTACTTTTTAATATCATTCCGGATATAATCAATGCCAAAAGTACTATCATTAGCCCAAGCCCTTTCAATACTTGTCTTAAAGCTTTCATTTTTTTACTCCTTTTTACTTTGAATTAATAAACTTCTTTGGAAAAGCCCCAAAATAGCTTTTTTACTCAGATTTCATTATTTAGAGTCCCTCCTTTTTCTAGTTTAAAAAAGATATAAAATTAAAGAAAAATAATAAATGCTTTAGAATTTATCTTTTTATCCTAATTTAATAATACAGAGAAAGAATGAAAAGTCCAAATGTTTTTAAAATTAGATTGAATAGACGATTTTTGATTAAAGTAGACTAAAAAAGACGAGTTTAAGCCATTTCTGTTACTAAAAATGAGAAAGTGTCCAAGAAATCGGACAAATGAAAAAAGACGATAATCCATCGCCTTTATTTATTATCTATTAAGAGAAACTTTTTTGTCTCCATTGGCCCACTCTTTATTCAGAAATTGAGCATTATCAATTTTATATCTTGTTTTAGTTGGATGACTCATAAATTCTTCAATTTTTTTATCTAAGGCAACCCAACCACGATTATTTAAATGGATAGTGTCGCCAATATAATACTTTTCGTTAAACTTGTTCGTCATATCATAGATTTGATGGAAGCCTTGGCTGTTGAGTTGGTACTTAATCTTTGCACTAAATTCTTGTAACATTTCATAAGAGAGACCAGTATACTTATACCATGCTCCATTTACTGGTGGAATGACGAATTGTACGTCATTGTTGCTTTTTGCAAATTGATTTAAAAGCTGTTGAAAGTCAAGGTATTCTGGACTTTTCATATAACTTACTTTTTTCATCCCACCTTTACGTTCTTGAAAAACTTTTTGAAGATTTCTTGACCAAACATGGTCAACAATTTGAAATTGATTATTTGCTGAAGTTGCTTTTCCTCGCTTATACGCTGCTTGCTCCAGTTTCACAAAATCTTTCGTATTCGGTAATTGTTTACTGATTTCCTCTATCTTTTCATATGAGTTTTCTTGTCTCCCACTTAGCTTTGATAAGCCAGTAAAAAGAGAATCTTGTTTTGTCCAGAACTGATTGGCAAGTTTAATTGAAAATTGGTCAATACTGTCTATTTTTTCACCATTTGCTAGGGATTTTAGTGCATGCGTAACGACAATATCTTCAGGATAATCTTTAAAATTTAAGAGCCGCTGAGCTAACTTCTGTGTAGCAATATCTTTTGGTGAAGCAGATTGTAACCAGGAATAGATTTCACCTTTAGAGACAAATTGACTCAATTCAGGTGTACCAATCCCTTTACGTGTAAACCATTGCGGGCTGATGATAAAGACAATTTTTCGATTACGCAACTGCTTTTCAACAGAATTCAGATAGAAAAAGTGCGTTAAGGACTGGGTACCAGGTTGACCTGCTAGAAAAGGAGTAAAACCTTTGTTATTTTTCATAAAGAAACTACTTGGATGAAATGGATCAATATGCTCCAACTCAGAAGACCCTAAAATAGGCAGATAATGTGGATTAGAGAATGCTTGTGATCTAATTGCATAGCTCACAAATCCTGTCCTATTTTTCGGATTAGTCGCAAACTCATCAAGTTCATGCTTATTAAACTTAGGAAAAACAGAGAGAGGAGAAAAAATGAGTATACCCAACAACACAAACGCTGCAACTAAAGGTGCAAGTTCTTGAAGTATCTTATCTTTCTTCATCCATCTTTTCCTTGATACGTTCAGCTATCTTATTTGCTGTGTTCCAAGCATCACGATCCATTTCAGAAGGTGGTAAACTTACATTAAAAGCATTTTCAAGCTCAACAATAAGCATAATTGCTTTCATAGAGTCAAGGATACCTTCTTCAAAAAGATCCATATCTAAATCGTCGCAAAATTCATCTGTTCCAGAAATCTCTTCAATGATATTTAATACTTCATTTTTCATATTTATTCTTCTTTCTTGTGTTATTGTCTAAAAATTAGGTAAGGGACTACCAAGCCCATTGATTGCATGCATTATAGCATAATGAGGTATTCCTGAAAAGATAAGGAAGCTAACCATTACCGCATTAAAAGTGAGAAATATTGCAGCTCCACGTGTCCACATATTGTCAGGAATATTCCATTTGTGCCTCTTCTTCATTCGCTTCCAGGCATCATAAATAATCATCAGGCAAGCATGATAAACACCATATAAGATATAGTACCATGTTAAACCATGCCAACATCCCATAATAAACATGTTCACTAAGTAACCTACGTTTGATATTGTAACCATATTTTTGGACCATTTTTTAACCATAATCCACTTTACTAAACGCATAAAGACAAAGTCTCTGAACCAGAACGATAAAGAGATATGCCAGCGTTGCCAAAATTCGTTAATATTTTTCGCAAGAAAAGGTTTATTAAAGTTAATAGGAATTTTATATCCCATAATTAAAGAAACGCCCATCGCAAAAAGAGAGTAACCTGCAAAGTTGAAAAAGAGATAAAGACCATAAGCATACATACTCCCCATCATATTCCATAAATTTGGATGCAAAGTTGCTTTTATCGCTAAATCGTGCAGCAAATAATGGGAGATCAAATAAGAAATGATGAAGTTATATAGAAAGCCTTGGAAAATATAGAAAATTCCTTTACCCAAATACTCTGAATACTTATCTGTGAGTGGAGCTTCTAATTCTTTTTGAAAACGGCGGAAACGATCAATCGGTCCTGAGGAAATAGTTGGAAAGAAATAAAGGAAATAGAGGTATTCCTTTAAGGGAACTTCTTTAATAAGCCCATCACGTAACTCAAGGATGACACTTACAGTTTTAAAGGTTACATAAGAGATTCCTAAAAAACCAAGGATGGACTGTGGGTGCATCGGGTCCAGTAATGGTGTTACTTTAACAATTATTAAAGGTAATAACGAGGCAATTACTGCTAAAACGAACACCCATGTTTTATTTTGTCGTTTTCTATAAAACTCATAAAGCTTGATTAAAATTGTCTCAAAAATACCATAGCCCAATAGTGCCCAAAGACTTCCTTTGCCACCAAAGCTGAGCCAAAGAAAAGAAATGGTTAGGAGGACTTGATAGCCCATCCATTTTTTCCCGTAAGCATGTGCCATGATAAGTGGAAGCAGTGCTAACCCTAAAATCACAAAATAAAAAGGCGTTGCATATGGTTCCACTAGCTCTTACCTCCAAGGACTTGTTTGGTTAAGGCCTTTCGGTCAATTTTACCATTTGCAGTAAGGGGGAAATCTTCCAAATAAATGAACTTAGTCGGCATCATATAATCCATAATTGTGTTTGAAAGTTGTGCTTTGATTTTTTTATTAAATGCGCGTTCTTCCGTTTTATTTGCAAACTTCAAAGAAGAATGGATGACCGCAATCAATCCCGTTACTTTATGGGCAGCATTCTCTTGAGGTACTACTATTGCTTTTTCAATCTCAGAAATTTCATATAAATGAGCTTCAATATCTTGCAACTCAATCCTGTAACCATTAAATTTCACCTGAAAATCGATCCGGCCATTATAATTAAGGACATAATTTTCATCAAAATAGCCTGAATCCCCTGTATGATATGCCTTCTTACCATCAAGCTCAAAGAAGACTTCTTCAGTCTTCTCAGGATTTTCAAAATATCCCTGAGCTACGGAATCTCCAATAATGATAATTTCATCATCAATAATTTGAATTTCTACTCCTGGCTTGACAGTGCCAATAGGTAAACGTTTATAGTTTTTAAGAATTGTTTTATTGATTTGAACACTTGTGATAGCTCCTGTAGCTTCGGTCGGTCCATAAGTGTTCCAAACTTTTGCATGTGGGAACTTATCAATCAGCTTGGCTGCCGTTTTGTGTGGTAATTCTTCGCCACAAAAAATAAATTGCTGTAATTCTTTATGATTCTTCTCAACAAATGATGGATCAAGTAAACATATTTCGATGAATGATGGAGTAGAAACCCAAGTATTGATTGTACTTGTATTGAGACGTTCAAAAAGCTTTTTGAAATTCGTTGTCTCTTCTTGGCTAAGTGAAATCAAGGTTCCACCTGTCGTTAAGCTAGGATACAAGCTGAAAATTGATAAATCAAAACTATATAATGCTTGGGAGAGAAAGTGATTGTTTTCGATTATAGAAAAATCCTTATTCATCCATTCCGTGAAGCTAAGTAAGTTATTATGCGTTACCGCGACACCTTTGGGAAGACCAGTTGTGCCTGAAGTATAGATAATATAATTAATATCATCTTCGGTAACAACTTGGCTGCTATCAATCTGTGAAAAATCAAAATCAGTCGTTTCTCGGTATTCCTTAAAAGAAATACTTGGTGTAAAAAGTTGAGAAAAATTCTCTTCAAGTCCTACCGTATATATAACTAAAGATGGATTTGCAGCTTTCATGATTAGCTGAGTTCTCTCAAAAGGTGTATGAGAATCTACAGGAATATAGGCCCTTCCTGTAAGTGAAACACCAAGCAGTGCAGCTAATGATAAAAAACCGTTCCTACCAAATACAATAATCGGGCGCTGGGAGATGGGCCTACCAGAGATTTTTTTAGCTACCTGTGAAGCAGCATCAAGCAATTGACGATAAGTATACTCTTTCTCATGTTCGATAATCGCTATACGCTCTGGGTATTTTGTTGCTTCGGATAAAATTTCGTGAAAAATGTTCAT
The DNA here is from genome assembly GCF_934191625.1 of uncultured Lactococcus sp. Lineage (GTDB taxonomy): Bacteria > Bacillota > Bacilli > Lactobacillales > Streptococcaceae > Lactococcus. The sequence goes on from NZ_CAKPUG010000002.1 coordinate 140,160, forward strand.
AACATCTCCTTTCTAAAATTCATTATAGATAAAATGTGCGCCGCCTGTCTTACTGTAGGAATATAGATAAAGTAGAATCAAAATAACTACAAAATAAAACAGTGTTTTTCCTAAGAAGATGAATATTTTTTTATAATTCCTATTCATAATATATGATTTTACTATATTAAATTGTCTGTTAACTTACATTTTGGTAAGTTAAGTTTAATGGTAGAAAACCTTCTCAATATAGTTTTGTGCTGCAGGCATTTTGCAAATTGAGCCATGGGAATAACGCTCGCCTGGACTATTTGTATAGCAAAATTTTTCTGTTACATTACCATTTTTTTCAAAAAGATTATAAACAGAAAAGAGATCTGACCAAGGAAGAACACCGTCAAAACCTGAACCGACAGGCGTATCTAAAGCCATAAGATAAACGTGGATACTCTTATCTATTTTTGAGTAACTTTTCTCAAAATAAATATAATCAGCACTTTTATTTTCAGGCCCATTTTGATACAAATCTTCCATGCTCTCATTGGCTTTTAATTTTTCTTTACGATTAAATTCACCATCTAGTGCGATAAACTTTTTAGCACGAGGTAGGTTTTTATCTTGCGAGTAATTAGTCAAATACCGCATAGCTCCACCAGCTCCAGAAGAATAACCCAAAATATTATACCAGGGTACATTATAATGAGCTGCGAGATATTCTATTGCAGCTTTTATTGCATACTGATAAATTTCATGATCATTTGTTCCATGATCTGTTCCAACAGCAATAGCTGGATACTTATTATCAGACTCAATTTTTCCGGTAATTTTTAATTTATATTTATTTCTTGTTTCTGCAACAATAGTGAGACCCGGCTTTGCAGTACTACTTTTACTTGTTACTGCTTGAACCAAATGACTTATATTATTTTTAGGGCTACCACTTGAGCCCGTGACATACAGTGTAGGATAAATAGTTAGTTCTGACTTCAGTTGCTCTGCACTTTTTTTTATCACGTGTGTACTCGGATCTCCAGGACTTGCTTTGGTCTGTTGGTAATAGATAGCACCACATAAAAGACCAATTACTGCAGTGACAAAAACATAAAACGTTACTCCTAACATATCTACTCCTTTCTTTCTCTTCTGCACTCTTTTTTTCATATCTACTCCTTGTATTTAAGTCGGCTTCAGTCTACCGAGTAAAAAATCCCCATCTCTTATATTCATTTTTCTTTCTATTTTATCTTTTTTCTCATAACAAATTACTTACTTTTTTGTAATAAAAAAACAGCCTGAAAAGGCCGTTCTTGAAATTAAAATATTAACGAATTTGACCGTTACCGTCAATTAAATATTTACTTGAAGTTAAAGCTTCAAGTCCCATTGGTCCACGTGCATGGAGCTTTTGAGTGGAAATCCCAATTTCGGCGCCAAGTCCGAAAACAAAACCATCTGTAAATCGTGTCGATGCATTTACATAGACTGCTGCTGCATCAATTTCCTCTTGGAATTTTTGGGCATTAAAGTAATCTTTCGTTACGATACTTTCTGAATGACGACTGGAATAACGATTAATATGTTCAATCGCTTCATTTAAATCAGTAACTATTTTTACGGACATGATATAGTCTAAATATTCTGCACCAAAGTCTTCTTCCTGAGCGGGAACTGCTAAGCATTTATCACACTTTTGGAGAATTTTCAAGGAATGTTCATCTGCTCTAAACTCAATTTCATGTGTTTTTTTCATAGCTTCCTGTAATTTAGGTAAAAACTCGGCCGCAATTTGCGCGTGAACTACTAAACTCTCTGCAGCATTACAAACACTTGGTCGCTGTGTTTTAGCGTTGACGACTATTTTGGTAGCCATATCTATATCGGCTGTTTCATCGACATAAATAGTACAGTTTCCAACTCCAGTTTCAATAATAGGAACTGTCGCTTTTTCTTTTACTCGGTTAATTAGGCGAGCAGATCCGCGAGGAATGAGTACATCTAAAAATTGATCTGCCTGCATCATCTTTTCCGCTTCTGCATGACTCGTATCCGTGAGAAGCTCTACTGTACTAGTGTTTATCTCTTGCTTGCATAAACTCTCTTTAATAATTTCCACTAAAACTGTGTTGGAGTGAATAGCATCTGATCCACCTCGTAAGAGAACGCTGTTCCCTGTTTTAAAACAAAGTGCAAAGGCATCTATCGTGACATTTGGACGGCTCTCAAAAATCATTCCGACCGTTCCCAGTGGCACACGTTTTTGGACAATTTTTAGCCCATCAAGATTTGTAAAGCCCTGTAAAACTTGTCCGATAGGATCAGCTAAGTCAGCCACTTGACGTAATCCCAGCGCCATATCTGAAATTCTCTCTGGTGTCAACCGTAAGCGGTCTACCATAATATCCGAAATCCCATGCTCTTTTGCTTTGAATAAGTCTCTCTCATTTTCAGAAATAATTCGACTTGTATTTTGAATGAGGGCATCTGCTAGGAAAAGCAGAAAGTTGTTTTTTGTTGCGGTCGAGAGCTTTGCAGCTTCTTTGCTTGCCGCTTTAACTTTTTTTCCTAAAACTTCAATCATCTTACATCTTCTTCTTTCTCAATTTTTTGGTGAAAGTAAGTCCCAATTTCCTGACCTGCAATAATTTCCTGTATTTCCCGGATACGTTTACCATTAGTCAGAACCATCTCTTGTTTATTTTCAAATAATATTTCTGCAGCAGCCAGCTTCGAAGTCATTCCGCCTGTACCAAAGCGGCTCCCAGCTCCTCCAGCCATTTGACGCAACTCATCCGTAATATCATGGATTTCTTCAAATATTTTAGCATCATCATAAATATTGGGATTTTTATTATAAAGACCATCAATATCTGATAACATGATTAGTAAGTCAGCATCTACAAGTTTTGAAACAATTGCTCCTAGCTTATCATTATCGCCAAATTTTGTTTGGTGGTCCATCTCATCAACAGCTATAGCATCATTTTCATTGATAATAGGAATAATACCCATAGAAAGCAGAGCTTTCAAAGCATTTTCAGCATTATTTGAGCTCAACGGAAAGTCGGTAACATCCCGGGTTAGTAAAAGCTGTGACACTTTTTGAGCATAACGGCGGAACATTTGTGTATAGAGACTCATCAATTCTACTTGACCAATACTTGCTAAGGCTTGTTGCTGTGCAATATCTTTGGGGCGCTCCTTCAAACCAAGGACATTCAAACCTGCTCCGATAGCACCTGAAGTTACTAAGATAACTTCATATCCCTTATTATTTAGGTCAGACAACACGAAGGCAAGTTCATCTATATTTGATAAATTAATCTTTCCATTTGGTAAAATTAATGAGCTTGTACCGATTTTAACTACGATTCGCTGTGCATTGAGAATATTTTTTCTTGTCATAATGTTTTATTATACCAATATCTGTGCACAAATACACTTATATACATCAATTATTCTAAAAAATTAGAAAAACCACGCGCATAAAGCCCTGTGGTTTATAGAAAATCTTTAAGCTTTCTTTTTAAAGAGATGGAAAGCCAATGCAAGTGAAGCAAGTGTAGCAGAAACTAATATTATTCCAAGATAACCTGTACCTCCCGTGTAAGGTAAAACAAAGTTCTTCGCTAAGAGAATATTAATTGTAACATCGCCAGTACCAGAGAAGTGAGCAGCCTGTAGCTCCGCAACTGTACGATAAACCTTTGCATCTCCAGGATACTGATAACCTTCAATAAAATAGCCATTTGGCGCAATCGCTTTTGGGTCTGTAAGGGGAGCCCCTGTTAACACACCTGCTTGGACGATATTATTAGGAGGATTAGGAGGATTAGTTATGCTCGCATCATATATGTAATGCCAACTTATCGTATTGGCCACGGGTGTATAAGTGATCACAAAATTATTGGCCGCTGCTCCTTCTTTAAAGGTATTTGCTTGAGTCGCAGTTGTTAGTGGCGTCGTTGTTTTAACTACTGTTGAACTAGCAACAGCATTAGAATCCGAGGTGTATGTTATTCCGTTTGGTGCACGTACCACCACAGTATATCCGCTAAGAACCTTATCAGTTGGAGGGGTGACAAAAGTCTGATAACTATTACCTGGAGAATTTATTCCCGACATATCTCGCGCAATTGTATCACCGAAGCCGCCATTAGAAATTGCTGGACGAGGGAGAACACCGTAAATTTGACCAGGATTTCCATTATATCCTGGTGTGCTATTTGCCCAGGTATAAGTATAATTTGCAGTTTCCGCATTTGCTGTAAGCATAGCCATTACATTATTATCAAAAGCCCCTTGGTTATTTACTACCGGAGGTACATTTAAAGATGAGGTACCAAAATACATTCCACCATTTTGCTCCGTTATTGCTGCTGTAAGTGCTAAATTTATCGAAGCATGATAAGGGGTTGGTGTATTAGGTGCGCCCGTTTCAGGATTTGACTGATCAACCCAAGTTGATCCTTTGTTATTCATCACTGCAGAATAATGATATCCTGTTGGTGCAGCTGCTAAGCTACTTATTATAAGCGGTGCGCCGGTTAAACCCTTTTGAACTTGTACATTAGCTGGGAAGGGAGGTACATTCCCAAAGTTGGTAAACATATACCCATAATTTATATAAAATGTTTGCTCTTGTGCACTTAGAATAATTTGAAAATCATTTGTTGAAGGGGTGTAAATATCTGGTGACGTTGTATTCGAATTCGTGCTAAAAACATTATTAACCGCTGCTAAAGCTGCTGCCAATGTATTATAGATTGTTCCGTTTGGAGCTTTATAACCGGCGATATAATATCCTGTGGGAGCTGTAGGCAATATTGGAGCTGTTAGAGTTCCTCCAACTGTGCCTTGTACCGACACGCGCGCGGGGAGTTTGCCTAGTAACGTACCTGCTATACCGTTTTGTCCAGGAACATCCGATGCCCATGTGTAACTAAAATTTGCTTGTGCAGGAGATACGAGGTTAAATTCAAGCTGTGCCGAATTTTGATAAGTGGTAATCTCCGAAGCTGTTGGAATTTTTTGTCCTGTAAGTTTATTTAGATCTCCTAAATTGCTATGGAAAGTTCCAGTTACTCCAAAAGCCCCACTAGATGGACTAGCCAATAAGGTTGAAGCACCAGTACTGTTATAGCCATTAATGGCGTAAGCAGACGGTGAACTTGCATTCAGTAAAAATGGCATGGCACTCGCATCAGTTCCAAGGATGCTACTTCCAGATATTTTATTTGTATTAAAGCGTACATGTTTTGCAGAATTAAGCGTAAAACTGTCAGTAGCAGTAAGAGTACCCAAGAAAGCATTTGAGGTATTTCCTGTACTATAGTCAAAACTTGCACCCTGTCCGACCGTTGTTTTAAATGCTCCTCCAGTAGCATTATAATCAAAGAATCCTGGCGCTGTAATCGTTGTACTAGAATTAACACCAAAGTTCATCGTAATCGATGATAGACCGGTATTACTATAAAAATTATTACTACTTGCGCCAGACATTCTGAGCTTTAAAGTTCCATTATTATTTATTGTAAAAGTAGGCGTATTATCAAGATAAATAAAACCACGTCCAGTTGAATTTCCAGTAAAATCTAGCGTTGCTCCTGCAGCGACATTAATTGAAGCAGCAGACTGAGCCCATAATGGAGCATTCCCACCCGAACTGTGTTTAATTGTAGTGATTCCATCTAGTACATTGATGCCCGTTCCTTCCATGAATTCTTGGCCAGAATTATAGTTAAAGTAATTTGTCCCAGAAAAGTTCACAGATCTCCCGATGTTATAAAAAGGCTGACCTCCGGCGCCCCAAGACGTAATTGTTCCTAAATCCTGGACGATATTTTTATAAGTTATACTTACACCCGAGATATTAGTTGAACTAAACAGACCGTAATAGAAGTTATATACACCTGTTACTGTACCTACTCCCAGAGGACTTGGTACTGTCGTGCTATTGGTAGTCCCTGTAGAGACAATACGTTCATTTTGAAAAGTGATGGTATTCCCTACAGAAGGTGTGATAACGGCAGCTCCCGTATTGTAAAGGGCATATCCTCCCATATCAAAAACTAAAGTTAAGTTTAGAGGCAATACTGCAGTAGCACCTAGAGTCAAGTCGTTTGCTGCCTTTATATAAAGTGTGGATCCAGGGAGTGCTGTAGTCGCTAACGTATTAATGTCATTACCGGCCGTGATAAGATTCCAAGTTATACCCGATCCATCCGTTTGTTGACTAATTGAAGCCTCCGCAGAAATAGTGCCAAAAGAAGGCATCACATTAGAGACTGGCGACAGAGGACTAAGAACAAAGAAGGTAAAAGCATAGAAAAGCAGTTTAAAATATTGATATAAATCTCTTTTCTTCGCTCCTCTTCGTTTCGGAAATTCCCTGCAGTCAAATCTTAACTTACTAATATCCCCTTTACTCATTTTTTTCAAAACAGTTCACCTCCTTCCCAACGCTCACTTCGTTTCGGCACTTTTTTCTTTATGATTAAGAACAAAAGCAATAATAATCAGAAGAAACGCTCCTCCAAGTGTAATAATCCCCGATATTTTTTCACCTGTACGCGGTAAGTCTTGGCTTTGTCGGAAGTGCGTCTGGTTGGGATAACTTTTTGTAGGTTTCTTTTCAGTCTTAATAAGACTAGATTTTGGATAAATATAAATATCTTCAAGATTATCAGCCGTTGGAAGATCAAGTAAAACGGGAGCTTGGGGATTAACAAGTCCTACAGCTCTATTCTCCTGCTCTATTAAGATATATTTACCATCGTCTAAACGTATGCTTGCAACTCCTTTTTTATTTGTCACGAGATTTATCGGGTTGCCCACTTTCGTGTAACTTGAAGGGTCCAATACGGATAAAGGTAAGGTATCTTTCTCTATAACTTGCTGCACTGTATATCTGATATTGGCTAGTGGTTGAAGTTCTTTACCTACATCATCGATAACAATATTATTAATTTTCAATCCAGTATTAAAGTTTTGTTCAGAAGAAAATCCATTAGACGACGATGTAAGCCCGTATTTTACAATTATTATATTTTGAGAATGATTTTCTCCTGCATGAATTGGCGTAATATTCCATATCAATAATATAATTGAAAAAAAGAATATAAGAGTCAATGATCGTCTTTTTTTCATTGGATTCCTCTCTAGAATTTATTCTTTTACTATCACCTTAATTAACACACAATTTTCAGGAAGCTGTTTTGTATTTAACCGCTGTTGGAGCAGCCGTTCCGCTACTTTTTTAAACCCTGGATATGTTGTGTTTTCTAAGTGTTCTCCGGGTCCATTAAATTCATCTGCCTCTATAATTTGAGCTATTTTTACTTTCAGTTTTTCAGCTCTTTTAACGTTATCAACGCTCTGCCATTGGTGATTAGCTAACTTCGCAAAATATTGAGGCTTACTCGGCTCGAGAGACTCCGCCGCTATAAGTGTAAGCTTATCTTTTGGATGATACTTTCGGCTACTTTGATAAAGTGGTGCAATAATAAGCTCTTGTTCACCTTTGTAAATATCATCAAATTGTGTTCTATCAATTCGCATATTATAGGCTTTAATACCCAAAATATTGCGTAAAATAAGTATCAATGAACTTAACGCTAATAGACTTGCAAGCAGCATTACCCAGAAATTATACCCGTATTTATTGCGTTGAATATGTTCTTGTGGCTTCATCATATCCGGAGCAATTCTTTTTCCTGTAACAAGTAGACGTTTATTATTAATACCCGTTGGCCAACAGGTAACCAGTGTGACCAAATCCTTCCCCGGCACTACGTTAACAGCATCCGTATCTTCAGGATTCACAATTTTTCGATCAAAAATTTCATACTTTAAAGTTTGGTCTAAGACATGAATGTAGAAAACATCGCTCATTTTCAAGTCTTCCAAATCAGAAAATAAAGTGTTGTTAATATGACCCGAATGGGCTGATAAAACAGAATGAGAATTTTTTCCTCCAATGGGCAAACTTGTCTGCGGAATATGCCCCACACCAGCTGCTAATGTTTCTTCACTATCACCACTATAAACAGGTATATTCTTTATCTTAATTTGAGGTATGGAAAGATAAGCAATAATTTTGTTATTATCAGTAATCAATTGTTGCTTATAATCTGGTATTGGTTTATTCCAACTTTGGTATTGACTTTTAGTGTAAATATACTGATTATAAAGTTCAGCTCCTTCTTTGAGCTGTCTTTTATACACTGGGTCTATTGTTTCCACACTTTTGGTATATTTTTGAATCGTTATTTTATTTTGTTGGGCGACCATGTAGTTCACAAAAATGGGATAAAATAGGAGACCCAAAGCAAAAATCAGTAGGAAAGTGGAAATGACATTACGTAGTGAAAATCGACGTTCTCTTTTTTTACCTAGTCTTTTATCCCCCATATGATTCTCCCTAAAGATAGACTTATTTTACTATTTTGAATCTATCTCAGTACCCTTTTTCTTTTTACGAATAATCATTGCTGCAAAGCCAGCTGCTCCAGCAATTAACACTACGGTTACAATTCCAGCACCACCTGTAAATGGAAGCGGAAATGGTTTGTTATTCACAATATCATTGTTATGTGCAGCAGGTGTAGTTGAAGCATTAACCTTTGTTACATTAGCCGCTGTGGTTGCTGTCGGTAATTGGAAGCCTTCTGGAGCAATAACTTCAACTGCAAAATAGTTGCTTGTATTTTCTGTATCTGTATTGGTATCCACAAGGTTAAGACCAGTAAAAGTAGCTACACCGGAAGTACCTGTAGTTTTGACAGCAAGTGTTCCATCAGCCTGTGTTACAAAAGATGCTTTGTCTGTTGAAGAGTAGGTTGTCGGTAAACTTGAAAGATCCGAGGTAGAGCCATTAAAGCTTGAGGCATGTTTTTTAACCAAGGCCTCAGCGGCTGCCGCATCTTTTGCTCTTACTAAAACAAAGGTCGCTGGGGAGGAAGTAATAGCTGAGCTGCCATCTGTTTTTGTTAGTTGCACACCTCCAACATTTACAGTGGCATTTTTTTGTGTTGAACTAAGATCCACACCATAAGCATTGATGATTGTTGTTTTGGCATTGTCTTTATATTCCCCAGCAGTAACGCTACTTGATACAGTTGTAGGAATGTAAAGGTTCATATTTATTCTACCTGTAGTTGTATCGAGCAAACCCGCTACTTTTTCCATACCATCAGCTGTTAAAGAAACGGAAACGACTTGATTCGTGATAGTCATTGTGTAATCAACTTCAGATGTTAAAGCATTCGTGCCCGCCATAAGAGTGGGGATACCAATTGTGAAACCTGCGGGGATAGTATCTTCAATTGTAAATTGTGCTTTAACATTATCTGCAATATCAGGTGAAGTTACTGTGTCAGAAGTATTTGCCCATTGTGATTTATCAAAGGTAGTATTGACGTTCCAACCGACCTTATTCCCTACTGCTGCTGTTGTAGTATTTGCAGCATCACTCTCATTTGTATCAATTAAAGTCGTTGTATCTGCATTCGGCGACACTAGTTCATTAGGTGTTTTTCCATTGTAGTTATCATCTGCATTTGTAGCAACAATATCAAATAAATTTTTATATTTTGTCATATCCTGCTTCGGATAGACATTGAGGGGACCTTTATTGGTCGTATCGGAGGTATTGACTGTTACAATAAAATCTTTAACTGTTTGTACACCACCAACCAGGGTCATTTGATGAAAAAGCCAATAGCCATCTGTAAGGCCAGTAAAGTCAGTCATACCATTTGTATCTGTTTTCTGAATTTTTCTTGTCGAAATGTCCGCTGTAAAGGCTGAGGTCACAACATCCCCTGTACTATTGACCATTGCTGAAGCAGCACCAGTTGGAGTAATTTTAGTTGCAGAAAACTGTACATTCGACATCGTTAAATTATTTGTCGCAGTTGATGTTGAAGACTCTCCTGCAGTCTGTTGTGTCCCGTCGTTATTTCCAATAGCATTTCCCGTAGCAGCAACACTTGAAGGTCCGGCCTGTTGTGCATAAATAACAACTTCACCATTAGAAACCTGATTTTTAATGGTAGTCGTTACCGCCTCTACAGCTGATTGAGAAACCATCATGTTTGAAACTGCAGCAAGTAACACTACAGAAGCTAAGGTAAACTCTCTCTTCCTTGTATTAATTTTCATATCTTTCTCCAATCTTTTGGTGTGATAGCGCTTTACATTTTAATTGTACAGAATTGTCAGAATAAAAGCGAATTAATTGCTTGAATATTTATTAATATAAAAAAAAATAATGCAGTACGCATTATTTTTTTCTATTCTATAACTTTATCTTCTCTAGCGCTTTTGGTGGAACACTTCTTTCTTCTATAATATTCCAACGGACAATCTTATCATAGTTTACGTGTGCCATGATATATACACCTTCGCGTAATGAGTCTGCATGCAAGCATATGTCTTTGGTTTCTCCTTTACTATTAGAGGACTTAAAGAGATAGACATATTCATTTTCTGAACTATAAGTACGTCTATCGGGAGAAAATCTCTTATTTTCCAAAGTAACCTTAGCATAATAGTCCGTAGTGTTTAAAACATGTTTTAAAGCAAAATATCCGCCACCAAAAATAATTATTATAACCGTTAGCCCAATCAATCTTTTCATATTTTCTCCAATAGTCTTATTTACTTATAGTATACTAAAACACACGCTCATTTTTAAGAGTAATTTGAACATTCTTGTTTTTGTGTTTATTATAAGTGATAAATATGAAAAGTTTTTATTTTCTGCAATACTTTTTTTTCTACATAGAAAATTCTTCAAAAAGATAAAGCAAGTAGCAAAATTTTTAGTAGAGGCGTTTATTTTTCTGCTTTAGGATTTTACGAGCTTTTTTCATCCCTCCAACTTCTTTAAACATCATATCAAGTTTTTTTCTTTCAATTTCTTTGGCTTGCAGACCTTCATAGGCTACTTCTTTTAGTAGTTTTTGATAATTTGCCAAACGTTCGTAGGAAAGCTCTCCTTGTTTAAGAGCAGCTTGTACAGCACAAGACGGCTCATTGCCGTGTGTACAATCAGAAAACTTGCACTGAGACGCTAAAGCTTCAATATCTGAGAAGCTCTCACTAAAATTTGCTTGGCTTAAACCAACTTCACGAATCCCTGGTGTATCAATAATCAAAGCGCCTGAAGGCAGTTTAAATAATTTACGTTGTGTGGTGGTGTGTTTTCCTTTACCGTCATTCCGTAGTCCATTTGTTTTTATGGTACATTCCCCTAGTAATTTGTTCACTAAAGTTGATTTGCCCACACCTGATGAGCCAATCAAAACCAAAGTTTCTCCAGGCTTGATATAAGACTGCAAGTCAAGATATCCATTTTCGGTTTGTGCTGATGTCAAAATAACATCAATACCTAAACTAATTTTTTGGAGTTCAGCTTGCTTTTGTTCTATATCCTCCGCTAGATCTGTTTTAGTTAATACAAATACAGGAAGAGCTCCTGATTCCCATGCAAGAGCAAGATAACGCTCCGCTCTTCGTAGATTAAAGTCTTCATTAAGTGACATACAAATCAACACTTTATCCATATTGGCTGCCATAAGTTGACGTTCATATACCTCTCCCGCTGCTTTGCGGATAAGGGTCGAATGACGTGGCAAACAACGTTGAATTTGTGCATATCCAGTAGAATCTGTTGCTCGATCTAAGAGAACAAAATCTCCGACCACTGGAAAATCAAGGGATTCTAAGCTTTCATAACGGTATTTTCCCGATACTTCTGCTTTGACTTCACCTGAGTGAGTTGCGACGGAGTATTGATTGCGATTCTGTTCAATAACTCGTCCGGGATAAAATTCTGGATAATTCAGAGCTTCTTTTTTAATTTTTTCTGTAAAGCCTAATGTGCTTAATGTATAGTTTGTGTTCATTTTGTTCCTCCAAAAAGTTTTAATGACTTATTGGGAGACAACATGGTTCAGACGAGAGCAAGTGCCTCCCCACGTCTTACAATTTCCTTATTTACTCGCATAATTGCTCCTTTCTTTTACTTCTAGTATAGCATATCTGTGTATAAAAAAATACAGCTTTTATAGCTGTACTTCAATTAGATAGTAACCGTTATTGATGCAGCGATAATGATTAAGACCAAACCAATAATTGTTAAGAGCATTTCTTTTTTAGTTTTTCTTTGATTTAAGAACCAGATTCCGGTCAATGTTGCTAAAACAACAGAAGTTTGAGAGAGAATAAATCCAGTCGCTAAACCATTCATATCCGGTTGTGCAGAGATAAGATAAGTCAAGGCTGCGAATGCAAAGAAGAAACCAGAAATAATATGCTTGTATGAGACACTTTCAAAAATTGCCATTTTCGTTTTTTCTTTGAAGGAAATGACAACACTGTAAATAAGAGCAGTCAAGAGCATACCAATGGCTTGTGGGAGAAAGGCTTCTTGACCTGACAAGTTACTTGCTTGAGGCGCAGCAGAATAGGCCCAATAACCAATTGCACCAATTGCTAAGAAAATAACTACTTTTCTCAAAAGTCCTGTACTTGCGGGAGTTTTTTCTTCAGACCAAACAGTCAGACTTGCTCCAAAAATAATAAGTATAAGAGAGAAAGCTCCTAAAATTTTAGCGGTTACTCCAGGCCAGTTACCCAAAGCAACAACGCCCCAAAGTGACGCAGCTAATAGTTGGAAAGCAGTCGTAATTGGCATTACTTTAGAAGAACCAATCAAACTAAAACAGTAAAAAGTGACGATTTGTCCTGCTGCCCAACCGATACCAGATAAAATACCGAGGAATAAATCCATCCCTGAAGCTAAATGAATGCCTTGTGATATTGAAAATACTAGGGCAAAAATTAGAGTACCTAAAGTTGAACCGAGGATTTGGTTGACGGGTTTACCACCAATTTTTGAAACGATAGTTGGATAAAGCCCCCAACCAAGTAGCGGGCCAAGGCCAATTAATAGTGCTGTTGTATTCATGTTTTTATTTTTCTCCTATTTGTCTTTAAAATACGACATTGCTTTCTAGTAAGATGTTTGCGTAAGGGGTCATTTCTCCTGTACGAATAAAGGCGTGACAGTTATTTAATTCTGCCTTCATGTCGCTATGGGGAATAAATTCGACTGTGGTATCAGGCAAGCGATCAGTGATTTGAGCTAAAATTATGGGATTATTTTCTTTAATTTCTTCAGCAAGATAGATTTTTTGAACTTCAAGTTCTTCTAAAACATTATTCAAAACATCCATGAAGCTTGGAATGCCATTATCTACTGCTAAGTCAATTTTTTCTGTCCCTTTGGGAACGGGCATTCCGGCATCACCAATGCTGAGTTTGTCAAAGTGCCCCATTTGAGCGATGACACGTGAAATATCAGAATTTATAACTTTTGTTTTTTTCATTTTAAAATACTCCTAATCCAGTTCATTTTTGTAAGGGATAGAGGGTTGTGCGCCGTATCTTTGTACAGTCAGTGAGGAAGCTTTGCTGCCGTAAAGAATAGCATCTTCAATATTACTAAAATCTGCTTTCAGAATAGTACTTAAAGCACCAATGAAAGTATCTCCAGCAGCCGTGGTATCGACAGCCGTTACTTTGAAAGCAGGAATGATACCAGATTTGCCATCTTTGATGTCATAGTAAGCACCCTTGCTACCTAAGGTAATGATTACCGCTTCAATACCCAGATTATGGAAATAATCTGCAGCAGCTTTTAAACTTTGATCATCTTCCACTTTAATACCTGTTATGAGCTCAGCTTCAGTTTCATTTGGAACAATAATATCGGTCGTAGCCGACAGTTCTTGCGGGATATCCGTTCTCGCAGGCGCGGGATTTAGAATAGTTCTCACTTTATTTTCTTTAGCAAGCTTAAAGGCTGCGACTGTACTGTCAAGCGCACTTTCAAATTGTGCAATCAAAAAGTCACTGTTTGCAATAATATGTTTTGAGTTTTCTACATGCTCCGGAGTAAATGAATTATTTGCGCCTGAAAAAATCATAATACTATTTTCACCAGAGTCATCCACTGTAATGAAGGCTTGACCAGTCGATTGGCTTTCTAGTAATTGAACAGCTGATATATCAATATCTTCATACTCTAAAAGCTCACGCATCATTTGCCCAGCACCGTCTTTACCAATAGCACCTATAAAGAAAGTATCAGCTCCAGAACGTTTTGCTGCTACCGCTTGGTTAGCCCCTTTACCACCGCCAGCAGTAAAATGTTCTTTTGCATGTAAAGTTTCACCAGGTTTCGGCATATTGCTTACTCTCAAAGTTGTATCAAGGTTGATACTACCAATAATTGTGATCTTATTCATTTTAGTTCTCCTTTATTTTTCTTGTACTGTCACGTTCAACATAAGAAACTTTAAGTTTAATCTGTTTTTGGTCAATTGACTGATTGTTCGCCAGTTTATAAATTAATTGGGCTGCTTCATGTCCCATTTCATAAGCTGGTTGATGAATTGTTGAAAGAGCCGGTGAAACATATTTACTCATTAAAATATCATCATAACCAATCAGCTGGATGTCTTCTGGAATACGTCTGTTAAGTCTATGAATCTCCTGCATGTAAGCCACTGCATGAACATCAGAGGGCAGTATAATTGTATCGAAAAAATGATACTTTTTTAGGAGCTCCTCAGCTTCTACTTGAATTTTAGAGAAATCATAACTCATGCTTTGAAAAACTTGATAAGTCACCGCTGATTGCTTCAAGTAGGCAATACTGGAGCTAAACCGCTCATTTGTATTATCGCTTGTTAAGGGACCTCGAACAACTGCAATATGCTGTGCACCTGCTTTTACTACAGCTTTAGCAGAAAGTAGGCCACCTTGACTATTGTCCGAAAAGACACCAAATTCACTTTTTTTACCCACACGATCTACAGTTACTGCTGGTAATTCAAACTCAGGAAATTCTTCCTTAAAGTCAACTGTAGTAATCACACCAGCAGCATTGCTTTGCACTAAAAACTGAAGATAGGACTTGATGATTTCACGATCTTCATTAACATTCCCTAAAACGACTTGGTAACCTTTTTCTCTAAGAAATTCTTCAACTCCTTTTGCTAACATAGGAAAGAATGGATTAGAGATATCGGGTAATAAAAGGCCAACTAAATTACTTTTTTTACTTTTAAGAGATTGAGCCGAGATGTTAGGTGAGTAATTCAAATCCTGAATCGCTTTTTTTATCTTTGCCTCTGCTTCTGCGCTCACATATCCTTTATGTGTGATATACCTTGAGACAGTAGACACGGATACACCGGCTTTTGAGGCAACCTGTTTGATTGTAGCCAATAGACCTCCTTGTGACAGAATGTGGAAACGTTCTCACATATTACTTAACTATTGTAATCGCTTGCTGTGAATATGTCAAGCATAAACTAAAAATTGTTAGATTAATTAAAGTAAGCAAAAAAAGAGCCTCAACCTCGGCTCTTTCTGGTTTTTAGTCATAAAGGTAAAATAAATCACTGGCAATTGTTGGATAGGCCATGATCATATTTTGAAATTTGTCTAAATTAATAGTTTGATTAATAGAGAAGTTCAAGATATTTACAAGTTCTTCTGCTACTGTTGAGAGGAGTGTTGCTCCAAGAATTTCATTCTTATCATTTACTATAACATTAATTTTTGAAAAGGGATCAGCGATACGTTTATAAGTATACCAATCCGTCATATCTATGCTTCGCTCATTTTCTTTATCAAGGACTTGAGTTTGACCAATTTGGGCTAACTTACTTGATCCAAAAATAACAGTAGGAACAGCCGGATATTGGATGCCTTCACTTTGACCATTTTGTGCAAAATAACGTGCAAGGTATCTGGCCTCAAATCCTGAAACAGGGGTTAATTTGGGTTGTTTTTTATCTAAAACATCTCCGATAGCATATATATTTGGATTATTAGTTTGTAAAAATTTATTGACTTCAATACCTTTAGCCGTTGTTTTTACATCAACAGCGGCCAGATTTAGGTCTTCAATATTTGGAATACGCCCTACTGCTGAGACAACTCCATCGGCAATGACTTTTCCATTATCTTCACTAATGATTTTGATTCCTGAGTTAGTTTGTTCAATCCTTTCAGGAGAAAAATTGTCAATAAAGGAAATCCCTTCTTTTTGTAATTGCTTAATATACGAGGCTGCAAATTCGTCAGCAAACCCTCGAATTTTTAGGGCACCATGTGTGAAGACTGTCACCTCAGCTCCAGCTGCATTTGCTATTTGCGCTAATTCGAGTGAGACATAACCTGATCCCAAAAAAATTAGACGTTTAGGAAGCTCCTCCAGCTCTAAGAAATCATTAGATGTCAATAAATATTCACTGCCAGGAATATTTAAAGCTCGTGGACGCGCTCCAGTTGCTATGATATAGTTGGCCGCAAAGTATGTCTCATTTCCAACAGCTAAGTACCCATCGTTCTGAAAACATGCCGTGCCATACACGGTTTCTATTCCCGCATTTTTCAGTCCTTGTTCTGTACCTGAAGGAATGGCATCACTGTAAGCTTTTTTACGAGCAAGCATCTCTTTCCAATCAATATGAAGGCTTCCATGTAAACCAGCAACGGACAAATTTTCTGCTCTTTGTTTTGCTTCGACAAGGGCCATCATGATCTTTGTCGGGTCGCAGCCATAGTTAGGGCAGGTACCTCCCCATTTGTCTTTTTCGACAATAAGAACAGATGCATCTTGAGCTTTTAGTGCATATGCTAAGGCATTGCCCCCCGGCCCAGAACCAATAATAATATAATCATATTTTTTCATACTTCAGTCCTCCAACTTTCTCTTAAGACCATCATAATAGGAAAAAAGTCAAAACGCTACTGTTTTGACTTGCTTTTTCTATTTTAAAACGTCTTGTAATTCTTCCTCATGTGCTCGAAAATATTTTGCCGCATAAGGACAGGTTGCTTGAAGTTTGAGATTTTCTTTACGAGCTTTCTCAATACCTGCCTGTAAAAGCAATTGAGCAAGTCCTTGCCCTCGATATTCAATAGCTACACCTGTATGAGTTATAACAATGTTGTTTCCCATTCTCATAAAAGTCATCTCGCCGATGCGCTCATTATTATCATTGTATAAGATAATGTCATTGTCTTCTTCAACAGTTTTCATAGAATTCTCCTTTACTTTTACTTGATAAATTTTAGTGCTCCAGATGGACAACGATTAATAATCGCTTGATTATCAGTTTTTTCTCCATTATCTGGGATAATCCATGGTCTACGACCTACTTCCCAGACAGCTGCATTACCACGTACGCATTCTCCTGCATGCTCACAAATTTGAGCATTATAATAGATATCCATTTCCTTACCACGATAACGTCGGTAACCTGCTTGCGCCAAGTTTTCATAAGTTGTTGCTTGATTGTTAATTTTTGAATTGTCCATTTTCACCTCTTATTGTAGTTAGAAGCCTCCCAAGTCAGTCGCCTTACCTGCCTCAACTAAACCTTCTTCCTCCATATAAACAGCAAAAGGTTGTAATTTTTCAGCATGAAAACGTGCTTTGAAAACATCAACAGTTTCTTGTGAATTTTGTTTAGGATCAAGTTGCAGACGTTCCACTGGAATAGGACTTTCTCCCGTAATTTTAGCATCTATAAGAACAGGTAAACCCGCTTCAACTAACTTCATCGCTTGAGCAAAAACATCGTCCAACTCTTCCACCCTGTTTACTGTAAAGCCATGAACGCCCATTGCCTCAGCAATTTTTGCAAAATCAATTGCTGTAAAATCTACCCCAAGATAACCTTTATTTGTAGACTCTTGTTCATCCTTGATAAAACCAAACTGTTGGTTAGAGAAAACGACATTGATAATTGCTAATTTTTCTTGAGCTTGGGTTGCTAAATCTTGCATAACCATTGAAAAAGCACCATCACCTGAGAGTGACCACACTTGACGATCAGGGAAATCTAACTTGGCCGCAATCGCACCTGGCAGCCCCACACCCATTGTCGCAAATAAGCCAGATGTACGCCAAAGTTGACCTTTACCCATATGCAAATGACGAACAGATGTCATCGTAACATCCCCAACATCAGTTGAAAAGAGTGCATCATTTTTTGCGACTTTATTAATGGCATGATAGATCTGATAAAGGTTCAACGGGTTTTCTTTACCTTCTTCAAGGGCTTGCGTATAACTTTTCCAGTTTGCAATGTTTTTTACATTAGCACGCCACCAAGGAGTCTCTTCTTTTTCCTTCATTTGTTGAGAAAGAGCTTGTACAACTTTTTTGGCGTCCGCTAAAATGCTGAGTTCTGTCCGTTGACGTTTACCTAATTTTGCAGGATCGATGTCTACTTGTATCACGTGTTTCACGTGTTCAAACATATTTGTAACATCGATAAAGGGCTGATTTGTTCCTAGCATTAAAACCGTATCCGCGTTTGCAATAGCATCATTGGCTGGTTTTCTTGATACTCGAGTAGGTGAACCAAGAAAAGCTTCAAAATCATCATCCACAATGTCAATAGCTAGTGCAGAAACCATTACAGGAGCTTTAATTTTTCTTGAAAACTCCATAAGCTCAGTCCCTGCACCGCGCATTCCGATACCAGAGAAAATAACTGGACGTTCAGCTTTTTGTAGAATTTTCATAGCTTGGTCAAGAGCTTCCTGCTTGGGTTCAGCAAGTTGGGGTTGGATATAAGCTTGACTTGCATCAAACCATGAATCTTTTTCAATTTCTTGCCACCCTAAATCAACAGGAAGTTGAACTACAGCTACACCTTTTTTGCTGTAGGCTTGACGAATACCTTCATCAATAATATGAGGAAGCGACTGTGCAGTCATGACTACACGATGATAGACTGAAACATCAGCATAAATAGGGTCCTCATTCATTTCTTGGAATGTATCCATATTCATTCCTGTAGTACCAAACTGACCAATAATTGCTAATAGAGGAACATGATCTTCTTTGGCATCATATAAACCGTTCATTAAGTGCGTTCCTCCAGGACCGGCAGAACCGAAGGCTACACCAATATGTCCTGTAAATTTAGCGTGCATACTTGCAGCCATCGCACCCACTTCTTCATGACGAACCTGCACAAAATGAATACGTTCTTTTTCTTCTAGAAGTGCGTCCATCAAAGAATTAATAGAACCACCTGGCAGACCGTAAATATCTTTTACGCCCCAGTTTTCAAGGACCTTAACTGCTGCAACACCAGCTTTTATTGTTTCTACCATTACTATTTCCTCTCATTTCTAAAAACTTAAAATGTGAGTGACCGAAAATGAGATGATGAAGAACAACTCTCTAGCGAAAGCCCTTTCAATCCCTTGTATACTAATTATACTACGAAATAGTCTGAAAAGGTAAAGATACCCCAAAATAAATTTCCTAGAGAGAGGATTTTCGATACACTTTTTGATTTGTCTTACTCAAGTTTAAAGTAGATCTGTATTTTTGATCGCTTCGATATTTTTGGTACCAGCCAACTGCATCGTGATCGCTAATTCTTTATTAAGATGCTCAAATACCGATTTAACACCTTCTTTACCACCTAAGTTTAATCCATAAAGGACGGGACGTCCAATTGCGACAAGATCTGCTCCACTGGCCAAAGCTTTGAAAACATGCTCACCACGACGCACACCACTATCAAAAATAATAGGAACACGTTTATTGACTACTTGGGCAATTCTTGGAAGGACGGTAAAGGAAGCTGGTCCTCCATCAAGTTGGCGGCCTCCGTGATTAGACACCCAAATCCCATCAGCTCCTGCTGCAATAGCCTCCATTGCATCAACGGGATCTTGTATACCTTTCACGATAACAGGAAGGTTTGTCCAGTTTTTAATTTTTTGAATGTCAGCGAGAACAAGCCCTTGCTTCGCTTCCGCATAAATTTCAAAAATACCTTTCCCCACACCATCTGATTCAGAAAATGCAGCCAAATTTGGCATTGGAAGTGGAAATTGGAAATGATTAATCACATCTTCTTCACGATAGCCACCTAGTGTAGAGTCAGCCGTTAAAATAATCGCTTTTACTCCAGATTTTACGGCTTTTTCAAGCAAAAATTGATTAAATTGGTCATCTTTACTCATATAAAGTTGAAAAAATTGTGGTGCTCCATTAACTGCTGCTTCTGCCTCTTCTACAGATGTCGAGCCGTAAGTTGAAATAGAGAAAATTGAGCCCACTTCTTCCATAGCTTTAGCTGTATCAACTTCTCCTTCCATATGAGCCAAACCTTGTGCAGCAACCGGAGCTTGAATAATTGGGGTTTTCAGATTAATTCCAAAAATGCTGGTACGTAAATCTGCAGAATCAACGCCTCGTAATACTCGAGGAGAAATTGTTTTAGTGTTAAAGGAAGCCGTGTTTTCTCGCATTGTCCACTCATCCTCTGCACCACCACGAATATAACCAAAGGCACCTTTATTCCCTTGGGCTTCCATACGCTCTTTTACACGGTCTTCAAGCGAAGCAATATTTACGATTTCTACTTTTTGTTCATCATTACTTGTCACATATGTCATGGTAATTTCCTCTTTCTTTTGTATTATTTTCTCAAGTTAGTGCTTTAAGCTACTGCACTCTTTGTTTCTTGTAATTCAATTTGGCGATATTCTCTCGAAAAGAAACTGCGCAATTGATCTTCATTAAATCCAGCTTGAAGTTGGGGGCCTTTCACTAAAAGGGGGCGACGAAGAAGCTCTGGATGTTGGGAGATGAATTTTGTCCATTCTTTAACAGTCATATCCTCTACATTGACATTTAAATTTTTAAATGCTTGAGAACGTGTCGAAATAAGATCTTCAGTGCCGTTTTCTGTTTTAGCTAACAGTTCACCAATCTCCTTTTCACTCAAAGGATCAGCAAATAAGTTGTGTTCTGTATATTCCAGATTGTGGTTTTCTAACCAAACTTTTGCTTTCCGACAGCTGGTACATGAGGGAGTGTAGTAAAATTTAATCATCTTGTCTTCTCCATTTTATTTCTATTAATTATAGGAAGTGAAATTCACTTGGTCAATTTGTTTACGTTTGTAAACACAACTATATAATAACTCCTTTTTCTCAAAATATCAATAATTAAGTAATAAATACAGGTTAATTTTTTGATGTTTAAATAACACAAGTGTTTCAATTACATTTCCCGTATTCAACCTTCACATTTGCAGTTGCATTTTTTTATCATAGAAGTTATAATAGAAAAGTTATAACTTTCGTACAGATAACATAGATTTATGTTGATATTATACAGAGGCGAAATTATTATTTTAGGATAATAATTTTGCCTCTTTTTGTTTAAATTAGGAGGACATTTAACTGCATGAATAAAAACAAAAAATTTCATCTCTTAGGTGCTGTCATTGCTACCGGGCTCTTATCTTTTTCAGGAGTCTTGATTGAAACCGCAATGAACGTGACCTTCCCTCAATTGATTACTGAGTTTGGACTAAGCACTTCCAAGATACAGTGGGTGACCACTATCTATCTATTAGCAATTGCGATTATTATTCCTTTATCTTCATACTTTAATCAGCGCTTCTCGTCTCGTAAGCTCTTCATATCTGGGAATCTTCTTTTCTTCCTAGGTGTCCTGATTAATTGCTTTTCACCTAACTTTACCCTCTTGCTGGCAGGACGTCTTTTACAAGGCGTCGGAACTGGGATTGCTTTACCTTTAATGTTTCACCTTATCTTAACTAAGGCTCCCCTTGAGAAACGTGGCATGATGATGGGATTAGGAACAGTTACGACATCGATTGCTCCTGCCATTGGCCCAACTTATGGTGGTATCATCTCAAACGCATTGGATTGGCGCTATATTTACATTTTTTTACTTCCATTAATCGTTGTATCCCTAATCATTGGTCTTTCTTCACTTCCAGAAGAGAAGAAACAAACGACAAAAAAACTGGCACTTCGACCAGTTTTGGCACTTTCTGTCATGTTTTTCGTTTTCATTTCCGCCTTAAGTGCCGAACAAATACTGACCTTTGTAATTCTCTTTATTGTTGGTATTTTAAGTGCTTTACTCTTTGTTTATTATAATCGTAAAGAAACACTGATCGAATTAGCTATATTACGCCATCGCAACTTTGTTGCACTCCTCTTTGCCCTTCTGGTTTATCAAGGCCTTCTTTTAGGACTATCCTTTATTTTGCCTAACTTTATCCAAGTTTCTGCAGGCTATAGCTCTGCTGTTGCTGGACTCTTTATGTTTCCAGGAGCTCTTGTCGGAGCAAGCCTCGCCCCGATTTCGGGTAAAATTCTGGATCAGGTTGGTGCGAAGAAGCCAATTATCTTTGGTTTATTAACTGCAAGCTTTGGTATCGTTTTACTTTTTGTTTTCCTCCCCATGCATTCGCTTCTTTTATTATTAATTGCACATATCGTTATGATGCTTGGGTTGGGTGTCTCTTACAGCAACTTAATGACCAGCAGTTTAAGTACACTTTCCTCTGAAGAGCTCTCAGACGGAAATGCATTGGTTAATACATCACAGCAATTTATCGGAGCAATTGCAACTGCTTTAGTAGCCAACATTCTCTCTGTCTTTCAACACGCTCAAGGTTTTAAAGAGGGTACCCAATTTGGGACATCAGTCATTCTTGTTATTTTCTTCGTATTAGTGATTCTGGGTCTCTTTGCAAGTTATTCTGCATTGAACAATAAGAAAAATTAAAAAGAGCACGGAAATGCTCTTTTTAATTTATATAAAAGTATTCAAAGCCTATCTAAATCAATTCTACGAGTTAATTCTATATTTTTTAGATATCTTTACATATTTTTATTTATGTAAACTAGTTGTTACTACATATTTGCATCAGATAATTTAAAGGTTACTAAAGTTTCTGCAGGATAGGCTGCTAATTGGCTTGCAAAGCTATCGTCATCATCTTTTTTAACTTTAGCTTTGAGGTTAATGCTTACCTTATAATGTTCTTCCGATAAGATATCATAAAGGGAACGTAGGTCTGCAATATCTTGGCTGCTCGCCTTAGGTAAAACAGTGTATTTTGCAAACTCGGAATCAAACCATGAACTTTCTTTTTCAAAATCAACTGGAGAATTTTCATTGATTTGAAGTTTTAGAGTGATGCTGTAATCATAACCTTGTTGCTCAATCATTTTAGCAATTTTAACCATATCTTCGTAAGTGCCTGAAGCTTTAAGTTTTAGGGTTGCTTTATAAGTTATTCCAGCAAGTTCAAAGCTCTGTGCTATTTTAAATGGATCCTGTTCGCTACCTTCTTTATCTACTTGCGGTGGGAAAAAGTTGACTGAAATAGAATATCCTTCAGTCAATAGTTGTTCATACTGTTTAATAACTTCTTCGGCCTCAAGGTCGTCCATATATTCGTTAAACGTACGTTCGGTCAATTTGTTGCTCTCAAGAGCTTCTTCTTTAGGATAAATGATTTTTACTTGATAAGTCATAAATGTATTATAACATACCCCATAAGATAACTTTTAATTTAGACGAATTTTTTTAGCAAATCGTTTATAAAATTATTTTTATCTCTTGAGTGAATTTCCTAACTATTTTTAAATGTTCTTCCACTCAATTCTATCAAGTCATTTACAAACTACACCTACTTCCAATTCTGAGTTTTGATGTAGATGGTCATTGGCGACAGACCGGCTCTTGTTTAAAAATGTTTTCTTGAAAATAAAGCTGTCCAAAGAAGTCGTAATCTTAAAAATGCTCAACTTCACATATTATTAAAACATATTTTTTTGTAGCTTCACAAGGATATGTTACAGAGTGAAGCCAGAACGAAAGTCTTAATATAATATTTTTAATTTCAAAAAACAATAACAATAAAATAACGGCAATAGCCATTGCGCTACCACCGTAAATTATAAGGTACATTTATTCATCATGGATTCAATAATTCTACAAAAGCTTCCACAAAAGCTTTTGTATGTTCTTGAATTTCTAAATCCGTATAATTTCCTGCTTCACCACCCCAAATACTGATTGCTCCACCAATAATACTTGGAGATAAGGAAGTAAACATTCCTGAATTTAGATAGAAATGAACCAATTTAAAATTGTTCTTCATATCTTGAATGGTATAAGCCATCGCATCTGGTTGGAAAGCACGATCACCTGCAATCATATACAAGTAATAACCATTATAATTGAGTAACTCAAAGCCTGCATCCATCAGTTGTTGAGCTCGTGCATTATTTGCGGTTCCCGATTGAGTGTATGCATCCGAATCATCCAAATCTAAACCACCACTCAAGCTCCAATACATCACTTGAATATCTTTATCAAATGATTCTCCATCTTGAGAAGCAATATAATCATTATACATCCGCATCTTGAAACCATTTTGCTTTATAAATTGATTCATTTGATTACAAAAATTCACAAAAGCAGGATTGGTTATCGGATGAATATCTGTATCTGGAGCAATGACTCCTACTTCATCTGCACCGATTGAAAAACAAGCATTCTCTTGTTTGGAGAATATATCAAAGTATTCTCCGAGCAATTGTTGGGCGAAAATAATCGAAGCTTCTTTGGAATAATCCATTGTTTTAGAAACATACATATTCGCATCGTCTTGTTTTATACTGTTATATAAATCTATTGATAATTCTTTCACGAGATTCAAAATTGCAGTCATGTGTCCCGGAATATTAATTTCTGGTATAACAAGGACATTTTTAGACTGGGCATAAGCCACAATTTCTCTCAAATTACCTTTTGATAAGAAAGGCATTCCTGTATTTGGATTGATATACATATTATTTTCAAATACAGCTCCCTCTACGGTTTGTCCAAGAAACTCACTTTCCATACCAACATTTTCATTATCTGTCATATGCAATTGTAAGTATGGACGTTTCGCTAAAGCGAGTGTATCAATAAATAGTTTAATGACCTCAACAGAATAATAATGGCGCCCCATATCTATATTTAAGCCCGTTAAAATGGAAGAAAGTTCAAGTTCCGCATTCAGCACCAAGCCGCCTTCTGGAAGACCATAACCGGTCGAATCCTGAGGATTTTCAAGCGCCCACTGAATATCCCCTGAAACAATCGTATAAGTGGGATTAAAAATATCTTTCACCAGTAAGTAACCATTCGGAACGTGGTTAGCTATGCCAACCACAGTATTTTCACTTACTTCTCCTAGAGGGATTGGTGTCCCTATCCATTCCCAATCTGCATCTCGAAATTGTACGTATGCTTGTACACTTACCTCATTCATTTTCGTTACTCCTTTGTTTTTTATATATTTGTTTCAATAACATTACTTGCGGTTTGCATATTACTACAGCCAAATCATTATATAAATTGTGTAACTTTGAAAATTGTAATTTTAAATTCTGAACGGATAAGAATTGATAATTTAAGCAATTAGGGGATATTTTGAGTATAAGTAATCAAAGTTTGGACTTTAAGCCAAACTTCATTAATCCCATTAATATGAAGGTTTTTCTGTAATCGTTGCTGCCAACTCTACCAATGCTAACACCGGTTTACCTCTAAAAGTAAGGAAGAGCTTTCTTGTGCCTTTTTCATCATTAATGAGGAAATGTAGACCAACGCCTGAAACAAACTTCAGAATATGGAAGATGATACCAATGTTAATGAAATAAGAAACGATAATCAAGAAGTTTTGCATTTTATTCCCTCACTTTTTTGTTTTATGTTTACTTGTGTAATTTATTATATATAAAAGTAATTTAGATTACAAAAGATATGCAAAATGTTTTTTTCATTACATTTTAGTTGCTCAGTAAGCATCTAAAAAACGTTCAACTATGAGCAGTTTGAACGTTGATAATTGGCTAATTTGCTACAAATGAGCTGAGGCTTTTCTTTTTAAGTATGCTTCCATTTCATATCTTTTCCAGTCAGGAAAGACCATAGTGCCGCGGCATAGAAAATCAAAAGGAAGATAGCATAGACAATTTCTGGGAAATAGCTAAGTGCCACAAGGCGACATTTCCAACCCTGATCCCAAACGGTAGTCACTTGAACGAAGAGATAAAGTATGAGAAGCACGATAGAAGTTATTCTAGACCATCCCAAAACCGCTCCCTCACTAAGTACTACCTGAATCAAATAAATGGTAAAGGCAAAAAGAACTATTGGTGTGATAGCAAGCGCCATATAAAGTCCAAGTTGTTGGACCCAATAAATCAGGCGCATCCACGGAGGCATCTTTCTGCCGTATTCTTTAATATTTTGCAAGGCACCAATATACCACCGCTTCCGTTGATGATAAAGTGAATTATAATCTTCCATAACATCGGTGATAGACTTGACACCTACGTGAGGTACAGAAAAGCCTAAGACGAGAATGGCTAAAGTCAGTTCATTATCCTCGGTCATACTATCGACATCATAGTAGCTTTCTCCCTTTGGCATGAGTTTGCCTTCTAGCCGCGCTTTCTTAATCTCTTTGAGGACGTCCCAACTAATCAAACTCGCTGTCCCCGACAAAACATAAACTTCGGCTCGTTTATGGACCAAACGTGCAAAGCGTGCAAATTCCATTTGTTGTAAAATCCCAAGCAAGTTGGTTGAATTACGCCCAACAAAAATCGAACTGACCCCACCCACACGGGCTTCTTCTATCATCTTTTTCTCAGCTTTTTCAATAAAATCAGGCTCAATCATGGTGTCTGCATCCATGACTAAAACAGCAGAGCGCTGCGCATCTAAAGTCGGAGAAAGTTGGTCTAGTGCATAGTTCAATGCACCTGCTTTCTTCTTCTCATTTTTCCCAGGCATAACCAAAACTTCTGCCCCAGCGGCCATAGCTTCTACAGAAGTCAAATCCGTTGTGTTATTCGGCACAACAAAGATACGATCTGGCAATCGTGTCTGTTCATAGATACTACTTACCGCTTCTCCGATGCTTCCTGCTTCATTCCACGCGGGAATCATCACGACGATATATAAAGATTCCTCCATACAACTCATACCCTTTACAAATACATTTATTTTATGTTGCTTATGTTTAACATACATTACTTTTATTCACTTAATTGTAACATTAATCTAAGTCATTTCAAATCAATTTCTCATTCTATACGGTTTTTTGAAGAACCTTCCACACACAACCCTTTCAAAATAATTTAAAAGCACAGAAAAAGACTTGTCCTAAAAACAAGCCTTCGTTTCATAGTTCCAGTTAATTCCCAACATTTTGATGAATGATGAGGGCTGGGCGGACTCCGCCGTTATCAGCGGCTTGCGCGCGATTATAAACACCACGTACGTTACCAGCGAGATTTACTCTCCAAGCAAAGTTGGGAGGAGTCTCAGGAGTACGAAGATGCCACCAGCCATTCGGAGCGACTCGCTCTTCTCGACTGGTAAAAGCAAGTCCTTCACCTGACAAACGTATTATATCCGCAAGGGATAAAGAAAAGGCACGTGGTGACCCATATTCATCAACCTTGGTTTCATCGGCCGCAGCATCTCCCGTCAGATTAGTTGGTATCCAGCCTATTCCTCCTATAAATGAAGCAGTTTGAAACACTACGCTTCCTGTTGTAAAGCTATTGGCAACAGGTCGCACTATAGCCCTAACGTCTTGATTAAGATCGTTATACCACGAGGATAGACGAGTGTTCTGGTTATTCCAATTAATGTTAAGAATTGAAAAATTACGAATGATTAAGTGATTGCCGTTTTGCATATCTTCAAGGTAGCGGAATTGCTCACCTCCCATAGTGAAGAGGCGCCCAGGGTTCATCGCGTCAAAGTTAAACTCATCTGGGCGAGAATTTAAACCTGCTCCCGGATTACCTGTTTCATCATCGACAGCGTTATTTCGGATACCCTCAAGCAAGTAACCCAAATCTCCGCCATAGCCTCCATTTTCTGGCTCATCTTTGAACAATTCATCTGGGCTGATAAGCTGGCTCTCGACATGAATAGCATAGTAATAAGAACCTGGAATCTGGTCTGCTTCTGCTGTCATCTTCGCTGCGTCAAGCAAGTAAGAAGTAGCATAACCAGGGTCTAGCATACTCGCCCAGTATGCCCAGCCTGTTTCATGGTCGACTACCCAAAAATAGCCAATTTTCCGATTATTGGGGAGTTCCAGCCATTCTTTTAGTGTCATTACTTTTTCTTCCTGTGGCAAGTGCTGGGCAGTTTCACGTGTAACCGCAGAGCCATGCCAATCGTGATTGCTGTTGTCATAGCTTTCGCCCTCTGACCAGTATTTGTCGTCACCATCTCCGGGGTGAGTGGCGCCGTCTTTTATATAATCGCGGGCATGACCTGCTGCAGCTGTCACATCACTCTCCTTGTCATGATTAAAGGTTGGCAAGTACCACGGTGCATACTCCCCGTTACGTTCCCAACCAAAAGTCAGCTTAGAATACGGGTCGAATGCATCCGAATCACCCGCGCGGTCATTAATGTCTGTGACACTTGGTTTCCAAGTCGTCCAGTTTTCGATATCTTCACGAGAAGTATCTTTTACTATCGGGGTGAAACCTCGCTCACCACGTTTCTGTATATCCATGTACTCTGACAGGCGGACCCGCAATATGATTGGCTTTTCTCTTCCGTAGTTTTCGACAAAGACGTCCTTGTTCTCGGTATCACGGTTGTAGTAGTCATGTACACGACCGCCGACTTCTACTTGATTTTCTCGCAAACGGTCATTGATAGCTTGTTGGTTAAAAGCTTGAAAGGCAAATGTTCCTCCAAGCAAAATAAGCAGTGATAAAATCGCTATATTTCGTAGCTTCTTTTTCTTTTCTTGACTCATACGTATTTCTCCTTTTACTTCCTAATAAACACTAAAAAAATATCCTTTTATTAGGACGTATTAAAGGTATAGTGAAAAAAGCAGAAAACTACCTGTGCTGTGCTGTGCTGTGCTGTGCTGTGCTGTGCTGTCTGATTATAAATCACTAGCCCACCTCTCCAAACCTTATATATACCAAGTAACACATTAGATATTTATATAACACAATTGTAATATTTTCTTTAAAATTTTCAAAATGAAATACAGAAAAAGACCCGTTTCAAAAAACAGTCTTCTTTCATATGTATGTAATTTTAGGGAAACTATTTTCAATATTTGCTCAGCTAAAAGTAGAAAAATTTTGAAAGCATTATATTTATTTCATGAAAAATTTCCTCCTTAAAATGATTTCGAAATAGCACTTTTCCCGTAACGATAAACCTTTCTAATTTGTTCTATTGTTCTATTAATGGGATGTTTATTATAACAAAAAAGAAGGACTTATTACCCCCTCTAAATTTTTTAATCTTTTCCTGTCACTTTACCATTCCAGGACATCATACCACCGGTTATGTTTGTTACGTCATAATTCATTTTGGAGAGTACTTTACACGCTTTTTTTGATCTCATCCCTGACTGACAAATCACAAAATACTTTTTGTCTGTATTTAATTGTACAGCAGAAAGTTGGGCTAATGGAATATTTCGTGCTCCTTTAATATGCCCTTTTTTATATTCATAAGGTTCTCGAACATCAATAATTTCTTCTTTTATTGAGTTCTTTCTTAGATATGCAGCAAGTTCTGCTGTTGTTATACTTTTAATTTTCGTAAATAATCCAAACATCATTACTCCTTACTGTGCCAAGCAACCATCCCAAGCATTCGTGCCACCTAAAACATTAATAACATCGATATCATTTGCAGCGAGCCATTGTGTCACCTGTGCTGAGCGAGCACCAGATTGGCAGATAATATAGCTCCCAACATTAACTTCGGAAATACGGTTTTCAATCTCACTCATTGGTATATTACGTGCTGTTGGTACATGTCCTGCTTCATATTCAAAAGCTTCTCGCACATCAATAATATCTGCCTCGTCCTTCATGACTTCTATTAATTCTTGCATTGTAATTGTTCGCATTTACTATTTCCTTTTTTTATTTATAACACTATTATATACCCTGCGGGGTATATAAGCAAGTTTTATGCTTCCATTAAAAAAGACATAGTTTCCTATGCCTTTTATTTTATCTTTTATTTTGTTGAAAATTTACGGCCGCACCTATGAGATTAGCTGAATTACGATAGTGGCAAATCTTAATCTCAGGCAAAAAAGGCGATATTTCTAAAGTCTTTATTATTTTGTTCAGCTGTTTATTAAGTTCTGGAACCAGCCACTCCGCCTGTGAAACTGCGCCACCTATGACAATGAGTTCAGGATCAAAAGCATACTGGAGATTATAAATACCTTTAGCAACATTAAATGTAAATCGTTCCATCTCCTCTTGTGCAAGACTATCCTTTTCCTGGATCGCTCGTCTAAAGACCTCTAGTCCTGTCACATTTGTACTACATCGTTGATTGTAACGCTTTGCCATGTTTACTGCTGTTCCCAGTTCCGAAAAAGTATGTTTTTCATCCATCAACATAAAACCAAATTCACCACCAAAAAGATGTTTTCCGTGATGAATTTTTCCATTGAGAACAACAGCTCCACCTACGCCTGTGCCAAGTACTAGAAAAAGTACATCTTTTAGATGCTTTGCTGCTCCAAAAGTAACTTCGGCAAGAGCAGCACAATTGGCATCATTTTCAATAGCCAAAGCTAAGCCTAACTTTTCTTCTAATGCATGTTGGATATTAAAGCCGTGAATATAAGGCAAGGCACTGAATCCTTCAATATAGCCTGTTGACTGATTCACCGCTCCAGGAGAGCTCATCGCAACACCAGTTATATTTGTCCTCTTTTGTCTCATTTCACTCACAATATCCTTCAGACAGCCATAATAATCTTCGAGATTATTGGGGGTTTGTTTCGACTTGACCTCTCCTAATTCCCCTTCAGAGAAAAGGCTATATTTAATGCTGCTACCTCCAACGTCAATCGTTATCAGTGCCATTATTCAACCTCTTTCAGTTTTTGTAACAATGTTTCTTCAATGTCAACACTTGAACTTTCTGAAATTTTACGATACCAAAGTGCTGATTTTTTTAGTTTCTTGATTTGTCTATGAATATCTAGAGAAATTAATCCATAGCGATTTTTATAGGAATTACGCCAGCTCCAGCAATCTATCGGTGTCCATGTATGATAACCTAAACAGGCTGAACCTTCAGCCATTGCTTGATGTAAATAGTAAAGATGTTCCGTCATAAATTGAATACGATAATCATCTTGGATAACACCATTTGAATCCTCAAAACGTGCTTCATTTTCAACACCCATTCCATTTTCGGAGATGAACCAAGGAATATTATTATAGTCCTTTTGTATCGTTTTTGCTATTTTATAAATCGTCTGTGGGTGAATCTCCCAGCCTCTGTCTGCATTCATACGCACGCCTCTTTTGTTAAAGGATGCATAATATTTTTCAGGTAACCAATCCTGAGCCAAACTGTCACTTGAAAACTCTGGCTCTTGGACACGACTTGGATGGTAATAATTGACGCCTAAAAAATCTACCGTATTGTGCTTTATCACCTCAAGCTCTTCAGTAGTGCTTTCCCATAATACACCATCACGCTCTAAAATGTTGACAAGTTCTTGTGGAAAATGTCCTTTTACTGAAGCATCTAAAAACAGTTGGTTTTGCCATAAATCAGCAAAGTGAGCCGCTTTGAGATTCTGTATTTCCTCGTCCTTAGCATAATTAGGCGTTAAGTTGAGAATGATCCCAATCTTAGATTTGGCATTTTTATTGACTTCTCTAAATCTTTCAATCGCTAAACTGGAAGCTAACTGTAGATTATAAGCAACTTGAACAGCTTTTTTACCATCTTTGAGGTCGGGATAATGGAAACCTAAGAGATAACCACATTCGACAACTACTATTGGCTCATTATGTGTAAACCACTCCGTTACTCGGTCACCAAATAAGCGGAAACATTGCTCGGCAAACTGAGCAAAGAGTAGAGCAACTTTTTTACTTTCCCATCCTCCATATTTATGGAGGAGCTCTACAGGTAGATCAAAATGATGTAAGTTTATCATGGGCCGAATTCCGGCAGCTAAGAAAGTATCGATTACGCGGTTATAAAACGCCACTGCATGAGTATTAGTCTTTCCAGTCTCAAAATCCTCAATAAGTCTGGACCACTGTATACTTGTTCTAATACTGTTGAGTCCAGCTTTCTGCATCAAACGGATATCTTCTTCGAAATCATTGTAAAAATTACTGGCTGTATCTGGACCAATTGAGCCCCAAAATCGTTCACTAAAATGATCAAAGTCATAATCAAAAACATTGTCGTGTTTTTTCTTGAAACGTCCTTCAGTTTGTGGACCACTTGTCGCTGCGCCCCACCAAAAATCTTTTGGAAATTCTATTTTCATTGTTCTACTCCTTCTACTTTTCTCCTTCTTTTCAAATAGAAGGGTTTATACTTTTTCAAAAATAGACCCTAGAAAAAGTAAAATTCCTAGAATCTCATCTATTTTTTATTCAAATACGAAAGTCTACTTCATGAGTTGTAATTCATACATTGGATCATATTGAGGACTTACACCGTCATTGGCAAAGTTATCGCTTGATCCAAGTAAGACTTTATTAACTTCATAAATTGAGTGAGCTTGATTAATTCTATTTAAAATAGCTTGATAATTCTCTGTTCCTTGTCCCACGCGCTCCCAATGATGTAGTGCTATATTTTTTGTCTCTTGGAGAGTAAAGCCTTTAGCCTGTAAAATGGCTGTTTTCGTCCAAAGGAAGTTAGAAGGCACAATATGGTTTAAATCATAATTATTATATGTTCTTCCATCACGATCCAAGGCATAAAGAAACATACCATACAGTTTATTTTCTGCTGTATATTTTGCTACTTTGTAAATGTTACTTTCTTCGTAAGGTTCTTTAGCATCGTACCATCTATTATGGTCTTGCTCTTCCGGAAAGGCTAAACCAGGCATAAATTGTTCTTTTGGAATTACCCCGGTATAATCTTTTATTGCTCTGGCTGTGCGTGTGTCATCTGAACCATATTGTTGATAGCCAAGATATGTAAAGCTTTCTGCAACCTCTTTCAATGGATTAAGGTTGGAACCATTTGTATCGTAAACAAATACAGTACCATTATTTGCAAGAGGGCCAATATATTTTGATAGTGCTCGAATAACACCATTTGAAAGTGCAATATCTGCAGTGCTCGGATAGGTTTCCATGTCAATATCTAAGCCATCAAGTCCATATTGGCGCACATGCTCATCTAACAATTTATTAGCATAAGCATCAAACTCCTCTACTGTCGGAAAATTTCCGGCATAAGGAATTTTTAAAAGCTCTGAATAATCGATCGCCTTGGTTAACTTCACACCTCGTGCATGTAAGTTAGGAACGTAAGATTTTTTAAGCTTTTCAAAAAATGGTGCAGCTGCTTCTTCCTGTCCTTGAGGAACGTAGCTAAAAACATTGACAATATCGATTCCATAAGGAATATCATCCATGCTTAACCAATTTTCATCTGTAAGGCTGGTATTGACACCTTTCATTTCCTTATCACGCCATGCACGGTAGTAGACCATGGTTTTCGCTTGCTGGCTCTCTTCTTGTGCCTGTGCAGAGATTGGACCAAAAATAAGCATACCAAGTCCAACTGTAAGCAAACCCAAAATATAGCTTTTCATTTTTTTCATCTTGTCTCCTCCTTAAGAAAACATTTTTAAAAATTTTATTTGTTTTGACTAAACTTTAAGTACCGAAAAACCAATTGACAATAGGTCATGTTTGACCAAGAGAACCATTCGCGAGTGTAATTATTTGGATTGTCCACATCAATCCCCTCATGGCATTGGCCAGTTCCACCATCTGTAGCAACGATTGTCTCTATCTGCTTTTTCATTTTATCTATATCTTTTGTCGTCAATCCTTCCATCGCTAAAGCTATTGGCCACACATAATGTGGCGGCGTATGTGGGCTTCCAATGCCGTGCAAATATTGCCCAACATAATAATAAGGATTTTCTTCATTTAAGCATTTTTCTCTCGTTTGTGTATAAAGTGGATCTTCTTCTCCACAATAACCAAGAAAAGGCAATGAGAGTAGACTTGGTACATTAGCATCATCCATAAAGAGTTGTTTGCCCAAGCCATCAACTTCATAGGCATAATAAGGATTTTTGCTGGACGATACTAAACCAAATTTTTGAATGCCTTCTGTTATTTCTTCTTGAAGTTTCTTAATTTTTCTTTCTAGTCTAGGAGAGAGATTTGCCGGAAGCAGCTCCAGAAGTTGGCCCAAAACCACTAAGATAAAGCAATTCCCTGGAATAAAATAACCGTACTTACACGCATCATCACTCGGTCTAAAGGCGCTCCAGACCATACCTGTGTAACCAATTGGCTCTCCGCGTCCTTCATGAGATAGTGTATCGGATGGCGGGCAATTTGTTCTTTTAAAAATATAATCTGAGCTTTCATGATGTTGCTCCGTAATAAAAGTATCGAGAACAAGTTCAACAGTTGCCCAATAGTCTTCCTTAAGATGCTCGGTGTAGCCTGTATGCTTGTACAATTGGTAAGCTAGGAATAAAGGGGCGCACAATGAGTCAATCTCAAATTTTCTTTCCCAGACTAAAGGCGATATTGGAATATTCGAGACATCTTGGCTATAATGACTGTCTGTTGGCTCTTTATTAAAAGCATTAGCATAAGGATCATGAGTAATATAGCGCATTTGTTGCTTCAAAACGCCGTGAACCAGAGATGTTATTTCCGGAATAGTATCAGCCATCTCCAAATATGGAAGTATTTGAAATGTAGAATCTCTTAACCACATTGCTGGAATATCACCTGTAGCCACAAATATCTCCCCATTTTCACGTACTGAAACGGTGTTTGAAATAGTATCCACTATGGCATGTTGAAAAAGTGATGTAGCTCGGTCATCCCATAGACGAATTGTCTCTGCATGTTTTTTAATCTTGGAGATTAACTCTTCTTGTTTTATCAACTCCTTTGTCCTCCTACTATTTTTTGAAAAAAATACCATAAGTTCTAATTTCACCTGGTCTAAATTCTGCCATTATGAGCTCTTCGGTAGAATCTTCAATATTGCTAATAATTTTACCTTCCAAGTTTAGCAACTTAATAGTTGCTGGCTCTTGAAGTTTGATGATTCCTGGCATATCTTGGACAGTATCGCAGGGATTATAGAGCCGTAATTGTATACCTCTTTGATCGATACTCGTTTCCATGCTGCTGAAGGCTACTTCACTGTTTGCTAAAGCTATCACTTTTTGCCCTTTTAATTCTAGCTTTTTCTTGTTTATAGGGAAATATTCTATTGGTGTGCTAAAGCGATTGATTGTCTGTGTTTGGTAATATATATTTTCCTGTGTAGTGAGTAGGTACTGATTTTGAAGAACTGCAGCATCAAAATCAGTGTCTATCACGATATTTCCTTCAAAGAAAACATCTCCTAAAAGTTGGCTATCAGGTGTTTCAACCTCTCTGGTTTGCAAACCAGAGGCATCTCCTGGTCGTCTTTGTGTATCTGGTCTTCCTAGGTAACCCACTCCTCTAAATATCGTAATGGCAAGCTCTTGCTGCTCCTTATCAAGGACTTGGAAATCTTTTGTTCCTTTGCTTAAGAAACTCCAACTTGTCTTCGTATCATGAAGATTGGCGAAGTGAATCATCGGACGCATGCTTGTGGGTTCTTCTTTATATCCTCTTGCTCGCCAATCTTGCAAGTGCTTTTCTTCAGTCGGTCGATTGATAATACCAAAAGGTGTATC
This sequence comes from uncultured Lactococcus sp., assembly GCF_934191625.1. Taxonomy (GTDB): domain Bacteria; phylum Bacillota; class Bacilli; order Lactobacillales; family Streptococcaceae; genus Lactococcus. Next base: position 175,817 of record NZ_CAKPUG010000002.1, read on the forward strand.
GCTGGTCGAAAACTCAGACTGAACATCTGTTTTAAGTACTAGGCGTAAACGATGATCACACACTTGATTATTCACATTTAGTCTAAGCTGAATCCGATTATCCTGCTTATTAAGCTCTAAAGTTAATGTATATGTGACCTGTCCATCAAGTTGTCGTTCTTTCCGTGATGCCAGGTTATAAGGAAGTTTCCATTCGCCTTCTACAATTATTCGGCTTAGTAATTTTCCTTGTTCCACATGAGAAGTTTGACTGTTATTAAAGTTCAGATTTAAGATCCAATCCGCAAAGGCTGGTGAATAATCGTAGGTATCTCCTTCATCTCCTCCATCTTCAAAAGATAGAAAATCTAAATATTTTTTACCGTTCTTCTTAAGACAAAGATTGAACTTCCCCTCGGTAAACTCAATCTTATAAAAATCATTTTCAATCCTTGTTGCCTTTAGCAATGTTTGAGGCTTTTCTTTCTCGGCACTAACATGATAATGTACATAGCCCATGGCTGGTAAAGTGCATTCTACTGCTATTGTACTAACATAGTAAGAGTCATCAAGCATTTCCTCAGGATTTCTGCGAAGTAATGCTGCATTTTCCGTTACTTGCTCAATAATCTCAAAAGCTACCTTCTCTCCCCTATCGTCAGTGAGTGAAAAATGTTTATTTTGTGTAGAAAGTTTGACTTTCTTTATCACTTTAAGCTCAAAAGGAAGAGGATTCCACATGAAAAGACTGTCTTCTTGATTTCTATTTAGTGAAATACTTAATTTTCTGAGCATGTAGTCCATACAAGACTGAGCTTCCTGTAGGCCATTTATCCCACGCATATAGATATCGCGGTTTGTTTTATCACTATTACAACCACCAGCACTGTCGTGTGCTTGACCACGGCTTACTATCTTCCATAGGCTATCTATTAGACCTTGTTTAACAGGAATGCCATAACGTGCAGCTAAAACAGACATTGGTTCTAATTGATAAGTTAAGAGACGTTCAAGTTGATCATAGACTTGTTTTAAGTCATAACGTGATGAATAAATACCACGGTGAATTTTGGAATCTATTGGCTCAATAAACTCGCCCTTGATATCTAAAAATTCTTGAGCATCTTTTTCAAGTGCCTTGAAAAATTGCGGATAGTTACTTTCAATAAATACTGTTGAATCTTCAATTTCTTGATTTGCCTTATCGATCCTTTTTTTTAAATTAAAATCAACAGCACGCTGATCTCCTCCTACAGGTAAAAGATGGGCTTTGCTATTTGTATGCGTTGATATTCTTTCAACAAGTTCTGAAAAATTATTCTTTTCTACTAAATCAACTCCTGCATAGTAACCATTTTTAATATTGGCTGTCAGTACTTTTGAACCATCATTACTTGACCAATAAAAGTAGCGCGTGTTTGCTTCATTCGGCATTCCGCGCCAAAAAAGGGCATGTTGAATATCAAAGCCATGATAGATTTTCGGCATGTCTTGACTTTGACCAAAAGAATCTGGCAAGTAGCCAATTCGCATAGCACTGCCTAATTCTTCTGCTTCACGAATACCAATACGTAGATTTCTCACTATTGATTCCCCAGAAGTTGTCATTTCATCAATTTGTGTGAACCAAGGTCCAACAAAGAGTCTACCTGCCTGGACAAATTTTTTCATCTGTTTTTCTTTTTCAGGGAAGAGACTGAGATAATCTTCAACAATTGACATTTGACCATCTAAAGTATAAAAATCCAACTGATTACTTTCCAAAGCTTCTAAAACTTCATCCATGTGAAAAATAAATTGCACACGTGCTTCTTGTCTTGTAAAATACCATTCAAAATCCCAGTGAGTATGTGCAACAGTATATACTTTTTTCATGGGTACTTTCCTCTATTTCTTATTTTAAATTCTATTCTGCACTGAGCGTTGCCGCTTGTTCAGCACGTTCTTGTTTTTGGTTAAGAATTACAAATGGGGCATATAAAACAATATCTAATACAACCAAAACAAGGGTCAATATAACCGGACTAATATGGAAGGCTCCTAAAACCCAGGTACTAATAAAGATAGGTTCGTTTCCTGAATTCAGGACGACCAGAGGAACAACCCAGCCAATAGATGTTACAATATAAGCGATAACAGCGTTAACCATTGGGACAAGCACCCAAGGGATAAACATTAATGGATTAAGAACGATAGGAAGCCCGAAGATAACCGGTTCATTTATTCCAAAACATCCAGGTATTAAAGCAAGTTTTGCCACTTCACGTTCTTTTTCGCCTTTCTTCGTAAAGATAAGCATTGCGATAATTAAGCCAAAAGTCGCACCTGATCCACCAATCATGGCATATACGTTGGTCATTGTATTTGGCGCAATAGAAATGCCAGCAAAACTTTGTGTTTCAGCAAATTTTGCTACATTTTCTAAGAAAATAGGGAGCCAGAAAGCTGAAACGACTCCCCAAACAATATTGAAGCCATGAAGACCGAGGAACCATAGGATTTGTTGGAGTAGAATAACAATGAGAATGGCAGGTAATCCTGTACCTACTGTTAGCAAAGGCTTAATAAGTACTTCAGAAATCATTTGCAGTAGTGACACATACCCCAATGATTGAAGAGCAATTCGAATTGCGCCAAAGATTAACAGTACACCACTAATCGGAATTAATGAGAAGAAAGAATCAAATACATTTTGTGGCACATTGCCGGGCATTTTGATTGTAAATTTACTTCGTGTAAATCGTGCAAATAAAGCCACAGCAATTAAACCAACGATGAGGGCAGTAAACATCCCTTCATAGCTGAAAAATGAGGTTGAAAAACCTTCAACAATATCCGCTTTCGGATCCAAATAATTAACGTTATTGGGTACCATCACGAAATATGCTGCAAACGCTAGCAAAGTTGCAATGATTGGATTAAGTTGGCTGTTTTTTTCATTTCTTTTTAGCTCGAAAGCATAAGAATATGCTGAAGAAAAGACAACAATAAGCGCAACAATACCTAAAGTCGCATTTCCGATATAACCAAACAAATTACTGATATTCGTCAATAAAGCGTTATGAATATCTTGGTTTTTAATAAGGGCATCAAGCTGCATTTTGATCAGATTAGAGAAGGAACCTACAACCGTGAACGGTATTGTCCTTACAAAAGCATTTTTAATGGCCTGTAAAATTGTATTCCGCTCCACCCAAGCAGATACTTTTAGTAATGGTTCTTGAAACTTCTGCACATCAATTTTCATAATACGCACTTCCTTTTTCTTTTTTAGAAGCCATTCCACCAAAAAGAAACCGCTTCCGTTTTTTATTATATCCAATTTTTTTAAATTTGTAAAGATGAATATAAAATTAATGTAGACAAATTAAATAAAATGTTATATAATATATATACAAATCATAAAAATAGAGGTATACAAATTGTACAAATACCGTGAAATTTACGCTGACATCAAACGCGACATCCTGACTAACCATTATCGTGCGGGAACTCTTCTCCCTACACAAGAATTCTTTGCTGAAAAGTATAATGTTTCGCGTATTACTTTAAAAAAATCCCTCACCTTATTAGAAAACGAAGGGTTAATCTTTAGTAAACAAGGCTCCGGAACTTATATTCGTCCGAGAGTGGAAGAAACCACAGAGCTTTTACCTTTAGATTTACCGATTGGTGTAACTTATTCGCATCGTGATCAAGAGATTAAAAGTAAAATACTCTTTTTTGATGCACGCTTACCCTCAACAGAAGAGCAAAAGCATCTTCTATTGAATAAAACAGACCCGGTTTACGAATTTAAACGTCTCCGTATTTTGAATGGCAAAGCTTATAGTTTTGAACATGTTGTCATGCCAAGTTATATCGCTCCCATCACCGAAGAAATTTTAGAAGGCTCTGTCTATGATTATCTAGGACAGGAAGCAAAGCTACAGTTAGTGGATGCTAAACGTGTTATTTACGCCGATCAAGCCGATGAGGAAGTGAGCAAAAATTTGGAGATTGAACGTCATTCGCCCGTCCTCGTTATTGAGCAAACTGCTTACGACCAAAAAGGACATGCTTTTGAATTTTCTAAATCCTACTTTATTAGTAATCAAACAAAATTTGCACTTGATATCCACCTCAAAAAAAACTAAAGTTATAAAAAAGCCACAAACTTCCTAAATTTGTGGCTTTTTACCTGTTTTAATACCTCTTCTAATTAGGCTATCCTTATATTATTGAAAAATAAATAAGGACGTGCTATAATGTTCTTGTTATAATATAAGGAGAAACTCAGGTGTTAAAATTAACAAAAAATGAGCAGGATTATCTCAAGGCTATTTATACCTTGGAACGTGCGGGAGATGATTCAGCTGTCAGTATACAACTTATTGCTAAAAAATTGTCTGTCGCAGCGCCTAGCGCTACCGAAATGATTAAAAGATTAGCCAAAAAACAACTTGTAGACTATGCACCCTACCGCGGTGTAAACTTATCGGAGCAAGGTAATGTTCAAGCACGCTTTATTATTAAAAGTCATCGTGTTTGGGAAAGCTTCTTAGTTGATAAGCTCGGCTACTCTACAGAGGAAGTTCATGAAGAAGCTGAAAATTTAGAACATGCATCTTCACCAAAACTTGTGGAATATCTCTATGCTTTGTTAGATTTCCCTGCTGTTGATCCACATGGTTCAACAATCCCTTCAGAAGTTTTTTGGAAAAAAAATAAAGTAGAGATTCCTCTAAATCAAGCTGAGGAAAACAAAAGTTACTATATCACAACTTTGAATGAAGAAGCACAAAACTTCTTTCAAAAGTTAAATACCAACATCCCACACTTTATTCGCATTGTTGAGCGGCTACAGGATGGTTCTATTATCCTAAAAGAGGATAATGGCCAAGTTTCTGTTATTCCTCAGTTTTTACAAGATAGCATTTTAATTATGCAAAGAACCGGAACTGTTTCTTCTGCTTTAGAAAACGAGAACGCTTAAACATTTTCTCTTATATTAACAATAATATTAAAAAAATAATGTTGAACAAAGTTCAGCTTAGAGAAGGTAAAAATGAACGATCTTAAAAATCAACCACATAAGTTGATTTATCATACAAACGGAAAGTCTCTTCAGGAGATTAATGGTACAGTAAAAGTCCCCAAAGATGGTAAATTTTTTAGAACGCTTCTTGCATATTCAGGACCTGGAGCTTTAGTTGCTGTGGGTTACATGGATCCGGGAAACTGGTCTACCTCAATCACAGGTGGACAAAATTTTCAATATTTATTAATCTCTGTCATTTTGATGTCAAGCTTAATTGCCATGCTCCTTCAATACATGTCAGCAAAACTTGGGATAGTTAGCCAGATGGACCTTGCCCAAGCTATCCGTGCACGTACCAGCAAAACTTTAGGAATCATCCTTTGGGTGCTTACAGAGCTTGCGATCATGGCAACAGATATTGCAGAGGTTATTGGTGCCGCGATTGCTCTTTATTTGCTTTTCGATATACCGCTTATTCTAGCAGTCTTTATCACGGTTTTTGATGTCTTTTTACTCTTACTCCTCACAAAGGTAGGTTTTAGAAAGATTGAAGCTCTTGTTGTGTGTCTAATATTAGTGATTTTATTTATTTTCACCTATCAAGTGGCTTTGTCTAATCCCGATTGGAAAGGAATTGTGGAAGGTTTTATTCCAAATACACGAACCTTTGCTACTTCTCCTTCAATTGCGGGAATGACGCCTTTAACAGGGGCGCTTGGTATCATTGGGGCAACTGTAATGCCACACAATCTTTATCTACATTCTTCCATTTCACAAAGTCGTAAAATTAACCACAGTGACGATAAAGATATCGCTCGAGCTGTTCGATTTTCCACTTGGGATTCCAATATCCAATTAAGTTTAGCATTTATTGTTAATTCGCTTTTGCTCATTATGGGTGTTGCTGTATTTAAGACAGGTGTCATTGACGATCCCTCATTTTTCGGTCTTTACGATGCCCTTTCGTCACCAGATTTATTAAGTAATGGTGTACTTGCGGATGTCGCGAAGACAGGTGCTTTATCTACCTTATTTGCCGTAGCTTTACTAGCTTCTGGCCAAAATTCGACAATCACCGGGACTTTAACAGGTCAAATCATAATGGAAGGTTTTATCCATATGCGGATGCCAATGTGGGCGCGTCGTCTAATCACGCGCTTACTATCAGTTGTTCCTGTCTTGATTTGTGTTACGATGACACGTGGCTACAGTCTAAAAGCACAGCATGAAGCCATTAATAATCTCATGAATAATTCGCAAGTCTTTCTTGCATTTGCGCTGCCCTTCTCCATTATCCCTCTTCTCATGCTTACAAATAGTAAAAATGAAATGGGTAAATTTAAAAACAACTGGATCGTGCAACTCTTTGGTTGGTTCTCCGTCATAGCACTAACTTATCTTAATCTGATTGGCCTACCAGATCAAATTGAAAGTCTATTTCCTAAGAATCTTGCCTACCTTGCAGATGGAACAGCACTTCTTCTTATTGTTTTAGTCATTGCTTTACTTATTTGGACTATATTTGAACTCTACAGAGGCAATAGAAAACTTTCCTTACTTAATCAAAAAATATCTGATCAATAAGCACAAAAAAAGCTATCACCGATAGCTTTTTTATTTAACCGTTACTTGGTAAGAAAGGAATGATTGACTCGGCAAACGCCTCCATATTACGACTTTGAATCATGATTTTACCACGTCCCTTAAATTTGTTAACAACTCCCTCACCGGTTTTAAAACCAAATGCACCAGAAGCTACTTCTATTGAGTAATCGAGGGATTTGCTCCAGGCAAGAACATGATGGTTATCCACGATATATTCTTCTGTACCATCTAATTCAATTTCAACAATATCACCATAGCCATTAACTAACATACGGCCACTTCCTTGTGTTTCCATAACATAGAGACCACCCGTTCCACCAAGAAGAGCTCCACTTAGTTTTTGTCTTTCCATAGTATAGCGTACATCGCCATCACTTGCAAGGAAAGCACCTGTATTCAAGCGCCATTGTTCTTGACCAATATTAAGTTCTTTCACAGCACCAGGGGTAGCTGGAGCCAAAGTGATTTGGCCATTAGCAGTGCTTGATTTGACCTTAGTAATAAAGAAACTTTCACCACTCGTTATTGAACGGCCAAGAGCCTTCAAGGCTCCCCCAATACCACCTTTACCATTGCTGTTCATCTTACCTTCAAGTGTGATTGAAGGATTATGATAAACCATTGCTCCTGACTCAATCTGAATTTCTTCCTTATCTTGCAAAGTAACATGTACAAGTGGAAAAGCGGACGTTGAGCTCAATTGATATTCCATAAAAATCTGGGCCTACTTTCTCATTTTTCATCATTATAACATAAAATTTAAGGAAGCAAAAAGCCTCTTGCTCAGGTCAAGAAACTTTTACTCTATTTATCTATAATCAATAGTTTGAATCGTTTTTCCTTGACTATCTGTAAGATTAATAATGAGCTGAGGATTATTTACCCCAGAAGCTTTCATGGACTCCAAAACCTTATCGGCAACTTTTTCTATCTGATCTCCATTTGTTGCTAAGATACTATGAGATAGAATTCCGTTCATTTTAGAGGAACTTACTGTATATTTTACTGTTTGTCCATCTGTTGTAGCTTCGGCCGAATCAATAAAACCTTGCGAACGACTTACAATATTACTAGTATTTTGATTCAATGTAGAAACAATAGCTTCTGGACTTGCTGGAGCAATATTTCCTGAGGCATCAGTCAAACTTTCTGAATAAGGTATGATTTTGGAAAGAAGACTATCTGTATTATTAGCAATTGCATAACGTCCTAGCAACACCAGGCCTCCCACAAAAAGCGCGAGCACGATAACAAAACCCACGAGAAAACCAATTAATCTTCTAAGAATTCCTTTTCTTTTTGAGCTTCTTGAAACCATAATCTCCCCTTGTCTGTGAGCAATTTATAAATGGATATATCACTAAAACATTTTTAATTTAAGTATTTTTTATTTTACAGTACTTTTCTTAAGTGAAAGTTATTATAAAAAGCCTAATGGCTTTTTATTGATTTTGCAGTTGTAAAACTTGTGCATTATTAATTTCCTTAAAGAGTTTATTACTTGTTTCTTTCGAGATAGCTTCCGATCTAACATGGTCCAATACATACTGATATTCAAGTTGGAAAGCTTCGACAAGTAGTTCATTAGGCACGATTGTCTCTTCTTGAATTTCATTACGGATTCGAGAATGTCTGTTTTCAAAAATTCGCCTCACTTCTTCAAGGTCGCTGAAATCAGTAATCTTCTTCTCGAATCGTTCACTTTCAAGACGATTTAATTTTTCCATTGTCGCCTCATAAAGAACTTCCTCTAAACGTCCCAGCTCATTTCTTACATCTATGAATTCTTGCATTTCACTTTGATCAGTTCCATGTAATTGTCTTCGTTTCGAAAATATTCTTCTTATTTTTTTACTCATTGCACGCTTGCTGCTATTCTCCAAATAAATTCTGAAGTAGTCAATCGCTTTCGGTGAAAAATTCTCTTGAATATCTGAACTATCCAGCAATGTTTCTTGCCAAGTCACAATATTTTCTAAAAGTTGACTACTTTTATTATGATCCGGAATTTGCACCCCTTTTTGTGATTGCAATTGTTTTGTTAAGCTACTACGAACCCTACTGTCCTCTATCACTTGCATCATATGTAAAATAGCATAGTCAACCATATCATTTCGAACACTATCAATATCCTCTGCACTTACAGCTGTCACTGGTGACAAGAGCTTAGGTAAGATAAAGGTAGGTACAATAAGACTAAGCAAAATCACAATCGTCGCCATACTAATAATAAGCTCTCTATTCTCAGTGCTCAGAATAGCAGTATTCAGCGGTAAAGAGAAAGCCATTGCTAAAGTCATTGTTCCATGTGCCCCTGATAGAGCAAAAATAGTGGAATCTTTGCTGCGCTCTTTTTTATCATTTGAGAAGAAATGTTCGATCGAACGGTTGCCTCTTTGATTAGTCCAAAATTTCCGAATAAATAACATCAGCACATAGACTAAAGCACTGATAAAGAGGAGAACTACAGCTTCTCTTAAGCCCAAAGATTTAAAGATATCCCAAATACCAAAAAGACTTACGCCTAATAAAATGAAGACAAAATTATTAAGAATACCACTCAATATTTCCCAGATAGTATTATTGGTGAGCTGGACATTTGTCGACGTAAGTTTAAGCATGTCGCCTTCAAAGTTATGAATTAATCCTGCAGCGACAACTGCAAGTACGCCTGACGTGCCAAAATGCTCAGCAAGCAAATAAAGAGCAAAGGGCGTTAAAATAGAGATCGGAATAATCGTTGCTTCTGGATTTGTCGCCCGAAGATTAATCGCAATGCGAATACGAACTAAGAAAGACCCGACAATTAAACCAATAAGTATTCCCCCAATAGAAACAAAAGCAAACTGCCCAAGACCACTCCAAATACTAAAATGTCCACTTTCTAGCACCGAAAGGCCCAAGCTTAAGAGAACCAAACCTGATGCATCATTAAAAAGAGATTCGAACTCGACAGCTTCATTCACTCCCTTTGGCATCTTTTTACCGGCAATGATGGATTTGACAGCCACAGAATCCGTTGGCGTAACAATAGCTGCAAAACAAATAGACAGGGGAAAAATCCAGCTGCCCATAATATTTGTAGTCAATGCGGCAACAAAGAGCACAGTCAAAACGGCTAAAGTAATAGAGAGAAAGAAAATCCCTCTAAAATTTTTTCTAACTTCTTTTAAAGAGGTTTTGCTGCCTTCATTAAACATTAAAGGCGCAATAATTAACATCATGAAAAACTCCGGTTCTAGCTCAAAGTGCCTAAACTCGGGTAAAAAACTCAGAAGAATTCCTACTCCAATCAAAATGAAGGTTTCAGACATTTTGGGGAAAAATTCTTTAATTACATTTGCCACAATGACCCCAATCAACATTACAGCGATAAAACTAACAGCTGACATAAAACACCTTTTCTAATTTTTTCTATTTCTTTAGTATACCATATCCTCAGTCATACCAACATAACTCCTGCGTAAAAATCAAAAGCCAGGAATAATTATTCCTAGCTTTATTTATTTTTTCCTTGCAGAAACTAACAACATCATCGGCCGTCGCAGCTCATTTCGCATCTCTTCAACTACAAGCATTTGTTCAGGAGGTTGTGGTTCAATTATATGATGAAGTTCAAAACCAATTTGTAGCAATGTGTTGATATATGTGGTTAAAGTTCGATGATATTTAGTTACTTCTTCTCCTAAGAAAGACACATTCCGTTTTCCTTCGTAGAAATAATTATCTATAGGAAAGTGGTCAATTTCTCCTGCTTCATCATAAATCCAATCTTGGAGCCCTGAAGCAGTAAAGAGAGGGTGTTCTACTGAAAATACAAACTCACCACCCATTGATAAGCAATTATAGATATTGGTAAAAAGAAGATGTAAGTCTTCAATGTAATGCAAGGCTAATGAGCTCAGAACCACATCAAAAGAATCCGGTTCAAGGCGCAAGTCTTCCATAGCTATACATTGATAAGTTATTTTCACATCTGAGTTTTTACTTATTGCTCTTTCCAACATTTTACTCGAAATATCTGTGCCTAGGACTGATGATGCTCCATTGTCAACAGCGTACTTACAGTGCCAACCGTATCCACAGCCAAGGTCCAAAACTTTTTTGTTCTGAAAATCTGGTAAAATCTTTTGTAGTTCAGACCATTCCCCAGCAGCTTTTAGACCGAATTTTGAACGATCCATTTGTGCATATTTCGAAAAAAATTCTTGATTATTATATTTATTTTCTTTCACTTGTTATTCTCCCATGTAAATTTCATTGTAAATTTTTACATGGGACTAGGCAATTTTATGAGCAATTATTCCTTTTAACATAATTTTTTACTCCTTTGTCTTCATTATAACATGAGCAGTTCTAAAATTCTATGTGGCTTCATGCATTCGAATAGCTCGTAGTGAGGGTATAATACTTAAAAGGATAATTACTACCATAAATAAAGCCATGCCTATATTCCCATAGATTGCTGATAAAGAAACTAAAACACCCGAAAGTACAGATGCAACTGGCTGAGTCACAGAAAAGGCGCCCGTGTAGGTTCCAACATGCTCGCCTTCCATCAGATCCGCTCTTAAAGCTTGAGAGAAAGGTACAAGAATCATTTCGCCCAAAGTAGCCACTACTGCTGCTGTAACTTCCCAGCCTAAATCATGTCCTAAAAAGGCAATAATAAAACCTAACCCTTGAAGAAAAATTCCTAAAGTAATCCCTGTGCTTCGCGACCAATTTTTAGTCAGCCTATTCATTTTGCTCATAAATAGTACGATAATTAAAGTATTAATCAATAAGAAAAGTGTCAACATCCGTTGACCATAAAGTTCCAAACCCAAAATCCGTGTTGCTGAGAAACTATCGCTAAGATGCACCGGTAAATAGTAGTCAATTTGATTAAAAATCATCGCAATAAAAACCGAAGCAAACAAATAAGACATAAAAATGCTGTCTTTAGCCACAAAGAAATAAGCTTTTATAATATTTGGCGCTTTCTTTTGATGCTCTTGATGTGGGTCAAAAGACTCGTCAATCCAAAATAAAACAACAACAAAACTCAGAATTTCTTCAATAGTTATGACCAGCAAAAGCCAGACCAAATAATCACGGAAAAACCAACCAGAAAGGCCTGAGCCAATCATAATAGCAAAATTGATAATCCAATATTGAATACTATAGACTGTTCTCCGGTTTTCACTTGTTGTTAAATCAACAATCATCGCTTGACTGGCTGTATTAAAAAAGCCAAAGCCAAAATTCACAATTAAAAATCCGAAAAAGGTCGACCAAGGGTTAAAGTAAAATTCTGAATTAGAAAAGGTTGCCAGTGCTGCTCCAACTGCAGTTACTGCAGTTGAAAAAAGCATGACAGGTCGGCGCCCTTTTAAATCAGTCAAATGTCCCGCATAAAGCCCAACTAAAAAAACCATAATAGAGCTCACAATAAGCAAGAGTCCCGTAATACCCGCACCCATATATTTATTATAGTAAATAGTCATGGAGCCACCAACTGTACTAAAGCATAGTGCTCCTAAAAAATTCATCACCAACCTAATTTTAATGGTCGGATGAAGTCCCCAAAATTCTTTCATATTCTCCTCCTTGAATAAAATAGCAAACAAAAAAAGACTCCCCTTTAATGTTTAGAGCTTTGTCGCTCAAACCTCCTTGGAAAGCCTTTGTCCTTGATGTTATTTCTGTTTATGAAAACCAAAGCGCTATTTCTCGCTCTGCAGATTCCGGTGAGTCTGATCCATGGACAATATTTTTAATGGCTTTACCTTTTTCAGGTGATTGAGCAAAATCTCCACGAATAGTCCCTGGTTGCGCTTGACTAGGATTAGTTGTCCCCATCATTGTACGCCAGCAAGAAATAGCTTCTACACCAGATATTACACCAACAACTACTGGTCCAGAAGTCATATAACTACGAATATTGGGATAAAAATCTTTATCAACTAATGCTTCGTAATGCTTGTCAATCAAGTCCCCATTTGGAGCAGAACGTCGCTCTAGTTTTTCTAGCTGAAAACCACGCTGCTCGATTCGTTTCAATATTTCACCTACAAGACCACGTTGAACGCCGTCAGGTTTAATAATAAAGAAAGTTTTTTCCATGATTGACTCCTCCTATATATCGTGTTTATATTTTACATCTAAAAGCTATAAGTTGTCAAGAATTATCTGTAAATTTCGACAAAGCCCTCTTTTTATACACAAAAAGCCCATATTATGGGCTTTTTTTAGCTTATTCTTCAATAGGTAATATCTCAAAGTCAATTTTATTGTCAACAAGTTTGACAAGAACTTTAGTTTTTGGCGGAATTTTACCTGCAATAATTAATTTAGCAAGTGGATTTTCAATAACTTTGGTCAAGTAACGTTTTAATGGACGTGCCCCATAAGCTGGTTCATAAGCATTTTCTGCAATCCATTCTTTGACTTCTTCACTCAGTTCCAGTTCGACAGACATTTCTTCAAGACGTTGTGTCAATTGACTGGTCATCTTCACAATAATATTTTTAATATTATTCAACGACAATGGTTTGAAGAGAATTGTATCATCAATACGGTTGAGGAATTCTGGTTTGAAGTGCATCCGCAATTGCTTCATCACTTCTTCAGTTGTTTCTTCAGAAATCTCTCCTTGATCATCGACATTATCTAGCAAATATTGTGATCCGACATTTGAAGTCATAATCAAAACAGTATTCTTGAAGTCGACTAAAACACCTTTTGAATCCGTCAAACGTCCATCATCCAAAACTTGTAACAGGATATTGAAGACATCTGGATGTGCTTTTTCAATTTCGTCCAACAAAATAATCGTATAGGGGTTACGACGCACAGCTTCAGTCAGTTGGCCACCTTCATCATAACCAACATATCCTGGAGGAGCTCCGACCAGACGAGAAACGCTATGCTTTTCCATGTATTCACTCATGTCAATACGAACCATGTGTTCTTCGGAGTCAAATAAGTTTTCAGCCAAGGCTTTAGCTAACTCTGTCTTACCAACACCTGTAGGTCCTAAGAAAAGGAAGGAACCTAAAGGACGGTTAGGATCTTGAATACCTGCTCGAGCACGAATAATAGCATCAGACACAGCTTCGACTGCCTCGTCTTGGCCTACTACACGTTGATGAAGAGTTTCTGGTAAATGAAGGAGTTTTTCACGCTCACCTTCCACCAGTTTTGTCACAGGGATACCTGTCATACGGCCAACAACTTCCGCAATTTGTTCTTCAGTGACAGATTCTTGAACAAGGCTGAGATCATCTGATTTTGCTTTGCTTTCAAGTTCTTTCAGTGATTGTTCAATCTCTGGTATTTTACCGTAACGCAAGGCTGCAGCTTTTTCAAAGTCACCTTCATTTTGTGCTTCTTCTAATTCATGGCGGGCCCGTTCCAATTCATTCCTTTTATCAGAGATGTTACCAACTTCTTTCTTTTCAGCTTCCCATTGGGCTTTAAGTTGATTGTTTTCTTCACGAAGTTCTGCAATTTCTTCACGAATGATATTTAAACGTTTCTTAGAAGCATCGTCACGTTCTTTTTTGAGCGCTGCTTCTTCAATTTCTAACTGCATCAAACGGCGGTTTGCTTGGTCGAGTTCTGTTGGCAGAGAATTCATTTCGACACGAATTGTTGCGCTGGCTTCATCGACCAAGTCAATTGCTTTATCTGGCAAGAAGCGGTCTGTAATATAACGATCAGAAAGTGTTGCTGCTGCAACCAATGCGTTATCGTGGATTGTTACACCATGGTGAATTTCAAAACGTTCTTTCAAACCACGCAGAATGGAGATAGTATCTTCAACTGTTGGTTCAGTAACTAGAACTTTTTGGAAACGACGTTCTAAAGCTTTATCTGTTTCCATGTATTTACGGTATTCATCCAAAGTTGTTGCACCAATTAAATGCAATTCACCACGTGCAAGCATCGGTTTCAATAGATTACCAGCATCCATTGAACCTTCAGTCTTACCAGCACCCACAATCGTGTGCAGCTCATCAATAAAGAGAATAATTTGTCCATCAGACTTTTTAACTTCATTCAGTACTGCTTTCAGACGTTCTTCAAACTCCCCACGGTATTTAGCACCTGCAATAAGTGCCCCCATATCCAAAGAGAATACTGTTTTATCTTTTAGATTTTCAGGTACATCTTTACGGACAATACGTTGCGCAAGTCCTTCAACAATGGCTGTTTTACCTACCCCAGGTTCACCAATTAGAACGGGGTTATTCTTTGTTTTACGTGATAAGACACGAATAATATCACGAATTTCTTCATCACGTCCGATTACAGGATCTTGTTTACCTGATTTCACTTGAGCAACAAGGTCGACACCGTATTTTTCAAGTGCTTTATATGTATCTTCAGCATTTTGATTTGTCACTTTATCACCTCCTCGTAGGTTTTCAATTGCTAATTTCGTTTTTTCTTTATTCATACCATGGCTAACCAGATATTCTGTTAAAGGATTTTTCTTTAACTCAAAAAGGGCCAAGAGTACAATTTCAGTTGAGAGGTATTCATCACCCATATCTTTGGCAATCTTATCTGCTGCATTGAACAGATTAAAAAGATCTGCACTAATATTTTGACCATAGGTAATATTGCTTCCCTCAACAGAAGAAATTTTATCAATCTCTTTTTCAATAACTTTTGTAAATTCTTCAATGTTAATTTCTGAATCTTTGTAAAAATTAAAGGCAAAACTATTTGGTTGCACAAATATTCGCCATAAATGTGGAATTTCAATCGCTTGATGATGTCGGGTCTGCGCAATTTGTTGCGCTTCATAAAGCGTTTTTTGCATACTTGTTGTCATTTTTTCGATGTCCATAATGCACCTCGATTCATTTCATAGTAATGTAGTATTCTTCTCATTTTTCTTACTACATCTTAATTATACTCTTTTGGTCAGTAAAGGTCAAACTATTTGCTTGTAAATTTCCAGATAAAAATAAGAGGGTTTTTCATTAGAAAAACCCTCTTATTTTACTATTTTTGGAAAACGCTGATACGTTGTCCGACATAATTTCCTTCCAGTGCAATATTAATCATCGCTTTCGCATAATCTGCATAACTAATTACACTTTCACCTTTATCATTAACTGTAAACTCTTCACCTGCAACTACATAGTCTCCGGTTTTTTCACCATCTGCTTGGAAATCTGCTGCAGGACTTACATAAGTCCATTTAACATCATGACGTTTTCTCAGTTCAGCTAATGAATCTGACATAGCTGTGGCTAATGGTTTAAAAGCATCTGGGAACCCTTCAGATTGATAAAGTGATAAATCATGTTCTGGATTAAGATAAAGGCTTCCGGCTCCACCAACAATCAACAAGCGTTTGTCTGTACCTTCAACAAGATCAGCAAGATGTTGAATTGAAGTTGTGTGCTGTTCCAAACTATCTTCTGCCCATGTGCCAAAAGCATCGATAAGAACTTCAAAATCCTTGATGTCTTCTTTAGTTAAATCAAACAAATCTTTCTGAAGAGAAGACGGTGCTACTGTTTTATTTTCGCCACGAACAATGGCTGTTACATCTAATCCTCTGTCTACTGCTTCTTGTACAATAAGACGACCGGCTTTACCATTTGCTGCTACTACTGCTATTTTCATATTAGACCTCCATGTCTTTTCGTTGTAACCATTTGTGTTACAACTAATTCTACATAAGCTTTTAGTAAATGTCAACGATTTGGTTTCTCAAGGATTTAACGCCACATAATGATCAATATCGGCAATTACATCTTGTAAACTCAGCAGCTTCATTTGATCTTCCATCGCTTTTTGAATTAAAACAAGTTTATCATCAAGAACTTGATGGATATTTTTTCCAACAGAACAATCTGGGCTAGGATGTTCGTGAAAATGGAACAACCCTTTTTTATTGATGACTTCAACTGCATTATAAATATCGAATAAGCTAATCTCTTCAACGGGTCTGGCAATTGTCGCTCCACCACTTCCCCGCACAACATGCACCAACTCGTTAGCTTTCAGTTGCTGTAATACTCTTCGAATTATCACGGGATTTACATTAATACTTGTGGCCAAAAAATCACTTGTAATTTTATGGTCTCCCTCAAAAGTATGGATACAGGCAAAAATATGAAGTGCAATCGTAAAGCGACTTGATATTTGCATTTTTTTCTCCTTTGTCCCTTATTTTATCTTAAGTATAAATGTCCTTTTTCAGAATGTCAATTATAATAATTAAGCACATAAATTACGGGTACTTCACTCCAAAATAAGTTATAATTAAATTATCAGAAAAGAAAGGGGTATTAAATATGTTTTCTGAAAATTTTTCAAAAAAATTACGTAACAGCGTCGGAATTAATGGACTTATTTCCACACTTATTGGATTACTCATCTTGTTTTGGCCTGGACGTACAGCGCAAGTTGGAACAGTTTTAATAGGGATTTCCTTCATTTTAATTGGGATTTCTTATCTTGTTTCTATCTTTTCCTTAATGAACGAAAATCCGTGGTCGCGCTTTGGGCATCTTCTTTTAGGTACTGTCTATTTGGTTGCTGGGATTTTCTCTTTGATTAACTTGGCAGCTGCAACAGCTACTTTATTTATCATCATTGGTATTTTAGTAGGTTTCACATGGATTACTGAAGGTTTTGTTTCCTTTGGTTTCGTTCCTTATTCTCCATCTAAGCCTTGGACAATTCTTTCAGGTCTTCTCAGTGTCATTGCAGGCTTCATGCTTTTACTCACTCCCTTATGGGGTGCAATGGCACTTTGGACACTTCTCGGTGTAGTTGTCCTCATCTTAGGTCTTTTCAAATTGATACGTTACTTTACTTGGTAAACTTCGTTATGGGACAAAGAAAAAGAGCTCTTCTCAGAGACTCTTTTTTAAATTTTCATTTTTTTCGATTTTCGATTCATCAACATGGACAATACACCGGTACCAAACAAAATAATCGCAGAGATGTAGTAAGGGAAGAAATGATTGATATCAAACATTACTCCAGCAGCCAATGGGCCTAAAATATTACCAAAACTTGTAAAAGTCGAATTTAAACCATTGATGGCTCCTTGCTGATCTCCTGCATGTTTTGACAAGTAAGTTGTTACCGCAGGTCTAAACAAATCAAAGGCGAGGAAAACCACAAATGTAGAAATAGCAACAGTGATGCGATTTCCTGTAAAGGCTATAATAGCAATAAAGAGCGCACTTGCAAAGAAGGTCAAGTGTATCAAATGCATTTCACCAATTTTTCCAACAATCCAGTCAAAAAGAAAGAGTTGGAAGAAAAGGGCAATAATACCACTTACTGTAATCACTAAAGCAATTTCACTTGTCGTAAAGCCAAAATTGATTGTCGCCATAATGCTATAAATTGATTCGAAGGCTTGCAGACCAAATGAAGAAATCAAAATAACGACAAAAAGCGATGTGAACATTGGATTTTTAAGAATATCCAAGAAAGATGCTTTTGGTGTATCAGGGTTAATATCCATTGTTTTTTCTGGCTCTTTCAGTACAGTCATACTCAAAATAAATCCGATAAAGGCTAAAAGTGCAGCCACAAAAAAAGGAACCCTTATACCAAATGTTGCTAAAAATCCTCCGACACCTGGACCAATGATAAATCCACCACTAATCGCTGCAGAAACTTTCCCCATAGCTTTAGCTCGTTCGCCTAAAGTTGTTAAATCGGCAACATATGCTGTTACAGAAGGCATCAACAAAGCCGCTGCAATACCACCTAAAGCACGTGAAACGTAAAAAAGAGCTTTTACTTGGGCTAAACCAAATAAAAGTTCAGAAAGAGCAAAAATAATCATCCCCAAAGCGATGAGCTTTTTTCGTCCAACTTTATCTGATAAATGCCCAGCAATCGGAGAGGCAATCAATTGGGCAATAGCAAAAATCGAAATCATCATTCCCATTGTTGTTCCTGAAAAATGCATTTGCTCTTTCAGTTGTGGCAAAACAGGAATAACGAGTCCTACACCTAAGAACACAAGCAATAAGTTTGAAATTGCTAGGTTAATCATCCATTGTTTGTTTTTCATAACTATACCCCAATACCCGATAAAAAGACAGATTCAAAAACTTGAAACCGCCTTTTTATCCTATTCTATTTGTTAAGTCTATTCTATCATATTCTGCACAAAAATAAAAAAGTATAAATTTATTATCAAGTTTTTTATAACAAATGTTCATGAATACCGCACAATAAATAAAATTCCTCTTACTAAAGAGGAATTTTATTTATTTGTCAAAGATTTCTGGAAAGAGGAACTGCAGAACATCCATAGTCACTCGACGTCCTTTACCCTTCAAAGGATAGAGATGGAAAAGCATAGCAGGATTAAAGTTAGCTTCAATAATACTGTACTTTTCACCCAAGCTATCATTAAGATCTTCAATCAATATGTCCACACCTGTAATCTTGACTTGCAGAGCTTCAGCAGCTTTTTCAGCAATATCCTTATAGATCTCGGGCATCTCATCCGTGACGTCGATAGAATCTCCACCTGTAGACACATTAGAGTTTTCACGGAGATTTACCTTTACGTCTTTCTCAGGTATACTCTGTTCCGTAAACCCTTGGACTTCCAGCATAAGTTTTTCGGGAGCATTAATCTGTATTTTTTCCAAAGGAAAGCGATGATCATGACCACGTAGAGGATTCTCATTTTTCTGTGTGACCAGTTCTCTAATCGTGGATGCTCCATCACCAATAACGTGTGCAGCATCCCGACGAAGAACAGCTTTTGTCGTGCCATCTAGCACAAAGAAACGGTATTCTGTACCAGAAACAAAACTCTCAACAAGAACTTCTTTATCTTCTTGGAAAGCAATTTCTAGAGCTTTATTAAACTGTTCTTGAGTCGCTGGTTTTTTAAATATAGAGATGCCTAGGCCATAATTCGTTGATTTAGGCTTGACAACAATTGCGACCGATTCAAAAAGTGGAAAGGCAGCTTGAGCAGTTACTAAATCACTAAATTCTTGCCCTTGTGGCGTTTTTAAATTCGCACGATCCAGCAGCTTTTTCGTAACCACTTTATTTTCCATGATGGCATAAGCCACCATCGAGTCTTTTGAAGTCATATTTCCCTTTTCGATAATTTCGGTATGAGTTTTATAACTTAAAGCAATCATCTGGTCTTGTGCATCTAAAACTGCGACTTTTAAGCCTTTTTGAATAGCATCAAAAAGCAAGTTTTGCGTCGAAAGTTCAAGATGAGTAAAACCTGATAATTGAAAAGGCCGTTCATAGGATTTTCGACGATATTTGAGAGATAAATCCAAAGCAAAAGCTTTGTTTTCCCGGTAAGCAAGTTCCATCTGCCCAGCAATTGTTTCCTCAGGTTTTTCCAACATCTGAGCAAACTTCTCAATAAGCGCCAAGTCTTCCTGATCAAAATCTAAATTTTGGGCGAAAATACGCATCTGTTCGAAAAACAGTTTTCCTTCATCGTAATATGCTGTTTTTGCTAAAGAATTTTCTAAGGCTACAGCATCATTTATTTTATAACCTAATCTTTGAGCAGTATCTGGCGTCTCTTCTTCATCTTTATATATCAGATAAAGGGCTAAAAGGTGAATAAAGCGAGCTGTATCCTCATCCATCCCCACACGCACAAAAGGATTCAAGTCAAAATTTCGAAACTCGACATATTGAATACCAGAATCAAGTAGCTCCTCCGCGCGCTTTCCACCACGTAAACGTACAGCAGAATAAAACTCCTTCATCTCAGAGAGTGCTCCCGTTTTAACGTAAGTTTGCAAATCCTCATAGTATTTTTCAAGGCTCTCATAGCTTACGAAAATATCGGGCATATTTCGATAGCCAAATTTAGAATTTCTAATAGAACGTACGGGTTCTGGTATTTTTTCATTTCTATCAGTAAAAAATCCAGAATTGGCACGTGGTGAAGCTCCTAAGCAATATGTAATCAGCCACATATAGCGCAAATATTGACGTGAAAGCTTCATGTAAATTTCAGATTTGAAGTTTTGAAAGGCTGTAGTTTGCTCTTCCTTCCACATCGCTTCGAGCAAATCCTCACCAAATTCAAAGTTGTAGTGGATGCCAGAGACCATTTGCTTTCTTTTACCATATTTTTTTGCTAGTCCTTCACGATAAAGCACATCTTGCGCTGTTTCTAGATTTGCAAGACGGATATCTGACTCATTTTCCGGTAAAGCTGGTGGCATAGATTGTGCCCAGAGAAGTTCTTCTTTTTCAAGAGAACGTATCATCACGTCATGAAGAGCCCCCATGAATTGTAATGCTTGCTTTGACTCTTCAAAAACAGGTGTAATAGCTTCTAATTGTGTTTCTGAAAAATCTGTCTGAATATAAGGATGATAGCGCCTAGAACCAAGAATTGATGGGTGTTTTAAGCGACTTAAATTACCTGTTGAATCAACACGGTGACCTTCTCTTTCTAAACCAAACCGGGCTTGAAAAAGATAAGGTCTTACTTGGGAGCTTGAGAGTATTTTATGATAAGCTATAGTCATTTTTATTTCCAGATTTCTATTTTTATTCTCGTACAGACGGTTGAAACTTTTACTGCTATTATATCATGTTACTGCTTACCTCTCCCCAAATTAAAAATGCAACATCATGTTTAACTTACTTTCAGCTTTTCTAAATGAATCTTAGACTGAATTTTAACATTACCTTGTAAAGCTTTAGAAATCATACAAGAACTTTCAGCATATTCAGCAAGACGGTAAGTCTTATCATAATCCGCTTTTTCATCAATTTTTAAATAAAGATTATGGATAATCTGTTCATAAGTGAAAATACCTTTATCAACATTAACAGTGGCTTCAGATTCAACCTTAAAATCAAGAACTGCTATCTCATTACGTTCAAGCATAGCTGCTAGAGTAATCGTATAGCAGGTACTTGCAGCACCTAAAAGCATTTCGTCTGGATTCGTTCCCACACCTGGACCGTCCATCACACTTGGAATTGAAATTTTCTCTTTTAAAGCGGCCGTTTCTAAATTACCTACAGCATTTCGTCCACCGGACCAATTAATTTTCGATGTAAATAAGTGTTTTACCATTTTTACTCCTCTATCCTATTTTACTGTTCTTTTTGATCATACCAAAAATTTGTAAACATAAAAAGCTTCTGAATTTTTAAAATTTGCTAAAATAAAAATATACAGAAAGGAAGGGTTTGCAAAACCCATTATATATAAATGAATAAAAAATTAGTTTTAGGTCTAGCCTTATTTTCTCTTACTTCTTTTGGGGTTTTGACCGCCTGCAGCAAAAAAGTCAACGTTAAAGCGGAGCCTAAGGAAATCATCGTAGCAACAAATGCAAACTCAAAACCTAATACCTATAAAGAAGGTGATAAATTAACAGGTTACGATATAGAGCTTGCACGCGCTGTTTTCCAAGAGCTCCCTGAGTACAAGCTAAAATTCCAAGTAATTGACTTTAATTCTGTCCTTTCTGGAATTGATAATGGACGCTTTCAAATGGCTGCAAATGCTCTTTCTTGGACACCCGAACGTGCAGAAAAATACACTTACTCGCTACCTTTATCTAAATCAGCCACAGCGGTAGCCGTTAAACCTGACTTACAAGTTAATTCCTTGAACGATTTAGCTGGTAAAACCACTGAAGTCTTATCTGGTGTCCAAGTCGCAACAATGCTTGAAAACTGGAACAAGGAAAATCCCAAGAAAGCAATGAATTTAAAATATATGGATGCCAGTTATCCCTTGACTTCTTATGTTGCTGATGTTGACTCAGGTAAAAGTGACTTTGTGATTTACGATCAAATTTCACTCACACAAATCATCCAACAGCACGCTTATGATTTAAAAGTCGAACCAATTGATTTAGGTGAAACAGATAAACATACAGGATTTAGCTATTTCATTTTTGGTAAGGAAAAAGAAGATAAAGATCTACAAGAGAAAGTCGACAAAGCCTTGGTAAAACTTCAAGAAAATGGAACGATGACAAAACTTTCTGAAAAATACCTCGGTGGCGATTTTACTCCTAGAGAGGAAGATATGAAAGATGGTAAAGATTAAAGACGCTACATACTGGGTAGAAAAAATTCATGCTGGACAGATTAGTGCTGCTGAATTACTCCAAGAAACTCAAAAAAAACTAGAAGAAATCAATCCCCACTACAATGCCGTTGCTGCTTATGACTTGCCTCAGGCTCAAGCTGATTTATCAAAAACAGAAGCAGGCTATTTTGCAGGTCTTCCCTTTCCACTAAAAATGCTAGGTCAGGAGCATGCAGGTCTTCCGTCAACTTCGAGTTCAAAACTTTTCGAAGATATTATAGCCTATTCAGACGATAACTTTGTCCAAGCAGCTCTAGAGTCCGGCTTAACGCCTTTTGGACAAACAAATTCTCCCGAATTTGGTTTTAAAAATATTACAGATTCCGACTTATATGGCGACACACGTAATGTTTGGAACACAGCTTATTACTCTGGTGGCTCTTCAGGTGGCGCTGCTTCCGCTGTAGCTTCTGGTATTTTTCCCATGGCTGGAGCATCTGATGGTGGTGGCTCTATACGTATTCCTGCTTCTTTTTCAGGTCTTATCGGTCTAAAAATGACACGAGGACTCATGCCTCAAGGTCCCGGTAATTTTCGAGGATGGCAAGGGGCGGCGACTACTGGAGCTTTAACGGTTTCCGTACGCGATACCGCAAGTTTTGTAGCAGAAATGCAACGAAAACAAGAAGCCGATCCTTATCAAACGGCTTTGTTAGACAAGGAAGCTCTACATCATCTCACTGAACCCGATAAAGCATTAAATATTGCTTATTCCTTTGAGTCACCGGTATCAGGATTGACGATTTCGGAGACTTCGAAAGCGGCCCTTCAAAAAGCCGTGGACTTTCTCAAAACTCAAGGCCACCAACTAACAGAAGTTGCTTTTCCTTTTGATGCACGACCTTTGATTCAAACATATTATCAAATGAATGCTGCTGAAACATATGCCATGCTTCAGCCTTGGGAGATTGCTAATGATCGCAAGATAAATAATAGTGATGTGGAACCACTGACCTATGCTTTATTAGAAGCTGGTCGCAAGGCAGATGCGGCTTCTTACATACAGGCTTTAAATCAATGGGACAGTGCGTGTGCAACGTTTGATGAAGAAATTTTTAAAAAATTTGATCTCTTCTTAACGCCGACAACAGCAAAAACAGCGCCCAAAATTGGTGAAGAACTCATCCATCCTAACATTATTGAAAAAATGAAACATATGGAATTATACGACTTCTCTGAACAAATTGCCACGATAGATCAAGCATTTGAAAAATCCTTAGCTTTCACTCCTTACAACTTCATCAGTAATCTCACAGGACAACCTGCCCTGTCACTTCCCATTTATTTAGAAAAAGATACACATCTACCACAAGGCGTTCAACTATGGGGCAAAAAAAACTCCGAGATTTTGCTGTTAAGCCTGGCTTTACAGTTCGAAAATAATGACCAATTCATATTACCTGAGTTTTATAGCCATTGATTGGAAATAAAAAGAACCAAATTGGTTCTTTTTTTATTTCCATATCATTAAAAATTCTTTTTCATTATTATCTTTATCTAAGCTTTCCGATATTATTTTGAATCCTTCTCGGTGATAAAAACGAATTGCACCTTCATTTTTCTGATAAACTTTTAAGAAGAGAGTTTGATTTGAAACTTTGACATGCTGTAAAAGTGCTTTGCCAATACCTTTTGACTGCTTGCTATTGCTCACAAAAATACCTGCAATGTAGTGGTCGATCAAACCAACAAAGGCAACAATTTTTTGGTTTTCTTCATAAACATAAATGTCAGCATCTTTCATAGCTTCTTCAACTGCTTCGGCTTGATTCAGCCAGTATTCACGCTTGATGAATCGATGATTGGCAATATTGACTCTCAGCCAAAGCTCGACAACTTTCTGCAGATCTTCAGGCTTAATTTTTCTGATCATACTTCTCCTTTCTTTTCTTCATCTTAACACAATTTATTTTACTTGCAACAAAATAAAAGTGGCTCAACATTGTGTTTAGTCACTTTTATTATAGAAAAAATGGGATTAGCTTTTATTAACATAGTTTTCAATCTGCTTATCGGGGATTACCCATGGAATCATACTCAAAATAGTTGCTACCAATGAAATTTGAGGTACAGGCAGTAAAACCGTCAGTATAATACCAATCATTAAAATTAGAATTGAAAAACCGCCTTTCCAAACCCAATGCATGTCTTTCAGCTTATAATTTCTTGATTTAAAAATTTCATAACTCAGGATATTAAAAATGATATCAATAAATAAGTTATTTACAGCATAAACAATCTCAGGCGTTTTTGAACCTGAAAATTCAGAGAGCCAGTTGGTGGTAAAAGGAGTAAAACTCATAAAAAATAAAAGTACAACATTCCACCACAGAATTCTCCCTGAAACACGTTCAGCCAGATGGAAAAGATGATGATGGTTATTCCAATAGATAGCCAAGAGATAAAAACTTGCAAGATAGGTTAGGAAAATAAAACCCATATCAAATAGATCAGTCCAATTTGGTCCCTTAGGCACACGTAGGTTTAGGACCATTACAGTAATTAAGATGGCGACAATACCATCGGTAAATGCAGATAAACGTCCACTTGTCATTTTGTTTCTCCATGTATTATTATCGCTGAGCAGGCAGAGTTGTGTATTATTTGCTCAATTCAAAGTAGAGCGCGGCAATATTTCCATCAAATTCACGATTTTGACCATTAATTTCTAGTTCTAACACTTTAGCTGAGTCTTCTAAAGCAGGGATTTCACGATTTTGTAAGAGAACAAATTCTTCTACGTTAGCGAATTCTTTACTTTCTTGACGGCCGTTAAGATGTTGTACTTTAATTTTCATGATTTTCTTCTTTCTTTTTTTCAAAATGAACACCTTGCTTTTGATAATAGCGCAAGAGTTCTTGACGTTTTGCTTCATAACGTGGCGGTAAAGCTAAGTCGTGTCCCAAATCTTGGATTGATTCATCTAGAGTAAAGCCTGGAGTTAGAGTTGCAAACTCAATCCTCACACCGCCTGGCTCTTTAAGGTACACCGATCTAAAATAACCACGATCCGCGTATAATTCTCTCTCATAACCGAAGCTTAGCGCCCTTTCCCAAATCTTGTCGAGGGCTTTACTGTTAGGAACTGCAAAAGCAATATGGTCAATAGATCCTCTCCCCCACACTCGATTACCTTCTGAAGATGTTGCCGGCAGTAGCGTAATCCCTTCATCGCTCCCAAGTATTTTTTGGAAAAAAAGGCTGGTCTGTTCAAGATTCGAGCTATAGAGACGACTGCCCCAGAGTCCTGTGATTTGGAAAGCTGCAGGTACATCTGTCAACACATTGATGTGAGCATCTTGATTTTGCTCTTCTACCTCGATAAATTCAAGTAAAATATTGTCAAAATCAAGGGCTTGCAAAGTATTGTCTGTGTGTTGATATTTTAGGCCAAACTTTTTAAAACGTTGCACCCAGTATTCCGTAGAATCTTTAGGAATTTTGAATTGGATACCGGACAAATAATCAGTCCCCTCTTGCCGTTCTACATCAAAGCGTTGATCCGGAAAAAAGGTTACAACAGTTCCTGGAGTCCCCATAAAATCACCGTAATACACATGGCGCATATAGATATTACCTTGATTAATAGAGTTTTTAACCAAACGCAAGCCTAAAATATCGGCATAAAAATGAAAATTCTGTTCAAAGTCAGCTGTAAGTAGAGATATATGATGTAATTCCATATGCCCGCCTCCTATGTTTACAATTGTAAACCTATCTTTTTGATATGTCAAGAATAAATGTTGAGAAGAATATATAATAAAAACACCCGAGAATATTTCTCAAGGTGTTTTTAAAGAGCACAATAATCCTACAGACCATTAGTGATTCTACTTTCTGTATTTGTAAAACTGGCCTTCTTATAATTCAGTCAAAGCTAGAGAAAAGGCGCCTTGGGTTGAGGAAACTTCTTCAGTTATAATATGGGCTGTAGGCACCAATTTTTTCACTTCTTGTATGAATGTTAACTGCACTTGAGGTATTTTCAAAAGTACAGAACCCTTTAGGGCAATACCAATAGCTTGGGGCTGGCCTAACTTGTTATAGTTATCAATCGTTATCTGCGCTAAAAATTGTCCTGCTTCTTTCAAGATACTTTGAGCTATAGTATTATCTTTATTTGCTTCGGCTACAATGAGTGGCGTCAGTGCAGCAAGTTCTTTCTTGGCAGCTCCATAGACAAACTGTTTTATGGCAACTGGATCAGTAAGGTGAAGATAATCGAGGATCTCCTTTGAGAGTGGCGATAAAGGTTTCCCCTGATCCTCATCATTTGCCATCATCTCAATAGCTCGAAGAGCAATCCAATAGCCCGATCCGCGATCGCTGCCAATGAGGTGCCCCCAGCCACCAGTCATTACTTGCTTTTCTCCCCTATGACCAAAACTGACAGCACCTGTACCTGCAATTGTCAAAATCCCATCATCGTTACCGAAATATGCTGCATGAGCGATACGTGCATCAGTCTCTATCCGCACAGGAACGCCAAAAGATGATAAAACTTGCTGAAGCTCTACGCTGTACTTTCCTGAACCTATCCCGGCAACACCTAAAGAAATTGAGAGCAACTCCGCACTAGGCAAGGCATCTAGGCACCCTTGAATAGCTTGCTGAATGTGCTGACAAGCTGCTGAAAAATCAATCAATACATTTCCAAAGGAGGAATACGATTGTGTTAAAGCTTTTCCCGTTTCATCATAAGCTACAGCTTCCGTTTTTGTCCCGCCAGCATCTACGCCAATAATAATCTTCATAGCTTTTCATCATCCTTTAACTTGAAACTGAAAATTCTCCCAAGGTTGCAAATAATCCAGAAGGAAGATTTCTTCTTCACGTATATGACCAACTACATTTGTATTACCTGAATTTTTCATATCCTTTAGTGCTATATTCAGTTCTCCCTTATATTGACCATAGCCTTCATTTTCAATAATAATGTCTCCCCGCTTGATGTCACGAGTGTTTCCTTTAGGAAAAGACTTCTCCTTGTATTTGACCCGTGATTGGGTTGAACGAATCATGTACTCGGACACATCTCCACGATAAAAATGTGGTTCTTCCTCAACGATCACACGCTCCAGCTCCGTGATACCTCCATCTAGTTCAATACCAAAAGTCATCATCTGACGATTAAGATTAGCCAGCTTTTGCATTTCTGCTTCCGAAGCGTAGGCATTCCCAATAATAATATCGTCAATCAATCCTGTGGCAGATAGGTGTTGTGCCTGAACTTCGATAGGCAAGTCACGATGCATCTCTAGAGTTGCCAAACCTTCCATCACGGGCCATGGTCCATAAGTTGCATCATGGGAGTTTACAAAAGCAGCCGTTTGAATATAGTTTTCTTTATACATCTTCGAACATTTAATAAAGAAATCGTAAGAAAGCCCTGAGAAGCGCTTAGGATAAAAATTGTGACAGCCAACCAAAAGGTCACGATTCGGCACATGACTTAAAATATTTTCCATATACTTTGTCGCATTGGACATGTTGATTTCGATTTTGAGTCCATAAGGATTGTAGGTCATCAAAGCTTCTTCTCTACCTGTAAAGCCTACATCTAAACGTATACCATGAGCTCCCATCTCCACAAAAAATGATAAATCATCATAAGAGATTCCTAATTCATCAAAAATACGCGGGGCAATATCCACAGTCACTTCAAAATTTTTACTTCTGGCATAACTTATCGTCTCCTTGAAATTCTGTAATATTTCTTCCTTTTCACCATTAACCGATAATAAACAGGTAAAAATACGACTAAAGCCATATTTATGGGCAAGATTAATATAAGCCTTGTCTTGCTCTAAAGTACTGTGTTCTGGATAGATCGAGATTCCTAAACGTTTCATATATTTTTCCTTTTATTTTTATTTCAAACTGTTCACTTCGTGAATATCTTTGCTGTCATATGTATTTACATTTTTCTTGTTATAGATAGTCATAGCGCGTTCAATCGCATGGCGTGTCATTTCAAAGAAAACCATGGCAGCGAACACTGCAAAAATAAGAAGAGAAATTTTCAGTATCCCAAGGAAACTTGGAAGCAATAAAATACTAATTGCCAGGGCAAGCATACTCGTAATACCCCAAAACCAACGACTACGCAAATATTTATTTTTAAAGTTTTCCGCTTTGATGGAGAAATGGCGCGCACGGAGGATAACCATTACTGTACTGACAAAAAAGAGAATCGAATATAACATAAGTTTAAACACTTTCTATATGTGAACTTTTATTTAAATAAAGGGCGCTCAATTCTACGCACCTTCAGTTTCAACTGCTGCTTTCTTTTCTTCTTCCAGCATTTGCTTATCGTACATTTTTACAAATGGGTAATAAATTACACCTGCAATAACCAAGTTAACTAAAACAAGAATGATAGCACGCCAGTCGTTCCCTGTAGCCATATAAGCACCAATGGGTGCAGGTAAAGTCCACGGAACATTAGCGACAAAACCATTTACCAGTCCTAATCTGACAGCACTGTAAGAAATAATCGTTAAAATGATTGGGTTCAATACAAATGGAATCGTAAAGACTGGATTCATCATCAAAGGCATACCAAAGATTAATGGTTCATTAATATTAAAAAGTCCTGGTACAAATGTTAGTTTTGCCATATCTCTCAGATACTTGGCACGACAAGTAAAAAGAAGGAAAACAAGGACCAACGTTACACCCGCACCACCCATTGTGACAAACCATTGATAAAATTGCTCAGGTGCGACATACGGAAGCTGTGTCAACGGTGTTCCATCAGCCATAGCAGCCATATTTGCATCAAGCATCATGAGCCACATTGGACGAACAATAGAGCCAATAATATTCATCCCATGTACTCCAGCTGCCCAAAGCAAATGGATAAAAATCATAGGCAATAGAGCACCAAACATATTATTGCCCATCAAGTCAGCAATTGGATTGAAAATGCTCATGATAAAGGCATTTATATCAAAATTGAGCATTACACGCACAATCCAGAGGAAGATAATAATAAATCCTCCCGGTAATAATGCCCCAAATGAACGCCCCACTGCTGGAGGTACACCATCAGGCATTTTGATAGTAATCTCGCGCTTGATGAAGAAACGATAAATTTCAACGGCAAAAATCATCGTTAAAATCGCAGAGAACATACCCGCACCGCCTAAGTATTGCATAGGAAGTACCCAACCAATCGCAGCTTCTCCTGCATCAGTCAGAACAGTGTCAACATTCAAAGGGATTGTTAAAGTCAGAAAGGCTGCTAGTGAGAGTACACCACCTGTTACACCATCTAAATCATACGACTTAGCTAATGAATCTCCCATGGCAAAAGAGGCGTAAATTGCCATCAAACCCATTGTTATCCGAAATGGGATAGTGAGGTTTGCTGT
This sequence comes from uncultured Lactococcus sp., assembly GCF_934191625.1. GTDB lineage: Bacteria > Bacillota > Bacilli > Lactobacillales > Streptococcaceae > Lactococcus. Next base: position 205,900 of record NZ_CAKPUG010000002.1, read on the forward strand.
ATGTGGTGCTAACCATTCCGCTACAGCAGGAATTGGGAAATTGGCGAATACCATGATAAAAGAGCCAATCAGGATAAGAGAAAGTGTGGAAATAACCCCGTTACGTATGGCAACCATATGGCGTTGCATACCGATTTTGGTCATTGGTGGCATCAATCTTGTTTCGATCCACTTGAGAAATTTTTGCATGTTTACTCCTTTTAAGTAAATTTTATTTCATATTAGCTATAAATAATGCTAATAGTGATCACAGATTTAAATAAAATATGCACGTCTATAGGCTTACCAGCTTTCTCTTGGGCTGTCGTGGTAATAATTTGTCAAATCGTACATATATCCAACAGAAACATTGTTTCTTTGAATGCCCTTTCATTATATAATAATTAAAATTATATTTCAATAAATAACTAATGTTACAGCTGCATTTAATTTACTTCTCTTACTTAATAGATAAAGTTTTAACATAGGATTAATTTTTTATATGGAATCTTTTACCTTAAAAATAAGTAACTAACCGCTACAGATAAAACAATCAATACTACATCCTGAACAAATAAACCAACAGTCAAGTTTCTCTGTTTTTTCTCTAACTTTTCAATTCTTGCTTTTAATTTTTCTATTTCCATTGCTTCTCGTTTCTATTTTGGTACTTGAAAAAAAGGGTCATTTTCTTTTAAATAATGTTTACCTGCTGTTAAGTCGTATTGAATGACTTCTAAATCCTCCTTATATCTTTGCTGCGCTTTATTGAGGGTTAATTGTGGAGCTATAGCAGAGTTATATTCTGAAGGAAGTTCCCACATTACTTTGGATAAAAGGGCATAATATGGAGAAACTTTTGCCCCGGTGGTCTCAAACAAGGCTGGAGCGAACTCTGCTGCATTTATCTCTTCTCGTTTATTGTTAACATTTCCTGTATTGGTCCAGATAAAGTAATCTGTCTGATATGCTTTAAGTGGTTGTGCTTTTAGACTTGGATAATCGGTTAAAAAAACATTGGAAAGATGATCTCCGTAAAAAACAACGGTAATTTTTTTATTAATTTTCTGTAGTTTTTCTAAGAAATTTTGTGTTTCTTCATCCGTATCTGAGATTTTGCGAACATAATTTTGTAAAAGCTTATTCTGCTCCTCGGTGTAGCCATCGCCAGTGGCCCTAATGGACGAGTCACCTGAATACTTCTCATACGACATGTGATTTTGCATGGTGATGACACTAAAGAATTGCGATTGTTCCGGCTTTATCTTTTCTAGGACATTTTGATAGACTTGCGCATCTGTAACATAGCCATCCAAGGTTTCTTGATTTGTCAATATATCTTCTTGCACAGTATTGGAGAGCGCATAAAAGTGATCAAAACCAAGTTTTTTATATATTGTATTACGGTTATAGTTAGCAGCATTTTCTGGGTGTAATGCAATTTTTTCGGAAAATTGATTTGATATAGAAGGGATAAAGGGCATATTTGGAAAAACATCTGAATTAATCGTCGAGATATTGCTTGAATAGTTTACCATTGGTAAGCCACTCAAAGATTGTGCTTCCATATTGGCCGTTCCCCCAGCAAAACCATTGGAATACATTAAACCACCTGTTGATTCAGCTTTTATCTTGTCAATATATTGTAGTGGGTTTTCTGATAAATTCGCACCTTTGACACGATTTGGGTTTGCCAGCGATTCGCTCAAGATATAAATGACGGTTTGATCAGACAGGTTTGTTGAACGTTTTTCATTAATTTTTTCAGCCTCCTTGGTGTAACGCTGGACAATTTCTTTAATTTTGGCTGGACTATATCCCGCAGGTTCCTCCATAGTTTTTCCAAATATTTTTTTGAGCCAGACAAAAGATAGGGACTTGTCTCTGGCAAGTTTGGACGAGCCCCGCCACAGAAGACTTTTGTTATAACGCTGTATATATTGACTGAGGATGGGGAAGTTCATGTATTGCTTTGGTTCGTTTAGATTTTGAAAATTTTGCATAATGGGAAAGAAAAGTAAAATTATCCCCAATATTACTCCCCCTCTTACTTTCCAGCTCATCATCTTACCTCTGAAATACTTTTTGCTCAATAGAATAACGCTGATAGAAATAATAGTTAGAGCTAGCCCAAAGAATATCAATGACTTTCCATCTATATAAGAAACCAAACTCTGAATGTTAGACAACCAAGCAAGTTCAGAAACATAAATAGGTTCTTGACGTATCGAAAATTTCATCGCATTACTAAAACTAAAACCGCCAAAAATAAGAACAATAAGAGCTGTCGCAAACACATAACGGTTCACTAACACATAGATGAACATAAAGACTAACATTAATATCAAAATCTGAAAGAGACTAATTCCTGTTACAACACGTCCATAATACATTCGTCCTTCATTTACACGCATTGAAGCTTGGATAAGGAAGTTAAAAACAAGCGCCAATAAAAGACTGCTCGTTAAAGCAAGAGAAAAATTGATATCAGTGGTCTTCAAAGATTGGACACCCTTAACGATAAAACAACTTAGGACACTAATAACTATAAAAATAAAGACTAAATTCCCTATAAGTTGAATAAAATCATGACGTCCAAGGATGCTCATATCCGCATAAGTCAAACGTAATGGTGCTGTTGAATCGACAGGAGCAAAGATTATATCCCAAACCAAACGAACTACTAGATTATCTGTGAAAGCTAAAGCTGTGATCACTGTGCGATAAAAGTGTTCTATTTTTAAATCGGCTGTGAAACTCAAAATTTTTGGCATAATCTTTTCTTCTGGTATAGCTGCCACTAAACGAAGGACTAGCAGAATCATCAAAACAAGAGGAAAATACTGCTTTACTAACAATCCTAAGTTTAAGGAGTTATAATCCATCACAAAGTGAGGGTTGTTAATATTCTCTACTACAATCATGTAGAGGTGAAAGAGGTAGTAACTAAGAAATATAAAAGGAAAAATTTTAATATTTTTCCAATTCAAAGCTTTACTTTGAGAGGAGGGTATCCCTTTAGAAGTTAACCAAAGCTTCTTATTTCTGATTAAAACGAGTAGCAAATAACCTAAGCTCATCACACCTAAAAAACGATAAAATAAAAGTACCCTAGTAACAGGAGTAGAATAGTGCACCTGCTCTGGTAGGAAGTTACCAAGGACAAATGAGGACAAAGCTATAAAAAGGGCGCCGTGAGCAATTAGTTTTAATAAGTTATACGTTTTCATTGTTACGCTTTCTTTACGTTATAAGAGAATTATAACACATTACGTTACATTGGTAACCGGAATTAAAAAAAGCAAATTCTATTGAATATGCTTTTTACTCCAAACACGTTAACGAAAACTCTTAATAATTCTTGTATTTTTCTAGGATATCATCTGGGATTCGTAAAACTGAAGAACTCGATAATGCTTTAAACCAGTGCGCAGAGTTCTTTAATTTCTTAATCTGCCTAGGGTAATCCAGACTAATTAACCCATAGCGATTTTTGAATGAATTACGCCATGACCAACAATCAATAGGAGTCCATACGTGGTAACCAAAACAATTAGCTCCTTCTTTAATTGCTCTATGTAGCCAATAGAGATGCTCTGTCATAAAAGTAATACGATAATTATCTTGAACTTGGTTTTGTTCATCTAGAAATTTATTTTCGTTTTCTACTCCCATTCCATTCTCGGAAATAAACCAAGGAAGATTACCATACTCCTCTTGAATTGTCTTAGCCATATGGTAAATTGTCTGAGGATGGATTTCCCACCCCCGATCGGCATTCATTCTCACACCACGTTTTTCATAATGTTCATAGTATTTATCTGGTCGAAAATCTTGAGCCAAAGAATCTGGCGAGTACTTGGGCGCTTGAACACGCGCCGGATGATAATAATTGCATCCGAGATAATCAATGGTATTTTTTGCAATAATATCTAGCTCATCTTCTGTCCATTCCCAAAGGACATTTTCCTTATCCAGAACATCTACCAACTCTTGAGGAAAATAGCCTTTTACTGATGCATCAAGAAATAATCTATTTTGCCAAAGATCTGCCATTTCTGCAGCTTTGACATGTGCTTCTTCTTCATTTTTAGGATAAGAAGGTGTTAGATTTAAAATGATTCCAATCCTTTTGCATGCAAAAGATGCACTTTTTAATTTTGTGAATAAACCGGCAAATTCTTGCATTTTATTTTTTTTTAAGTTAGAATTAATGTGTCGGGGTTTGCGAGCGATTTCATAACTACTCCAAACTCAATTCAAATTTATTATTTAGGAGAATCTAAATGAAAACCACTAAATTGGCTTCAATCGTAACTTTGTCAGCAGCTTCAATCTTCTTGCTTGCAGCTTGTGGCAACAACAATGAATCAGCAAACGGCAACAATGATGCCAAAACTGAACAGTCTGACAGTAGTAAAACTGCAGATGTATTCACAGGAGCGACTGCTGGAGCAAGTAGTTTTGAAGATTTGCAAAAAGGTTTGTCTAAAAACGGTGCATGGTTGGCAGCTATCACAAAAGATATGGATGCTTCAGGTAAAACTTTGACTGTTGAAGGTGTTTACGCCAGCAAAAACCAAATTGCACGTAAATTTGCAGCTTATGCACAAGATGCAGACCATGTTATAACAGACCGTTACACTTTGACTGTTGATAAAGTTGAAGTAAAATCACCTGGTTTCAAACTTTCTAACGGGACAATTAAAGGTGACGTAGCAGTCTTTGCACCTGGATTTGGTGCACAAAATGGTAAGGGCGTTGAAGGTAAAGCAACTATCGATGGTAATTTGACATTTGCTAGCCAAGATCTTATGGATGCTTATAACAAACTTCCTGAAGAGCAAAAACCAACTGTAACAGGTGAAACTAAAGTTGTAGAAGGTGAAGTTGTTGAGTTCCCAATGGGTGCAATTACTATAGGTGATCATGGTGTAGTTACTCACGAATTTGAAGGTAATGGTCCTGATACACAAACTGGTGCAACAACAGGTACTGATGCAGCTGACGTTTTAGCTTCAGGCTTAAGCGCTAAAGGTGCATGGTTAGTATCTGGTAGCTCTGATATCGATGCAGCTGATAAAGACATCACTGTTGATGGTATCTTCATGAACGAGAGCGGCCAAATTCAACGTACATTGGCATTGATTGCACAAAATGATAAACACCAAGTAACAGACTCATTTACTTTGACTACAAAACGTTTGATTATTAAATCACCTGGTTTTGACCTCGAAGGTGGTAACATTAAAGGTGACGTTTACGTTGCAGAAAATGCTTCAATCAAAGCACGCGATATGAAAGGTACAGACGGAAAAACAATCCCATCTGAAATCAACGGTAACCTTTACTTCGCAACGCAAGAACAATTGGACGCATACAAAGAATTGGATGCTGCTAACCAATTCAAAGTTTCTGGCGAAGTTGCTGTGAAAACTGCTGAATAATTGAAAATGAAAGATCTCTGATGAGATCTTTTTTTATCTCAATAATAAAATCCCTAGCCTAATAAAATAAAATCATCCCAATAATATGGGATGATTTTGTACTATTTATTGTAGAAAGTAAAGTATCTTATGGTTTAACATAAGCAAAGCCTGAGTTCTGTTTTTGAACGAGTTCCACAATTCCAGCTGAAACAATTGAACAACCTTCTTGCAGCATCTCTTCTTTGTATCCTCTCGAATTTAAAGAATTTTGGCAAATAGCCACTTTGACATCTATTTTCAGTACTTCTGCAAGAACCACAGGCGAGTCCTTGAGGGCCATTTCTACTGCTTCTCCATTCACTAAAATCTCTATCTTACCTGGCTCTTTATTCTTCTCTAGCCAATCTTTTAAATTCTTCACATTGGAGAGGAGTGTCTTCCATTTGTGATTCTCATCAATATGCAAAATAACTTGTAACATTTTTATGTCTCCTATCAAATATATTTGGCAGTAAGCGAATCTGAACAATTTTTTAATCCTGCAGGTGGCCCTTCGAAAATTACCTTTCCACCTGCTGAACCCCCGTCTGGACCTATATCAATGATCCAATCCGCCTGACGAATAATATCTAAATGATGTTCAATCACGACCAAGGTGTTCCCTTGTTCAACAAAATGATTCATAATCTTCATCAGACGACTAATATCCGACAGGTGCAGTCCTGTTGATGGTTCATCTAGGATAAACAGATTACCTTTTTGATAAAACTCATTAGCTAATTTCAAGCGTTGACGTTCACCGCCAGATAAAGTACTCGTTGGCTGTCCCAACGACAGATAACCAAGCCCTACTTCGTCCATAGCTTTTATCTTTTTCTTAATGGCAGGTACAGCCTTGAAAAAGTCTAACGCTTCTTCGATAGTTAAATCCAATACTTCAGTAATATCTTTTCCTTGATACTTAAAGGCGAGAGCTTCTGACTTATATCGTTTCCCCTGACAAACTTCACAGGTTTGTTTCACTGTTTCCATAAATGCTAAGTTAGACTCAATATAACCTCTACCTTCGCAAGCGGAGCAAGCTCCTTCAGAGTTGTAGCTGAAAAGACTTGGTTTAACTTCGTTCACTTTGGCAAAGGCTTTTCTGATATTATCCATGATCCCGATAAAAGTCGCGGGATTAGAACGGCTGGTGGCAGCCAAACTGGCTTGAGTCACCATGATAGCTTCTGGATAAGCCGCTCTTAAAGAATGCTCTACAAGTGTTGATTTTCCTGAGCCAGCTACACCGGTCAAAACGGTGAGAAGACCTTGAGGAATATCAAGGTGTTCATTTTTAAGGTTATTAGCATTTGAAACTTCTCCTTGATAAAAGTGAAGCGCTTGCCTTGGTTGTTCATTAACAGTTGTCATTTGCGAAAGGTATTTCCCTGTTAAACAATCAGACTGAAGGAGCTGCTCATAGCTTCCTTCAAACATAATTTCACCGCCATGAACTCCAGCTGCAGGGCCAACTTCTACCACCCAATCAGCAATCTTGATAACATCTGGATCATGCTCAATTATAAGAACAGTGTTTCCTTTATCTCGTAACTTTGTAAAGATACTATTAATGCGAGCAACATCTCTTGGATGCAGGCCAACAGAGGGTTCATCAAAAATATAAAGCATATCCGAGAGAGCATTATTTAAATGCTTTACTAATTTTACACGCTGAGACTCACCGCCAGATAAAGTCGTTGTTTCTCGATCAAGACTGAGATAACCTAATCCAAGTTCGATCAGATGATCAATCTGTTGTTTGAGGTGCTCAGTTCCCTCAAGTGATGAAAGCACACCACTTAAGTCTGTCAGTTCCATACTCATCAAATCCGCAAAGCTATACCCGGACCAACGTACTGCTAGCGTTTCTTGGTTTAAGCGTTTTCCTTGGCAAACTGGGCAAAGTGCTTCATGAGTGTAAGTCGCAAGTGTTTTTTGAGCACCTGCAGACAACTCCCCGTCTTTCTGTAAAAAGCTACGATTAAACTTGTCTACTATACCCTCATATGTCAGATTGTATTCACCCATTTTGATTTTGCCAACTTCTTTACCATGATAAAGGCGCTCCAGCTCTTCTTCTGTATAGTCCTTCAATAATTTATCACCATCAAAAAGGCCATTGTCCACATACATTTTGACAATTTTTTGATATGGCTTAAAAAGGACTGCCCCTTTATTAAGCGAGCACTCTTTATCAATAAAAAGCTCCATTTTTAACTCTAATTTTTTACCAATACCTTGACATTCTGGACACATGCCCGCTGGAAGATTAAAGGAAAAATGGTCTACACCAAGTTGAGGATTTCCTCCCTCTGCAAAAAGTTGACGCATAACAGGGGCAATATCGGTGATTGTCCCAAGAGTAGAGCGAGCATTACCACCTAAAGTTCTTTGGTCAATCACAATAGAAGCCGGAAGGTTTTCAATCCGCTCAACATCAGGGCGCTCATACTTGGGTAGAAACTGTCGAACAAATGCTGGCAAAGTTTCATTTAAGAGGCGCTGTGATTCATCGGCAAGTGTATCGAAAACAAGGCTCGATTTGCCAGAACCTGAAACTCCGGTAAAAACAGTAATCTTTTTCTTGGGGATTTCAAGCGATACATTCTTTAAATTATTGACTTTATCCGCAATGACACGAATCGTATCAGTCATCGTTTTCTCCTTTTTCATAACATCCATAGTCATGAGGAAAGGACGTGCCAATCCTAGTCTATTTTGTAAATTTTTTAAGCTTAAGACTAACTAGTTATTCAAGGCCAACCTTGTAACGATAGTCATAATCTGTAGCTCCACGATTATAGGGTGCTGATACAAGTACAGCTTTTGTACGTACCTTATGATTCTTAATGGCTGCAATTGTTTCCGGTTTGTCATCATAGAACCAGTCAATATCCAATCCGATAATTAGGGGCAATTTTTCTTCAGTAAAATAAATTTTGTCATAATAAATACCAAATCGATTAAGCGATTCAATCGTTTCTTTAGCATAAGAAACATGACGGGCTGTAATCAGTACTATTTCTGCTCCATTCAAATGTTCTTCTGCTAAATCTTCTACCATCTTACGATTGGGTGTACTCTCCCTTATAATTTTTCGCTGGATAGCTTCGTCCATCGTTGCATAATAGATTAATTCATAGTCAATAGCTTCCATCGTTTCGATATTTAAGTCAGTACCTAACTTTAGATTGGTACATTCGATAGCTTTCTTCATAGAAAAAATTACCCCATCAAGATCATAGCCCATCACTTTACGACGCGGAAGATAACGCACTTGACCCGTTTCGTCACGTAAAAACTGCATGGTAACATTAACCCCCTCGATCTCTTCCCCTGGCAATTGGTGTTGCGGCGCTAACTTAGATTCTTCCACAAGTAAAGTAAGTAAGTCTTCCTTGGGCAAATCGTATTTATCAATCATATTTATTCCTTCTTATATTTGAGACAGTTTTTATTATAAATCTAGTATAACAAAAATATATTTTCTTTCGCAGAAATACAAGGGAATGGTTTTGCTAAAATCTCCATAAAAAAAACAGCCTCTAAGGGCTGTTTTTGGGAAGCTAATCCAAGTGGATGCTTCCATCTAAATTGCACTTAAATGATTATTTAAGTGTGATTGAAGCACCAGCTTCTTCCAATTTAGCTTTGATTTCTTCAGCTTCTGCAGTTGCAACGCCTTCTTTGATCATTGTTGGTGCGCCATCAACGAGTTCTTTAGCTTCTTTCAAGCCAAGACCAGTGATTTCACGAACAGCTTTGATTGTAGCAACTTTTTTGTCGCCTGCTGCTGTCAATTCAACGTCAAATGAATCTTTTTCTGCTGCAGCTTCGCCACCAGCAGCTGCTACTGCTACAGGAGCAGCTGCAGTTACGTCAAATTTTTCTTCGATTGCTTTAACGAGCTCAGAGAGTTCGAGGATTGTTGCTGTTTCAAGTTCAGCAACGATGTTTTCAATGTTCAATGCCATTTTTGATTCTCCTAGTAAATTTTAGTTTATTGCGTAAATCCGCCGATATAATAGTTGCTTACTATTATTCCATATGGAATTAAGCAGCTGATTCTTCTTTTTCTGCAACAGCTTTGACTGCGAGAGCCACGTTGCGGACAGGTGCTTGAAGCACTGAAAGAAGCATAGAAAGAAGTCCGTCGCGGCTTGGAAGAGATGCAATAGCTGCAACTTCTTCTTTGCTTGTAACTTTTCCTTCGATAACACCAGCTTTGATTTCAAGTTTGTCTGCTGTTTTAGCAAACTCGCTCAAAATTTTAGCAGGCGCAATAGCATCTTCGTTTGAGATAGCTACTACTGATGGGCCTACGAAGCTGTCGTTCAAACCTTCGAGTCCAGCTTTTTCAGCTGCACGACGCAAGATTGAGTTTTTAACAACTTTGAATTCCACACCGGCTTCACGCAACTCTTTACGAAGTTGAGTGTCTTGTTCTACAGTTAAACCACGTGAGCTCGCAACAACGATAGATGTCGCAGCTTCGAATTTTTCTGCAAATACGTCAACCAACTCAGCTTTCTTAGCAATAGTTGCTTCGTTTACTTTGTAATCGCTCATTTGTTTACCTCCATTTTATTTTGTTCGTAAGAATTTTTACAAATAAAAATCCCCACGACCAAAAGACATAGAGAGTTCAATCATTGTTTAAAATGTTTGTCCTCGGTTGGATGCTTATGACTTACGTCCCCAACTGTCTTCGGTCAGTCCTTTTCAGAACTTATATTAGTATATCAGATGTTAAAAAAAAATGCAAGGGGAAATTAAGAAAAAAACAAAAAAATGACCATTGCCGAAGTCAAGATCATTTTTATCTTTTTATTGAGCCTTAGTTATAGGCTTTATTTTCTGTTTAAGCGTTAATAAATTTGATGGCTTTCGATCCACGGAGGGCCCAGTAGAGTAAAGCAAAGCTCCCTGCAAAAATGAGACCCTGAAGGATATTAAAGACAACAACAGCTCCAATATAGGCTGAAATACCACCAGGAAACATTGTTGCAATATCAAAATTAGCAAACATAGCGTAAAGTGGAATTGCGTATACATAGTTAAGAATCACCATTACTGCTGTTATTGCCAATGTTCCGGATATGGTTGCCATAATGTAATGACGTAAGCTAAATTTGTGGCGGAGAAAGAACCAAAGCACCAGCACAAAGACAGTAACTGCTACAATGTTCATTGGTAAGCCAATATAGGTATTCACTCCATCGCTATTTAAAAGCAACCACAAAAGTGAACGAATAATAAGAATGGCAAAAGCACTACTTAAGCCGAGCATGAATAATCCAATCAAAATTGGCAAGATCGTAAAATCAATCTTTAAGAAGCTTGCACTTGGCACCAAAGGAAATTGGAACATGGGGTAGGACAGTACAAAAGAAATTGCACTGAGCATTGCGATAAGTGTGAGTCGACGTGTTTTTGAATTTGACACGAAAAAACCTCCAAAATAGAAAAAAATATTTCTTCGTTTTGAAGGGAGTTTTTTGAATATTTGCGAAAACTGACACAACTCAAAAAGAGCCGGTCTTATTTCTTATTCTTCTCCCATCCAGACTTTACTGTCGGTTGTGGAATTTCACCACATCAAGCTTTACAGCTTCGCGGACTTTAACCGCCGGTCCCGAATTTCACGGTGCCCTGAAGATAAGTTTATTATATCACAAAAAATAATATTTGGTCAAAAAAAAGCACCTTAATGTACTTTTTTGTTTACTCTTTTATTGAGGCGGATAACTATTCTTTAAACATCATTTCTAAATCGTCTTTGCTTCTCTTGAATTTTCTTGTCCAACTTTGAGCAGTCCTTATTGTTCATGCGTAGACGACAACGTTTAAATTCTAGTTCTGCCAACTGACGTTTGATTCGTTCTCGTTTTGCAGCACTAAACTCATCTTTTTTAACATATTCTAGTTTTTGGAGCATGAGCTCTCTTTTCTCGTCTAAAGCTTCAAGATGACGTTCGATGTTCTCGCGTGAGATAGTATCAGTTTGATTTGGGAGAGTACTTTCTAAAGCATCTTTTTTATTTTTAATTTCAGTTAACTGGGCTTCAATTTTTTTGATTTTATCTTTTTTTGATAAACTCATAAAAGCATTCATCTCTTGTGCTTCCTTATCTTCATTATCATCTTCAAGATAAGTCTTTCGAAGCTGTTTTAAGCGTTCTTCAAAAGTCAGTTCAGTCATTTATGTACTCGTCCTTTATTCATTGATTATTGTCTGAGATGCACCATATTTTTTTAAAATCGTTTTGCTCAAACCTATTCTACTCTTTTTCCTAAATAATGCAACTTTCAAGCACCAATATAAGTAAAAAAAAATAGAACAAGCTATTTCTCGTAATGAGGCTTGTCTATAAAATAACCTTGTCGATTGTCGATTTTTAATTTATCGGCTAAATCAATGCCTTCTCTATCCTCAACCTCAGTGATATCGATATTCTTATTTTTTTCTCTGATTAAACGTACCCAATCGCCCATGTTGAGATCAAACCACTCAGAATCACTTTTCTTTTGAAATTTAGATAGAGGAATTTTCACACCATAGATATCATTCAAAAGCCATTTAATTTTGTTAAAGTATTTTTTACTTGGCTCAACTTTTTCAAGAATAACATGAACACCAATATCTTGACTTAATTTTAAATTCTTTTTAATTCTGGATTTCAAAATCCAACCAATTTTGTCTGTCAGCTCCACATTAATTTCAATTCGCAGCTCCATTGGATAACATTCCCCTTTCATCCAGCGAATGAAATATTCATAACGTGGATCCGCCAGTTGTTGCAGACTGATGTTAATTGCTAAAAATTGTGATGGATAGTTTATTTTCACGAAACTTTTATGAAGTAGATGAATCACTTCACGTAAAGTAAACTTATCAATATCATCTGGAAAAACCCATTCTTGTTTTTCTACATCAAACTTCCGGAGCAGTGCTTCTAGTCCAGATTTTTCTCCTTTATTATCAATAATTGTCTGAAAGTAAAACGTATAGTTCTCAGCATCTTCCATTGTTTTAGGATAAATTCTATTTTGACGTTTTGCCCAAATATAGCTGGTTATAACCCCTAGCAAGCAGAGAATAATAAAAATTATTGTCAACAGTACCATTACATCTAAAAGCATAGTTTATCCTTTCTTTAAGCTCTTCCTTGTAGGACTAATCCAAGCACCAGCGTGTTCATTTTTGCCAAAGCAAGCCTTCATGGCTGGTATGAAAGTCGTGATTATTGTTATTGGATTTACCATCCAGAAAAATAACATATAAAGGGGGGCAAAAATAAAATATTTAAATTTTTGTCCCTTACTGTCCAAGATTAAAGCTGCTAAAAGTTGCAGAGTTCCCGCTATGAGCTCAAAGGTTACAAAGATAAAGGACATTGCAAACCCATGCCAAAGACGCTCATAATTGCCTACCAAAAGAAAATAGAGCATAGCCACGATAAATATAATGGACGTAATGAAAAAGAAGAAAGACCAAATGATGGAAAAAGTCGTATCAATAAACATTGACAGAACGTAGCGGTACTTTATAGGGTGTAAGATAAACTTAAGCGAATTTGTAAACCACACTTCAGTTCCTCCCTGAGCCCAGCGTTTTCTTTGTTTGTAAAGCTGCGAGAGAGTTTCTGGCACATTCATATGGAAGATAATATCCGGCGCAAATCGTGGTGTCACGCCGTACATCAAGTGATCCCAGGCGATACTAATATCTTCTGTACTTCGGTCTTGTCTAAAACCGCCAACATCAATTAGAAACTGCTTTTTATACATAGTATTCGCACCACTATATGAGTACATAGAATCATTAATCGCCGTTTGGCTTCTTTTAATGACTCCAACAATACTTGAAAATTCAACTGTTTGTGATTTACCCATTATAGTTGTCCGATTCTGTACATCCATATTGGCTGTAACCGCAGCTGTATTGACATCAATTTCACTCATGAAATAGTTCATATATTTCATAAGAGCATCTCTTTCAGGAATTGTATCCGCATCATTACTTAAAATATATTCGCCTTTAGCAAAATAAGTACCGATATTAAAACCATGTGCTTTTCCTTGATTCTTCAAGATATTAATGACACGCAGTTTATCGTACTTCTCTTGTAAGTTTTGGAGAATAGACAAAGTTTGATCGGTACTGCCATCATTAATCACTAAAATTTCATAATTACTATAATTGAGCATTGTTGCTAAGTACTCAATCGTTTCCTCAATCATAACTTCTTCATTATGTGCGGGAATCATAATCGTAATCATCGGTTGCTCATCAGGTGTTAACTCAACAAAATTCGTCTCTTTCCTCCCTTTTTTCAGGAAACGGTAGCTTAAAGAACCAAAAAACCAAAATAAAGCTCCAATGACGGGATAAAGGCAAAGAATTATTAAACACACGGTGATTACCATTTGCAAACCGCTGTCTGATGTAAACATCTGGCCGAAAATATCAGATATCATAAGTATCCTCCTCATCTTTTCCCAGTACTTTTGAAAGTTCGTCGTTTTTCAAATTCTTTTCTGGTAGGACTTCAAAATATTTAACATTGTGACGGAATTCTTCTTCGCCGAAGCGGTCCGCCATAAATTTCTTTCCTCTTTTTCTTCGCTCAATACTGGAGACCGAATCAAATGTAGGCCATTTTTCAATGACCGATTCCCTTCGATTATTTTGAATAATTGTCATGCTCGCTGCATAAGTAAAGGTGATGATTACACAAAAAGCAAGTAAAATCAATAAAAACTTAATTTCCAATACACCCTCAGAATATTTCCAAAAGGCAATGCCGTACTTCCCTTTTGAAGTTGCATATAAAAATGACGCTATGGTAATAAAGGTCGGGACGATGAAACAAACCCAGCCTAAAAGAGCGATTAGTAGTTGCTTGATTTTCAAAAACCAATGACCTTTTTCAAAAAACAAATCAGAATAACTATAATTTTCTTCGGTTTGTTCTTTATTTAATTTTTCCTCTTGCAATATATAATACTCCTTTAATAAAAAAGTACACCCTAATTTTACCTACAACTTTAGTATACTTAAAAATAAACTTAAAACAAAATAAAATAAAATAGACAAAAAAAAGAGAAAAATCAATTTTTTCTATTTAAAGTAAACTTGATTTTTCCCGTTTTCTTTTGCAATATATAAATGTTTATCTACGCGGTGAATGGCTTGATCTCGAGTTACCTTGTCAGTTATTTCAACAACTCCCACAGAAATTGATGTTTTAATTGTGTTGGAACTCGTGTAAAAGGCAAATTCAGCTATTTGTTTGCTTATCAGTTCCATAATATCGCGTACATCTTCTCCTTTGCGATTACGAAAGAGTAGAAAGAATTCATCGCCTCCATAGCGAAAAAGTTGTCCATTTTCACCAGTTCCTCTTAAATAATTTTTGATAAGTACACAAATCTCTTTTAATACATAATCTCCAGAGCTGTGTCCGTAATAATCATTAATGTGCTTAAAATTATCAATATCAAAAAAAACTAATGAAAATTTAGAAATCTGGTCGCTGGCAAGGATTTCGTCCATCGTTTCTTCAAACTTTCTCCTGTTATAGACATTGGTCAGTGCATCAATATATGTATACCTTTTATATTTTGCATACTCTCCTACAATAGAAGAAATATTTAATAAAATAAACTTAGCAATCACAAGCAGTATAAAAGTTTTCCAAAAAATTTCAAATGAATGTACCCAGCTAAAAGCGTATTCGGACAGGAGAAGGAGCTGTATAGAAATAACAAGGCTCAAGCCTATCATCATCATTTTTCTATAGCTTTGCATCACTGTTGTTTGATTTTTGGCAATAAAATAGAGCGTTAGCCAAAAAAGACTTAAGGACAAAGTAACTAATAAAATCGACTTCCAACGAAAACCATAATTGTATATATAAAACAGATAGAAAATCATAAATAGCGGAAGCATCGCATATTCTATTTTTTCATAATAGGTAACAATACAATAATCAACAGTAATAGCAATAAAAATGAGGGAGATGTCACTCAGTAAATAACCATAAGTACCATCAGGCGCTGTTACGATAAATAATATTTTTAAAAGAAAAATCCATAATGTGAAGTTGCTCGAATAGAGGCCAAAGGCAAAGTATCTATTTTCAGCATATTTACTACGATGGATAATATTTTTAGTGAGGAATATCCCCCCCAAGATTGCTGGTATCAAAAATAGCTTTGCGAAAAAATAAGGCTCTAGCATTTCTTTAATAAGATCCATTATCTTCACCTCTATCCTTTTGATGAAAAAGAAAAGTGGCTTTTCTTCTCCTGCTTCTTACAATATATTATAATATAATAAATAATTTTATCTTTTTATATCGTTGCATAAAAGCAACGATATTCTTTATCGTCACGTATTTGATAACACATTATTTTTTTGTTTCATTTTCTGATAGTATAACTATAACTGCCACTATAAATGACTGGAGATTTTATGGTATATAAAAAATTTGGATATGTTTTTCGGCAAATACGTGAGCAAAAACATATCTCCTTGTCGGACTTTTCTTCTATAGGAATCTCAAAAGCCACGCTTTCTCGTTTTGAACGAGCAGAAACCATGATGAATTTTGAAAAAGTTGTAGAAGCTTTACAATTGATGGGGATTGGGCTAGAAGAGTATGAATATCTTTTAAATGATTATGCCCCCAATGAATCAGAAGCACTTTTAAAGGAAATCGAGACAGCTTTTCTTAAACAAGATAAAAAAGCACTTGACAATCTATATAGCGTAGCTCTTGAAGCAGGCTATCCTTATATCTCCTTGGCAGCAAAAGCTTCATATACAGAACTAAGTTCAGAAAATATCGACACCATTACAGATTATCTTTATGATATAAAAGTTTGGGGACAAGTGGAACTTTATGTGTTTTACTTTACGATGAATAAATTAAATATACGTGATATTTTATATATACTTGATTTATTTCTCTTAGAAAAGAAACACAAAATATTTAACTCCGTGAAGTATCTGGAAATTTTTGTTTGTGCATGCTGTCGTGCTATTGCTCTTTTAGCAAGTAAGGGTTACCAAGAGTACAGTGCTCATATTCTCAATCGAGTTGAGTCCCTAGAACTTGTACAATCAATGTTTTTACGCAACCTTCTTAATCTCTCTAAAGGTTTTTGGACCTATCGCTTCAAAGACGAAAAGATGGGGAATACAATGATGGTTCAAGCGTTAGAAATTTTTCATCAAATTGGCAGTGAAGAAATTGCCCAATATTATCAGCAACAATATGACTTTTACATAAAAAAACGAACGTTGTGACTTATTTCACACGTTCGTTTCCTTTAGTCTTTTAAACTTTTAATAGCTTCAGAAATTATTGTGTCTCCACTGACAACTTCAAACTCCATATTGATGGTCGAGTCATTTCTCAGAGTTTCCAGAATAACTTTAGCCACATCTGCACGCGGAATTCCACCAGCTTCTACACGGCTGGCTAATGCCACTTTACCTGTGCTTTCTTTATCTGTGAGCATCCCAGGATGAATAATTGTCCAGTCTAAATTTGTTCGTGTTTTGAGCCACTCATCCGCATAATTTTTTGCAATAGTATATATCTTAAGTGAGGAATCTTCTTGAATTTGACGTGTAATTTCTTCTCTTCCGACACGGAAAGTGCTGATCATAATAAAGCGTTTGACATTAGCTTTTTCAGCTGCAGTCATAATTTTAACTGCTCCATCTAAGTCAATCATAATTGTTTTATCTAATCCAGAACCGCCTGCACCAGCACTAAAAACAACAGCATCCACATCAGACATGGCTGCAGCAAATTCTTCAATCGAATTATTAACTATATCTAAAACAATTGTTTCAATCCCTAATTGCTTAAAAAAGTCTTGCTGTTCTATTTTACGGATAACAGCTTTTTCTTGAATTTCAGGATAGTTTTTTAAACTTTTTGCTAAATGTTTCGCCACTTTTCCATTTGCACCAACGACAAGTATTTTCATAACTTTCCTACTTTCTTATTTCTATCTTTACTAACATTCTACATCATCTTCTAACTGGATTCAAAAATAATTAACTTTCTACTATATAATATAAAAAAACTGTCGCTAGACAGTTTTTATTTTATAATGAGTCACCGTTCCAAATAGAATTTTTCACGATAACATAATCGACTTTACGTAGTGCGTTTAAATCACGTCCACCGGCATAAGAAATAGAGCTTTGGAGATCTTCTTGCATTTCTTGAAGTGTATCTTTCAATGCACCTTTATGTGGCAAAAGAATTTTCTTTCCTTCAACGTTTTTGTGTTCGCCTTTTTGGTATTCACTCGCTGAGCCAAAGTATTCCTTGTAGAGTTTACCATCTTGCTCGATTGTTTTACCTGGTGATTCTTCATGAGCTGCAAAGAGTGAACCAACCATGACCATTGTTGCACCAAAACGAACAGACTTCGCAATATCCCCATGTGTACGTATGCCGCCATCAGCGATAATCGGTTTACTTGCTGCTTTTGCACACCAACGTAAAGCTGCAAGCTGCCATCCGCCTGTACCAAATCCTGTTTTTACCTTAGTGATACAAACTTTACCCGGACCGATTCCAACTTTTGTTGCATCAGCACCAGCATTTTCTAACTCCCGGACAGCTTCTGGTGTTCCTACGTTCCCCGCAATAACAAAAACTTGGGGCATCAAACGTTTAATGAGCTGTACCATTTCAATAACAGAATTGGCGTGGCCATGCGCGATGTCAATTGTAATATAATCAGGAATTGTTGCTGTTTCTGCCAAATCACGGACAAACTGACGTTCGTTGTCTTTAACGCCAACAGAAATTGACGCAATCAAACCTTGTGCATGCATTTTTTCAATGAAGTCTTTTCGTGTACTTTCTTCAAAACGATGCATAATATAGAAGTAACCTTGCTTAGCTAACATTTCAGCAATGTTTTCATCAATAATTGTTTGCATATTTGCCGGAACAACGGGAAGTTTGAAAGTGTGATCTCCCAACTTAACTGACGTGTCTGCCTCACTACGGCTGTTAATAATACACTTATTTGGGATAAGTTGGATATCTTCGTAATCAAAAACTGGTACCATTGTGTTCATAAGAATGCCTCTTTATTCATTTGTTATTACAGAATACCGACCGAGTTTCCAATTTGGACAACCTCGCTAGTTTGGCGATAAAAATCTCTGCAAACCAAACCTTCCTTATTTATTTTAACGCATATTGACAAAAACAAAAGAAAAAAAACTGATTTATTATCAGTTTTAGCTATCAACGTTCGTCTTTTCCGAATTTTTCTTTTGTATATGTCTGTTTCCTGACCAATAAATGAGAAAAAAGATTAATTCAAAAAGGACTACAAATAGAATAAAAGTAAACATAAAATAGTTCTCTGTCAAGACATTAATAATCGGGTCTGTGTCAGGATTAAAAAGCCAGGTGTCATCTCGGAAAAAAATTTCATGGAAATAGATAAAAAAGTTATCAAATCCAATCAAGGCCGCAACTAAACCTATAAATAAAGGTGTCCCCATTACAAAACGTAACCCATTGTGATAGAGAATCGCTAAATGTTCCTTCCAAAATAAGAACAGGGCAGGGCTTAATATAACTGTGAGACCTAAAGCGAGCATAAAGAGCTTTTTCACATCTTTAAAATGCTGCAAAGCATCTGGTGATGAAGGAAAATCAGGCAACTGTAACACACTTTCAAATGGATTGACGAGGTAAGCCATCAGAACATTGAAGTTATGTCTTAATGTTTCTGCTGAAAGACCAGATATCTTGGTCAAATTTTCCAGATGAATATCTATATAAAAAAGCGGAACTGCTAAAAGCAAGGTTAAACTTACTGCTGTTGCAATCCCCCATAAAATAAGGCTCGTAAAAATCAGTCGGTCACGCATCTCAAACTTCCCAGTGCTCTAAACTTGAAACAACGTGTGTTGGTGGTATAGGAAGGCTAGGAACTTCTTCAGCTTTTGTAAATCCTGTCGTGACAAGTAAACTATCGATACCGTTATCAATACCTGTACGAATATCTGTTAAATAGTTATCGCCCACCATTAAAAGATCCTCTTTAGAAATTCCCATTTTTTCAACAGCTTTTTCCGCAATAATTGCCTCAGGTTTTCCAATAAAGGTTGGTTGAACACGTGTAGCTGCTTCAATCATTTTAACCAAAGAACCAGCACCTGGTAAAAGTCCACGTTCGCTTGGAAGGTTCAAATCAGGATTTGTCCCAATAAATTTTGCACCTTTGTGGATTGCCAGAGTGGCCACGGCAAGCATCTCATAAGTAAGGTCAGAATCCAAAGCGACGACAACATAAGCTGGATTTTCACGATCTTTTTTATATCCTGCTTCATAGATTGCTTCTTTTAATCCATCTTCACCAATAATATAAACAGTCTTCTCCAAGCCCAAATCATTCATATAGTCGACTGTAGCTGCACTTGCTGTGTAAATAGTTTCAATAGGCGTATCAATGTTAAACTGTGTAGCCAATCGTTTTTGGACCACACGTGGTGTTTTTGTTGTATTATTTGTTAAAAATAGGTAAGGAACCTTTGCTGCTTGCAGACGATGAACAAAGTCTTCGCCTGCCGGAATACGATTATTGCCCATATAAATCGTTCCGTCTAAATCAATAAGATAACCTTTATACTTTTTGTAACCTTTTCTCATTTTACTTCTTCTCCTCGATTATTTTTGACCATTCAATCTCAATATTAGCATTATCTACGCCATCTTTCCTAATAATATGGCAAGTGGTGTCTCCTTGGAATTCAAAAACAGGATGAATAAACTCATGATTGCCGTAAAGAAGCTCGTGATTGTAACGAATATATATTTTTTTAGGTTCGTATGTCATACGGAAATCGTAGTCTAGCTGATCGACAGCCCAGTCAAAATATTTGGCATTATTCACATGGCCATTCATATCAAGATCCGAAAAACGAATTGGGAAGGCCAGGTTGCATTGGGCCTTCTCAGACAAGGTAAGATACTTGTGAGGACGAACAATTTTGCTAACTTTAGGTGCCGCATAGGGTGCCACAATCTCATCAACAACACGTTCTACTTTACGCGTATCTTTGTTCATCAAAACCCAAGTAGAGCTTATTTTTACTAAGATTTCCCCAGTTGTATTTTTAAAAATAAAGTCACGATAACAAAAGAACTTATTGTATGACGTGGCCTCTGTTTCGATTGTAATCTGGTCATTAAACTCGGGTAAGCGATGCACCTGAACTTCGTGCTCGATAACAGCCCAAAATAGATTGAAGTTATCACAAATCCATGTGTCGCTACGGTCTAACGTATAAGACTGCTCTCCCGAAATTTGAAGTGCTACGGCAAGAAGATCTGATATTTTCATCTTGCCTCGTGTGTCGCTCTCATAAAAAGCGACTTTATGTGTTTGACTGTATTTTATTCCCATTCATTTATTTTAGCAAAAACAGACATAAAAAGCTGAAGTAAGAATAAATTTTACAGATAAACTTAGGGAACAGTTTTTTTACGTTAAAATAAAAAAACCAGCATGATTTCTGGCTTTTTTATATTTTTTCAACTTGAATACCTAAAGTTTCAATCAACTCTTCCTCATAAGGATTTTTAGCATGGTATTCATTGATATATTTGATATGTTTTACACCCGATGCCAGGACGAGTTTCAAGCAAGCGATACAAGGAAACAAGGTCGTATAAAGAATTGCTCCTTCTGGTGAAACACCGTGCTTTGCTGCCTGGGCAATTGCATTTTGCTCCGCATGTACTGTAGCGATACAATGTCCGTCTTTATCTTCCAAACATCCTACATCTGTACAATGCGGCATAAGGGCTACAGAGCCATTATATCCCGTTGAAAGGATTTGTCCGTCCGCAGTTACGAGGAGAGCACCAACTTGAGCGTGCGTACAGGTAGAGCGTTTAGCCACAACTTCGACGATTTCTTTAAAATATTCTTCCTTGCTTGGTCGTTGAAAATTTTCGATCATTTTATCCCTTTCCACAGTTACAATTGCCACACTGACATTCTGGTGTTCGTATATCTTGAAAACTCACACCCGTGATTTCCGTCAGATCCTCCATATCAGGGTAAGCGCCAATCGTCATAATTTCACCATCTACCAGCATCAACGGTAAGGCCGCTTCCATTTTTTTCATTGCATGATTGACAACAGGATGGTGCGCAAAGACGGCCGCATCTTCAGCTAGATTATAGCGTACTGTTTGTAACTCGGCCTCTTCTGTTTCATTATTAAAGGCTTCAAAAACCTGAGCAAGAGCTGCACTCGCTTCTTCCGGCTTTTCTTCATATAGTTCAAGTCTCATGACTTCCTCAAATCTAACAAATATTTTTTAATATTATACCATATGCAGCCTCCAAATTCATTAAAAATTTACAGCAGAAAAAGGATTATACTAAAATAATCCTTTCGTTCAGATTTAATTAAAGATTTTTTACCTTACTGTACAAGCCATAAGCGCCATCAAGATTTTCCACTTTAAAACCTTCTTGCTTTAAGATACGTTCAGCTGTATAAGAGCGAAGCCCTGATTGACAGCTGACAATATATGCTTTATTTTTATCTAACTTGTCCAGATTTTGTCGTAAATCATTTAAGGGGATATTTATCGCACCTTTAAAGCCTCCACGCGCCACTTCGTTTTCTTGACGTACATCTAAGAGTACCTTACCTTGGGCAAGTTCTGCTTCAAGTTCATGCCATTGGATATTATCAGACAAACCTATTGCAATATTCATTGCCGCATAACCAATCATATTCACAGGATCTTTAGCAGAGCCAAACGGTGGAGCATAGCTTAACTCAAGTTCTGGTAGATCAAAAACAGTCATTCCTGCTTTGATTGCTGTTGCCAGTACATCAATACGCTTATCTACCCCTTTCTGTCCAACTGCAGATGCCCCATAAATTTGACAGCTTTCTGGATTAAAGATAAGTTTGAGAAGAATTGAGCTTGCGCCAGGATAATATCCCGCATGATCATTGGCTGTAATATGTACAGACTTATATTTTAATTGCCCGGCTTGTACTTGCTTTTCGGAAAGACCAGTAGAGGCAGCTGTCAAATTGAAAGTTCGAACGATAGCTGTCCCAATGCTCCCTTTATTGGTAACAGGCAGACCTGCTAAAACATCCGCAACTTGCCGCCCTTGACGATTGGCTGGACTTGCCAGCGAGATCAGAGCATCCCCACCAGTAATCTGATTTTTAACAAGAATGGCGTCACCCACAGCATAAATATCCGGCATTGATGTTTGATAATGCTCATCGACAAGGATTGCCCCTCTCATTCCAAGCTTAATCCCCGCATCAGCAGCAAGTTTAGACTCTACTTGAATCCCAACTGAAAGGATAACCACGTCCGTACTAAGGCTATCTCCATTCTCCAGAATAACCGTTTTTCCTTGGTCTTGAAACTCTACAACAGACACACCCGTGAGTACTTTCAAGCCGTTATGTGCCAATTCTTCTTCAACATGAATGGCCATTTCTTGATCTAGAGTTGGTAAAACATGCTCGGCTTTTTCGACGATAGTTACTTCTAAACCTAGTTTTCGTAGGTTTTCAGCCATCTCTAAACCGATAAAACCCGCGCCAATAATCAATGCTTGCTTGCGGTGCTCCATTTCCATATAATTTGTAATTTTATCTAAGTCGGGAATGTTACGTAAGCTAAAGACATTATCCGCCTCCGCTAAACCTTTTATAGGCGGAATAAAAGGACTTGCGCCAGG
Organism: uncultured Lactococcus sp.; assembly: GCF_934191625.1. Classification (GTDB taxonomy): domain Bacteria; phylum Bacillota; class Bacilli; order Lactobacillales; family Streptococcaceae; genus Lactococcus. Next base: position 229,140 of record NZ_CAKPUG010000002.1, read on the forward strand.
TGACAAAATCAATGCATCATAATTTTCTGTGTAGCTTATCCCGTTTTTTGATACTACAGTTATTTCTTTTTTATGGGGATCAATAGAAACAACTTCAGAATCAGGGCGAACATCTAAATTAAAACGCTGTGCCAGACTTTCAGGTGTTTGCAGAATGAGTTTATTTCTTGATTCGATTTCACCTGAAAGATAGTAAGGAAGCCCGCAGTTGGCAAAAGAAACGTATGGTCCCTTATCAAAAACAATAATTTCTGCATCTTCTTTTAAGCGGCGCAATCGAGTTGCTGCACTCATTCCCCCAGCAACACCACCAACAATAACATATTTTTTTGACATTTTTTCTTCCTTTTATTTTTCTAGTTTTTCATCCCAAGCAAGAGTACCACCTGTAACATTTGTAGCGGCTATTCCTTGAGCCTCGAGTAATTGACATGCACGCATAGAGCGCATGCCACTTTGACAAATAATATAACTTCCAGCTTCTATTTCTGAATATCTTTGTTCTAAAACACTCAGAGGTATATTAATCGCTGTTGGCACGTGTCCTTCGAGATATTCGTCCTCTTCTCGAACATCAAACAGTGATACCTGACCGATTTTCTCTTTTAATTGGCTCATTTGGATTGAACGCATTTTTTCTCTCTCCTCAATGTCTTAATACACCCATTATATACCCTTAGGGGTATTTAGTCAAAAAAAGAGTTTGCCCCAAGCCATAAAGCTTACATTCACTTCTTTCATCTTATAACGCTTCTGCTTTAAAGTCAAACATAATAAAAGACCTGCCGTAGCAAGTCTTTTTTATTATTCTTCTTTTTTCTTCTTTTGTCGTGCAAGTATAAGCATGACCACAGATAGAATAAAGAGAGCACCTCCAAAACTCCAGTTTTGATAAGCTAGAAGCAAGAGTGACAAACTAAGTAATGCATATATCCAAGCCATATTTAAACCTCCTCGACGTTAAAGAATAATGCTGACCCAAATGAACTTTGTTTAATTAAGCTTTTTGCAGTTTGAGCATCCGTGGCAAAGTCGCTATTCGGACCTTGAAAATAGAGTTTCAATCCCTTTTTTTCCTTATAAGTAAATCCATTTTCTTCTAGAAGTTGAATTACTTTTTCTTGCATCATAGCTATATTAACAATAATCATTGGGTTCCTTTCTGTCTTTTATAATTCAGGTTCTTCCATTTTGTTTGCTGCAATAACGAATGGAGTCCAAATAGCAAAGGTTACAAGTAAGTTGACAATTGCCAAGATAATCGCACGCCAGTCAAATCCAGTAGCAAGGAAGGCATTCATAATTGGTGGTGTAACCCACGGTACCGCACTGACAACTGGATCAACCCAATGAAGCATTGTTGCAACATATGCGATAATAACCGCTACCAATGGTGCAATTGCGAATGGGATAAAGAAGATGGCATTCAATACGATTGGCATACCGAAGAGGACCGGTTCATTGATGTTGAAAATACCCGGTGCTAGACCAAGACGGCCCACTGTCTTATAATCTTTACGTTTAGAGAAGATAAGGATGGCAAGAATCAAGGTTATTGTACCACCCGAACCACCAAACCAGACGAAGGCATCCCATGAACCACGTACCCAAAGACTGACATAGTCACCGTTAATGGCATGTGCTTTATCAATCGCGCCACGCGCTACTAAGTCACGAATACCGTCTGAGTGAACTTGGAAGTAAAGGGCTTGGTTATTAAGTCCAAGTGGAAGCCAGATACCATCAAGGGCAGGGGCCAAAACGTTTGGTCCATGAAGTCCAAAGAACCAGAAGATTGAAACGAAGAGTGTGACAATAAGAACTGAGAAAATATTTTGTGAGAGAATTTGGAAGGGTTCTGCAATATAATGTGTAATCAAGTTAATTACAGAATCATGAGTCAATTTATCAATAACATAATAAACTAAGCTCACAGCGTAAATTGCAGCAATCGTTGGAATAATCGCAAGGAAAGCTTTAGCTACTGCTGGTGGTACTGACTCAGGCATTTTGATAGTAATATCTGCTAACATAAGTTTAGCATAAATAATTACTGCAAGGGCACCCATAATAATAATTGTAAAGTAAGCACCAGCATCCATGTGTGCAGCGGCAAAGAGTGGCTTCCATGCTGCAAGACCTTGACCAGTCAAGACACCATTGATTTTATCTGTTGCGGCTACACCAGCATCACTCACGCCCAAGGCATCCAAGAATTTAGGCATTTGGTTTGGCAAACCAGCGAAGAGAGTAGCAACTGCTACAACACCTCCGGCTAGATCATTAACACCATATGCACGTGCCAAATTATACCCCCAAGAGAAAGCAAAGATAAGACCAATAACTGTCAATGTCCCTTGGTTGACGAGTGTTGAAATGTTGTTCAAATCGCCAATGATTGGTGTATTAGCAAGTGTCCAAACATCTTCTGGTGCAAGTTGGGCAAACTTGGTTGGACCCAAAACCATTTGTTGAATGGACTGTGGGAAAGTTGTGACGATGGCTGATACCATCGCTGCAAGGGCACCTGTCAGTGTTGCTGGCAAGATACCAATAAATGAGTCACGCAAGGCAACCAGGTGCTTTTGTGACCCGATTTTTGCTGCTACTGGAACGAGATATTTCTCCATCCACATCGTAATTCCGTTCATAGAATTCCTCCTAAAAAATTAATTTATTTGCGTATAAGGTTATAAATTATAGCTCATCACTTTCAATAAATTTAAACGAACTCCAAGGCTTTATAAAGTCAAGTAAGAACATTTCATCTTCCGATATATGTCCTACAACATTGACACGGCCATCATTTTTCATTTCCTTTAGAGCGATTTGTGTTTCTCCTTTATATTGACCATATCCATCATTGTCAATAATCACATCGCCTGGTTTTATTGTATCTGTATCGTGGGGGGGAAAATCCAAGTCTTTGTAGATAACACGCGTCATAGTTGAACGCAGCATATACTCTGAGCGGTCGCCACGGTAACTATGCGTCGCTTCAAAAACACATTTCCGTTCATTTTCCGTTATTGTATCTCTTGGAACAACTTTGAGTTCTGGCATTTGAGCCCGGAAGGCTTCTGCCATTGCTTTAAGCTCCGCTTCACTCGCATAAGCATTCGCAATGGTAATATCATCAATGCCATCTAAAAGTTTGTAATGCTTCACTTGGGTCTTCAAGCTTAAATCTCGATGGTCTTCTAAGGTACATAAGCCATCCTGTGTCGGCCACGGACCAAAGGTAGCTTCATGAGAATTCACAAATACCATTGTATTTAAATTATACTTTTTGAATTTCTCGGTACACTTTACATAGTGATCAAAGGCTAACCCTGTATAGCGGTGTGGATAAAAGTTATGACTCCCTAGTAAGTTTTCGATGTTGGGTGAGTAATCCATGATACTGTCAACGTAGCTTGTTCCCTGGCTCATATTAATCTCAATCTTAAGATTATAAGGGTTTCGGGTCATGCGTGCTTCCTCAGCTCCTGTAAATCCAAGGTCCAAACGAATACCATCAGCACCCATTTCATCAAAGAAACTTAAATCATCATAACTAATGTTAAGTTGTTCAAACAAGGCAGGATTAATATCTACCATTACTTCCATATCCAGATTATTGGCATAAGCAATAACTTTCTTAAAGCCCTCAAGGACAGCTTCCTTATCTCCCTTGATTTCTAGAAGTGAAGTGAAAACACGTGTGTATCCATATTTATGGGCCAAATCTAAATAAGCTTTGTCCGCTTCAAAGTTAGATCGTTCTGGATAAATTGAGACACCTAATTTTCCCATAATACTCCTTTCTTTATCTAGTATTTCTAGATTTTCTCATTATCCATTCATTAATAGGTCAGCAGCGACTACAACATTTTTTCCATTCATCATGCCATAATCTTGCATTTTTATCACATCACAAGGCACTCCAACTGCTGCTGCTTTTTTGATAACTTCACTTTTCATGTAAGCTACTTGCGGACCGAGAAGTAATACATCTGGTTTCTCTGAGCCGGATAACATATTATCAATTTCTGCTACAGACTTTGCGTAGATTTCATAATCTTTTCCTGCTTCTTGTGCAGCTTGCTGCATCTTCGTCACTAATAATGATGTTGACATACCTGCTGCACAGGCTAAAGCAATAACTTTATCTGCCATTTCCAAAATCTCCTTCTGTTTATCTATACCAATAGTATAGCGGTTTCAGAAAGCGATTTCAAATATAATTTGTGCAAACAATATTAGGCGAAAAAACAAAGTTTTTTTAATAAAACCCTTATTTTTAGCGCTTTCATTTCCTCCTTTCTAATAAAAAGTATTATTTTTTAACCTTTTTTATGAAACATGTTACAAATTTAGAAACAAAAATCCGCTATTTTTTCAGTTTAAATTAATAAAAACACCAAAATCTTATGGAATATCCTAAGATTTGATGTTTCTCTTAACTATTTTAAAAATATTCACGAAGAATGGCATTGTTTTCCCGTAGAACACGCGCCGTGAATTCCCCAATGGTCATTTCTTCTGGCTGGTCTGTGTCCGGACCAACACAAATATTATTTTGTGGTAAAAGATCATCAGTAATGCGTGCAGAAAAATTAGGCTGTCCATTCACTTTTAAAAAGGCTTGGAGATTAACAATACGCGCTTGCATGTAAGGTTGCAATTGTAGCTGCATGCGTGAGGGTTCAGCCAAATCATATTCGAGTATTACATTTGACGGAGCCGTCCATTTAATGTCTTTAAAACTTGCAGCGTGGCTAGAGACAAAACGGTAAAGTGCATCTTGGGCTTCTTGGGTTAACGTAATACATTCACGAATCACAAAAGACGTATCTGCAAATTCATAAATTAAATAACCTGAAACTCTGCCTTTTTCTTCATAAGTAGCAAAGTAAGGTTGCGATTTATACTTGAAATAGTATTCCCAGACTTGTTGCGGACGGACCAGCGAACCTTGGTTATAGACTTGATTATGCACCTCGGCTATATCTTCAAAAAGCTCTTCACTCACATTACAACGCTGCACTAGTCCCGCTGTTTTTTTACCTTTAGGGAACTCTGATGCAGGTATCGTATAAGCTTTTTGATCAAAAGCATAATGATAACCAAATTGTCCATAAAACTGGTAAGAGAAGGGGGCCAAATAGCTTAAGGCAGTACCGGCTTCATAGTTGTCTTCTAAAATATTGGTCATGAGTTTACGAATGCTGCCGTTCCCTCTAAACTCAGGATAAGAGGCCACATAACCAATCCCCGACATCTTCAGTTTTGCCTCCTTCCAGTAGACACGAAAAGTAGTATCGATAATCATAGAGGATAGCTCATTATTTTCCCAGTAAGTGTAAGGTTTAGAAAAACTCAAGAGTTTCTCAAAAGCTTCTTCTCGCTCCTTACTTCTTGGCTTATTAAAAGCGTAAGTCGCAAGATCTAAAAGTGCGTTTAATTTCTTTTCCATATACTCACTTCCCACCACTATAAGCTTGTTCAATGTGATTCAAAATAGCAACCATCTGACGTTTTTTCCAATGTCCCAAAAGTGTTCCGACAAACATATCATTTAATTTTTGAATCATTCCACTTGAAGTACGGCTTTCCTCAATAGTTATCTCCGTTTGTTTATCATTGATAGGCTGGAAACTCCAACGTGTATTAAAAGTGTTACGTATAGTTTTAGTGGTAAAAGCGTACTTATTGGCTTTCACTACCTCATCAATCGTGATTGTTCCATGTTGATTTTTGCCAAATGTTTTGGAGTATTCAAAGCCATTAAGAGACTTGATATCAGGTCTGCGACCAGTATTCTTTTCGATATCATAAAGTGATGAATCCAGAATCTGATTGTATACAAACTCGACAGGAGCATTAATTGTTTTACTGATTTTCATATGAGATTTCTCCTATTGCTTAGAATAAAATTTATTAAACATTAAAATCATTTTAACAATTTATGTAAGCTCTTGCAAGATTTTTATGGACGATACACAATTTCTCCTGAACAAAGCGTATATTTAACTTGTCCTACAAGTTCTTGGTCGATGAATGGTGAATTACTGGCTTTTGAATCAAAGTTTTCTTCCACTTTATAAGTATTATTGGCATCAAAAATAGTAATATCAGCCGGGCCACCTTCCGCTAAATAGCCCGCATCAAAACCATATAATTTGGCTGGATTAACAGTCATTTTCTCCAGCAGTTGAACTAGTTCAAGGTGACCAGGAGTAACTAAATGCGTAAGTCCCAGTTGCAAAGAAGTTTCTAAGCCAATCATACCGCTAGGCGCTTCAGCTAAAGCAACATTTTTCTCTTCATGGGTATGGGGAGCGTGATCAGTCGCAATAATACTGATAGTGTTATCTTTCAGCCCTTCCAAAATTTTAGCAATATCTTTTGTCTGACGTAATGGAGGATTAAGTTTGGCATTTGTACCAATCTCTAGCACCGCTTGTTCTGTCAATGAGAAATGTTGTGGTGTAACTTCAGCACTGACTTGTGCTCCCATTTTTTGTGCAAAACGAATTATATCTACACTTTCTCCGGCGGATAAATGTTGAATATGTAAACGCGCTTGGGTATCTAAAGCCAGCATTGCATCACGTGCAATCATACTATATTCGGCCACCGTTGTCGCTCCTGTTAGACCACATTGGTGTGCCACTTTACCCTCATTAATCCCCAACGTACCCACTAATTTAGGGTCTTCCTCGTGAAGAGAGAGCAGGCTATTGGTTTCCTTAGATTTCATCAAAGCCTTATGTAAAATGCCAGAATCACTCAAGGGAATCCCATCATCTGAAAAACCAACTGCACCTGTCGCTAATAATGCATCAAAGTCTGTCAAATGCTGGCCATCAAAATCTTTAGTGATAGAGGCAACTGACTTAACATGAATCTTCTCTTCATCTGCAAGTCGCAAAGTCTCGGCAAGCACTTCAGGACTCGATAAAATGGGCTGGGTATTTGCCATCATAACAACTGTCGTAAATCCACCACGTGCTGCAGATAAAGCACCCGTGTGTATCGTTTCTTTATGCGTTTGGCCTGGTTCACGAAAATGCACGTGAATATCGATGAGCCCTGGCGCAACAATCATATTGCTGGCATCAATAATTTCCGCATCTTCTTCTTCCAAATCTTGAGCAATACGAATAATCTTCTTATCTTTAACTAACACATCTGCAACTTGATCAAAACCGGACTCAGGATCGATTACACGGCCATTTTTTATGAGTATCATCTGTTCCCCTTTTTGTACTTTACATAATATATATTATGTCACTTATTCCATGTTTCTTGATTTTTCTTGAATTTTTTAAGCATTTCAAGTTCGTCTTCTGTTACATATCCTGTTTTTTGAGCGATTTGGATAAGTTCAGAATAATTTGTTAATGTATGCAATGGCACCTGAGCTTCTTCAAATTTTGTTGATGCTTTTTCTAGCTGATATGTGAAAATAGCAATAACACCTAAAACTTCGATACCTTCACGTCTTGCAGCAGCAACTGCTTCTAACACTGAGCCACCCGTTGAGATAAGGTCTTCAACCAATACCATTTTTTGTCCCTTAGATACACGGCCTTCGATTTGATTTCCTGCCCCGTGATCTTTTGGTTTACTGCGGATATAGGCAAAGGGCAATTGAAGATAATCAGCAATAATTGCACCATGAGGAATACCAGCTGTGGCTGTGCCTGCAATAACTTCAACCTCAGGAAATTCTGTTTTCACCAGGTCAGCAAAAGCATGTTCAATACGGCTTCTCACTTCTGGGTAAGCCAAAGTCACACGGTTATCTGTATAAATAGGAGATTGAATTCCGCTTGCCCAAGTAAACGGAGCGCTTGGCGATAAGCTTACAGCTTTTATTTCAAGTAAATCGGCAGCAATTGTTTGTGATAGTGACATGTCTTCCTCTTTCTAGTCCTTTAAGTTAATCTCAATAGCACGCTATTTCATACAAAAAAACACTTGCAGAAAGCTGCAAGTGCGTAAAAAATTATGCCGATAATATTTAGAATACACCTAAATACTATATAAATAGACAATTATACGGTTTCCTTGCTAGCCTCTCGTGCTAATTTAAAGGTTTCTTATTATATAGTCTAACAGATTTACTAGAAGTTTGCAATCATAAACTTTCCAAGTTTTCCATTGCCTCAAGTAAGTGCCTCTCTGTTTCATCTTTCTGTTCGGACAATTGGTCAAGTTCTACTTGAAGTTCACCTAGCTTAACAAAATCATCCACTACTGTCAGCATGGTCTGTGAAATTTCTTCACTTTGCTTTTCCAACGCAGCAAGTTTTTCTTCCGTAATATTAACTTCCCGTTCTAATTTACGGCGGATTTTTTGTGCTTCTTTCTGTTGCGCATAATCCATTTGACCCGTAGTTTCTGTTTTTTCTTCTAAAACAACCTCTTGATGAGCCTCTTCTTCTTGAATTTTTTTCTCTAAATAATAGTCATAATCACCCAAATAAAGTTTACTTCCTTGAGGTGATATTTCAAGAACTTTTGTAGCCACGCGATTGATGAAATAACGGTCATGACTGACGAAGAGCAAGGTGCCGTCAAAGTCAATCAAGCTATTTTCTAATACTTCCCGACTGTCTATATCTAAATGGTTGGTGGGTTCATCTAATACTAGAAAATTATCATGTTGCATAGCTAATTTTGCCAGGAGTAGACGAGCTTTTTCTCCCCCAGACAACATGGAGACTGTCTTTTTTACATCTTCGCCACTGAAAAGGAAAGCCCCTAAAAGATTACGTATCTCAACTTCAGGTAAAAGACGATGCTCATTCCAAATCTCGTCAAGAACACTATTAGAAGGCGTAAGGCGGCCTTGTTCTTGATCATAGTAACCTAAGTCAACATTCGCACCAAGCTTGACCTGACCCTTGATAAGGGGAATTTGACCAATGATTGACTTAATCAATGTTGTTTTACCAATACCATTTGGACCTACAATAGCAATAGCATCATGCTTACGTGTATCAATATTGATGGGTTCAGCAAGGACTTTATCATAACCTATAGCTGCATCTTCCACTGTAAGGACAATATTGCCCGACTTTTTAGCTGGAGAAAAGGTCATATGCGCTGCAGCTTCACTTCCGCTGGGTGCTTCGATACGTTCCATCTTTTCCAACTTTTTCTGACGAGATTGAGCACGTTTTGTCGTTGAGGCTCGAACCATATTTCGAGCAACGAAATCTTCTAACTTTTCAATCTCTTTTTGTTGCTTATCATAATTTTTTTGCTCACTAGCGAGCATTTCGGCCTTGAGTTCCACATATTTACTGTAATTCCCCGCAAAGCGAGTCAGCTTACCGCGTGAAATCTCTAAGGTCTCTGTGACAACCTTATCTAAGAAATAACGGTCATGACTAACAATTAAAAGACTTCCTGAATAATTTTTAAGATAAGTTTCTAGCCAAGCCAATGTTTCAATATCCAAATGGTTGGTTGGTTCGTCCAAAATCAACAAATCAGGCTTTTCCAAAAGCATTTTTGCCAAAGCCAATCGTGTTTTTTGTCCACCAGATAAGGAAGAAATAGCGCGGTCCCACATCATCTCGTCGAAACGAAAACCATTAAGAACCGACTTTATCTCTGCCTCGTAGGTGAAGCCATTGGCTTGACGAAATTCTTCCGATAAAGCATCATAACGGTGCATCAAACTCTCTAAGTCAGCATCCGTCACCTTCGACATCTGCAATTCCATTTGACGCAACTGTTGCTCTGTTTGGCGGAGTTTTTCAAAGACCGTCAACATTTCTTCAAAAATTGTTAATTCAGAAGAAAGACCTGTATCTTGAGCCAAATAATTTAAATGTAAATCCTTTACTTTAGAAATTGACCCCGCTGAAGGTTCTTCAACACCTGCAATAATTTTCAATAAAGTCGATTTCCCTGCACCATTGCGTCCGACTAAAGCCATGCGTGAGTGGTCTTGAAGATTAAAGTTTATATTTTCGAATAAAACATCGCCCCCAAATGTGCGTGCTATTCCATTCCCTTGTAGTAAAATCATTCTTCTATTTTAACATAAAAAAGTTTAAGATAAAGAAAACAGTAAAAATCCTGTTTCATAACGAAAGATCAAGATTTTTACTGTTTTTATGCTAATTTGAACTTCAATAATCTTTTTCTAATTGTCGGACAATATCTAAAGAACGAATTACTGATTCACGCGAATCATCAAAGTTTTTGCTGACATAGGCGTAAAAGAGTAAATCAATGAGATACAACTGCGCCAACATAGAAACGGTAGCTGCATGTCTAAATTCAAAATTCTCTCCTGATAAAGATATTAAAGGGTACTCGGCACGTTTGGCAAGACTTGAGCTTTCGATCCCCGTAATCGCAATGGTTTCAATCTTTTCAGCTTGAGCTAAATCTAGCATAGCTAGAACCTCACGAGATTCCCCACGGTCACTCACGGCGATAAAGAGCTTCTTTTGATTATTATTGGTTAAATTGACAGCCATCGTATGCGTATTATCTGCACAAATACTGATTTTTCCAATACGGTTTAATTTTTGAGTCAAGTCTTGAGCTACGAGAAAGGAAGCACCAATTCCGAAAATAAAAATTAACTCTGCTTCATCAATCAGGTCGACTGTTTTAGCAAGCCTCTCATTGTTTAAGTGACCATTCACGAGCTCCGTCATATGATTAATACGTGCTTTTAATTTCGATTTTATTGAATCTATCTCCTCATTGGGACGTAATTCTTGAAAATCTGTCTCCGATTGGGCGCTAGCCTTCCAGACGGAAAGTTGCTGTTTAAGCTGAGGCACACCCTCAAGTCCGATTGATTTGACAAAACGTATTACTGTAGCAGGAGAAACTTGACTGTTTTTGGCGATATCTTGGGTACTTAGATTGATGACAGTCTCAGGAAAAGCGAGAACATACTTTCCAACTTTTGATTCGTTAGGAGAAAGTTCTCTTAATTTCGTTTGGATTTCGAGCAGAATATTCATGACTCAATTATAGCATAAACCATCTATAAATATAGACTACTTAGCAATGCTTCTAAAAGAAAAAATCAGGAGCAGCAGCTCCTAATTTTCTACTTTTTCAAGTTCTTTTTTAATATCTTTAGCAATTTTTTCAGGCTCTGTGGCTGGTGCATAACGTGCGATGACTTCACCTTGAGAATTGATCAAAAACTTCGTGAAATTCCACTTGATTTTTTTCCCAAGTGGACTTCCTTTTTCTTCTTTTAGCCACGTGTAGAGCGGGCTTTCATCCGCACCATTGACATCAATCTTTTGAAAGCGCGGGAAAGTTGTTCCATAGTTCAATGTACAAAACTGATCAATTTCATCAGCTGTGCCAGGCGCTTGCTCTTTAAATTGATTACAAGGAAAATCGAGAATTTCAAACCCGGAGTCTTTATATTCATCATAAAGTTTTTGAAGTCCATCATATTGTGGAGTGAAACCACATCTGGTCGCAGTATTCACTACAAGTAGAACTTTTCCTTTATAGTTGGATAAAGAAATATCATCTCCTTCTTTTCCCTTCACTGTAAAATCATAAATAGACATAGTGGCACTTCCTTTCTTCATCAGCTTTAAGTGATAATGATTATAACACTTGCCCTATCAGACTGTCAAAGAATCTTACTTTCTCATATAAGGCTTCAGACTCAAGATTTCTTGTTGCGTAAGAGGACGATAAGCACCTGGTTGCAAGTCTTCATCTAAGACCAGCGGACCAAAACTTAAACGTTGTAGTTGCTCAACTTTTTTGCCTAAAGCTAAGAACATCTTCTTGACCTGATGGTATTTGCCTTCTTGAATGGTAACTTTAGCATGATGCGCATCTAAAATTTCAAGTCGAGCTGGCTGTGTACAAATACCTCCGATAAATTCAATCCCTGCCGCAAAGGCAGCCTTATCACTCTCCTCAAGTGATTCCCATGTCTCTACGAAATATGTTTTAGAAACATGTTGGTGTGGCTTAAGCATATCAATGCCAAGTGGTCCATTATCCGTGATGAATAATAACCCCGTAGTTAAAAAGTCAAGCCGTCCCACAGGGTAAAGTGCATCATTCTTTTCTTCCACAAGGGCGCGATAAGTGGGCAATTGTTCATCTTTATTTGCTGAAAGTACACCAGCTGGCTTATTCATCATAAAATAATGATGCCCAAATGTTGTAAGCTGTTGCTGATTGACAAATATCTCATGCATCTGGGGATCGACATTGCGACTCAAGTTATATTCTACTTGACCATCTATTGTAATCTTTCTCGTCTGTATCAAACGTTTGCGTTCTTTCTTGTCCTTCCATCCATTGAGGAACAGGTAGTGATCTAGTCTCATATTTGTCTATTTTAACAGAAATTATGTTTTTTCTATCTTATCAAACTCACGGTATGAGATGACCGAGAAAGAGCGAGATACACGTGAAGTAAATCACTAAAGCAACTAGGTCTTTAATTGTTGTAATTATTGGTGCTGACCCTGCAGCTTGGTCAATTTTCAGTTTGATTAAGATAAAAGGGACTAGAAAACCTAGCAAGGAGGCAACAGTCATCGTTGCAAAAAGGGCTAAACCCACAGCTAGACCTAACATGGGATAACCTAGCCATATCGTTGCCAGCAGGCCTGCCATAATTCCCATCAATGCACCAATAGACAACCCTACGCGGAATTCCTTAAAAAAGTGGTGAAGGAAGTTCTCAATCTCAATATGCCCTAAAACTAAACCTCGTGTAAAAACCGTGGAAGATTGTGTTCCAATATTTCCTCCCATACCCATAATCAAAGGAATAAAAATAGCCACCATTGCAATAGATTCTAAAGTGTGTTCAAAATTTTCAATGACTAAGCCAGAAAGCATGCTTAACAACAAGGTGGCTAAGAGGAAGGGTAAACGTACTGCCAAAACCTTGTTTAGTTTGCCAGTTAGAAGTAATCTACTTCGATCCTCCTCTGTATCTTTCAATTCGGATAAACCTGCTTGATTCAGGATGTCCTCCGTCGCTTCTTCTTCCAAAATTTCCATCGCATCATCAAAAGTCACTATACCTACTAAACAGTCGGCATCATCCACTACAGCTAAAGCAATTAGATCCATTTCTTTAACTTTTTGAGCCACCATTTCTTGATCATCAGAAGTTTTAACGGAAATCGGTTGACCTGACATGTACTCTTTAACACGTGCTGTAGGTGACATCATCAAAAGTCGATGTAAGGTTATAAAACCAGTAAGCTTTAACTTTTCGTCAATAATAAACAAAATGTAGATGTTTTCCTTACGCGTGGCTTCCTCTGTAACTTTTGCCAATGCCTTTTCTTGGGTCATATCTTCTGTCAAAGTTACAAATTCCGTCGTCATAATTCGTCCGGCTGTTTCGGGAACATATGCTTGGAGTTGAAGTGTTTCTGCTCTATTATAAGGCGTTAAAACACCCAGAAGACTCCTCACCCGCTTTTCAGGGAGTCGATCCAAAAGTCTGACACGGTCGTCTGACGATAGCTGATTGAGAAAAGTTTGCACCATTGGCGGTTGTAACGCATCTAAAAGATTTTTTTGCTTATGCGTTCCCAGAATTTTGAACAACTCCACTGCTATATCTTCTGAAAGGACTTCAAAAAATGTGACCTGTTCATCTTGCTTTAGATATTTAAAGATCTCTTTCAGTTCATGCTTTTGTAAATTTTTTAGGATAACTTGAAGTTTTTCAGACTCTTTCTTTTTGATGTAGAAACGGATTAATTCTTCCATATCATGTACTCATTTCATTTTAATCTCCTTCCTAAATTCTAATATTTTTGCAAGTAAAAACCTAACAATATAAAAAGACTGAAGCGTATCATACACTTCAGTCTTTATTTTTTTTCAGGTTACTTTCTTCCACGCATCACATACCCACACACAAAACCAATCAATCCTACAGCAATAATGCCATAGAACATGGGAATATCAATATTGAAGAAGAGCATGTTAACACGAACAGGTGAGAAATTAAGTACCGCAAAAATTATAATAATTAAAAGAATCAAGAGAACTAAAATTCTTTTGGGTGTAAAAAAGCTTTTTACTTTTTCCATGTATATACTTCCTTCCAAGGATTACTATACTGTTATTTTAGCATAATATAGCAACACATCTCAAAAGTTCTCCTTACCAAATTTTCACTTTAAAGATTTCTTTGATACCTGATAGGATAAATGTTGGTAAAGCTGGCACAAAGAGTACCAGAAGATAAACAGGTAAGCTCAATGGTGCAGTTCCCATGACAACGTTAAAGAATGGAATTATCGTCACTAAGAATGAAGAGATTCCTGCAAAAACAACAGCAAGGACTAAACGTGGATTGCCAAATGGATTCCTTCTGAAGAGCGTTTGTGAGCTTCTTGCATCAAAAACATGCCACAATTGTCCATAAACAAGTGTTAAGAAGGCCACCGTTTGTGCTTCATTGCTGGACATGCCTTGTTTTGCTGCCCAAACAAAGGCTACAAAGACCATCAGACCCATAACTGTCCCTCTAATCAAGACTCTTGACCATGTGTAATTAGCCAGGACTGATTCTTTTGGATCACGTGGTTTTTCATTCATAATGTCTGACTCTGCGATATCGTAGCCAAGTGCAAAGGATGGCACAGCATCACTCACCATATTAACCCAAAGCACCATAAGTGCAGTTAAAGTTGGTGTAGTATAATCAACATTCCCGATACTTACAGTAAAGAAAAGCAAACCTAAGACCAGGGAGAGTACTTCTGCAACATTGGTCGTTAATTCGTGACGGATGAAGTTTTTAATATTAGCATATATAGTTCTACCATTTTCAACTGTTTTTTCAATCGTGGTAAACTTATCATCAAGCAATATCAAGTCAGCGGAATCCTTGGTTACTTCAGTTCCTGCGATTCCCATGGCAATTCCAATATCGGCTGCTCTCAGAGCTGGCGCATCATTAACACCATCTCCTGTCATGCCCACAACTTCACCATGTTTTTGCAGTTGCTTGACAATCCTTTGCTTGTGCTCAGGGGAAACACGCGCATAGACGTTCGTTGTTTTAACAACATCATAGAGCTCTTCATCTGTCATCTCTTCAATTTCGATACCTTTGATGACTTTCGCATCTTTGGATTTTACAATGCCAAGATTATAAGCGATAGCACGAGCTGTATTTTCGTGGTCGCCTGTAATCATAACGACTTCGACACTAGCATCTTGCAAGGTTTTAACAGAAGCTTTGACTTCTTCACGCGCAGGGTCGATAATTCCTGCGACCCCTGTCAAGATAATATCTTTTTCTAAATCTTCTAGCTGACCTTGTTCTGCTTCTTCCTTACTGAGGATGCGGTAACCTACCGCCAAGGTACGCAAGGCTTCATTGGCATAGTCATTTACAGTCGAGATAAATTTTTGCTTTTCACTTTCTTCGGTATTTAATTCACCATCAATCAAAAGCGCACGGCTTTTCTCAACCAGGACGTCTGGAGCGCCCTTAATATAGAGAAGGTAGTTTTCGCCTTTTTTGACAATGACACTCATTGTTTTACGGTCACTCGTGAAAGGCAGTGTCCGGATGAGCTCATGCGATTCTAAAAGTTGAGTTTTTGTGCGGCCAGCTTTTTGACCTAAAACTGTTAAGGCAATTTCAGTTGGATTACCAAAAGGCACGAATTTCCCTTCGACTTCTTTGAGAGCAGACTCGTTACACAAAAGGGCTCCCGCAATAAAGGCCGAATATGAAGGCTCTTGCTCTTCATCAGAAAGACTACGAATTTCACCTTCTGGAGTATAGCCTAAGCCAGAAACTTCATAGTATTGACCATTTGTATAGAAATGAGTGACAGTCATTTCATTTTTGGTTAACGTACCTGTCTTATCAGAACAGATGTAGGAAGTACTTCCCAGTGTTTCTACACTATTTAGTGACTTGATAAGCCCCTTGTTCTTCGCCATTTTGGCAGCACCAATCGTTAAGACAATCGAAAGCACAGCAGGTAGAGCATCCGGTATGGAAGCTACAGCTAAGGCGATTGAAGTTGATAAAACGGATGTAATTGATGCAATGCTTAATTCACCAGCTTGAATGATACCCACTACGAGGGTAAAGACAACGATACCGGCTGAAACTTGCATCAAGGTTTTGGTTAACTTATGAACCGTATTTTGCAACGGAGATGTCCTGTTTTCAACTGCTTGAATCAGCTTGGCAATCTTACCAAGTTCGGTATGTTCCCCAACAGCCACAACAATCCCTAAGCCCTGTCCACCAGAAACGCTTGAACCAGAGAAGCCCATATTATGACGATCACCTAGCTCTGTCGTCTCAAGAATAGCATCTGTATGTTTGCTAATCGCATCTGCTTCACCAGTCAAATGGGACTCGATAACCTGGAGTTCATTGGTTTCAATCCAACGGACATCCGCTTCGACAAAGTCTCCAATGGAGGCTTTTACGATATCCCCGGTGACAAGCTCTGTTGAAAGGATTTTTTCAAACTGTCCATTTCGTAACACCGTAACATAACGATTATTCATCTCTTTTAATGCGTTCAAACTTTTACGTGCACTAATTTCTTGATAAAAGCCTAAAAAGGCATTTATGATAATTAAGATTAAGATAGCAATCGCTTCATATAGTGCCTCCATCCCATGCTTACTATCATTTTGAAATTGAAAAGCGTAGTAAGAACTAGCGAAGGACAGAGCTACCGCACCAAGTAAAACAATAACGATAGGTTCTTTAAAACTTTTGAGGAACGTAGCTAAGTAGGATTCTTCCTCTTCATCCGGAAGTTTATTTTCTCCATGAATCTCTCTTTGCTTCAATATTTGTTCATGATTTAAGCCAGTCTTAGTATCAACTAAAAACTCCTCAATAACTTCTTCTTTTGCTTTTTTATAAAATTCCAAAAGCTTCCTCCTTATATTTTCGACAAAATAAAAAGGGCACAAGCTATCAAAAAATCTCCTCCTTACCCTCGGAGGAAATCTCTTGAAGCTTGCGCCCAACCTATATTGTCTCTTTAATTGTTATGAATTTAGCAAATCTTACTAAATCTACTCTTCTATTATAACATATATTTTTAACTTTTTTAAAAGTTTTTTTGTTTTTTTTACTTTTAAAATTATTAGACACAAAACAAAAAGGCCTTCACTGATTGTGATAGCCTTGGATGTCTAATCTTAGTTAAGCACTCCAGGAATCGAATATAAATCGTTCCTATTAGTTATAAACAACCCAGCTTCCTGCAGGGAGTTTACTTGCCATTTCGATTTGTTCAGCAAGAGTCATGCCAGCGTATTCACCGTGACCTAGCAATTGGAATGCACCGTATGCACCTGAACTTGCATTTGCAACATCTGCACGTCCATTGGACTCATGTTGAATAATATATGCCCATTCGCTTGCAGAATAACCTGCTGCATTGGCAGTATTAGAAACCATATAGTTGGCAAGGGCTTCAATATTTACTTGACCAGAAGTTTGACCTAAGTCAAGTCCTGATACAGTTTGTGCTACTTTAGATTTAGCAGGTTGTGTTTCAACTTTTTTGGCTGCTGTAGGAGTTGCTGTAGCTTTTCCTAACAAAATGTTGTTAACTTCTGTTTGTACGGCTTCAAAATCAAAACCTTTGTTTGTCAACATTGTGACACGATCTTGACCTGTACCGTAGTTACCGTTAATAACTTCTATTGCAACATCATGTGTAGTTTGTTTTGGTGTGTCTGCGTGAGCCATACCAGTACCCATAAACATGAATGAAGCAATTACACCAGTTGAAATAGCAACTTTACTGAATTTCATTTAGACCTTTCAATTTCGCCACTAAGAATATTCCATAGAGTTAAAGCTCAATTACGAACCCCCGTATATACTCTATCATCATGGTTACTTCCCATACACATCATAAAGTCCTGAACGCTTGTGTAGGATTACCGTCAGCAGTTTAACGTCATTGCACGCTATGGACGTTTGTTATAAAGAACCTTCAAATTTCAGCTACTCGCGAAATTACTAATCTTTAAAAGCTCCCAGTTTAAAATATATAAGTTCACTCAGAAAAAATGAATTTTTGAAAATCAATTTCATTTCTTTCATGAGGGACTCATTATATGTTCTTTACCTTAACCTTAACTTAAAATAAATAAATAAAAAAAGAAAGCGAAAACAATTGTAAACAAAATATTCAGAAAAATTATTATATAAAAAATAAAAAAATATTTAATGAAAACGCCTATTTAATGCACTTCTTGTTTAACAAGAAAATTATGGGGCCATTTTTGTATTTAAATACATTAAAAATTTTTGCTAATAAAATTAAGTAATTTTTTCAATCTTTTTAGTTTCAGTTAAGATAACAGCTTTTCACAACTTTTTCTTAGTAAAAATTAAGGAGAAATCATTCATGTTTTCATTCTTTTATTTCCATATGTATTATCCTTAAATATCAAACCATAAATACTCTTGTCTACCGTATTTATTGATGTTTAAAGGAATATATTTTGACGGATTCTTTTTGTATTGTGAGAGACAATTAATAGAAATGGTCTCTCCCTTTCCTCCTTGTTTGACTGTTTTTCTTAAAATACCGCTGGCCGTATTTATTTTAATCTTGAACAAATTATTACGAGAGCTATTCTCATAATAGTACGTATTTTCTTTCTAATGACGTTTTTACTTGTTTTTATGCATCTGGTTTATTTTATTTGCTAAATATGTTTTAAGGATAGAATGATAGCCAATAATGCCTAACATTACTTTATGTGACATTATGGTTACTTTTTTATCAATTCTATAGAAAAACTCCACATCTGCGGGCAAAGAACCAAAGCACAGATATGGAGCAATCAAATAAAGGTGTATACTGAAATAAAGGATCCAGTATTAACCTTATCTTTATTATAGCATCAAAGTAAGCGTTAACAAAGAGTATTGCAATAACCTTTACAACCATGAGCAAAGTAAAAATCCTCCTATGGAGAAAGGAGGACATCAAGGTATATCCACGAACGGGATATTTATTATGAAAAATCAAAATTATACTAGGGTTTGAATATAATTAAGACATTAACAATTTTAGCATTGTCTCCCTGAAAATAAAAATAATAATCAAGGAAGTTTAGAATACTAAAACTTCTCAAAAATTGATTTGGCACAACAAAACAAAAAACAGCTCAACCAAAACGGTTAGAGCTGCTTTTATTTATTCATCTTAAACTGAAGATACAAATCATTATAAACACCTGTCCAATATGGACTGAGGTTAACATAAGCTTCATCTTCTTTTATCAGAGCTTCGTCAGGATAATAAGACTTGTCTTCACGAACTTCTGCAGGCAAGAGCGCTTCTGCTTTAACGTTAGGTGTGGAATAGCCAACATATTCGGCATTAGCTGCTGCATTTTCTGGTTCTTGCATGAAGTTGATAAAGGCATAGGCCGCCTTCGTGTTTTTACCTGTTTTTGGGATAGCCAAGTTATCATACCAAATATTTGTTCGAGCAGGGACTACATAGTGTAAGTGTTCATTGCTTGAAGTCATTTCAGAAGCTTGTCCACTATAAACGACAGATAACGGTGTTTCGTTATTAATCATATAACTCATGATTTCGTCACCGAGAATAGCTTTAACATTGGGTGTGAGCTGTAGGAGCTTGTCATAAGCACGATCAATCTCTGACTGGTTCGTCGTATTCACAGAGCTTCCTGTAGCGATTAAGCCCATCCCCATCACATCTCGACTGCTGTCGGTGAGGAGGATCGAATTTTTGTAGTCTTTAGACCAAAGGTCTTCCCATTTTGTGGGTGGATGAGTGATGTATTTATCATTATATACAATCCCCAAAGTCCCCCAGAAATAAGGCACAGAGAAAGTATTTTTAGGGTCAAATGCTGCATCCAAGAGCTTCGGATTATCATAATTAAGATTTTTAATCTTGGTGTGATCTAAAGGAAGCAAAAGGCTTTCTTTGGCCATTTTTTGTACCATATATTCGCTGGGCACGACAATATCGTAAGCGGTACCGCCTTGTTTAACTTTAGAATACATGGCTTCATTAGAATCGAAGGTTACATAATTGACCTTGTAGCCAGACTCTTCTTCAAACTTCGTAAGGAGCTGCGGATCGATATATTCGCCCCAGTTAAAAATCGTCAAGCTATTGGTAGAGGTTGAAACACCTGTCGCAGCGGACATACGCCACGCTGTAAAGCCAAGAAGGACAGTAATTGCTAAAATCCCTGACAAGAAATAGATTAATTTTTTCAAGATAACTGTCCTTTCTTAAGTAATATTTGGAGCTTTTCCGGCAGTATCTGATTCTCTCATGATTATATAATACCCTATAACCAGTAAGATTGAGAAGAGAAATACAATTGCGGATAGTGCATTGATCTCAAGGGAGATTCCTGCGCGAGCACGTGAATAAATCTCAACAGACATTGTCGTAAAGTCATTTCCTGTGACAAAGAAGGTAACGGCAAAGTCATCTAAGGAATAAGTGAAGGCCATGAAGAACCCAGCGATGACACCAGGTGTCAAATAGGGCAAAATCACTTCTCTTAATGCTTGAGACTGCGTTGCTCCCAAATCATAAGCAGCCTCAACTAAAGATTTATCCATTTCTTGGTAAAGTGGCAACACCATCAAGACAACAATCGGAATAGAAAAGGCGATATGGCTCAACAAAACAGAAGCAAAGCCAAGTTTCATTCCTACTAAGGTAAAGAGAATCAAAAAACTTGCACCAATAACAACGTCAGGTGACACAATCAAGACATTGTTTAAGCCTAAGAAAGTCGTCTTGCCCTTAGCCTTCAAATTTTCGATAAACATGGCACCAAAAGTTCCAATAATTGTGGCGATCAAAGCACTCAAGAAAGCCAAGAAAAAGGTTTGTACGACAATCAAAATTAAACGACTATCTTGAAAAAGTTCTTTAAAGTTGTCTAAGGTAAAGCCTGTAAATTGGTTCATATCCCCGCCTTCGTTAAAGGCATAAAAAATCAAGAAAAAAATCGGTGCATAAAGGATAAAGAGGACAAAACCCAGATAGATTTTTCCGATACGGTTTTTATTACGCATTAGCTTCCCACCTTTCTTTCTCGTGTCATTAACATAATAATCATCATAGCCAAGACTAAAACGATAGCAATGGTTGAACCCATCCCCCAGTTTTGGGTGGTGAGAAAATGTTCTTCAACTGCCGTACCTAGTGTTATCACTTTATTTCCGCCAATCAAGCGTGTCAGCATGAAAAGTGACAAGCTCGGAATGAAAACTGCTTGGACACCTGAGCGTACACCATTGAGTGATAAAGGCCAAACCACATGAATAAAGGTTTGCCAACGCGTTGCCCCTAAATCATAACTGGCTAAGACGAGATTTTCATCCAAATCCTCAAGGGCGTTAAAAATAGGCAACACCATGAATGGAATAGAAATATAGGTTGCGACAAAGATAAAGCTAAAGTCTGTAAACAATATTTGCGGACGACCAAGCCCGATAAATTGTAAGAAACTGTTCACAGAGCCATACTTCCCGAAGATACCAATGAAAGCATAAGCTTTAAGCAACAAATTAACCCAAGTGGGCAAAATAATTAACATCAAGAGAAGCTGCTTGTGCTTGAGTTTCGTTAACACATAGGACACAGGAAAGCTAATCAAGAGTGTAACGACTGTAATGATTAGGGCATAGAGAATCGAGTTCCAAGTCATCATCAGATAAGTTGAGCTTGTAAAATACTGGCTGTAGTTAGAAAAGGTAAACTGTCCTTGAATGTTGAAGAAAGATTGCCAAAGCAAGAGGATAAGAGGTGCTACTACGAACAGTCCAACCCACAGGAAGTAAGGGACAGAGAAGAGTTTTTTGGTCATTCTTCTTCCTCACTTTCTCCGTTTTCTTGCTTATGCAAAATATCGTTTACAGCTTGCGCCAGCTCAGTCAAGTCCATTGTGTTTTCCAAGGCTTCTTGAACAGCATCCAAAATGGCTGCCTCTTCTTCCGCAGCTTCTTCTTCGACCGCATTGGCGATACCGATAGTTTGCTCTTCTTCCTCCACATACTCTTCGATACGCGCATCAAATTCTTCTTCGGTCTCATCAAGACGCATAATGTGTATAGCTTCAGGCTCAAAATTTAAACCAACCGTTTCTCCAACCAAAGCCTTGTGAGTGGAGTGAATCAGCCATTCGTTACCAAAATCATCATAAGCCACAATCTCATAATGCACCCCACGGAAGAGTTGTGTATCAACTTTCACATTGAATTTTCCTTCATCTGGCAGGGTGAACTCAATATCTTCAGGACGTATGACCACCTCAATCGGCTCATTCGGCCGCATCCCGCCATCAACAGCTTCAAATTGTTGACCGTTGAACTCGACAAGATAGTCCTCAATCATGCGGCCATTGATAATATTTGATTCACCAATGAACTCGGCTACAAAATGGTTAATCGGTTCGTCGTATATATCAGTTGGCGTGCCTGACTGAACAATTTCTCCCTCATTCATAATGAAGATCCAGTCGGACATGGCCAAAGCTTCTTCCTGATCATGAGTCACAAAAATAAAAGTGATACCCAGGCTTTGTTGCAACTCACGCAGTTCATATTGCATGTCCTTACGAAGCTTCATATCCAAAGCCGATAGGGATTCATCCAGCAAGAGAACTTTGGGACGGTCGATAATGGCGCGGGCAATAGCAACACGTTGTTTTTGTCCTCCAGAGAGTTTACTGATGGCACGTTTCTCGAAGCCTTCTAGTTGCACAAGCTTAAGCGACTCAGAAACACGTTGTGCAATTTCTGATTTGTTAACTCCCTTGATTTTCAAAGCAAAAGCCACATTATCAAAAACCGTCATATTCGGGAACAATGCGTAAGATTGAAAAATCGTATGCACGTCACGCTTGTTTGTCGGGACATCATTGATGCGCTGACCGTCGAGCAAAATATCTCCAGACGTTGCATCTAAAAGCCCAGCTATAATATTTAAAATCGTTGATTTACCTGAGCCAGAAGCACCCAGTAAGGTATAGAACTTCCCCTCTTCAATCTCAAAAGTAATGTCTTTGAGCACTGTCGTACCACTATCTTCATAGGTTTTCGTTATGTTTTTAAATTCAATGATATTTTTGGTCATGGTTTTTATCCTTCGTCTTGGATTTAGAGTTTTAATTGTTGGCAACCAACACCGGAATCTCAAAACCGGTTAAAAGAAATAAGCTCCCGTTATTTACAAAGCGTACCTTTGACTCTCAGTGCCTTTAAGTGAACAATAGCGGCAAGTATCAAAAACGATACTTTTTTTGATTGTACCTAATGAAATACTCAGGAAAGGTCCTATAGGTCTTTACGTCCACCATTAGCGCCTTCAGGCGCAATGATAATAGCACATGACGTTGAAAAACAAAAACGATATTTTTTTGTTTTTCAACTAATGAGATGCTCAGGAAAGATCCTATAGGACTTTCCGTCCATCATTAGCGCCTTCAGGCGCAATGATGGTAGCATATCAAAAAATCCAAGCGTATACACACTTGGATTCACATTCAATCTTTGATTACATATAAAAAGCAGTCTTACTGCGGAGAGACCGAGTAGTCAACTTTTAGTACTCTTATTGATGCGCGCAAGCGTGTTTCTTGGGTGGAGCACGAAACTCCATAAGCAAAGTAATTTGCTTAATCAATAAGGCAATAAAATTGCCAATCGGCTGTGACTCTGGCTGTCCGTATGGCCTTAGTTTTTACTTGTTTCCAGCAAAAACGAGTCATTTTTTTCTGCTTAACAGAACTTTTATAATTATAACTTAAATTTTATGTCAATGCAAGAGTGAAATTTCTCTTTTCCTGGAGATTAGGCAAGATTTCATAGAGATTGCTATCTAGTATTTAGTCGCTTTAGAAGCAATTGTTCATAGAGAATCATGACAGTCAAAATCAAAAACGATTATTTTTTGACTTTAACTTAATAAGGCGCTTAGGCAAGGCTCCATAGAGCTTGCCGTCTAGCATTTAGTGGCTTTAGCTACAAATGCTAGTAGCGAATTATGATAGGAAAAATCAAAAACAGTCATTTTTTAATTTTGACTTAATAAGGCGCTTAGGCAAGGCTCCATAGAGCTTGCCGTTTAGCATTTAGTGGCTTTAGCTACAAATGCTAGTAGCGAATTAAAAAACCAGAGCCTTCTCTGATTTCATTTTTTATTTGTATCCTTTTAAAGTCAGGAATTCGACCTGTTTTTTACTTAATTCTAGCATATCAGCTACCGTTTCTAAGTCAAACTTCCCTGTAGATAAAAGGCGCTCTGCTGCGAGGTTTACACCAGACTTAATGCCCAACTCAAGAACAGGATTAGTCTTATCATTAGAATCCATGATGTACTTGTTATCTGGAAGATCAAAAAGGACTTTTACAGCGCCAAAAAGTTGCTCAAAAGAATCAATTTCGACGTCATGTACTTTTTCACCTTGGGAAATACTGCGTCCGCGGTGATTAAACCACATGGTTTTCCAGCCACCGTTATGACCGCCCATAACATCATTGTCATAAGAGTCCCCTACATACAAAGTTGTCTCAGGATTCATGCCAAATTGTTGCGCGGCCAAGTTAAAGATTTCTTTTTCTGGTTTTTGGAAGCCTGTTGCTTGCGAAACAATCACATGACTGGGTTCAACATAATCATACAAACCAAGTTTACGTACTTTTTTCAGCTGATGCTCTGTTGGACCATTAGTAATCACGCCTACTGGAATATTACGTTTTTTCAGAAAATCAAGTGTCAAACGCATTTCATCAAGCATCGTAATATTTTCCAATTCGTATTCATAAATTTCTTGGAAATAATCTCCGGTAGCACGTGAAATTTCAGGATAGCCTAAATCTTTAAGTGTTTCATTTGTACGATAAAAACGGAAATACTCAATGTCCCACTCGCCCGCTATTACTTTTGGAAAACCAAGGTCTGAATAGTGACGGTAGCGAATGTAAGCTTTGTTCATGTCGGTCATGTCAAAGTCAGGGAAGACTTTCGAAATGGCACGTCTGAATGGTGCTTGCTGGTCATAAATTGTATCGTCAACGTCAAAAACTATTGCATTAATCATTTTTCTTTGGTTTTATCTTTCTAATTTCTCACCGATAATACGGACTTCTGCTTCGAGTGTTAATCCGGAGTTTTCCTTCACATGCTCAATGACATAAGCAATCAGATTTTCGTAATCTGTAGCAGTACCATGATCGACATTGACCATGAATCCAGCATGTTTTTTAGACACCTCGACTCCGCCGATACGATGCCCTTGCATACCAGCTTCTTGAATGAGCTGTCCGGCAAAATGGCCAGCAGGTCGTTTGAATACTGAACCACAGCTTGGATATTCGAGTGGTTGCTTACTTTCACGCAATCCTGTTAATCGGTCCATTTCCGCTTTGATAACAGCAGCATCGCCACTCTCAAGCTTAAACTGAGCCGCTACAACAATCAAGTCCTCATCACGTATAACAGAATGGCGGTAGCCGAATTTCATTTCATCTGCCTGCAGAACACGGATAGTGCCGTCCCTATCAATAACAGTACAATTGAGCAAAACATGGGCAATTTCGCCGTTATAGGCGCCTGCATTCATAAAGACTGCACCACCAACAGAACCAGGTATTCCACATGCAAACTCAAAGCCCGTCAAGGCATAATCAAGGGCTACATATGTTGTATCAATCAATTTTGCGCCTGCTTCAGCTGTGATAACATTTTCGTCTACTTTTACATGATTCATTTTTTCAAGCAAAATCACTAAGCCACGAATGCCACCATCACGCACAATTAAGTTGGATGCATTACCCAAAACAGTAATTGGTGTTTCTGCTGCTCGTGCGATGTCAAGAAGCTCGCTTAACTCTTCACTCGAAGTGGGAAAAGCAAGAAAATCTGCTGGTCCGCCAACTTTGGTGTAGGTGTAATTTGACAATGGCTCGTCATATTTGACAAGCAAATCAGGAAATTTTTCGAAATCAGATTTTTTTAGCATAAAACTATTTTACCACAAATTCATTCTATGACGGTAAAAATTTATAAAACAGCTTGATGGTTTTTGTTTAACAATAACTCAGAATTTACAACGGATTTAGGTGCTTTGGAATCCTAAAATTACCTAAGGAGTTTTGGATATAAAAAACCTGTCCTACGACAAGCCTCTTAAATTATCAAGTTGTTGAGTAAAGATTTCTGGAATGTCGACCTGAAACTCAAGCTGTTCGCCTGTTGCGGGATGTTCAAAACCTAAGGTCTCGGCATGGAGAAATTGTCCCTTGTTTGGTGTTAAAGTTTTACTTGGGCCATAGAGAGGATCTCCAGCGATTGGGAAACCTATATAAGCCATGTGTACGCGTATCTGATGTGTACGACCTGTTTCAAGCTCAAGGGCAACAAGAGTATATCCAGGAAAACGTTCCAAGACTGTAAAATGTGTTTTGGCTGGTTTACCACCTGAAATCACGGCTTGCTTCTTCCGTTCTTTAGGATTACGACCAATCGGCGCTTCAATCGTACCTTTTTCATTTGGTAATTCACCATGTACGAGTGCAAGATAACGACGTTTATTTGTTTTTGCTTTGAGCTGTGCCGCTAAAGACTCATGTGCAGCATCATTTTTGGCAATCATCAGTAAACCGGAAGTATCCTTATCGATACGGTGGACAATGCCGGGGCGAATCACACCATTAATAGAAGAAAGGTCTTTGATGTGGTACATAATAGCGTTGACCAATGTGCCTGAAGCATGTCCCGCACTTGGGTGAACAACCATTCCTTGGGGCTTGTTAATTACTGCCACATCAGAATCTTCATAAACAATTTCTAAAGGAATGTCTTCAGCTTGGATATCAAGCACTTCAACTTCTGGTAATTCGTAGGCGATAGTTTCCCCTGCTTTTACTTTATATTTTGCTTTTTTTACTTGCCCGTCTACCGTGACTTTCCCATCGCGAATCAGCTCTGTCAGTACTGATCGTGAAGCATCACTCAAGTTTGCTAAAGCCTTGTCTAAACGAAGTCCTGCATTTGGCTCGTCAATAATTACTACTGTCATTTATTCTACCTCTTTGTCTAAAATAATCGCGATAAAGAGTACTACAAAACCTATTGAAAGCAGTATATCAGCGATATTAAATATTGGAAAATTGATGAAATCCGTCTGGAACATGTCCACCACAAAAGATTGTCGCACCCGGTCAATAAAGTTTCCTAGCGCTCCTGAAATAATCAAGGTCAGCGCGACAAAGTACCAGTTTTGATTTATTTTTTTATTAAGGAAATAAAGGGCGCCAATAATCACGATCGGTGTCAAGATGAGGAAAAACCATTGTTTTCCTTCGAGCATCGACCAGGCTGCGCCTTCGTTTCGAAGATAGGTTAGGCTGAGGATACCAGGAATAAATTCCTTTTCTCCTCCCAATGGAATATTAGAAACAGTCCAAGCTTTCAATAGCTGATCTGCAAGAATACCGAAAAGTATTAAGCCAAGGGAGATTATTTTTTTCATACTCTTTATTATACTATATAGAGCCAATAAAAGATAATAGAAGTTCATAAAGGAAGAAAATTGAAGAAAAGTCCAAAAAATAACACTTTGACTCAAGAAAGGCTACTTGGCCAAAAGTGTTATCTCCTTCTATCCGTTTCAACTTGCAAAATATTTTTGAATCATATTTTCGTATATTTTGATAAAGTCTAAAAAGCTATCTATAAGGACATACTCATCAACAGCATGCGCTGTAGCATTTCCAGGACCACAAACCACAATCTCAAGATTTGGATTAGCTTTTACAAATTGTGAAGCATCTGTACCACCAGATACACCAACTTGTGGAACTTTCTGCTGCAAATGTCCTTCCAAAACTTCGGAAGTCACTTTTACTATTTTTGAATTTGGACTACTTTTGACAGGTATAACATTTTCGGTGACCTCTAAAGATAGCTCTACATCTTGCTCACGATTACATTCATCAATCAGCACTTGAATATCTGCAATCAATTTTTCATTAGACAATGCGGGAATGGTACGGATTTTTACACCCATACTCGCATTGGCCGGAACAGTATTGATCTGTTCACCACCATTAATCAAAGTCACGACTGGAATAGTTGAACCTAAAAGATCATCTTCTTCTGTAAGCTTATCAAAATATGCTTTTTGTTTATCATAAAACTTTAATAAACCTTCGATGGCATTTTGACCGAGCTCCGGCATTGAGCTATGTGCAGCTTTGCCTTTGGCATGTACCTTATAGTTGACGGAACCCTTGTGTCCAATAAAAATGAGACGCATCTCCCCGTCGAACTTCGGAATATCGATTGGAAAAGTATCTTTCATTTGTTGCAATGTGGCAAAGTCTCCACCAGTTGGCTCACACACGACCAGAGCTTCCATGTCATCGGCATAGCCAAGGTCTGCAAGCTGAGCTGCTCCAAGTTCACCTTTTTCTTCACCCACAGTTGCGAGTAAGCGCACTGTCCCATTCAGTGGAACGCCACTGTCTTTGAGATTAATCATAGCCACAACGGCTGCAACAAGCCCAGACTTCATATCTGTTGTACCACGTCCGTACATTTTTCCCTCTTCGGTTACAGTCGCACTCAAAGGGTGATATGTCCACCTACTCTCATCCCCTAAAGATACTGTGTCTTCATGCCCATCAAAACCTATCACCGGACCGTTACCGTTTCCAATCTCAGCAACCAAACTGGCGCGTCCTTCACTGTAAGGAATCATCTTGGAAGCAATATTATGTTCTTGAAGTAATTCACGCAAATAATTCGCCATTTCTTCTTCGTTGCCATTGACTGAGTTGATTTGGACCACATCTTGTAATATTTTTATAGCATCTAAAGCCATTTAATACCCCTATCGTCTTTTTTAATACTTCTAGCTTATCACTATAGGAAAAGATATTGGGATAAAAAATGACAGATGGGAAGCAACAAAAAAAGACAAATTTACTCGTCATTTTTGGTGATTAAGATATGTAGATAATCTTCGATGTCCTCGATTTCCCTTCGTGTAAGGAAGGGGTGAACAAGAAATAACTGTGCTGGATTTTTCAAATTGCTGTGTTCACCCATAGCGCTTGTCGAAATAACGATGTCCACATTTTGCTCTGGTTCCGATAAACTTGTAATTATTTTTAAATTGTAAAGATGACCAAATTGATTAAAAATTTGTCGGATTAACAATTTTTCAAGCATTTCTGACAAATCGGTATCAATGAAGAGCGAAATTTCTTTTTCCTGAAACTGAACGGGCATAAAAAAGGACAAAGCCAGGATATACTCCCCAATCAAATATTCTTCATTTAAAAAGAGTGTGAGTCCACTTTCTTTATATAGCTCAGATAAGAGACTTTTCAAAGATTGACGCATAACTGGAAAAAAATAAGACGAAATATTAATCGCATGATGTCCAGACTCTGAGAATATTATATTTGAGAAAAGATCCGCATGCAAGTGGCAGGGATAAATATAACGTAAGAATAATCTTCTTTTTTCTTCAGAAAGCTTACCCGTGTGTACTTCCATTTTTTGAACCAAAAGTTCTGTAGCTTCATAGGCAGGTGTCCCTTCAAGTACACTCCAAAAATCAGGTGCTTTATGTTCAAGACTATTGTAAATCTTGCTCTTTGTCATGGCCTCAATCAGCAAAAAATCCACTTCATGTTTAGGAAACCCATAATTTTTATAAAACAAAGCATAAATATCTGTTTTTTCATCAATCCACTCACAAATTGACCGGTATTTTTCCCAACCTTCTTCTAGATTCACTGAAAAACCACGTTGATATCTACTAAAGTTAATAGCAAACATATAGGCGATTTGGTAGGCTGTAAACTGATTCATTTGCATATCTATCTCAAGACTTATTTGCGAAATCAAGTTAATGATTTTTTCTTTATTAACTCCTGAAAAAGGCCACTCATCTCCTCGGTAAAGGCGCCAAAAGAGGATATTTAACATCCCTCTTATTTGTTGTTCATCCCCTTGAAAGAGATACTGTTTCTTTCTGGTGACAACCTTCACACCCAGATTGGCCATCATTTGATTGGCGCTCGCGATGCGCTTTTTTATCAATGATTCGCTGACAAAATTTTCCATAGCCAAGCGTTCAAGATTTGCATCTTTATTTAAAGCAATCGAAAATAAAATTTTATAAATAATAACATTTTCGATGAGTTTCTGACGAAATTTCCGATAATCACGCGCATCCTTAATTTCTAAAAGATTTCCGCGTCCTTTTAATATTTTGAGATTGAGATTGTCAGAGTCAAAAGACCTTATCTCATGAAGCAAGCTATTGATTAAACTGGTCGTACGTTTTGTACTGATCCCCAAGGTTTTTGCCATTTCTTCGGCATCAATCCAGTCACCCTTTTCTTTCATAAGTTCTAAGAGTTTTAGCTCCAGACTCACACTGTCTTCTATCGCTGTTATTTTCATTATAAATATCCTTACTTTTTGACTCGCCTATCTCCTCATTATAACTCTTAATTTGTCAACATTACAATTTTTTAATCGCGCAGATAACGTGGAATGAACTTTCTCATTTCGACATCATTGTACCCTACCAGCATCTTATTTTTGCCAATGATAATTGGTGAAATTAAACATTCTGGATGTTCAGTAACAAAAGAAAGGGCTTCTTTAAAAGTTAATTTATTGAGACCCATTAAAGCTTTCAAGGTTTTTCTTGAAGATGTTCGTGATTTTTTAGTGATTTCCGAAAAACCACCTTCAGATAGTGATAAAATTTCTAATAAATCTGTTTCTGATATTTTTTCAATCCGGACATATTTTGCTTCTATCCCATAGTTCTGAAACCAGGAATTTGCTTTTTGACTGGCGGTACAAGGTTTGCGGTAGTATACTTTAATCAATGTTTCACCTACAATTCTTTCCGATTCATGTATAGACAACTCTTTTATTTTATAATATTTAAAGCTTCAAAATAGACACTTTACAGGAAATGACAAACCTCTTTTTGTAACCGAATTTAAAAAAGAGAGTAAACTCTCTCTTTTAAATATAAATAGTGAACTGCGTAACTTCCGGGATAACACCGAAACGCGCGTGAATCGATGTGGTTCCTATCCCTGTATTAACATAAAGTTGCGTAATGGCATCAAGCTGGTATAAGCCCCGTGTATACTTCTCAGCCAGGACATTTTTTATGGGATAGAAGGGAATCCAGACCTGACCGCCGTGACTGTGACCCGCTAAAACCAGCTGTGTATCTGTACCGATAAAAGCATCTGCAACATCCGGTTCATGTGTCATCGTGATGGCGTAATCATAGTTTTGACGGTAAGCAAGTGTGTCGGATACCGAAGGATTTCCTAAAAGAGAATCGTCGAGTCCCCCTAAGAAAACTTGGCGACCATCGCTCAATGTTAGAGTTTCTCCCTGATTTCTTAGCACTGTAAATCCACCCGCCGACATAACATCTT
Source organism: uncultured Lactococcus sp. (assembly GCF_934191625.1). Lineage (GTDB taxonomy): Bacteria > Bacillota > Bacilli > Lactobacillales > Streptococcaceae > Lactococcus. The sequence continues at coordinate 260,632 of NZ_CAKPUG010000002.1, forward strand.
CATAAACGCGAACAGCACCGCCACCATAATCATGATTGCCCCAAACGGCATACTTTCCAATGTTTGCCTTAAAAGCTTTTAATTTTTCAATCATTGGCGCCCTTTGTTCTGGATACTTCGAGTAATTATCAAACAAATCTCCTGTAAACAAGAGAATATCTGGGTTTTGGGCATTAACCTTCTCGATCACCTTATCTAAACGATTCGTTTCATAGTACTCGGAAACCTGCAAATCAGAGATTTGGACAACGTTTAGTGGCATCCGCTCATTTTTCTTTCCCAGCTCGACATGATTGACATGCACAAGGTAGGGCTCAACTTTCCAAGAATAGAAAGGCAGAGCAACGAGGAGCAATATAAATATGCTTAGGATAGCTAAGAGGATACGCTTCGTTTTCTTTTTAATTTTTTTACTTGTTCTTGGAGGTGTTTTTGTTTTCGGGTTTTGCATAGTGTTTTATTATAGCATAAAAGAGTGTTACGTTTGTAGACACTCTTTTATATCTTTTTATTTAAATATTAATAATTGATATACTACTCCCAAACAACTTCCCGACTATTATCAACTGCCGTTATCCAAGTTTGACCCGACTTGAGCGGGATTTTATTTCCTTGATCGTCGGTGAAGCTGATATTTGTTTGTGCATTTGGTTTGGCCCAATTTCCTTCTTGGACTTTGCCATTTTGGAAAATATACGCCTTGCCTGTGCCGGTCGTTTCGATGTCCATGTGATTACCGTCTGCGGATAATTTTTGATTGACCATGATTGCAATGACTACATCTGGTGAAATTTGTCCTTTTTCTCGGTCTTGATGTGCTTCACCCCCTTGGAAACGTTGATAGGTCTCGCTGGCTGTATCATAATGATAGCTGACTTCAAAAATACCGGTAGAGACTGGAAGTCTGATAGCTTGAGCAGCTGGCAGGTCACTTTCTGTTTTATCTGACTTGAGTGCTTGTCTATCCCAGCTTTGGAAATCAGATTTCTTCTTATCTAGCTTGGCCATATATTTGTCCAAACCATTCATTTTCGTATACATATTATGTGGTGCAACGCGATACTCAGAACGCCAGAAAATACCTTCAGGTGCTTTAAATTGATCCAAGTCTGCGACATAATCACCCGACTTAACCATGTTCAAAGCTAACTCTGAGCCACCCACGTGAGCTAAGCCAGCATCAAAACCAGCTGCCCACTCCACAAAGTAAGGACGAATAGAACGCACAGGGCCAATCAAATCAGGCTGTGCTTCCTGATAAAGGGCCACAAAGCGTGTTATGCCTCCTTCAGCGACAGCTTCAAAAACCACTCCCGCATCTTTAAGGCCGGATTGCGGTCGCGCTTCTGGTGAATTTTCCACCATCACGGCTGTTATCGGACGTTTTGCCTTATCAGCAGTCGTTTCAAGGCCTGTAAGTTCTGAGCGTACAGGACCTGATTTTTCCTCTTGTTTTACTTCTTCCTTTGCTGTTTTTGGAGCAAAGACCTTCGACTGCCAAAGGAAGAGCCCAACTGCACCAACTAAAAGGACGATGATGATAGCGATTACTTTTTTCTTCATAGTTTTATTATATCAGAAAAGTCTTTTGTGTACCTCGTACATAAATTAGCCCACTACGACAAGTTAATATGAAAACAAAAAAAACAAGAAGTCCAACGACTTCTTGTTTTTATTCAACCGTCTGCAACATATATTCCAACCAGTCTCCTGAGTCAACAGGTACTAACTTATCGTTGGAATTAAGACTTGCATTTGGATTATAGTGATAATAGTAAACTTCTTCCGTTTGGCCGTTACTGAGGTAGGCTGTGGTACTTTGTCGTAGGTACTCACTGCTTTCTGGACTTTCTGGGTTAAAGTTTTCCATACCATCAAGTGTACGAATACATTTTGAGAAGTCATGAAAGCTAAAAACTTCTCCTATTATTTCTGAATCACCTCCAAAGATTGCAGGATAGCCCTTATTTTCAATGTGAAAGAGATTCCCTTTTATTTTTGCCGATGTACTTTCCAGAACTTCACCTTTTAAATATTTTTCATAGTTAAACATGTCTGTACGTAAGCTGCCGTATACAAAAACTTTCCTTAACATATTTCCCCACCAATAACACGTAAATCTTCGGAATAGCGCGTGCATGCTTCTAAGGCAACTTCAATTCCTTTAACAATCTCATCTAATGACATATATGGTGTATCTTTTTTATCAATGACTTGGGATGTAGCATAAGGAATATGAATGAAACCAGCTTTAACCTCGGGATATTTTTTCTCTAAGAGGTAACGCACACCATAGAAAACATGGTTGCAGACAAAGGTACCTGCTGTGTTAGACAAGGTTCCAGGAATACCGGCTTTATTTAATTCACTAACAATTGCTTTAACTGGCAATGTAGAGAAATATGCTGGAGCGCCATCTTCTTTTACAGGCTCATCGACAGGCTGATTGCCTTCATTATCTGGAATTCGGAAATCATCCACATTAATGGCGACACGTTCTGGCGTAATCGCGAAGCGTCCACCGGCTTGGCCAATATTTACAACCACATCTGGATGATGTTTTTCAATAGCTTCTTCAATTTTTTCGAGTGATTTATAACGCACAGTCGGAATAATCAACTTAATAATCTCAGCACCGTTAATTTCTGATGCAACACGTTTCACAGCTTCTTCAGCTGGATTGAGTGCTTCACCACCAAATGGATCAAAACCTGTTAACAAAATTTTCATAATAAAATAGTCTCCTTTTTAAAATGCGATAAAGTACATTACGAGAATGTGCAGAACGATAAGCGTAAGTGAAACTGGCGCTTGTACCTTGATTACTTTATTCTCATCTTTCATCTCAAGCAGGGCAGCGGGCACGATATTAAAGTTAGCTGCCATTGGCGTCAGTAAAGTACCACAATATCCTGCAGTCAGTGCTAATGCCCCAGCAATTACGGGATTTGCACCCTGGGCAAGGACAAACGGAATCCCAATACCTGCTGTGATGACAGAGAAAGCCGCAAAGGCATTTCCCATAATCATCGTGAAAATCACCATGCCAAGAACATATGCTACTACGCCGAGCAAGCGGTTATCCGCAGGGACAATCCCTGTAATCCCTTGCGAGATAACTTCACCAACACCTGCTGTTGTAAAGAGTGCACCTAAGGCAACCAACAATTGTGGTAAAATCGCAACCGGACCCATCGAATCAAAGAGGCGTGCGCCATCTTCTACAGACTCTGTCACTTTTGCTTTTGTCATTATCAATGCGAACACTAAGGCAACAATCGAGGCTACACCAATAGCAAAGAGTGAAGCGTTGGTAAATTTACCTAAAGCCATCGCAATACCCACAGCTACAAATGCCAGAATGAAGGAAGGGATAAAGATTTTATTTTTCAAAATCTTAGACTGTTTTTCGCCAAAGCTATCATCTAAAGCTTTATACTTTCCGAAGGTCACTTGCTTAGTCAGTGTAAGCAAACTGCTTAAAACAATAAAGAGTCCTACAAGCCAGGCTGGGATAAGTGAACCAAAAATAAATGGAATAGCAATTAAAATCCAAAAAAGGGCCGTTCCGAAACGTTTATTTCCTTGTATCGTAGTTAAAGCTTTATAGGCCATATAAATCATGAGTAAACCCATAAGGACATAAAAAATATTTAATGAAACGTCAATAAAAGCTTGCATGGTTTATTTCACCTCTTTCTTTCCAAATTTGCGCAGCAATTTTCTGTCATACATGACAAACTGGATAGCGGTCACAAGGAATGCAAGGACAGCCATGATAATACTCGCCACAGCTACATCTACAGCAGAAACATCATAATTAAAACTTGACATAGTAGAAGTGATCAAGAGAACGCCGGCACTCCCTGCAAAGAGATTTTGCCCAAAGAAGTTACCATAGTTTTCAGCTGCAGCAGAAATTGCTTTAATATCATCATCTTCAGACTCCACATCACCAAATTTACTTACTGCAGCAGCTTTGGCCATCGGCTGAATGAGCGGTCTTACAAACTGTGGATGCCCACTAATACGAATAGACATTGCGCCGGCAATAAAACGTATAAAAACATATACAAGAGCAATACGGCCAGTCGTAAGTGACTGGATACGGCCAATAAGATCTACTGCACGTTGGCGAAGACCATTACGCTCCAAAACACCAATAACGGGAAGAGTCAAAACAAAAAGCGAAACCATACGGTTATCGACAAAAGATTGACCTAAAATAGTTAGAATCTCTTGAATGCTCAAACCTGCAACCAGTCCTGTAGAGATCCCAGCGACAACAACAACAAATAAGGTCTCTATCTTGAAAACAAAACCAATCAAGACAATCAAGACACCTATGAGTTTAATCATAAAATAATTCCTCCTAGAATATATATATCAGACAATTATACACTATTTGTCTTTTATGCACAATTTATAATTGGTTAATATTTTATGTTATTGTCTAAACAAATAGAGATAGCTCTTAGCTACCTCTATTTATATTCATCATTGGTTCTTGCTCTACTCGTATTTCTCAGCCTTAAAAGATATCAATTGTAACCTCGATATTACCTTTTGTCGCACGAGAATAAGGGCATGTTTCATGAGCCATTTCCAGCAACTCTTTTGCCTCATCGAAACTCACACCCTCTATATGTCCTACGATATCAACACCTAAAACAACATCTGGTACTGCTCCTTGACTTAAGTTATAGAGAGATACTGTTACTTTTATAGTTGATTCTCCCTCAACATTTTTCGATTTTTTGACATAATCTAAAGCACTGTTAAAACAAGCGCTATACCCTGCTGCAAACAATTGTTCTGGATTTGTTGCATCTACAGCTTTACTTCCTGGGGCTGCGATATCTAATTTAAAGCTATTATCGGGAGAGTGGACCTCACCATTACGCCCACCTGTATTTATCATTTTTGTTGAAAATATTTTTTGCATTACCTTACCTCTTTTAACTTTTGATTGTGCACAATTTAATTTTACTAAATATAATTGAATTTGACAAATATATGAAATCAGTTATAATAAAAATATTTGGGAGGACACCATGAGTAATACGATTTTAAACAAGGAACTTTGTTTTCAACTATACATTGCTTCTAAAGAAATTATAAAACAGTACAAACCGTATTTAAAAAAGTATGATTTAACATATACAAGCTTTATTGCTTTGCTGGCATTAGAAGATGACATGACTGTGAATGAGTTGGGGGAAGAATTATACTTAGATTCTGGTACCTTAAGTCCTTTATTAAAGAAACTGGAACAAAAAGGATATCTTGTTCGAAAACGTTCGCGTTCGGATGAGCGAATTGTCAAATTATTTTTAAGTGAAGATGGAAAAAAACTCAAAAAAAAGCTTCCTGCTATTTCCATACAAGTTGGGCAAGAACTTGCCGGACAATCTGATGAAATTAACTATAATTCTTTGATCACGCAATTAACTCAACTTAATACGATTATGAAAAAAATGAAATAAGCTACCTGGTAACCTTATTTCAAAACAAAAAAAGAAGGTGAACCCTTCTTTTTTATTGGTTTAATTTACGTAACTCCGCTACAAGTAATTCCGCTACTTTTTGAGGCGATTGGGGATTTTGTCCTGTAATGATCCGTCCATCTCTTATAGCAAATTCTTTAAAAGCTGAATCTTTTTTGTATCGCGCACCACGTTGATTTAACTCGGTTTCGGTTAAGAAAGGAACAGCAGTTGTTGTACCATTAAGTTTTTCTTCTTCGTTTGTGAATCCGGTAACGACTTTATCCTTTATAAGGTATTGCCCCTCTTCATCTCTCAAGCTCAAAAGTCCAGCTGCACCATGACAAACAGACGTTATAAATCCGCCTGCATAATAAATTTCTTCAGCGACTTTCATTAACTCTTTATCTTCGGGATAATCCCATAGTACACCATGACCTCCTGTAAAATATATAGCGCCATAATCCTGAGGATTTAAATCCGTTATTTTTTTCGTGTTAGAAAGAGCAGCTTCCCTAAAATTTCTTTCTGTATACCATTTCCAGTCGATTTCGTTCGCATATTTAAAACTTTCAGGATCAAGGGGAACATAGCCACCTTTTGGACTTGCAAAGTCAACTTCATAACCTGCAGAGATTATTTCCTCATAAAAATGAGTTGTCTCGCCCAACCAGAGTCCTGTAGCTCTATTTGTCTTATCATATTTAGGCGTATTTGTTTCTATGATTAATATTTTTTTCGTCATTTTTGTCTTTCCTTTCCAGTTTGGGTTCACTTACACCTTTTTATAAATCTGAGGAATTCTTATAAAGACTATTGTTCAGTGTTGGATTACTTTATCTATTTATAAGAAAATAATACTAAGTAAAGTTAAGATGGCTAAACCACCTTGTTTAAAAATAATGAAGCGGTCGCTCGTGAGGCTCCCATACAGCGCAACTAAAATAATATATACTAAGAAGACACTCAACAATTCAATACCCGCAGCAGAAACAAACAGCGCATAAAGTATCCCTATACCAATCAAACCATTGTATACACCTTGATTTTTAAACAGTACTTGGACGTTTTTGTTTTGCAAATCCTCGCTGGTCATTTTGAACACTCTGGCTGTTGCATCAGAAGTCGTTTTTACCGTTTCTAAATAGGTAATATAAAAGAATTCTATGGCGACCAATACTCCTAAAATAGTTGTTATGACTGACATAAGCTTATTTTTCTCCCTTCTCTACAATTTGTAATTCCGGCTTTTTAACACTATAGTTACTGATATTTTGCGCAAAAGCTAGCAGCAAAGGATTGGTGTTGTGTTTTTCGATTGCTTCTACGGAAGCCCAGTTTTCAATCATCACAAACTCATTTGTTGAAAGCACTGCTTCGTATAAATTATAGCCTAAACACCCTTCTTCTTGTTTGGAAGCAGCGATTAGTTCTTCTGCTTCTTTTAGAAATTCTTCTCTTTTGTCATCTTTGATAAAAAACTTAGCATTTACAATAATCAACCTTTATCCTCTTTCTGTGGTTCTTATTTTTACGATAATTGACTCATCAATCATTGACTGGTCAATAATACTCTATTTTGTAATTTATTTCAAGAATATTGACTTAAACTATCCGACAAAGTTACTAAGACATATCCTTTTTTGCATTAAAATGTTTCTTAAGTTTCACTTATGTATCATTTAACTAATTTTTAAGTAAATAAGCATACAATTTGTTTTATTAATTTAGACAAAGGAGAATCTCATTTGGATTTTATAAGACGTGCCTGGCTTTTTACTAAAGCCAAATTATCACGAACCCTTCTACTTATTGTGGCCTTTTCAACTATACTTATTTTTGTTCTTTCTGGTTTGGTTATTCATACAGCTTCTAACCGTTCCATCGAAAATGCGAAGAAGAGTGCCGGAGCGACTGTTACACTCTCCATTAATCGTTCTGCAATGATGGAAAATTTTTCTAAGAATGATTCAACAGGGAAAGCGAATAAGACGGATATGCCTGATATTTCTCAAGCAGATGCTGATAAAATAGCGAAACTTTCTGGAGTAAAATCCTACTCGTATACAAAACAAGCTACAGCAAATGCCGAAAGCAATATCGAAGCAATCAGTCAATCTGATACCTCCAAAAATAATGATAAACAAGGAGCTGTCTTTATGGCAGGGCCGGAAATGAGCGAAAGTACTCCCGGTGATTTCAAAATCGTAGGTACAAACGACTTGCTCGCCTCTTCAGAATTTTCGGGTGGGACAAATAAAATAACCTCTGGACGCGCGATTCAGTCCTCTGATGAAGGAACGAATAATGTTGTCATTGAAGAGAGTTTGGCTAAGCAGAACAACCTCAAAGTAAACTCAACATTTACCCTCAAAGATAGTAATGATAAAACTTACAAAATGACTGTTGTAGGACTTTACAAATCAGGTTCAACAGAAAATGATTTGGCCGCAGACTTTAGCTTTATGAACCCAGCCAATCAGATATACACTGCCTTGAGTGTACCAAATCAAATCGATGGTAAAACAGGAACACTTGGAAGTGCAATCTTTAATCTGGAAAACCCAGAAGATTCAGAGAAATTTGTCAACGAAGCTACCAAGCTTATTGATACAGATAAATTTGAAGTACAGTCTAATGATGCTATTTACCAACAAATGCTACAACCTCTGAACAATATCAGCAGTTTTTCTAAAAACATTGTTATCCTTGTGACGCTTGCAGGTGCCATCATCCTTGCGCTTATCGTAATGCTCATGGTGCGAGAACGCCGCTTTGAAATTGGTGTCTTGATGAGCTTAGGCGAGTCAAAAGGAAAAATTGTAGCGCAGTTCTTTACTGAACTGTTTATGATAATGGTCGTTTCTATCGGTATAGCCTCAGCTACTGGTAACTTTGTGGGCAATGCCGTCGGCCAACAGTTACTTAACCAAGAAACTCAAACCAATCAACCTACTCAAATAAATGGTACTCAAAGACAAGAAGACGGACCTCAGACAGAAAAAGGAGGTCCTAATGCTCAACCTGGTGGGATGCGTACAGCGATTGGTATGGGACAAAATAACGAACAGCTTAAAGCCATTAATGAGCTTGAAATTAAAACAAGCCCTCAGCAAATCGCGATTTTAGCAGCTCTTGCACTCTTGATTACGCTTGTGGCTGTTGGTTTAGCAGCTATCGGTATTTTACGCTTAAACCCTAAACAAGTATTGACGAATTAAAGAAAGAGGACATTATGACAGTATTAAATATCGAAAATTTGACTTACTACTATAAGCATCCAGAAGATTACCTCTTTCAAGATGTTACAGAAACTTTTGAAGCAGGAATTATGTACAGTATTCTCGGCCAATCTGGAAGTGGAAAAACAACATTCTTATCTCTTCTAGCAGGATTAGATATGCCCAAGTCTGGACAGATTAAACTGAATGGAGACGAGATAAAAACAAATCAGCTCACCAATTATCGGAAGAACATCGTTTCTACCATTTTTCAAGCTTATAATTTATTAACCTATATGTCAGCTTTTGAGAACGTAAAAACAGCGCTTAGGATCTCAAAAGTCTCCTTTGACGATGAGAAGCAAACTATTATTGATAGCTTGGAAAAAGTTGGTTTGACAGAGGACCTAATATACAAGCCTGTAAGTAAACTTTCAGGAGGACAGCAGCAACGTGTGGCTATCGCACGCGCCCTCGTTTTAAATCATGATATCATCATTGCGGACGAACCCACAGGAAATCTTGATGAAAATACGACACGACAAATTGTCGAGCTTTTCAAAAAAATCGCTCATGAAGATCATAAACTTGTAATTATCGTAACTCATGAAACAGAGGTAGCTCAAAACTCTGATGTTGTCTACCAACTTAAAAATAAAAAATTTACCAAGTTAGAAACTTTTTGAAAAGGAAGTATAGAAAAAAGACTAGATATGGAACTAGTCTTTTTTCTTATTACATTTTACCTTTTTGTTAAGTATTTTTTTACTCCAAACAAGGAAAGGGCGACAAGAATGCATACACCTAAGATATAAAGATAAGGTTTTGCATTTTCACCTGTTAGTGGCAGTTTGTTTCTAGCTTCAAGCGAACTAGAGGTATCGGGATTCTTTTTGACCTTCCATAATATTGTGTTCTTCTCTTTCTTTATGCTGTCACTTGTATTTTCCTGTTTTTCAGTTACTATATCCTTTTTCGGTTCTTCATTTTCATTGGACGCTACTGGAACTTTATCCCAGCTAGCATAGAGAGTTTTATCACCCTGTTCCTGCGCTGATATCTCTTCTATTTTTTTGCCTTTTTGATCTGTCCAGCCTGCAAAAGTATAGCCCTGCTTCGTGGCATTTTCAAAATGACTTACTCCTTGCCCATAATTATATGAAGCGGGATTTTGCTCTGAATTCTCTCCACCATTCAAAACGTAATTTATTTTGTAAGTATTTACTTGCCAATTGGCATGAAGTGTTTTATCACCTTGTGCATCTGTATCTATCTTTGTCACAACGTTGCCTGCCTCATCTGTCCAGCCCATGAAGGAATGACCTACACGTGTGGCATCTTCAAAAGAGGCTACTCCTCTTCCATAAACATAGGAACTTGGATTTTTCTCATGGTTCTCACCACCATTTAAAACATAGTTAATCTGATGATTATTTGCAGCCCAATTTGCATGAAGTGTTTTATCACCTTGTGCATCTGTTGGAATGCTAGTTATACTGTTACCATCTTCATCTGTCCAACCTGTGAAAGTGTAACCTTCGCGTTGTGGTGCTTCAAAATAGCTTATTCCTTGACCATAACTATATGTTAAAGGATTCGCAGGGTGGTTTGTACCACCATTGAGAACATAAGCAATATTAAATCTTAAGCTATCTGCTTTGAACGTTAAAACAGCAGGTTCAGTGTAAATAGGTTCATAGTTTGTTGAACCTGATGGGGTGATTTTTAAGCGGTATAAGTCACCTTCATTTGAAATATCGGAAGTAAAGTCGAGTGACTTACGAATTGTTTTATCACCAGCTGAGTTTGTTAGGCTTTCAGAAATATCATTAAAGGACAAACCTTTATCTTTACTTACTTGCCATACCATATCGACTGATATTTCCTGAGGTGCAGATAAATTCACCTCGGATTCAAAATGAACGAGATCTCCCGGGAGAAATTCAAGCTGGTCCTCAGGATTCGTTCCTGTTACCTGTCCATCGTATTCATATTGTACTAAGGCTGGGACATTAAAGTTGAAGGAATGCCATTTATTTGGATCTCCATTATATGCTCTTTCTTGATATAAGGTGAAAGGAATATTTTGTACGAGATTAGGGGCAAGCGCAGCTACATCTCCTAATAAGAAGACCGGTCTTGTTTCAGGTAATGTAGGATCGTTTTTAAGTGTGCTTAATGGCATGAAACCCGTAGAAGATCCTGTCATGTAGATTTTAATTCCGGTACTACCATTCATTGCTTGGCTCGTATCAAGGCTAGTGGAAGTATTGTCTATCAGGGGATTAGGAAGTGCCCAGGCTTGGAGAACTTCATCCCAGTTATAAGAGCCAGCTACAGCTGTAGAACCCCCGGAATTCGTAATACTAAAAGTTGGTGAATCCATATAAGGAATCACATTAACGAGTCGATACTCACTGTTAGGTAGTTTCGTAAATGTAAGAGTCCCCTGATAACGATCACCATCAATCGTATTTATACCCGGTGAAGGGATATTAAAAGAGGCTTTAAACAAGCTATTAGCTGCTCCTACCCAAGGGATATGTGTCTGGTAATCAAAAGTATAAGTTTTGTCCGCCGTGGTAACTGCTCCACCATTGGTAGCAAGTACCTGAACAGGCGACATATTTAAAAGTGTAAATAAGGCTATCGTGACAGATAACATAACGACTCTTCGCAAAGATAGTACTTTGTGTAGTATTTGATATTTTTTCATTTTTTCACTCCTTATTCTATTTATACGCTAAACTAATCGGATTATTTTGCCCTCATAGAATTTTCCTTCCTTTTTTATTATCCCTTATATCATTATATTATAATAAGAAAAAAATTAAATCAACATTTTTTCAATGTAATTGTCTACACAAAACACTTAGTTAAACTTAGAGAGCTTGCATATTCCTGGCCAATACTGGTTCTCGTATAATATTTATTAGAAAAAATTCGATAAATCGAACCATTATTTGCTCTGTTTTTCAATATTTTGATACTTCAAAATAAAATAAAAATGAAAAAAGTTACTGAAATCATTTCTTCAGTAACTACTTTTCCATTCTTAATTAGTTTGAGCATATGTCTTTTTTTGCCCAACAATCATTTTATTTTCTCAAAATTATGTTTAAAAATACCACGTAACTCTAAGGCATCTATTTCTGATAGTATCTTTAATGAACGACTGATAAGCTTCATGCCCATATTTTTATCTTCAAATTTATAAATCCAACATCCTTTTACAAAAATAGAACATATCCTCACGTAAGTATCAAACACAAGGGTTAGCTTATCTAATTCCTTTATTAGCTTTTCTGAAAATCCCTTTTGCTGTCTTCGAATCATGGAAAGAATGGTCCGAATGACTAGTCGAATGAGTAGATTTCTAAATTCTGTGATTTCTTTTAAATACTGACTATTTTGAGATAAAATCCTCTCAATCAGATGATATACCAAATCAGGGTTAATTTCTTCTAGTGTATTCACTAAAATATACATCTCATAACTATGCCAAACTTGATAAGAGCTGAGTTTATTTTCTATATAGTTTATTTCATCCGCTGAAAGACTTGTATAGCAAGCTTTTGCAGAGAGAGCGATAACTTGGTTTTCTTCCATCTCGTATTTTATATTTTTTTGATAGATTGTCTGTAGCTTCTCGTGATCATTACTGAAATAAGCTTTCTCGATTTCTTTAAATTGAGAGAGCCAGTAATCTTCCTCATCATTATTAATCATCAACATATAGGAACGAAAAGTCGTATGCATTTCTTGTAAAGCAAGATCTAGCTTATCTAAAGAAATCATTGATTTACCATTTTCAAAATAGGACAAGGTTGATTTTGATAAACCTACCCGTTCAAAATCGCTTAAAAGCAAGTGATGCTGCAGGCGTAATTTTTTAAAAACTTCTCCATATTTTTTATAAATCATAGCCACTCCTCCTAACTCGTATATTTAAAAAGGTACACTCCCGCGAATCTCCAATAATATCTCTTGATTTTCATTAAATAAGCTCGACTTCTTATCCTTCTTTTCACTTTCATTTTATCATAACAAATCTTATATTTACTAAAAAATTCACTTAAACTTAATGAGGTTGATTTTTTAATATTATTTGTCTGCGTTATATAACTTGAGAGTGTTTGCATTTTCTTACCCACAAATAAAGACAGTCATAAAGGCTGTCTTTTACTTAAAATATTTTAAAAGAAAACTATAAGATTGAGTATAGATAATCAATCGTGTCCCTATTGTAAAAAATGTTTTTAATCTCCTAAAAGCGGTTTAATCCCACAGTCCATTATAAAATTCTATTCTTCTTCGTGCTTGTGGAATAAATTGTCGAATATTTTCTTCATTATACCCGACCTGTAGATGACAATCATCAATTAATAAGGGAAGACGTAGTAAACTTTTATTACTGTTTATCCACCCGAGTAATTCAACCAGGGAAAGATCTTCAACAAAACCTGCTATATCAGAGTAAACTAATGATTTTTGAGCAAGTATTTCCCGAGTGCCTTTTTCTGTTAATGAAAGAATTTTAAAAAATTCATCCTGAGTCATTTTTGTTTCAGAAGTCCAATTTATTCCTTCATAATCTAAATTCTGCTTTTCCAACCATCGTAATGCTTTTTTGGAAGAATCATTTTTTAATGAATAATATATTTTTACCACTCTCTACTACATTCCTTTATTTATAATCTTTAAAATAATCATTGTAAGTTACTTTAAGAGTTGCTCTTTCTTAAATTTACGTACATTATTTGGGATAAATTGACGAATACTGTCCTCATTATACCCAACTTGAAGATGGTTATCATCTACAAGTAAAGGTAGTCTTAATAAATCTTTTTCACAATTAATCAACCCCAATAGTTCCACCAATGTAAGGTCATTCATGAATTTAGAAAAATTATTATATGAGGAAGATTTCTGAGCCAGTATATCCTTTGTACCATTCTCCGTTAAAGAAAGAATCTTAAAAAACTCCTCATGTGTCATTCTTGCACTGGCCCAGTTTACTAATTCATACTCTAATTTGTGTTTCTTAAGCCAGCCTATTGCCTTCTTTGAAGAAGTATTTGTCTTTGAAAGATATATTTTTATCATATTATATTCTCCTATATTAATGTATTTATAAGATAAAAATCCTAAGCTATATCTATTTCTTCTTAAGAATTTTATTAGTCAATGAAATTTGTCTACCTTTTATTTTTATTATGATACTTATTCCGCTTCAGAAGATTTTTTATCGCTTCTTCATCAAACTCTGTTTGTAAATAAAAAGCATCAGTTACAAAAGGAAGTTTTAGCAATTTATATTCTTTTGTAATAGCCTCGATAAGTTTATTCAAATGGAAAGTTTGACTAAAATCAATACTTAGCTTTTGGTAAGCTTCACTTTCTTTAGAAATAATAGCGTAAATCCCTTTATTTGATAAAGTAAGAATCTGCATTAACTCTGACTTGTTCATTATTTTCTTAGATACATCTATTATCTCAAAATTCAGGTTATATTTTAAAAGTTCTTTTTTAACTTCTACAGCAATTGGATTCTCTTTATCAGTATATATCTTAATCATCTTCCCTCCTCAAATCCTCAAAAACCATTTCAACAAAACTTTTTATTATTCTTTGATTTATTAACGTTATATTAGAATACTATAATATTTTTATTAATTCAATGGAAGTTTTTTGAAATTATAACTACAATAAGATTACATAATTTTAAGAACTTATTAATTTTATAAAGATGCAAGGATGTCTATTTAAAAAGATTCTACGGTATTGTTTGCAGAATCTTTTAGGAAATTAAATTATATATTTAAAATAGGGGAGTTGTAGAATGTTAGAAAGATTAGTCACTTGAACATTTTCTTAAAAGAACTATTTCCTCCTAACAATTTTATTATATACCAATATACCGCTGATGAATTCTTTATTTTTTTACACTGCGGTGAAGCTCCTCATTTTGATACAAAAAAAGCTCCAATGAGCTTTTCAAGAAAATACGTTTGATCTATAATAGATTAAAATTCATCCTAATTAGTTTTTTCTTCTTTCACCTGTGTTTCTTTTCTTTCCTCTAAAACATTGAAAATTTTCCCTAGTTTATAAAACCCGCGTACGTTTGCCATTTCTGATTCTGGTACGATTTGAACTTCTGGGAATTCTTTTTTTATTTTATCTTCAAGAATAATATTTGCTCCACCACCAGTTATATAGATAGCAGTTAATTTTTCTGGTTGACGAATTTCTGATCGCATTTTGTTTAAAATATGATTTGTATAATATTTTCGGGCTTGATTAATAATTGAAGTCAAATCTTGTGTCTGCTTCCCTCCTCTTAATTCATAAACATATTTTTTATCTTTTCTATTTGACTTAAATATATTCATTAAGGTATTAGAATCAACTCCAGTTTGGCTTCTAATCCTATCAATTACATCTATAACACCCCAGGATTCATTAAAACTTTTCCTTCCAAAAGAAAAACGTTTAATTGTTGCACCAACTGTAGTCCCTCCTCCTAGATCAATAATTTCACTTTCTCCCTTGAGTAGTTCTTCTTTTTTATTAGTTTTTTCCTCATCTATGAGATTCACAATTGTTCCAAAATATTGTGGAACTGTTTTTATCTTATTAATATCAATCTGGTATTTTTCTTCATTGATAGTCACATTTTGTGTATTAGACAAATATTCGCAAATACTTCTTTTAGCTTCAGTATCATCCAACGATTGTGAATCCCCTGCTTCTGAGACAGGAAGACCTATAACAATATCTACTTCATAGCTGCCCTCTCCATACTCAGAAACAGCTAATCCTAAGGCATAAGTTAGCATTGACATAAATGTTTCGTTGTTGTAACGTCGGATACCATAACCGGTTGATCGTATCCACATTTCTTCATATCCTATATCTGTAAGTGTTGGGCCGAAATAATGTCCCTTATTTTCATTAATTGCTGTTTTAAATACAGGAAAAATATCATTGCTAGGAATAATGAATTCCATATTTGTATCTTCTATATCTAAAATCGCAGCTGGAAAAATTAATTCATTGTTCTTAGTCTTAATTTTTATTTGTTCATTTCCTAAATCAAGAGCTATCAAAATAGTCTCTTCATGTATTTGTTCGTCCATCAGTTTTTTCTCCTTTATATTCCTAAATATTAGTAATTTTACTCAAATCATATTCAAAAAGTTCTTCTCGAATCTTTTGTAATTCAATAAGATCCAAAACAAAACTTATTTGCAATTTTCTTGAAGAAATTTTATTTAAAATATCATACTCTCCATCATAAAGTATTAAATCATCACTATGATATTCTTCTGCGCTCATTTGAGGGTTAAATTGTTGAATCTCTACCAAAGCACCATATTCGTGAGTAAGCACCTCTTTAGCTAATAAATAATCAGCATAAAAACTCGAGAGTAAAAAGAGACGTTTAGGCCGGCTTTTTTTATTTAAGACAAAATACAACTTAGATGCTAAGTATTGAAAATGTGCATTTGAAAATATAAGCCCTCTTTCTGCCTCAAGGTTCCACTCCTCAAATATCTCTTTGATTTGTTCAAAAAACACTAACGGAACACGAGCTATATGCCCTCGTTCCAAATGCTCTTCGGGAATAAGCAATTGTAAATTAAATAAACATTTACGAAGAAAACTGATAATAGATACTTCGAATAAAGGATCATTTTTTAAAGGAAAATTATATTTTTTTTCGAATTTATCCACTAATTCTTTATAATGTAATCTTGGTGAATTTTTGATTAATTCTGAATAGGAATTATAGGTATCACTTAGACGTTCATTGTCATAGTAGTTTGCATTCATAATATTAAAGACTAAAGCAAAATAAAAAATTTCATCATCTGTAGGCTGCACATACATGTTCTTTTTTAAAAATTTTTCTATAGGACCAGAAAGTCTTTGATATATTTTAGTTTTTTTTAAAATTTGTACCGACTCATCGTCAAAAATTATTGGATTTTTCTTCTCTCTGCTAAAGTTCAATTGCAGCAAAATACTTGCATATTCTTTAGAAGATTTTGAAAAAAGACATTTTTCCACTCCTTCCACTTCTTTAAAGAGCTTTTCTAGCATAAACTGTCGATGCGAAGTAATATCTATAAAGTCCACGCCAACTTTCCATTGATAAAAAGCCATTAAAAAACGTATACGGCATTCGTTATTAACTATTTCTTCTCCTGAAATCTTAATATCAAGCCGTTCAAGATATTCAATTATTAAACTTCTTGTTTTGTAAACTTTTGCTAGAGAAATCCATTCTTCTTCAGCAAAATTATCTATATTTTTAAAATTATTCTTAAGGAAAAAGCAACAAGCTCTCACAAATAAAGAGTCTTGATATATTTTCTGCAAAATATCTCTCTTACTTTTTTGCTTTTTATTGAAAATAGAATATCCCATAGTATCTGAAAGTATAAGTGGATCTGTAACGGAGCAATATTCTTGATTTATACACTTTATATCCGATTTGATTGTTGCTGCCGTTACTTCTAGTTCAATCGCCATTTCGTTAGAAGTAAGATGTTCTTTTTCCCAAAGTATTGTTACTATTTCTGCCTTCCTATAAACTTCTTTTTCAATATATTGTACAAATAATGAGTCAGCCATGTTTGCTCCTTTTAAAAATTTCGTATCGTTATTCATCATATTCCTATCTCAAAAAAATATTTACAACTGGTAAGCTACAATTTTTTATTATAATACTAGAAATAAACTTTTTTTATAAATGAGACTATATTATAATTGTATAATATTTTTTCATTAAATTTAAAAGATATCTTTTTTTATTCCCATTTTTAACTCATAAAAACATAATACTTCCTGCTTATACAAACAAATCCGTTATGATTATATCATGACCAACCACTTCTTTTTTTTTATTTTTTTATCTCTCAGAATAATTCTATACAATATGTATAGATTTCTCCAAACATGATTAATTTATTAAAACAAAAAGACTCCATTTTGGTAGAGTCTCTCACAATTGCAAACCAGAATTAAAATAGCATGGTAATTTTATTTGTGCTTTAAAAACTACTGTAAATAGACGATATACTCTCCACTAAATTGTCCAGAATTCCACGAACAACTTACATGATTTAGGTTCACTAAATATGATTTATCCCACGTTACCGTATTTCCGGTTATAACACCATTATTCGATGCGGTAAAGTTATCCAACTGACTACATAATCTTGGTCCACTTCCGTAATTCGTTATAAGAAGATTATATAAGGGTAAACTTAATGAAGAATCTTTTTGTAACTTCTGAGTCGTTATTATCTTCTGATCTTTAATATCTACATTTTTTATATGATCTATTATTGGAGAGGCATCACTTACATTTCCTCCAATAGCTTCAAAACTTTTCAAGTTCCTTAGACGAGAAACATATGAAGTATGTACATTCTGCATATTTTTAACAACTAGTGTTTCTAAGGAATTTAACATCTCTTCTCTAGAGTAGCTCATTATAGAGAAATTTAGTCCTGGAACATCGGCCAATTTTAAAGAGACTAAATTCTGCATATCATTTATCCCTGTTAGATTGTTGATAGCATAATTCATCAAATCTAAATCTTTAATGTTCCTGAGTTGACATTTTTCAAATACAGTATTATTTTGTGGTAGATTCAATTTGTTATTAATAGCTAATCTGAAATTTTCATCGGGAATATCTACAGCAATCCTGCCTTCATTATAAAGGTTATAAGCCTTTTTTATCATTCCATAGTCTCGTTTTATAGAAGGTGTATCTGAAGGCAAACCTAATTTTTCATACCGCTGAACAACATCATTAAGTCCACCATAATTTCCATCACTTGAAGAATACAACTCTGTAAAGTTGGATGTTAAACAAGTGTGTTCGCTATCAACAAAATAGTTTTCCAAATTATCATTAATCTTATATGCACGTTGTCTAAGGCTAATTGCTCCCCTTGCTTCAAAGTATAAATTATTTGCAAGATAAACCAAATCGCTGAGATGGAGTTTGTCCTGACATTCTGGAAGTTGTTTTACCTGTTCACATGCAGTATCAATATAACTTTGAAAATTGCATGATGTAGAAAATATTTCTGTATGTTTTTTATCTTTAAAAAGTTCATCTACTTTTTGAGTAACTGTTTTTAAATCTGAAGAAGCAAAAGGAACAATTTGTTTTTGACCTGGTCCTATTTCCAATGCAAAAGATTTGTTAACTCCAACTGTTCCACCAAGCGTGGTTAACAAAATCAAAGCAGAAATAGTTCGCTTTAATTTCATAATTTTCTCCTTAGAATAATATTTTATAAAGAATACATTTTACTATTATTTTTCTCTATATTAATGATAATACCACTTTATCAAGCCATATCATTCTTTATTTTTTTACTGGCAAGTAACTTCTGCTCGAAGTTTTGTGCCATATATTTCCTTCTATAGTAAAATTATTTTCTAAATATAAATATCAGTAATTTTTTTAAAATAGTACGATATAAAAATAGCAGCAAAGGCAACAAAAGTATTGAAAAAATTTCTAAATTAGAATAAATGAAGAGAGTTTGTAAGCAAAGAACAATGCCCCCAAAAAGAATGTAGCTTATTTTCAAGTCCATTTTAATAAAAGTTCTCGTCTCTTTTATTCGAATTATCCAAACAGCAAAAAAGCTAATCATAGTAGAAATCCCTGCTCCATTTATACCAACATATGGTATCAGAATTAAATTGAGAATAATATTTATTATCCCTCCACACAACGAAGTCGTAAATATACCTCGGGTCTTCATAGTTGCTAAATAATTCATACCAACAAACATCGAAAAATTAGAAAAAAGAACACTTAATAGTAAAAATGGAACATATCTCCATGAGTAATAAAAATCAGGGGATACTAGGAGATGTATAATCACTTTTAGAAACGCCAAAATTATACTGCATAGAATTACTGAAACTATAATAAGATAATTGAATACATCACTAAAGAACTGCTGATTATCTTCACTATTTCTTTCTTCCACGGCTGATATTTGCCAAGCTTGTATAAATACGGTGATAAAAATACTAATTAATAACGGAACTTTTGAAGCAACGGCATACAATCCATTTGCGGAAGTTCCTATCTTATGGACAATAAAAAAACGATCCGATAGATTCATAACCCACCACATCAGCTGATTGGGAATTAAGGGAATCGTATACACCAGCATCTTTCGAAAAGTACTTGTGTTAAAACAACTTACATGAATCTGTTTATAAATTTTCCCTACACTCACTAAAAACACTGTAGCAATAAGATAGCCCATGATTAGAGCATAGAAATAAGAGTGTATTTTTCCAAACTTTGAAATATCAAAAAAGATAAGAGTAAAAGCCAAAGTAACTATGGAAATACTTATGCTGTTGAGTGCATATAAAAAATTATTTTGTAGCGTTTTTAAATATTGTGATATTATCGTATTTACTATTTGTAAAAAAACCACCCAAAAGTATATATTCCAATTTGTTAAATTAAATAAAGAAATAGCTATTTGCGTGAAGAGAAAACAAACTATCCCTATCCCTAAAATACTAAACAAACCAGTATTAAATACGACTAAGCAATCATTATCTTTGTCAAGCGCAAATCTTAAAACTGCTTCCGAAATACATAGAGAAAATATAGGAACAAGTAAATTCAATGTTGTATTTACTAAATCAACATAACCATACTGTGCTGTATCTAGATAAAAGGTATATATTGGAACAAGAAAAAAAGAAATAAGTTTACTTCCTATAATTCCCACACCAAATATTAAAGTGTTATATATTAAGCGTTTATTTCTTTTACTCAAATTGAATATTACCCTTTTTAACAAATTCTAGTTGGTTCAAGCATACTGATGCTAAGTCAACTAAGTGTCCCTGACTAATTTCCATACTTTTCTCAATGTCTGATTTATGAGCCCATAGGTATTCTATTTTTTCGCGAAAGGCCGAAAACTCTCCTACGGATATATCCATGTTGAATAACTGCAAATTGGAGTAAATACATGCTTCTTTCATCTTATTCTCATAAGCTAAAGAAATAAATGGAATAGCATTTTTTATTGCCATTATTACACCATGATACCTCATTGAGACTACAGCTGAAGAATTACTGATTATCAAATCGTAGTCAAAACAATCATGGACTTTTATATCTAATATTTGTTTTTCTTCAAGACCCGCATCAAGAAAGTGTTGTTTGTAATTTAAGAGGAGATCATCCTCATTAGATTCTCCATACATATGAGGCAGAAAAACTATTTTTTGCTTATTGCATTCTAAAAACTCTATTAACTCTGGAATTATAACTTCTTGTAACTTCTCTTCTACATTACTATTTTTAAAATTAGGATGCCAATTGGAAAGCTTAGCCGGAATAAAAACAATATAGTTTTTTTTATTTTGTATATATTCTGGAGAGATTTTAACATTCTTGAACATAAAACCAGTATCAACAGTTCTAACAGAACTTATCCGTTGTTTTTTTAAATATTGGTATGAAGATAACTCTCTGACATAGATATCAGAACGACGAAGTATTTTTGCCGCAATCCTATCAAAGAGAAGATGTCCTGACTTACCTATTGTATTATTGTGAAAAACAAGATCTCCTTCAAAAACATCTACCATCCAAACTTTAAGGAGAAATCTCCAATCTTTATAGATACCTATGTTTGCACCACTCGGTGAAACAAAAATTTTATCAGCCTCTTGAATTGTTTTTCTAAATTCCCTAAGTGTATCATCGAATATAATTTTCAATCCAAATAAAGAAAAAAAATAGAAAATAAAAAGTTGTATTTTCCCCACTTTTTTTAAAGTTAAATCAAACCTATGTTCAACGTTTTCTTCATCTATTGGAAGTTTACCTTTTGTGTTGTAAATTATATCAATATGCAAATTATTTGGGAATCTTTTTTTCAATTCTTGGATTAGTGCGATTCCAGCAATGTCATCTCCGTAATTCAATGAATGTTGGTTGATAATTAAAAATTTCATAATTTTTCTTTCTTTTCTAAAAGAAATTTTCTAGCTTCTTTATATTTCTCTAATTGCACAAACAGTTTTTTCTGATAAAAAAAATGACACATTGTATTTATACAAAAACATTTTAGCTTATAACAGTTTAAAAGTGTCTTGTAAGAGCTTTTTAACGAATATTTTTTATAAAATTGTAGCCTACTTTCTAGTAACTTAATGTGCTTAGATTGGGAATAATCCTGAATTTCGGACTGTCCACCTAAGTGTACAATTTTATAATGTGGTAAAAATAAAACTGACCTATGAAGATATTTTTTCATTTTATATGCTAATTCCATGTCTTCAGAGTATAAGAAGAAATCTTCCGACCACCCCTGAATTGCCTGAAAGTTTTTCTTAGTTGTTGCAACGAAAGCCCCCACAACCCAATCAACTGTACTTTGTTCATCATGCTTCCCCAAGTAAGGTGTACATTTTTTTCGGAATTTTTCTGGTAATAATTTTCCAATCATAAATTGTTCTAAAATAATATTTTTCGGGCTATCAAAATTGAAGCACGATGCTTGGAGCGTTAAATCTTCATTAAGCAACTTACAACCTACTATACCGATATCTTCTTGTATAAATTCAAAGACTTTATTCAAACCTTTTTGAATGAATATTGTATCTGGATTTAAGAACAATAGCCTATCACCACTTGCAAGCTGTGCTCCTCTATTATTTGCTTTTGCAAAACCTAAATTTTTCTTTGCCTCTAATATTTTTATATTTGAAAAATCTAACTTTCTTACTTCTTCAAGTGTATTGTCCGTTGATGCATTATCTACGATAATAATTTCAAAATCAACTTCTTTTTCAAATCTAAAAATACTTTTGATGCAATTCCCTATGACTGCTTCATTGTTCCATGTCACAATAATTATACTTATCATTTTCTTACCTCTTCACTCTAAATTGTAATTAATTTAATCATAATAATTGCTACTAATCCGTTTATCAAAATCATATTATTCCCTAAATAATTAGTAAAAAAACTAGTTAAAATTGAAAAGGTTAACAAAAAATCAAGATAGATAGAAAGTAGCGATGAATTATTTTTTAAATATTTAACCTTCCTATGCAAATATTGACTAATATATCCATATATTAAAGGACAAACTAGAATACCGATGATTCCGAAGTCGGAATATATGTCTTTCAAATATGTACCTGTTGTGAGCCAAGAAATTTGTAAATTCTCTTTCCATAAATAATCTGTTGTACTTTTCATATTTAAAAATGCATGCGGAATTTGCAAAGTATGTATAATTCCACCAAAACTATTTACTCCAAAGCCTAAACGAAAATTAGGTACTACGAGCCAATTATTTAAGTTCATAAAATTGCATAGTAGGTACAATAAAGGATCATACAAATATTCATAAGCTCCTTTTAGAATTGCTCCTGTTTGAGCCTTTCTGTAATAATGAAGAAGGTCATTCGGCTGATAGAGTGATGCAGCAATTATGAATAGTAGTAAAATCAATACAAAAGTATATAATATATGCTTAAGCTTGAGCTTAGAATTCAACATTAGGAAGTAAAGAACAAGCCAAATGAAATAAAAAATAGGAAATTTATTGCCCATAAGTAAAATAGTTACAAAAGCTAAAACAATGCTAAAGATATTCCTTTTTATTCTAAACCTTTGCGATATTTGATACACACTAAAAAATAAAAAAACATATATAAGTAGATATATATTGCCATAACCACTCAAATAGTAATCTGCTCTAGAAATAGTTCCTCCTAGACTTGGAGGTAAACCAAGTTTCAATACCATAACAATAAATGATATATATATGATAAAAAGAAGACTAGAATTTATCATAAAAAGTTTTCTTATATCAATCCTTGGAATCTCTTTTTGTATTGAAATTTTTGGTCGAGCAAAACTACTTCCGATGCAAAAACTTAAAATAGAAGTTATAAAAACAAAATAAAATGTACTGGAGAGCTGGGGGAAAGCAAGAAAGATATTCAATTTATAAAGCACGAGTGTGCCACACCAGATAATCAAATATAACCATATCGGGTTTGCCAATTTTATTCTCTTATTTCTATATAGTAATAAAAGCAAAACCACGAGAAAAAAAACTATTATTTGTAATGATTTATACATCTAATTTCTCTTTCTTCTTTTATCTCGTAATTGTTCTAATAATTCTCTCCCTCCTATAAAGATAATCAACTTTTTCAATATTTTTTTTAGTGGGATTAATTTTATATTTAATACTTTGCGTATTCCGGTACTATCATCCCATGAAAAGTCATAATGATGGATAGAGTAGGTATTTTCAGTTAATCTTACTTTATTGCTCCCAAAGGTTTTGGGACAAAAAAAGTCTGTGGGATATACAAGGACATCACCAACTTTTTGTAATTTGTTTTTTGGAACAAAACCCTTATTCTCTAAATATTGCGTTGTTATTGTGACACATGGGACTAAATTTAGTTCATCCTCTACTCCCATTTTGTCATAAATTTGAAGTAAATCTTTGAGTATAATATGCCCTTTCTCTGAACCCATCCCTAGGCCACTATTTATAGAATCATTCGTTTCTAAACCCATATATATAGTATTATTAGCTAAATTATTCAACGACTTTAGTAGTTCAACATCTGTGTCTAAATAAAATCCTCCATTATTATAAAGTATGTCTAGACGAGCATAGTCTGATACAAATGCCCATTTTTTAAGTTTATGCGCTCTAGATGTATAGGAACTTTTTCTTATATCATAATTTTTTTCATTCCATTGTATAATCTGGTACTCTGGACAATATTTTTTCCAACTTTCAATGCACTTCAGAACATGAGTTGGCATTTCTCTCCCACCAAACCAACAATAGTGTATAACTTTAGGAATCATTTTTTCTAGTCTTTCTTTACTTTCTGAGAACTTTTTTATAAATAATTGTCATTAATATCGGAGGGAACAATACTTTCGTCATAAATCTGATCAATATGTTAAGGTTATATTCCATTGTATTAATCATCTCTTTGTTTTTCATATACTCATAAATTATTTTCTGACTTTTAAAATATTTTAATCCTCTTCTCCTTAAATAACTATCTTGGTTTATCTGCATATTCAATAAGCAATCTTCAAGATTAGCAAAAATTGCCCCTGACTGAGCCAATCGTACCCACAAAAAATAATCTTCGTTTCCCTTTATTTCTGTATATCCTCCAATATTTAATATGGGATCCTTCTTGAACATTACGCTTGGGTGGTTGAGGGGGTTTCGAAATTTCAAAAGCTTTAAGATCTCATTATGAGTATTTGGCACTCTTCTTATTCTTTCAATCTCCTGGATGTTATTTGAAAATTCTCCCACTTGCGAGCCTAAAACTGTAATAGCCCTATGCTCCTGAAAGTATTTTAGTTGTTTTTCTGCTCTTTCTGGTACAGAAAAATCATCGGCATCCATCCTCATAACGAGCTCATTTTCACAAAAGGATAGCCCATAATTCAATGCATTGCCTAGTCCTTCATTTTTGATCAATTTAACGATTGTAATGAAATCTTCTTCGCTGTTTTTTTTATTTAAAATTTCTGTTAACTCTAAAGTTAGTGGCCCGTCAGCAACGATAACGAAGTTATTTGTTTTTATACTTTGATTTAATACTGAGTCAATAGCTCTTATTAAATCCGAAGGATTGTCAGATTTGTAGACGGACATCAGTACGGAATAATTCCTATATCTATACTTAATTGCACACATTTTCTACTATTATGTCCTTACTTTATGATGCAAAATTTTTCTTACTCTCTGTTCTAACCATTGATTCTTCAAAAGTTATATACTCTTGCTTTGGTCTAGGAAGCTTTTTATCATAGATTAAAGACCCAAACGCTTTTCCCAGTTGGCTTTTGTCTAACAGATGAACAAGAGGATTTAAGAACTTTGTTAATTTAACTTTCTTTCCATGTAATTTACTAATTGATTTTACCATCTCCGTTGTAGTTACGTAGTCTAGATTCTGAGGGAAAAATATACCTCGGGCTTTAGTTTCTATTACTTGTCGTATAGCCTCCGAAAGATTATCAATAAAAATCATACTTCGCTGATTAGATATATCTGGAAAAATGGGAATACAAATTGCTAATTTGGATAAAAATTTGTAATTACCTGGGCATTTTTTCCCATAAACCATCGGTGGTCGAATAATAGCTACTTTAAAATCAGGAGTTTCTAAGCATTTTATCTTTTTTTCAGCTTCTAATTTTGACCTTCCATAATGACTTTTGGGTTTGGGAATTGTTTTTCCAGTAATAATCCCTTCTCTAACCCCATAAACATTCATTGTACTCATAAAAATAAATTGCTTAATGCCTTGGGTCTTAGCCTTTTGGGCAAGTGAAAATGTCAAATCACGGTTTATGTTGTTGTATATATCTTGTTTTTTCTTTAGTTGCTTATTATGAACTATTCCAGCAAGATGAACCAAAACATCATATTCTGAAAAATCATAGTTTTTCCACTCTATATCTCTAACACTAATAAAATTTACTTTATATAATTTTGGAAATTTATCTAGCCAAAATTTTAATTCTTTACCAATGTATGAATTCTTTCCTGTGATTAATATTTTTTTCATTTATTTACCTCTACTGGTGCTTTTTACAATTATATTATTTTGCCTTCAATAACTCCCGTTCTTTTTAAAACATACCAAATAGTAATAAAGAAACATCTAATGTCAAATAAAAAACTTATTCGGTCAACATAATAACTATCTAATTGTGCTTTAGTAAGTATTTCTAAATTATCCCTACCGTTAATTTGCGCCCATCCTGTTAAACCGGGAAGCACTTCATGAACTCGCCTTTTTTCTCTTTCATTGATTAAATCATACTGATTCCACAAAGCTGGTCGTGGTCCAATAAAGCTCATTTCTCCACGTAAAACATTTAAAAGTTGTGGCAGTTCATCTAGACTCGTTTTTCTTAAAAAACTTCCTACTTTAGTGATATACATTTCTGGACTTTCTAGAAGGTGTGTGGGACTATTTTTAGGAGTCTCAACAATCATCGTTCTAAATTTGTAAATACTAAACAATTTTTGATATTTTCCAATACGATTTTGTGTAAATAATACGGGTCCTTTAGTTTCTACTTTTATAGCTAAACTAATTAACAAACATATTGGACTTAAAGCTATAATTAATACGAAAGAAAGTATAAAATCGATGATTCTCTTTAAATATTTTTTATACATTTTTACCCTGATTTAATCTATCCATTTCTCACAATACCTCCACTTTATATGTAGGAACAATTTCCTTAAGATCTATCCTAATTTTCTGAGCATCTCCTAACGATATATTGTTAATTTTTTTGCATAATTCGCTGTAATTTTGCTTTGTTGAACTGCCGATAAATATCTTCTCATGATGTGTATTGTCAGTAATTTCCTCGTTCATCATTAATTCTTCATAAAGTTTCTCTCCAGGACGAATACCCGAAAACTCTATGCCAATTTCTTCTATGCTGAATCCTGAAAGACGAATTAGTTTTTGAGCCAAATCCAATATTTTGACAGGGCTACCCATATCCAAGACAAAAATTTCTCCACCTTGAGTAAAGCAACTTGCTTGAATAACTAAACAACTTGCTTCTGGAATTGTCATAAAATATCGGACCATCTCTGGATGAGTTACAGTCACCGGTCCACCTTTAGAAATCTGATTTTTAAATCTGGGAATAACTGAACCCCTACTTCCCAAGACATTACCAAATCTTACAATGGCGAATTGGGTCTCACTATAGTCGTTGATACTATTGATAATCATTTCTGCCAATCTCTTACTTGCCCCCATAATATTTGTCGGGTTAACAGCTTTATCGGTTGAAACCATAATCATTGTTTCACTTTGATATGTATGAGCAGCTTCGGCTACATTTTTTGTTCCTAATACATTATTTTTTATTGCTTCTCCTGGATGTTTTTCCATCAAAGGTACATGCTTATGTGCTGCAGTATGGTAAATTATATCTGGTTTATGTTTACCTACAAGATAAAAAATTCGTGTTCTGTCCTGTATGTCTGCAATTTCACTAATAATCGTGGTTTTACTCTCAGAAAATTTTTCCAAAAGTTCCATTTCTATATTATAGATACTATTTTCACCATGGCCAAGCAAGATTAGTTTTTTGGGGTGGTATTTAATGGCCTGCCTACAGAGTTCTGAGCCAATTGAACCTCCTGCTCCTGTTATAAGAATTACTTTTCCTTTTAGTTTCTTTGACATGCTTTCTTCATCAAGTTTAACTGGCTTCCGTCCTAGAAGGTCATCTGCTGTAACTTCTCTCAACTGCTTTGTAGTCAAATCTTTCAAGCTTATTTCTTCAAGATGTGGAATAATTTTCGGTTTAATATGCATCTTATTACATTTAATCAATATTATATCCAACTCCTCTCTTGAAATATATGGAATTGCTATGATAATACATTTTATTCTCTTTTCTCTAACTTTATTTTCTAATGTTTGTACTGTCCCTAGTATAGGGATATCATATATCTCCCTTCCTCTTTTTCTTAAATCATTGTCAATAAATCCCACTATCTTAAAGCGGTTATGAGGATCTTTAATTAGACTTTTTACAAGCACCCTTCCTGTATCTCCTGCACCAATGATTAAGGTATTCTCCATGGGATTCATCCCGAAAGATTTATCTTCTTTTATTTTTTCATTAAGTATTCGCCACGTAACTCTTGCCATCCCTATGCAGATAAGCTGTATCATAAACGAAATGACAAGTATATGAACAAAAGCTATGCCGTAAAATAAATTTTGCACAATCAGATTAAACAAAGAAGCAATAATTACTATTACACTAATACTTACCAACTCTTTTAAATCTGTATACTCGTATATTTTTTTATAAATATGCTTCATACTTGCTAAATACAAATAAAAAAAAGATGTGACTATACTACTTAATATTGCTTCTCTAAAATATGAAATATCAACCAAATAGTGAGAAATAAAATTAGACAAGAAGATGATAACTATATCCACTACTACTAAAATTGAAATTCTTAATCTACCACTTTTCACACTTGTTCCTCGTCAAAAAAGAAATAACTTTTAAGTTCATTGTAATTATTGTTATGTACCTCTCTTGAGGTCGTAGCAATTTTCTTTTAATTCACTTGATTCACGATTACTCCTAGTATAGGTGCTTTAACAAAATCGAGTTTTTTCTTACTCTCTATAAGTTCTTCTCGTTCTGTTTTTTCGCTTTGTACAACTAAAAGAGTTGCATCACATAAAGAAGTTAGAATTTGAGCATCTGTTGCTACCAATACGGGAGGACTATCAACAAGAATAATATCAAAATAATTTTGTATATCTAGAACTAAATTTTTCATTGTATTTGTTGATAATAATTCTGAGGGATAAATAGGAATTGGTCCAGAAGATAATATAGATAATCCTTCAATTCCTGGGACTTCTTGAACTTCTCTCAAAAAAGCAGATTTTTCTACCAGAATTGTGGATAAGCCTGACATATTACTCACTCGAAATATGCTATGCTGACTAGGTTTTCGGAGATTTGCATCTACAATAAGTACCCTTTTCCCTTGATATGCATAAGTAACTCCTAAATTCGCTATAGTTGTTGAAGTTCCCTCACACAGATTAGGGGAAGTTAGGACTATTATGCGTATATCTTTATCTCTTAGAGTGTATTCAATACTAGTTCGGATTGAGCGGAAACGTTCTGTAATTGGAGAAAGAGGTGACGTGAAAGAAATAAGTTTATTTTCTCGTTTTCTTTTTCTATATTTTTTTGTCATTGCTTACTTACTTTCTTTCATATCTTCTGAAGTTATATAAGGAATTTCACCTACCACTGTTAAATTTACTAATTGCTCAACTTCTCTAGAAGATTTAACAGTTTTATCTGTAAACTCCAAGTAGCAAGCAATACTTACACCAGTTATTAAGCCACATAATAATCCAAATACTAGGTTTATGCTCCTATTAGGACTAATGGGTTTAATATTTTTATTAACTTCTGCTGGAGCCAGAACAGCTATATTATCAACATTCATGATTTTTACAATTTCTTTTTTAAAGATGTCTACTGTTCTATTCGCTATATTTCTTGCTAGAGTCGGATTGTTATTCTGTACGTACATTGTTATTACTTGAGAATTCATCTCTGTACTAAGTTTTACTTGATTTCTTAACGTTGAGGATGTCATATCAAGCTTCAATGAATGAATAACCTCATTCAAAATAGCGGGGCTCACAATAATATCATTATAAGTATTAACCAACTGTATATTTCCTTGAATATCTTGAATATCTGGAATATCAATTTGTCCACTTGGTTTTGTAGCGGGCCGAACAATCAGTTGAGTCTTCACTTGATACATAGGTTTCATGAATATAGAAGTTACACTAGCTGCTGTAATTGCACCAAAAGCTAAGAAAAATATAATTAATCGTATGTGTTTCTTTAATATTTTTAAAATTTTGCCTAAGTCAATATTTTCGTCTGGTTTTTCCATTTTATTCTTTCTTCAATTCTTTTTTGTATCTAGACTTCTGCTGTTATATTTAGACTCAAAATCATTTATATATTTAACACTACTTATTATTAATTTTATTTTATACTAGAAATCTTATATATTTTTATTTACTTTTCTACACCTCGGTAAGATTTTCTAGAATAAAAATAAGTTCCTTAGGAACTCACCAATGATAGTATATGTAGCAAAATGAATGCTATTTGAGTTTATACTTATAGCATGTGTTGATAATGTAGGGGAAGATCCCTCCATTAAGTTAAGTCTTTTATTCTCTTGTCTTTATATATCTATGAGATAAAATGCAAAAAACTAGACAAACAATAATTGCACCAAGAAGTGCATATAACGCTCCTCCCCAACCAATATGGTCAACAAGTACTCCCATCAAGCATGTTCCAAATGTAGAACCAAAGATATAGCTCATAAAGCCCCTCAAGCCTGTAGCAGAGCCAATTGCAATAGGCGGAACAACTTCCATCGTATGAACAGATGCAAGAAACTGAGGTACATATATTAAGCAACCAGCTGATGCGGCAAAAATTGTCACTGCAAGTACATTATCACTATTCCAGTATCCAATCAAACAAACTGAAATAAGTAACAATGAAAGAATTGCTGGAGGCATTCGATACCCTTTAAAAAGTTTATCAGATATTACACCTGCAAATAAAGTTGATGGAATAGCTGCCCACTCAAATACACAAAAAGCAACGAGCATCTGTTCTTTTGTAAAACCTTTATTTTCTAATAGGAAAATTGGTAACCATGTGATAATTCCAAAACGGATCATATATACGAATGTATCCACAAAAGATATATACCATACACCCTTATTCTTTAAGACATATTTAACAAAGATATCTTTTGAAGAGAGCACTTCTGTTTCTTCGTTTTTTTGTTCTTCAACAAGCGGAGCAACTCCCTCATCTTCAGGTCTACCTTTGATCAAAAATAAAATTAAGATTGAAATCATACTGGCAATAATTCCAGGAAAAACAAAATATGCTATTCGCCAATTTTCGGCACCAACTATAGTTATTCCTAAAGCAACCAAAGGTGATACTAAGCCGCCACCAATATTATGAGAACTATTCCATATAGCTGTAACTAAACCTCTGTTCTTCTTCTCAAACCAGTTTGATAATGTGATAAAAGATGGCCCTACCCCCATCCCTTGGAATATCCCCATTAAAGAAACGATAAAACACATCAATAAATAGCTCTGACTAAAAAGAGATAAAGACATACTTAGTAATGAGCAGATTAACAATCCTAATGCCATGAATCTTTTGGGATCCGCTTTATCTGCTAAATTACTCATTATTCCTTTACTTATGCCATAAGAAATCAAGAGACAACTTGAAAGAATACCAACCTCTGTTTTTCCTATATGTAAACTAGATTCCAAAGTGGGAGTTGCTAACGATATGTTGTTCCTCACAATATAAAATGTCGCATAGCCCACAAAAATTCCTAAAAACGACAAAATTTGTAACCGTTTAAAAGTGGCCTCACGCTCTTCTTCTTTTACTTGTTCTTTTTTGACTGGTTGTAAAATTTTTATCATTCAATAGCCTCCATTTAAATTAACTTACATAAAGATAACATTACTTCTGCCAACATTTTTATTATTTTTTTTACTTTTGAGTAAGACAAGAAAAAACAGTAGTTCTACAACAACTACTGTTTTTTTACCGCATTTTTCCAAACTATTCTACTATTATCCAGTTAATAATTAGCTCCTTTATCGTAAATCTAATAATAAAAAATCTTATAATCAGGATATCCTACAAAACTGTCTCTTACTTAAAAAATTTACTAAAAATATTTAAAATTGTAACTTAAAGTGAGCTCGCTCCTTATTCCTCATCCATAGATAACACAGAAAGGAAAGCTTCTTGTGGCACTTCTACTGACCCAATCGATTTCATGCGTTTCTTGCCGGCCTTTTGTTTTTCCAAAAGTTTACGTTTACGCGAAACGTCACCACCGTAACATTTAGCCAAAACATTTTTACGCAAGGCTTTGATGTCGCTACGGGCCACAATTTTTTGACCAATAGTGGCTTGGATGGGCACTTCAAATTGTTGACGAGGGATAAGTTTTTTCAATTTTTCAACGATAACTTTACCACGTTCATAAGCAAAATCTTTGTGCACGATAAAGCTAAGCGCATCGACTTTCTCTGAGTTCAAGAGAATATCCATCTTCACGAGGCGTGACGGACGATAATCTGATATTTCATAATCAAAACTTGCATAGCCGCGGGTTGAAGATTTGAGTTTATCAAAGAAGTCAAAGACAATCTCACTCAAGGGGATATGATAAATGACATTGACACGGTTAGCATCAAGATAATCCATCGTTACAAATTCACCACGCTTGCGCTGAGCGAGCTCCATAACAGCACCGACAAACTCGTTAGGCACCATAATTTGTGCTTTGACAAACGGTTCTTCGATACTTTCAATACGTGTTGGATCAGGGAACTCACTTGGATTTGCGACTTCCATTGTTTCACCATCAGTTGTGTTGACATGGTAAATTACAGATGGAGCAGTCATGATTAAGTCTAAGTTAAATTCGCGTTCCAAACGCTCTTGTATAACATCCATGTGCAAAAGGCCTAAGAAACCACAGCGGAAGCCAAATCCTAGTGCTTGTGATGTTTCTGGCTCAAACTGCAAACTGGCATCATTTAGTTGTAGACGTTCTAGCGCTTCACGAAGGTCATTATAACGGTTGGAATCAATCGGGTAAAGCCCACAGAAGACCATTGGATTCATCTTTTTATAACCCGCAAGTGCTTCTTCAGCTGGGCGATTTGCTAAAGTGATTGTATCACCAACACGTGTATCCGCAACTGTCTTAATTGCGGCTGCCAAGTAACCGACATCACCGGCCATGAGGAAGTCACGTGCTACTGCTTTAGGCGTGAAAATTCCAACTTCTGTCACGACAAATTCTTTCCCGTTTGACATTAGTTGAATGGTATCACCTACCTTTACAGAACCGTCAACTACACGGATTTGCAAGATAACACCACGATAAGCATCGTAAACCGAGTCAAAAATCAGCGCCTTCAGTGGAGACTCAACGTCTCCTTGAGGAGCTGGAACCTTCTCAACGACTTGTTCCAAAATTTCTTCAATACCGATACCTGCCTTTGCAGAGGCTAAAACAGCTTCTGAAGCATCTAAACCAATGACATCTTCAACTTCAGTACGCACGCGCTCTGGATCTGCTGCAGGCAAGTCGATTTTATTAATCACAGGTAAAATTTCCAAATCATTATCTAAAGCCAAGTAAACATTAGCCAAAGTTTGGGCTTCAATTCCTTGAGCTGCATCAACGACAAGAATAGCACCTTCACAGGCAGCTAAAGAACGGGAAACTTCATAGGTAAAATCGACGTGTCCGGGTGTGTCGATCAAATGGAAAATATAAGTTTCTCCATCTTTAGCCGTGTATTCTAGCTCAATAGCATTAAGCTTAATCGTGATCCCACGTTCACGCTCCAAATCCATGCTGTCCAAAAGCTGAGCCTGCATTTCACGTTTTGAGACTGTTTCTGTCAACTCAAGGATACGGTCTGCCAATGTTGATTTCCCGTGGTCAATATGCGCGATGATTGAAAAGTTACGGATTTTCTCTTTGCGCGCGTTCATTTCTTGTATATTCATCATTTATTCCTTAATAAAAAGTCTATTAGATTTATTATAACATAAAGTTACTTTCTCAAAATAAAGAAATATACAAAATGACTTTTTTATTCTATATACTATTTAGACTTTAACTTATTAGGTTTTTATTTTTACCGAAACCTCTTCTCATAAAGCAATTTGGATAAAAATTCTATCAAATCGGTCCATGTTTCTTTATCAAAAATATTTTTGAGATAGAAGATATCTTTTGTTAAGAAATTACCTTCAGGGTCACTAGAAATAATGACATCAGCTTCAGGTATTGTTTTGCAGAAAGCAATTAACTCATTATTGAAAAATTTTTTTAAGGTGTTTTGAATATAGAAGCTATTGACAATGCTTGAGGTATGATTAATATAGACTTGGACAGGTATACTTGACGCATTGAGCTCATAAATTGTATAAAGTAGTGCTGTTAAACTTTTTCTCTCTAAATCGCTCATCTTCTGAGTAGAAGGAAAATAGGTAATAAGCTGGTTCAATCTCTCTTTAACTGCACGATAACGAGGCTTTTTTTCAAACAATTCATAATTTTTTTCGATAGGAACTGCTCGGTAAAAATCAACATTAAACTGTATATAACGTAAATACAGGTGGGTGAGCACTAAAAGATAGTAGGATTTGACATAGTTTTCTTTTGAAAACTCAAAGGAAAACATTTCTCGAAACTTTTCCAAAAACAGACTCACCTCATAGCCAACAGAAAGCTCCGACTTCTGAAATTTTTCAACGACTCTCTTTTTCTCATAAGTGTCATCAAATTCAAAGATGAGGCCTCTGACTAAAAAACTAAGGAGCATTGACTCTCTCTCAATAATCTCTGGTGCTACATTAAAAGAAGCTAGATTTAAGCAGTGTTTTCCCCGATAAAATATCGAAATATCTTCTAAAAAAGCTTTTTCAACCTTGGCATATTTTTTAAAATAAACAATACGATATGAGGTGACACCTGCAAGTATAAGTAATTTTTGTTCCTGTGCCTTTGAAAGTTTTCGCTCAATCTTTAAAGTACGCTTTAAAAAATTGATATCGATGAATTCTGGCGGAAAGGCATCGGAGAAAGGCTTTTTCCCTAAAGTATTGAAAAGGTGCCAATGTGTAAGGTAGAGAAAATAACGCACGCCAAGTTCATCTCCTGAAAAATTTGTTGCATTCGTTAAGTCAAATTCCGCTCTAAAAGGGAGCATAATTTCTTTTACTTGTGTCAATAACTTGTAGACTGTAGGTTCACTAAAATTCAAATCATAGGCAATCTCGGGGATTGATGTATAGCTTTTACTTATAAGTGCAGAAAGGAGACTGTATAACGGACTTTTCCGCATATAATTCAACTTCAATCGCGTCACAATATAATCTGGAGTCATTTCATTTTTCATTTTTATTGCTATTTTAGAGGATTTTTTTACTAGCTTAATATCTTGTCCAAAAACTGCGTCGATATCTTCTTCAAGCTCTTTGCTATACCGCCTAAATGTCTCATTTTTCAAATTTAATTTCTCCTTTAAATCTTTAGAAAATTCACCTAACCTAGAAAACAATATATATTGAAAGAGTTCAATCTTAACTTGTTCCTTTGGCGTTGTGAAAAGCTCTATCATAACTTTTTCTCCTATTTCCATTACTCGCTTTGCATCTTCCAATATTTTTACAATTCCTCAAGCTTTCAAAATATAAAAACAGCGTTTCGCTGTTTTTATTTTTTTTATAACTTTATGCTGGTGGTGTACTCTTGGTTGTCGATACAAGATTCCAAGTTATTGTACTACTAAAAGTCTCTCCTGCATTTAGTTCGGCTAGTGGATCAGCTTGTAAGAGCAACTGAGCAGTTAAATCAAAAGTTTCGCTGCTCGCCGAATCTACAATATAGTTATCGGTATCATCATCTTTAAGTTTTATCTCAAGAGGATAGGATGACATAGCGAGCTGACTGTTAAATTTCAGCTTATGATTATGATTGCTTTGGAAACGGCTCATCTTTGCGGAAAGACGCCATCCACCTTTTGCCCTACTGTCCACTATTTCAAGATGGTCTTGCGCCGTAGGCTCTCTACCTGATGTTCCTTCATAGACATAACTTGCTGGCAAATTTCCAAAATTAAAGTCAGGTACTTGCTGTAAGAGGAGTTTCCCAGTCGCCTTACTCACTAAGAGCTGAGCTTTATTTGAAGAAATAGTAACCGTTTCCTTTTTACCATCACCTGTATCAATCGTTGTTGAAAATGTGACTTGAACAGCAAAAGGCTTCCCATTTTCGGTCGCTTCACGCGCAATCTTCATAAAGGTACTGTCTTTAGCAAAAGAAAGGACATGATCTGCATCATTAAGACTTGTCAGGTCACTCACTGTTCCACTATAATTTTTGACACCTTGAGTTTCAGAGAATTTTTTAGAAGTTTTACCTTCTAGATATTTCCATTCATAACTCCATGACTCAGCGCTTTCAACCGATTTGTTCAAATCTGCTAAGCCTTGCCCATCTATCTCCCACTTCATGCCACTATCTTCTGCAACATTTTTAGCTGCTAAGCCTCCGAGATAGATTGTCTTATTATCTTTAAGTATTGTTCCATCATCATTTCTAATACCAGCAGACACCTCAAAAGGAATTCCTGGCGCTTGTAGATCAGTATTTACTTCGTCAAGCTGATCTCCAGAATCAAATTCAACACTGCGTCCCTCTGTTTTGAGGAAATTAATTCCCTTTAAAGAACTATTCCAAGTAATCTTACCGGTTGCATCACGTGGTGTTGTCACTGCCTTTGCTGAGTAGGTTGCTTTTTCAAACACAACATTCGGAGTCGTGATAGAAATGCCACTAGCTGCAACAGGCTTATCTTTCACTGTAACTTTAGCAAGTTCAGAATAATAAGTAGCCGCAAATCCTAAGATTGGGACTTGATTTAGCTTTGTTTCCAACTGAAAATAGTAATTCCCCGCTTGGAGATTAGGGACTGAGATGTCAATACTCTGTTTTGTTGAACCCAGTATCCCACTTCTATCAGAAAATTCACCAATATTGCCTTTATTAAGCCAAGTACCATCTGCTTGTTCTTGCCAAGCATTCACTTTAACCTTAACAGTCCCCCACGTATTAACCCATGATGTCGTCTTAATACTCAAATCGGCCTTGGTTCCTTCAACGATATACTGCTCGTCTTGAGGCTGGGAGAGAATCCCTGTGCGTAAGGGAAATAGTAAATAAAGTCCATTAGAATCAGGCTTTTGTGCACCTGGTAGCTCAGTGTAAGTCGCATCCGCCGATAAGCTTGGTACTGGAGTTTCCTTTTCCAATTTAGACTTATCGGTAACAGAATTTTCCTGCTCGGGTGCTTCAGATGTTGTTGGTTCTTCATTTTCTATTTGAGCTTCCTTTTCAGAAGAGTTATCCCTAGCGTTTTCAGGTTCCGTAGATGGAGAAGGATTCACTGTAGGGGGATCAGGTTCGGGCTCTTGTGAAGCTGAGGAAATTTCCTTATCATTCGTTGCATTAGTTGAGAGCTGTGTTTCTCCTTCATTATTCAAGGCATAGACTGCAGGACCTACAGTATTTAGCAGGAAGAAGAGCAATATAAATCCTATATTTATTTTTTTCATTGAAGACTTCCTTTCTCTACATACCTGCGAACCAAGAAAAATACAGCAACAAATAATAATAGCATACAGCCAAACAAGATTAAAGAATATTCTGGAGTACTGCCTGTAGACGGTAAGAGATCATAATGCACCAATTGTCCATTTTTAGGGATTTCTGGTGGCAAAACTCCCGTGTCTCTCACATCCTGATGAACATTAAAACCAATTTTACTTTGCATCATATTGGCGCTCACTGGTTGTGTAGGAAAAATATTTGTCAGACAAGGGAAAGCTAAAAGTGATAAACTAACCTTTAATTTTCTCTTATTTATCTTCCTTATCATCTGTAATACCCTTTCTTTTTCCTAACATGTAAGCTGTGAGGAAAATAATAATGCTGATGCCAACTACTGCAGCTATAATCCACCAAAGTCTTGTATTAGATTTTTCTCCCTCGAACAACTTGCTGTTGACTGTTTCTCGATTTTTATTGTCAACTTCAAAGTCACGCGCCATATTAAAACTCTTGTCCCCAGACCTCATAATCATATGATAAGTATATTTTCCTGGTTTTAAAAGATGGTTGTTCGTATCTATTGTATATTCAAATGAAGAATATGGGGCCATCTCATATTTTTCTGATTGAGACTGATAAAGCTTGTCTGTTTTACCCTTTTCAGTTACCCATGCCTCTACTTTTATTTGCCCAAACATGCTTGGAGCCTGGTTACTAACTTCACCTACTACCTTAGGCACTCCTGTATCCGACTTCAGCCGTGCGTTAGACAACTCAAGTTTTGGCGTAATTTTTTTATTGAAATCTTCCGATATTATGACAGGAATTGTCATGGCAAAGGCATTACGAACGCCTACACCTTTTGACTTTGCTGTTTCTTGCGGGACTTTGCGAACGTAGACGCTGCCCAAAATAGTACCTTTTATATTATTTTGAGGTAGCTTAAGATTAAAGGTAATATTCTTTGTCTGACCAGCAGCAATCGTTACTTTTTGAGTGTCCTTTTTATCCTCAACCAAATCCTTGAGGAAAAGACCACCTGTCATCATTTTTTGGGAGCTGGGAGTATAATCAATATGGCCATTATTACTTGTTGTTGCTTGGATTAGCTGAACATCAAAGACTTGTTTTTCATGTTCCGTCAAATTCTGAATAGCTACCGTTACTGGATAACTTTCATTTTTTTTGCCTTTAATTGAGAAATAGCCTGCAGCTGAATCTGTTTGCCCCTTTCCAAGTACCGGAGTGACAGTAAAACCCGCCCCCTCTTGTGCATGGACATTCACGGGTAGAAGTAAAGTGAATAGGAGTATGGTGAAGCAGCCTAATCCTTTTATAAATTTCATGCTTTTCAACCTCCACTAAAAAATAAAAGCAAGCACTGACAAATATTAAATTTTGCCCGTCCTTGCTTATACATTTTCATTTATCCGACAACAAAGATTATGCAGTTGGAGCGACGGGTTGTGAAGAGCTCAAGTTCCAGTTGATTGTTGTTTCAAAAGCATCATCAGCTGCCAAGTTCGCTTTTGGATTTGCACCCAAAGTCAATTTAGCATTTTCTGCAGAAATCAGGAAGCTATCTTTACCATGCGAACCGTTACCTTTTGCAAGCTCTACAGGACTCTTGTCATCTTTGATAACTCCTGTAAAGTCTTCTCCCAAAGTACCAACCGCAGAAAGATTTAAAGCCGCTCCTTCTAATGAAGTTTTAGAATTTGTAAATTTATCCATATTAGCAGTTAAGGTCCAATCTGATGCTCCCAAACGTGTATCACTAACTACAACATTTCCTTCAGCTTGAGCTGCTTTTTCAGTGAAACCTGAATAAATTTCGCTAGCTTCAAGAACACCGTAGTTGAAACTTGGTACTTCTTTCAATGTTAGTGTGCCATTATCTGGATCTGTTGGATCTACTGGATCTTTAGCGGTAATTGTGAAGTTAGCAGTAGAATCTTTCGCCTCTGCTTCATCTGCAAATCCCGTAGTAGCTGTAGCTATCGTCATGCCAGCTAAGAGTCCAATACCCATCGTTGCTAAAAATGCTTTTTTCATAATAAACATCTCCTCTATAAATTTTTATAAGATTGAGTGAGTCCACCTTGAATAAACTCACTCATTTATTTTATAATTTATCTCGCAACGTAATTATATTTATTTGTGGGATTTTCCCTCAGCTCGTGATAAACTTTACGATTTATTTCACATGGAGATTTTACGACAAAAAAACTACCTTTTAAAGGTAGTTTTTATCTATTATTACTCAAAGCGCATGGCCTTGAAATTTTCATTTTCTTGAGGAAATTCCTGTTTCATTTCCCCCACTTGACCAACTTCAATAGTAATTTGTCCAGATAAGAATTCAGTCAAATGACCGCCAAAAGTCTTATCGTCACTCAAAAAGTGTAAATGAGCACCATCACCATACAAATCTTCTAAAAACTTAGGCGACCAGATACCAACAATCGTCCCTGAAATATTTTTTTCAGTAAAATGGGGCTGCTCAGCCAGTATCTCCAAATAATCTTTCGTATTCTTTGCAGGTTTAGAACTAATTTCCACCGACTCAAAGTGTCCAGTCATTTTTAGGCTGTAAGCTGTGTTCCGGGTGGGAAACTTCTCTGTCAAATCATGCAAGGTTTGCATCGTCAGACCATTAACTTTGTAAGTCGCAAAAGGTTGATGATCAATCACCGCAACATAAGGTAAGGTCTCCTCTGCCTTCACTACGCGTACTTGGTTTTCAGAATTTCCGTGATAAGCTGTCCCGTCAAGAATAATAACTTCTCCATCAGCACCATCTAAGGTACCAATACCAATTTGTCCATAATTTAAAGCTTCTCCAGCAGTTATGGTTCCCTCATAAAAGCCACCATAGAGGGTGTTAAAAGAACCATGCTGAAAAATCGCACTCATTTTATTTATAAAACTTTTAACCATGCAACAATTATAGCATGTTCTTTATTTTTTGTCGCCTACTTTATTTATAAATTTTACAGCACTTCTATTAATTTCTTTAAGGTCAATGCCTTGTTGGCGGGCTGCAAAGACACAGCCACAATAGCATTGGCGGTAAATATCGTATTCTTTGCACATCTCTACGGAACGTTTCCAGCCGTTATTTTTCTTAAAGTCACTAGGCAGATATTGGACAGCATAGATTTTTTGCATATCTAAGCCTATTTCATTTATCAGTTGGCCGTTCTTTTTGGGGCTGAGCGTTAGTGCCGAACCAAAATAATCATAACCCAGCTCTTGAGCTTTCTCTGCGACAATATCTAAACGCATTTGAAAACAAGCTGTGCAACGCAAACCACCTTCAGGTTCTTCTGCGAGTTGATGTAATTTCACCATTTGCATAAATTTATTGGGTTCATAAGGTGCTGCAATAAATTGAACCTGATTGCCTGTTTTTTCATTAAAGTCTTGAACAAAAGTAGCCTGGACTTTCTCACGCCTTTCGTACTCGGCACGCGGATGAATATTCGAATTTGAAAAATAAATTGTCACATCAGCATTTTGACAAAGATATTCTAAGCTATAAGTTGAACAGGGTGCACAACAGGAATGAAGCAGAATTTTGGGGCGAAGCCCTTCAGCTTCCCAGCTTTCGCGCATTTTTTGATAAACCCGATCATAATTTACCTTTTGATTAGGATTCATCTTTTGCAGGATTTCAGTCGCATTTTTCATGACTTTATTTTAGCATATTTTGAAGATGTCTTGCTTGTCATTTAACACCCACAAAACGTCGGTCTTTCAATTTTGTGCATTTTATATTATACTATGAATAGGAACTCTCAAAACTCCTACACCCCGCTCTTGGCAATGTCCAAGAGCTTTTTGTGTTATGTTCATGCTAGAACGCATTTTGAAAGAACAACTCATATGATATAAGATGATGCTTATGGTAATTTTATCGTGAGCTGGCCTCATAAAAACGAAAGGCGACAATTTTTGTCGATATATGAAACACTCTCATTGATGATTGCATTTGCGTTATTAATGATTACAGTGGTTAATAAAAACGATAAAAAATAACGTCCAACTTTAGCAGGGCAGACGTTATTTTAACATAAATCTTGCTACCGTTCTTAATACGGCTACAGGGGACTTGTTCGCGCAAGTCCTTTTATTTATACTTATTATAATACCATGCTCTCCTAAGAGCAAGAGAAACGAAAAACTGATGAAGTTAGAACACCCCACAACACTTCTTCTTACCTTGTTTATCAGCAAAAAAATATCTTTTCCGATGAGAAGTTTATCCTCCCCCACACTGCAATCTATGGTATAATATCATTTATGACTATGAAAACTTCATTCGCAACTTTAGCAGGAAAGAGTTCACGCTTGGTTTTAGAGAAAATCTTTAAGCGCGGAAGTACGCTGCCTGGTAAGATTGCTTTAAAATTTGATCCTGAAATTTTAGCTACATTAACAAAAGATTATGAAATCATCGTTGTGACAGGGACTAATGGTAAAACCTTGACCACAGCGCTCACTGTCGGTATACTCGAAAAAGCTTTTGGAAAAGTTGTCACAAATACTTCTGGTGCTAATATGATTACCGGGATTACTGCTACTTTCTTGACAGCGCCTAAGGTTAAAAAAGGAAAAAAAGGCTTTGCTGTTCTGGAGATTGATGAAGCATCACTGCCAAAAATCACCGAATATATCAAGCCTTCACTTTTTGTTTTCACAAATATTTTCCGCGACCAAATGGACCGTTACGGCGAGATTTATACAACCTATGACTTTATCGTCAAGGGAGCAGCTAATGCACCTGAAGCCACTGTTCTTCTCAATGGTGATAGCCCGCTCTTCCATTCACGGACTTTAGTAAATCCCGTCAAGTATTATGGTTTTGACCATGAAAGTCACGCGCCTGAACGTGCGCATTATAATACTGAAGGGGTTGTTTGTCCGGAATGCCATCACATCTTAGATTATAAGCTCAATACTTATGCTAACCTTGGCGATTATATCTGCCAAAATTGTGGTTTCAAACGTCCTGAGCTGGATTACCGTGTTTCTGAACTCACAGAAATTACCAATACTTCTTCTCAGTTTGTCA
This sequence comes from uncultured Lactococcus sp., assembly GCF_934191625.1. Taxonomy (GTDB): domain Bacteria; phylum Bacillota; class Bacilli; order Lactobacillales; family Streptococcaceae; genus Lactococcus. The sequence goes on from NZ_CAKPUG010000002.1 coordinate 303,320, forward strand.
TTGATAATCATTCTTATAAAATCAACGTAGGTGGGCTCTACAATATCTACAACGCTCTTGCTGCTGTTTCTGTCGCTGAATTTTACGGTGTACCTGCTGAAACTATCAAGGCAGGTTTCGAACAATCTAAAGCCGTATTTGGCCGTCAAGAAACCTTTAAGATTGGTGATAAATCCGCTACTATTGTCCTGATTAAAAATCCTGTTGGAGCAAACCAGGCCCTGGAAATGATGAAACTTGCTGATTATCCATTTACCTTGGTTAGCTTGCTCAATGCCAACTATGCTGACGGTATTGACACAAGCTGGATTTGGGATGCTAACTTTGAGCTAGTCCATGACATGGATATTGACCAAATCTTTGTTGGTGGTGTGCGTCATAGTGAAATGGCACGTCGTTATCGTGTGTCTGGATTTGACGAAAGCAAAATTCATGAACTTGAGTCGCTACCACAAATCCTTGATGCCCTCAAAAATGAAGCAGATCAGCACATCTATATCCTAGCAACTTACACTGCAATGTTAGAAATGCGTGAGTTGCTTGCACAAAACAAGATGATTGGAAAGGAGATGCACTAATGGTTTATACTTCTTTAACATCAAATTTAGAAAATCCCAAATACAACCTTCATGTTGCCCATCTTTACGGGGATTTGATGAACACCTATGGTGATAACGGCAATATACTCATGCTTAAATATGTTGGTGAAAAATTAGGCGCTGAAATGACTTTTGATATCGTTTCCCTTGAAGATAGTTTTGATCAAGATTTTTATGACCTGGTCTTCTGGGGCGGTGGTCAAGATTATGAACAGGAAATCATTGCGGACAGCTTCAAAAATATCACAGCACCACTCAAATCCTATATTGAGGCTGAAAAGCCGATGCTTGCCATCTGTGGCGGCTATCAAATGTTAGGTCAGTACTATATCAATGCTGCTGGCAACAAGATTGACTGTACCGGTATCTTGCCGCACTACACCAAAAACCTTGGCAATGACCGTTTCATTGGCGATATTCAAATTCATAACGAAGAGTTTGGTGAAACTTATTATGGTTTTGAAAATCACTCGGGTATTACCTATCTTGGTGAAGGCGAAAAAGCTTTAGGTAAAGTGGTTTATGGTGGCGGGAACAATCCCGACGATGACACCGAAGGGCTCCACTATAAAAATACTTTTGGCACTTACTTCCACGGTCCCATCCTTTCGCGCAATGCACGCTTGGCCTATCGCCTCGTCACAACTGCCTTATATCAAAAATACGGGCAAGACTTGGAACTGCCAGCCTTCGAGGAAATTCTTGCCCATGAAGAAAAGGGACAACAAATTATGGATGCCAAACGTAAAGTTGAAAATTACGAACATTAAACTAAAAACTGTAGAATAAATCTACAGTTTTTTTAATCTACAGACTTTAGTGCTCCAAGCATATCGACATTTTTGAGTTTCAAATGGACGACAATACTTAAGCCTAAAGTTGTGGCAAGGGTAATGAGTGTTGAGAGCAACAAGTTACTCCATAACAGGTTAGGATTAAACATAATCATGTCGGTCGGTAACATGGTGATAATCACATGATGGAAGTAAGCCCCTAAGCCAAAGCCAGCTAATATTCCCATGAAGCTTAGTAAAATCGTCTCACGATAAATGTAAAGTGTCACTTCACGATCATAGAAGCCCAATACTTTAATCGTAGACAATTCTCGAATTCGCTCAGAAACATTGATATTGGTTAGATTGTAAATGACAACGATAGCCAAGAGAATGGCACATCCGATGAGTACAAACATGACACTGTTGATACCGTGTAGAAAGGCATCAATTGTATTTTGTAAATCACTATTTTGCGATACGGTGAGCGCCCCAGTATTTCGCATAAAGTCAGCCGAAGTTACTTGACTTTTAGCCTTTGACGTATCTCGAAGTTTCAAGAGATGTGCATTTGTTTTTATCGGTATATCAAACAGTGCTTTGTACTCATTTTGGGTCATAAAGATATAGTGTCCCATATACATCTCGGTAATGCCCGCCACTTTTACTTTTACTATTTTATCTTGAGCAGTTTTTAGCGAAATAGTCTGTCCAACTTTAGCTCCAAGCAGTTCCGCCAGCTTTTCACTTACTATTGCTCCTTCTTTTGGTAATGTCAGCTTCTCTTTGCTTATACGGTTGCGCAGTGTAACAAACTGCTTAAAATTCTCTTCTTGCTCCGGAACCATTAAACTAATATCCTGACGATTATCGTTAATCGTTTGATGTAGTTGTTCAAAGTGAACTGGAGCGTAAGACTTAATATTGTCTGACTGTAAAAACTGGTCAAGTTCATCTTGCTCCTGTTTATTCAAGTTATCTTGAGAAACTGCGAGTATATTATAGTGCAAAATTTCGCCAAATTGTCGTTGACTAAGCCCTGAGATAGAATCACGGATACCAAAGCCCATAACAAGAAGTGCTGTACATCCCGCAACCCCAACAATAGTCATCAACATCCGCTGTTTATAACGGAAAAGATTACGTGCTGTCACTTTATAAGTAAAGCTCATACGCTTCCAAATAGGCTTGATTCTCTCTAAGAAAATACGTGAACCTGCTTTAGGTGGTTTGGCTAAGAAAAGTGCTGCTGGCGCACCACGCAATTCAGACTGAGCAACTAAATAAGCTGGCAAAACGGTACATGCCAACGCAATGATAAAAGATACAATCGTCCACTGCGGTGAAAAGGTCAAAATCAAACCTGAAAATGTAGAGGAAGCTGAATAAGCATTAAACACAACATAAGGAAGCACCACATGTCCCAAGATAACACCTACAGCTGCACCAGCACAAGCTGAAACAGCGCCATAAACAATAAATTTCTTCCGAATTTGAACATTGGTGTAACCCAAGGCTTTAAGTAAGCCCATGTTGCTACGCTCTTCTTCCACAAAACGTGTCATCGTAGTTAGACTGACGAGAACGGCAATCGCAAAGAGCACGACGGGGAAAATATTTGAAAGAGCATCAATGCGTGTAGAGTTGTCAACAAAAGTTTGATAGCCGGGATTTCCTTCTTTTCGGTTATTTACCGTATACACGGGAGCTTCCAGTGCTGACAGTTGTTCTTGCTGTTCTTGCAGTTGAGCTTTACTTTCTACAAGTTTTGCTTTACCTGTATTCAAACTTTCCTGCAGGGCTTGGAGTTGAGGATTTTCGCCAGCTAGAGCTCTTTGTTGATTGAGCGCATTCTGCGTTTCTTGCAGTTTTACTTCCTCTGCTTTCAGTTTATCTTGAGCTTGTTTTAACTGGGCTAGCGGCTCTTTTTTTATCTCCTCTAAACGTTTATCAGGCTGTTCTTCCAATAACTTCTTAAGCTTCTGTTGATAATAGTCAGAGCGTTCCATAAATTGCTGATCATACGGACTGAGACCTTGCATGGAGTTGAAGGTCAGACGTGCAATCATATACACATCTGACTGAAAAGCCTCAGGAGGAACAACAGCATAGCCATTGAGCTGTCCCGTTCCAATATTGGTTGGTCCATACAAGCTTTTATCAACAAATTCACTTGATTTGACAAAACCGACCAGCTTAAACTCATGGTTTTTTAAAAGATATGATCCTTCATTTTTTTCTTCGGTTACGCGGATTGTATCACCAAGCTTATACTTGTCTTGGTAGAGAAAATCAAGGGCAATTTCATTACTTTTTTGGGGCATTCTTCCCCCCATGAGCTCATAAGTCGAAAGGTTTTCCGCTTGCGAGAAGACCCGTAAGGCAGTTTTCTTATCGGGCAGTAAAACATCACGAAAATAGCCAAAATCAACCGTTTTGAGTCCATCTGCCTGACGAATAAGTTCCTGATCAGATGTATTTAAACCCATCGTTGAAGTAATACTCAAATCTGCCAAGTGATGACGCGCATAGAATTCCTCGGCTGTTGCCCTCATATTTGGTCCAGATAGTTTTAAACCAACAAAGGCAAACACACCTAAAACCATGAGTGAAAAGATAGATATGAAGCGTCCAAATGATCCGGTAATTGATCGCCTTATATTTTTATTGAGGGTTTTTGTTTTCATAGGATCACCACTCAATCGTTTCGATATCTTCCGGACTGTCATTAACCGTAATCTCCTTGACCCGGCCATCATGGACATGAATGATGCGATCCGCGATTTGACTAATGGCAGCATTATGGGTCACAATAATCACTGTTGCACCCTGAACACGCGACATGTCTTGCAGTATTTTCAGCACGTGCTTACCTGTTTGATAGTCTAATGCTCCTGTTGGTTCATCGCAGAGAAGGATTTTGGGATTTTTAGCGATAGCACGCGCAATAGCTACACGTTGTTGTTCTCCACCAGATAGTTGTGAGGGAAAATTATCCAAGCGATGACCCAAGCCGACATTTTGAAGAACTTCTACAGGGTCAAGCGCGTTTTCGACAATCTCTGAAGCAAGTTCAACATTTTCCTTCGTCGTTAAATTATTAATCAAGTTATAAAATTGAAAAACAAAACCAACATCACGTCTGCGATAAGTAATCAACTCTTTAGCAGATAATTCAGCAATATTTATATTATCAATAATAACTTGCCCTTCATCACTAGAATCCATACCGCCTAATATATTCAAGATTGTAGACTTACCTGCACCTGACGTTCCTAGGATAACAGCAAGTTCTCCTTTCTCAATCGCAAAGTTCACGTGATCATTCGCATAGATTTTTTCTCCACCAGATTGATAGATCTTTGATTCATCTTTTATCTCAATATAGGACATAACATTCCTCCTGTAAGCGTTTGTATTACTTTATTATACCATACTCTCAACCTTCATTTTATTGATTTATGTATAAAAAAACGCCAGCCTAAGCGCTCACGTCTTCTTGTTTTACTATTTCCAAAAATCATCAAAAATGGTAATAGGTAAGTGACGTTTGTGTTCCGTTTTCAGATACCAATTTTCGATTTTTTCTTGTGCTTCAGGGCTAACTGAGCGACCTTCTGTATAGTTGTCGATATCCTCGTAGGTTACACCCAAAGCAACTTCATCTGCTAAGCCTGGCTTACCATCTTCCAAGTCTGCTGTCGGGATTTTCTCATAAAGAGAAGGTTCTGCTCCCAAAGCGGCGAGCAACATTTTACCTTGACGTTTATTGAGGCGGAAAAGAGGTAAGAGGTCAGCACCTCCGTCACCAAATTTCGTATAAAAACCTGTGATATTTTCCGCTGCATGGTCGGTCCCTAAAACAGCACCTTGCATCGCACCAGCAATCCCATATTGGCTAATCATACGTTGACGGGCTTTGATATTTCCTTTGTTAAAGTCAGAAATCTCCACACCAGTTGCTTCTAAAGCCGCAACTTGAGCGTCAACAGCTTCTTTAATATTCACAACTAAACTTTTATCTGGTTTAATAAAGTCTAGTGCTCTTTGCGCATCATCTTCATCTGCTTGAGTCCCATAAGGCAGACGAATAGCAACAAATGTATAAGCTTCATTACCCGTTTCTGCACGCATTTCTTCCATGGCAATCTGTGCCAAACGGCCAGCCAAGGTTGAATCTTGCCCTCCAGAAATTCCTAAAACATAAGTTTTAATAAACGGATATTTTTTTAAGTAATCTTTGAGGAAGTCCACTGATTTACGGATTTCTTCTTGTGCATCAATTGTTGGTTTAACACCTAGTTCTTTGATAATTTTTTCTTGTAAAGACATATTCACTCCAAAATTTTAGCCATATAAAATTCATCAACCCATTCATTATTGATTTTAAGAGATTGGCTACGTACTCCTTCAATCACAAAACCATTTGTTTTATAACATGAAATAGCTGCACTGTTATTCATCGCCACTGTAAGTTCTAAACGTGAAACTTCTTCTTTACGTGCCCATTCTTCTAAAGCTGTAAAGAGCCGGCTCGCAATGCCTTGACGTCGATAATCCTTAAGCACAGCAATGACAATTTTAGCACAATGTCTATTGCGACGGTAAGTGCCACGGTAGGCAGCTAAGAAGGCAACTAATTCACCTTGATCATTATCGGCGCCCATCAAGAAGTCCGTTGAGGCAATCTGGTTGGCTAATTCATGAAGTTTAGTTTTATGTTCGTCAGCTTCCACCAGCATAAAATTATTTTCTTGAAAAATTTCCATTTGGAGCTGACCAAATGCTTCAGCATGTCCTAATTCAATATTTTTTATTCTCATAGTATCAATCCAATTTCATTCCAGAAACCTTGGTGCGCACTTGACTGATCAAACGCATCTTATGGTTCCATAATTCTTGTGATAAGTCAACGGGATAAGGTTGGGGATTGAGGTTGCGCTTATATTCATCCCAAAGTTCAGTCAAGTTGGCTTCAGCAAAAGTTTTGATTTCTTCTAAGGTAGGCAAAGGGTAAACTTGCTGGCCTTTGACAAAAATTTCTTTAAGTAAGGGTTTAGCAGTAAAGTCACGTACATTTTTATTTATAAAGGTATGCACGGGATGAAACATGTAGATTTCTTCACTCTGGTCTGGTCTTTCACCGTCAAAAGTAATATAATCTCCTTCAGATTTACCGTCACTTTCTCTTGTAATGCGCCAAATTTGTTTTTTGCCAGGCGTAGAAACTTTCTCTGCATTGCTCGACAATTTGATGGTGTCTTGCATTTCCCCCTGATCGTCTTCCATAGAAACAAGTTTGTAGACAGCACCAAGCGCCGGTTGGTCATAGGCCGTGATAAGCTTGGTACCTACACCCCAAACATCAATCTTCGCTCGCTGCATTTTCAAGTTCAAAATTGTTGACTCGTCCAAGTCATTTGAAGCATAGATTTTGGCATCAGTAAAGCCAGCTTCGTCCAGTTGCTTACGTACTTTTTTCGAGATATAGGCCATATCTCCAGAGTCAATGCGGACACCTTGGAAATTAATTTTGTCACCAAATTCACGTGCCACACGAATAGCTGCCGGAACACCAATGTTCAAAGTATCATATGTATCCACAAGGAAAACACAATCTTTATGTGTCTGTGCATAAGCTTTAAAAGCTTCATAATCGTTGCCATAGCTCTGAACTAAAGCATGGGCATGTGTTCCGCTTGGTTTAATGCCAAAAATCTTAGCCGCACGCACATTGCTTGTGGCATCTGCACCACCAATATAGGCCGCACGCGTCCCCCAAATAGCAGCATCCATTTCTTGGGCGCGGCGCGTACCAAACTCAAGTAAAGGATCATCACCGATCACAGACTTGATGCGTGAAGCCTTAGTTGCAATCAGTGTTTGAAAATTAATGATATTGAGGACAGCCGTTTCGATAAGCTGGCATTCAGCTAACGGACCTTCTATCTGCACCAAAGGTTCGTTGGCGAATACGAGCTCTCCTTCTTGGACAGAACGGACTGTACCTGTAAAGCGAAGCTTTGTCAGATATTCCAAAAAATCCTCAGGATAATCTAGATCTCGAAGGTAAGAAATATCTGTTTCAGTAAACTTTAGATTGTTCAAGTAGTTAACCATGCGTTCCAGACCTGCAAAAATAGCATAGCCGTTTTCAAAAGGCATTGAACGGAAAAAGACTTCAAAAACAGAATTGCGATTATGACGTCCAAGCTCCCAATAGGTCTGCATCATATTTATTTGGTAAAGATCTGTATGTAAAGTTAAACTATCGTCTGGATATAGTGACATGGTGACTCCTTTTATGAGTGACAAATTATATTCTAACTCTATTTTAACAAAATTTGACGGTAAATTGTATTGTCATCACCTTTACTTACAAATATTCAGGGACATCTCTATCTTCATGTTGAAATTATCTCAATGCTTCTTAAATTCTTCATGAGTTTAAACGCAATAAATTATTATTTTCTTATTTGAAAATACTCATGTGACTGATGAAAGTGGGCTTTTCTGGTATAATATGAAAAGAATTAAAAAGGAGCTATATATCCACTAATGGAACAAGCAAAAAGAAATAAAATCGGAATATTGGGCGGTAACTTTAACCCGGTCCACTTTACCCATCTGATGATGGCTGATCAGGTCGCTCAACGCCTTGATTTAGATAAAGTTTGGCTCATGCCTGAGGCTCTTCCTCCACATGTCGATGAGAAAAAAACGATCTCGGCTGAGCATCGTGTGAAAATGCTAGAGCTGGCGATTGCAGATAGTCCACGTTTATCACTTGAGTTAGGAGAAGTTGCACGCGGTGGGAAATCTTACACTTATGACACGATGAAGCACCTCACTCAAGCTTATCCAGACACTGATTTTTATTTTATCATTGGTAGCGATATGGTAGAATATCTTCCGAAATGGTACAAGATCGATGCCTTACTTGACTTGGTTGAGTTTGTTGCTGTTCAACGTTCAACCGAGCCCGTTGAAAGTCCTTATCCTGTCCAATGGGTGGACTTACCTCTTTCTTTTGCTTCCAGTACTTCTTTACGTAAGATGTTTAAAGATAGAATCGATCCGGTTTACCTCATGCCTCAATCTGTTATCGATTATATTAAAAAAAATAAGCTCTATCTTGAAGGATAGAACTTTTTTATTATTCTTCGATAATTTCTTCAAAATCAACGGTTCCCTTACGTTTATTAGCAGAAATAACACGAATTTTTAGGACATCTCCCATACGATAAGTTTTCTCAGATTTTTTACCTTTAAAAATATCTTCTTCTTCATCGAATTCAATGGCTTCTTCAACACCTGTGTGAAGATTGACCGTACGAATCAAACCTTGAACCGTATTATCAAGTTCCATGAAGAGGCCAAATTTTTGAACACCAGTTACGGTTGCTGAGTAAACTTCACCGATATGATCTTGCATATACTCTGCTTTTTTCATCGCATCCACGATTCGTTCCGTAACAACTGCGCGATGTTCCATGTCAGAAGACTGTTTAGCAATTTCAGGTAAACGTTCTTTCCATTCTTCTTTCGTACGATTTGAGTGATCTTTTGGATAAAGATGAAGCAAACGATGCACGATCAAGTCCGGATAACGACGAATCGGACTGGTAAAGTGGGTGTAGTCTGTCGCAGCTAATCCATAGTGCTGTGTATTTTTTTCTGAATACAGAGCTGTCGACATCGTGTGACGTAATTGATACGTTAGTGTTTTTTCAAAAGCTGTTCCTTTAATCTCTTCGGCAAAGTAATTCACCGCTTCATGAGAATTTGAGCTTAAGCTAAAGCCAGCATCCGCAGCCTTTTCCATTAATTTAGCAAAGGCTTTTTCTTTAGGCTTGTCGTGCACACGATAAAGTGACGGCAATTTTTTCTTTTGAAAATCAAGAGCAACAGTTTCATTGGCTGCCAACATGAAGGATTCAATCATGCGTTCTGCAGTACCACGTTCACGTTTCACAACATCAATTGCGTGACCTTTTTCATCCAAGATAACTTTTGCTTCACTTTCGTCAAATTCGATCATACCACGTTGATGACGCATCTCTTCAAGCAGCGCATGAAGTTCCCCAGCAATAGCGACAGAATCCACAATTTTAGGGAATTGCTCTAGACTTTCGCGATGTCCTTCTTGCCCTTTATTAAGCATCTTGTTTACTGTTGAATAAGTCATACGGTAAGTTGTCTTAATCACGGACGGACCTATCTTGTAATTGATAATTTTGCCAGAGTTATTGATTTCCATCACACAGGACATCGTCAACCGCTCTTGCGCTTCGTTCAGTGAACAGAGGTTATTGGACAGCTTAACGGGTAACATTGGCACGACACGATCGGTAACATAGACAGATGTAGCACGTGCAAAAGCTTCCTCATCCAAAGGTGAACCGTCAGTGACATAGTGAGAAACGTCAGCGATATGAACACCCAGTTCATAATTTCCGTTTTCTAACTTTTTAACATGGATGGCATCATCCAAGTCTTTCGAATCTTCGCCATCAATCGTATAAGTGATTTCTGAGCGGTAGTCGTCACGACCTGCAAAATCTTCTTCCGATAATTCTTCTGGGATTGCTTCAGTTTGAGCCATTGTTTCTGCTGTAAATTCTTGCGGAATTTTCATGGCGCAAAGCACTTCCAAAATATCGATACCCACATCATCCTTGTGCCCGATAATTTCTAACATTTGTCCTTCAAATGCTTTATTTTCATCAGGATGTTGCGTTACTTTAACGCTGACTACATCACCTTCTTGTACTTCAGGCAACGGTTGCTTGATATACAAAGGATCTGTGATTTTATCATTGTAGAGTTGAATCGTTCCTTTATAGCCTGTAAGTTTGCTTTGACGGCTGGATAAGCTTTGATAGCTTCCAACAGTTTCCGTCACTGAGCGTTTTGTGATTTTGATTATTTGTCCATCTGCACCGCGTTTAGCATTTTTTTGATGAAGCACACGAACAATTACTGTATCTCCATCCATTGCTGATTTGGTAAATTTTGGTGAGATGAAGATGTCATTACTCTTGTCAATCGCATCGAGCGGGTTCACAAAGCCAAATCCTTTCGGATGTTTATGAAAAACGCCTTCAACTTCGTTTTTTTCTGGTGTATTAATAATTAAATCTGATATTTTTGCCATTATTATCTTTCTGTTTTTTAAATCTATCTTTTCTATTATAACACACCCTACAAGACGTCTTTTGTTTTGAAATGTTTTTTTATACTCATTCTTCTTTTTTATTCACATAGAGATTCATTTCCTTTTGGTAATGTTTCATATCCCATTCTGAATTATCTGTATTTAAATGTTGCGCTAGAAGATAGGCAATGTAAGGTCCTGTAGTTAATCCTGAGGAACCTAAACCACTCGCAACGCTCAAACCCTTCTCTTGCACTATAGGTCCAAAGAAGGGAGCAAAATCTGCAGTGTACGCGCGTGTCCCGACACGGTAGCTATAAGCTGTGTCTGCAAAATAATCCTCCTTTAAGAAGGTTTGCACGCCTTTCGTCAGTTGCTCAAAAGCTTCTTTTGTCGGTTCTAAATCCCAACCAGCTTCATTTTCATGAGTTGCGCCCAAAAGTAGACGGCCACTTTGAAAAGGAATCAGGTCGGCTTCACCTTCTAAGAAAGCAACGGGCCATTTCTCTGTCTCAAAGTTAGTCTCAAAAGACAACAATTGCCCTTTCTGGGGCGAGACTTTGGCTGTATAATCCAGTTGATCCAGTAATGTTTTCAATGCTGGTCCCGGTGTCAAGACAAGTTCGTCTACTTCCACTTCCTCTTGCACTGAAGTCACACGCCATGTTGTCTTTCCCTTTTTGACTTGGGCTTCTGCGCTGATTACACGAACACCGCGTGTTTGGGCACGTTCCCGAAGATGTTGCAAATAAGCTTTTCCATCTAGTCGTGCGCCTCCAGAGATGTATAAGCTTTCGACAGGTTTCAGCAAAGGCAGCATCTCTGCTGTTTCTTCTGCTGTGAGATGATGTATCTCACCAATCGCAGGTGCAATTGCACGACGCTCTAAAGCAAGCTGTTCGAGGTCTTGAAGCGCTTGTGGACTTCTGACGAAGAGTGTCCCACACTTTTCGTAAATGTTTTCATCTAAGCTCAAGTCTTTGACCAGTTGTTCAAAAAAAGCAGCGCCATCTTTAGCTAAAGCATACCATTGTTTGTTTCTTCGTTTGGAGAGCCATGGAGAAATAATCCCTGCACTGGCACCTGTCGCCTGATGTTTGCCAGAATCAAAAACTGTAATGTCAAATTTTTCTGTATCTAAGTAATTGGCCAAGGTCATGCCGATGATGCCGCCACCAATAATCGCTATTTTTTTCATAAATTAATTATTCCATATGGTGCATTTTAAGTCAAATCCATATTTTAGCTTTAAAAATTTCCTAAGAGAGAAAATATATTTTAACTAACTTTTCGCTTTCGTTTTGCGCTTATAAGCCAGCTCAACAAATTGTCCATATCTTGTTGTTCCTTGTAACTCTAAGTCTGCCGCATAATTCCCTTGAGGAAAAAGCGGAATACCTTCCCCTAAAATGACAGGTGCAATTGTTATTTGGTACTCATCAATAAGATCAGATTCCATGAACTCCTTAATCAGTTGACCGCCACCAACTAACCAGATTTCTCCTTGAAGTTCTTTGACAAATGATGTTAGATTTCTTGGATGCACAAACTTGATATTAGCTTTGTCTCCCCAAGTTTGTCTTGAAAAAACATAAGTCACTTTATCTTCATAGGGCCATGTTTCTAGCTTTTGATCTAAAAGCCATTGATAAGTTCTGCTGCCCATGATGACGATGTCGACAGTTGAGAGGAAGTGAGAAATACCATTGTCTCCCTCTCCTTCAACAGACATTAACCAATCTAAATTATCCTGTTTATCAGCGATATATCCGTCTAATGTTTGAGCGATAAAAAGTTTTACTGACATGATATCTCCTTTTCGTTTCTTAATTTGCTTTATTTAGCTTAGCAAGACTAAATTATAAATTCAAGCTAATTGCTCTTGTTTTCTCCCGTATTATAAAAATAAAAACCATGGAAAACATGGTTATATTTTTATTCGTCTTCTTTTTTGTTTACTTCTTGTGCAGCTTTTGAGAGGCGGAGTTTACCTGAGGGATTATATTTCTTAATCAAAGCATCAATCCGTTCGTCTGTCCAAAAATCTGCTGAGGCAATAAATTCACCGTTTTCATCACGGTCAGAAATAATCTTAAAGCCCATCTCAATCCTCCTACGCTATTAATCTACAAATTCAAACTCAAATTTCTCAATACGTACCAAGTCACCATCACGCGCACCTGCCGCACGAAGTTGTTCATCAACGCCCATCGAGCGAAGTTGACGGGCAAATTTCATGACAGATTCATCACGGTCAAAGTTAGTCATCTTGAAGAGTTTCTCAAGCTTAGTACCAGACAAGCGCCAAGCGGCATCATCATCACGTGAAATACTGAATGGTTGTTCTTCTTCTTCAAAGCCATAGTATGCTTCTTCATCGATGAAGTCTTCGTCTTCATACAACAAGAATTCTGTTGTTTCAGCCAAGAGTTCACTTGTACGTGCTAAAAGACCTTGCAATCCTGTTTTTGTCAGACCAGAAACTTCAAAGATTTGAGGCATTTCTTGTCCTTCAGGCAGATTTTCAGCTAACTTTTTCTTGAAATCTGCAAGAATCTCTGGTGCATCTGGCATATCCATTTTGTTGGCCACAATCAATTGTGGACGCTCAAGCAAGCGAAGGTTGTAGCTTTCCAATTCCTTATTGATGGTTACATAATCCTCATAAGGATCACGTTCCTCAATCCCTGACATATCCAAAACATGCAAGAGAACACGTGTACGCTCAATGTGACGTAAGAACTGAATCCCTAAACCAGCTCCCGAATGTGCTCCTTCAATCAGACCCGGCATGTCCGCCATAACGAAACTATCGCCGTAACCAATTTGAACCATACCAATATTTGGCGTGATTGTGGTGAAATGATAAGCTCCAATCTTTGGTCGTGCATTAGAGACAACACTCAAAAGAGTGGATTTCCCTACAGATGGGAAACCAACTAAACCAACATCAGCAAGAACACGCAGCTCAAGCATAAGCCATTTTTGCTCACCTGGTTCTCCATTTTCAGCAACTTCTGGTGCAGGGTTTCGCGGTGTAGCAAAGCGAATATTCCCACGTCCGCCGCGGCCTCCTTTAGCAACGACAAATTCTTGACCTTTGTCAATCAAATCCACAATTACTTGGCCTGTTTCATTATCTTTAACTGTCGTTCCTTGTGGTACTTTAACAATCAGATCTTCTGCTCCACGTCCATGCATTCCTTTGTTCATACCTTTTTCACCTGGTTTTGCACGGAAAATACGGTTGTATTTAAAGTCCATCAGGGTTGAAAGACCTTCATCTACGCGGAAGATAATATCTCCCCCACGTCCGCCATCTCCACCAGCAGGTCCACCATCAGGTACGTATTTTTCACGACGGAAAGCAACTGCTCCATCTCCACCCTTACCAGCTCTTACTTCAATTCTAGCTGTATCTAAAAACAAGCTCATTTTTATTTTTCCTATTTCTTCCTAAAAGCATACGCTCTTCTATTTGGTTCGAGTGCGATTTTCCAGCAGAACTAAACTTCATCATTTTTTACTGCTGTTTGCTGGAAAAGCTTTTTCCCATACATCTCACTCCACACTCCTTTGTGAGTAGAGTTTTGAACTCTACTATTTTACCATATTTCATTGTTTTTCTCAAAAGGGTACTTTGGAAAGCTGTAGGAACATTTTGCCTTAATTTATAACTAAAATATTTTATTTCGAAAAGAGTCTCACCTGGCTTCGTCCATCTCCAACTTTTTCGACACGCAATTGCTGTGCGATTGAATCTTTCATTTCTTCAACATGACTGATAAGCCCAACAAGGCGGTTTTCACCTATTTGTTCGAGCGCTGTCATAGCTTTTTGGAGCGTTTCTTGATCAAGTGAGCCAAATCCCTCATCTACGAAAAGAGCTTCTATTTGAACTCCTTGCGCAGAGTTCTGTACTACTTCGCTCAATGCTAAAGCTATTGACAAAGCGGCAATAAAGGTTTCCCCCCCTGATAAGGTATTTGAGGAGCGTGAGGCTCCTGTTTCATTATCGTAAATATTAATATCTAAACCATGATCACGCCTTTTATTAGCAGATTCTTTAGTTAACTCAAAGCGATAACGATTATTTGAAAGCTGATTGATGAAATGCTGGTTGGCATAGGACAAAACTTTTTCTAGATAATGCTGGACAACATATGTTTCTAGCTTGAGCTTATCTCCTGATTTTCCTGCAACAGCATTGTAAAGTTTGGTAATTTCACGTGTCTTATTCGCTGTCCTGCCTTGTGTTTCAAGTACCTTTTCAATCTTTGCAACAGTTATTTCTAGTTGTTGGCGTATATTTGATAACTCGATAACGGTCTTTTGTGCTTGATTATAGCGCTCGTTTAAGACTTGCTTTTCTTCCCTCAAACTAATAAGATTAGGCCTATTCTTGTCGCATAATTTTTCTTCATACTCTGCTAATACAGAATTCAAGCGTTTTTCCTCGAGTTCGTAAGTATTAATAAACTTTGAAATTTCAGGCAACTTATCTTCTGAAAGCCATTTTTTCAGCGTGTCCAAATCATGGGTCCAAGCGTTTGGAGCTGCCAATGCTTTCTGGATAATACGCTCTCCCTCTTGAAGCTTATGTTTTTGCTCTTCAATACGCATCAGACGCTCATCATGTTTTGCTTTTTGCTCTGTATAACGCTTTTCAAGGGCCATTAACTTCTCACGTACTTCTTGACATTCCTTGTAATAATTGTTGACTTCTTGGCTCAGTATTACCTTCTGCTCTTTAAGAATCTGACTAGATTGTACTCTCCCAAATTCAGACAAACTTTGAACGACTGTTTCAAGCTGTGCCTTTACTTTATTGCTTTCCTGGATTAGTCCTTGTCGTTCAGCTTCTAATTTTTCTACTAAAACATAAAGCTTGTCTTTCTCCAAAGAGAGTGCTTCTTGTGCCAATTTTTTTTGCCTATAACTGTTTTCTCTTGCTTCAAAAATTATGCTTAGCTCTTGACGACTAAAAACTTCCGGAAATTCGCCTTCATGTGACTGACAGAACTGACTGTAAGCTTGATTAAATTTCCGCTCCGTTTTTTGGAATTCTTCTGTTTTTTCTGCAACTTTTTTTTGTGCTAATCGAAGCTCACTTTGAGCTTTTTCTTTTCTTTCTTCTGCAGCAGCAAAGGCTTCTTGAGCTTCATCTACTCGTTTCATGGCTTCTTTCAAATCACTATCAGAAACACCAATTCCAACCTGTGCTAAAGGGTGCTCAATAGCACCACAAACTTTGCATGGTAAACCTTCTTCAAGTTCCTCTTGCAGTTGAGCGATCATAAGCCTTTGGCGCATTTTTCGCTTTTCCTGATACATTTCTTCTTTGAGTATGAAATCTTGCTCTATTTTTGCAATATTTTCCTCAGCAAAACATAAAGATTCTTGAGCTTCTTGTTTTTCTTGGTCTAAACGTTCCAAATATTCTGCTAAGGGAGAAATTTTCTGGTGAAAATCCAATTTTAAACAATTTAAAGCTTCTTTTTCTGCCTGCAGCACGTTCTTGTCAAGAAGCACGTTTTGTAATTGCTGAAGTTTGGTCTGTGCTTCTTTAAGGGGCGCATCTATCTCGCTTTGCTCTAACTGGAAGTGATCAATCTTTTGTTCAAAGTCCTTTTTCTGAAGGGCAAGCTTTTCTGCTTGCTCGGCTTGCGTAATCGTCCGAGTCAGCTCTTCAATAGCTTTAACTTTTTCTTCAAATCCTGTGGCTTTCTGACTTAAGTCTTGCTCACGCTTTTTTACTTCTCCAAGTATTTTCCGCTCTTGCTCAGCCTTTAAACGATAATCAGCTTCACGCGCTTGATTGACTTCTAGTTCTTTTTTAACTTCTGCCAAGTCACGCAAAGTATCCTTAAACTTCTGCGCCCAGGTACGTGCTTCGTAATCTTTTTTTTGTTGCTCATACAATGCTGCTTGCGCTGCAATTTTTTCCTGATATTCTTTTTGAATCTTTTCAGCTTTAAGGAACTCTTGCTCCAGAAGTAAAGCTTCTTCGTAAGTTTTATCAACGATTTCTACTTGTTTCTGAGCTATTTTTGCTAAGTCACGAGCTTTGCTTTCTTGCAGCTGCTTTTGCTCCAAAAACTCGATCGCTTTTTTAAATTTTTCATTATCTGGACATTCTTCCAAAGCTTTGAATTCTTCCTCGGTCCAAACAGAAGAGCTGTATTGACTTTGTAAAATTGAATCAAGAGCTGCGTTTTCTTGATTATTTTGTGTATATTGATTCCGCACCTCCTCAGAAAAGACAGTAAAAATTGCCGTACCAAAAATTTTCTTCAGGATTTCTTCTTTTTCATTGGTGGCAGATTTTAAAAAGCGTGAGAAGTCATTTTGCGGCAGTAAAATGATTTTCTTAAACTGCTCGGCGCTGAGATTTAAAAGGTTATATATTTCACTGGCTACCTCGACCGGTTTCGTTGCCAAACTGGCTTGCTCTACACCAAATACTTTATCTACGATTGCTAAGCTAGCTTGACTTTTTTCTTTCTTAGTTCCTTTTCCTCTTTTCTTAAGGACTTCTTGTTCGGGACAACGATATACCTTATACAGGAAGTTCCCTTGCTCAAAGTAGAAGGTAACTTCTGTACGCTGATCAGGTTGTGCAAACTGGCTGCGCATCTCCTTTGCTTCACGATCGCCGGTCGTCTTATCAAATAAAACATACGTCATCGCATCAAAAATCGTAGACTTACCAGCACCAGTATCGCCACTGATTAAAAACAAGGGTGCCTCATCCAGAGCTCGAAAATCGATCTCAGAGTGTGCATGAGGACCGAAATAATTCATTTCTAAGTAAATTGGTTTCATAACTGCTTCTCACCTTTCAACTCAATAAAAGTTTTTTCGATGAAGTCTTGCTGATAAGCGCTGAGTGCCTCACCTGTAACCTGCTGGTAGAAACTTTGTACGATTTCTTCCTCACTCATCATTTCTACATTTTGATATGTTTTTTGCTCAATAAGTTGCTCTTTGTCTTCATAATCCAATTCAACTATAGTGCCATAGATTTTCTGAAGCTTGGCACGCAAATTTTGTCCTGCATGAGCAAACCGGTCAAAGTTTTTGATACATATAGCAAACCAAGCGGTTTTTAAAGGTTGCTGTTGGTAAAAATTAGGATCGATGAGAGTTTCCCACTCCTCTGCAAGAACAATCAAATCTGTCTGGGGTTGAATTTCGAAAAATTCCACCTCAATCTTATCGCCGACATCTACGATATAATAGCCTTTTTTTGTTTTCGCCTCTTTGATATTAAATTTTATCGGACTTCCTGAATAACGCACTGTGGCACTAGGTGAAGCATAGTGCGTGTGAATGTGTCCCAAAGCAACATAGTCAAAACCTGAAAATTGCTGGACTGTTACAGTAGCCAATCCGCCAGCTTTAGACTTCGTTTCACTCGTCAGCTCAATTTCCTGTTTAGCTGAAGGACTCACAGCAAAGTGAGTCACTAAAATTTGTTTTTTCTTAGGGTCAAAGGATTCACGCATTTTTGCAAGTACTAGTTCTAAGGCTTGTCCCAAGCTTTTGATCTCTTTCACCCTCTCTTCTGGCATACCGGTTTGCAAAAAATACACACGTGCATCAGCAGGGTCAAAATAAGGCAATAAGAAAACTTGAATCTCCGCTGTTTCAATAGGTTCAAAGGCTTCTTCCAACAAAGTATTCAAATGCAAATGGTTAAACTCCATCCATTCACGTCCATAATTTAGTCGTCGAGCACTATCGTGATTTCCCGAAATTGCATAGATAGGGAAATTCTCCTGAATATTCATTTCCCTCAACATTTCATTAAAGATTGACACGGATGCTGCACTTGGTACTGTTCGGTCATAAAGATCTCCAGCTATAATAATACCGTCAACTTTTTCTTTCTTAGCTGCGGCAAGCATGATTTTAAACGCATGCTTTTGTTCCTCCAAAAGACTCCAACCATTCAAGGTTCTACCAATATGCCAATCTGATGTATGTAAAAATTTCACTAATTTCAGCCCTTTTCTACTTTTTCGCTTCCTCTATTATACCTCATAAAAGTTAAAGAAAAACAAATGCAAGGTTTATTTAGCATGTAGGTGTTTTTCTCTGATAGGAAACAGTCATTTTATTGTGATATAATTCTCATTATGAACGTCAAAACTTTTCTTAATTTTACAAGAATCCAAACATTACCCGTGGCTTTGCTTTCGCCACTTGCGGGGATTATGTTCTCGCTTTGGTATTTTCACTCTTTTCATCTTTTACCAACCTTCCTTTTTCTGATTGGTCTTGCTGCTATCAACCTTTTTGTTTCTGCATGGAATAATTTAATGGACTACCACAAAGCCTTAGATCCAGAATATAAAACTCAACAAAACATTATCAGTACCCGCAACATCAATCCTAAGTTAGCCTTAAGAATATGCTTACTTTTACTTTTTATAGATATTGTGATTGGCCTTTTAGTTGTGTTCATCACTAATCTTGCTGTTTTACCTATTGGTGGGCTTTGCTTCATAGTGGCCATTTTTTACACTTATGGTCCTTTTGCATTCAGTCGGTTCCCTTTGGGCGAAATTTTAGCTGGCCTTTGCGAGGGCTTTTTCGGTTTTTTTCTTGCTGTATATATAAATTCTTATGATTTAGGTTATTTCTTTATTCAATTTGACGGTTGGAAAATGAATTGGGCTTGGGACTTTTATCAACTCTTACCGATAATGCTCATCGGTCTGTTATGCTTTTGCCAAAATTTCAATGTTATGCTTTCCGATAACCTTTGTGATTTGGAACAAGATATTCGTAATCATCGTTTTACCTTGCCTTACTACCTTAAAGTCCCTAGAAGTCTCATCCTCTATAAAATCATGTATATCCTTCCTGCAGTGTGCGTTGCCTTAGCGATAATTTTAGGTTTTTTACCTTTATGGTCTATCTTAATGTTGCTCATTCTCTTCGAGCTTATTCCTAATATGAAAAAATTTCTCCAAAAGCAAGTTAAAAGTGAAACTTTCCATTATCAAATCAAGAATTTAATACTTTACAATGGTAGTTTAGCTTTGACCCTGCTGATTGCTATCATGTTTAAATAAAAACTCTCCATATTAGTTTGGAGAGTTTTTATTTTATATTTTCTTAAGGTATTTAATTAACCAATTTTGTTTACTTTAGCTTGTGCTTTTTTCTGACTTACAAATACACGAAGAGCTTTGATGATTTCCATCAAAAGAACTGCTCCTAAAGCGAGACCCGCAGCAAGCAACCAATAATGCATACTAAAGTTTGCTGGGATACTGAAGAATTCACGTGTGAAAGGTAAAGTAGTCAAACTATAAAGGCCTAAACAGAATACAACAGCACCTAAAACGTATTTATTTGAGAAAAGCCCCAATGAAAGAATAGTTTGAGAGTTTGAACGTGCTGTAAAAGTTTGTAAGCTACGTGCTAAGATTAAAGTTGTGAAGGCCATTGCCACACCTAACTCAGGTGAAACTTGCATACCAATATACTGTGAAATAATCGCAGCTACACCAATCAAAACACCACGAATAGCAACGCTGGCCATTAAACCACCTTCGAAGATTCCTTCATCAGAAGGACGTGGCTTTTTCTTCATAACATTTGGCTCAGCTTTTTCCATACCCAAGGCAATTGCTGGAACAGAGTCATTGACTAAGTTAATAAAGAGCAACTGTAAGGCTGTAAATGGGCTTGCCCAGTTCATGACTAAGGCAAATACGATTGTAATAATCGCCCCCAAGTTTCCTGAGAAGAGGTAACCAATGGATTTCTTAATATTATCATAGACTGTACGTCCAACCGCTACAGCATTGACAATAGAAACAAAGTTATCATCGGTCAAAATCATTGAAGATGCATCTTTAGCAACGTCCGTACCAGAACCCATAGCAATACCGATATTGGCTTGTTTCAAGGCTGGCGCATCATTGACCCCATCACCTGTCATCGCTGTAACATGAGCTTTTTTCTGCCATGCACGCACAATACGGATCTTATTTTCTGGTGAGACACGCGCATAAACTGAAATTTTTGATAAATTATTATCTAACTCTTGCTCTGACATAGCATCTAATTCTTGTCCCGTCACAGCAATATCATTTTCACCAAAAAGACCAATATCTTGACCAATTGCACGTGCCGTTGTTTTATGGTCACCTGTAATCATTACTGTACGGATTCCTGCTTTTTTCGCTTCTGCGATAGAGTCATATACAGCTTCACGTGGAGGATCAATCATAGCTGTTAAACCAATCAAGATCAGATCACTTTCATCTTCCAAATCCAGAACTTCTTTGTCTTGTGGCAAAGGTTTATAAGCATATGCCAAAACACGGAGCGCTTTATTACTGAATGCTTCATTTTGTTTTTGGAATTCCGCTTTTAAATCATCGGTAAAGTCTTGGACTTTACCATTGATAAGAACTTTTGTACAGCGTGCAAACATCACGTCTGGGCCACCCTTTGTCAACATAAGTTTTTCGCCATCAATAAGGTTAATGGTTGACATCAACTTACGGTCTGAATCAAAGGGAAGTTCTGCTAAACGAGGGTAAGCTTCGCGAAGTTCTTGATAAGGTTTTCCGACTTTGTTGCTGAAAGCAATAAGTGCAACTTCTGTTGGATCTCCAAGCTCTTGACCTTCTTCATTGATACTCGAATCATTACACAGGACTGCTGCTTCAATCAGTAGCTTTTCGTCTGCCGTCCAAGTCTCAGGTTGATCAGGGAAACTTTCTTTTTTATCTGTAGGTAAAAAGTAATCGACAACTGTCATTTTGTTTTGTGTCAATGTCCCTGTTTTATCCGTACAGATGACGCTGGTAGAACCTAAGGTTTCAACGGCAGGTAATTTACGAATGATAGCATGTTGTTTTGCCATTTTGTTCGTTCCTACTGAAAGAACAATAGTCACAATCGAAGAAAGGGCCTCTGGAATTGCAGCAACTGCGACAGCAACTGCAAACATAAAGGCATCTAGCATCTTCACTTCAATATTGGCAGCATCGCCAGCAAAGAAGATACGTGCCGCTTGAATTGCAAAGATAGCAACAGAGAGAATCAGTATAGCAATACCAAGTTGTTTACTGAATTTTTCCAGTTTCTGTTGCAAAGGTGTTTGTTTATCTTCAGCCGTTTCAAGCAGAGTCGCAATCTTACCAATTTCTGTTTGGCTTCCGGTCCCCGTAACAATAAACTCCCCACGTCCATATACAGTAAGTGCACCGCTATAGAGCATATTTTTACGGTCACCTAAAGGAAGTTCTCCTTCAAGGGGTTCATCTGTCTTTTCAACAGCTTCGGATTCCCCGGTTAACATTCCTTCTTCTACGCGTAAGCTTTTACACGTCAATACACGACCATCAGCCGGGACAAAATCCCCTGCTTCAAGCAAGACAAGGTCACCTACAACCAGCTCACGGGCTGGAATTGTAATCTTCTCACCCCCACGTAAAACTTTTGCATGAGGCGCCGAAATTTGTTTCAAAGCATCGAGTGAACTCTCTGCTTTTTTAGTTTGGATTACTGTCACGATTGAGCTGATAAGTACTACCCCAAGGATAATACAGGCTTCCACCACTTCACCCAACGCAAGTTGAACAATGGTAACAATTAGCAAGACAACAACCATTGGATCTTTAAAGGTGTCGAGTAATATTTTCCAAGTAGGGACTTTGTCCTTGCTCTTTAGCTCGTTAAAGCCATCTCGTTCTTGTCTCTCTTTGACTTCTTGCTCCGTTAGACCTTCAACGGTTGTCTGCAATTCTTCAAGGACAAGCTCTGCTTCTTTGTTGTAGAATTCCATTTTAGCTCCTTCTCCAATAGTTAAATATGACGCTTGATATCAAAAGCAATATTTTTTGAATCAAAACGAATAAGACGCTGCGACAATCTCTATAACAATAGATTCCCACCAGAGTGAATATTTTTCAACATTCTCTATGTAGCGTATTAAAAAGACCCCTGCCAAAAAATGGCAAAGGTCTTGCTAAACATGTCATATCCATGTCAACAAAGCCGGTGAGATTTTCACTCACGGAATGACGACTTTGTTTCGGCTTGCACCGACGCTACTCCCCTTTGGGAATTCATATTCATTATTGTTCTTTAATAATAACAAATTCCACCTTTAAATGCAAGAAATGGGCTTAAACCATCCTAAAGCTTCATTGTAACCAAAAACTAGTTACTCTTCTCTTTTAATCTTTTCCAGACTTTTCCCTTTAGCAAGTTCATCCACTACCTTATCCATATAACGTAGCTTTTTCATGAAATTATCTGTGATTTCTTCTACACGAACACCGCAAATCACTCCCGTAATAAGAGGTGCCTTGTCATTAAAGGGCTGGTTTTCAATCAATTGACCCAAGCTGCCTGTCAGTTGGCTGGGGTTGGTGTAGCCTGTCAACCAAGTCAAAATCTCATCCAATTCTTCCTTTGTACGTCCTTTTTTCTCTACTTTCGCCAAGTAAAGCGGATAAACGGTCTCAAATTTCATCTGTTTTACACGTTCAGTGCTTGCCATATTCTTTACCTCTATAAAGCCTTTTCTTTTAAGTATATAGAGCGCCAGTTTTTTTGTCAAATCATCTCTGAGCTTTTGGGAAAATAGTGTAAAAATTTAAAGCTGCCCCAATCAGATTGGCATTGTTCATATATTGACAACGTTCAACTCTTGGAAGTATATGGGCGATATCGTAGCTCTGGAGGCGCTCCAATAATTTTCTTTGGAGGATTTCGGGCAAATCTTCCCGCGCAGACATTCCTCCACCGATGATAATTGTATCTGGGTCAAGTGAAACTTGGATATTATATAGGTAATCAGAAATAATCTCCAGCATATTTTTGATAAGTGAGGTAGCGTGGGGATTTTTTTGATCCTTTAAGTCAAAAAGCTCTTTTCCAGAAATTTTCTGTCCTGTCTCTCTATGATAGGCTTCTGCTGCCTTAACCAAGGGCCCTGTTTCGCTAAAAGTTTTCCGTGTTGCATTTTTCATTAAACCGAACTCGCCTGCAAAAAGATGCGCACCTTTATAAAGTTTGCGGTTAATGAAGATCGCACCGCCTACTCCTGTGCCTATGACCAAAAAAACGGCATTCTGGGCTTCTTTTCCTGCACCATAATCCATTTCACAAATCCCTGCACAATTAGCATCATTTTCGATAGCTACCGGCAAGTCAAAGTACTTTTCAATTTCATCAAATATGGGACGATTGTGCAGATAAGGTACTGCACTGATTCCTTCAATTCTTCTTAATTTTGTATTTACAGCTCCTGGAGATGATATTGCAATTCCCTCAATCTTTGGATAATCCTTGATGATGGTGCTCATTTTCTCAGTAAGTTTTTCGAAGCTTTCAGGAGTTTTAAAAGAAGCATTATATAAGATTTCTACCCCATTCCATAAACCATATTTTACCGCTGTACCTCCAATATCAAAAACGGCGAGATTCTGTCCTTTATTCTTCATATCCATTACGCTCACTTAACTTTTTATACCAGAGACCACTCTTCTTCACGGTACGTTTATAATCATTATCCAAATCAACTCGATAAAATCCATAACGGTTGCGATAGCCATTCAGCCAAGACCAACAATCAATAAAAGTCCAAGTGTGATAACCAAAGCAATTACTTCCATCTTCAATCGCTTGATAAAGGTAATCGAGATGATCTTTCATAAACTCAATACGATAATCATCTTGAATCATACCTGAATCATCCATAAAGCGTTCTTCGTCAGCTACGCCCATTCCATTTTCACTTACAAACCATGGAAGATTATGGTAGTCCTTTTTCATCATCATCGCTACGTCATAGATGGCTTGCGGGTAGATCTCCCAGCCACGATAAGGATTTATTATCTTATCTGGCCAATCATAAGGTTGGTAAAAATCATCTAACGTTTTTGCTGGGATACTCGCGTCCTCAGGAGCTTGCACACGACTTGGCTGGTAATAATTTAAACCAATAAAGTCAACCGTGTTTTCTGAAATATCTTTTTTATCTTCTGGTAAGACTTCAGGTAGGAGTTGATGTACACTGAGGAGTTCAACCAAATCGGGATTGTGTTCTCCAAGTACTGCAGGATCAAGAAAGCTTTTTATGTTAAGTAAATCAGCTGCTTTTTTAGCTTCTAAGTCTGCTGCTGACTGACTCCGTGCATAGCTCGGGGACACGTTGAGGATAATACCAATCGAGCCTTGTGGCATAAGTTTTCTAAAGGTTTGAACAGCTTTTACATGTGCCATTAAGGTATGATAAGCCACTTGAACAGCTTTTTTGATATCTACAATTGCGGGATAATGAAAACCTTGTAAATAGCCACATTCCACATGAACCATTGGTTCATTGAAAGTGGTCCAATCCTGGACTAAATCACCAAAGCATTCAAAAGCTGTTTGGGCATAAACACGAAAAGCCTCAACGGATTCTCGTGTTTCCCAGCCACCCTTTTCCATCAGCCACATGGGCATATCAAAATGAAAAAGGTTAATAATCGGTTTAACACCATTTTCCTTCATCTTTGTAAAATAATCTCTGTAGAAAGCCACTGCTTGAGGGTTGAGTGTTTTGCCGTCAGGAAGTAACCGCGTCCATTGGATAGAAGTACGAATCGAATTAAGCCCGATAGCTTTCATCCGTTGGCAATCCTCTACGTAATCTTCGTAAAGATTAGAAGTTATTTCTGGGCCTTGTTTTTCATTAAATCTTTCAGGGTTTTCTTTAAACCAGTAATCCCATGTAGATGCAGATTTTCCCTCTTTTAGAGAATAACCTTCTGTTTGTGGACCAGATAAGGCTGAGCCCCATAAAAATCCTTCAGGAAATTTTTTCATGTTTAAACCTTCTTATTTTTTATTTTTATGTAAAATTTCTTCAGATTTGATCCATTTCTTTACAGAATCAGAAAAGAGATGAAGATAGCGTTCGTAAAGTATATCTAATTGAATCAAAATCGGAATTTGTGGTGAGATATTACCGATAGATTCTTCATGTGTCAATCCCGCTGAAATCAGTGTAATATCTGCTTGTTTGATCAAGTCAGAATTAGGATTAGAAGTAATCAGTGCTATCGGAATATTTTTTTCCTTTGTTATGGTCATCGCTTCAAGAAGGTTGGTGTCTATTCCTCTCAAGGATGCCACGAGTATCATTTCACCTTCACGAGCAAATTCTGCCGACATCAAGATTGACTTTTCCTCTGAAATGACACGGACATACTTGCCAAAACGTGAAAATTTGAATGAAAAATCAGCTCCTGTATAACTGTTAAAGCCTTTTCCAAAAAAATGAATGATGTTATGATTTTTTATTAAAGCACACAGTTTGTCCACTTCCACTTCCGAATAAGCATTGTCACTACGTGTGGCTAAAGCGTGGTAAATAGCTGTCACTGCTGATGAAATCGATGGCTCTTCTTCTTTATCCAAGGAAAGATTGTACAAAAACATTAATTCCTTATAATTATCCAACCCAATCTTTTTACAAAAGCGGGTAATTGATGCCTTAGATACCGCCAGTGTTTGCGCCAATTTGTCTATATTTAGAGGTGCCTTTTTACTGATAAAATAGTTGGCGATGATCTCCTCAACATAGGTTAATTCCAAACGGTGCGATTCAATTAATATGAAAATATCTTCTTTCATGATTTTTCCTCAATCTATGAAATGAACAGTTTTAATCTGTCCTGCTCTAAAATCTCCCAGATTAATTTTACTATTTTTTTGTCGTTCGGTCAGCGCGATTCCTTTCAAGTCTACAAATTCATAACAAAGCTCCTGCTCTGACAGAATAAAATTCTCACCTTGAACAGCTTGGGTACTTGGATTATAGACCCGTAAATCCCAACCGCCGTAAAGATTATTCTTACGGAGTGAACTAAAGACAAGGTCAGGCGCTTTTAAGCTGATATTCTGCGGACTGCCAATTTTTTCTTTCAAGGTATTTGACACAAAATATTTTAAAGTCGTTGTAAAAAGATTTAGACTCTGAATTTGGTAGAAAGGCAGAGATAAAGCATAATCAAGGTAACTTTGAGCAAGTCGTGCTGGCTTATAATCCTGTTCTAAACTTAGGGCAAATTTGAATGTTAATTTTTCCAGCAATTGGCTATCAGGTGTTGGGATGTACTTAAAAGCATTCCCAGAAGCTACACCTGGTCTTCTGAGCAAATCAGGTCGCCCCAAAAATCCGACACTTCGAAAGAGAGTTAAAGCTAACTGATGGTGATTTTCTCCGATTAATTGATATTCTTTGATTCCTTTAGCAAAAACCGTCCAACTGTTTTTATCATCGTGAGCATTGACCCATTTTAGCATGGGGTAAATAGCTGTTGGTTCTTCACGCCAGCCGAATTCTTGCCAGTCTTTCAAATGCGGATCTTCTGCTTCACGCTTCACTGTACCAAAAGGTGTATCTGTGTAAGAATACCGATTTGCAAAAGGAAGATTGATGACTGCACGCATACGATGGTCCAGCACTTGATTATCAATCGTTAAATGGCATTCGAGATGCTTGCTCCCTTTTTTTAAAGTAATCTTTAATTCGTAGTCTTGTTTTTGTTGGCAGATGCCTTCTGCACGTTCTTTTAAATCTTTGGGAAGGTTCCAAGTACCAGTCAAAAGCAATTCTTGATAATATTCCCCATAAAAAGATTTTTGCTCACTTCCCTCAAGTGTCAAATCATAGACGTGATCTGCATAAGCTGGCGAATAATCGTAAGTATCACCTTCATCACCGCCATCTTCAAAAGATAGGATATTATCATAACTTTGCTGACTTTTCTTATCAAATAAATGCAACTGCCCTTTTTTGTAACTCAACTTGTAGTAATCATTTTCAATATAATCTTGCTTGTCTTCGCTAGTGACCCTACTTGACTGTTGCCTTTCTTCAACGAAATAATTCACAAAACTAAGCGCAGGAACCGTAACTTCTACAGCTAATTCATGAATATAATAGTATTTATCCGGATTTTGAGCAGTTTCTTCGCGTCTGATTTCACCAGAGTATTCTTTTTTTCTTGACAGAACATCAAAACTAAGCGCTTCTCCTCCTGTATTTTTCAGTTGGATATCTTTAAACTCAGTAGAGACATTAATTTTAACCGTTTTAGTTACTTCCCAAGGCAAGGTATTAAAAATGCTGACTTGATGGTCACAAACTTTTTTCTGTGACTCACTGATTTTTCTGGTCAAGTAGTCGACAATGGAATAAGAAAGTTGATCTGCTTCAATAAAGCGCTCACGAATAATTCGATTGGTTTTATCACTATTACAGCCGCCCGCACTGTCGTGGGCTTGATTTTTTGCCAGTAGTTTCCAGATCCTGTCAATTAAGCCCTGCTTGCTAGCAATACCAAGTTTTTCAGCCATAAGAACGAGTGGTTCTACCTGATAAATCATCCGTCTTTCAAGCTTATCATTCAAATACTTATGATCATAACGGGAGGAGTAAATCGAGCGATGGATTTTCGAGACTGAGCTGGAGATAAATTCCCCTTCAATTGTGGTCAATTCCTCTTTTTCGAGTTCAGAGAACAGCTCCTCATAGTTGCTCTCTTTTAATTCATAGTCACTCAGTTTCTGGTTGTAAAAATCAATCCGCTCACGTAGGTTAAAATCTACATAACGCTGGTCTCCTCCTACAGGTAAGACGAGATGTTGCCCCACAGCACCGTCTTCAATCTGCGTCATAAGTTCTTGTGTTTGGTCACTATGAATAAGTCCAACGCCGACAAAATAACCATTCTTAATATTTGCGGCTAAAACTTTTGAACCATCTTCAGCTTGCCAATAAAATTCGCGGTCCCTTGTTTTTTCCTGCGGCAATCCACGCCAAAAGACTGTACGATCAATTCCTAAACCTTGATATATCTTAGGCATATCTTTGCTCTGACCGAAAGAGTCTGGCAGGTAACCGATATTCATATAACCACCCAAATCTTCTGCTAATTCCATTCCCAGAGTCAAATTTCTCACGATGGACTCGCCACTTATGATGAGTTCATCTGTTTGAGTATACCATGGGCCAATCCGGAGTTTTCCAGCTTGAACCAGCTTTTTGAGTCGCGTTTTTTGTTCAGGGAAACTTTGGAGGTAATCATCCAGAATGCTCATTTGCCCGTCGAGGAGATAATAAGAAATTTCATTATTTTCCAAGGCGCTCATTACCTCATCCAAATGATATGCCAACTGGACAAAAGATTCATTGTTAGTAAAATACCATTCTAAATCCCAATGTGTATGATGAATGACGTGTACTTTTTTCTTCATTTTTGCTTCCTTATTCATTTTTTCAAAAGGCCAAATCAAGATGATTTGACCTTTGAGTTAAAAATCAATTTTATCTATGACGGCAGTCAAATTATTCGGGTCTTTCTCTGATAAAATATCTTCACGAAATTGATCATCGATTAATTTTCGAGCGATTAAGCTCAGCAACTTCAAGTGCTCAGTCGCACCTTCCTCAGGAATCGTAAGTGCCAGAGCAACTTTCACAGGTTTGCCATCCAAAGCATTCCAAGGAATTTCATTGGCAAATCTAACGAAAAACATACCCGGCTTTAGGTTCGTTTTATTTTTACAATGAGGAATGGCGATATGGTCTTTAAAGCCTGTTGTTGCTTCTGCTTCTCGCTGTTTTAGGCCTTCAAAATATTCGGCTTCATTGTCCACAAAGCCCAGAGAATGTGCAAACTGTGCAATAACTGCAAAGGCTTCTTCCTGTGTACGTGCGCTTGCATCGAAGAGGATATGTTCTTGATTGAAAACTTCTTTGTTCATCTTTATTCACTTTCTTATTTTACTTTAACTTTCACGGGTTTTTTGAATTCAATTCCTCGTGTAAACCCAATTAGTAACGCGGTGGTCAAAATACCTGCACATACGCACAAAATCCATGTTAGAAAAGGAATCGGTTGCTCAATATAACCAATAAAGGTCCCCAAAGGCGAACCAATACCGCCATAAAATTTCGAACCAGTCGCTGAGATAAGTCCGCCTGCAACAGCTGAACCTACGACGTTTGAGAAAATCATTCGTACAGGATGTGCGGCCACAAATGGAATAGCTCCTTCAGTGACACCGACAATTCCCATACCGAAGGCTGCACTGGCAGCAATTTTTTCATCTTTTGAAAATTTGTTTTTAAATAAAATTGTTGCTAACCACACTCCTAAAGGTGCTACTGAAATCGCAGCTTGTGTTGCCGTACCAGGTACAAAGTTCGCGCCTTCAATGCCATATTTTGTCATTGTATCGGTAAATATTGCTGTGCCAAATACTAAAGCTGTTTTATTGATTGGACCTCCCAAATCAAACCCAATCATCGCGCCACAGATAGCTCCGATAATGATTGGTGCACCTGCGAAATTATTATTTAAGTTGGTTAACCCATCATACATAGCATCCATCCCCACTGAGATTGGATTTCCGATGATATAAAGCACGATCAAACTGATAACTGCTGTTGCAATAAAAGGAATAATCATAATTGGCACGATTGGCATAACAATTTTAGGCCATTTTATTTTTTTCAATCCTTTGACCATATAGCCAACAATGAAAGCCACAATAATAGCACCAATAAAACCTCCACCTGCTTCAGTTCCTAAAAATTCTGGATCATTAACAAGATAAGCACCAATCATGGCAGGAGCTATGGCGGGTTTGTCTGCAATGGAATTTGCCACAAAACCAGCAAATAGTGGAATCATCAGTTTAAAACCCATCTGCCCAACATAAAAGAGTTTTTCCATGAGGAAGCCCATTTGTGTTGTATTGTCAAACCCCCACTTGACAATACGTCCTAGGTCGTCCCTTTGAAAAGCATAGAGATTGGCAATGGTAAGGAGAAGACCTGCAGCGATGACCATTGGCACCATATAAGAAATACCACTCATCACATGGGTCAGAAAAGTAACCTTATCTTTATCATTACCAATCTGGATATTTCCTACCTTACTTCCTTTCTTGCCAAAAACTTCAGCCTCAGCGAATGCTTTTTTTATCAAGGCTTCAGAATCTTCAATAGCAGGAATAGATTTTGTAACATAAAGAGGCTTGCCTGTGAAACGAAACGGATCAATCTTAATATCTGAGGCAACAAGTACAAGATCTGCATTTTCGATCTCTTCTGGAGTTAAGACATTCTCTGCTCCAATAGCTCCATTTGTCTCTACTTTGACCTCATAGCCCATTTTTTTAGCCGCTTTTTCGATAGACTCAGCGGCCATATAGGTGTGCGCTATTCCAGCAGCACAGGCCGTAACGGCTACTATTTTTTTCGACATTTTGTTTCCTCCAAAATTTTTCTTTTAGTTTTGTTATATTTGTAATATAGCACCTCTTATTTTCAAAAGCAAGAGAAAATAAAGCGTTTTCTTTATTTAGTTTTTATTCCCATAAGCTGGGGGATTACTGGTATTTTTTTCATAAAAAAAGAGTTAGAACTTTGTCTAACTCTGCTTTTGACTATTATTTCAATTTATTTACTTGCAAATTGAATAACCATGTTAAAGAGAAGGGCGCCTAAGCTACCGCCAATGATTGGGCCTACAACAGGAATCCATGCGTAAGACCAGTCAGAATCTCCTTTGCCCTTGATAGGTAAGATCGCGTGCATGATACGAGGACCTAAGTCACGTGCAGGATTCAAAGAGTAACCTGTTGTCGCACCAAGTGATAAACCAATGGCTGTGATGATAGCACCCACTAAAAGAGGTGAAACACCAGAAGTTTGCGTAATTGCGTATTGACCAAAGGCCAGTATACCTGTCGTTAAGACTGCTGTTCCAACAATTTCGCTGATTAAATTAGACCCCGTCTGACGAATGGCTGGCCCTGTAGAAAATGTACCTAAAATATCTGCTGGATTTTTAGTTTCAGCATAGTGAGGGTAAAACATCAGGTAGAGGATGATACTCGCGACCATTGCCCCAAGCATTTGCGCGATAATATAAGGGAAAACCAAACTCCAGCTAAAGCTACCAATCATTGCCATTGCAATCGTTACTGCTGGGTTCAAGTGGGCAGGCGACATAAATCCAGAAATGTAAACCCCCATCATTACTGCAAAGCCCCAACCGAGTGTGATGGCAACCCATCCTGCTCCTGTTGCTTTCGTCTTATTCAGGACAACGCCTGAAACCACACCGTTACCAAGAAGGATTAAGATAAATGTTCCTAAAAATTCACCGAGTAATTGTACCATTTCTGAGTGCATATTGACTCCTTTTTTCTATATTTTATTTGTTTCAATCATCGTTGGACTCTTCTACTTCTTCAAGTCCGACAAGTCAGATTCACGAAGTGCTTCTTCCAAAGCTTTTTCTTGCTCTGCTTTTTCTTCTGTAGACCAACCGAGGTAGTCCGCCATGGCATTGACAACATGTACCTTGATGGCATCTACACCTTCACGCATAAATAAAATGTGGTTAGTACGGCGGAGCAAGTAGTCCACCGGTGTCAAGACCATTTCATCTTCCAACGCATAGCGCAGGCGTGCTGATTCGGCTAAAGACAAGCCTTCGTAGGCTTCCATTTCGGAAGCATAGGCAAACACTTGGAGGGCGTTCATGCCATAAAAGTCCGCAATGTATTTTGCTTCTTCTTCTGTAAGTCCTGCAGCAACACCAACTTTCATGTTTTCAGCAACAACTTCTTCAACCTTAGTTGGGTCAAATTCACCACCAGAGATTTGGTATTTTTTAGAGTCAATAGGTTCATATTTCAAACCAAAGTCCTCCTCAAGCAGTTGGCAGATAAGCTCCATCGCACCCGCTGCCATTTTACGGTAGTCCGTGATTTTACCGCCTGCTAGAGTGATCAAGCCATCGCTCTCGCGTTCGAGCGAACTTCCACGAGATACAGAAGATGGTGCATCCCCTTTTTCTGAAAGACTTGCTTCCATATTGTTTAACAAATGCTCCACTTCAGCTTTTGTTGCTGTTTTATTTTTATAGCGGAGCACTGCCTCAACGACAGCGTTAAAGCTAGTTTCAGAAACCGCGCCATTGTCTCCCCCGTTATAGTCTGAGCCAGAATTACCGCCTAATAATGGACGAAGTCCTGCCCACGAAGCTTCAATGTCATCAATTGTGATATTTGCTTCAGGGTAACGGAAATTAATGACATCCAGGAGATAGTCCACATCTTCTTGGGTCACTTTTGGATCAGTGAAGTCACCATGATAATCCGTATCTGTCGTACCAAAATAAGTTTTATTTTCACGGGGAATAGCAAAGACCATACGTTTGTCATGTTTACCTGTATCAAAATAAGTTGGTTGTGGTACAGGAAGTTTGGCCGCATCCACTACCAGATGGACACCTTTTGTAGGACGCATTTTTGGTACGATAGGACGTGTGAAGTTCAGATAACGAATCTTATCTACCCAAGGACCACTTGTGTTAATCACAAGTTTAGCTTTGACTTCAATGACTTGGTCTGTCAGCAAATCACGCGCACGAACACCAGAAATTTGTCCGTCGGTATAAGTAAAATCAATCACTTTCATCTTGCTGATGGCTTGCGCACCGTCTTCCACAGCTTTTTTGATGTTATCAATCACCAAACGTGCATCATTGTTACGGTAGTCTAGATAGACTCCCGCCCCTTGCAAGCCTTTTTTCTTGATGAGGGGCTCGCGGCGCAGTACTTCTTCTGGTGAGATAGTGTAGTTGGCATATGGCGAATCTTCATCTACCCCTGCCAAACGATCATACAAATCCATCGCAATCTTCACAGAAAACATATCAAAAGTTGTCTTTCCTTCATCATTATAGATAGGAAGTAACATTGGATCTGGCTTAGGAATGTGTGGCGCAATACCTTGAACGACGGCGCGTTCTGAAACTGTATCAGATACTACTTCAACATCGAAGTTTTTAAGATAACGAATCCCCCCATGCACTAGTTTTGTTGAACGGGATGATGTGCCTTCTGAAAAGTCCTGCATTTCAAGTACGGCAACTTTCATGCCAGCAGCCGCTGCTTGTAATGTCAATCCCGCACCAGTGATTCCTCCTCCGATAACGAGTAGGTCCATTTCTTCATTTTGAACTTTGGTGATTGCTTCTTGTCTTGTTTTTTTAGAAAAAGCCATTTCTATTCTCCTTTTAGGTTACTGTCTAATTGCTTATTATTTGAAAGCGCGTGTCGCATTCACGGCTTTTTTCCAACCGGCATAGAGTTCTTCTCTGCGTTCTTCTTGCATCTGAGTTTGGAAAATTTTACCCGGTTCATAGGATTCTTTAAGCTCTTCTAAGTCTTTCCAAAAACCAACCGCAAGACCTGCAAGGAAGGCTGCACCAAGTGCTGTTGTTTCCAAATCGCCTGCACGTTGGATTGGGATATTCAAGATGTCCGCTTGGAACTGCATCAAGTATTCATTATTTGCGGCACCACCGTCTACCTTGAGCACAGACATATCGATTCCTGTATCTTCTTTCATGGTGCTGACTACATCACGAACTTGATAGGCTATACCTTGCAAAGTTGCTTTTACAATATCTTCTTTTGTTGTCCCACGTGTCAAGCCAAACATTGCTCCCCGCGCTTCTTGATCCCAATACGGAGCACCAAGGCCAACAAAGGCTGGGACCACATAAACTTCATCTTGACTCCTAGACTGGAGTGCCACTTCTTCGGAGTCGCTAGCTCGGTCCAACATTTTCAAACCATCACGTAACCATTGAATGGAAGATCCTGCAACAAAGATGCTCCCTTCTAAGGCGTAATAAACTTTTCCGTTAATGCCATAGCCAATCGTTGTAAGCATATTATTTTTCGAAATATGAGGTTTTTCACCTGTGTTCATGACAATAAATGAACCTGTACCATAGGTATTTTTGATCATTCCTGGTTCGAAGGCCATTTGCCCAAATAATGCAGCTTGCTGGTCACCTGCCATACCTGAGATAGGTACTTCAGAACCAAAGAAATGGAAACCTTTAGTCACGCCGTAAACTTCTGAGTTGGACTTAACTTCCGGTAGCATTGAAGCTGGGATATTAAGAATTTTCAGGATTTCTTCGTC
The DNA here is from genome assembly GCF_934191625.1 of uncultured Lactococcus sp. Taxonomy (GTDB): domain Bacteria; phylum Bacillota; class Bacilli; order Lactobacillales; family Streptococcaceae; genus Lactococcus. Next base: position 337,901 of record NZ_CAKPUG010000002.1, read on the forward strand.
CCATTTCAACTCGTGAATGTTGTAGAGCATCGTACGACTGGCATTAGAATAGTCGGTATAGTGTGCATCTCCATCTGTCAACTTCCACAAGAGCCATGTATCGATAGTTCCAAAGAGGAGTTCTCCACGTTCTGCACGCTCTTGTGCGCCCTCGACATGATCAAGAATCCAACGAATTTTTGTAGCCGAGAAGTAGGAATCAACAATAAGCCCTGTCTTTTTGTGGAAAAGTTCATCGTGCCCTGCTTCTTTAAGTCCATTTGCAATATCGGCAGATTGACGAGATTGCCACACAATAGCATGATAGATGGGTTTGCCTGTCTCTTTATCCCAGATAATGGTTGTTTCACGTTGATTGGTTATACCGATACCAGCAACCTGTACTGGCTTAATGCCCGACTCAATAAATGCTCCTGCAATAACAGATTGAACAGAATTCCATATCTCGTTGGCGTCATGTTCGACCCAACCTTCTTTAGGAAAATATTGTGTGAATTCTTTTTGGGAACTACCAATGTGCTGACCCTGTTTATCAAATATAATAGCTCTTGAGCTTGTGGTACCTTGGTCAATTGCCATAATGTAAGAAGTTTCTGTCATGTTATCTCTCTCCTTTGTAAACGCTTTCTATATTTCATATTATAGCATTTAAGAAGTATGAAATACTTTCATTTTTTAAGAAATTCTAAAAAAAATTGAAAGTGTTTAGGAATTATTAGCTTAAAGTATAAAAAAAAACTAAAAGCCACTGTGTATCGCTTTTAGTTTTTTATCTGAAAAGTTAATTAAGTGAGAATAGCTTTTCTTCGAAATTTTTCTTTTTTTAGGCTTTCGATACGCGACAATAACTCGTCAAAGTCATAATCACTCGAAAACTCGGAAAGGACATAGACAAACTTTCGGCTATCATTTCTTTTACTAGAGATAAGCAAGTCATAGCTCTGTCCTTCATGGTAGTGTTCCAGTTTAATCTTTTCTACTGCACGAAGGCGATTTTTCAAATAATGTTCCATGGGAATTTGATAAGCTGGCGTATCAGACAAGTCATAAGCCACCGTCAATTGCTGGGCAGATAAAAGTTCCAGCAACATTAAGGCATTACGATAGCCAAAGATGAGTTCAGGTAAATCCTGCGTTTTAGGAATATAACTTAAGGCTATATTTTTGAGATTGTCCAGCAAATCTTGAAAACTCTTGTCCACCCAATTTTGTTTATGACTGAGCAACGCCTCTTGGCTCTTTGTAAAGAGGCCACCATGGAAAAAGGCAAATTTATTATTGACTTGTGCCAGCTGATAACTGATGGCTTTTTCCTCTTCAAATCCTAAACGATGGGGACGATAATGGTTCAGCATACGTTCTCTTAAAGAAATATTCAAGAGAACGGTGGGGATTTTTTTACTGCGGAAAATATCAAAGCGGTAATAACTTTCCTTATCTAAGATGAAAAAAGACAGGAGAAAACTGTAGAAAAAGATTGTCTCACAATTATTCTTGCTCTGTTTATCATAAATGTATTGATAAAATAGAGAGTCTAATAGCTGATAAAGGTGATCATCTTGATAAGTTTTCTTCATTTCCAAAGATTGAGTAACTTGGATATCTGTAAGTTTCCGCCTTTTTTCTGTAATGGCTAACCAGCGGTAAAGTTTATCTTTGCTACTTGCCGAAAAGGTTACTTTTAAGGTTTCTTCAAGTTGCAGGATAAAATCGGCTTGAAACTTTGTGAGTTGAAGCAAGTCTGGTCGAAATGTAGGATGAAGCGAATCAAATAGCATGTAGTAAAAATAGCGAATCTGGCTTTCTTCGCCCACTAACTTATTATTTTTGATTAGAAGCTCAAACTCGGCTAAAAGTTTATTGAGCTCTTTGATTTTACGGAACAAGGTTGATTCACTGACCAATAATGCTTCTGCGAGTTCAAAAATCATGAAATTTTTTTGTTCTAAAAGTAAGAGAAGCAAGCGATACTTAATGCTGTCTTTGATTAAAAAGCTAATGACCTCGTCTAAGCTTTGCGATCCTGCCATGTTTAGGGCAAGTTTATTGTCCTGACGCATCACTTCCATAGGTTTTCCCATCATCTGTCCCAGATAAGAAATGTCCTCTAAGTAGCTTTCAATCGAAGGTCGAGAAAGATTTACCCCCTCACACAGTTCTTGCGCGGTTATCTTCTCCCGTTTGAGGTCCAACTGGCGTAGAATCTTAACCTGTATTTGCTCTTTCTTTTCAAGTAAAGCTTCGATATTCACAGCTGCTCCTCTTCTTTTCTAAGCCAACATGTTTCGTAGGCGTTTTCATATTCTCTTTCTATTTTATCACTTCGCTATATTTTGTGATTAAAAATTGCTCACTTTAGACACAAAGAAAGGATTAATGTTCACAACTCACTGCACTCAAGGATAATAAAAAGAATAAGACCAAAGCCTTATTCTTCTGTTAAACTTCTAAATTTAGTTTTCCTTGTGCATAGATTGATGCATTACCATTGAGAATATAGGCAATGGTCACGATTGGCAGGATATATTGGACCGTACCAAAGCCAAAGACTTCTGCAGCGATGAAGATTGAAGCAAAATATGAGTTGGTTGCTGATGAAAAGACAGAAACATAGCCAGCAGCAGCGATCAAGCCAACAGGTAAGCCCAAAAGTAAAGCTAAGGTCGCGCCCAAACTTGCACCAATCGCAAAGAGTGGTGTTACTTCTCCACCCTGGAAACCGGCTGAGATACTTAAGACAGTAAAGAGCAACTTCAGAACCCAATCGTAAGCATTGATATGTTCTCCGTTAAAACTCATCGAAATTAGGTTGGTCCCTAGCCCTGCATAACGATCAAGATGGATAAAGATAAGACCCAAGCTCAAAATCAATCCCATAAGTAAGATACGACGATAAGGATTAATAAGTTTACTTGCCATATAAGACTTCATAAAGGCTAAGCCTTGCGCAAAGATGCGACCTACCAAGCCAAAGCAAATTGCCACAACGAGCAGCTTCAGAAGTACTAGCGGATCAATATTTAAGTCAGTATTGACCATAAAGGAAAATTTTTCTAAACCTAAAGCATGTGATGTCGCACTGGCCGCATAGGAACCAACCAGAGCTGGGAAAAGTGCGATGTATTCAATCTTGCCCACCATCAGGATTTCAATAGCAAAGAAAGTGGCAGCTATCGGTGTTTGGAAGAGACCGGCAAAACCGGCTGCCATCCCCGTAATCAAGAGCACTTTTTGTGCTTCTTTGGAAGATAATTTCCCCCCAACTGTATGGCCAATCGTGGCACCAATCTGGACAGCTACACCTTCTCGACCCACACTGGCACCAAATAGGTGCGACAGCCAAGTGGAAAAGATAATCAAGGGCACTAAACGCTTAGGAATATCTTCTCGTCCTTTATTCCCCGCTTCAAAAATCAACCCCATTCCTTTTTGACTTTCCTTACCAAAACGTTGATAGACATACACAATCAAAAGACCTGCTAAAGCCAAGAAAGGAAGAAAATATAAGGGATGTGCGTCACGTGTCTCCGTAATATAAATCAAGCCACGCCCAAATAAAGCATCCACAGCTCCAATAATTACTCCAATCACAAGGGCTAAGAAGGCATAAAGGACAGACCATCTTGATATACCAATTTTTATATTTTTCATTAAATGTAATTCCTCTTACATGTATAATAATAGCAATAATGCAGAAATCAAATAAATTGACCCTGCCTAATAAAATGTTCAGGCAATCCCGCTGGGAATTGTCGTCTAACATGAGCTCCTTCAGGAGCAGATCTAGGAGCGTATTAAAAACAGGCCGAGCACAAAGCTCGACCACTTTTAATCGCGCATACCTTTGGCGCGTTGTATGTCTTTAAGTTTTTCTGGTGTGATGTCTTTTCCATCTTCATCTACCAATTTTACTGCTTCAACTTGACCGCGGAGATTTTCACGTACGCTATCAAGATAGATACGGCGCAATTCAGCACGTTCTGCAGTTTCAGCTTCTGTTAGACCTTCTGCTTTGTGTTTACGTGCAAGTTCATTGATACGTTCAACTTGTTCATTTGTAATTGCCATAAGACCAATATCCTCCTTATTTTGTATTGATTAAACTAAAGTCAGCCATTGTCCCTGTAAGTGCTGAAAGCTCTGTAAGCAAGGCCAGACGATTGTGACGTACTTTTTCATCTTCTGCCATAACCATCACATTTTCAAAGAAATTGTTAATGGCTGGAACACCTTTGCTGACAAGAATATCATATTTCTCAGAGGCTGACAAGCTTGCCCATCTTGCTTTAAGTTCTTCTGTAGCTTCGTAAAGTACGCCTTCAGCATCGTTCTCAAAGAGTGCAGAAGAAACCTCTCCGACATGATCGGCTTTTTTCGCCAAGTTAATCACTCGTGAAATATTTTCAATAGCTGGTTTAAATGTGACTTCTTCCTTGTGATCATTAAGCATTGGCGCAATTTCCATCATGTTGGCGATATCCAATATATCTGCTGCAATTGTTGCTTCAACAATATCGTGGCGGATTTTCTTATCCAGTAGAAGTTTTTGCACACGCCCTTTGAGGAAATCAATAACTTGCTCTTTATTTTCATAATCAAGTGTGGAAATAAACTCAGAAAAGTCAAAGTGCCAGTTGAATTTTTCTATGATACGTGTCAAGCCTTGCGCAGCACGACGTAAAGCGTAAGGGTCATTTGAGCCTGAAGGAATCAAGCCTGCGCTAAAGAAAGAAAGAATACTGTCGATTTTATCTGCAGCAGCCAAAACACTTCCGACAGCAGTTTCAGGTAAATCACCTTCAGCGGATACCGGCATATAATGCTCCCTAATAGCTGTTGCTACGTTGGCACTCTCTCCTGCAAGTAGAGCATATTTTTCACCCATAACACCTTGAAGTTCATCAAATTCACCAACCATACCTGTCAAAAGGTCAAATTTGTAAATATCTGCCGCACGCGCCACATCTGACTTTTCAGTTTCGGTCAGCTGGGCAATATCCGCCAAATGAGCCGCAATTGCTTTTGTACGCGCCATGTGTTCTGTGATTGAACCGATTTTTGCGTGGAAAGTTACATTTTCCAGTTTCTTCACGAGATCTTCAATTTTTAACTTTTGATCTTCTTTCCAAAAGAACTCGGCATCTTCCAAACGGGCAACCAAAACTTTTTCATTACCTAAGATGACATTCTTCATGCCTTCAGCATTACCATTACGCACGGAGATAAAGTGCGGTGCGAGCTTACCTTCTGCAGTATAAACTTCAAAATAGCGTTGGTTATCACGCATTGAAGTAACCAGAACTTCTTCAGGAACTGACAAATATTTTTCATCAAAACTCCCAACGAATGCTGTGGGGTACTCTACTAGGTTATTGACTTCTTCAAGAAGTTCCACATGCTTTTCGTCTGTGAGTTCAACTTTCCAGCCGTGCTCAGCAGCAATTTTTGTGATTTGCTGGCTAATTTCAACTTTACGTGCTCCAGCATCAACCATAACAAAATTATCAGTCAAAACTTTGTCATAAGCTGTCGCATGTTCAAGCGTAAATTCTTGATTTGAAAGAAAGCGATGACCTCGTGTTGTATTTCCTGCAGTTACATCAAGAATATCAAAGGGAACAACTTCGGTATCGAGTAAAGAAATCATCCATTGGATAGGACGTACGAAGAGGAAACTGTTATTCCCCCATTTCATGTAAGTTTTAAACTGCATTTTAGAAATGACTTCTTCGCCAACTTTTGTCAAAATTTCCTGTGCAGCTACGCCCGCGATATGTTTGTTTGCGAAATAGTAATCCCCCTTGAGGACCAATTCGTCCGGTGACACACCTTGTCCACGAGAGAAACCTTGAATAGCTTTTGACCAGTTTCCTTCAGCATCTTTAGCAATTTTAGCAGATGGACCTTTGACTTCTTCGTCCATTGCTTCAGAATTTTCAGCAAGTCCTTCCACTAAAACAGCCAAACGACGTGGTGTTGAAAATTTGCGAATAGCATCAAATTCTAAACGGTTTTCATTCAAAAAGTCCGAAAGACGTTCTGCCAATTGATTGATTGCAGGTGTTACCAAGTGGGCTGGCATTTCTTCCAAGCCAATTTCGAGTAAATAGTTTGCCATTATTTTGCCTCCTGTTCTTCTGCCAATTGTGCCAGAACTTTTGTATATTTCCCTTTTTCTCCCAGATATTTCTCACGTAAGTCTTCATCTTTTAAAAGTGGGAAGCCAAGTTTAGCACGTTCTTCAATAAATGTTTTGGCAACTTTACGCGCCATTGTACGTACGCGGTGCAGGTATCCAGCACGTTCAGTTACAGAAACTGCACCACGTGCATCCAAAAGGTTAAAGGTATGAGAACTCTTCAAAATAAAGTCATAAGCTGGGTGAACCAAACCTAAGTCTAGTAATTTAAGTGCTTCTGCTTCGTACTTATTAAACAAGTCTAATAGCATATCTTGATCAGACTCTTCAAAAGCAAATTTTGAGTGCTCATATTCTGGCTCTTTAAAAATATCTCCATAGAGTACGCCATTCCCCCATTCGAGATCATAGACACTGTCAACTTCTTGGATAGCTGTCGCCAAACGTTCTAAACCATATGTAATTTCAGAAGTTACGGAATCCACTTCAATACCACCAACTTGTTGGAAATAAGTAAACTGTGTACACTCTTGACCATCAATCCAAACTTCCCAACCAATTCCGGCACAACCCATTGAGGGATTTTCCCAGTTGTCTTCTACAAATCGAATATCATGCTCTAAGGCGTCAATACCCAAGGCAGCTAAACTTTCCAAGTAAAGTTCTTGGATATTCTTTGGTGAAGGTTTCATGACTACTTGAAATTGGTGATGTTGGAAAAGTCGGTTAGGGTTTTCACCGTAACGTCCATCTGCTGGACGTCGTGAAGGTTGAACATAAGCTGCTGACCAAGGTTCAGGCCCATTTGAACGTAAGAAAGTATAAGGACTCATTGTTCCTGCACCAACTTCGTTATCGTAGGCTTGCATCAAGTTTGCGCCTTGCTTAGACCAAAAAGCCTGCAAAGTCAGAATCATATCTTGGAATGATAATTTATTATTTGACATTTAATTCTCCTTATTATTTATTAAGTTCATTCATTTGGCGTTTATATCCAAGGAAATAGAAACCAGCAACAAAAATAATGCCACCGATGATGTTTCCAGCATAGACAAGACTAAAATTGCGAATGAAGTCCATCCATGTTGCGCCACCTTCAAAGATTGCAGCCGGGATAGCAAAAGCATTTGCCACACTGTGCTGGAAACCAATTGCAACAAAAGCCATTGTTGGGAACCAAATTACCATTACTTTTCCTGCTGCATCTTTGGCTCCGTAAGAAAGCCACATTGCAAGGCCTACAAACCAGTTACACCCTACTCCAGAAACCAAGGTCTGAAGCCAAGTTGCATTTATTTTCGAGTGCGCAACGGTGATTAATTCTTCACGATACACACCTGTACTTGTCAACCCAACAATGTGTGCAAAGAAGAAAGCCACAAAGAAGGCGCCCAGAAGATTAAAAATTGTGATGACAATCCAGTTTTTAAGCAAATCTGAAAACTTTACCTTCTTTGCAAAAAAAGATACAGAAACAGCTGTCATATTAGATGTGATAAGCTCGCCACCGCCCATTAAAATAACAATTAGACCAATAGGAAACACTGCTGCCCCGATAAAACTTGCCAGACTTCCAAAATCATCGACTACACTTGATATGACGCGGATATAAAGCAGATAACCTAAAGAGATTAACGCGCCCCCAATAAAGCCAAGTACAGCTTTTTCTAACATCGGTCGTTTGACCTTTTCTTGCCCATGGTGAATAGTTGCAGCCAATATTTCTGCTGGATTCATCATAATGTTCTACTCCTTAAAATAATATAAAACCGCGCAATACACCTGTCCTAAGACAAAGGGTGCTATGCACGGTTCCACCTTTATTTTTTACTTCATTCGTATTGCGATGATTTTGGGCCATTTTAAATCTCGGCTTTCACTGTCCCGAGTCGCTTGCTTTACTTTCAAATTGTAGACCTTTTTGTTAGAAATGTCAAGGCGAGACTTCAAGTTTTGAATGATTCAGTTTTCAAAGGTAAAAAGAGAGCTTTAGCTTAGTGCAGATTATCAAAAAGTTTTTTTCTCTCCCAATAATTTGTTCTAGTAAGCCAATCAGAAAAAAATTTTTAGATTATAAGTTTGCTATTTGTCCTTTTTGTAGTACTCATCTTAGGGCTGGTTCTTCCTTTCGACCTATCACCATGATCAAGGGCTTTTGTAATTACTCACCTAAAAAAATTAGACACGGGAATCAATTTGATAATCGTACAAATGAAGCATAGCTCCACTATAAAAAGAGCTGCACAAGAGGTGCAACTTTTTTTAATGTGTTCGATTGTAAATAATGCTTGAGATAAAGGATAATACGATAATAATCCCACCAAGTAAACCTGTCACCGCTTCACCAATTTCCCAATGAATGCTTGCCAAAATTAGAATGGCCAAAGTAAGAATTGCCCAATGCGCTCCGTGTTCTAAATAAACAAGTTCATTAAGTGTTCCTTTTTCTACCAAGTAAAGGGTCAGTGAACGGACAAACATTGCCCCAATAACGCCTAGTCCAAGTAGAATAATAATAGGATCTGAAGTTATCGCAAAAGCACCAATAACGCCATCAAAACTAAAGGAAGCATCGATAACTTCGAGGTAAAGGAAGAGGGAGAAAGCTGCTCTTCCCACAGCGTAGGAAGTCTGTCCTGCAGTTTCGGTAGGCATATGCTCGGTCATCATATCGCCAAAGCCATTCACCAACATATATGTTACTATTCCTAAAATACCTGAGAATAAAACAGTATGCGCATCAGCCGCGATAAATTCAGCTGTCAATAAAAGAATAATCATCGAAATTATTGCATTTGCTGCTGGAAAATGGCCGATTTGTTGCAAGACTTTCTCAGGAAGTTTCAACCACGTATGTGCTCTTTGGTCAAAGAAAAAACCAAGTGCTAGCATCAAAAGAAACATTCCTCCAAAAGCAGCTATAGAAGGATGCGCATGGTGTAAAATGTAGCCATAGGTCCCTGGTACACTGGGATCACCTTTTTCTAAAGCTAAGCGCATTGCACTTATCGGATCTAGTTTTGCGGAGACACCAACGATCAAAAGTGGAAAGACCAGGCGCATACCCACAACGGCAATCAAAATACCCACCGTCAAAAATATTTTACGCCACGCATGGCTCATACGCTCCAAAATACGTGCATTAACAATGGCATTATCCATGGAAAGTGAAATTTCCAATACTGCTAGGATAGTGGTAATCATTAAACCATCCCAACCAGCATAGAGATAAGCGATAATCAACGCAATAATACTAACAATAAACGAGCTTCTAAAAATTTTCATAAATCCCTTTTTCTAAATATCAACTTCCACCAGTTGCTTGTCCCCTTTTTTCACAGAAATTTTTCCACTGAACTGTTCAACCAACTCAGCTAAAAGTTGCTCTGTCTTATCCAAGTCAACAAAGAGCTTGACCGTAACATCGGAGAGAAATTCACTCTCTGAGATGACTAAGCCTTGGGAACTTAAAAAGCGCTGTAGCCCGTCATAATTTCCGTAATCAAGAGTCAAGATTAATTGCTCCTGTGTGACAAATTTGACCAAACCAACATGATCTAGAGCATGGCCGACACTCCCTGCATATGCCCGGATTAAACCACCAGCACCGAGTTTAATTCCCCCAAAATATCGTGTAACAACTGCACAAACATTGGTAATTTCTCTTTTCTTAAGAATTTCCAACATAGGTACACCAGCTGTACCAGAAGGTTCTCCATCATCACTTGAGCGCTGGATTTCCTGACGGTCGCCTAAAGTAAAGGCTGAGCAATTATGATTCGCCTTATGATGCTCTTTTTTTATTTGAGAAATAAAGGCACGTGCTTCTTCCTCAGTATAAACGCGCTTCAAATGGCAAATGAAGCGCGATTTTTTGATTTCTTCTTCTGCAATGAAATCCTCTTTTATGGTAATTGTCATATATAAATTTTATCAAAAATAGTGAAAACTTGCGACTTTTTTCGTCTTAAAGGTATGAATGAATTATATGGTAGACTCCTTTTACAAAAAGAATTATCGAAAATCCCAGACAAAGCAATACTTTTTGATAGTATGCAAGATATTTCAAAAACAGTAATTATGTGCAATCGCTGTGGCAAAAAAAGTAAGAAAAAAGATGTTCTACTCCCCCTTGGTGCTTATTATTGTCCCCATTGTATTCAGATGGGACGTGTTCGCTCGGATAAAAAACTTTACCATCTTCCTCAGCAGGATTTTTTAGCAGCTTCTTTTCTAAAATGGCAAGGAAAACTCACAGCCCCTCAGCAACGTATATCTGATACTCTAGTCAAATTACATCAACAACAAAAAACTGTGCTGGTAGAGGCTGTCACTGGTGCAGGAAAAACTGAAATGATTTATCAAACGATTGATAACACCCTTAAAAAAGGAAAAGCTGTAGGTTTAACTAGCCCTCGTATTGATGTCTGTCTAGAACTCTATTATCGCTTAAAGCGAGATTTTTCTTGTCCCATCTCGCTTTTGCACGGAAAAAGTGAGAAATACAGCCGTACGCCTCTCGTAATAGCGACGACACATCAGCTTATGCGTTTTCGTCATGCCTTTGACTTACTTATTCTTGATGAGGTTGATGCTTTTCCATTTCCAGATAATGAAATGCTTTCTTTTGCACTGGCTCAAGCTCGTAAACCTTTTTCAAGTTTGGTTTATCTTACTGCAACAACCACCAATAAATTAGAAAAGCAAGTCAAGTTGGGGCAAATCGAAAAAATACAACTCCCCCGACGTTTTCATGGTTTTCCACTAGTACTCCCACAATTTTTTTGGCAGAGCAAGTTTTACAAAATGGTCCAAAAACAACGCGAATCGGGGTTCCCATTACTTATCTTTGTCCCTGAAATAAGCCTGGGAGAAAAACTGAGCCAAGACTTACAAAGTAGTTTTCCTCATGAAGAAATTGCTTTTGTTGCATCAACGAGTCTTGAACGCTTAGAAGCTGTGGAAGCTTTTCGTCAAGGAAATATTTCTATCCTTGTCTCAACGACTATTTTAGAACGTGGTGTAACTTTCCCTAAGGTTGACGTTTTTGTATTCCAAAGTCACCATCATAATTTCACAAGATCAAGCCTCATCCAAATTGCTGGACGAGTAGGTCGAAGTAGCGAAAGACCTGGAGGCAAGGTATTTTTCTTTCATTTAGGAAAAACAACAGCAATGTTAGAAGCTTATAAAAATATCAAAAATATGAATAAAGCAGGAGGTTTCCAATGATTTGTTTGCTTTGCCACGTTGAATACACTCTTGAACCCACTTTACATCACCTGTTTCTCTTAAAAGGCTCTTCTCCTGGGATCTGTACACCCTGTCAAAATAAGTTTCAACTGATTACTCCACCTTATTGTAGCCGCTGTTATAAGCCCGACATAAAAGACGTCTGCTCTGACTGTAAGATTTGGGAAAAGGAAGGCATTATTGTAAATCATCAAGCTGTCTTTACCTATAATACAGCCATGGAAGAATTCTTTAGTCGTTACAAATTTATGGGAGATTATCGCCTACATCATGTTTTTCACAAATATTTTCAAACAGAAAAAGGATATACAATTGTTCCAATTCCCGTGAGTAAGCAGCGCTTTCAGGAGAGAGGTTTCAATCAGGTAACTGCACTCCTGCAGTCACTTCCTTTCAGTTCTCTTCTGGAAAAAGAAGAAGGACCTGCCCAAAATACGCGTACCAGAAATGAACGTCTTAAGAACAAAAATACCTTTACTTTAAAAGCAAAGGTAAAAGTACCAGATAAAATTTTACTGGTGGATGACGTTTATACTACTGGTCGTACGCTCCAACATGCTTTAGCTGTCTTAAAAGAAGGAGGGGCTCAGGAAATCAAAACCTTCTCCTTATGCCGTTGAGTTTAAAAGAAAAGATGCCAAATTTTGGGCAAGAAGATAAATGCAGCAACAATTACAGCAAAACCAGAAATGACTAAAACAGCTCCCGCAGCCATATCTTTGGCTCTTTTGGCGCGTAAATGAAACTGGTAATCAGCAGCCAAATCAACCACATTCTCAATAGCCGAATTGAAAAGCTCTGCCATAAAGACTAAAAAGATGGCAAGAAAAAGGAAAAGCCACTCAAATTCTTGAATTTGTAAAACAACACCCAAGATTAAAGCCAGCACACCAGAAAGCGTATGCTTGCGCATATTTCTTTCTTCTTTAAAAGCTGTCCAGATACCCGTAATTGCAAACTCCATGCTTGAAATAACATTCGTATTTTTCCAACGTTTGCGCTGGGTATTCTCTGGGACTTCACCGTCCGCAAAGTCTTCCTTATTGAAAATTTTTACATCTTTTTCGTTATCTTTTAAGTCCATAAGCAGTCAAAATCTCCTCCTGAAGTCCGAACATTTCTGCTTCTTCTTCTGGAGTATAATGATCGTAGCCATTAATGTGTAAGAAGCCATGAACAGCTAACCAGCCATATTCACGTTCAAGGGAATGTCCATAATCTGCTGCTTGCTCGGCAGCTTTATCGATTGAGATAAAGAGTTCACCAATAAAAGGATCAAGCTCATCCATCAATTCTTCTGGAATATCCATATCTTCATCAAAGAAAAACTCATTTTCATCAGGTTTATATTCAAGTGAAATAACATCCGTCGGTGCATCTTTCTCTCTGTACTCCAGATTAATTTCTTGTGAGCGCGCATTATCAACGAAAGTTACAGACATTTCTTTTGAATCTGAAAGTTTTATATAATCTGCAGCAAAACTTAATAATTTTTCAGTCTGCTCAATAATTTCTTTTGAAACTTTTTCTGTTTCATCAACTAATTCTATATACATTCTATTCCTTTATATGTTTTTGCTGTTCTCTCTCATTTTTTTCGCGAAATCTAAGAGCGGCGTTTTTGTCGAAGGCATAATATTTTCTGGTAATTGATCAAATGTAAACCATTGAGCATCGAGAACTTCACTTTCTTCAAAAACCATTTGACCTGAAAAATCGTTGCTGACATAAACGGTGTCCACGATGTGAACTTCATCACCATTTGGATAACAGAAATGCTGCTCTTCCCCCGAACACACGGTGAATAATTCCATACTTTCTACAGTCAAACCTATTTCCTCAAAAAGCTCTCTGCTTGCAGCTTCTTCTGCTGTTTCTCCAGGTTCGATTGAACCGCCATGATAAGACCAACACCCTGTATCCTTACGTTTCTGAAGCAAGACTCCTTCTTCATTATAGATAATTATGCTGGCACATGCAACAACAAGTGGACGCGGGCCCAATATTTTACGTAAGTAGAGAACATAACCTTCAGACATCTTACTCTCCTTTTTTCTCGTAAGCATTAATAATTTGAGCTACAACAGGATGACGGACGACGTCCTTAGCTGTAAAGTAGACAAAGTCAATACTATTTAAACCAGAAAGTTTTTCTTTTGCATCAATCAAACCAGATTTGGCCTTAGCCGGCAAATCAATCTGTGATATATCACCATTGACAATCATTTTTGAATTGAAACCTAAACGTGTCAGGAACATTTTCATTTGCATTGTTGTTGTATTTTGCGCTTCATCCAAGATAACAAAGGCATCATCTAAAGTACGTCCACGCATGTAAGCTAAGGGTGCAATTTCAATAATACCTCGTTCCATCATGCGCTCTGTCGCATTTTTCCCAAGAATTTGAAATAATGCATCATAAACTGGTCGCAAATAAGGATCTACTTTTTCTTGTAAATCTCCCGGTAAGAACCCCAGATTTTCACCAGCCTCTACAGCCGGGCGAGTTAAAATAATACGTTTAACTTGCCCATGACGCAAGGCTTGAACTGCCATAACAACTGCTAAAAAGGTCTTTCCTGTACCGGCAGGACCAATGCCGAAGACGACATCATGATGTTTCACACTGTCTACATAGAGCTTTTGCCCCACATTTTTTAACCGAATTGGTGTACCAACAGCATCTTTAGTGAGCTCGATTTCATAAAGTGTAATGAAATTTTCGATATTATCTTCCAGCACCATTTTAACTGCAATCATCGCATCAGAGCTATGGACAGGTAAACCACGAGAAATCAAAACTAAAAGAGCCTGTAAAACTTTACGTGCTTGCTCAGGCGCTACTTCATTATCAGCAAAAATCTGTACGCGCTCCCCGCGATAGTTTATATCAACAGCAAGTTGAGATTCAATCAACTGAGCATTCTTATCCTGTGAACCAAAAAGTAAAACTGCATCTTCTGGATTTTCCAACTTAAATTCTACGGAATGTCTAGCCAAACAAATACCTTCCTGTTCTTTCATTTATAATCTTTTGTTTATTATATCATATTTCATAAGCTATGCGCTTTCATACTCTTCTCAATAATTAAGAAAAACGACATTTGAATTGAGACTTCTTTGGCTTTTCTTGCTCTAAATTATAAAAAAATAATATTTTTTAGTGAAAATTTGAAGTTTTTTACGTTTGATATAGTGTAAGGCAAAAAAGATGTTACGCATTGAAAGGAGACACTTAAATATAACATCAGCATTAAGAAGGAGGAAATCATCTGCCAAGCAAAAAACTAGTCATTACCGTTCTCACAGCCCTTGCACTCACGTCAGGTTCTGCTTTAGTGCAGGCAAATGACGTTCCAAGACCAGCTCCCAGAGTTTGGGTGGCTACTGTCGTACATCAAAGAGTGTACACACCACAAGGTAGACTTGTTCAGACCTTTTATCGTGAATTGAGGGTTGTAAATGGCTAGAGGGTCAGAAGAACTCCACTCTATCCTAATACAAACGGAACACGTTACTATCAAGACTACATTTACCATACTTACTAAGAAATAAAAATGACGGAAGGAGAAAATACTTTATTTTCCCTTCATTCTTTTTAAGGGGAAAAATATGTTTATACTAAAAAAATTTGTAAGTAGCAATAAAAATAACGTCCTGCTCTCTCTATTGTTGACCGGCTTAATTCTCCAGTTCATTGCCTTTGAAACTGTGGGAATTAGTCTTCCTAATGGATTAGGATTAGAAAATACAACACAAGAAAATATTAAATCTAATGAAAAGAGTATTAAGGAAATCAAAAGCCTTATTGAATCTGGTAATAGACCAGAGAATGGTGAACAACTTTTAGCTGAATCTGAAGAAGAGTTAAAACTAGACAAGAGAAAACTCCATGCACTAGAAGAAAATAATTATAATGCGTTTTGGCGTTTAGATAACATTTATAATGAAAAAAGGATTAAAAAACTAGAAGAAACCTAGAAAAATGACGAATACCTTCCATTTGGTGGTGGGTATGAGCATATTAAGGCAACATCCAAATGGTACCGCCAAGTCCTAGCCAGTGGGCAAAACTTTCCTCAAGCTCCTGGACTAAACCCATCAGGTATCGGCGCTGCCCAATATATTTTGATTGGCTTAGGAGGACTTTATGGTCTAATCTTACTGACTTTCATCTGTGGAGATAGCTTGGCGATGGAGATGCCGAATGGCTTGCGTTACTATCACCTGATGAAAAAAGATAAAAAAATGCTTCATTTCCAGCATCTGTTTATCCCTACTGCTTTTGTGTCAATGCTTATCCTTTCTGCCTTGCTCGTTTTTGTCCTCATTGCTGGGTTACAGTTTGGCTTAGGCTCTTGGAGCTTTCCAAACTTTATCGTCGGAGCGACTTATGATATATTCCAAGGCGAGGAGTTGCTCTGGCGTTTGCTCTATCTTCTTCTGTCCATCCTCTTTATTACGAGCCTCGGACAACTCCTCTCACAGGTTATCAGAAAAGCTTATATTCCTTCAGCAATTATCGCTTTACTGATGGTCGTTTACTCTGCTATCCATACCCATGAAGTGATGAGACCAGTCATTAAGTGGATTTCTTTAACCTACTTAAACATTAATACTGTCTTTCAGTTTTCCAACGGCGAAAAGGCTTGGGCGATTTCTGGGAACTTCCTCTTTGGGAGGGATTCACTCTGGATTGGTGCGCTTGTACTGCTCTCTTGCAGTATTCTTTTCTATGGCACCAGCCATTTCTTGTTTACAAAGTACATTTATAGAAAGGTTTAATCTCTTATGAAACTTGTAATAAATAACTTGACGACTAATACTCTCAGTAAGGTTTATCTCATGCTTGATAAAACAGGACTTTATGGTATCATTGGGCGAAATGGCAAAGGAAAATCTACCCTTTTTACTGCAATCAATAAGGAGATGAATTACCAAGGAGAAATTCTTATCTCTGATAGCCAAATATCAAGGCAGAATTGCCTATGTAGCGACACTTGATATTTTTGATGATAACCTTAGAGCAATGGATTATATTAAGGTTTTGAAAGGTAAGGAGTTGGAGAATGGCCAAAAATATATGCCCATGTTCTCCGCTTCACGTTTCTTTGAAAAACCAATCAAAAAATATTCTCTCGGAATGAAAGAAATACTGGCATTTATTTATACGGTAAGTCTTGAAGCGGATATTATTATCATTGATGAGCTGATGAATGGGCTTGACCATACGATGCGTGCCAAAGCTTTTCAAATCTTAAAAGAGCTTGCCAAAACAAAAATTATCTTGCTTACTTCTCATATCTTGGAAGAAGTTGAAAAATATTGCGATAAAGTTTATTTCCTTTCGAAATATGGCTTTGATGATGTTTTAGATTTTGAAGAAGCCACAAAAATAATTAGAGGATCACAGGTATTTATATAAAAAAGACAATGAGGATTCACAGCAAATATGATTTTCTCATTGTCTTTTAGATCTATAAAAAAAGCCCCTCCGAAGAGGGACCTGTTTACCATTATTTAGCTACTGCTGGGTAAACTGAAACATGTTTTTTACCACGTTTCATTTCAAATTTAACGTGTCCTTCGATTTTAGCGAAGAGAGTGTCATCGCCACCACGACCAACGTTAGCACCTGGATGGATATGTGTACCACGTTGACGGAAAAGGATTGAACCGCCGCTTACAAGTTCACCGTCAGATGCTTTAGCACCAAGACGTTTAGCTTGTGAGTCACGACCATTGGAAGTAGAACCCCCACCTTTTTTGTGGGCGAAGAGTTGCAGATTAAGTTCAAGCATTATATTGCCCTCCATTTTCAATTTTAAGTGTAATGTATTGGCTGTAATTATTTGATACTTCTCGCATAGCATTCTCAAATGCTTGGAGGAGTGTTTGAGCCAATTCGCCTTGTCTTTCAGGAGTACTCAAAGGTATTTCAACATAAAGGTAACCATCTTCCATGTTGGCAATAGGTTTAATCTTTGCCATTTCATAGAGATTGTTTGCTGTTGTAATTGACAACACACTCACAGCTGCACAGACCACATCGTGGCCATATTCACCTGATTCAGCATGCCCAGAGATCTCATAGGAAACTATTTTATCTCGCTTTGTCCTGATAACCGCTTCAATCATACTTTAAGCGTTGATTGATTTGATGACAACCTTAGTGTAAGGTTGACGATGACCTTGTTTACGGTGTGAGTGTTTTTTAGGTTTATATTGGAAAGTAACAACTTTCTTTTGTTTACCGTGTTTTTCAACTTCACCGACAACTGTTGCACCTGAAACGAGTGGAGCACCAACTTTAGTAGTAGCACCGCCGACAAGAACAACTTCATCAAAAGTTACAGTTTGACCAGCTTCAACGTTAAGTTTTTCAACGTAGATTACTTGTCCTTCTTCAACTTTGACTTGTTTACCACCAGTTTTGATGATTGCGTAGTTTGACATTGTGATTCCTCCTTGTTAGATTTTGTGCCGTAATACGGCTGTAAGACTCGCCTTGGACCGTGAGCTAATGCTACTTAAACGGTACCTCGTGCGGTTGTACTTTATGGGAGACCACAAAGACAACTATATAAGTATAACAGAAAATATTCTTCAATTCAAGTGGGATGACAAGCTTTTTTGCTTCTAATATTATTAAAACTTAAGTTGGCATATACCAGTTGCTTTTAATCAATAACGTATGTAAGTCTCACTTGTATCTATCCACTACTTAGGAACCACCGTAGTCAAACCTTTGCGGTATACTGTTATATCTAAAGGTAGCGGCGAGCTTTTATCTCCATCAATCCTTGAATAAGGTATATCGTGTTTTTTATTGGCTTGAGCACTTATTTCTAAATGATCTGTGTCAAAATAAGTAATCTCCATAAAATCTTCAATTTGTCCCTTACGTAGCTTATTAAGGTGGAATAATATTTTAAGTAAATTAATTTCTTTCAAAGAATATACTCGGATAAGTCCATCATCTACCTTAGCGTCTGGCGATAAAGCTTGCCTGCCTCCGATAGTATTTGTCATTGTAATTAATAATAATTTCGTTTTTAGCGCTTTTGTTTCACCCTTATATTTGAGGTTGATATAATAACTTTTGTTGTGTCGAATAACCTTATAAGCATCTTTTAAGTAAGCCAAGGGACCAAATTTTTTCTTGTCTGAACTCCTCACATTTTGGGCGATGTCAGCTAAAATACCCAAGGTCAAACTAGAAATCATATAATTCTCATTTACTTTAGCAATATCAAATTTTTGACGTTCTCCATCAATAAGATTTTGTAAGGCTGCTTCAATATTTTGAGGAATATGAAGTGATTTTGACAAATTATTGACAGTACCATTGGGAAGGATGCCTAAAATAGACTCTCCACCCCCTTCAAACACACCGGCACATATTTTATTGATAGTTCCATCCCCACCTAATGCAACAACAAAGTCTGTATCTTCTTGACTTGCCTTCTTAGCTAATCGTACAGCATCTTCTGGAGTATCTGGATTGACATATTCCACATGAAAATCTTTGTTTTCTTCTTTGTCAAAAAAATTCTTGATCGTACTTAATACTTTTTCTTCATCATTTTTTCCTGATTTTTCATTATAAAATACTTTTACCTGTTTCATTTACACCTCCTCTTTAGATTTCATTCTATCATAGCATTTTTTTGAGGTAAAAAGCTGGACTTCCATTCCAATAGAGCAAAAGTCACTGTCTATCTCTCTGTGATTTTTTCAACATCTTTTACAATATCCACTTGATAAACAACACGCGGATTAAACAATATACGAACCAGTGTATTAATCAAGAGCATAATCCACGCAAAGGATAAACTGAATGATAATATCTCAAATGCTGTCAAGTTGAGATAATATAACGGATGCCATAAAAAGTAACCGAAAACAATCAGTGCAGCTAAACCATAAGAAATACGATACATATTTTTATCTAAATCTGGTAAAAACCAGCGTATACCTAGAATAGACAGGCTCATAAATAAAACAATGAGCTGGGCTGCCACATCGTGCATAATATGTGCTAAGCCGTCACCATTATTGGGAATCAGCCCTACTAAAGCAATAGAAATAGCACATAAAGTTAATAAGATTTGCAAAATCATAAAACGTATTCGATGTCCTAGCTTTTCACGGATAGATACAAAAATGTAGTCAAACAAGGCAATCATCAGCGCTGCTGAAACTACCAAAGTCATATTAAATTGCAAACTGGTGTTAGACTCACTTGTCCCTAAGAGGCTAAAGTTCTTTTGCCACCAGTATTGATTATTGTTAGCAGCCATACTTGCTACAAGTCCACCAACAGAAACCATAATAAGCATATTAATCATCATCTGGATGGAGAATGTATCTACGGCAAAAATAAGCAAGTAGTTTAAAATACCAGAAAAGATAGCAAAAAGCATCATTGAGGTAAAAACATCAAAACTCAAGCCATAAAAGAGCTGATTTAAGAACCAGAATAAGGCCACTAAACCTAAAGTAACGATAATAAAAACAGAAAGAATTACAGATGGAAAAGTACGCCAATATACGCGTGGCAGCATAGTGTTGTAAAGTTCTTTTCGTTTTTTTATAAAAGCTACAATAAAGGAAGTCAAAGCCATCGCATTGGCAATAACTAAAACACCAGTCGAAATTGAAGCCGTCCCCGATAGTCTAATCTGACTAAGTCCCATGACCTGAGTGGCAACAAAAAAGAGGAGTGTACTAAGCGCTGTAGGTATCAAAAAAACTCGCGCTGCATCTTCTCTCTTGTTGGGGGTTTTAGCACGAATGGTGAAGCTGTTTTTATTATTTTCAACCACTTCGATTTCTTTTTCACCTGACAACTCCAGCTGGTCGTACAGTTCCTCAGGGAGTAATATTTTTTTCATTTAACTCAATTTCCAATCAATTCTCATCCGGTATTCCCCGATAGGGATATCATTTTGAGCTAAACGGTATTTCAATTTCACATGTTTTAACTCTTCACTCATATGAAAACCATCTGTCAAAATCTCCAAACGTCCTAAACCTTCATAAAGAGTATGTGTCGGAAGCTCCTTATGAAAACGCATGATAACTGGTTTTTCAGCATAACGGGTCATGCTCAGTTCTGTTTCATCGAACTTTATCAAGACTTTTTCTTCTTCAGCATTCTTATAATATAATGCAATTTTATTCCCTAACTTTTTAACATCACCTTCAAAAGTTTCACGAATAAATTCTTCTTGTCCATCAATAACAATACGGTTCCGAATAGTAATTTCCATAACTGTTATTTTACTATAACTTGCCTTAATAGTAAAATGGCAATTTATATCAATTTCGGTTATAATTATATTACAGTAATGCAAGAGTTTTCATTAAGTTAGAGTCTCTTTTGATGACTCTTTGACGAAAAACTTATCTTGAAACTAAAATATGTTCAATCACTTCAAGATAATTGCATGCAAAATGCAAAGGAGGTTGTATGGCACATCTCGAAAAAGTTTTTCGTGATCCCGTTCATGACTATATTCATGTCGAAAACGAAACAATTTATGATTTAATTAATACTGCAGAATTCCAGCGGTTACGTCGTATAAAACAACTGGGTACTTCTTCTTATACATTTCACGGCGCCGAACATAGTCGCTTCTCTCATTGTATGGGTGTTTATCATATTGCTAAAACGATCACTGAATGGTTTACTAAGCGTTATCCTGAAACTTGGAATCCAGAAGAAAATTTAGTCACACAATGTGCAGCTTTATTGCATGACGTTGGTCATGGCGCTTATTCTCATACTTTTGAGGGCCTCTTTGGCACAGATCATGAAGCCGTGACAAGTGAGATTATCACCTCACCAACTACTGAAATCAATGCGGTTTTACGCAGAGTAAGTTCTGATTTCCCTGAACAGGTCGCTTCTGTCATTTCTCATGACTATCCCAACCCACAAGTGGTGCAGCTTATTTCCAGCCAAATTGATGCGGACCGGATGGATTATCTTTTAAGGGATGCTTACTACACTGGTGCAGTTTATGGACAGTTTGATTTGACCCGTATTCTGCGTGTGATCGCGCCTCATGAGCATGGTATTGTCTTCAGAATTTCTGGTATGCATGCGGTTGAGGACTACATCGTCAGCCGTTATCAAATGTACATGCAGGTCTACTTTCATCCTGCAAGCCGCTCAATGGAAGTTATTCTCCAAAATTTGCTTAAACGCGCTAAATATTTATACAAGTATGATCAAGATTACTTTGCGCAAACCAGCCCTTGTTTAGTGCCCTTCTTTGAAAATAAACAAACATTGCAAGATTATCTTGCTTTGGATGATGGTGTGATGAACACCTATTTTCAAACTTGGATGGCTAACAAAGATGAGATTTTGGCCAAACTCGCCCAGATGTATATCAATCGTCATCTGTTAAAATCATTGGAATACAATGAAGGACAAGAAGTACAGCTGGATCTTTTTAGCTCGAATGCTTCACTTTTAGACAAACTACGTGAGCGAGTTGAAAAAGCTGGCTTTGACCCTCAATATTTTACGGGTACTAACAGTAATTTCGATCTCCCTTATGACTTTTATCGCCCCAATTCAAATAAACCTCGAACACAAATTGAAATTTTACAAAAAGACGGCAGCCTCATTGAGCTTTCCGAGGTATCCCCTATTGTAGCCAGCTTAGCAGGCACCATTCATGGAAACAGCCGCTTCTACTTTCCTAAAGTAATGTTGGAAAATCCTGAATTCATCTCCTTTATACACACAAACCTTTAATTAGAAAAGAGAAAAATAAAATGATTAAACTTATCGCTATTGACATCGATGGCACCCTATTGGATCCGGAACGCAAAATCACACCTGAAGTTAAGCAGGCCATTGCGGAAGCCAAAGCTGCTGGAGTAAAGGTTGTTATTACGACAGGTCGACCTCTTATGGGTGTCCATGATATTTTGGAAGAATTAGAATTGACTGACTACAGTGATTATGTAATCACTTATAATGGTGCTTTAGTTCAACGTGCGACAGGCGAAGAATTCATCGTGGAAACCTTAGAGGCTGAGGATGTTCTTGATATTGATGCGGCTGCTCGTAAAATTGGTGTGCATATGCATGCTATTACTAAAAAAGGGATCTATACAAGTAATCGTGACATTGGTAAATATACTATTCACGAAGCATCTTTGGTCAATATGCCCCTTTATTTCCGTCAACCTGAAGAAATAGCGGCACTTGAAGTTGCAAAAGTAATGATGATTGATGAACCTGAAGTGTTAGACAATGCTATCGCCTACTTACCTTTTGAATTTTTTGAACGTTATAACATGGTCAAATCAACTCCATTTTATTTGGAATTCATGAATAAAAAAGCCAGCAAAGGGAATGCTGTATTACACTTAGCTAAAAAACTTTTCTTGGACATAGATGAGTTAATGGCTATTGGTGACCAAGAAAATGATCGTTCTATGCTTGAAGCTGTAGGAAATCCTGTTGTCATGGGCAATGGTAAAGAAGAACTGAAAAAAATCGCCAAGTATGTTACAAAGTCTAATGCTGAGTCTGGCGTCGCTCACGCCATCAACGAATGGGTTTTAAAAGATTATCAGTGAGCTCTCTGATGCTTAATCCATTATAGGTAATTAAAAACGTGGTATAGCGCAGCTCATTACCAATACATAAATAGCTCAACTTATTGAGTAATTTTTAGCTCAACCTGTAGAAAATTACCTTGATAAAATACAAAAAAAGCAAACTTCTTGAGGTTTGCTTTTTTGTATATTAACTTCTTCCTTTAGTGAAGAAAGTTGGATCAGCTGCTCGCTCAGCGATTAAAGCATTGATTTCTTCATCAGATAAGCTGAGTTCCTCCACACAACTTTGTGAACAACAACCTTCAAAGCGCTCCGCACAATTTTCACACTGGATAAACAAACGATGGCAAGCTTTATTTTTACAGTTAGTATGCATATCACAAGCTTCACCACATTGTGGACATGTTGAGAGGACATCATCGGTGATACGTTCTCCCATCCGCTCATCAAACACAAAGTTTTTACCAATAAATTCAATAGGTAAATCTTGTTCTTTGGCTTTACGTGCGTATTCAATAATTCCGCCTTCAACGTGGTAAACATTCTCAAACCCTTCATGCTTCATAAAAGCACTTGCTTTTTCGCAACGGATTCCACCTGTGCAGTACATGACAATATTTTTATCTTTATCTTCTTTAAGCATCTCTGCAGCCATTGGCAACTGTTCACGGAAAGTTGCAGACGGCACTTCTAAGGCATCTTTGAAATGGCCTACTTCATATTCGTAGTGGTTACGCATATCAACAAAAATCGTGTCTTCTTTACCGAGCATCTCATTTACTTCTTCAGCTTTTAAATATTGCCCGACATCCGAAGGATCAAATGCAGGGTCATCAATGCCATCAGCCACAATTTTGTTACGGACTTTCATACGTAAGACCCAGAAAGATTTACCATCATCTTTAATTGCATAGTTTAAGCGAAGTCCATCTAGTTCTGGTGCTGTCTGATAGAGCGTCGTTTTGAATTTTTCTAAATTAGGAGTGGGCACACTAATTTGTGCGTTAATTCCTTCTTTTGCAATATAGACACGCCCAAAGACCTTTAAATCCTCGAATTTCATGTAAAGATTATCACGAAATTCTTGCGGGTCAGAAATATTAAAGTATTTATAAAAAGAAATAGTTGTACGGGGCTCTGTTTCAGCCTCTAAGCGTTCTTTTAATTCTTTATTTGAAATTTTATTGTGTAAGATAGTCATATTTCTATGGTAGCATAGCTTTATATTTTTCTTAAGAAATGCGCTTGTGTTTTTATACACAAAGATTGATATAAAAAAAGCACCATCAAGAAAGTGCTTTTTTTTCTTCTTCAGCAAGTTGTTCTAGTTTTTGCATACGAGTCATCAACTGTCTTTCCCCTAAGAGAATAACTAATAATAATAAGCCCCAACCGGCAAGGATCCCTGCAGTACGCATCAGACCATCTCCACGATAAGTCAAAAAGATACGTTCCGGATGTTCATTATCCACATAAATTTTAATTTTTGTATCTACAGTACCCAAGTTTCTGAAGTATGTGTCTAAGGGGCGTACCTGATGCCCAACTCCTTCAAATGTATAGCTTACTTCTTTTAGTGCTTCATCCCCGCGGACAATCACACCTTGAGTTTCAGTTTTTGTGACATTTTTATTAGCCATATGAACCCCAGTAAAAAAGAGGGAGCCAGTGATTAATGCTAAGCCAACAACGAGTAAGAGAATTCTTGAAATCCCTTGCAGTATTTTTACCGTATTCTTCATATATAACCTATACAAATTCTAATCTTAATTTTAGTCTCCCTCTATTATATCAAAATTATCGTTTGGACTCTAGTTAACTATAATTTTTAAGGTTATAAATTTATTTTCTATAGTGCTCGTCCTCAGCAGAACTATTTAATCTGCTTTAGTTTTCTATCTAATCTAAAATATTTCGAATGCTATTCAGCCTATGCCAATCAGAATGGCAAAATTATTATTTAAAAACACTACTTAATTCAATCTGACCATCCGCTCACTCTTCAAAATTATAGAAATCTATGCTACACTCTAAGGAAGTACTCGCTTGTAATAGTGATTTTTGAGGAGAAATAATGAACTTTAAATATATTGACATGACTTCCTACAAACGTCTTTCTCATTTTGAATATTTTAAAAGTCTTGCTCAACCCTATGTTGGAGTTTCTGTTAATGTAAATATTACAAAACTTGTCGCAACGATAAAAAAGAATAAATTACCATTTTTCTTAACCCTTTGTTACTGTGTATCGCAAGCAGCAAATGGAGTTCCTGAGTTTAAGCAACGTATAGTTGCAGATAAAATAGTAGAATTCAAGTCCTGTCCGACTTCACATACAGTTTCCTTGGACGACGGAACCTATACTTACTGCAATCTCGATTATTCACCTGATTTTGACGTTTTTTTGAACTATGCCATAAAGGAACAAGAAAAAGCCAAAAAATCAAGTTCTATCGATGAGGAGGGAGAAGATACTTTAAATAAATTATTTATCTCAACTCTACCGTGGTTCTCTTTTACTTCTATGATTAATCCCACACCCATTCCTGCAGACAGCAATCCAAGAATTACCTGGGGGAAATATTTTGAGCAGAACAAGGAACTGTTGCTCCCTCTTTCTATCCTTGCTAATCACGCTCTTGTTGACGGGGCGCATATTGCAGCCTTTTACGCATTATTGGAGGAAGAAATTGAAAAAATAGTCCAGCACCACCAATAAAAAAAGAGCCTGAGCTCCTTTTCAGTAAACACCATTAGAACTTACTATGGGGTTCTGTTATAATTTAACTATGAAAAAATTAGCACTGCTTTCAGATTTGCATCTGGATGTCAATCAATTTGCAGAACCTGAAATTCAGGTTTTAATTGATACTCTGCAAGAGCAGCATGTGACAGACTTACACTTTGCAGGCGACATGTCCAATGACTATAAAAAAATTACAGCCCCTTTTTTTAATCAATTATCGAAGAACTTCGACATCAGCCATAATCTTGGTAATCACGATATGGTCCACTTGTCGGAAAAAGAAATTAATGCGCAAGATTTTTCGCTCAAGTATTTTGATGATACACTTTTGGTTAGTTTTCATGGCTGGTATGACTACTCTTTTGTTCAAAATTACTCCGATGAGAAACTTTTAGCCTTTAAGAACAGTTTTTACTTTGATCGAAAAATTCATCGTGACTATAGTGATGCCCTTACAACACAGCATACACTCCATACCCTCGAAACTATTTTGAGAAAGCTAGATTTTGAGGGGCGTATTATTATTGCTATGCATTTTGTTCCACACAAAGCCTTTTCGATTAATACAGCTTATAAGAAATTTGAGCGTTTTAATGCTTATCTTGGTTCTCAAGCTTACCATGAGTTATTCGTTCAATTTCCTCAAATTACGGATGTTATCTTTGGGCACGCGCATCACCGGATTTCAGCCCAAGTTATAGACGGGATTACCTATCATTCACGTCCCTTAGGTTATACTTACGAGTGGCAAATGGTTAGCGATTTCCTCCAAGATTATCCCGAATACCAAATCGAAGAAAACTATCATTTACGTAAAAGATATCAGGCCATTAGGTCGCTTGGTAGCTGGAAAGATTACCATAAGAAGAATCTGTCAAAGGAGTTTCTCAGTAGCTTAAGTTTTTTCGAGCTCCCAACCTAAGTTCAGAAAATTTTTGAATATTATGCTATAATAATAAGCGAGAACTTTGAATTTTGGAAAGTTGGTGAAGCCTTGAATCTTCCGAAAGAAGGCGACCTTGTCACGATTCAAAGCTATAAACATGATGGCAGTTTACATCGTACTTGGCGAGATACGATGATACTGAAAACAAATGAAAATTCAATTATTGGTGTAAATGACCACACACTTGTAACCGAGTCAGACGACCGTCGTTGGGTCACACGTGAACCTGCAATCGTTTATTTCCACAAAAAGTTTTGGTTTAACATCATTGCTATGATTCGTGAGGAAGGCGTCAGCTACTACTGCAACCTTGCGAGCCCCTTTGTCCTAGACAATGAGGCGCTGAAATACATCGACTACGATCTCGATGTAAAAGTATTTAAAGATGGCGAAAAAAAGCTCCTGGATGTTGAAGAATATGAACGTCACAGAAAACAAATGAACTACTCTCCGGAAATTGACTACATTTTGAAAGAAAATGTAAAAATCCTTGTTGATTGGATAAATAATGAACGCGGACCTTTTTCTAAAGAGTATGTTGATATTTGGTATAATCGCTATCATCAATTAAAAAAGTAGTCTAATTGGACTACTTTTTTTGAAAGTAAAAAGAGAAACTAGACGTTTCTCTTTTTTAGTTTAGTTGAACTATTATTAACTCAGTATTTAAGAAAGGAAAACTATTTTCCCCTTCTTTACCTGCAAAATTATTCAAGCTTTTTCATTTCTTCAGCAAGGGCAGTTAATTTTCTTAAACGATGATTAACTCCGGACTTTCCTAGCGGTGGATCCAAGAGCTGCCCCAGTTCTTTAATAGTCGCTTCTGGATGAGCAATTCGTGCATGTGCAACCTCTGTGAGTGCAGGCGGTAGATTTTCCAGCTCTTTCTTCTCTGCCAAATATTTGACGGCCGATATTACATCTTGTGCTGCAGATACTGATTTATTTATATTTGCCGATTCAAAGTTGGACTGACGATTTGCTAAACCGCGCATTTCACGCATTATTTTTGCATCTTCAAATTTTAAGCGTGCTTTCATCGCACCAATCAAAGTCAAAAAGTCCATGATTTCCTCAGCTTTAGATAAATAGAGGATATAACGATTCTTCCGGGCAATGACCCTGGCATCAAACCCGAAATTATTAAAAATATCTTTTAAGTCTTCTGCATGTTCCTGATAAACACTAGCGATAGACAGCTGGTAATCACCTTTTTCTGGATTATGCATCGAACCACTTGACAAAAATGCACCACGCATATAATCTTCTTGTGCTTGCTGGTCATACTTGACAGACTCAGGAATCCCAGAATCCAAAAACATCAACGAGTCTGACAGTTGCAGCTCATTGAGCAACGCATTGACCTTATCTTCAATAAAAACTGTGTACACTCTATTTTTTGAAAGAGTTGTTTTCTGATGTACACGAATTTCAGCCCGTATTTGATAAATTTCAAGGAGCATCTGATAGATATATTTTGCAGTAGCTGCATTTTCAGTAGACAATGATAAGGTTAAACCACCAGAAATACCTAATGATCCATTCATACGAATCAAGGCGAGTAAAGTTCCTCGGCTTGCTTTTTGACTCGTGAGTTCTTTTTTTATTTCACTCGTAAAACTCATTCTTTTTTTCTCTCACAACGTGCACTAATGCTCATAATTTCTGAAGCAATTGCATCACCGTTATGGAAGGCTCCACCGTTAACCAATTGTAAGAAATCATTTGAAATAATGTTAACTTCTTCCTCCTTAAGTGCCTTAAAGTCATGAACAACTTGTACCAAATACTCATCAAATTTGTTCGAATTCATATACTCTTCAGGTACTACAGCACTATTGACAAGAACTGTATCAATCACGCGTGTACCCAAATGCTCGTGGATAACGCGCACATGATCTGCATCACTAAAGTGCTCAGTTTCCCCACGTTGTGTCATTATATTGCAGACATAAACAATACGAGCTTCTGTTTTTAGCAGAGCTTCACCAATTTCTGGGATAACAATGTTTGGCAAGATTGAGGTAAAGAGTGATCCAGGACCTAAAACGATTGTGTCTGCTTCCATTATCGATTGCACAACCTTTTCTGATGCTCGTGGGCTCTGTCCTGTATTTGTCTCAGTCAAATAAACATGATGGATCAAACCATCGTAGTCAGCTATTTTGCTTTCACCTTCAACTTCATGTCCATCATTAAAAACTGCATGCAAGGTCAAAGCTACATCACTTGATGGATAGACATTTCCACGCACATGGAAAAAACGAGCCAAAGTTTGAACAGCCTGATAAGTAGAACCTTGCATCTCACCAATTGCAGCAATAATCAAATTCCCTAAAGGATGACCAGAAAGTTCTCCATCGCTTGCATCAAAACGATATTGCAAAATATCAGCGTAAAATTTGGGCATATCACTCATGGCGATAAGAACATTACGCAAATCCCCCGGAGGAGCAATATTAATTGCAGAACGTAAACGACCTGAAGATCCACCATCGTCTGCTACTGTTACAATTGCTGTAAGATCAATATTTTCTTGACGCAAGGACTTCAAAATGACGGGTATTCCGGTCCCGCCCCCTATAACTACTACTTTTGATTTGCTCATGATCGATTAACCGTTTCTTTCCGTCTATCCTTATCTCTGTGGCTGGTATTTAAATGCCAATCTTCCTTAAGAAGTGCTTTTGAGACGCGTTCAGCAAATGCAACAGAACGGTGTTGCCCACCTGTACAGCCAAAAGCAATTGTCAATACAGATTTTCCTTCTTTTTGGTAAGCAGGAATAATTGGCAAGAGCATGTTCATTAAGTTTTTATAAAAATCTTCAGAAGCCTCCTGATTCATGACATAGTTGAAGACCTCTTTATCTTGTCCGGTTTTATCACGTAGTTCTGGGATATAGTGCGGATTTGGTAGGAAACGGACATCAAAGACTAAGTCCGCATCCATTGGCAAACCGTACTTAAAACCAAAGGAAATAACTTCGATACGAAATGGAGCTTCTTTAGTTTCTGAAAAGCGTTCAAGAATACGAGCACGCAAATTACGCGGCGTGAGCTCACTTGTATCAATGACAACTTCAGCCAAGGATTTCAAATCTGAAAGAATTTCGCGCTCTTGCGTAATCCCATCCAGCACACGTCCATCAATAGCTAGCGGATGTGAACGGCGGGTTTCTTTATACCTTGCAACCAGTTCAACATCACTTGCATCAAGGAATAAAAGTTTAAAGTTCACTTCTGGAAGATTCGAAAGTTCTGCAACAATACCACGTAAGCGGTCAAAGAAGATACGTGAACGCATATCGACAACCATTGCAACTTTGTTTATTTTACTGTCTGGTGTATTGAGAAGCTCAACAAATTTTTCAATCAGGTTAGGTGGCATATTATCCACGGCAAAGTAGCCCATGTCTTCAAAAGATTGAATAGCTACAGTTTTACCTGCACCTGACATACCTGTAATAATGACAATATTCAGTTTATTCTCCATGTTTTCTCCTCTTTTTTATTAAAGTATTAATAGGATCTTTTTACTTAAAGCATTGGACTAATTAGTCTTGCAAGCCCTTCTTTGAAGCGAATGCTTGTACTACGCTCTTCGTATATTTCCACGGTTAATCGCTTGCTGACCTCAAGGTCTTTCTTAAAGTCTTCCCGTAATTTTTGTGAAATATCATAATCATAAAGAACCATGTTCCCCTCAAAGCAAAGTTGAAGACTTCGATTATCGAAATTCGCTGATCCTACGGATGCGTATTCCCCATCAATGATGAGTGTTTTAGAATGTACAAAGCCCCTCTCATAAGTATAAACCTTTGCGCCCATCTTAAGCAAGTCAGCTGCATAATAATAGGTAGCCCAATAAACGAGTGGATGATCCGGCTTGTTAGGAATCATGAGGCGGACTTCCACACCAGATAAAAGAGCCAATTTTAAAGATTCGTGTAGCGCATCATCTGGAACATAGTAAGGTGTTTGAATAATAATCTCACGTTCTGCGCTGTTTATCATTTTCATATAGGTCATTTTGATTTGTGCTTTGGTTTCATCTGGGCCAGAAGTCACAAATTGAGTAATGATCCGGTCGTTTTCTAAGGCCGCAGGAAAGTACTCTTCTGCTTCTGATATTTCAAACTTGTGCTGACTGTTCCAATCCATAATGAAACGATTCTGCAAAGAATACACAACATCGCCTGTTAAACGGAGATGCGTATCTCGCCAATAGCCAAATTTAGCAGTTTCTGTTGCATATTCGTCACCCACATTGAAACCGCCCGTATAGCCAATTTGTCCGTCGATAACCACAATCTTACGATGCAAGCGATAATTTGTTCGTGGGTTGATGAGAGACAAAATTAGAGGAAAGAAATAGGATACTTCTCCACCTGCTTTCGTCAATTCATCAAACTCACGCATTTTCGTTTTGTTGCTCCCCCAAGCATCAATAAGAACTTTGACTTCAACACCACGTTTTACAGCTGAAATAAGAGCATCTGTAAGCTCCTTTCCCAGATGATCCATTCGAAAAATGTAATACTCCAAATGGATATGATGTTGTGCCTTCTGAATATCGTCAAGCAGTGCATCAAATTTTGCACGCCCATCTGTGAAAATTTCAACTCCTGTATTTGCTGAAATAACGGCTTTTTCTTCGACAAAAAGCATATGAATTAGCTGAGTAATACCATGATTCCTCGTTATTTTTTTTATGAAGCCTTCCTCATTATACACTCTCCAAGTACGTTTCAATTGTTCTTCAAATCCCACACGAAAGGCACGTTGCACTTTAAAAATCCGATAGTGTGCAATGCCACGCCCCACCAGGATATATAAAATAAAGCCAAAGACAGGTAAAAGATTGACGACAAAGAGCCAAGCCCATGTTGTTGAGGTGCTTTTTCGCTCCCGAAAAATGATGGTCAATGATAAAAAGAAGTTTAAGATAAAAATAGATAGTTCAACGATGGCAATAATTCCCAAAAGAAAACTCCTTTTTCTAAAATTATTCTTATCTAATTATAGCAAATTAAGGACTGATTCGCTTTTATTATAGATAACGATGCTTTAAGAAAACCTTGAAGATATTCTCAAGGTTTCTTAATATAATTATCATAAAGTAGTTCAATCTCATCGGCATCAATATTTTCTTCAGGTAAAATAACAACCCAATCGGTATTTCGTCGTGCTGCTTCTTCACCCAATTTTCTGGAGAAATGAAACTCCAAAATATCTGATTTATCTTCAATCTGCGCCAAAATCTTTTTTCGTTTATTTTGAAATTTATTAGAAAAATATCCTTTAGTTCGAAACCATTTACGATGGGCTGCAAGTAAAGCAACAATAATTGACACTACAAGTAAGGTCATAAGTATTGAGTTCGTAAAGTCAAAGAAAAGACGGGTTGTAGACTCTAAGTAGAGTAAGGGATCCCTCTCTACCAAATCTTCTGTCCAAAAAACTTGCCATAAAGTAATTATCCCTGGTAAAAAAGTAACTAACCAAACAACAATTATTCCTAGAATATTTAACACACGTGTTAACATTAGCTTCGAATCAGGCGCAGCTTTGGGATCAAAGAAAGCATCATAAACAACTTCCTTCTCTATCTCCTTACGTGACAGGATTCGAGGAGGTTGTAAATTATTTGATAGCTCTTCATTTAATCTCCGGTTTTTTGTCTCTCTGGAGATACCCATGTTCCTCCTCCTCCCGTTATTTGTGCTTTAATCGCTCTTGGTAAAGCCGCAAGCAAAGTGAATGGTGAAATAAGCCAATAAATCCACGTGTACCAACCAGCAAAAAGTGAATATTTCATGGCAGCTTTATCACTCTCATTGAACCAAATCGAAGTTAAAAGCTGAGTGACCCCAACAATAAATTCATACATGATGAAAATTAATGCACTAATGATAAAGCGTTTGACTTGGAAACCATCGCCGAGAGCAACCCAGAAAAAGAGCCAATAAACTACAAAGAGTGAGGAGATAAACCAAAAAATAGCCCACATAATCGATAAAAATTGGTCCATAAGTAAAAAGATGAACGGAAAGGTCTTCACAGGGTGTAAAAGTACATCTAAAGCATGGGACATAAAAACTTCAAGTCCACCTTGTGCCCAACGGCGTCGCTGTTTGTACAGTACACTAATTTTTTCAGGAACTTCCATATAACATCGGGCATTCGGTGCATATTGTATCCGCCATCCCTTAAGTTGCAATGCCCAACTGACAGCAATATCCTCGGTAATTTTGGTTTGGTCAAAAAGTCCTATATCTATCAGAGCTTCCCGTCGATACATGACACAGACACCCGAGACTGTGAAAATTCGTCCAATCATAGACTGTGCCCGCTTTGTCATTCCGATAATTGAATGATATTCTACATATTGCAACTTCGCCAACAAGGATGTCAGGTTACGTGGCATAGGATTTCCTGTTACTGCAGCAACCAAATCTTTTGAAGAAAAGATTGAATCCTCCATAAACCAAGCCACCATATGACGAAGTGCATTTCCAGTAACAAAAGAATCCGCATCAATACACAGAAGGAAATCCCCTTTAGAATGGAGGGCTGCCTGAGTTAGTCCATGAGCTTTTCCCTTATTTTTCTGTACTTCAATGACCCGTAAATGTGAATCAGGCTTTGTTTCTTGCCACTCACGCAAAATAGTATTCGTATTATCCGTCGAACCATCGGATATGGCAATAATTTCATATTTTTTATAGTTGATTTGTGTATCCAAATAATGGAGTGTACGCTTTATAACTACCTCTTCATTGTGACAAGGGACCATAATAGTTATGAAAGGCTCTTCCACATCTTTTGGAAACTTTGGAAGGCGATTTTTAGTTCTAAAATGATAATACGTACCGCCAATAATCCAGAAAACGCCACCAACAATCGGATAAAAAATGAAAATGAAGAGCGTTACATCAACAATACTGTTAATATTAAACCAGGCAATCATCTAGTGTCCACCCTTCTTCTCAATATAACTCCGTTCTTGCGCAACCAAAGATTCATAATTCTGGAAGAACTTTGTATAACGGTTTCTATTATTTTTTAAATCAAATTCAAAAATATAGGCTGCCTCACGTACAGTATCACATTGCCCCGTTTGAATATAGCTTTGTAAAATTTCAATAGCTTTTGGCGTTAAGTAGTTTACAGAAATGTTTGTCTGAGTAATTGCTCCCGAATCTAGGATTTCTCTCGTTGCTGTCAGAAGACGGTCGTGCTCCTCTTGAGCTTCAGTATTAATCCTCGTCACTGTACGACCGGAAAAACGCTTAAGTACTCCTTTCTCCCACAAAATCAGAAAAATAACCATACAAATCAAGCTAGAAAAAACAAAGTAGAAAACATCCAAGAGAACAAAAATTTCAAAATCCACCCGCTGTAGCATGTGTTCTCCACTAATAATAAACAGTACTACTGCCATAAACACCCCAGCAATTATACCTGTAATAAAAGCATAACGATTACGTGTAGCATTAATTTCACGCTTGGCCGCCTTCTTTAGTTGAATACGCTGAATTCGTAAACTGTCTAAACATTCCAATGCTTGCAGTAAATCCTTAAGTTGAGCAATAGCGGCAGATGATCGTTTATTTAACATCTGGGTTTATCACTCCTTGTCTTTGACGAATTTGTTCTCTTAGTTTTTGAGCTGCGATTTTCAGGAAATTATCCGGATTTTTAAAACCATGTTCAAAGTAGAGATCTGCAAATTCCATATCTTCGATAGTCAGGTCTTGCTGAATAGCAATTGAGATAATATTGGCGTAGCTCGAAAGATTTGGTACTGTCCCCATAGCTTGAAGACCTAAAATTTTATGATTGATTTTGTCATAAGTAATCCATATCTTGACGTAGTCATCTGAATTTATAAAGTGATTTTCTAAATATACCAGTTCGGCCTCATAGCCCTCTTTACATGCCGTTGCTTTGCTGAGACCTGAGACACAAATATTATAGTCTTCTAAGTTCATAGAATAAGTCCCTTGTGACGGCGTAATTGCACATTTTGGCTGTATGAGATTAAGGGCTGCAACTGCACCCTCACGAAAAGCATCTGAGGCATGAGGAAGATAAATTTTACGCGCCACTTGTTTCATAGTTGTTGTCGCACAGTCGCCGGCTGCAAAGACATCATCAGCGCTAGTACGCATAAACTCGTCAACTTCGATAGCCCCCATCTCGCCTAAGAGTACCTGATCCATTAATAAAGTCGAGTTCGGTCGGAACCCTATGGCCACAACCACACCATCAACATTGATTTGTTTATTTTCCGTGTAAACAGCTAGCTTTCTCTCTTTTTTACTGAGTTTTGATGATGAAATATCTTTAATGTCAACAACTAAAGAAGACGTGTATATTTTAATGCCTTCATTTTCAAGTAAGTGACGTATTTCTTCACCAACTTCTTCATCAACATATTTGTTCAGGATGCGATTTCCAGCTTGGACGATATAAACTTCCATTCCTTTTTTTCGGAAAATACGGGCAAGTTCAACACCAATCATGCCACCACCCATGACTGCAACTACTTTTTTCTTCGCCATAAATTTTCGGAGAGCAAAAGCATCTTGTTTATTTTTCACAAAATATACATTTTCATTGATTACACCACGAATCGGTGGAATGACAGGATAGGAACCTGTTGCTAGAACCAATTTATCAAAATTATCAGTCAGTGGAATTTCATCATCTTTTTCAGTATATGTTAGTTGTTTAGTTGTAGTATTGATATTTTCAATGGTTGTTCTCGTTTTAACATGAATATTCAAATCTTCAAGCTCTCTGACAGAAGTGTAAGTAGAATGGCTCGCCAAGTTATTTTTTCCCATCAGATATTGCGGAATACTTTGGGAAATGAAGCTTACTTCCGCTTTTCTCTCATAAATTATTACTTCTGAATCTGGATATTCTTCCCGCGCACGCTTTGCACAAGCAATGCCTGCATGAGAACCCCCTACTATCACTATTTTCATGAAACATCTCCTTATTTTAACTTATTATTAATTATATTAAAATAAGTTTCATTTACCTAACATAATATGTTTGAAAGATGTTTTGATTTACTTTATGTTTACAAAGTAAACAACATAGTAAAATGAATGACATGTTCTTGTGATAGTTCTCTAATACTAAATGATAGGATTACCATCAAAAAAAACATCTCAAACTGAGATGTTCTACAAAACTTATTTGAGGTTATGAGTAGGAGGCCACCAGCCATCCTTACTAGTGCCATCTGGATTGACAATATGTAAAATCTGAACTTCATCAATATGCTGTCGATTCATAGCTTCTTGCTTAGCTTCCATCCGACTGCTCGCCTCAACAAAGACACGCAAAGTATTAGGATGTGTTTCAAAATTAGCCTTCATACCTTCTGCTTCTTCAGGCGATGGTGCGTAGTACACCAAAAAAGTATACTTACCGATACCTCCTTGACCCTGCTCTTCCCATTTTTCCTCAATAGCTGTAAGTCTTTTCACAGACTCTCTATTTTGTGTGAAAATCATTGTAGTGAGCACTAAAAGGACCAGTATGACTATACTTGCTGCTGCAACTAATATTTTTCCAACTTTGGACATTTATTTCTCCATTTCATTAACTTTACTTATATTTTACAATAAGATTTCATTTTTTTGTAATGAAATACTATTATGTGCCGTTACAAAACATAGAGAGATAAATAAAAGTAAAAACGCCCGCTTCACCACCGGACGTTCTTACTTTTGTAAACATTTTATAGGAAAGTTTGCTCTTTAGTTATAGAGCATTGTCTTTAAAACAACGCGCACGTAAAACGCTTTCATTCTTTCGACTCTTTTAGTATACATGAATAAAAGAAGCATGTCAAGAAATCTCTAAATTTTTATGAGTTCTATTTGGACATCTGCTACTTGATTTACAAAATACTGATCGTGCTCAATCACTAGCATGCTAGGTTTGCTGTTCTTTATCATTTGAATAATTTGCTCTTGATTAAAAACA
The DNA here is from genome assembly GCF_934191625.1 of uncultured Lactococcus sp. Lineage (GTDB taxonomy): Bacteria > Bacillota > Bacilli > Lactobacillales > Streptococcaceae > Lactococcus. The sequence continues at coordinate 374,584 of NZ_CAKPUG010000002.1, forward strand.
TCAAGATAGTTGAGTGGCTCATCCCAAAGATAAATATGCGCTGATTGACTTAAGGCGCGTGCAAGTTCGACTTTACGTTGTTGCCCTTGGCTCATATTTTCGATTTTTTGCTCAAAGACGTTGCGCTCTACACCTAATTTACGCAAATTATTGAGGAAAAGTTCTAATTTTAAGTTTTCTTTTTTGGCAAACTCATTCAGATAACCTCTATTATCTGCAAGCTGTCTTACTTCCGAAATAATCAAATTATGAGCCATCTCAAACGATCCAGTATAACGTCCAGTAAATTCTCCTGTTATGACTTTCATTAGGGACGATTTTCCTATGCCATTTTCTCCTGTCAGGGCAATCACTTGGCCTCGCTCTAAAGTAAAAGTAACAGGTTGAAAAAGGAGCTCTTCAAATCCAGCAGCTAACTTTTCCACTGTCAGTAAGCGTTTTTGATGGCTTTCTAAGACACTCATCTCTAAGCCAGGTACTTCTTCCCAATTTTTTAACAGGAGTTCCTTGTCAGCAATATCTTCTTTCATACGCTTTTCGAGATTTTTAGATTTCTGCATCATATTGGCTGCTTTTCGTCCAATAAAACCTTTATCAACACGTTTGGTTTCTGAATCAAAACCTCGTTTCTTACGGGATTTTGTTGCTTCTAAATTGCGTGACCACGCTTCTTTTTCACGCGCTGTTTGCTTCAACCTACCGATTTCTTTCTTGAGTTTATCATCTTGCGCCTTTTCCGTGAGATCGCGCAAACGTTTTTCTTCTTCATAGACAGCAAAATTCCCTGCATATATTTGTAGGTCCGCACGTTCTATCGCTAGTGTATGGTCCGTTGTTTTATTAAGAAATTGACGATCATGAGAGATTAAAATATAGCCCTTTTTTTCTGCCAAGTAGGTCGCAACTTTCTCACGTGAAGCTTTATCAAGATGGTTGGTCGGCTCATCAATGAGCGGATAATTATGCTCATCTAAGAATAAAAGTGCTAATAGTGTCTTTGTCTGCTCTCCACCAGAAAGACTATTAAAAGGACGCCATAAAGTATCTAAATCAACACCCATCAATGTCAATTCACGCTCTAGCTCCCACTGATCAAAGTCAGCTAATTCTTGCAAAAGAAATAAGGTAAGCTGGTTTTTATCACTAATCGTCTGAGGAAAATACACAAAGTTCTTATTGGTTTTTATATCAATGTGTGCTTCCACTTCTCCGAGAAGGATTTTTAAAAGTGTAGTTTTTCCCCTCCCGTTACGGCCAACTAATCCCAGCTTCCATTGATCATCAATATTAATATTTACATTATTAAAAATAAGCTGGTCCGTATAACCAAATGTTAAATTATTTATTTTAATATTCGACATTTTTCTCCTGTTCTAAAAGCTTAAGTGCTTTTGCTATGTCACACTATGCTCTTTTCTAATTAAAACCTATCGTATAATGTTGCGAACTTGTGTGTACTTTTGTTGCATGTTTAAGACCTTTTGGCTCTTTTTTCTTACCGGTCTGTACAGGCATTTTTTTCTGTGATGCTTTGACTTTCTCTAATCGAGCTTGCATCTCTTTCTGTTTTTTATTCAAAATAAAAACTCCTTTTCTCTATTTTCGCATCCACAAAAATAGAGAAAAGGAGTTCAAAATAAGCCCAAAAAGGTCTTTATTTTTGAAAGTCTATTTCTATAAATCATGAATGCGAAAAAACATCTGCGGTCTTTCTTGCAGAACCGCTTTTAACGTTTTTTCAATTTTCATGACTTATAATTTCAATAGACCTTACCTCGCTTTTATTATTAAGATAAGTTTATCAAAACAAAAAAATACTGTCAAGAAAAATACTTGACAGTTTATTGTTTCATTTATTTATTCTGATTTTTTACGATAGCTTAAAAGGCTGAGAAGGCAAACAACTAAGGCAAATACCGAAATCCCCCAGGGGTTTGAAATGACAACATTATAGCCAACGATAAGCAGCACAATTAGGGTAAGGATGGAACTCGTCTTAATGAACCAACCTCCAAGCCCAGTTTTAAAATAGAAAATAATCGCAGCAATCAAGAGCATCATCCATACGATAAGAATCGTGTAAGAAATAGAACCTGCAAGATAAACAAAGAGATTATCACCAAAAATAAAGGAGAGAATAGCTCCAATAAAGAGCATGCCTGAGCAAAAGATAATAGCTGCCACAGGGATTTGCTTTTTCGAAAGTCTTCCTAATGATTGACCAATGGGACCTTTAGCGTCCTTGGCGCGTGAATAGACTGAGCGAGATGTGGCATAAATAGCCGAGTTAATAACAGAAAAGAGTGCTAAAATAATGACAAAGTTAACAATTAAAGCTGCCCCTGGAATCCCAAGTTTTTCAAAAATTAAGACAAATGGGCTTTCTTTTGTTGTACTTAAAAACTTCCATGAGTAGAGCTCCACAAAGATAAACATTGGAATAACATAGAAAGAGAAAATACGGATAATAACTCCTCGAATCGCTCTTGGAATAGCTTTCTTAGGATTTTCTACTTCTGCAACCGTCAAGGCGATAAGTTCTGATCCACCATAAGAATAAAGAACGATAAGCATGGAATTAAACACTCCCTGCATGCCATTAGGCATAAATCCGCCATAAGTGTTCATTCTTCCAAGGCCGTCACTAAGGCCGAGATGGAAAACTTGAGTAGCGACTAAATAAAGTCCCACAACAATCAAAATAAGAATGACGATAATTTTTGTCCAAGCCAGCCAATACTCTGTTTCCGCAAAGACACGTACTGAATAAAGGTTTAGCCCCAAAGTAATAATAGCTACTATAAGGACAAAAATCCAGGATGGAATTTGGGGTAACCAGACCCCTAAAAATTGAGCAATGGCTGCTGATTCTGCTACCATAACAGCCATCCATAAGGACCAATAAACCCAGTCTGTAAAGTGGGCAAATCTTTCCCCAACATAAGGGGAGATAAGTCCTGCTAAACCGACGGTATTCTCTTTTTGGTGGATGATTATTTGGCCGACGCCATGCATGACGACATATAAAATTACGCCTGCTAAAAGATAAGCTATCATTACTGCTGGCCCAGCAGCTTGAATGGCATTACTGGATCCGGCAAATAAGCCTGCTCCAATGGCACCACCAAGTGATAGCATAATCACATGTCTCGTCTTCATTGAAGACTTCAGTTCTTGATTAGAATTTTCCAAGTAAAATCCCTCATTTCTATTTGTTTTTGCTTCTTTAGTTTTTTATAAAAAAGGTAAAGCCCTGCTTGGATCACGATAGATTAACTTTAATGGTTTAACAAAAACTAAAGAGCGGTTAAATTCAAAAAGAAAAAGCCGGGTAATTTACCCGGCTTTTTATCACGGGCACAGATACTTTTTGAGAATACTCAAAAGTTGTATCTATGCCAAGCATAAACACAACTTATCTGCGCCAAAAGAAATAGACTGTCAATGGAAGTGTTTTGCTCATGTGATTTTCTCCTTTATGAATTTAAGACTTATTATACGTAAAAATATTTTAAATTGCAAGAATTTATACAGAATTATGTGAAAATTTATGAAATTCCAGTTTTTCTCCTCAATTTATCTTCCAAATCGGAAATGCATATTGCTTGACATGGAACGCGTTTCATAAATTACAATGAAAGCATCAAAAAACATAAAGGAGATTTAACTATGATTAAGCACATTTTTACAGACATGGATGGGACACTTCTCGACACACGTGGTAGCCTTTCTGATACAAACCGCTGGTCAGTCTGTCTGAGCGATATCCCGGTGACACTTGTTTCAGCACGAAGCCCGATCGAGATGAGTTCTACATTAAGTAAGCTTCAACTGAAAACACCACAAATCGCCTTCAATGGAAATCTGACTTTTACTCAAAATGATTTTGGAATACAAGTTATCGAAAAACACATATTGCCGGCGGACATTGTTTCCAATCTTTTGGACTACTTCTCTTCAAACTTTCCAAATGTAAGCCTCAGCTGGTACAGCTTGGCACATTGGTACATTAAAAAACAGGACAAAGGAGTCTTCTTCCAAAAAACACTTACCGGCGCTGAACCGCGTATTAAAGCATTTGATGGACAATCTGAAATCTACAAAATTATGCTGATGACTTTCGATCGCGAAGAAATGCAACAAATTGAGCAAGCGTTGAAAAATCTAGATATTCCCGATATCCATGTGACTCGTTCCACAGTACATACTTTGGAGATTACATCTGCTGAGAAAACTAAAGCCGATGCCGCTCAAGCTATTTTGGAAGAAAAGGAAATTGATTTTGAAGAAAGTGCTGCAATAGGTGATGGTCATAACGATATCCCCCTTCTGAAGGCTGCCGGTCTTCCTATTGCAGTAGAAAATGCTAGCGAAGAAGTGAAAGCCCATGTTAAAATGATAGTAGCTAAAAATACAGAACACGGTGTAACTGAGGCGCTCTCAGCTATTCGTGAAATCAATGAACAGGTAACCTTATGACATCTCTTTCTGATATTGCCAAACTCACCGGATACTCCAAAGCTACCGTTTCTCGTGTGCTTTCTGGTAATGGATACGCCTCTCAACAAACTCGCGAAGAAATTTTAAGAATAGCTTCCGAATTAGACTATGCGACCAATGCGATTGCGCAAGAGTTGGCGCATGGTGCTACATATAATATCGGTGTTGTGCTTCCTTATATCAAGTCGCCCTTTTTTAGTAAAATTTTAGAAGGTATTCTTGAGAAAAGCTTTGAAACTGGATATAAAATTATTATTCTACCCTCAAACTATAACCAGGATTTAGAAATTGAATATCTCGAAAAATTGCGGAAAAAAGCCTTTGAAGCCATTATTTTCACTTCACGTCAAGTACCTGAAGAAACTATCCTAAAATATCAGAAATATGGTCCTATAGTGCTCTGCTACAAACCTGAAAATACAGGTATTCCAGCTACCTATGCTAATCGAATTCCTGCTTATCGTGAAGCCTTTGAATGGCTGAAAGAGCAACGATGTTCAAATATTGGCTTTCTCTTGTCCAGAGGTAAAAGTCCAACAATCTCAACTACTCTACAGGCTTACAAGGATGTTTACCAACTTGAGGCAAGACCAGAGCAGATCAAATCAGGACTTATCTCACCTGAGGATGCTTATCGCTTAGCGCCACAATTAACACAATTTGACGGGATTTTTGCTAATTCTGATGAAATTGCTGCCAATGTATGGCGTTGGTTTGAAGAACAAGGACTTCCTAAACCAATTATTGTAGGACAAGAACGCTTGCTATCTGGACAATTGCTCAAATTACCCACCATTGACAATCACTGCCGTCAAGTCGGACGGATGGCTTTTGAACAAGCTGTTTCGAAAGCAAATAAACAGACCTCTGTTAATTCTGAGTTTATCCTTGAACGTTAACAAAGGCGTGATGTAAAAATCCCAAGAATAATTTCTTGGGATTTTTTATAGACCTTTCTTGCCGATGAAAGGTAAAAATTTAGGTGTGTCTTGTGCATATACTTGAAAATCTTTACGCTCCTTATACTTTCTTTCAAGTAAAGGTACACCAGAAACGAATAAGAGTAAGCCAGTGATTAAAAGAGGGCTCACTATTAGCCAAAGGTTAGAGATATCAGTAAAAGCAATTAAGAAGATGCCCCACCAACAGGTAGCTTCGCCAAAATAGTTTGGGTGTCGCGTTACGGACCACAAACCACTCGTCAGTAATTTTCCTTTATTTTCTTTAAGCTTCTTAAATTGTTCTAGTTGCCAATCTCCTAGGACTTCAAAAAAGAAACCTACCAACCAAACAATTACCCCAAGAACTTGCCACCAGAAAATATGACTTTCTGGGTGATAATTACTCTGAATGATGGGGAGTGCAATAATAAAAAGCAAAAGGTACTGAACCATAAAGACAGAAAGAAAGGCCTTTAATTTGGGAGAATGACTTCCCCATCGGCGTCGCATATTTTTATAGCGATAATCTTCAGGTTTATTCCAATTGCGACGGGCTAAATGTACAAATAGTCTTACACCCCAAAGTGCCACCAAAATCAAAATTGCTCTATTTTGCATAGTTATTTGAGTATTGAAGAAATAACTTAAACAAGCTGTCAAAACAAATCCTCCACCCCATGCTATATCGATTAACCCATAGTTTTTCTTCTGATCGGCTACTTTAAACCAACAGATAAAATAGACGAGTAAAACTCCTAAAACTATTCCATAAATCATAACTGCTCCTTTATAATTCCAGCGATAGCGATACTCCCCACTCCCGCAGAGATAGCAATAGCAGATGAACTCTCGATCACCTCATAATCATTGCCGGTCTTTTCTTTCAACATTTTCTGCCAATCTTCTATATCACTTTGAGCCAAGACATGTGTCAGAGCAATAGCTTCAATCTGTCCACTTTTTACTAATGATTGGATTTTTTTAACAATCTTTTTCATGCTTTGCTTTTGACTTAAGGAAGCCCCAATCAGTCTCCCATTGCCTATTTTATCCAGACTCACTATCGGATGAAGTGAAAGCTTTTTAGCTATTACACCCACAGACTGAGGAATCCTTCCTGACTGTATCATCGGGCTTAAGTCAGCCACTGCCACATAAATAAAGATCCTCTCTCGCAGCTGCTTAATTTCTTGAACCAGCTGCTGGATAGGCAGCTGGTTCTCCACAAGTTGAGCTGCCCGTTGCACGAGCAATCCTTGTGCAACCGAGTTTAAGCGTGAATCAATGAGGTGAATCCAGTTTTTCGAGTATTTTTTTTCCTGGATACGTTGCTTAATTAGCTGATAGGTGCCACTAAGTTGTGACGCTACCGTAATAACAAGTACATGGTCATACTTTTCTTCCAAAAAAGAGAAAAGCGCATCAATAGTTTGGATACTTGGCTGCGAAGTACTCATTTTAAGGTGTTCGCCTGCTTTTTCTTTGATAAGTTGTGCATTGATAGTAAGCTTATCCAGAAAATTTTGGTCACCGACTGAGACATTTACTGGTAAAACATGCACTTGATATGCAAGCAAAAACTCTTGCGGTAAATCAGCAATAGAGTCTGTAACAATCGCTATTGGAGCTTGTCTCTCCTGAGAAATTTCGTATTGTAGGCGCATATCGTCTACTTTTTGATAAATAATCTGTCCATACTTTTCTAACTTTGCAAGCACTTTTTGGGGTTGATTAGTATGCATGTGGAGTTTCTGTTGCTTATTATTTCCAGCAGTGACAATTGAATTTCCCATTTCTTGCAGCAATTTTCGTAATTGTCCTTCAGAAATCTGTGGTTCTTTGATAATAAATTCTGAACAGTATCTATAAAGCGGAGCTTCGGCAATGACATGTTCTACAGAAAGATTTTTTACCAGTGCATTATTCTCGACTGTACCTTCATCATCTGTTTCTAAAGTCCTCCCGCAGTAATAATCTGTAAAACCGAGTATAAAGTAATAAAATCCTTTCGCTCCAGCATCTACCAATTTATTTTTTCGCAATAAAGTCATTTGAAATTGAGTGCCATTTACTGCTTCCTGTGCTTCTTTTTTTGCTTCCAACAAAGCCTCTTCAAAGGAGTGGTTCGTTCTATAGGCCTTTAGCAAAGTCACAGACCAGACGCGCATTACCGTTAAAATTGTTCCTTCCTTTGGGTCTATTAATGAACTATAAGCTTTATTTACAGCCTGTTCTAAAGCTTCAACAAAATTTTCAAAATTCGTTTCTTTTTTTTGGTAGTTTTCAGCCACAGCATTTAAATATTGTGCAAAAATAATACCTGAATTTCCCCGAGCACCAATAAGTGCTGCCGCTGATATTTCATCTAGAAGAATATCCATGGCATAAGTTTGCATCGGCACATTATCAATGATACCTTGCATCAGTGAGGCTAGGTTACTCCCTGTATCTCCATCTGCCACCGGAAAAACATTTATTTTATTCAGCTCTTCCTTCTCATGAATTACTTTTTCTGCTCCAGCTCTAAAACTCTGTAGCAAGAGATAATTCTCATTTTTTTCACCCACTTTTTTCTCCTTCTAAAGCCTTATGGCTATTACATAAGTAAGTGTTGCACTTAAAGAAGTTACAAAGCTCCCCCAGATAATGTCAATAATTGTAATTTTCAACGGCCAATCCCGCAATGTCGCGAGATTTGTCAAATCATATGTGGCGTAACATACTGCTCCAAAAAATGCGCCTACCAAAAGAACATAAGAAAGGCTTTCTTTTTCTAGCCCAGGCACTAATACAAAAAATACGAGAGCAATCATATAAATAAGATAAAAAATGACTGCTGGCAAAAATTTTGTTTGCCCCATCAGATGTCCTATATAGGGTTGATAAAATTTTTTATTAGCAATGATTAACCAAAAACTATCTAAAATAAGAAAAATCACAGCACTGATTAAAAACAACTTTAAAAATTGAAACATTATCCACCTCTATTCTAATATATAATTCCTTCAGCAACCGATTTCATTTCATTCATTCTAACACTTCCCTCTAAAATTAGCGAAAAATTCAACTCAAATCCATCAATTCAGAAAATTCCTACTCTATAAAAGAAGATGAAACGTTAAAACTTCAAAATATTGATATAATAATAAGAATAGGAATTAAAAAGATGGAGAAATTAAATGAAAAAAATTATTGAAATTCCGGACGAGGTAGCGGATAAATTTACGCAACAAAAATATAAAATGTCTATCGAGCAAAATCAAGTCATCTTAAAAAACGACGTGGATCAGCTTGATGCTCAAAACTTTTCGTTACATTACATGCTTATTCCCAGTATATTAAGCTTAGTCATTGCCCTACTTACTTTCTTTTTAAGCGGGCATTCTCAGATTAATTTTACTGGCGGACGATATCACTCTGTCGCTGGAATCAGTATGTTGTGTGCAACACTTATCGGCTTTGCTACCTTTATCTGGGTTTACGCTAAGCAAAATACTTCACCCCAAAAACGTTTCTTCAGTCGAATAAGAGAACTCGTCACAATCAGTCTTGCCTATACCTTGATTGTTTTTGCGATTCAAGCGCTAATTTGGTACATTCTTGGGATGACCTTTGTTGGTGTAACTCTAGATCGCCTCACTGCTTCTTTTGTAGCAGCACTCTTTGCAGCCATAGTTTTTTACTTTTTGATTCTCTTTGCAGCATCGGTTCAAATTTCCCACCTGATTATTTTATTGTTTATTACTTTTATCGGTGGTATTTTCCTTTCCATGGCTACGAATGGACAAAATGGCTGGTGGCAATACAACTTTAGCTTTTTAGGAACTGGGGAAGCTAAAAATCAATGGCAATTTAATTTCACAATGATTTTTTCTGCATTGATGTTACTTACAATCACAGATTATTTATTTATGGATTTTCAAAAAAGTGACTTATATAGTTTCAAGGTTAAGATTGTTCAAGCCTTTTACTATGTCATCGCACTGTTCATTGCCGGTGTAGGTATTTTCCCAGCACAATCATGGACAATGGCCTTACACAATGCCTCTGCGTATGGTATCGTTTTATGTATTATCATCTTGATAGTATTAAGTAAATACCTTTTGCCTCAAATTTCTAAAGAATTTCTTAGTATATCAGCTATCGTTTTTATCGCACTTGTGACTTCAGCAATTTTATTTCTGAAAGTGCATTATCTGTCTCTGACTGTTTTCGAGATTATTGCATTTGCAATTTCCTTTACCTGGTTGGTTATGATGATTAATGCACTCCAAAAAATGCTTCATGAATCAAGTGTCTATCAAGTGGAAGTTGTCGAAGTGAAAGAAAATATTTCATAAAAAAAAACAAGGAGATTTTATCCTTGTTTTTTTTTATTCTATTTTACACGTGGTTTGTCATCATCGCTAACTTTGTCTTTCACTTGGTCAACTTTTTCTGAAGTAAATCGTCCTGTTGATTTTGCAGCATCTCCTACCTTATCTTGAAGACTTTGTTCATCTTGTCTTTGTTGTTCTCTCGTTTTAACGTCAATAACATCAACGTTTACTTCCACAACTTCAAGGTCTGTCATTGCCTTAACTTCTTTAGAAATAACTTCCTTAATATTTTTATAAATATCAGGTACATATTTCTTATATTCAGCTACGATTTTAAGGTCAACCGCAACTTGTTGTTTACCAACTTCAACTCCTACACCAGATGTTACGTCATCTGTGTTAACAAGTTTCCCAGTAAGATTAGAGAGGAACCCACCATCTACTGCAAGTAAACCGTCAACCTTATCTAAAGCAAGACCTACGATTTTTTGAATTACTTTATCTTCATAACTTAAAGTTCCACTTACTTCATTGTTTGAGTTGTCTAAAGTTTTTTTATTTTCTTGTACTTGTACCATAAGATTCTCCTTTTTATTTATAACTTATTAAAATATTTTTACCTATTTTATTAATAAAATCTCCTATGTGATTAAGGTAATAAGCAATATCCCCATCGCACGGCGTAAAATTACGTTGTGTAAATAAATAACTTGCATTCACACTTTTTTACTACACTACTCTACCAGCTGTTTAATCGCCCATTTTACTTAAGAAGAAAGAAACAACTACCACTACGATAACAGCACCAATAATGGAAGGTATAAGCGCCATTCCAGCAAGGCTAGGTCCCCATGATCCTAGTAGAGCTTGACCTACAGCCGAACCGACGAGACCGGCTAAAATATTAGCAATCCACCCCATAGATTTTCCTTTACTTGTGATTGCGCCCGCAATCACCCCAATAATTGCACCAACGATTAATGACCAAATCATAAAGCACCTCTTTCTTTCTATTTTTTATTTTTTCTATATAATAATTCTAACAAAGTTAAAAAACGCTTACAAATTATTCGACTTATCTTTTTTAGATGAGAACTTTTCCTTCATTATCTTTTAATTTATAGATAATTAATCAGGTTTTTGAGAAACAATATGTTATACTGGAAGAAACAAAAGGAATTTTAAGGAGTCGTACATATGAAAAAATTTAAATTATCATTACTTTTAGTTAGTTCATTCGCTGCTGTTTTGCTACTGGCAGCTTGTAGCAATACTACTAGCGCAAAGAAAGACACATCTTCTGAATCTTCTAGCTCAGTAAAAAGCTCTAGCCAAAGTACAAGTAAAGCTAGCACTTCGGAAACAACAGCTACTGAAAGTTCAGAAGCTAGTTCTACTTCAGATTCCACAACAGCTACAACTGAAGCTCCGGCTACATCTGAACAACCTGCTGAACCAGCAACACCAGAAAGTTCAGATCAAGGTTGGGTCGATAATTCAAATAATCCTGTAGAAAATAATGGCGCAGGTGGTCATAGCCCTCAAGCAGATCCTAATGCAACTCCATCTAGCTCTGAAACAACTCCAAACGGACGTGCTTGGGTTTTAGTTTATGTAGATAAAGCAGGTAACAAACACGAATCGACAGTTTCAACATCCTACAAAGATCTTCAAGATAAGGCTAATGCTTTACTCGCTTCAGGTGAAGCAACATCTTATTACTTCATCCAAAAATAAAATAATCTTAAAAATAAAAAGCCATTTAGATCTCGTCTAATGGCTTTTTATTTTTAAGATTATCTATAAACTTTGTTTCATAATAACTTCAATCAACTCAAGCACACGTTTTGTTGCCTTGCCATCTCGATAATTGTAAGTTTTCTGGAAAAAAGCTTCCCTTTCCTTTTGAT